>NZ_JAEMUI010000009.1 GCF_016461715.1 Marinomonas spartinae | reverse complement strand
TTTACGTTCAATTTGGAAGGAGTCAATTCTTTCTCATATCGTGATTTAAGCGTCAAAAATATTATCTCAAAAAGACCTATCCTTATATAGATTAATGCATTAAATAAATTTGTGCGCAAAAATGGAACGTTGTGCACAAAAACTGTGCGTTCACTGTACTGAATTCAAAAGTATAATTTTTGATTAGTCTATATAAGGCACTATAAAAATTTCATAAACACAATACTCAATAAAATTAAAAAGTTTATATCAGAAGAAATACTTGACTATTATTACTGGAGAAAATTGGCGATAACTATTGGTAATTGAGTCTCATTAACAACCAATTAGTGTTAAATCACTACGCTTTAGCTATCGCTAGGTTTGCTGTACATCTGGTAAAATTTACTTGTCATTGAGGACAATCTATACCCTCGATGTGGTTAAAGTGCAACAGAGTTTGTTGGGAGTGGAGACTTGTATTTTAAAGCATCCCCGTTAAGCAGGGCTTGGTTTAGAGGATAATGGGTTTGAGTAGTATTGGGTTCTGGGTTCTTACATGTTTATCGATGGTCATGGGGGCTGAAAATGAAGAAAGTTGTTTAGTAAAAAATGCAGAAATAATATATTGGATTGAAAATTAAAGCTGTCTGGAAATACGATATTTAGTGCAACTCATTTCACCTATGAGAGATCTTTCAATAATGGCGTTAACTAATATCGCAGAAAAAGTGATCTATTGTTTACCCGGAACGATGTGTGATGAACGCCTCTGGCAATTTATTGACAAGGTACTGGTCGGCTTTACTCTTAAGCATGTCTCGTTGCCGCAAGAAGAGAGTATTAAGGCGATTGTTGAGTCCTTGGCGGCAAGTTTGCCAAGCTCACCGATTCTTCTCTTAGGCTTCTCCATGGGAGGCTATATTGCCAGTGCGTTTACGCTTAAATACCCTGAGCGAGTGGCTAAGTTGATGGTTGTTTCCAATACGGCTCAGGGGTTACAAGAAAGTGAAATAGCCCAACGCAAGCTTGCGCTGAATTGGGTGGCCAAGAATGGTTATAAAGGGATTCCCCCTAAGAAAGCCATGTCTATGTTGGCACAGCGTAATAGGCACCATGAGTACCTTATCGAGTTGATCAAAGAGATGGATGCATCGTTAGGAGAGAAGGTGCTTATACAACAATTGTCTAGTAGCTTGGAGCGACCTGATATTCTGTTCAACTTACTGACCTTGGGTATGCCTTTATGCTTTTGTTTAGGGGAAGAAGATTCGTTGATTTCTCCACAAAACCGACGCGCTTTAGAAGAATGCAAAACATCAACACAGGAGAATAAAAGGGTTGAGGTGTATATAGCAAGCCACTGTGGCCATATGGTGACTCTAGAACAGCCTCTCTGGCTTTGCCAAAAAATCAAAGCTTTTTTTAGGGGGTAGAAGGCTAATTTATGGGAGTGTTGCGAATTTATGAAAAGCATCCACAAAGACTGTGGATAAATCTGGGGGTAGAAGGAGGTAATAAGCATCCTTGCCAGACAGGGCGGCCCTTACTGGATTTGTGTGTTTTTTGACCAGTAGTCGCCCTGTTTTTTTCCTATGAGTTGACGTTAAAAGTGCTCCAAATCGGAGCATGATCAGATGGTTTTTCTAAGGCGCGTAGCTCATAATCCACGTCGGAATCCGCTAAATAGGGCGTGAGTCCTTTTGATGATAAAATCACATCAATACGCAGACCACGCTTAGGTTCATCATCAAACCCTTTGGAGCGGTAATCAAACCAACTAAAGCGATCGTTTGTATTTGGGTTGAGTTGGCGATAAGTATCATCAAAGCCCCAGTCGGTTAATGTTTTAAACCATTCTCTTTCTTCTGGTAAGAAGCTGCATTTTCCGGTTTTTAACCAACGCTTGGCGTTAGCATCGCCGATGCCAATGTCTAAATCCGTAGGGGAAATATTAATGTCACCCATCACTATGATTTTTTCGTCAGGGGAGTGGGTGGCCAGATAAGCCATTAGATCCGCGTAAAACTTACGTTTGGCAGGAAACTTGGTTTCGTGGTCACGGTTTTCGCCTTGAGGGAAGTAGCCATTGAGGACTTTAACTGGCCCTTCAGAGGTTTCGAAAGTGGCGATAATCATGCGACGCTGTGCGTCTGCATCGTCCCCTGGAAACCCATATTCCACATTTAAAGCGGGTTGTTTACTGAAAATGGCCACGCCGTAGTGAGACTTTTGCCCATAGTAATAAGCATGGTAGCCAACGGACTTAGGGATATCATGGGGGAAGGCGGCATCGTCTACTTTGATTTCTTGTAAGCCAATGACATCTGGCGCGTGTTTTTCCACCAGCGCTTGTATCTGATGAGGTCGTGCTCGTAAGCCATTGATATTAAATGAGACAAATTTCACGGTGATTCCTTGTTTGGCGAATTTATTTAATGATACCGAGTTGTTGAATGGTCATAAAGCAGTTTGCCTCTTGAGTTCGATGGTTTTGCTGGATTATTTCGGGGTATTTTTGGGAAGAAGAGGCAATGACGTTTTGTCCTTGATAGCGCCATTGCTTTTTAGAGAGTTACATAGAAGTAGATTTGACGAGTTCGAAAGCCGTATGGCCTGTGAGGAGTTTCTCGGCTCTTACAACTGTAAATCCAGCATCGTTTAGCAGGCTTTCAATATCCGATGTGTCCCTTGGGTGTGTTCCGTCTTCACAGATGACGGATTGAAAGAGTGCGTTAAAGATTAATCTAGGAGAGTCGTCTTGTTTGGTAACAATGGGTTCGACGATGAGTAACCGACCATTGACGATGGATCTCGATATGGTTTTGAGAATAGTGCTGCTAGACTGATCGTTCCAGTTATGCAGAACATTTTTGAGAATATAGACATCGTAGCCAGATGGCACGGAGTCAAAAAAGTCACCGGGATGGAGGGTTATTCTATCTTTGACCGATTCTGGTAGGTGATCCTTGTTTCTTGTGCAAACATCATCTCGATCAAAAATACACCCAGTTAAGTGATCGAATTGCTTCAGTACTTCGATGGTAATCACGCCACTTCCGCCGCCAATGTCGATAATCTTTTTGCTGTCAGAAAACATTGTTGCAAAGGTTTTCGTGATTTCTTTTCCGACAGGGCGTGAAAAGTCACGCATTGCTAGATCATAGACCAATGCTCTGTCAGGCGTATGATCTAAATAATCATATAACGTTTTGTTGTAGATATGTTTGAACCCTGAGTTAGTCGTTTTGGTTGTATACAACAAACCATCATAGCCGTTGTAATACTCATGTCCAAATAGCCGACAAAAATGTCTCATCGATTGCGGGTGGTTTGTCATCAGGAACATTGAATAGTCACTGTTTGTTACGAACCCATCGTTATCTATTGTGAAAAAACCAAATAAACTAATAACTTTTAACAGGTTTAGCAGTATGACTTTATCGACGGCCATAGATTCTGATAGTATGTCAATATGTACGGCATTTTGATTAATTATGTCTGCTACTCCTAATTCTGCAGCAACATTCAATGATTTAGCCGCTAATGGCATCATCATTATTTCAGAGATTTTCCCTATAGAGTCCATAGTTTTCATAAAACCATCCTGTTTTATTGATTATAAAAGGTTTTTTAACAGCTAGATGGTATTGGAAAAAACTTAATTTTTTATTAAGAAAGTGAATTTTAGAGCTTCCCATTTAACAGCAGTGAATTATTTGAAAAGCTGGTTTTGTATCAAATTATTTTTTTATAACTATTTGATAATATTGGTTTTTTTAATTTTTATATGGTTTTTAATTTGATGGTATCTTGTACATTATGGAAAAGGATGTCGTTTTTCATTGCTTTGGTTGTGTTTTATAAATGTTATTTACATAAACAATTTTGTTAACAAATATAGTTTTATATTTTTTAGACTTAGATCAACATTATTAAGAATTTTTCACTTTTTTTTGATACTTAATATTTCTTAATGAAATCTTAAGTATCGTATTGTTATTTTATGTACATAGTCGATTTAGGAATGATCGATTGGCTTTATTAGTGTTTAAAAAAGCCGATAATTTAAGGAGATTTTATGTTGAAAAAAGATCAGGTTTTTAGTGCTATCTCAAAACAATCGGTTTTAAGACCTAAGAAAAAAGCTGTCGTATTTCAAAATGAAAGCTTATCCTTTTCTGATCTGGATTGTTATTCCAACCGGCTTGCTAATCGCCTAGTTGTTAATTACCCTACGATAGAAAACTCAGACTTTAATAAAGGCACAGATTCACGAACAATAGCAGTGCTTCTTGAACCAAGCGTATTCCTTCCTGTCGTTATTCTTGCGATTATGAAGGCCGGATTGAGTTATGTTCCGCTATCATCCTTTTTACCCGCCAAACGTATTCAGCAGATTCTTGATGACTCTCGGGCTTGTCTTACCATTACATCACGACGCTTATTCGAACAATACTATGCGGTGGTTGAAACGACACCAGCTTTGATCATGGATGATATTGATTTATCAGCTGGCTTAAGTGATCGACCTATCATCGATACTATGGAGAATTCTATTGCGTATATTTTGTATACGTCTGGGTCGACAGGCAGGCCGAAAGGCGTGGAGGTGGAACACAGCAGCCTATCTTATTATCTTAACTGGTTTAACTCGCATTTATGGCCTAAAACAGAAGCTATTTTACCTCTTACATCATCACTAAGTTTTGCGGCTTCGTTAACTCAACTTTTTGCACCGCTGCTAAGGGGCGATACGTTACATATTCTTCCCGCAGGGATACTTAATCAACCTGAAGCGCTATTAGAATGGTATCAAGATAAGCCAAATGCTGCTTTATATTGCGTGCCCACTATTTGGAGTGAGCTATTAGATTATAAACAATCTCTTGATAGGGGTGTTGTATTACCAAAAACCTTGTTTTTGTCAGGAGAGGCGGTTTCAGAAGCGCTAAAGGAACGCACTTTTGCAGAAGTCGATAATGTACGTTTGTTTAATCTATATGGTCCTACAGAAACGGTCGCGAATTGCTCTTTCTCTGAATTGGAGCAAGGGGTGCCTGTCACGATAGGACAAGCCATCGAAGGGAGCCATATTTTTCTGTTGGATAAACAGGGCGTACTGGTTGGTGATGGTGAGGTTGGCGAAATATGTGTTTCAGGGCCTGGGGTCGCTTACGGTTATAGTAATCAACCTTTGCTAACGGCAAAACATTTTTTCGTCCACCAGCAACAAAAAGCATACCGTACAGGTGATCTCGGACAATTTAATCATCATGGCGAATTGCTCTATTTAGGACGACAAGATAATCAGGTCAAGGTCAATGGTGTGCGTATAGAGCTTGCTGATATTGAAGAGAATTTACGTCAGCATCCTAATGTGTCCAATGCGGTGGTTTTGTTCACAGACATGGGGTTGATGGCTTATCTGCTGTGCAGGGAGCATGTTAAAGTGAATGAGCTTCGATCTTTCATGTTAGAAAGATGTCCGGGGGCGATGATCCCCTCACAATTTATATGTCTTGATGCGTTTCCAAAGTTACCAAATGGTAAGCTTGATCGCAATCGATTGCCTTCTCCAGCCCCCGTTCGACCTGATCTAGATACCATTTTTCAACCTGCCGCCAATGACCTTGAGCAAGAGCTTATTGATATTTGGCAAGAAGTTTTAGGTTTTTGTAACTTAGGTGCTGAGGATGATTTTTTTGATTTAGGTGGTAATTCATTACATGCCATGCGGGCTCGCACTTTAATTCGTCAGCGCTTGTACAGCAATATTGATTTTAGTTTGTTTTTTCATAACACCACACCACGCAAACTGGCAATGGTAGTACCTTACTATATCGATGACGAAGATATGGCGAGTCAGATGTTTACTGAGTCACTCACTATTCCAGCAGAGGACTTTTCTGAGCTTTCTTCGCAACAGTCTTATTTTTTGGCACTTGAGCAGACCAGCTCACAGCCGAAAGCTTATCACCCCGCTTTTCTTATTCGTGCTCAAGGTAAAGCGGATATTCAAGGAATTGAGTGGAGTGTAAAACGGGTATTGGAAAGCAATCCTGTATTGCGCTCTCAGTTTGATCTTGATCATTTTACAGTTAAAGAGGGCGGTATTGCGACAGAGGCTATTCATATCGCCAAGCGTGATTTTCAGTCTATGGGGATGAGCAGTGATCATTTGAGCCATCAAGACTTGTTGGCGTTAGCTGATTTGCCTGATATTGATCTGGAAAATACGCCAGCGATTAGCCTTGCCATATTAATGTTTCCTAAAAATGTCTATATGCTGATTTGTCGTGTGCATCACTCAGTATTCGACCATGATTCAATTGGTTTGTTTTTTGATCAATTTACTCAGGCATACCGAGCTTTTATCGCGGGAGATTACAGCTTCGCCAGTGAGGTTTACCACCAGTATGCCCCCTATGTTAAATGGCAAAAAGCACAGCCATGTCATAGTGATAAATTGGTTGACCAAGAGGAATGGCGCTTTTGGTTGACGACGTTAGAAGGCTACTTAGGAAGAGGGGCGGATGCTTCGGCGTTTGAAATGAAAACGTCTCCCTCAGGACGAGGGTTATCGATCACATTGACCGACGCATTTAGTCAAGCAATTCGACACTTTGCTCATCAAAAGAATACCACTGCCTATGTGGTGCTTTTAACGTTATTTAACTTGGCTCTTAATCGTGAGACACCTTATAAAAAGACAACGATTGGTCTGCCAGTATCAAACCGTGCCTTGCTTCAAGGAAATAATCAAATTGGTTGTTTTGTTAATATGATGACGTACTTCGAGCCAGTAGAAGACACAAGCAATATTACTATGCAATTAGAGGCGAGTAGTAAAAAACTGTATGGAATGCTAGAAAATCAGACACTTCCGTATCAAATGCTATCAACTGAGCTAAGAAAAAAAGGCTGGGCTGACAGGCTTCATTCTCCCGTTATTTTTAATTTTCTCACCAATGTGGCTTCCACTATTAAGGTTGATCAATGTGAATTTAACGTAACTCATATTGTTGAACAATTTGGACGCTGTGACTTAATTCTTACTGTCGACGATTGTCCTGAGTTTGTTTTAAATTTTGATTATGAGCATAGCGCATTTACTAAAGAAGAAATGTCTCGTTTTGCGCAATGCTATTTGCAGCTGATTTCTAGCTCGTTAGGGATATAAGGTCTTTCATTTAGATTTTGTACTTGGTTACTCCTGGCACATCTATCAAAAGGAATGGATAGGAATGTTAAAGTTAATTCATCATTATTTTTCCGAACAAAAAAATAATACTCCAGATACTATTGCTTTACGGAGTGATAGCGGAACCATGACCTATCGTCAGTTGGATCAACGGGCCAATATTATTAGTCAAATATTAATAAATGGTGGCATCCAAAGTGGCGATGTGATTGGTGTATACATGAACCGAGGCGAGAATTTGGTAGCGGTGTTATTGGGGATTTTAAAAGCCGGTGCCTGTTACCTTCCACTAGACCCTTATTATCCTGAAGAACGTTTGGCCTATATGGTGAATCGCGCGAATACGACTCTTGTTGTGAGCGATAATTTTGAGGAGATGGATTGGCTGGATAGTGATTGTCTACGTTTAGATATTAATCAGGTCGATTTTACATTGCCCGTGGCGCCAACCTTGTCTTATCTCGATGAGGAGGCCATGTGTTATGTGATTTTTACTTCTGGGTCTTCTGGTAACCCTAAAGGAGTGATGCTTTCCCATCGGACAGTGGTCAATTATTTATTGTGGATGAAAAGCGAGTTTGAGCTGTCTGAAAACAGTCGAATATTGAATTTATCAACAATCAGTTTTGATGTGTCTGTCTGGGAAATTTTCTTGCCGTTAATCTCTGGTGGAAGCTGTGTTCTGATCGCCGAGGAAGCCAAATACGATCCTGTCCTACTGGCGGAATCTGTTCGTCGACATCAGGTGACCATGGCTCAGTTTGTTCCTACATCCCTGCGAACGCTGGTTGACAGTAATGTTCTTCAGCAATGCTCCTCACTTGAACATATTTTTTCTGGGGGAGAGGCGTTATCACAGCGCTTAGTGGACGAATTGGCGGCCCAGTTTTCCGGTAAGATTCATAATTTATATGGGCCGACCGAAGCCACGATATTTTCCTGTCACTGGCGCTGTTTGCCTAATCTTAATGAAACCATGGTACCTATTGGTAAACCCGTTCCCTATGCTCAAATTTACCTTTTGGATGACAATCTTCAGGAAGTCTCTATAGGAGACTGTGGAGAGCTATATCTCGCTGGGGATACATTGGCAAAAGGTTATATTGGTCAGCAAGAACTGACGGAAGAACGTTTTCTCCCTAACCCTTTTGCTCAAGACCCTTGTCAAAAAATGTACCGCACAGGGGATTTGGTTAGTATGCGAGAGGATGGCGTACTGTTATTTCATGGTCGAGCGGATTACCAAGTCAAATTACGAGGTCATAGAATCGAGTTAACTGAAATTGAAGCTCAGCTTCAAGCCCTGCCAAATATTTCGCTGGCTGCGGTTATTGTGGACGACACGAATAAAACCTCTCCTTATTTAAAAGCATTTTATACACCTACGAATAAAGATATTGATGATTTACAAACTATTAAAGAAGCCTTGTCGAAAGTGTTGCCTTATTATATGCAGCCGTATCGTTATTACTCATTTGATAGTTTGCCTACCCTTCCTAATGGAAAAATTAATAAAAATGCACTGAGCTTGATTGAATGAAAGGATACAACTATATGCAAAATACATCATTGTTAACACAATTAGATATTGAAAATAAAGTGTCTTCTATTTGGAAAACAACTTTGGGGTCGAAAAAAATTTCGGCCAATGAGAGTTTTTTTGAAGCCGGAGGAAATTCATTGTTAATGACGAAAGTACATAGGGAATTAAAGAAACAGTTTAATATGCCTATTAACATAGTAGAATTGTTTCAATATCCGACGATCGAATCATTGAGTCATAATATTTATAAAAAGTATTCAAAGGTAATGACGAAATAATGTCATTTATTATGTTCTAGAAAATGTGTATGAATATTCTGGATGAATGTTTAAACAATCAAAACCAAGAGGTGTAATAATGAAAGGGAAAAATACATTACGTGATAGGGATATCGCGATCATAGGGATGTCCGGTCGCTTTCCTGGGGCAGAAGACATTACGTCTTTTTGGCATAATCTCACCGAAGGGCTTGAAACGATCAGTACATTTACGGATGAAGAGCTTCGGGAATCGGGCATAGATGAGGAACTGATTGCTTCGCCAAATTACATTCCTCGTCGCGGTATTATTGGCCAAGCGCAAGATTTTGATGCGCACTTTTTTGATTTTACACCCCGGGATGCTGAAATTACCGATCCTCAGCATCGAATTTTCCTAGAAACAAGTTGGCATGCTTTTGAAGATGCTGGCTATGTGCCTTCTACGTATCCCGGTAAAGTCGGGGTATTTGGTGGAACAGGAACGGCGTGGCACCTTAATAAAGTGCAATCACACCCCAGTGTCAGTCAGTTTGCTAGTGGCGCATCAGTCGTCACGAATAATGATAAGGATTATGTTACTACTCGTGTCTCTTATAAGTTGAATCTGAAGGGACCGAGTGTCAACGTTCAAACCGCTTGTTCAACGGCATTGGTCGCTGTTGTGATGGGGGTCAATAGCTTGCTCAGTGGCGAAAGTGATTTAATCGTCGCCGGTGGTGTTTCTGTGGATACACCAGAGCGTCAAGGTTATAGATACATGGAAGGCGGTATGGAATCCGCTGATGGTCGTTGTTATGCATTTGATTCAAGAGCCAATGGTACAGTCTTTAGTCGAGGTGTGGGCGTTGTCTTATTAAAACGTTTAACGGATGCGGTGCGAGATGGAGACCATATTTATTCTGTCATCAAAGGTGGTGCAATCAATAATGATGGCAGTTTAAAAGCAGGCTTTACCGCACCGGGTATTGAAGGGCAGGTTAGTGTTGCTAAACAAGCCATTAAAAACTCAGACATTGATGTGGAAAACATCCGTTTTGTTGAGGCTCACGGCACCGCAACTGCGCTAGGAGATCCGATTGAATTTTCGTCTTTGTCTCAAACATTCCGTAATTACACAGACAAAGAGCAATTTTGTCGTCTTGGTTCGGTTAAAACAAACATTGGTCATACAGATGCCGCTTCAGGTGTTGCAAGCTTAATTAAGTCTTCATTGGCACTTAAGACGGGCAAATTGCCTGCCTCATTACACTTTGCTTCACCTAACCCTAATATTGAGTTTGAAGGCAGTCCTTTTGTTATTCATACAGAAACAGGAACGTTTAATGAGGAGGGTAAGTCAAGTAATGCGCTCGTCAATTCTTTTGGCGTTGGGGGTACCAATGCTTGTGTTATTCTCGAAACTGCACCAGTACTTGCGCCAAGTGAACAATATACTTCTCCTGTTGTGATTCCTTTTTCAGCTCGCAGCCGTTCAGCTCTGAATGAAATGAAAAAGCGTTTTGCACAGTTTCTTTCAGCCAATCCTGATACCAATCTTGCGGATGCAGCTTATACCATGCAAGTGGGACGTAAGCAGTTTGAGTTTTCAACGGCGGTTGTTGGTAAAGACCGAGATTCATTAATTGAGGCATTGGGAAGTAGCTCTCCTATTACGACAACCAGTACGTCACGTGGTCGACCTATAGTATTTATGTTTCCAGGTCAGGGTAACCAATACGTGAACATGGCAGCAGATCTGTACCAAACGTACGATGTGTTTAAACAACAAATGGATCTGTGCTGTGATTATTTGACCCCTATTCTGGGACAGGATTTAAGAGCAATTATTTTCCCTGAAAACGATGAAATGGCGGGGAAAATCAATGAAACTCAATACACTCAACCCGCATTATTTGTAGTGGAGTACAGCCTTGCACAACTTTGGATGAGTTGGGGAATTAAGCCCGATATTATGATCGGTCATAGTGTTGGTGAGTATGTTGCCGCGTGTTTGTCTGGTGTGTTTTCTTTGCAAGATGCATTAAAAGCGGTCGCTATTCGCGGTCAATTGGTGCAAGCGTTACCCGCTGGGGCGATGTTAGCGGTACTGATGGATGAAGAGGCATTAACTCAACGCTTGGCAAATAGTGATTTGGATATTGCTGCCGTTAATTACCCTGAATTGTGTGTGATTGCAGGTGAATTAGAGGCAATTAAAGCTTTCCAATACGAGCTAGAGGAAGAGGGTATTTTCTGTAAACACCTCGATACCTCCCACGGCTTCCATTCCAGTATGATGGATCCAATGTTGCCAGCCTTCAAAGAAGTGATTGATGGCATTGCGCTTCATGCGCCTAGCATTCCATTTGTCTCGTCCGTGAATGGTCAGTGGATTACGGATGAGCTTGCTCAAGATAGTGACTACTGGGTACGTCATGTGAGAAACCCGGTACTTTTCTCGCATGCGTTTAAAACATTAATGGCGGATTACCTTGATGGGTTGGTTTGTTTAGAAGTGGGTCCTGGCCGTTCCTTAGAGTCAGCGGCTAAACAGCATTTACGTGAAGACGAAGAGTTTACTGCGGACATTTTAGCGTCATTACCGACGGCAAAAGAAGTGTCTATTTCAGGTGAGCATTTTGTTGCAACCCTTGGCGGATTATGGGCTTGTGGTGTCGCTGTCGATTGGGCTGCATTTTATGGTGGACAAGAACGTCGCCGTATTTCATTACCTGGTTATCCGTTTGAGCGTAAGACATTCAAATTGCCTGAAAGTAAACAGGTTTCCCAATCTTCAGCTGTGGATGAACAAGCTTTAAAACGCAAAAAAGATGACATCGCCGATTGGTTCTATATGCCAGCTTGGAAACGAACTGTTCCAGCCGAATTTTTGGCAAGCAAACGACACAATAGTGAAAATAGCTGCTGGGTATTGTTCGTTGATGAGTACGGTGTAGCGAATGAGCTAAATCGTCAACTTTCTGATGCGGGTCATCAAGTGGTTCTCGTGTTTAAAGGCGACAGTTATCAAGTAGATGTTCTGTCTACTGGCAAAGCCAGCAGCTTTATCATTAATCCGTCTTCCCGAGATGATTACATTCGAGTGTTAAGAACCGTTAAAGAATTTGAGACAGACTCGGTTCGAGTGGTTCACCTTTGGAATTTGTCTCCTGACAATGAAACCGTTGATATTGAAGGTTACCGAACACGAGAATTAGATGCTTTCTACAGTCCTTTGTATCTTCAGCAGGCCTTGGTAAACGAAGATGTGTTGAAGAATATGCACCTCGTTCTTGTTGGTAATAATATTTTCAGTATTGCAGGGGAAAAGGTGTCTTCTCCTGAAAAAGCTTTGCTGGTCGGTCCAGGACGTGTTTTCAATAATGAATACGGCGAAGTGCAATGTCATCTTGTTGATATTGATTGGCCAATGAAAGCGGATTGGTCGATAGAAAAAGCCGCACGTTGTTTGATTGCTGAAGGCAAGATCGAAAATCATGGGGAATTGGTGGCTTATCGTGGTGCTTGTCGTTTCCAAGAAGACTATCAACCTGTAAAAGTCAGCCAAGATATTCCTGGCCTTCCCGCTAACTTTAAAGACGATGGTGTCTATCTTATTACTGGGGGGCTAGGTGGCCTAGGTTTATTGGTTGCCGAGTACATTGCCGATACATGTAATGCGACCTTGGTATTGACTTATCGCAGCAGTTTACCGCCGCGCGATCAGTGGCATACTTGGATAAAAGAGCATCCAGTTGACGATACAATGAGTACTAAGCTTGCTGGAATACTGCATCTTGAAAGTAAAGGCAATAAGGTGGACCTTGTCGAGGTAGATGTTTGTGATTACCAAGGCATGTCTGATTTATTTGCAAGTTACTACCATGTCGATGGTATTTTCCATACAGCTGGTATCGCTGGTGGCGGTATTATCCCTCTTAAGACAGATGAAGACTGTGCCAGTGTATTGGACTCTAAAGTCAAAGGCGCTTTGCTTCTTGATGAGTTAACAAAAGACAGTCAGCCAGACTTTTTGATCTTGTTCTCCTCTATTACCTCATTGGTCGGGGACAGTGCGCGTATTGATTACTGTTCTGGTAATGCCTTTTTAGATGCGTTTGCTCATTATCGTAACCAGAGCCGCAGTGGTCGTACTGTTGCGATTAACTGGGGTAAATGGGGCGATGTGGGGATGGCGTTTAAATACATCAAAGAGCTGGATGAGAAAGACGGTAAAAATCAAATTAGCAAAGACTCTAGCGGTTCATTGCTGCAATTGTTTAACCGTAAAGGCATGGAAGAGGAGTATGTTGTTAACCTAGCGGTTAACGAAGACTGGGTCATTGATGAGCACCGCTTATCAGAACAACCTACGTTAGTGGGAACGACTATCTTGTCTTTATTGAATAGCTTAATCACTGAGTTTAAGCCGCAAGAAACCTTGCAAGTGAAAAGCTTGCTATTAACCAAACCCGTGATTTATCACCATGCATGGCCTCGTCAGCTGCATCTTTTTGTGAAAGCGGAAGGCGCGGGATACAGTTTCAGCTTGAGAAGCCGTGGCGTCAGAGATATTCAGTGGGATGAGCACGCTATTGGTAGTATCGGCAATAAACAAGAAGCGGTTAGTGACAAAGTGGGTTCTCTTGATGCGATTCGCGGTCGCTGTACCACTCAGTTACCCGTTGAGCCACTTTCCCTTGAATATAAGAATGCGTTAACCGGCGAGGCTTTCTTATCGCTAAGTGAGCGTTGGAATTGTGTTCAAGAGGTTTATAAAGGCAAGGATGAGTGGTTAATTCATAAGAATTTGTCTCGCGAATTCCAAGAGGATTTTGCTCGATATCCTTACCACCCTGCGTTGGTCGATGCGGTATCAATTCGTTGTATTAATGACATCACACAAGGGAACTTCTTACCTATTAGTTACGGCAATATCAGCTTCTTAGCGCCATTAGATGTGGATTGTTATGCTCATATTCGTATGAAACAGCCCTATAGAGATGAAGACAATACCATTATGGTGGATGTCGTCTTCTTGTCGGCCGAAAACAAACCACTATTGGTATTAGAAAACTATACCTTAGTCAAAATGAGTGAGAACAACCAAGTCGATGGTGATGGTGATTCAGCGCGGCAAAATGCTCCTGTGAAGTTGGATCTGGCTGATCGGGATATCTTGTTCTACGAAGGGTTGGATGCGCTTAAACGTCAACTTTCGCATTTAGAGTTTGAGCAGCTCTTTGTGTTGACAAGTGATCTTAATCAGCTGGTGGTTGAAGGGCGTCCTGACTATGAAGAAGACGAGGTTGCTGTGCAGGAAGAGCAAGCGGGCAATGGGCACACACGCCCAGAGCTAACGGTTGAGTATGTGGCTCCAGAAAACGATATTGAGCAGGAGATAGCCAGTGTTTGGCAGTCGGTGCTTGGTATTTCAGGCATTGGTGTGAACGATAACTTTGTCGAGCTTGGCGGGAACTCATTGCTAGCGGTACAAGTCGTGTCGAAAGTCTCGGCGAAGTTCGAAGTCGGTATTCGGGTGGATTTGTTCTATAAAAACCAAACGATTAAAGGCTTATCAGAGCAGGTTTTTGACGCATTTGAGTCAGTTTTGCTAGAGGACTAATGTGATGTGAATGCCTGAATAGTATCTATTCAGGCCATATAGCAAACCTAGCGTTGTGCTATATGGCGAACATCGGTGTACCGATTTGCATCATCATATAGCCAACATTTTTCATCTCTGCAAAAGGCATGCTTCCGATGAATATGAAAACAAATGAAATACTTCGCTCTAAGGGGCTTGAAGAACTTAAACGGTTAGCTCGTGAGAAGAAGGAGAAAGCGGCAGCACAAAATGCTGCCAACTCATCATCAAGCCGAACCGTTTTTCCATTAACTAATGCCCAAAAAGGCATGTGGGCTTTAGATCAGTTCCTTAATGATAATAAGGCTTACAATAATCCGTTTGCGATTCGCTGTCGGTTAGACCATGAATTTGATCCAGAAAAAGTCCGCAAAACACTCGATACTTTAGCCAATAAGCACAATATCTTTCGTACCACTATTCGTTTGGTAGATGATGAACCTAGCCAGTGTATCGACAGTAATGCCGGGTTTGATTTTGCCTATGATGATATTTCTGATTGGGCTGAGGTGGAGAAAGATAAGTGGATTATGAAAGTCGCTCGAGAAGAAGGGCGTAAAAACTTCGACCTAGAAAAGGGGCCATTAGTACGATGGCATATGGTAAAAACGAATAAAGGCGAATCTGTCATTATGCTAACGTTCCACCACATCATTTCAGATGGTTGGACAATGAGCTTGTGCATTAAAGAGTTTATGAGCCTTTACTTTGATCTTGGTGGGAACGAAAAAGTTCCACAGTTTACTGATTATGCCCTTGAAGAGAGTCGTTGGTATGAGGAGGGCAAGTTTAACCAAGGGTTAGACTATTGGGTTAAAAAACTTGAGGGTGTGCATGGTGTGCTTGAGTTAGCAACGGACCATCCTCGTCCGCAGACAATGTCTTTTGAAGGGGGGATTGTCAGTTTATCCTTAGAGGCAAAGGCCTATCAGGAGATTCAGTCGTTTGCTGCTAAAAAGGGAGCAACGACCTTTCATTTAATGTTAGCGGCCTATCATATGCTGTTGCATAAATACAGTGGGCAGCAAGACATTGTGTTGGGTGTGCCTTTTGCCAATAGGATGCTGTCTCAAACGCAGGAGATGATGGGGTTGTTTATGAACACCTTGCCACTGCGTTTTCATATTGATAAAGATACCACGCTTGAAGAATTGGTATCTGCAGCAAAGGCAGAAAGTGAAAGTGCGGCAGAACATCAATCTATTCCACTCAATCGTATTTTAGAAGCGCTGCACTATAAAAGTGATCCAAGCATTAACCCGCTGTATCAAGCTGTCCTTACTTATCAGGTTTACCCACATTCACGCAATACTCATGAATTGTTCACATTTAGTCCAATTAAAGTCGATTACGGCGTTTCAAAGTTGGATTTGAATTTATGGGTAGAGGAAGATGGTGATGGCCTCGTTTTCACATTGAATTACAACACTGACTTATTTGAGCGCCACACTATTGAAAAAATGCTCGCTAGCTTTAAAAGCTTGTTGATGGAGTTTGTTGAGCGCGCTCAATTACCTGTTAAGTCATTATCTCTCGTTACCCCAGAGGAGAGAGAATATCTTCTCGAAAAATGTCAACCAAGCGAGGCTCAGACATTCCCTCCAGTTTTTCGACTCTTTGAGGAGCAGGCCATAGCAAACCCTACAGAGGTTGCTGTACGCTGTGAAGAGCGTTCTTTTACTTATAGTGGGCTTAATGCAGCGGCTAACCATTTGGCATCAGAGCTAATATCACTAGGTTTAAAAGCGGGGCAGTCTGTTGCTATATTGATGGATAAAAGTGAGCATTCTGTCGCGGCTTTGTTAGCAGTTATGAAAGCTGGTGGTTGTTACGTCCCTGTGGATATTGCATTACCAGAGTCGAAAGTAGCGTATATTTTAGATGATGCTTCTGTCTCTTTTGCCTTGGTTGCAGGTGGGCTGCCAGATTCTCTTTCAGGGTTGAGTTCAAAACAAGGAATACAGTGGTTAGATGTTGCGAATAATGATAAGGCTGGCAGCGAGACTTCCTTAGTTGAGTTTAACAGCGCGTCGCTAACCCCTGATTCCCCCGCTTATATTATCTACACCTCTGGCAGTACAGGTGTTTCGAAGGGTGTTTGTGTCTCTCATGCCCAGCTCAGCCAATATTGCCATGCGATTATTCCAGTGCTGAATCAGCCTTCGGGCGCGCGTTATGGCATGTTTTCTTCTTTCACAACGGATTTGGCTCATACTATGTTGTTCCCCTCTCTGATTCAGATGGGAGAGTTAGTGGTGATGTCCGCAAATATGCTAGAAAACCCTACTTACCTAGTGGAGTATCTATCGTCTTATCCGTTGGACTGCATGAAGATTACGCCCACGCATTTGTCCGCCTTAATGGCTTTGCCTGATGCCGGAGCGATTCTACCTCGAGACGTGCTGGTACTTGGTGGTGAGCGTTTACCTGTATCGCTGATAAAGCGCATCCAAACCGTGACTCCGACCTGTCGTATTATCAATCATTATGGCCCAACAGAAACAACGGTGGGCGTATCTACTTTCTTACTACCTAATGATCTAGTGTCGGATATTGAGTCCGTACCCATTGGTAAACCGTTAGATGGCTGCCATGTGTTAATCCTGGATGAGAATGAAGCGCTTGTGCCTGTGGGGATTCCAGGTGAGATTTGTATTGGTGGGAGTCAATTATCGAATGGCTATGTTGGGCTTCCAGAGCAAACAAAGCTACGTTTTATTGAGCACCCTTTTGTTGCGGGTGAGCGTCTTTATCGGACAGGTGATAAAGGACGATTTCTAGCGGATGGTAACTTAGCCTATTTAGGGCGTTTAGATCGTCAATGTAAAATTAGAGGATACCGTGTTGAGTTAGCAGAAGTCGAACAGGCTCTTATGTCGTTATCCGGTGTTCGCCAAGCAGCAGTGAAGCATCAAGAATACCGTGATGGTACTTCCACATTGATGGCTTACCTGGTGTGTGACAACAACCCAGCTGAAAACTTAGCACAACAAGATGTTTTAAAGCAGTCGTTAAAAGAGCTACTACCACATTACATGTTACCAGAGTCGTGGATCTGGATGGATGCAATGCCATTGATGGCAAATGGAAAGGTGAACTACCACGCACTGCCTAATACAGACAAAAGACATGACGAGCAGCGTACCGTAAGCCAGCCTGAAACGGATGTACAGTCACGCTTATTGGGCTTTTATCAGAATGCCCTAAACATTGACAAGATTGATATTCACGACGGCTTTTTAGACCTTGGTGGCAATTCTATTAGTGCGATTAAATTAATCATTGAGGTGAATAAGGCATTCAATACCGCTCTCAATTTAGGTCAAATGTTTGAAAATAGCAGTATTGTTGAGCTATCGGCATTGATTGAGCAGATGACGGATAGTGAGTCGGGGAATCAATTAGGTTCGTCTTTAGTGAGGCTGAATGAGGGTCTTGTTGGTAGTAAGCCGACTTTATTATTAGTTCATCCTGCAGGCGGTAATGTTTTTTGTTATCACGAATTAGTTCAAGAGTTAGGTGGCGATTACCCCGTCTATGGGGTGCAAGTTGCTGACTTCAGAAATAATCCTGAATACAACCATGATATTACGGCTTTGGCTGCCCATTATTTAGAAGAGGTTCAAAGTATTATTTCTTCTAATTCTCGGTTGGTAGTCGGTGGTTGGTCTCTAGGGGGCACGATTGCTTTTGAAATGGCTTATCAGATTAATCAGGCTTATGGCATTGAACCATCGGTTGTGGTTTTTGATCAGCCTGCACCACAAGTCAATGTGGATAATAGTGCAAGTATGTCAGAGCACGAAAGACTGGCTTATTTTGCTCATAAGGTTGAACTCTTTACTGGTATTTCGTTTAACACCTCAAGTTCGGCACTGGCCGCGTTGCCAGATGAACAACGTACAGAAGTGTTTTTAGATGGATTCCGGCAAGCAGATCTTGTCCCAGATAATATTAGTGTCGATGACTTTAAATATTTCTTGGGGATCCTATGGGCGCATATGACCGCAACTGATCGCTACATGGGCAGACGTTTTTCAGGCTCCGTCATTGTTGCTGAAGCCAATGATATTTTGCAAGGGCGGACGCAGCTTGATGAACCTGGTCTCGGATGGCAAGCCTATAGTGAACAAGAAGTGACTATTATTCCTGCGCAAGGCGATCATCTGTCGATGATGAATCCACCCAATATACGCTCATTAGCAGAGCAGCTTAAATCGGTTCTGCTTTAAGCAGAACCGAGACTGAGCAACTTTGGTCAGGTATTTAGTAGATAGATGGGTAACATTGTCATTAGCGTGATAGGCAAGGGAGAAGTGCTTTGAGCACAATGACAGCTGAGCAAGCGAAGGTGGATGTCACTGTCACTCAAAAAGAGTGGTTAGCTATCATTGGCGGTCTGATTGGCGGCTTCATGGCTATACTGGATATTCAGATAACCAATTCTTCTATGAAGGTCATTCAAGGCGCTTTGTCGGCGTCTTTGGATGAAAGTTCATGGCTGATGACGTCATATTTTACCGCAGAGATTGTGGCGATTCCTTTATGTGGATGGTTGGCAAAAGCATTAGGGACGGGGCGTTATGCATTATGCTGTATCACTGGCTTTCTTGTCTCATCTACCTTGTGTTCCTGGTCATGGAATTTGGATTCGATGATTGTTTTTCGGGCCATTCAAGGGCTTGCAGGGGGCGCACTGATTCCTTTGTCGTTTCGATTGATCATTGAGATTTTACCACGAGAGAAGCGTGCTATTGGCATGTCAATGTTTAGCGTAATTGCCACTTTTGCACCGGCAATCGGTCCTGCTTTGGGGGGCTGGTTAACCAATCATTTTTCGTGGCAGGCGATTTTTTATGTAAATGCGATTCCATCTGTACTGGCTTTTACATTGATATATCAGTCAATTCAACATCCTAAGGTTAATTGGAAAATCATCCGGCAGGGAGATTTTGTTGGAGTGATTTCGGTGATGCTTTTTTTAGGTGCACTAGAGGTTATTTTAGAAAAAGGAAGAGAGGAGAGCTGGTTTGACTCCAATATGATTTGTATATTGTCGATCATTTCTTTTATTAGCTTTATTGTTTTTATTTATGATCAAGTAGTCAGTACAAACCCTCTTGTTAATATAAGGTTATTTAAAGATTTTCAGTATTCTTATGCTTTGATTGTTTTTTCTATGCTGGGTGTCGCCATATACGGGACATTGTTTTTAGTTCCTTACTATTTGACAATGGTTCATGATTATAACGCGACGGAAATAGGGCATGTGGTTATTTGGATGGGGCTACCTCAATTGATTGTATTGCCTTTAATTCCCTTTTTAGTGCGAATTTACAACCCTAAATATTTGATATGCATTGGTTTTATAGGGCTTTCTATCAGTGCCTTTATGAATTGCCATATGGATTTGAATTTTTCTGGTCCTCAAATGGTTTTGTCTATGATGATTCGTGCTGTTGGGCAGCCGTTTATTATGGTTCCTCTATCCATGCTAGCCACACAAAATATTAAAGCAGAGGATGCTATGTCTTCCGCTGTGCTGATTAATGTTTTTCGTAGTATAGGTGGCTCGATGGGAACAGCAATATTAACGACGTATTTTTCAGCACAGGTTTACGTTCATTTTGATGGGGTAAAATCAGTTATATTGAAGGGGAGTCAGGTGCTTTATCATTATTTTTCTGATGTTAAACACCTTTTAATAACGCAAGGTGTTGCGAGTAATCAGGTGGATGTACAAAAGGTAGCAATAGGTTTAATGGGAAATAGAATGATTAAACAAGCAGAAATAATGGCATTCAATAATCTCTTTTTTATTATGGGGGTTATGATGTTTGGAACCGCTATGATGGTATTGTTTTCAAATCGAGAGTTTCAACTCTATTTGAAAAAGGGAGATGAATAATGACTGGTAAAAAACAATCTAGCATCATGGCTTATCTGATGTCATCGGAAGCAAGACTGACTATTATTATTCCGATTCTTATTTATAATATTGTATTTTGGAGATTTGGTGCAGGCATGGCGGTTATTTTGACAGCCTGTTATTCAGGATTATTAGAAGTCTTTAGTAAACGTCCTGGCTCATTCTCCATTATTTCAATTATTATTTTCTCCGGTGTGATTCATTATCTTTATCTTAATGGTTATAGTTTTTTTGGAATTAATGAAGAAGGCGTTTTTTTATCAGTCGGAGGAGCTTTTTCTGTTGTATTAGTGTTTGGGTTTTATTCTTTGATTGGGCGTCCTGTTATTCGAACTCAAGCAGAAAATGCCATGCCAAGGCTAAGTCAATTGCCTTCCTATGGAACACCAAAATATTGCCGAGTGTGGCAAGAAATTTCTTTGGTATGGATGCTTATTTATATTGTTAAAGCGGTTATGGTTATTTTTATTTATAAAACTCAACCAAATTTATCAAATGATTTTGTTTTTCTTTTTTCATGGCCATTAACATTGATTATGATTGCGTTTAGTGTTTATTGGCCTAGATTACGTTGGTCTACAACGAAAATAGCTTAAATGTGAAATATGACTTTTACGTTTTTAATAAATTTTTAAAGGGAGTTTCTTGATGAATGAATTTCAAAATCCGACTATTGTCTTGCATAGTCACCCTACTGGTAAAGCGTCCATTGATAACTTTCGGTTAGAAGATCGTCCTGTTGGTGAGTTGAAAGAAGGCGAGTTTCTGGTGGAGAACAATTTTCTCTCAATGGATCCTTATACACGGCCACGTTTGAATGAGTACACCGCGTATGTAGACCCTATTAAGCTTGGCGAAGCTATCCAAGGGGAAACGGTAGGGACAGTCATAGATTCACGAAATCCGAATTATAAAGTGGGTGATTATGTTGCGACTTTCTCAGGGTGGCAGAAGTACTATATATCCAGTGATGCAGACTTTCTAACAAAACATTTACCCGAAACACGCTTATCTATCAGTTTGTTTTTAACGGTAGCCGGTACACCAGGTTTGGCGGCTTACTTTGGGTTACGCAAGATTGGTAAGCCCAAAAGAGGCGAAACACTTGTGGTATCAGCCGCATCCGGAGCGGTAGGGGCCGTCGCTGGCCAATTAGGAAAAATGGCGGGATGCCGTGTTGTTGGCATTGCAGGAACCCAAGAAAAATGCCGTTATGTTGTTGATGTCTTGGGATTCGATGCTTGCATTAATTATAAGGAAGATAATTTAGCAGAATCGATTGAGATGTTCTGCCCAGACGGTGTCGATATTTATTTTGAAAATGTAGGGGGACGAGTGTCGTCTATTGTTGCTCGTTATCTCAATGAAGGTTCTAGAGTACCTATTTGCGGAAGCGCTTCTTTATATGACAAAGATAAAGATGTCGACAGTGCGACATTATCTCGTTTTTTTTCATCACTACCGTCATCTCCAGAAAACCGTTTTTTCCTTGTTACTGAATGGATGAATGAGTCTCCCGAAGCGGTTTTGTGGTTAGTTGATGCCGTAGAAAAAGGGAAGATTCAATTTCGAGAAACCATTACTGAAGGCATAGAAAATGCGCCAACTGCATTTATTAATATGTTACAAGGTAAGCATTTGGGTAAAGCATTAGTACATGTTTAATATGATTTAACTTTAAAATGAGTTGGCGTTATTGTGAAAAAAATAGCTAAAATTGTCATTCCTATTGCCTTGATGGCCATGGCGGGAGGTGCCTACTGGTATTATTATGCCCGCTATTTTCAATCTACAGATAATGCTTATGTCAGAGCTGATATTACCAATGTGAGCTCGCACATTAATGCTCAAGTTATTAAAGTTAATTTCATTAATAATCAGAAAGTTAAAAAAGGGGATTTATTAGCGCTATTAGATGATCGTGAGTTTGTTATTAAAAAAAAGCTTGCTGAGGCGGCTTTGGATCAGAGTATCGCTCAATTATCTAATGCGAAAGCGTCTTATCAGATGCAAAAAAGTGTGATTCGTGAGTACCAGAGTAAAGTGGATTCTATGAAGGCCAAGTACAGTAATTCCCTTGAGCAGTATAAGCGTTTACAGTCGTTGGAAAAGCAAAACTTTGTCTCTAAGAAGGACATTGATCAAAGTGCTTCCGAGTTTCATATTGATCAAGCGGATTATTGGCAAGCCATAGCGAGTTTAAAAACGCAGGAGGATAATCTAAAGGTTTTGCAAAGTAAAATTGACCAAGCAAAAGCCATGGTGAAACAAGCTAAGGCCAATTTATCTCAGGCTATCTTATCACTTGGTTATACTCGTATTATTGCCCCTATTGACGGTACTGTGAGTAATAGCAACCTTCAGGTGGGGATGATGACGCAACCTGGGCAATCTGTTGTGAGCCTTGTCTCAGATGAAACCCCTTGGGTGAACGCCAACTTTAAAGAAACCCAAAAAGCGAGGATGCATAAAGGTCAGGCGGTTGACGTATCGATTGATGCTTATCCAGGTAAAATTTTTAAGGCGAGAGTAGAGAGTATTGCTCCTGCAACCGCATCGACTTTTGCACTGTTACCTGCTGATAATGCCACAGGCAACTTTACTAAAGTGGTGCAGCGTGTTCCTATTAGAATTGTTTTCGATAAGCCTGTTCATTTAGATAGCGGACTATCTGCGGTTGTTACAGTTGATACAAGGAATTAGCCTGTGGATTTTAGATTACCTGAAAATTGTCTTATGCCGATCTGCTCTGATTGGCCAGATATTTGTGGTGATGAGTTTATTTGCAAGGAGCAATATTTTGATTTAGGACCTATATGTCTTTCTTCTTGTCAGTTTAACCCTTCGTTATATTGTGACTCTCTCTTTTTTGAATTAGGGATTCGTTTTCCTCTATCGTTAGAAAGGGTAGTGGTGTCACGCCGTGCAGAATTTTTAGCAGGTCGTTATCTCGCTAAACAAATGCTACTAAAAGAAGGGAGCGACGATTTAAAAGACGTTGAGGTAATAATAGGTCCTGACCGTCGCCCTGTTTGGCCAAATGGCGTGCTTGGTTCGATTACGCACAGTCAAAATATAGCTGCTTGTGTTATGGCACACTTACCTTCTGCTAATTATTATCTGGGAATTGATGTTGAAAAAATATTAACCCTTGAGACATGTCAGGAAATTGAAAACTCTATTGTTACTTCCGATGAAATAATGTATATGAAGAATATTGGGTTTAGTAACGAGGTTGATTTGACTCTTATTTTTTCAGCTAAAGAGAGTATTTTCAAAGCTTTGTACCCTCTTGTTGGTGAATACTTTGGTTTTGAGGAGGCCAACTTAGTAAAAATTGATCGAGAGAGGCAAATATTATACTTTGCTTTATCGCCTTTTTTAATTGAAAAGTCAGGAATCAAAAAAATACTAAATTGTCAGTTTTCCATTCAGGGAGAGATGATTATGACACTTATATTCGACAAGGTTGACACTTAAAAGGATGGGGGTTTTATAAGGATTTAAAATCGATTAAAAGCTATTTCTACAGATTTTATACTGCTGCGATGTTATAGATGATACAAGGATGATAGCTATGCGTATATTATTAGTCGAAGATGACATTATGCTAGGAAAAGCCATTACTGACTCATTAAACAAGAGTCAGTATGCTGCTGACTGGGTTAAGGATGGGGAAAGTGCCTTACACGCATTACAAACAGAATGTTTTTTGCTTGTCATTTTAGATATTTCTTTACCTGGTATTAACGGCCTCACTGTTTTAAAAGAGCTCAGGAGTAAAGCAAACAAAACTCCAGTTCTTATACTAAGTGCTAGAGATGAGTTGAATGATCGAGTTTATGCTCTTAATCATGGAGCAGATGATTACTTGACTAAGCCTTTTCAGGTTGAAGAGTTATTAGCAAGAATTCATGCGATCATTAGGCGCTCAGCTGGTGTTGCGGATGATACCATTGTTGTCGGTGATATTGCTGTATCGCTATCCTCTCATAAAGTCATGGTGGCTGATGAACAAATTAACTTAACCCCCAATGAGTTCAAGATACTCTTATATTTGATAACTAATGCCGGCCGTGTATTTAGTAAAACGCAAATTTTGCAAAATATGCATGGTTGGGATGAAAGTGCGGGTCTGAATTCGATAGAGGTTCATATTCATAACCTCAGAAAGAAAATGCCTAAAGGTTCGATTAAAAATATAAGAGGTGTTGGATATATCATCCAACAAGAGCATGAAGTTACACTCCGTTAAGCGTCGCCTTGTTTTTACCAGTGTACTTCTTTGCTTAGCGGTGATTACCGTCTCAGCTATTTGGGTTTATGTTGGTACACGTCAAGCCATCTTGGAAGTCAATGATGATCACTTTCAGGAGATTAATGAAAAGCTTCTCACGCTGCTTTTGCTAACCAATTCCTCAGCAAAAAAAGGGTGTGATTTTGATGCTGAAAAAGTGGTTGGTGATACCATGAAAAATGAATCCACTTCACAAAGTTATTCATATCTTTTGCTGGATTCTAATGGCAAAGTATTAGCAAGGTCCAAAAACGCCCCTCCAGAAGATCTGATCCAAATGCGCCATCTAGGGTTCGATAATATAAAAGACCCAAGGCATAAGGGAATCTGGCGAGGAGTAACAATGAGACTGACGGATCCACAAACTGGGCTCCCTATGTGGCTTTGGTTTGGAGAAGACATGCATTTGCGTGCCGAAGTAGAAGAAAAAATCGTTATTCCTGCGATTGCTCCCCTTGTTATCACTACCCCCTTTTTGTGTTTGTTGCTGGTTTTATTGACAAATCGTCTGTTTGCTCCGATTAATCGGCTAGAAAAGGAAGTTTCCAGAAAGTCAATTACTAACCTGACACCCCTTAATACGAAAAACGTGCCGACGGAACTCTATAGTTTTATCGAACGCTTAAACTTTTTGTTTCATGAGGTAGATGCCGCATGGAAAAGAGAAAAACGCTTTAATCAAGATTCGGCTCATGAACTACGTACGCCGTTGGCAGTGATAATGCTTAATGCTGAAAATGCCTTGCAGACTACCGACCTAGAACAAAGAGCCTATCATTTAGAGCAGATTAAACGAAGTATTAAGCGTTCTGAAAGGACCATAGAGCAGCTGTTGACACTTGCTAAAGTGGATAATGGTTTGCTGATAGATTTTAGTCATGCTGTTGACCTCACTTCACTTTTACAGGAGGTGATTGCCGAATTGGTACCACTAGCGCTCAAACAGAGTCAAAAAATTACGCTTGAAACCGAAGGACAAACCTTGGAAATTCAAGGAAATGAAATTTTTCTTGGGTGTTTGTTTCGTAATCTAATTGATAATGCCATCCGTTACTCGGGGGAAGGTTCCAGTATTTGTGTCGACATTAGGGAAGAGAATGACAAGATTCGTATCGCGGTGACTGATAATGGGCTTGGGATGTCTCAAGAAGAGATTAATCGGGTCTTCGAACGGTTTTTTCGTGGAAGTCAAACTAAAAACAAAGTGAATGGTGTTGGGCTCGGTATGGCCATTGTTCAACGCATTGTGTATTTACACCAAGGGCATATAGAGATCACATCAAAAAATGACTTTTTAGCCTTTGTTGTGACTTTGCCCAAAGTAAGGAATGAACGGATACCTTCTTCTTAGAGAGTAGGGCTGTTAAACTTGCTGCAAATTATTTCATGACACAATTTGGAGTCGAAAAATGTCTTATCAGTATGATTTGTTTGTTATTGGTGCTGGCTCTGGTGGGGTTCGTGCGTCTCGTGTTGCCGCTTCAAAAGGCTATAAAGTGGCGGTCGCGGAAGGCAGTTCGTTAGGTGGGACCTGTGTTAATATTGGCTGCGTTCCTAAAAAACTGTTCGTTTATGGTTCGGAGTTTGGTCATGGTGTCGAGCAGGCCGCTGGTTACGGTTGGAAGTATGATGGTGTGAGCTTTGATTGGGCCACTTTAAGAGACAACAAAACCAATGAGATTGCGCGTTTAAATGGCATTTATCAAATGATGCTTGAAAAGGCTGGTGTTGAGATAATTTCAGGTTTTGCCTCGTTTATTGATGATCATACAGTGTCCGTGAATGGGGTTCACTATACGGCAGAGAAAATTCTCATTGCAGTTGGAGCGAGGCCCTTTATCCCTGAGTTTGATGGTAAACAATGGGTGGTGAGCTCTAATGAAATGTTCTATCTAGACGAACTTCCTGAAAAAGCACTGGTTGTTGGTGGCGGCTACATTGCCGTGGAATTTGCAGGCATTCTTAATGGCTTGAATGTTGACACCACGTTAATTTATCGTGGCGAACAGTTGCTTCGAGGGTTTGATCAAGATGTACGTGATTTTGCTTGTGAAGAATATAGAAAATCAGGTATTGATGTGCGCTTAAATACTGATGTTGAGCGCATTGAATTAGTGGATCCTGCGAATGAGTCGAGTCACCGAGTTGTGCATTTTAAAGATGGCAGCCATGATGAGTTTGGGTTGGTATTATACGCCACTGGACGTGTACCAAATGTGGGTGGTTTAGCGCTAGAGAACGTTGCCTTAGAAACATCAAATAATGGAGCAATCAAGGTTGACCATAACTTCACTACCAGTGTACCAAGTATTTTCGCTCTTGGTGATGTCACCGATAATATTCAGTTGACACCTGTCGCGATCAAAGAAGCGATGGCACTGATTGATTACTGGTTTGATGGTAAAGAGATCGATTTTGACTATGATAATATTCCTACCGCTGTTTTTAGTCAGCCATCCATTGGTACGGTTGGTTTAACGGAGCAAGATGCTGAATCTCGAGGCTTGGATTTTCGAGTCTATCAAACGGACTTTCGTCCGATGAAGCACACGCTTAGCGGCAGTACTGAACGGGCTTTGATGAAGTTGCTGGTCAGTAATTCGGACGATAAGGTCATTGGTGTACATATGGTAGGGGATTACTCAGGCGAAATCATTCAAGGCTTGGGGGTGGCGTTGAAAGCTGGCGCGACTAAAGCAGATTTTGATACGACGGTTGGTGTGCACCCAACAAGTGCGGAAGAGTTTGTGACTTTCTCAGAAGGAGCGTTAAAGCCTCGCAAGTGATCATTTTCTCACTCAATACTGCTGAATATGAAAAAAGTGTGCCGTGTGTGCACTTTTTTAATTGCTCAAAACATTTGTAGAATATAATGAGTGGGCAATGCGGCGTTTTGTTTGGTTGTGTCTTTATTATGCTAGATGTAACCTGACCAAATTGTTTTTTTTAGTATTGCTCATGCAGAATAAGGGAAAAAAATGAGTTGCAGTCCTTTTCGTTTGCCTCACATCACACCATTTGGTGTGGGTGAATCCATAGTTGAATGGGCTACGGGATTAGCCAAGTTAGATCGTCTTTATCAGCAACGGCCTCAAGGGTTATCATGTTTTGAGTTTATGCGTTATACCTTGTCAGCACTCAATATTGAATATGAGGTGTCGTTAGGCTCTATTGATAATATTCCAAAAGAAGGGCCAGTTGTAATTGTGGCAAATCACCCTCTTGGTGCTATTGAAGGGGTGATTTTGGCTGAGTTGATTGGTTCGATTCGTCCTGATGTCAAGGTGTTAGCAAATGAAATGCTCAAACGACTCCCTGAAATTCGAGAGTTGTTCATTGGTGTGAATGTGTTTGGAGGGGCTAAGGCAAAAAAAACCAACAGCCGTGCTATTGTTGATGCCAATAAGCATCTTGCTGAAGGAGGACTGCTGATTATTTTTCCGGCAGGAGAAGTTTCTTCTTATGCGAAAGGGTCCAAGCAATTATTGGACATCGAATGGCGTAATTCGGTTGCTAAGTTTGTCAAGTACAGCAAAGCGACCACGGTTCCGATTTTTATTAATGGTAAAAACAGTGCTTTGTTTTATGGAGCGGGACGTATTCACCCATTGTTAAGAACGGCTTTGCTGGGGCGTGAACTGCTTAATAAAAAGTTAAGCCGTATTTCAATTTCCATTGGTAGTCCTATTGCATTTTCCGAAGTCAATGAGTTTGCAAATGACAAAGACATGGTGAACTATTTTCGGCTGAATACCTATTTGATGGGGTCTCAGCATAAAGAGGCACCAAAAACATCTACGCAGGCTCACGATCTTCCGATCATTGATGCATTAGATACTGGGGTACTAGAAAAGGAAATCGCACAGCTACCTGATACCGATTTGCTGTTGAGTCAAGGTGACTATGAGGTGTATTGCTCATACACTCAAAATATTCCGAACTTAATGCAAGAGATTGGACGAATCCGAGAGGTATGTTTTCGAGCGGTGGGTGAAGGCAGTGGGCAGTCTTGTGATATTGATGATTATGATGCTTACTACCATCAGTTGTTCGTATGGCATAAACACGACAAACAAATTGTTGGGGCCTATCGTTTGGGTCAAGTCGATAAATTGATTGAAACAAAAGGATTAGATGGTCTTTATTCACGAAGTCTGTTTAATTATGACCAAGCCTTTATTGAGTCTCTTGATAAGAGTTTAGAAATAGGGCGCTCTGTGGTCGCACTCCCTTATCAAAAAAGCCTTAATTCTCTATTGCTGTTATGGAAGGGGATTGCTCGTTTTGTGTCTCTCAACCCTAGCTATACTCATTTATTCGGTCCGGTGAGTATCAGTAATGATTATAGTCTGATTTCTCGGCAGCTTCTTGCCGAAACCCTGTCTATTCATTATTACGATCAAGAAAAAGCCAATTTAGTATCACCGCTTTCACCTATGAGAAAAAGTGGCAATGCATTTTGGCAGCCAAATTTGTTGTCTTCTTTGACCAGTGTGTCGCTTTTATCAAAAGTGGTCTCTCGACTTGATCAAGGAAAAGGTGTACCTGTTCTATTACGTCAGTACCTTAAAATGAATGGTAAACTTGTATGTTTTAACGTCGATCCAGCCTTTCATGATTGCTTGGATGGGCTAATCGTTGTCGATATTAAAAGCGTTCCTTTATCAACACTTGCGAAGTATATGGGACAGCATGAAGCGCAAGTTTATTTATCGAAAGACGCTTAAGTCGCAGGACATTCTGCCTCTCTAGTTCGCTCAGCTCAGTGGAGGCAGGATAGTGCATGCATTTTCTCTATAACGGTTATCTTTATTTCGATTGCTTGATTGTTGAGCTTTTAATACTGTAACTGAGGAAATGTGCCGTTTCACTCCCGATGTTCCCTTTATATTGCTGTGCTCAAGGATGAGTTTTGGGCATAAACAGCTATGTCTGGAGGCACTCATCTCATTTCCTTAACCCCCTATAAAGCTAACGACTTAACAAGATAAGAGAGATCATGAACGAGATTCTAACCACACTCGAACCAAAAGCGATTTGGAGGCATTTTCAGACTCTATGTAACATTCCAAGACCTTCTTACCATGAAGCCGCTATCCGCGAGCATCTTATTGAGTGGGCACATGGCATTGGCCTAATTACTTATGTTGATACGGCAGGGAACTTGCTTATTCGTAAGGCTGCGACCGAAGGAATGGAAAGCGCTGAGACCGTGGTTCTTCAAGGGCATCTTGATATGGTGGCGCAAAAAAGTGCCGATGTCGAACACGATTTTACAAAAGATCCTATTGTTGCTCGTGTGATGGATGGCTGGTTACATGCTACTGGTACGACCCTTGGTGCCGATAATGGTATTGGTGTTGCTGCCGCGCTGGCTGTATTGGAATCGTCTGATATTAAACATGGTCCTATTGAAGCGCTATTTACAATAGAAGAGGAAACCAGCCTACGTGGTGCATTGGAATTAGAAGAGAGTATTTTAAATGGTAAGATTCTTCTAAATTTAGATTCAGAAGACAGTGGGGATGTTTATATAGGCTGCGCTGGCGGTGTGGATATCAATGTTTCTAAACGATATCTGACACAAACGGCCCGTGCGGATGCAAAAGCCATGACGATATCCATCACTGGCCTACGAGGTGGGCATTCAGGTTTGGATATCCATAAAGGGCGAGCGAATGCCAATGTACTGGCTGCGCGATTATTAAATGCCCTTAAAGAGGTTAATCACTTTGGATTGACTCACTTTACAGGAGGAACATTGCGCAATGCTATTTCTCGCGATGCCTCTTTTACTATCAATTACCAACCAAGTGAACAGGTCGCTATTCAGTGTCTCATTAGCAAAATATCAAATGAGATGAAAATCGAATTTGCCACAACTGAGCCAAAATTAGAGGTCTTTGTTAGTTCGGCGAAGGTAGAGAATGAGTTGTTATTCGATGATCAGGTTGCACTGATTAATGCGTTAAACTGTGCTCCCAATGGCGTTTATCGTATGAGTTCAGATCTGCCGGGTGTGACGGAAACATCTTGTAACTTTGGGGTCATTAATCTTAAGAATGATACTGATGGAAACAAGTGTTTCGATGCTTGCCTACTTGTTCGTTCTCTTCTGGATTCTGCTGTTGAACATCATGCTCAAACCGTAAAGTCGGTATTTAGTCTAATTGGCGCTGATGTAGCATTAGAGAATGGTTATCCTGGCTGGCATCCTGATCCTCAATCCGGCTTGCTAAAACACTTTCTCGAAGTGCATAAAGAGGTCACAGGGAAAGAGGCTAATGTGAAAGTCATTCATGCTGGACTGGAGTGTGGCGTTATTGGGGCGAAATATTCAGGCATGGAAATGGTCTCTTTCGGGCCTAATATTCGTGGCGCTCACTCACCAGCAGAGCGTATGGAAATTGCTTCAGTAAGCGATTTTTGGCGACTGTTAGTAGCCCTATTGGAGTCTGTTAAATAAATCTGAATAAGTCAGGCTAATCTATACGCTTAGCCTGACTTGCCCTATGAGGTAGTGTCAAACAGTGCTTTATCAATGTTCATAAGTATTTTTGTCTGAGCTTTATTTTTAGACGCTTGAGCCTTCTTGAGGGCAGCTTTGAATGTTTTAGTTTGTTGTTGTGTCGGACTAAACGTATTTTTACCATCAATAATACTTAGTTTATGAAGTAAATCTAAAATATTGTTTTGATCTTTTTCAAAGTAACGTTTTTGATTGAGCATATTGTTTATGCGTGTCATGATATCCATGCTAATGGATTGACGCTCAACTTGCATGTTATTGTATTGGGTATGCAACACTCTTGAATCAGGGTAATAGGTTAAGGCTTGCTGGTAAATATCAGAGATAGCAGGATAGTTCTTTATTTTCCCTTCAATATTTTTAACATTTGCAATTCTATCATCGAATATTTGTATAATTTCTTGTTGATGTGTTTTTAAAAGCCCTTGTTTTATTGTATTAAATTGAGGCGGGATTTGGTTGAAATAGTTTAGTGTTCTTTGTGCATCCCATGACATCCATTCATTTATTTGATGGTTCATAGCAACAGCATTGTTTTTTTCTGCGATGAGCTGTGAATTTGCTGCATGAATGTTTTGATAAACATAATAACCCGAAAGAAAAATAATCGGTACAATAAGAACAGTAGCCATTATTGCTTTTAAACCTTGAAAAGGCTGACGACTTAAGTGTTCAAGCATATTTAGACGCTTATCAGCTTTCAATGAAATGGCTGATTTTAAGACTGGCCAATAAAAAAGTGGGCTGTTTTTAGGTTTCTTAGGTCTAGTGTTGTCCTCTAGTGTATTAGATGCTTTTCTATCATAAGGGTGTCGACTGCTTAGAACTTCATAAATAATGCAGCCTAGCGAGAAGAAATCGTCTTTTACATCGGCAGAATAGCCGTCAAGTTGTTCAGGGCTGGCGTAAGAAGGGGTGTACCCACCAATGACTTCATGATCGTTCTTCTTTATAAAAGCATAAGCATCATTATTAGTAAGTTGCTTGGCGATGCCAAAATCTAATATTTTTAATTCCCCAGAGCCAGTAATGATAATGTTCGATGGCTTGAGGTCGTTATGTATCACACCGTGCTTATGGGCGTAATCTAAGGCACTGATAAGTTGCTTTATAATGGGATAGGCTGTTTTAAATTTAATCCCTGTTGGTTTATTACGCTTGATAAGCTGCTCTAATGTTTCTCCATTCACCCATTCCATTACAATATAATGAATATTGTTTTCTGTGCCAGTGGTAAACACCTTAATGATATTGGGATGAGAAAGAGGCTGTGTCTGAGCGGCTTCCTCTTTTAGTAATCTTATTGCTTCTGGTGATTGAGAAAATTCTGCCCTTAGAATTTTGATAACAATCGGGTAATCGGAAGACGAATTACGTTCTAAAAACGTATCTCTGGCGCGATAGATATAGCTCATGCCGCCTTGCCCAATAAGCTCGACGATTAGATATCGGTTAGACAGGAGTTTGCCAATAAAGTCTTGATGGTTGAAATGACTAATGTTTTTTTTTGATGAGACAACCGATACTATCTGCGTTTTATCATCATTAATGCTCATCCTGACGTCCTTTTGTTACAACAAACACATTATCTATAGATTAGTATTGCTCCAGGACAAAGGCTGCCTTTGGATCCATTACATAGGGAAGGCATTTTTACAAAAAAAAAGAGTTTTAGCAATGCACTCGATTGTCAGCACAAATAGTGAAAATCTTTACGTTTGTTGCAATTGGAGCCATTTATTATGCATTTTTTACAGATAAAAGAGATTTTTTTAGTGCTGTTCAGCGTTATTCTTAGCGGGATTTGAAGGCTTTTTTCTGATGGTGACCAATGTAGGCTGAGCAGATTGCATGTGAAGCGGAGAGGAGAGTGGGTAAAAACTGAACAAAAGGGTAAAAAAATACTGAGGCATCATTGCATGGGAATTTGCTTTGAGACCTTGATGGCTGGTGATTAGAGGCAAAGGTTACCTCATGGTCTGATCGTCTGACGGTTTTCTTTCTTGTTGAGGTAAACCGCAAAGTCATTTATGATTTTCAGGATGTAGATACAAGGAAACTATTAGAATGGAAGTTTTATTAAAAATTACTAGTTATCATCGTCTTTCCCCAGAAATTGAGGCGACAAAGTCTACTAAAGATTCGTTAACCTTTGGGCGCTCTCGCGAATGCGATTGGCATCTGCCCGACCCAGAAAAAGTGATTTCTAACAAACATGGAGAGGTTGTTAATGAAGGGGGGCTATTCTATGTCTACGATTATTCGACCAACGGACTATTCATTAATCACAGTGTGTCGCCCTTAGGAAAGGGAAATAAACATAAGCTAGTGGATGGCGATACATTTAATGTCGGTGACTTTCAGATTGAAACCTCGTTGCAAGGTGTTCAACAAGATTTGCCTGAGGCAGATCAGTCTAATTTATCTGCATCAAGCCAAGTGCAGCCTGAGTCTAGTGTAAATCCTGTTTCCTCTTTCGACGCGATGCCTTCTTTTGAATCGGCCCCCGCTTATGCTAATGATAACGCTCTTGATGAATCGATGATTCCACCAAAGATGGCCCCGGCCGATAAGGCAAGCTCTGCCGATAATGCATCCTCTCATGTCGATTTTATCCCCGAGGATTGGGATGTATTTTCTTTTTCTGGTAATGATGGCTTGGATCCGTTTGCTAATGATCATCAAATGGCATCACAACCACAACCACAACCACAACCACAACCACAACCACAACCACAACCACAACCACAACCACAACCACAACCACAACCACAACCGTCGTTTACTCCTCCTAAGGAAAGCGTTACACCTCCGGTAACTCAGCAGGTAGAGACGCAACCTTCAGAGGTGCAGCTTAAAGAGCTTGAGAAAGGGCGGCAATCAGCTCCCACTAGGCGTGAAATGTCTCAACATAATAACCAGCAAGCGCTTATGCAGGCTTTCCTAGAAGGATTAGGTATTTCTTCTGCGGTTCGAGCTGAACTCGAAACGGAAAAGCAGTGGTTCGAAATGGGTGTTGGTTTGAATGCACTGTTGATGGGAGTAATAAATTCGTTAAGACAGCGCGCTAATATGAAGAATCAGATGAAGATAAACCGGACGATGTTTCAGGTAGAGCAAAATAATCCGTTGAAGTTTTCTGCCACCATTGACGATGCAATCCAGAATCTCTATACGCGAAAAAGTGGAAGTTTTCTTGGGTCAACCGCATCGATAAAGGAAAGTTTCGAAGATTTACATACACATGAAGGAGCCATAATGGCTGCCGCATCGGGTTCTCTAGAAGCTTTATTGAAGCTTTTATCGCCTGATGTTATCAGCAAAAAAGCAGATGAAAATAACTCCTTGCTAAAGTTTATGCCGAAAAGCTCTGGGGCGACAAGTTGGAAGCTGTATCAGGAGTTGTTTGAAGAATATTCTAAAGAAGTAAATAAAAAAGGCGTCTTGGCGCTTTCAGATGAATTTTTAAATGCATACGATAATTACGTTAATAAACAAAATTAAAAAAGGATTTCCTCCAGTGAAAATGATCAAGTTGTCAAACATGTTTTTAGCGGTTCTGTTTTTGTTCTTAACGGGCTGTTCGACTGTTAATTACATTGTGCCACCGTCAACTGATTTAGAGATTAATGTTGCGAAAGATGTTAACCCTGACATAAATGGTAGGCCTTCACCTGTGGTGATTAGAGTATTCGAACTGAGTTCTAGAGCGGTTTTTGATACACAGGATTTCTTTAGTCTTTACGGCAATGCTGAAAAGGCGCTTGGTCCAGACTTGCTTAAGAAAGATGAAATCGAGTTACAGCCAGGTCAGAAACTTGATTACAAAATGAAATTAAATCAAAACACACGCTTTATAGGTATCATCGTCGCGTATAGAGACATAGATAAAGCAAAATGGCGAGCTGTCGTTAAAGCGGATCCAACTGGCTATGATGATGTACGGGTCAATGTTGAGTCTATCGCAACCTATTTGAAAGAGGAATAAAAGGATTTATATGAATAATTTTTCTCCCGTTGCCTGGACTGAAGGCATGTTTTTGAGGCCGCAACACTTTCAACAGTCTGATAAACATTTAGACAACACGATGAAAGATCTGCTTGGTATGAATATTAATTATTCGTGGGGGATGGTGGATCAAAGCATTGATGCAAGCTTGCTCAATACAGGGCAGTTTTGTTTAGATGGCTTTAAGGGCATTATGCCAGATCTAACTCCAGTGAGCTTCTTAGACAATGCCCTTATTCCAGATCCATTAATTGTTGGCAAAGACGTAGTTGATCAGCTTGTTTATCTAGCGATTCCCTCTTATAAAAATAATAGTGTTAATGTGTCTTCTGTTGATGATACTCAGGTGACGCGTTTTAAATTGGAAGACCTAACGGTCTCTGATGATTGTTTAGGTCGTGATTCAGATGAGATTATCCAAATCTCTAAGCTGAATTGTCGCTTAATGTTGAGTTCTGACGATGTGTCTGGCTATGTTGTGTTGCCTGTTGCTCGTATTGTGGAGGTTAGTAATGAAGGGGCAATTCGTTTAGACAGTAAGTACATTCCGCCACATTTAAATATTGGCCACTGTAAGCCAGTTTTTAGTATTGTAAGAGAGATTTCAGCGTTGATTAAGCAGCGGGCTGAGAATATTGCTGGTCGGTTGTCTCAAGGCTATGCTGGTAGTACCTCTGTCTCAGATTTTATCATGCTGCAAACCTTGAATAAATACGATGCTGTTTTTAATAGTTTGTTAGCAGTGGAAAATGTTCACCCTTATAACCTGTACTCTAGATTAATTGAGCTGTCAGGTGAGTTAGCAACATTCAGCTCTGCGAATAAGTTAGTACCTAAATTACCTAAATATGATCACCTCAATCTGATGCTGATTTTTTCGGAAGTAACTAATTTCTTATATCAATCTTTAAGTCAAGTGATCGAGCAAACTGCAACAGAAATTAAGTTAGAGAAGAGTAAATATGGTATCTCTTTTGGCGCATTAAAAGACAAAGAAGTGCTAAAAAGTGGTCAGTTTATTCTCGCGGTAAAAGCCAGTGTCCCTCACGAAGAACTAAGACGTTCTCTACCTTCTCAAATCAAAATAGGTAGTGTGGAGACGATCAGAAACCTTGTTAATAATCAGTTGCCAGGCATATCGATTAGTACATTACCGACCGCGCCACGACAAGTACCTTATCATGCTGGCTATCATTATTTTGAGTTGAATAAGCAGGGTGATCAATGGAACAGCTTGTCTAGCAGTGGTGGTATCGCTTTGCATATTTCAGGTAATTATCCTGATTTACAAATTACGCTTTGGGCAGTAAGAACTTAATTATTAGTAGGAGTGTGTTTCAGTGGATGAGACTAAAATAAAGCCTAGACCTGGTCGCCTTGGTCGAGATGCTGAAAACAGTGGCTCTGCAGATGATAGCTCTGATAAAACACAAATATCATCAAATGCAATTCCTTTGCAAAAACAAAACGGACCGAAAGTTTCGATTTTCAAAAATGGTCTTTTAGAGGCTGCATCAGATTGTTTGTCACTGGCAATCTTTGTTAATCAGGCTGAAAGCTTGCCTGATTTATCGGGTTTTAAGCACCGATGCATAGATGCTATTAAGTCTTTCGAATTTGAGGCTCGTGAGGCAGGCATACCAGATAAGACGATTTTTAATGCACGCTATTGCCTCTGTGCATTGCTTGATGAGAGTGTGCTTAATTCTCGTTGGAGCTCGATGGAGTGGGCAAAAGAGAGTTTGCTATCCATTTTTCATAAAGAGACATTTGGTGGCGAGTATTTTTATACCTTAATCGATGATTCTCTTCATTATCCTGAACATAATCGAGATTTCCTAGAGCTCCAGTACCACTGTTTGAATCTTGGCTTTAAAGGTAAATTTAGAGTGAGTAACAATCAAAATGGTGGTGTGGAAGATTATCGGAATCGAGCTTATAACATCCTAAATCAATTAGATGGCCCCATAAAGAACGTTCTGTCACCTGATTGGGAGCGGAAAGTGGCTAATGGGGGAGAGTTGAGGCAAAAAACGCCACTTTGGGTGGTTTTTTCTATTCTTGGGGCGCTTGGTTTAGCCTTGTATCTTTTTCTGAATATGCAGCTTAATGATCAACTCTCGAAAGTGGATACCTCTTTGGCTTCAATACATCCCATTGATCTACAGAAAACAGTCGATAAAAAAGATAAGCAGCTTTTGGTGCTTGAGCAGTTACTGCAAACGGAAATCCAAAAGGGCATTATTAGCATTCAGAAAAAGAGTGATCGAATTCGTTTAACGATCAACAACAGAGATTTGTTTAAGCCTGGTGAAGCGACCTTGCTGCCATCTGTAGTGCCTATTTTGCAAAAACTAGCCTTAAGCTTAGAAGGTACCCAAGGACGTATTCTTATTACTGGTTACACTGATGATACGCCAATAAAGACAGCTGAATACCCTTCGAATTGGTTATTGTCTCTTGCTAGAGCTAACGAGGTGGCAAATGCGATGGCTAAAAATACAAATTTAAGTGGCCGCCTATGGCCTGAAGGAAGGGGCGCCGCTGATCCTATTGTTCCAAATACTGACAGTAAATCCCGAGCAATGAATCGCAGAGTAGAAATTGACTTACTTTTCTAAATGGAGTTGAAATGAGTTTTATAAAAAGATGTAAGAAACTCTCTTACATATTAACCTCAAGAACAGCGATGCTTGTTATTGGGTTTTTATGTTTGTTTCTTTTGATTTGGTTTGGTGGTCCTCTTATCGCTATTGCTGGTTTTGTTCCACTTAAAAGTATATTAGCGCGTGTCATTCTAATACTATGCATTATTCTTGCTGTCGCTGTGACTAAGATCTACCAGCTATCCAAGCAAAGTAAGCGTAATACAAACATGGCAGAAGAGCTGATAGATGACAGTGTTGACAATGACGACATAAACGAAGAAATCAATACGCTGAAAAATCGTATGTCGGATGCCATCGCGCTTCTAAAAGACGTTAAACTGTTTAAAGGTAGAAATATATATCAGTTGCCTTGGTACATTATGATTGGTCCACCAGGGGCAGGTAAAACCACTATTATCAATAACTCTGGGTTAGATTATCCATTAAAAGATAAGTTAGGTGTTGATTTAATTAAAGGTGTTGGTGGGACGCGTAATTGTGATTGGTGGTTCACAAATAAAGCGGTTTTGATTGATACGGCAGGCCGTTATACCACCCAAGATAGTCACGCTAAGCACGATTCGAAAGCTTGGCAAGGCTTCCTTGGGCTTCTTAGAAAATATCGTCCATTAAGACCGATTAACGGTGTTGTCATTAGCATGGGTATTTCCGAGCTGATGGGGCAGACGAAAACGGAGCGGAACTTACATGCGAGAGCAATAAAGCAGCGCTTACAGGAACTGCAAAACCAACTAGGTATGACTTTTCCTGTTTATGTTATCCTCTCAAAAGCGGATCTTATTGATGGCTTCCGTGATTTTTTTAATGAGTTAACAGAAGAAGAGAGTGATCAAATTTGGGGTATCACCTTTCCCATGGATTCAAAAAATGGCACCCAAATTGAGCAGTTTAATAAAGAATTCCATGGTCTGATTGCTAACTTGACGGGTATGCTAAATCGCAGGCTGATTAATGAGCGAGATGAATCAGTAAGAGCTAAAGTCTTTGAATTTCCCCATCAACTTAGATTTTTGCAAGAAGTTTCATATTCTTTTTTGAAAGAAATTTTTACCCCCAATACTTATGAGCAGCCCCCTGTATTCCGTGGTGTTTATTTAACAAGTGCGACTCAAGAAGGGGCGCCTTCTAGCTTTTTGAGTGATAAAAAAGTAGCCAATAGTAGTCATATTAATAAATCTAGAAGCTTCTTTATTAAAAAAGTGTTAGAGAGTGTTGTTTTTCCTGAGCAAAACTTGGCTAGTACTAATAAATATCACGACAAACAAAATAAATGGCTTAGAATCTCGGCCGTTTCTATTGGTTGCTTTGGATTGTTGGGTTTTGGCTTTCTCGCGTATGGAAGCTATTTATCGAATTCCAAATTAATAGAACAAACTGATCAGTTGGTGACACAGTATAAGAAAGTGGACTCAGGGGTCTTTGATACTAATAATTTAGTTGTATTGAATGATCGCCTGAATGCTTTGCGTGATCTACCAGCGATTAATCCTGATGCAAAAGATCAAGGCTCTCTAGTCGGTGTTGGTTTAGACAAAATGTCCAATCTAAAACAAGCGTCGATGAGTGCCTACGAGCGCTCGCTTAAAACCTACCTTGAGCCTTATATGGTTAAAGTGCTTTTGTCTGAGATGAAAAATAATGCGGAGCATTTAAGTTATCTTTATGAAACGCTTAGAACCTATTTAATGCTTTATATGCCCGAACACTTTGATGCGAGTGATGTTGAGGCCTGGTTTGATGCTTACTTTGATCGTAAGTTACCAGGAGATAAAAATATTCAAATTAGAGCGGACTTACATCATCATTTAGCAACCTTGTTGTCTATTAAACTAGGCCAAACCCAAATGGACAGTGATGCAGTGCACGATGCTCGGCTGGCTCTAACCAAGCTTCCTGTAGCAGAAAGAGCTTATCAACGCTTAAGAGCGGACTATATGAATAGTAGTATTCCTCCGTTTAGGTTGACAGACATTATTAGTGCTAAAACAGCTGAGTCGTTTGAGTTGAAGGATCCTTCTGAAGCGTCTAATACCATTCCAGGTTTATACACCTATAATGGCTTTTACGGCATTTTCAATGTTGAAAAAAGCAAGATGCTAGGCACTTTAATTTCCAGTAATTGGGTATATGGAAAAGAGGCTGCTGGTACATATGATGTATCAAAGCAACAGGTAGAGAAGGAGCTTGAAAGACGCTACTTTCAAGACTACATCTATTATTGGAAAACCTTTTTGGATAATTTGAAAGTTAAAGATTTTAATTCAGTTTCTGAAGGCATTAAGGTAACTAATGCTTTATCTGGACCAGAAGCACCGATTAAAAACATTATTTCAGTGGTTCAAAGAAATGTTGCTTTGACAAATGCTCCTGAAAGCCAAGCGAATGGGGCGCTAAAAAAAGCGGCTGATTTAGCGGGGGGGGCAAATGCTGCCATTGCTGAAAAAGCAGAACGAATCAACAAGTTCCTACCTGAATCAGTACCGGCGAAACAGCTACTTCCTGGTCATGAAGTGGAGGAGGCATTTCAAGGGATTTTGAGTCTGGATCCAGCAAAGCTTGATAAGGTTCAGTCAGACCTCAAGGCACTTAATGTTTATCTTAACAAAATTAGCCAAAGTGATGATATGACCGTTTCCATTAAAGAGCAGTTAAGCGGTAAGGGTGAGCCTGATTTTATTAGTCAATTATCGTCTAGTGATATTGTTGCTCCTTTCTCTGATTGGCTTAAAGGTGTTGCTGGTGACACGTCAAATATTGTTAAAATCAATGCAGATCGAGTGATTAACAAAATGTGGCGTAATGATGTGCTGCCTGAGTACAGAGCAGCCATCGCGGGTCGATACCCTATCTCTAAAAACAGCAAGCAAGAAATCAGTTTAAAGGACTTTACCCATTTCTTTGGTCCAGGAGGTACGCTGGATAAGTTCTTCACAGCCTACGTTGCACCGAGTGTGAATATGGGGAGTGATAGATGGTCATTTAAGAGAGATATTGGTATGAGTCTTTCTTCTCTGACGATGTTTCATGAAGCTTATAGAATACGTAAGGTGTTTTTTGATAACAGCAGTGGTGCTTTGGGTGTTGGCTTTGGCTTGAAACCAGAAGTGCTTGATCGTAGTGTTTCAAGTATTAAATTAGATATTAATGGGCAATCTCTAGTCTATCGTCATGGACCACAGCGAGTTATCAGTATGTCTTGGCCTGGCCCTCAACCCCTTGCCGGAACAAAGGTTGAGTTTAGTTTGATCGGAGGTGGCCGCTTAATCAGTCAAAGCTACGATGGTGAGTGGTCATTTTTCAGGATGCTGGATGCCCTGCAAAGTAAACGTTCGAAAACTGCCAAGGATTTAAACATGCATTTTGATGTTGAAGGTAATCATGCTGTGATCAAGTTATTACCGAATTCTGTAAGAAATCCTTTTTGGAATGATTCATTAGAGAGTTTTACATGTCCGAGCAAGTTGTAAGTTTTGGTTATCTTGGAAAGTTGCCTAGTGTAGGGGACTTTCTTCAAGATAATGTTGATACTGGCTTTCAGGAGGTGTGGGACCGCTGGTTGCAGGCAGTTCTTTCTGTGAGTAAGGAAAGAATGGGAGACTCTTGGAAGGATAAATTCTTAACGGGCCCAGTATGGCATTTTGGCATGTCACCGGGCATAGCAGGAGACAGTGCAAAAATGGGAACGGTGATGCCAAGCATGGATGTGGTAGGAAGACCATACCCTTTTACGCTTGTGGCGGATACAGATAATTTGCCCGTTGAAGTTATGGAATCCGATGCATTGTCGCTTGAATATGAAGATGCGGTTTTGGCGGTCCTAGAAGACTCGGTTGATCTGTTTAGTTGGAGAAAAGAGGTTGAGCAAGTCGTTAAACCATCCGCCGATCCTACAAAGCGTTACAAGTATTTTTCTTCACCAGATGAAAATAAAACCGCGCAAGTGTTTGAGTTTGCAGGGACGGAGCTTGGTGGGGGGGTAATGAAAGATGTGTTGCATGCTCTCTTATATAAGAAATATGGCAGTTATAGTATTTGGTGGACTCATGGCTCATGTCTCTTGAGTCCTTCCGTTATTATTACTTCAGGGTTACCTTCTGTTAATCAGGCTGCAGCTATGTTTGATGGTAGGTGGCAGCAATGGCAATGGAATCACGTGCAGGTTAGGGATAATGATAAGAACTAACACCAGTTACGCGATCTCTCATAGAGGGGTGGTAAGACAGCTTAATGAAGACTCATTTGCGGAAATTTCTAGTCATAATTTATGGGTGGTCGCTGATGGTATGGGAGGGCATGAAGCGGGTGATTATGCCAGTCAGTTAGTTGTGGATGCAATACGATCAAAAGTGTTGCATTACACTTATGAAGAGTTAACCGTTGACCATATTGTTGCGGCAGTCAAGAAAGCAAACCATGATTTAAAGCAATATAGCCACTTTCACTTAGGCGGAAAAATAGCTGGCAGTACAGTTGTTGTGTTGTTTATTAAAGATGATGAGTTCTTTGTTGTGTGGGCTGGCGACAGTCGTGCATATTTACTTCGAAATGGTGATTTTACTCAAATATCGAGTGATCACAGTCAAGTGAATGAATTGGTTGCTCAAGGTGTGATTAGCAAAAGCGAAATGAGTTCACATCCTCTGTCAAATGTTATTACTCGAGCGGTTGGTGTCGCAGATGATATTAATATTGATGTGATAAAACGTGAAGTGTGTAGCGAAGATATGTTTCTGTTGTGTTCTGATGGCCTTACTGGAGAGTTATCAGATCAAGAAATTTGTTCGATGCTAGATTCACAGAGCGTTATTGATACTGGGCTTGCTCTTATGCACTCATCATTAGTGAGAGGAGCTAAAGATAACGTTACTTGTATTGTTATTGTTTATAACGGAGTTGATAAGCCTGTTATAGATGATGAATTTGACTCACCTGATGAAAAGACAGTGCCTTTATTTGGTCGCTCATCAAACCGTATGTCTTAATGTTTGTGGGTATTCTCAGGTAGGTACTTAAAAATCAGCAGGCTCACGCCGCTGTTTTTTATTTCGTTTTTTGTAAAGTGCTCCATGAAAATTGAGAAAATAGTGCTATTTCGTTTTTTTATTGACGATTAATTCTTTGTTAAACTTGACTTTTTTTAAATCGCTTACATTTCGCAAAAGCTTTACTTTCCCTTGCCTTGTAAAGAAGGTAAGGGGCTAGTAAAATTCCAATCGATAATTTTATGCTACTAGAGCAGGACGACGGAATGTTAACACTAGAAGAATATATTTCTCCGATTTCAGAGGATCAGTTTGCAGGCTCTGATCCACGTGCCGATATTTCTCCGAATTCTACCTACTACACCCTAAAAGATTTACGTAATCAACTAAGAGCAGCAGAGCGGAATGCTTTGGTTGATGAAGACGGATTTTCTTTGTTAACAAGGGAATGGTTGCCTCTTTTTGAGCAATGTAAGGAAGCAATAAAAACTGAGAGCAAGGATATTGAATATATTGCTTGGCTTATTGAATCATTATGTCGCCTAGAAGGTTTCAAAGGTCTTGCGCTAGGTTTTGAAATTGCCCATACGCTGATTGAACAACACTTTTTAGATCTTTTTCCTACCCTTGAAGAGGGTGAAGAATTATCCGAAAAACTATCTGCCCTAGTTGGTCTAAATGGTATTGCCCAAGAGGGCGCACTTGTTATGCCGATAAAGAATATCCCTATTACAGATGGGATTAACTATGGGCCCTTTACTTATTGGGAATATCAGCAAGCCTATGACATTTCTAGAATGCCTGATGATAAGCGTGAAAAGAAAATAGCTCAAGGCGCAGTTGATTATGAAGAGGTTGAAAAAAGTGCTCGCGAAACAAGCGTTGACTTTTTTATTAATCTAAAAAAAGATATTGAAAAATCAATAGAACATTTTTCCATTCTTAGTGATGTCATGGATAAGGTAACAGGCAGTCCTCAGCCGACTTCTAATATTAAACGTGCGCTCGATTTGAGCATGACGGCCATTGAACATATTGGTAAAGAAAAATTAGAAGAAGCCGCTGAATCGGCTATTTCTGAACCAGAAGTGTTATCTGAAGAGTCAAAAGAAGAGGGACAAACTAACGTATCTGAGCAACGCTTGGATAATGGAAAAATTGACTCAAGGGCCAGTGCCATTAAAAAACTGTCAGAAATTGCGGCTTATTTTAGAGAGACCGAGCCGCACTCACCAATGTCTTATACTATTGAGCAAGTGATACGTTGGAGCAAACTATCTCTTCCTGAATTGTTGGATGAATTAATTACAGACAATGATGCTAGAACAGGCTATTTTAAGCTGTCTGGTATTCGAGTCAGCGAAACTGAAACATAGTAAAAGGAGTTCTAATGAGCATTCATGACAAACTAAAGCGGGTTCGAAAGCCTCGCGTTCATATTACTTATGACGTAGAAACGGAAGGGGCTGTTGTAAAAAAAGAGCTCCCTTTTGTGGTAGGTGTAATGGGGGATTTCTCTGGTGATAATACAGATGCATTGAAGCCATTGAAGGACAGACGATTCATCCAGATTGATCGTGACAGTTTCGATGATGTTTTGAAGCGTATGAGTCCAAGCCTTTCAATGAAAGTTGATAATGTGCTAACGGATGATGATAGTCAGTTTTCGGTTGAATTAAACTTTAAAACAATGAGTGACTTTGAGCCAGCGGCTGTTGTGAATCAAGTTGAGCCTCTACGTAAATTGATGGAAACACGTAATAAATTGCGTGATCTCATGACCAAAATAGACCGATCTGAAGAGTTGGAAAATGTTTTGGAAGAGGTGTTAAGTAATACAGCGAGCCTTGAAGCAATGGCGAAGGAATTGAGCATTGAGGAGGAAGACAAATGAGCACGGAAGAAGCTTTAAGCAGCACGGACACGGTTGTTGAGCAAAGTGTCTCTCTTTTAGAGCAGGCCATTGGTGCGACCAAACAGACCGAATCCAGCCGAGCAGAAGAATTGTTAAAAACACTGACGCAGGAAGCCTTAAAAGGCACGGTTCAGTGGAATAAGAATATGACGGTGACATTTAATGAAGCGATTGACTTGATTGATAGTAAAATATCAAAACAACTTAGCGCTATTATGCATACCGATCAGTTCCAGAAACTGGAGGGGACTTGGAGAGGTCTTCATCATTTGGTAATGAACTCTGAGACCAATTCAACACTGAAAATTCGAGTGTTGAATATGAAGAAAAAAGAGCTTCATAAAGACCTGAGCAAAGCGGTTGAATTCGACCAAAGCCAAACATTCAAGAAAATTTATGAATCAGAGTTTGGTACACCCGGTGGTGAGCCTTACGGCACGATAGTTGGGGATTATGAATTCACCAATCACCCTGAAGATATTGAAACGCTTAGCCTGATGTCCAACGTAGCTGCGGCTGGTTTTTGTCCGTTTGTTTCAGCTTCTTCTCCTTCTTTGTTTGGGTTTGACAGCTGGGAAGAGTTGACTAAGCCACGAGATCTGGAAAAAGTATTTGAGTCATTAGAGTACACTAAATGGCGTTCATTTAGAGAAAGCGATGATTCACGCTTCGTTACTTTGACCATGCCTAGATTCTTATCTCGTCTACCATATGGGGCAGCTTCGAAACCTGTTGAAGAATTTAACTTTGAAGAGTTTGAGGTAGAGCCTAAAGCTGGCCGTTCTGTGAGTACTGCTAATGGTGATTATTGCTGGAGTAATGCTGCCTACGCGATGGCAACCAATATGACCAAGGCATACTCTCAGTATGGTTTCTGTACCGCTATTCGTGGTGCAGAAGGAGGGGGTAAGGTAGAAGGCTTGCCTACTCATATATTTACCAGTGACGATGGTGATCCTGATTTGAAATGCCCAACTGAAATTGGCATTACTGATCGTCGTGAGGCGGAATTAAGTAAATTGGGCTTTTTGCCTTTGTGTCACTATAAGAATACAGATTATGCGGTTTTCTTTGGTGGTCAGAGCTGTCAGAAACCAAAAGTATACGATACTCCTGATGCGACGGCTAATGCAGCTATTTCAGCTAGGTTGCCCTATTTGATGGCGACATCTCGGTTTGCGCATTACTTAAAAGTGATGGCGCGAGACAAAATCGGTAGCTTTATGGAAGCGGAAGATGTTGAAGCTTGGCTTAATCGCTGGATTTTGTCGTATGTGAATGCAACAGAAGGTGGTGGTCAGGACATTCGTGCTCGTTATCCATTAGCTGACGCTAAAGTTAGGGTTAAAGAGATTCCTGGTCAGCCAGGGGCTTATAACGCTGTTGCCTGGCTTAAGCCTTGGTTGCAAATGGAAGAGTTAACGTCCTCGTTACGTTTGGTCGCTAAAATACCTGAAGTGGGTTAATTAAAAGCAGCGATTTAAGCGTTAAAATTAAGGATGATGTAGTAAATGAGTGTTGAAGAGTTTTCGTTTATAAGTCAAAACTCAGCTTTTGGAAGACAAACTGAGTATAGAATAAGTGACAGCGACTCCCTGTTGGATCGGTTTCTTAATGAAAAAGATCTCAATAAAGCGCTTTTGCTTTGGCTTGAAAGCTCTTCAGACTCACCTTTACTTTGGGATAAGGAATCCATCAGTTCCTATATACAACAAGTGATTACTGATATTGATGCAAAGCTTTGTCAACAGATCAATATCATTATTCATGAAGAAAAATTTAAAAAATTAGAATCTGGGTGGCGTAGCCTGTTTTGGCTTTTATCTCAAGCCGAACAAATGGATAATGAAAGAAAAGTTAAAATCAAACTTTTAAATTGTAATTGGATGACATTGTCTCGAGACGTTAGTAAAGCAATTGATTTCGATCAGAGCGCATTTTTTAAATTAGTGTATCAAAGTGAATTTGATCATCCAGGTGGTGAACCTTTTGGTGTTGTTATTGGTAATTATGAAATAACGAACACCCAATCAAATGGCTCTTTATATAATGATATTGCCACATTAAAAGAAATTTCTAAAACTGCTGCGGCCGCTTTTTCACCTTTTGTGTGTGCAGGTGATTCAAGTCTATTTGGTGTGGATGCTTTTTCTGAACTAGGTCATGCGTATGACTTATTTTCACAGTTTGAACAGCCAGAGTATATTAACTGGCGAAGTTTTCGTAGCATGGAAGAATCTCGCTTTGTTGGTTTGACTTTGCCGAGAGTATTAGTTAGATCTCCTTATTTAAATAATGGAAAGCGTTCCGAGAGCTTTTATTTTGTCGAGAATATTCGTGATTCAGATAAAGATATGCTATGGGGGAACGCCGCTTTTCCTTTTGTTTCAACGCTGATTCGAGCTTATTGTTCTAGTGGTTGGTTTGGTCATATACGAGGAATGGATCCTGGTAAAATCTCAAAGGGAATGGTGACTGGTATTGCTAAAGATTACTTTAAGAACGATTCTTATCAAAAAGAAGGAAAGCCGCCTGTCGATCTAATTGTCACAACAAAGCTTGAAAAAGAATTATCTGAATTGGGTTTTATCCCTGTATCTTCTGTTACTAATACAGAGCATCTTGTTTTTTATAGTAATGCGTCTGCTCAATTAGCAAAAAACTACGATAGTAATGTTGCCAATGTTAATGCACGCCTGTCATCTATGCTTCAGTATATTCTATGTGTGTCTAGGTTTGCCCATTACTTAAAAGTTCTGGCTCGTGACCGTATTGGTAGCTATACCACGGCACAGGCTTGTGAGAGAGATTTACAGGCTTGGATAAATAATTATACCACTGCTTCGGACTCTGCATCTGAGCACGTGAGGAGTAAATATCCGCTTAGTAATGCCAAAGTCAAAGTGAGTGAAAATAAGTCAAGGCCGGGGCATTTTTTCTCTCTTCTTCAGCTTCAGCCTCATTTTCAATTGGATCAAATGGTGTCTAGTATTCGGCTGATTACAGAGCTAAGCCCACACCATCAAATTAAGGAATAAGACATGAAAAAAATATTCGAGTTCATTAAGAATGGTAAGTTATCTGAAGCGATTGATTATTGTACTGAGTTACTAAAAGATGAGCCTTTGAATTTTGATATTAGAAGCGCTTATGTTGAGTTGCTATGTATCGATGGTGAACTAGATCGTGCAGATAAGCAGCTTGACTTTATGGTAAAGAAAAAACCTGAGTTTGCTGTGGGGGCGGTTAATCTAAGGCATCTCATACGTGCTGAGCAATCCAGAATGGATTTCTATGATGGGAAAAGTATTCCAAAATTGTTTCATCAGGCCGACGAATTAGATACGTTATTTCTTGATATGCATCTTGCAAAGTTAGAAGGTGACTCACAATCGTTGGATACAATGAGCGCAAAACTTGAATCATTACGTCTTGAGTCTCTCAATGACGATGAGCCTCAGAGTTTGATTCGAGATTTGGATGACATGCTCAATCCTTATTTAGAAGTATTGGGAACAAATGGCGAATTTTATTTAGCGCGTTTTAGCGAGATTGAAACCCTTAAGGTTGAACCAGTTGATTCTGTATTGGAAAACATCTGGCTTAGAGTTGAAATGACCATAAAAGATGGACCAACGGGAACTGCTCACTTGCCTTTGGTATACGTCCAATCAACCAGTGATATTGAAAAGCTAGGTCAAATAACAGAATGGAATGACCTTTCTGATAACGTGACTTTAGGGCGAGGTATGAAGATGCTTTTTATCAATGACGAAGCAACGCTAATTTCTGATTTGAGTATTTCTAAGGTCAAAGAGGTAGCTATAGATTAATCATGATAGAAAGTAAGCAGCAGCTTCAAGCCTCTATTCTGGATCGCCTGATTGATGATGATCCAGATGTTCAAGACTCACCCTCTAGAACCGAGGGGATAAGTGTCTCGGATTTACGAAGAAATATTCGTCGAGATATTGAAGCGTTACTTAATGCCAGAATTCAGTGGCATACTTGGCCGGAACAATACGAAGAGCTATCAACATCGATTCTTTCTTATGGATTGCCCGATTTTTCGAGTATGTCCGTTAGCTCCAGTGATGGTCGTGATTTATTATGTGATATCGTCAAAAAGACAATTGAAAAGTTTGAGCCAAGATTTATTGAGGTTGAAGTTTTTACTGATGAGGATCTGCCCCTTAATAGAATATTAAACTTGCGAATAAATGCCTTGCTTTACGCGGATCCGGAGCCTGAATTTATCAGTTTTAACTCAGAAGTTGAGCCTATAAATTTAGGGATGAAAATAATTGAGGCTTCTTTATGAATGATGAACTATTAAAATATTATAATCGAGAGTTGTCTTTTATTCGAAAAATGGGTAGGGAGTTCTCAGAAAAATACCCTAAAGTAGCCGGTAGGTTAAAACTTAATGGCGATACGATTGAGGATCCTCATGTTTCTCGTCTCGTCGAGTCATTTGCTTTTTTGACGGCTAATATTAGGCAAAAACTTGAAGATAGTTTTCCAGAATTAACAGACGCCTTGCTTGGTCAAATGTTTCCAGATTACCAAGCAACGCTACCTTCTATGTCTATTATTAAACTTGAAGCCGAGAACCTTTCGACAACTGGGGTAGTGATACCTATTGGTGCAGAAGTTGAATCGAATGTCGAGGGTATGAAGCAGTGCAAGTTTAAAACGTGTTTTGAAACAAACTTGTGGCCAGTCGAGATCCAAGCTGCAAAGTTTGAAAACGCGCCATTTGTTGCGCCTAAATCAAAATGGGAAAAACCGGTTAAGTCAATTTTCAAGTTGGATGTGGTTTGTGAATATGAAGGTGTTTCATTGTATGAAACAGACTTAAATAATTTAAGATTTTATCTTAATGGTCAATGGCATCATACCTTAAAGATATACGAGTTATTGTTTAAGAATTGTATTGGTATTGCCTTTGACAACAGTCAAGAGGGGGTCCGATACCTATCCAAAGAGCAGCTTCATTCGGTTGGGTTTAAAGATACTGAAACGGTTGTTCCATATTCTCACCATGCTTCCTCAGGTTTTAGAATGCTGGTTGAGAATTTTGTATTTCCTGAAAAATTTCGGTTCTTTGAGTTGAAAGACATTAGAGCCATGTTGCCTAAGAAATCCGGCACTACCAGTATATTTTTCTATATTGATACCGATTCCTCGGAGTTAGAGAAGCAAATTGATAGCGAGAGCTTTTTGCTGGGCTGTACTCCGATTATCAATCTCTTTGAACAAGAAATTGAGCCTATCAGACCACAACTTAGTGAATACGAATACAAGCTGTCTCCTCGATATATGGATGCCGAAATATCAGAAGTCATCAGCATTGAGGAGGTGGTTGTTTTTGATTCAAAGGGTAATAAGCAAGTTGCTGCCCCTTTCTATGGACAAACCCACCCTAAGTATCAAGGCAGCAAAGATTTATTTTGGCACATTCGGAGAGAAACGGCCATGTGGGCTGGCGGATACGTGGAAGCAGGAACTGAAACGTACCTCTCTCTTGTCGATGCTTCTTTTGGTAATGCGCATTTGGATGAAGACATAGATAAGACGGTTATCACGGTTCGAGCGAAATGTAGCAACCGAAATCTGCCTGCCAGCTTACCCTTTGGAGATGATGAGCTTGGTCTAATGATGCCAGAAAAAGGCGATATTATTAAAAAAATACGCTGCTTGGTTCCACCGACTCACGCCGTTAGGCCGGTACTTGGTGACGCCACACGGTGGCAGCTCATTAATCATTTAAATCTTGACTACTTTACAGGACCAGATGCCAGTGAGCGATTAAAAGAAGTATTGAGATTATATGACTTTAAGGTATCACCACAGAGTAAGGCATTAATTAATAATATTTATAAAGTGGTTATAGAGCCATCAACTGCTCGTGTGGTTCAGCGCGGACGGGTGTGTTTCGCAAGTGGCAGTGATATTGAAATCACTTTTGCCAATGATGATTTTTCGGGCAGTGGTGTATTCTTTTTTGCCTCTGTTCTTGAACATTTTTTCGCGCAATTTGCGGCTATTAACAGTTTTACCAGAGTGTGCTTGAAACTGAAGGAGCAAGAACAAGTCTATCATCAGTGGCCAGCTCGAGTGGGTGGGCAGGTGTTATTATGATGAAGCAATTGTCGGCGAATGCATCACAGCTGGATTTTTATAAAGCGATTTATCTGATAGAAAAACAGTTAGATAAAGGACAAATGGCTTATCGAAAAGTGGGTTATGATTGTGACCCCAAAAACGAGCTTGTGCGGTTTTCTTCGACTCAGAAATTTGGTTTTCCTGGAACATCTATTAGTCGAATCGAACCAGTGGGTGATCCCAATGGGTTTGAAAGAGTGAACGTTGATATTTCTTTTATGGGATTAACTGGTTCCTCTGGTGTAATGCCACAATTTTATAGTGAACTGGTTCTATTAAGGATGAAGTACAAAGATACCGCGATGCGTGATTTTTATGACATGTTCAATCACCGTTTAATATCTCTGTATTATCGTTCTTGGAAAAAGTATAAACACTCGCTCAATTTATCCAATAATGTTAGTCATCAAGATGCTCACACTAAGATTCTATCATTATTGAGTGGTGGTAACTCTAACCATAATTTATTTTTTTCCGGATTGTTTTTTAGAAAAATAAAAAATGTCTCTGATCTGAAAAATATTTTAACCTCTTACTTGAGGTGTGAGGTTAAAATTGAACAGTTAGTTGGGAAGTGGCAGCATTTAAAACCCTCTGAACAGACAAGGTTGGCGAGTCAAACTTTATTCGAGGGACAGTATGCTAGGCTTGGTGTGAACGCTTTCATCGGTAGTCGTATGTGGGATATTTCAACACTTATTAATATTCATATTTTTCCACACAATTCACACCAGCTTAAAAATTTATTTCCCAATGGAGAATCGTATAAATTTGCCTGCAAAATCATTAGAGATTATGTCGGAAATAGTGTTCAGTTCCGGATTCTTGTTGAGTCTGATTTTGATAACTCTGATATTGCTAGATTGAATAAGAAAGATGTGGCCCTAGGGGGAAATAGTATTTTAGCTTTTAGTCGATTGAATACTAAAAAACACTTGCGTCTTTCTCGTAAAGGATAATTCACTTTAATAAGGAAGAGTATATGTCTTCTATGACATTGAATAAACTGGTTGAAAAACTTAGCCCGGAATGCAAACAGAGCTTGGAGAAGGCGGTTGCTATTTGTAATAGCCGTAGCCATTTTGTTGTGGAGTTAGAGCATTGGTTGTTTGCTATGCTAGAGCATCAGCTTGACGATGTTAGATTGATCTTAAGTGCATTTGATGTGGATGCTGATGCGGTCAAAAATGATCTAAATCGCTCTTTAGAGTCATTTAAGACAGGGAGCGAGTCTTCACCTAGTTTATCACTCCATGTGACTACTTTATTGCGACAATCGTGGTTGAGTACAAGTATTGAATTTACCGATACGCAAATCAGAAGTGCTTATGTTATTTACACGTTAATAAAAGATGATACTTTGTCGAGCATACTTACTCGATGCAGTAAGCATTTTAATAAAATCGATCCAGGTCAATTGTTGCACGCTTGGCCGGAAATTGTTTCTCAATCTCAAGAGTCGAATTTCGTTTCAGACACGGCAGAAAAACCAACGGGATCCATGAGTAAGACGCCCAGTTTGGATCAGTTTACGATTGATTTAACTGCGCAGGCTGAAAATGGAAAGATCGACCCTATTTTAGGTCGAGATTTTGAAATCAGGCAGATGATCGATATTTTAACTCGGCGTAGGCAAAATAACCCGATATTAACCGGTGAGGCAGGTGTAGGAAAAACGGCGGTAGTTGAAGGCCTGGCGCTCAGAATCGCGCAGCAATCTGTTCCTGATGTGTTGAAAAATGTTCGAATCCACAGTCTGGATCTTGCTTTGCTACAGGCAGGAGCGGGCATGAAAGGTGAGTTTGAAAATCGTCTAAAAACCTTAATAACAGAGGTTAAAAACTCAGTTAACCCCATTGTCATTTTTATTGATGAAGCTCATACCATGATAGGGAGTGGTGGTCAGGCAGGACAAAATGATGCGGCAAACTTGCTTAAACCTGCGTTAGCCAGAGGAGAGCTAAGAACCATTGCGGCAACCACATGGGCTGAGTATAAAAAATACTTTGAAAAAGATGCCGCTCTTTCTCGTCGTTTTCAAGTAGTTAAGGTTGAAGAGCCTGAGCCAGCAAAAGCGATTTCGATGCTCCGAGGTTTGGTTCCTGTGATGGAAAAACATCATGGAGTCTTTATTTCGGAGCAGGCACTTGAGAGTGCGGTCAACTTATCTCATCGGTATATCACTGGCAGACAATTACCCGATAAAGCGGTAGGTTTGCTTGATACGGCCTGTGCGCGAGTCGCAATGAGTCAGGCCTCTGTTCCTAATGTCATTGAGCAGCTTGAAAATAAAATCGCGGATATTGATTCGCAAATTGACATGTTGTTGAGAGAAGAAAAGTCTGGTCTAGATCATAGCACTAAAATTGCAGCATTGAATGAAGAGTCAGCAAATTTGCAAACGTCACTGTTGCCTTTACAAGAGCAGCTAGAAAAAGAGAAGGCGGTTGTTTCCAAATTATCAGATGCCTTTCATAAGATAAGTCATGATGATACCCCTGATGCAGACGTTTTAGAATCACTCAAAAATGGCAAGCTGGAGCTCTCTGCCTTTGCCAGTAATATGGTTCATTGGCAGGTCGATGAAGAAGTGATCGCGCAAGTAATTTCAGACTGGACGGGTATTCCCGTGGGTAAAATGCAGCAGGATGAAATTCTTGGTGTTCTGAACTTGGCAGAAACGATGAAGCAGCGCGTGGTTGGTCAAGATCATGCTCTCGATCTTATCGCTAAGGTTGTGCAAACTTCAAGAGCTCAATTGGCCGATGAAAATAGACCAAATGGCATCTTTATGCTGACTGGGCCAAGTGGTGTTGGTAAGACAGAAACGGCGCTTACTCTTGCCCAAGAAGTGTATGGTAGCGAAGACAATATTACCATTATCAATATGTCGGAGTTTAAAGAAGAGCATAAAGTGTCTTTGTTATTGGGTTCTCCTCCGGGTTATGTCGGGTATGGTGAAGGTGGTATTTTAACAGAGGCTGTTAGAAGAAAACCATACAGCGTCATTCTATTGGATGAGATGGAAAAAGCTCACCCAGGTGTTCATGATATTTTTTATCAAGTCTTCGACAAGGGGATGATAAAAGATGGTGAAGGTCGCGATATAGACTTTAAAAACACAATTATTATTATGACGTCTAATGTGGGGACAGATACTACCATGGGGCTTTTTGAAGATGAGGAAGCTTTGCCTAGTATTAAAGGTCTACAAAATGCTTTGCAAGACGATTTATTAGCTGTTTTTAAACCCGCTTTTCTAGGTAGAATCAATGTTATTCCATATATACCGTTAAGTAATGATATTATTTCAGAAATTGCTAATTTCCAGTTGGTAAAAATTAAAAACAGAATTCAATCAAACTATGATTGTGCCTTTGATTATGATGATGAAATATTGGGTCATATTGTTGATAATTGCCAAAATGCTGGTTCAGGTGCCCGTAATATTCATGCAATATTACAAAATAAAGTACTACCTTTGTTGTCTGAAGTATTATTAAGTAGCATGGTTGAAAACAAAAAAATTGATAAAGTCTGCTTGTCACTGGTTGACAATGACTTTTCAGTTTTTGTAAGCGAATAGTTGAATTTTGCAAATAATGTGGATATAAAAAAGACAGGAATATAGGGTTGTTTCTTCCTAGGCTCGACCTTATAATTCCCATGTCTTAATTCATAAGAAGGACATTTTGAGACATTGTCTTAACCAGGGAAGGGGATTAAGAGTACTCCTTTCATTGCAATATAAAAGATAATGATTTCAAGGGAATTTGGGAAACCAAAGTTATGAGTATCCAGTTTTAGGATGCGAAAATTAAATAAAGGAGCGTTATCAAATGCAAGCTAATACTTATCTAAAATACGGTTCAATCAAAGGCGAAGCGACGGCTGAATCTTTCAAGGATATGATTACAGTGCTTTCTATGGATTGGAACGTAAGCCGTGAGATCACTTCCCATACTGGTACATCAATGGATCGTGAGTCAAGTGCAACTCGTCTTGGTGATGTGACAATCACTAAACTTCAAGATAAAGCTTCTCCAGATCTGTTTAAAGAAGCGACTATCGGTAAAGGTCAGCCTGCGGTTTTCCACATCACTAAGCAAGGTGATAAAGTGGAAGAGATCATGAAAATCGAATTGACTGACGCTATGATTTCTAGCTACTCAGTATCTGTTCAAAATGATCGTCCTTATGAAACCATCACTATCAGTTATACTGAAATGATGATGACTGTTACCCCAACAGATGACAAGAATGCTATTTCTGCACCTCTTGTTTATGGTTACAGCGGTAGCAAAGGCCAACAAATGTAATTTGTTGTCTTCTAAAGGGGCTCTGGGTATTAGCTCAGAGCTTTTTTGTTTATTTTGATGGGTAAGGCAAGGAATGCAAAACGAAACGCAAAAAAATAACGTCATACAGATCAACACCCCTCTAGGTAAAGATGCGTTGTATTTATCTAGAATTGTTGCTCAAGAAGCAATGTCGGATTTATTTGTCATTTCAGCTTCTGTTTATGCTTTAGGTCGTCAAATCGCTCACGAAGATCTATTGGGCAAGCCAGTCAGTATATTGGTTAAAAATTCAAAAAATGATGGTGAGCGTTATTTCCACGGAATTGTAAGCGATCTGATTTCAAAAGGGTCTAGAGTCGCCGATACAAATGAGCAGAAGAACTTTATTGACTATCAAGTCATCATTGTTCCTTATGCATCTTCAATGCGCAATCGTAAGAATAGCCGCATTTACCAGAAGAAGACGATCAAAGAGATTTTTTCAGATTTGTTTGGTCAGCATAATGTCACTTTTAAAGATCAGACAACCAAAACCTACCCTAAGTATGAATATTGTGTTCAGTACCAAGAAACGGACTTTGACTTTATTCAGCGTTTATTACAAGAAGAAGGTATTTTCTACTTTTTCGAACATACTAAAAGTAATCATACTCTTATCTTATCCGATGATGTAACCGCCTATAAAGAGTGTGATGAATCTAAAGTTGCTTATTCAACAGGGCACTTGAGTGATCCTCACGTATCAAGTTGGCAGGGCGGATTAAGCCTCGCCCCAGGATCTTTCAAACGCATTGGTTATGATTTTAAGCAGCCTGCCCGTTATCCAGATGGTGAGCAAAAGAAATCAACATTACCCACGCAATCTTCTGCTGAAGTCTTTGAGTACACAGGGGAAGACGAAAGCAATGCTCGTGCCGCAAATTTAGCATCGATTCAGCTAGAGTCACTGCAGCGTGATATGAAACTGTGTAGCGGTAAAAGTGATTGCCGTAGCTTTAGTGTCGGTAAATTATTTAGTTTTAAAAAGCATGAAGACCCCCGCTTAGAAGGTAAGAGTTTTGTCATTACCTCAATGCTTACTACCGTTTCTGTACCAAACCAGTCTGGCGCATCCACTTCGTCTATTAATGAAGTGTACAGCAATCATTTTGAGTGTGTCCCTAAAGACGTACCATATCGTCCTCAGGCTGTAAAAAGAAAACCAACCATTCAAGGCATTCAAACCGCCATTGTCACAGGGGATAGTGCGGATGAAATCATGGTTGATAAATATGGCCGTGTCAAAGTTCAGTTTGATTGGGATAGAGAAGGGAAAAAAGATTCGCAGAGTTCTTGCTGGATTCGTGTTGCGCAGAACTGGGCCGGAAAAAAATGGGGTGCTTTCTTTTTTCCTCGTGTTGGCCAAGAGGTATTGGTCGATTTCATAAATGGCGACCCAGACCAGCCTATTATTAGCGGTGCTGTTTATAACGCCGATCTTATGCCACCATATGATCTACCTGCACAAAAAACGCAGAGCGGCATTAAAACTCGTTCAACGAAAGAGGGTGGTGCAGATAATTTTAATGAGTTGCGTTTTGAAGATAAAAAAGGCAGCGAGCTTGTCTATTTGCAGGCTGAGAAAGACCAGCAACTTTATGTGAAAAATAATCGTAATGATAAAGTTGATAATGATGTTAAGACCGAGATAGGGAATAACGAAACCCTTAAGGTTAAAATGAATCGTTCTTCCGATATTGGGGAGAATGACACCTTAAAGGTTGGTAAGGTTTTAAATATTGAAGCAGGAAATGAGATTGTTATTAAAACAGGCTCTGCTCAAATAAAAATGTCTAGTAGTGGTGATATTACCATCGAAGGCAGCAATATAAATATTAAGGGAAGCAATGTAAAAGTTAACGGAAGCGCTATTAGTCTATCGGCTGGAACGATTAAACTTAACTAAATTGAAGTATGTAATATGGAAATTATAGACAGCTCTACTCAATTGGCGATGAAGTCTGATCTCAATGCTGGTTTTATCGTTTATTGTCGATATGGTCTTCCTCATTTGGTTTGTTTGCCGATCAATCGACCTGATGATCCTCTTCTAAGTCCGGCTTTGACTCACTTAAAAGTGAGCAATGGGTATTTCGCTGTGCAATTTTTTTCTACCTTACACCCGAGATTGAATCGTACCAATATTATTTCAACTCTATATCTGCATGTGACGGCTTCTAATGCCTCTGTTTCAGATTTAACGTTGGAAGGGCTAATCGATGAGCTTGCTTATTTCGTTGCTTCAGGAAAGCTCTTGGTTATTCCTCTCTATGAACAATAGATAAAAGTTATCACAGGATAAGGAGCGTCAATATGGGAAAACCTGCAGCAACAATTGGTAGTATGCATGTATGCCCTAAAACAACGGGGACGGTTCCGCATGTTGGTGGTCCGGTCGCTGTAGGATCTCCTAACGTGCTCATCGGCGGCATGCCAGCAGCAAGGAAAGGGGACATGGCAGTCTGTGTCGGACCACCGGATAGCATTAATGCCGGTTCAGGTTCTGTGACCATTAATGGTAAGCCAGCAGCTAGGCTTGGGGATGCGACTTCCCATGGTGGAAAAATAGTAGTAGGAAACCCTACTGTTTTGATAGGTGGCTGATTTGTTATCTATTTTTGTTGATCGCTTTTATCATCAATTACAAGCATTGAATGGGGCAAGAATAAGCCCTTTTTCTTCATATGGCTATTATGCTCAGTGTAAAAAACAACTCACAAAAGAATATTGGTTGTTTAATCGACATAACGGGGCAGATAGCGCGAATGCTTTGGATTTTGCTGAGGTATCTGAGTTGCTGTCGTCTGAATTGGATGAGAGCATTCTGACAGATGCTGTTGCTTTTTTTATAGACGAAATGGGCGATGAACAAAAAGCAGAATACATCAATGCCCTGTATTTTTCTGAAAAACTGCAGGGCTTATTCAAGGGCATTGTTGATATCACGGATTCATATCATCTATTAAGTGACGCTGTGTCAGATAAAGAATTGTTGCTTAGTAAGCTGATGGGCATGACAAATAATGAAGAAGCAATACATGAGCTTTATGACTGCTTTCCTTGGTTAAATACATCAGAGCCGCTCTCTAGTGATGCCGTTTTGCGTATGTTTACAGATCTAGTGGAAGAGGGCTTACTGAATACGAAGGTCATGTCATTGTTCTTGCTTGTGTTAAGTCCAGGTCAACTAAATGTTATTGGCAATGTTGCGAGCAATGTTTTATCAGCGGATGAGGCTCTGTGTTTACTAGGGCGAGGTGGTATGGTGAAACATGCACCTCTCATTAACTCTGTTCTTGCTCACTCTGACGCATCATCCAAACTACTCCAAGCGTTGCGTGATTTATTAGGCAGTTCTCTTGATAGCTTGGTTGAGTTTGATACTCAGTTGGCTGCTTGGCAAGGAGAGCAAAGTGCTATCAAACGTTTTCAGCAGGAGTTTGCATTGAGCTGGCCTAAGTATGAAGATGAATTTGCTAGTCAGAGAATGATAAGTGGCTATCCTTTGTCTTCTGCATTTAATGAAGGAAGTAGGTGTGCTGTTAGTGTTTCAAATCTCTTATTGATCGATTTGTTGACGGCGTATCAATCCCTGCAGCCTGCTGAGGAAGCGCTTGGAGCGGAATAAATATGACGGCTTTTTCAGTATCAATTGCGGATATTTCGTTGCCTCATGCTTTATCTGTCGACGATGTTCTGACAGGGAACCTTTTAGAGTGCGACGCTTTGTCTGGAGAGGCGACATGGCAGGCCTTTACTTACGACTGCATCATAAAGGCAAAAACCTTATATCCGTTATTGCAAGATGCCAGTTTGCCTACCATTTGGTTATTGCCTGCTTGGGCGTTTCAGTATCAGCAAAAGGAGGTTGTGGTTGAAAGTTTCAACCAACTTTTCTCAACAACGGCTGAACTTGTATTTTGTCTTGGTTCTAGCGGTATGGATGCGTCGATACAAATGATGATTGATCAAAGTATCGATGCGGCAAATATTATTGCAATTGATGGTGTCTACTTACCAAATTCAAGCGCGGAGTATTGTTATTACGGTGTAGGTGGTTTGATTGCTAAATTTGAAAGGGTAAAAGAGGGCTGGTCACAGCGCTTTTTTCATTACGAAACCACCGTTGATTTTGTACAGCATGATGCGTTTCAGGCATTATTTCAGGACGTGTCAGAAGGCTTAATTGTACCAATTGATATAATTTTTTCACCAGGAAATGGGGTTGCTCAGGATGGAGATACTTGGTTGCATAGCTTGCAGCTGCTCTCTCCACATTTAAGTGAGAATATTGATTATGTTTTTCCTGCCTACTTGTTGGGAAAAATTGGAGCAATGAGTGGGGTTATTAACCTTTATTCACTCATAAATAACCCTTGTTACCGTGATTCACAGCATGCATTAATGATTTCTCAAGAGCAATCTGTTCATCAAGCTGTTGGATCATATGTATGGATAAATGAGGAAGCACACAGTTAATGGATCGTTATTCAGTTGTACTAAAGGGAAGTCGCTACCCCATTTGCCTGATCGGTGAAGATGGTCGTATACCTTCTGGATACCATCAGGTGACCACGGACACCCCCGATGCAGCCAACAATCAAATAGCAGAAATTGGGCCAACATTGGTTTCCGACCCTTCCGAGCGCCTTAATGTCATTCAGCTGTTGCAAGCCGTGGGTATAGATTGTCCAAGTGACGCGACAGGAGCGGCAACAGCAAGAGCGTTGAAGTCTGCTTTCATGAAGGGCTTGATTGCCTGCTATCATCAAAATGTGCAACACACTTTATCCGCTAGTGGCGATAGCAGTACTCAGAGTAAAAAGAAAAAGGGATCGGAAAAAGTCGTCGGTAAAAAGGCCACGGAAGCCAGTGTCAACAGCACCGGTGCCGTTGCGAACAATGATCCTAGTGAAACGCCGATTACCGACCAAGAATGCCGCTCAGACCCTGTCTCAATGCTGACAGGAGAAGAAATTCTCCCTCTCATTGACTTTACTTTGACTGCTAGCCGCCCCTTAGTATGGCGTCGTTTGTATCGTTCTTCTCACTCAAACCAGCAAACGGCCTTGGGCAATGGCTGGCGACATGATTTTATGGTGCGCTTGACGGAGCACTATCTCCCCCCTCCGAAAGTGGGTCCAAAGCAAAAGGGCACCTATTGGCTCGAATACCATGATGAACACGGTGCTTCCCATCGTTTTGAAAAGGTCAAACCTGGTCAATCTAGTTATCAGTTAAGTAGCAAGTTAGCCTTGCATTATCAAACCAATGGTAAACAAGTCTTAGTAACCCCCAAGGATGAACACCTGACTTTTAAAGCGGGCGAATCCGCTTGGTTGCTTGAAAAAATTATCAACGAAACAGGTCAAAGCACACGTTTTTATTACGATGCTAAGGAGCGTTTAGCACGCATTGAAGTCAACAAAGCCCGTGGCTGTTTACTCAATTATAATGCGAGAGGATGGCTGGTCGATGTCAAAGCGTATCATGTCAATGAGAAAGAGCAGTTTGTCACTTCTAAAACACCATTAGCCCACTATGACTATGATGAAGCGGGCAACCTCATCGCAGCAGTGAACCACGCGGGGGAAAAAGAACAGTACGCCTATAACGCAGCCAACCTCATTACCAAACGAACTCGTGCCAGTGGCTTTAGCCATCATTTCGAATGGGATAGCTATGCCCATGATGCAAAATGCATCAAACAATGGGGCGATAATGACACCTACTGCTACCAATTCGAATACGGCCCTGAAAAAGGCACAACCACCAGTATTGACTCACGCGGCAATCGGGAGCGCTTTGTTCACAACGAGCAAGGTAAACTCACCGAACACACGGACCCCAATGGCAATATACGTCGTTATGTGTATAACCACAATGGGCAAAAAATCCGCGAAATCGATCCTCAGGGCAACACAACTGACCTGACCTATACACCATATGGACAGCTGGAATCTGTCACCACCCCCGATGGCAATAAAACCACCTTTGCCTACAACCAACTGGGTCAGCGCATTCTCACTGTCCTACCAGACAAAACCACCATTGCACGCCAGTACAATGTGTCCGGTTTACTGCTCAGCGAAACCCATCCCGATGGACGTGTTGCGTTATACAGCTACGACCCCCAAGGCCACTTGGCTCAGCACATCAGCTTTGACGGTCAAGTCACCAAATACCGTTGGAACGAACAGGGCGAACTGCTAGCAAAACAAGAAAACGACCGTTTAACCCGCTACAGTTACGACAGCTTAGGGCGTATTAATGCCACCTTATCTGACAGTGGATTACTGGTTCAGTACAAACGTAATGAACGAGGGCAACTGATTGAAACCGTCGCCTTTGATGAAAACGCGCCTGACGACAAACAACACACCTACTTTGAATACGATGAGGCTGGTCGTCTTATCGCCAGTAAAAACAACAAAGGCGAGATCACCCGACAAACCTTTGAAGGTTTGAGCCAACCGAGCACCATCATCCAGCCTGATGGCAGCGCCTTACACCTGACCTACGACCAAGAGCGTAACCTAACGGGCATTCGTCGAGATGACGACGCTCATTACAGAATTGCCTACGATGCCAACGAAAACCCCATCCAGATCACCGGTTTCGATGGCAAACAGCAGCGTTACCAATACGACGGCAACAATCGGTTAATCTCGCTCAAAGAAAGCGATAAGCGTGTTGTCCACATCCAGCGAGATGTCATGGGCCGTGTCATCGCACAACAAGCTAGTGCTCAACAAGGTCGTAGCGAATCTCATCAACAAATCGTCAACAATAGTAACCGCTATCAATACGACGTGAATGGCAACCTTGTTCGTGCGCATAATCCCGAGGTCACCTTAAAACAGACCTTCGACCGTGGTAATAGACTGCTCAGCAGTCAACAAACACAAGGCGCCCAACAACATACGCTCCATTATCAATACGATGAATTTGGCCGCCGTAAACGTTTAACATTACCCGATGGTAAAACGCTTCACTATCGTTACAACCAACATAGCCAACTGACGGCCATTGAATTAAGCGAAGGAGATACTTCGCAAACGTTAGCTGTCTTCCAATACGACAAACAAAACCATCTTATCCAACAAACCTTTGGTAACCACATTGCGTTAGAGCAAACCTTTGATGTGTTCCATCGTTTAACACAGCAAACGCTCACGCATCCAGAGCAACGACTTTATGATCAGAGTGCTTACCAATACGATGGCATCGATCAGCTCATCGGCCGACAAAGCCAAACGCAAACATCACAGCAAGAAGAAGGTAGCTTCGCACAAGCGAAGCAAGAAGCCTTTGAATACAACGCTCTTGGGCAACTGATTAAAGAAAGCGTGGCTTCTTATTCGCAAGGCCATCAATCACACAGTTCACAGTGCAAACACACCGAATTTGAGTGGGACAGTGTGGGCAACCCCATCGCCCAACGCACCGTGATTGAGAACGATAAAGCAAAAAGTCATCCTAATGAGAGAGAAGAGAACAAAGGTGAACTAAGCGCAGTTGAGAGCGAAGAAAATGTTGTTGCATTTGCAGAGAATGATCCGTCTATCCAAGCGATCACGGAAGGTGATCGACTGCTCAAATTTGCTGACATCGACTTCGACTATGATGATTGCGGTAACCAAATCAGCGAACTGGGTGTGGGTGTTAAAACGCAGCGTTCGTTTAACGCCTTTAACCAACTCACCAGCTTTGCAAAAGACGGAGTCCTCACCCAATACGACTACGACCCACTGGGCCGTCGTATTGCCAAACATACTGAGCAAGGCAAAATTGACTTTATCTGGGATGGTAACCAACTGCTAGGGGAATACCTAAACGGCCAGTACACCTGGTACATCAACCGCCCCAATGAATTCCATCCGGTTGCCTTGATCAAACAAGATGAGGTGTATTACTACCACCTTGACCAACTTAATACGCCGAGATTCGTAACCAACAAAGCCGCAGAGGTGGTATGGGAAAATACCGCTAACGCCTATGGTTACGAAGACAATAAACAAAAAGCTGAACGAGAAGGTAAAAGCAAAGACTTCTACCAGCCCATACGTTTCCAAGGCCAATACTTCGACCAAGAAAGCGGCTTCCACTATAACCGGTTTCGTTACTACTGCCCAAAACAACAACGCTTTATCCACCAAGACCCAATTGGTATAGTGGGTGGCATCAACCACTATCAATACGCTCCCAATCCAGTGAATTGGGTCGATCCTATGGGGTTATGTAAAGAGAGTAATAGTGCCTCTTTAAGCAATAATACAGGGGTTAGCAGTGAGCTTGAAGAGAAGCTACTCGGTACTGCAACCGCAACTGAGGTTGATCCCATTCAGTTTAGACAGCTTCCATCCAGTGTTTTAGATAATAAATTGGGGGCAGGCGGTTATAAAGAAGCATTAGCAATTGATGACAAACAGGTCTTCTTAGTACCGAAACGCAACTCTAACAATATGAACCCCGCCACCTTTGAAGATATTAAGAAAGAGGCAAGTGACTTAGACAAAGTTAAAGAGCTGGGGCTTCCTGTGGTACCGATTACTGAGTTTGGTGAATTAACGACCGATGATGGAGAAGTTATTCAAGGGGGAATACAAGAAAGAATGCTATTTAATGGACGTGATATAGGAAGAAATATCACACCTGAGGAAGTAAAAAATATCGTCTCCCAAAAGACTTTAGATGAGCTAGAAAAAATTCATGATACCTTTGAGGAAAAAGGAATAGCAATTAAAGACCTTCAGTTTATGTATGGTAAAGATGGTCTTCCAAGGGTTGCAGACCCACAAAATGTTTCGATTAATTCTGCTATTGAATATGTCGACTCAAGTACAGATATAATCGTGCATGAGTATGAAATGATATTAAATATTATTAATGGCTAGGTGATAAATGGATAGTATATCGAAAGGTCTCACGATCAATGATCAAATAGTATCGACTCTTAAGGAAAATAAAATAGTTGATATCGTTAAGCCATATAGTGAATTTGGTATGAGTAGGTATAAAAAAAGAAGAAATGTATCTGAGGAAGACTTATTTGGTTACGGCGGTAATAGCATTTTTATATATTTGGAAAATGAAGATGTAATTGGTTTTACTGTTGATGATGTTAAAAGGTCTGTTGTGGCTTGGTTTGATATTAGAAATGGGATTAAAACTAATACTTATTTAGCAAGGGTTGGTAACTCATTTAAATATGATCATCCAAAATACTCAAATAAAAAAAAATGGATAGGTATGATTGAAGAAAAAATTATATCTATAAAAGTGTTTGTTAGAAAAACTGAGGAAGGATCTAAAAATTTTTATGATAGTGATGAAATAGCAGTATTATTAGAGAACTCTAAAGATAATATGATAATTTCATACACATCTAGTTCATTTAAATACTCTTCTTCTATGCCAGTTGTTAAGTTGGAGGATGTTCCTGATGGATTTTTTGATGGCACTGAAGTGATTGAGCTTTGATTTTTAGACTCTTGAGTTTTAAAGGTATCCCTCAAAACTTCTACAAGTAATTTCTTAAATAGATTAAGCTTGCTGATAAGTCTGAAAACTCATAGGGTATGTGGTTTTAGGTAGGTTTAAGGATAGCAAGTTATGGAAGAGGTCAATTTTTCAACGTTTGTTTAGTTGCTGCGGGACGTGTACGAAGATCCGTCGCTAATGGAAGAAAAGCAAGAGTCTCTTGTTTCTATGATGGACGGTATGATGGCATCGGTGCCAGAAGGTTTTGAAGGTATGGCGGCGATGATTAAGACGCATATATCCAATGCATTCAAGTTTAAAAGCCCCAATGTTCAAAAATTTAAGCTTGAGTCTGGGTTGATTAAGTTAAAAACCTATTGCCGTAAATTGGGGGTTTGATTTTTACTCAAACTATTTAGCTTGCATTGTTTTTATATTAGAGTTGCCATCTTTATAAGTGATTTTTTATTTTAGGTGACAACTACCTTGAAAAATGCCATTTCTCCGTATTAATACAATTTAATGGGTGGCCTGCTTGAGGCTCAAAGCCTTAAAAAGCGATTATCTTATGAGATAGGTTTTTTGCATATTCCCTAGTATCAGGAATTGTTCAAGGTTATTTGCATATAATTTTAAACAGTAAAAAAGCACTAAAGCCATGGCAATACTATTCTTTTTATAAGTGTGTTGTTTTATACGAGAATATAATTCCTAAATTAGGGGGTAGTTGAATGGGAATTTTAATGTGGATTGGTATTGTATTATTATTTATCTTTATTATTTGTGTAATAGTTGTCGCTGCTTTTTCATTTTACGTTAGTAGTCCAAGTATGTATAATGCTACCGCTTATAATAGTAAAGTGAGTAATCAATATTATAGGCAGGATGGTAAAGTTGTTTTTGTCAGGAATGGCAATTTCTTTCAAATCGGAGGGAAAGAAATCGAAGGAGCGGATTCAGATACCTTTGAGGTGATAGATCAGTCCTATGCTAAAGACATCAATAATGTCTATTTCAATGGTAAGTCGGTTGTAGGAGCCAGTCCTAGCTCAGTAAAATTTGTTAAATCAGAACTTAACGCAAACAGTGCTAACTCTGGTTACCTCATTAGTAACGATAAAGTGTTCTGTTATGGTGATGTTATTGAAGGGGCTGAACCAACCACTTTCGTTTACCTTCATGGTTTATACTCCATGGATAAAGATTATTTATATTATTATATTGATATAAAAATTCCCCTTAAATTGACCCCTGCAGCAATTTCAAATGCCAACGAGCACTATATTAGACATAAGGAGCAGGTGATTTATCAAGGTCAAGTCATTAGTAACGAAGCCAACAGTTTTAAAATTATCAGTGATGAATATTCAACAGACACATTCCATATTTATTCCTATGGTGAGATTGTTGAAGAGATGGTCCCTGATGGTTTTACTATTATATCCCCATACTACAGAAAAGATAAAAATCAAGCTTACTACTTTAATACACCTATTCTTAAAAGTGATCCAAACACCTTTAAAGTATTAAATGATACTATTTCAAAGGATCAAAGAAACCTCTACTACAGAGGTAATGTCGTTGAAAATAAAAAACCATCTGAAGTAAGTCGTTCTGACGCTGATGAACTAGAAAAGATGTGGAAATGGGATTCACTTCATCTAGATGCTACAACGGTAATACTGGTCCCAAGCGATGATATTGAAAAAATCACTAATGATTTTTATGTTTATAACAACGAAGTTTATGGGAGAAACAAAAAGCTAGAAAATGTTAAGCCTGAAGATGTTATTGTGCTCGATCTAAGTGAGAGTGCATTTGTCCGTATATCTAATCAAGTCTTTTACCACGGCACGGCTATGAATGGAGCAGATCCAGAGAGCTTTACAATCATTTCAGATCGTTTTTCAAAAGATGCCAACCATGTTTACTGGCGTGAGCATAGATTGGTAGATACAGAACCATCAACTTTCAAATATGATGATAATTTATATGCTGATGAAAACGAAGCAGGTGAATATTGTTTAAAAGTAGCGGAATATTAGGGGTAGACAATAAAGTCGAGCTAATGGAGGTAATTGCAAAACTGTCGATATAAGTAAAAATTATTCATAGAAAACGAAAAAAAAAGAAGAGACGTGGTCTAATGTTTCTGGCGATGATAGAGTTCTCACACAACATCACCTTACCCACTTTATGAATGCTACGACGCCCCAATAAATAATGCAACGCGGGCAAATCATTTAAGGCCAATTGATTCCTGTCTTACACCAAGAAATAGGCTTATTGAACCCAAAACTTGAAAAACTGATTCATATCTTGGCATGGTCTCGTATCGAAGAATTGGTTCAACCTTTTCGTATCGGACAGGTCGTCCTCCTCATGAACTCGCTTGGTTAGCTAACGCTTTTGTGGCTAAGGTGGTGCCAGTGCATCTATACAGTGCATCTAATAGAGCGCTTAAGCATAGACAAAGCATTGTGGCGAATCTCATCAACAGATCGTCAACAATACCAACCGCTATCAATACGACGTGAATGGCAACCTTGTTCGTGCGCATAACCCTGAGGTCACCTTAAAACAAACCTTTGATCGGGGCAACCGACTGCACAGCAGCCAACAAACACAAGGCGCCCAACAACATACGCTCCATTATCAATACGATGAATTTGGCCATCGAAAACGTTTAGCATTACCCGATGGTAAAACGCTTCACTATCGTTACAACCAACATAGCCAACTGACGGCCATTGAATTAAGCGCAGGAGATTCTTCGCAAACGTTAGCCGTTTTCCAATACGACAAACAAAATCGTCTTATCCAACAAACCTTTGGTAACCAAATTACGTTAGAGCAAACCTTTGATGTGTTCCATCGTTTAACACAGCAAACGCTCACGCATCCAGAGCAACGACTTTACGATCAGTATGCTTACCAATACGATGGTATCGATCAGCTGATCGGCCGACAAAGCCAAACGCAAACATCGCAGCAAGAAGAGGGCGGCTTCGCACAAGCGAAGCAAGAAGCCTTTGAATACAACGCCCTTGGTCAACTGATTAAAGAAAGCGTGGCTTATACGCAAGGCCATCAATCACACAGTTCACAGCGCAAACACACCGAATTTGAGTGGGACAGTGTGGGCAATCCCATCGCCCAACGCACCGTGATTGAGAACGATAAAGCAAAAAGTCATCCTAATGAGAAAGAAGAGAACAAAGGCGACCTAAGCGCGGTTGAGAGCGAAGAAAGTGTTGTCGCATTTGCAGAGAATGATCCGTCTATCCAAGCGATCACGGAAGGGGATCGACTGCTCAAATTTGCCGACATCGACTTCGACTATGATGATTGCGGTAACCAAATCAGCGAACTGGGTGTAGGTGTTAAAACCCAGCGTTCGTTTAACGCCTTTAACCAACTCACCCGCTTTGCAAAAGACGGGGTCCTTACCCAATACGACTACGACCCACTGGGCCGTCGGATTGCCAAACATACCGAACAAGGCAAAATTGACTTTATCTGGGATGGTAACCAACTGCTAGGGGAATACCTAAATGGGCAATACACCTGGTACATCAACCGCCCAAATGAATTCCATCCGGTTGCCCTGATCAAACAAGATGGCATTTATTACTACCACCTTGATCAACTTAATACACCGAGATTCGTAACCAACAAAGCCGCAGAAGTGGTCTGGGAAAACACCGCCAATGCCTATGGCTACGAAGACAATAAACAACAAGCTGAACGAGAAGGTAAAAGCAAAGACTTCTACCAACCAATACGTTTCCAAGGGCAATACTTCGACCAAGAAAGTGGCTTTCACTACAACCGATTCCGCTACTACTGCCCAAAACAACAACGCTTTATCCACCAAGACCCAATTGGTATAGTGGGTGGCATCAACCACTACCAGTACGCTCCCAATCCAGTGAATTGGGTCGATCCGATGGGGTTGAGTTGTAAGGAAGGTGCTCAAAGAACTGTTTTTGCAGGTCATGGTTCTATTGATCAGTCTAAGTCATTTGTCGTTCCTACGGGTACTACGTTGACTGTTTATGCCTGGGATGGTGCAACAATTACAGAAGATCTCGGGCAGCTAATTGAAAGTGGAGATCCAATTAGTACAGGCCTATATAAAAAAGTTTATAAGGCAGGCGATACCATTCCGGGATATGTGCTGCTTGACAACCCCGGTGATTTGGAATTGAGTGATAGTTCTATTCAAGTATCTGAGCCTACGCATATATCCGAGTTACTTGTTGAAAATATGGGAGACTGTCATTGGGCTGCTTGTGCAAGTATAATAGGACATGAGAATGACAACATAATTCATCATACGGAAGGTATATTTAGACATGATGGTCCAGATCAATATTCTCAATTAAAAAATGGTCAATGGCAAAGTCTTTCAGAAGGAGATAATGAAGGGCAGCGTAATGCTTCTTCTGTATATAATGAGGAGTTACGTGGAGGCAAAGTTACAACGAGTGGGCGAGTAGATGTTCCTCATAAATCGCAAAAGGCCGCGAGAAGAGCAGCAGAGCGTCAAGCAGGGATGGGTAAACATGGAGGCAGAGAACAGCTTCCAGATCAGCCTTCGAGGCCTGGATCAAGGTCACCACAGGGGAGTCCTGGAGTTCGTACAGAAGTCCGCTCGACCGATACAGGGAGAATAGTGCATCATGACCCTTATGGACATAAAAAAGATAATGTTCCTCCTCACTATGGTGTAGATACCTCAGGTGGGACGACCCACCATACTTATCCATCAACTCATAATCCTCAAAATAATAGGTGATGAATAGTGTTTGAATTTGGCAAAGAAGAACCCATAGCAAATAATGCATCCTTGTATGAAAGAAACAATGGAGAAGATAAGCTCAATTTTGATCAATCAAAAGGTCGGGAGCTTAACCGTTACAGTTTTGTAAGTAAGAGCGGCTCTCCTGACTCGATCCCTATGTTAATTTGTGAATTATTAAACCAAATAGGCTTGAAAGTTGTGGTTGCTGTGTCTTGGCTAATTAACTTACCTGGTAAATCCGCTGTTGCTGCAAAGGTAATAGAAAAAAAATACCTAAAGAATGGCTGGAATACCTATGTTAGAAATGACCACTATCTTGCCTTTAAAGAATTGAAGTTAAGCGAAATAGATTCTTGGCCTCCGATGGCTGTGCAATATTCTGATGGAGGCGTGTTACTCCTAATCGGTAATGAAAATGAAGAGGCTATGTTAACTATACTTAATGAAGGTTGTGCTTCATTTTTAGCTAGGACAAGGTACTTTGTTCCAGATGAAAAGTTTTTTGAACAGTTGGAAAGCAGAAATGTTTCTGCTTTGTACCAAGTAAATGACCAGCTAAATAACACTGGAATAGTATTATTGGGAAAACACTCTATATCTATGACTTCAGGTGAAAAATTTTCCATTATTGCTACTTATGAAGGTGATTCTGCATATAAAGTTTTTGTTTAGATATTACTATAAATTAATGCAGCTAAATATAACTAGAGTTTTTATGTTGATGGTTTTGACTTGGTAAACCGAGCTAGCCTATAGGTTAAAAGCTTGATATGAAATTAAATTTCGATGTAGAGAGATCGATGGATTTCAAATGTGATTCAGTTTTTTCTGTGGGGTTTGTTATTGATGTGAGGGTTAAAAATGATATCTTGTAAAAGTACCGATGTTAGTGTCAATTTAACATTAATGAAAGATGAGTTTAAAACGATAGAAGAAAAAGAGAAGTTTCAATGTTGGTTTTTTTCGGCGCTAGAGCATGTAGAGATTATCAATAGATTGCGAGATGTAAGAGTCTGTCCAATATGTAATGAATATGTTACATTAGCATCTACAGGAAAGAAAATATCGGCTTATAAATTTAGAATCCCAAATGGTTTGACTGACTTAGTTGTAGATTCATCAATTTTGCACCTTGTTTCCGTTCACAACCTTGTACCTGATAGGTCGATCATTGAAGCGCTAGAAAAGATAAAGCCTAGAAGTTCTGACTCATAGCTTTATTTGAGATCTGGTCTGGCCTTATATAGAATTAATTAATCAGTAGTGTGTAGAAAGACTCGTCGCTGACGTTACCTTAAAGGCACCTTTGATCGAGGCAACCGACTACACAGCAGCCAACAAACACAAGGGCTACACACCCATACCTTGAGCACTATGACGACTTTGGCCGTCACGTCTCGATTACACGATGGTAAAACCCTCCACTATCACTACAACCAACACAGCCAGCTAATGGCCATTGAGTTAAGTGAAAATGACGAAAATACATCACAAACCTTAGTCGTATTCCAATACGACAAACAAAACCGTCTTATCCAACAAACCTTTGGTAACCACATTGCGTTGGAGCAAACTACCACCTAGACCAACAAACAGGCTATTTGAGCAAATTAAACTTGCCGATAAAGCTGAAAACTCATAGGGTATGTGGTTTTAGGTAGGTTTAAGGATAGCAAGTTATGGAAGAGGTCAATTTTTCTGTTTTTGTTAAGTTGCTGCGGGACGTGTACGAAGATCCGTCGCTAATCGAAGAAAAACAAGAGTCTCTTGTTTCTATGATGGACGGTATGATGGCATCGGTGCCAGAAGGTTTTGAGGGCATGGCGGCGATGATTAAGACGCATATATCCAATGCATTCAAGTTTAAAAGCCCCAATGTTCAAAAATTTGAGCTTGAGTCTGGGTTGATTAAGTTAAACACGTATTGTCGTAAGTTGGGCGTTTGAGTGTTATAGGTAACCTAGTATCGCTAGATTTATCGAATTTTTAGAGAAATGGTCATCTTTTAAGGTGGCCATTTTTTTGATTGGGTGTTTTCCTTTCTCGCTCTATGGGCATCACAGGCTTGTCTGGCTGTGGCATAATAGATTGAAACCATTGTTGGGTAATGTCTATGGATGCTTCTTCGGTCACCATTCAGGTGGATGATCAATCTTTTCAAGCAGAGGTGGGTGATAACCTATTAACCTCCTGTTTATCTCATCATGTTGATATGAATTTTAGTTGTCGGGCGGGTGTTTGCGGGGCTTGCGCACTTTATGATGAAACGTCGAATAGGACGATTTTATCCTGTCAGTCTAGCGTTTCAGAACCGCTGATACTAAGCCGACTCTTACCTAGTAAAGAAGATTTATTTCGAGTATTAGAGCGTCGTTTTCTTGATGAAACAACGGTTGAGTTGATACTGCTTGGCCCCAGCGATGATGCATTTGGGGATTTTGTTGAGTTGCAACTTTCAGATGCGGATAAAACCACCATAGAATGTATGGCGTTAAACTCTGCTGGCGAACCACTGGTGTTATTACTCTCAAAACGCGATGTGAGCGCCTCTCAATGGGCGCTTATTACGAACTCTGAAACCAACTCCTTTGTTGTTAGAACGCGGCTTGGTGAGCGAAAAGGGCGTTTATTAACCGAGCTTGATTTAGTTGACCGATCTGTTTGGTTGATTTGCGATTCCGCCACGGAGCGTTTTTCACCCTATTGGGAAACGACTTTGAGCTCAGTGGGAGCGAATTTTTTAGGGCGATCTGTGTTCACAGCCAACAATTCTCTGTCCGAAAACAGTCCGCTTGTTAAAGAAGAATTGGCTATAGCGTTCAATGCCATTAATACCTCAAATATCGAGATCATTATACAAGCCGCTGGTTTGACCCAAGAAGAATGGAATCGGCTGCTGAGTGCCTTTTATATCCGGCCTAATCAAATCCATATCGTGCGTTTGCCACACTGAATAAAGATCATGGACCATTTTTAAATGAAAATACTACACACGTCCGACTGGCACTTAGGCCAGCATTTTATGGGTAAGTCTCGTCGAGATGAACATGAGGCTTTTATTAAGTGGCTACTTGCCTTGATAAAGCAAGAGTCCATAGGCGCAATGATTATCGCGGGGGATGTATTTGATACCGGTGCGCCACCGAGCTATGCGCGAGAAATGTACCATCAGCTAGTACTTGATTTAAAAGCATTGAATTGCCAGTTGGTGATTGTGGGGGGGAATCATGATTCGGTGAGCATGCTTAATGAATCGAAAAGCTTGCTGTCCTATCTTGGCACTCACGTCTTGGCAAGTGCCTCGCCAGATGCTCTTGATTCCCATGTTGTACCTTTATTCGATGAACAGGGTGAAATCGCTACTTGGATATGTGCTGTGCCGTATTTACGCCCAAGAGATGTTATGACCAGTATTCAAGGGCAATCTGAACAAGAGAAAAAGCAAAGTTTGATGCAGCAGATTGCAGACTTTTACCAAGATGTGTTTGCTTTTGCGGAGAAAAAGAATCAAGCCTTAGGTCAGCCTGTTCCGATTATTGGTACAGGCCATTTAACAGCCATGGGCGGGCAAGTAAGTGAGTCGGTTCGTGATTTATATGTGGGTACGTTAGAAGCGCTACCCACCTCTGTGTTTCCTGCCTTTGACTATTTGGCGCTGGGACACATTCATCGTGCTCAAGCCATCAATGGTAGTGGTCGTTATCGATATAGCGGATCACCTATTCCTTTGAGCTTTGATGAGTTAGGCCGAGATAAATCGCTTGTCATCATAGACAGCGAGTTATTATCTGAAGACGGTTTTGTCGACGATCTTTTTGCTGAGCCAGTGGACCCTGTTCGTTTGGTGACCATTCCCAATTTTCAGCCTATGTTGAGTCTAAAAGGCAGTTTGGATGAGGTGCTGAAGTCGGTTTCTGAAATCGAGGTACAAGCAGACAAAACCCTTTGGCTGGAAGTCACTGTGGTGGCAGATGATTACTTAAGTGATGTACAAAAGCGTTTGATGGAAGCGATCGAAGAGAGGCCAATCGAACTGTTAAGAGTGATGCGTAAGCGGAGCGATGTGCCAGCTTCATCGACATTTGAACAGCGCCAAACCTTGTCAGAATTGACGGTGGCGGATGTGTTTCAACAAAGCCTAACCAGTGCCATGACACTAGATGAGGAAGAGACGAAGCAGCTTACCTCATTATTTGAATCCTGTTTGGTTGAGATGGAAGAAAGCAAAGAGAGCGATGTATGAAGATTTGTAAACTACGTCTTAAAAACCTAAACTCTCTAAAAGGCGAATGGGAGATTGATTTTACCAAAGCGCCGTTCGATGACGCCGGCGTGTTTGCTATTGTCGGTCCAACGGGGTCCGGTAAATCGACCTTGCTGGATGCCATTTGCTTAGCGCTTTATCATGAAACACCGCGCTTAAAAGTCTCGCCTACACAAAATGAGTTAATGACGCGCCATACGGCGGAATGCTTGGCAGAAGTGGAATTTGAAATCAAGGGCAAAGGCTATCGTGCCTTTTGGAGCCAACGCCGTTCCCGTGGTTTAAGCGATGGTAATTTACAACCCATTGTTTGTGAATTAAGTGAGCGCGATGGCACCATTATTACCAGCAAAATCAATGAAAAAATTGCCAAGGTGGCTGAGCTGACAGGGTTGGATTTTGGGCGATTTACCAAGTCCATGCTCCTTGCTCAAGGCGGTTTTTCTGCTTTCTTAAATGCTACAGCCAACGACAGAGCAGAATTGCTTGAGGAGCTGACTGGCACGGAAATTTACGGCGATATTTCCAAATGGGTCTTTGAAAAGCATAAGCAGGAAAAGCAAGCCATTGCAGCGCTGGAGTCGGCCAATGCGCAAAGAAAGCTATTAAGTGATGAAGCCTTTACAGTGCTAAAAGAGCAGGAACATGGCTTTAAAGCCAAAGACCAACAATCTGAAACGCTCTATAAGCAGCAAAAGGCATTGTTGGATTGGTATCAAAAGTTCCAACAAACGGAGTCGGAACTTAAAAGTTATCAAGACAGTCATGCTGAAGCCAAACAAGCACTAGACGCCTTTCAGCCAGAATTAGATAAGCTCGAACTAGCAGAAAGGGCTAATGCCTTAATGGCTGAGTTTGATAAAAAACAAGCGTTAGTCTCGCGTTTAGCAAGCCAAGAAGTTGAGTGGCAAGAAGCAAAAGAGACGCTAACCCAGAGCGAAAGTCAGTTTCAAGCGCTTGAACAGCAGCAGAGCGAATCCAAAGTCGTTTTTGAAGAAAAATCCGTCCAATGGGAATCGTTGAAAGAGATTATTGCTAACCAAATTCAGCCGTTGATTTCCAAAGAAGAAAGCCTTACAGAGCAGCATAAAACGGTACAAACACGTGTTAAGCAGCATAAAGATAAGCTTCGCCAGCAAGAAACGCTAAGCCAACAAAAACAGACGGCGTTCGAAACGTTAACCAGAGCCAGCGAAGAGTCGTTAGCTAAGCTGAACCAGTGGCCCAATGGGGAAAAAGTTGAGGCAGAATTGACTGGCTGGCGCCATCAGTTTCAGTCGCTTTCTAATACTCAAGAGCAGCTGACGCAATTGCAAAACGAGCTGGCAGAGAAAACTAACAAGCATCAAGTGGCGCAGCAGGCTTTTGCTGAAGCCAATCAAAGTTTTGAGCAGAAGAAAGCTCAGTATACGCAAATCACTCAGCGATTAGAGCAGTTGCAGGCTCAGATAATGGGGTTAACTGAGCAAACTGAGCCCGCTCAGTGGCAAGAGGCGTATCAGCAAGCACAATTACGCCAGCAAGATTCTATATACTTTTTACAACTTCATAAAACCGTTGTGAACAGTCGCTATTCCCAAGAAGAGCTCAAACGCAAGCTTGCGATGCTAAATAGCAATCTAATCGAACAACATCAGCAATTGGAGCAGCAGCGAGCCTTTTACAAAGATAAAATGCGTCATCAAAAGAGCCTAGAAAAGCTGGTTGAAGCCGAACGTCAGATTACGGCCTTGACACGTTTGCGTGACGAATTGGGTGAGCACGATCCTTGTCCTTTATGCGGCTCTGTTCATCATCAGCTTGAGAATGCGCATTATCAGACGGACTCAGGGAGCCAGGCAGAATTAGAGACACTTCGAAAAGAGATCGACATACTTACCAAAGAAGGACAGCAGCGTAAGACGGATAGCGAGGTTGCTAAGCGTGAGTTGGATATGCTGACTGCCCAGCAATCGCAACTGGCAGAGCAATTAGCCCAGCAAGAAAGCGAGTTAATTGCCCTTGGTCAGACGTTATCGTCGAATGCGGCTTTGGATGTATTTAGTCATGATGCAGTGAGTGCTTTTGTATCGTCGTTACAAGCGGATTGGCAAGCGAAACAGCAAATTGCTGCTGAGCTACAACCTTTGTTGCAAGAAAAAGCGCAATTGGAATCTCAATGGCAAACGTTGAATCAGCAGTTGCAAGCAGAGCGTGAACAAGTCTCTAAGCATGAGTCACAAAGGCTATTATTGGCACAGTCTATTAAAGGGTTAAATGACAACATTGCTAAGCTGAGTGAATCGCTTCAGCAAGGAGATATGGCGTTGCAGCAATCGATGCGCGCAGTTGACTTGCCAGAAGCCTTCATGGCAATGCCAGTTTCTGAGCGTATCGAAGCCCTGCAGCACGCCATGCAGGATTGGCGCTCTGCGAAAAGTCATTACGACCAACAGCATCAGCAACTGGAACAGCTAAGCTTTGAGATTAAAACGCTCAATGACGGCAAAGCTGAATTGGCTCAACAGTTAGCAAGCGTTGAGCAGGAGTTCATGGTGCTGGATCAGCAACTCACATCCATAAAACAAGACATTGCGGAAATTCTAGATGGCAAAGAGCTGAATGAGTGGAAAACCAGTGTTCAGGCTCAGTTTGAAGAGGCGGAGCAGCAGCATGAAACACTGGTAGCGCAATACCAAACAGCGCAACAAGTCTTGACGTCGAATAGGGCAAGGGTCGAAGCGCTGACAAAAGCGTTTGATATATTAAAAGCCGAGGTTGATACGGCTCAAACGCATTGGTCTGCTACCTTACGACAAGCTGAATTTGAAACTGAAGCGGTTTGGCATGAAGCGTGTTTGACGCAAGATGAAATAGCGTCATTAAAAGCCACTTACCAAACTCTTAAAGAGACACTCTCTAAAGCTGACGTGTTGGTGAATCGAGCTGAAAAACAGTTAACAGAACTGCAAGCCACTCAGCCAGAAGAGGCGAAAAAAGCTGATGTGGATTTAACCACACTTGCTGATCAGGTGTCTGAGTTAGAGCAGGATCGGCAAACCCTACATCGTCAATGGGGCGTTGTTTCGCAACAGATCAAGGAGGAGTTACAGCGCCGGGAGGATGCCAAAGAGGCGGCGAAAGAGTTGCAAGAACGCCGTGATGGTATGCTTTATCTTGATAAGCTGAATTATTTAATCGGCTCGGCCGATGGGGCTAAGTTTAGACGCTTTGCCCAAGGTTTAACGCTGGACCACCTTGTATACTTGGCGAATCAGCACCTTACTATATTGCATCGTCGTTATCAGCTAGAGCGCAAAGCTGAAGAGGCGTTAGCACTTGCTGTGGTGGATACTTGGCAGGCCAATGCCTCGCGAGATACCAAAACCCTATCTGGTGGTGAATCGTTTTTGGTGAGTTTGGCTTTAGCGTTAGCCCTGTCTGACTTGGTTTCCCATAAAACCAGTATTGATTCATTGTTTTTAGATGAAGGGTTTGGCACATTGGACAATGAAACCTTGGAGTCTGCTTTGGATGCATTGGATAACTTGCAGTCTTCTGGTAAAACCATTGGCATTATTAGCCATATCTCTGCACTCAAAGAGCGGATTCCTGTGCAAATCCGCCTAACCAAGCAAAGTGGTTTGGGGGTCAGTCGATTAGCTCCAGAATTTGCCATACAGGATACGCAGAGCTAGCGTTTGTATCACTTTGCTTATCTGGATAAGCGTTATCGATACAGGGGTTTTTATGATGCAAAAGTTTTCCCCAGATGTACTAGAACAACCTTGTAAATAAGCTTTAAATTTTTAGTAAAATCAATGGGTTGTTTGGCTATTCATTATTGTACAAAGCATGAGTAATCAGGCACTATTATAGAGCGTGTAATAAAGATTAACGGACATCAAAGACTTATCTTTGATGTCTTTCTTTAATCGACAGGCTTGATAGAATAAGGGTTTTAAAAACTCATCTAGTCTCTAAGCACAAAACTTATCTTGTTGAGCGTTTATAGGGCACAAAAAAAGGACAGTTTGCATGACAGACTTAGGCTTCCAATTAAAAGGAAGTGTCGTAACGACCATTTTACTTGAAATTCAAACCTTGTCGTTAGAAAGTATTGTGGCTCAATTAAGAGAAAAGATTGAACAAGTGCCACACTTTTTTAATCAGGCACCTATTATTATTGATCTCTCCAAGTTGAAGCAAGATTTACCCCTTGATGCTTTTGATACATTGATTATTTCGTTAGCAGATCTGGGGCTGGGAGTCATTGGCTGGCGTTGTGATCAAGAAAATAAGCCGGTCTGGTTTTCTCAGGCTAAAATACCTATGTTGCCCGCAAGTAAGGCGCGTCCCATTTTGGTGCCAGAAGCGACGCCCAAAGATACGGGCCCTGATGTGGTCGTTAAAACCGTTGTTGAGGAACGCCTCGTGCCTCAAGCAACCAAGGTGATAACCAAGCCAATTCGCTCTGGTCAGCAAGTGTATGCGGAGGGGGACTTAATTATTCTCACCCAAGTAAGCGCTGGCGCCGAAGTATTAGCGGATGGCAATATTCATGTTTATGGTGCGCTGCGTGGCAGGGCATTGGCTGGGGTAAAAGGTGATACTCAAGCTAGGATTTTTTGTAAGAGTTTAGAAGCAGAGTTGGTTTCTATTGCGGGTAATTTCATGCTAAGTGATGCATTGAGAAAAATTATTTGGAAAGAACCTGCACAAGTTGTATTAATCGACGATAGCTTAGATATAACACCACTTTAGTAACTATTTTTCATTTATATTTAGATCTACTCACGAGTGAGTGATCGGGGGATACAGCATTGGCAAAGATCATCGTGGTCACCTCAGGCAAGGGGGGAGTGGGTAAAACCACCTCCAGCGCAGCAATAGGGACTGGCATTGCATTAAAAGGACATAAAACGGTTATTATCGATTTTGACGTGGGTTTACGTAACCTAGATCTGATCATGGGGTGCGAACGCAGAGTCGTGTATGACTTTGTGAATGTGATCAATAAAGAAGCAACTCTCTCTCAGGCGCTGATAAAAGACAAACGCACTAAAGATTTATTTATTTTACCTGCTTCTCAAACTAGAGATAAAGATGCTTTGACGATAGAAGGTGTTCAAGCGGTATTAGATGAGCTGTCTGAAGAGTTTGAATACATTATTTGTGATTCGCCTGCAGGTATCGAAAAAGGGGCGCAAATGGCCCTGTATTTTGCTGATGCAGCGATTGTTGTAACGAACCCTGAAGTCTCCTCTGTGCGGGACTCGGATCGTATTCTGGGGATTTTACAGAGTAAGTCTCGCCGCGCGGAAGAAGGCAAAGAGCCAATTGAAGAGCATTTATTGCTTACTCGTTACCACCCAGAGCGCGTTGCTATTGGGGAAATGTTGAGTGTGACCGATGTGGAAGATATTCTTGCCATTCCTTTGTTGGGCGTTATCCCTGAGTCTGAAGCGGTTTTGAAGGCCTCTAACCAAGGAACCCCAGTTATTTTGGATCAAGAATCCGAAGCGGGACTGGCTTATACGGATGCGGTTGATAGGTTAATGGGAGAGGAGCGTCCTTTGCGCTTCTTGGATGTCCAGAAAAAAGGATTCTTTAAACGGCTGTTAGGGGGCTAATGTGGGCATTTTTGATTATTTTAAAGCAAAGAAAACACCCAGTTCCGCCTCGGTTGCAAAGGATCGTTTGCAGATCATTGTGGCTCATGAACGCAGTAAGCGTCATCAACCTGATTATCTCCCTCAGATGCAGCAGGAAATTATTGATGTCATTCGTAAGTATGTTGAAATCGGTAATGAAGACGTGCAAATTCAGCTCGAAAACACAGATGATTGTTCGGTGTTAGAGTTGAATGTGACGTTGCCGGAGCAAAATTAGCGGATAGATGATTTTGCATGAGAGCGTTTTATTTATGTAATAAGGTAGAGCGCTCCTTATTGTTTTCATTTATGAAACTGGCGCATAGCAATCAATTTTATTACATTGGCTAACGAGATTTTTATCCAGCATGTTCTGCATGCGTATAACCAAATATAAGGAAGAAAGCAATGAAATATGTACCGCTTGGTCGTACAGGGCTTGAAGTGTCAAGAGTGTGTTTGGGAACCATGACATGGGGCACGCAAAATACTCAAGCGGATGCCGATGAGCAAATTGAGTACGCTCTAGATAATGCTGTGAACTTCATGGATACGGCGGAAATGTATTCTGTGCCACCAACGAAAGAGTCTTATGGGAAAACTGAAACCATCATCGGTAATTGGCTTTCTCGTCACCCGTCTCGTCGTCAAGACTTTATTCTTGCGACGAAAATAGCGGGGCCTGGTATGTCTTATGTGCGTGGTGGGAGCAATATCTCTGGCAAAACCGTGATTGAAGCCGTTGACGCATCTCTAAAGCGTTTACAGACAGATTATATCGATTTGTATCAACTGCATTGGCCAAATCGTACAACACCTCATTTTGCCAAACATTTCCCAGGGGATATTTCTTTTACCAATGTAGATCGCGATGAGCAGTCCATACAAATGCTCGACATTCTTCAGGGTCTTGAGGCTTGCATTAAAGCTGGTAAGATCCGTCATTTTGGCTTATCTGACGATACTACATGGGGGATTAATGAGTTTATCCGACTAAGTGATAAGCACAGTTTGCCACGTGTTGCTTCCATTCAGAATGAGTTTAGCCTATTGCATACAAAAGATTGGCCATATTTAGTTGAAAATTGTGTGCATGAAGATGTTGCGTATTTACCATGGTCTCCTTTGGCGGCTGGTGCATTGACTGGCAAGTATTTAAATGGTGCTCGTCCTGAAGGGAGTCGTTGGACATACGCTCAACGTAATGGCCTTTTCAGAGATACAGCACTGGTTGAAAAGTCTGTTAGCCAATACTTAGAAGTCGCTGCTAAGCATAATATGACTCCAGCTCAGCTGGCTTTGAGTTGGTGTGATCAAGTTGATGGTGTTACCTCCACTATTATTGGTGCCACGTCTTTAGCGCAATTAAAAGAAGATATGGCGGCGTTTGATATGGTGTTATCTGAAGAAGCCCTGAGTGATATCATGGCGGTCTTGAGAGAATATCCCGTGCCTTTCTAGTAAAAACTTAAATAAGTGAAGCCGATACGCGTAAGTGTGTCGGCTTTTTTTTGCTCCGCAATGAACAGAGATGTTCTGCATGACAGCATGGGGGAAATAAAAAAGCCGATGCAAGTGCATCGGCTTTTTAAATTTAGCAAAAAGCTAAAGATTAGTCTTTTTTAGCTTTCTTTTCTTTTTGAGCCGCAATAACGGTTTCTGCTACGTTGTTAGGACATGGTAGGTAGTGTGAGAACTCCATAGAGAACTGACCACGACCAGATGTCATCGTACGTAGAGTACTGATGTAACCAAACATTTCTGCTAGAGGAACGTCTGCTTTGATGCGAACGCCAGTCAAACCTTTCTCTTGGTCTTTGATCATGCCGCGACGACGGTTCAAGTCACCAATGACATCACCAACGTTATCATCTGGAGTGAACACGTCGACCTTCATGATAGGCTCGATCAGTTGTGGACCAGCTTTAGGCATAGACTGACGGAAAGCGCCTTTTGCAGCGATTTCGAAGGCAATTGCAGAAGAGTCAACTGCGTGGTAGCCACCGTCGAACAATTCAACTTCAACGTCTAGAACTGGGAAGCCAGCTAGGACGCCTTCATCCATCATAGACTTAAAGCCTTTCTCAACTGCCGGGAAGAATTCCTTCGGTACGTTACCACCCACAACAGAAGAAGAGAATTTGAAGCCAGAACCCACTTCACCAGGTTTGATGCGGTAGTCGATTTTACCGAACTGACCAGAACCACCTGATTGTTTCTTGTGAGTGTAAGTATCTTCAACTTCTTTCGTGATCGTTTCACGGTAAGCAACTTGAGGTTGACCAACAATTAGATCCACGCCGTAAGTACGTTTCAAGATATCTACTTTGATATCTAGGTGAAGCTCACCCATTCCTTTAAGGATAGTTTCACCAGAATCTTGGTCAGTCTCAACACGGAACGTTGGGTCTTCTGCAACCATTTTACCGATTGCGATACCCATTTTCTCGTTACCACCTTTATCTTTTGGTGTAACAGAGATAGAGATTACTGGCTCTGGGAATACCATTGCTTCAAGAGTACAAGGGTGTTTAGGATCACATAGCGTGTGACCAGTTTGTACGTTTTTCATACCAACAATCGCAATGATGTCACCTGCTTGTGCAGAAGAGATCTCGTTACGGTCGTTTGCTTGCATTTCAACCATACGGCCAACACGCTCAGTCTTACCAGTGAAGCTGTTAAGAATAGTGTCGCCTTTATTGATCATACCAGAGTAGATACGTACGAACGTTAGGGCACCAAAACGGTCATCCATGATCTTGAAGGCAAGCGCTTTAAGAGGCTCTTGCGCATCAACGATTGCTTTCGCACCCGTTGGGTTACCTTCTTCATCAGTAAGATCCTGAGGATCAACTTCAGTTGGGCTTGGTAGGTAATCAACAACTGCGTCAAGAAGAAGTTGCATGCCTTTGTTTTTGAAGGCAGAACCACAGAAAGTTGGGAAGAAAGCAAGGTCGCGAGTACCCTTACGGATGCAGCGCTTAAGGTCTTCAACAGAAGGCTCTTCGCCTTCCATATACGCCATCATTAGATCGTCGTCTTGCTCAACTGCCGTTTCAATTAACTTTTCACGATATTCTTCCACTTGATCAAGCATGTCTTCTGGAACATCTTTGATTTCGTAGTTTTCTGGTTGTCCAGTTTCATCCCAAACGTAAGCTTTACGAGTTAGAAGATCTACAACGCCAGAAAATTCATCTTCTGTTCCGATTGGAAGTACCATGATCAAAGGAGTAGCACCAAGTACTTTTTTCACTTGTTCTACAACGCGGTAGAAGCTAGCGCCTAGACGGTCTAGTTTGTTAACGAAGATCAAACGAGATACTTCGGATTCGTTCGCATAGCGCCAGTTGGTTTCTGATTGAGGCTCAACACCGCCAGAACCACAGAATACACCGATACCGCCATCGAGTACTTTAAGGGAACGGTATACTTCAACGGTAAAGTCAACGTGTCCAGGTGTGTCGATAACGTTTAGGCGGTGACCTTTCCACTCACAAGTGACCGCTGCAGATTGGATGGTAATACCGCGCTCAGCTTCTTGTTCCATGAAGTCAGTAGTAGATTCACCCTCGTGAACTTCACCGATTTTATGAATTTTACCGGTAAGTTTAAGAATACGTTCAGTAGTAGTAGTTTTGCCCGCGTCAACGTGAGCAAAAATACCGATGTTTCTGTATTTTGATAAGTCAGCCATTACATTACTCTAAATAATTGAGGACGAAATTTGCGCGATATTATACAAGACTTTTTTGTTAGCAGTCAGGTATTTCGCGCTATTCTATTATATTTTATGTGACTAAAGAAAGACTAAGCTTCAAACCTTTCAATAAAAGCGTTTGGCATTGTAGAAAATCTTCAATCGACATGGAAATCTGGCCTAATCTCGACGCAATTTATCTGAAATTGCGATGGGATTTGGGTAATTCAATATCACGACATAAGTAGACAGAGCAAAGCTCAGTATTGCCGTTGCTTGAATCACGTTTGAGGCCGCTGTGCCTATTAAACCAATATTGGCCGCAAGGTAGGCGATAAGCAGCGAAAACTCACTGACTTGGCCTAGGCGAAAGCCCACTTCCCAAGACGTACTCGCGTCTTCTTTGATGCCTTTCAATAAGAATCGAAAAACAACAGGTTTGATCAGCATTGAGCTAATGGCCAGTATTAAGGCTGGCACAATCACTACTCCTAATAAGCTGAAATCAAAACTGGCGCCTATGGTAAAGAAAAATAGGATTAAGAAAAAGTCTCTTAGTGGTTTTAAATGGGTTGCAATGTATTGGGATATGGGGCTGGTTGCAAGGGCAACGCCAGCGATGAAGGCCCCCATCTCAGCTGACAAGCCTAAAGATTCAGCCAATACGGCCATGGAGAGGCACCAACCAATGGACACTAAAAAGATATATTCGTGGAATCGATCAAATTTAGTGATTAATTTTATCAAAATATACTTTACGAATAGAAAAGCACCGCCTACAAGCAAGGGGAGGGCAATGAGAGGTCTTAAAAACTGCACCGCTGAGTTATCCGCACCAGCGGCAAAACTGTTTAGTTCCAGTAAAACGCCAATGGCAATCATATCTTGCAGGAGTAATAATCCGACAACCAGTTCCCCTGTATGCTTGTGGTGTAACACCGTTGTTGGCAGCAGTTTGATACAAACAATGGTACTTGAGAACATCATCGCAATGCCAATGATCAAGCTTTCTGTTTTCGTGTAGCCAAAAGCAATGGCCACCATGTAGCCAACGGCTGCAAAGACAATGGAGCTTAATAGGGCTATCCAGGCGGCTTTTTTAAGCATGTTGATAAGGTGGCTAGGTTGCATATCCAAGCCAAGAAGAAAGAGTAGAAAAATAATCCCTATATGACTCATTTGGTCCATGAGTTTTGGTTCAGTGATTAAAGAAAACCCATAACGACCAAACAAAGCCCCTAAAGCAATATAGGCAATAATCATGGGTTGCCTTGTATATAAAGCAATGGAAGCAACAACAGCCGCTCCTGCAAAAATCAAAAAGAAGGAGTGTACGATGGATGCTTCCATTTGGTTCCCTTAGATAATAATACTTTGTGTTATACCCACGTTCCCGAGCTGGTTTTTTTGCGACGTGTCAACGGAATGAGAATACCAATGAGTACGCCACCAAGAAGCGTTCCTGCTCCAATGGCAAACCATTTCTGTTGATTGCTATCGCCTTTGTCCTTGGCTTGGGCTTTAGCAGCAGCCAACTGTTGTTTTAGTGTATCAATTTGATAAGCGACATTGTCGTTTTTCTCAACAATTGTCTTTGCTTTGTCGGTCAGGGCCTTCATTGAGGCAAGTTGCTGCGTCAGTTGGGCTTTGTCCTTTTCAAGGTTTGATACTTGTGTTGTAAGGGCAGCAACATTTTGCTGGCTTTCATCATATTGCTTGTTTAAGTCGACTTTGCTTTGCGATAGTTTAGTGAGCTGCTCTTGAAGCTGAATCACTTGCTCTCGTGTGACTTGATCGTCGCTTAAGAAGTAGTCCGCCACCCAGCCTACATTCCCACTAGGGGTTTTTACTTTGGTGTAGCCATTACTTTTCTCCAAGACTTGTAAAGGTGTACCGCTTTTTATACCGCGCTCAACGGCGGGCGAATTATTGTCTTGTCCTTGACGAATCGCGACAAATTGAACGTCAGACACGTAGACAGTAGTTGCTTGCGCAACGGCTGATAGTAATAACCCTACAAGAAGGCAAGTTATATTTTTTTTAGACACGTTAAGACCCTTTAACAATCAATCACTTTGACTCGTTTCCTACGATAATCAGCGAGACCTAAATACGCAATAGAAAAAGGCCCATGAATGGACCTTTTATTGGAGTGTTGACAAAAGATTTAATGTTTAACGACGCAAAAACATCGGTCTAGGGTCATTTGCATCCCCTTGATAGGCAACAGAAAAGCTTTTGTGCAGTAGTAATGCTTTTTCTAGGTCAACGTCAGCATTGAATTGGAAAGCGTTAAAACCAACACGTAAAAGATAACCTTGCTGATCTGGAATGAAATAACCTAAGGCTCGGATCTCACCTTGATAGTTAAAGCGCTCTCGTAATAGTCGTGCGTAGCTGAAACCTCTGCCATCAGTAAAGGCAGGGAAATTGATACCGATGACAGCGAATTGAGTTAGGTCTACACCTTCAAGTTGTTCTGTGCCTTCTCCTGCGTCTATCCAAATACCAGCGACCTTACCAATGGCTTCTTGCTCAGCGTGCCATCTTGCTAAAGGCACGATAGCATTGCTGGTTATTGGCGTGTCATTATCCTGAATCCAGATTTGTTCATTGTCGATAATCTTGCCATTTTTAATTAACTTTAGCATATGCAGCCTCTTTAAATGGTGCCATTCCAATACGACGGAAGGTATCGATAAAACGTTCTTCATCTGTACGATGACTCACATAGACATCCATCAGCTTTTGGATCACGCTGCTGATTTCTTCTTGCGCAAATGAAGGGCCGAGAATTTTGCCAATACTGGCATCATGGCCAGAGGAGCCCCCCATGGAAATTTGATAAAACTCTTCGCCTTTTTTATCAACACCTAAAATGCCGATGTTGCCAACGTGATGGTGGCCACAGGCATTCATACAGCCGGAAATGTTTAGGTCGATGTCTCCTAAATCGTATAAATAATCCAAGTCGTTGAAGGTTTCTTGGATTTGCTGTGCGATAGGGATGGATTTTGCGTTAGCCAACGCACAGAAATCACCACCTGGACAGCAGATCATATCGGTTAATAGACCCAAAGTAGGGGTTGCGAACCCAGCCTCTTTAGCGGCTTCCCATAATTCAACTAATTGGTCTTGGCGTACATCTGCTAGCACAAGGTTTTGCTCATGGCTAACTCGTAACTCGCCAAAGCTATACTGATCAGCGAAGTCTGCGCCTTTTTCCATTTGCTCTGCTGTGGCATCACCAGGAGCTTGACCTGGTTTTTTCAATGATAAAGTGACAATGCGATAGCCAGGCTTTTTGTGGGCAAAGGTATTGCGCTCAAACCAGCGGGCAAAGCCTGTACTGTCTGCTAACTTAGCAGTGAGTGTTTCAGGGTTGTCTGTTAGCGTTTCATAGTTTGGCTCGGTAAAAAAGCTTTGCAGGCGTGTGAACTCACTCATGGGGACGGTGCTTTCTTTGCCTCGTATATGTCGCCATTCAGCATCGACCAGTTTGCGGAATTCATCAATTCCCATGGCTTTAACTAGGATTTTAATACGCGCTTTGTATTTGTTGTCGCGGCGGCCTTTTTGGTTGTAGACGCGAATGATGGCGTCTAAATAGGTTAGCAAATCTTCCCGTGGTACAAATTCATTGATGGTTAAACCAACCATCGGAGTGCGACCTAAACCGCCACCAACGATGACTTTAAAGCCGATTTCGCCAGCGTCATTTTTTTTAATTTGTAGACCAATGTCATGCACCTGAACCGCAGCCCGATCAGACGATTCTGTGGCGTTCACCGCAATTTTAAACTTACGCGGTAAGAAGGCGAATTCTGGGTGGAAGGTAGACCATTGACGAATCAGTTCACAGTAAGGGCGTGGGTCAACAACTTCGTCCGCAATAACGCCAGCGTATTGGTCTGTCGTTGTATTACGAATACAGTTACCACTGGTTTGTGTGGCGTGCATTTGTACTTGAGCAAGCTCAGCCAAAATATCTGGCACATCTTCAAGCTTTGGCCAATTCAGTTGTAGGTTTTGACGAGTACTGAAGTGTCCATAGCCTTTGTCATAGCGGCGGGTAATGCCTGCCAAAGTTCTTAGTTGATCACTGGATAGCATGCCGTAAGGAATGGCAATACGCAACATTGGCGCATAACGCTGAACATAGAGGCCATTTTGTAGGCGCAGTGGTAAGAATTCTTGTTCACTTAGTTCTTGATTTAAGTAGCGGCGTGTCTGGTCGCGAAACTGTGCTACACGCTCATTAACAAGCTGTTGGTCAATTGCGTCGTATTGGTACATAGAGAAATAAGCCGTGGTTAATAAATTTTAATGGCGTAACTCTAGCAAATTTCCTTTATTCTAAAAATGAATATTTATCTATATCTTTAGCGGTTTTTCTAATAAGCCTTATTCAATTAATTAACTCCTCTAATCAACGGTTCAAGCAAAAATGAATAGTGGAAAAATACCCTACTTTTTTAGTTGGTCTTTGGCTTTATTGTCAATCTGAGTTACTATGTACTCATTAGATGTATGACTGATTTAGAAGGGTTGTTATGAATATTACTATTACTGATGGCGCTCAAGACTACCTTGCTTCACTGCTGGAAAAACAGGGTGTAGAGGGGATTGCTGTGCGTATTTTTATCCAACAACCAGGTACGCCTTATGCGGAGACTTGTCTTGCTTACTGCCGTCCTGATGAAGTGAATGAGACAGACGAAATTTTGAATCTTCCTAAACTGAAAGTCTACATTGAGAAAAATTCAGTGAACTTTTTGGATGAAGCTTATATAGACTATGCGACGGAAAAGATGGGAGGGCAGCTAACCATTAAAGCGCCCAACGCTAAAATGCCGAAAGTTTCAGCGGATAGTCCAATCGAAGATCAAATTAACTATATTCTTTACTCAGATATTAACCCAGGCCTTGCCGCTCATGGCGGGGAGGTAACCTTAGTAGAAGTGATTGATGGGCAAGTTGCTGTACTTCGCTTTGGTGGCGGTTGTCAGGGGTGTAGTGCAGTCGACTTAACTTTGAAAGAAGGTGTTGAAAAAACCTTGATTGAAAAAGTGGCTGGTTTGACCGCAGTGAAAGATGCAACTGACCATACCGTCACGGACAATGCCTTTATGTAACCATTGTTATTGTACTGAATTCACCCTGTCAGTGTTTGTGGTTGAGTGCACAGGACAGTCAAATGCAAAAAGGGGCGATATTTCTATCGTCCCTTTTTGCATTTTAACTACGTTTCTTGAAGAAGAATGTATGAATTATTAGCGCTTGCGTTTGGGCAAAACAGATTTTAACGCATTGGCCATATCAGTGATTGTCTTCTCCGATGTTTGCCAGTCAATACAGGCATCCGTAATGGATACACCGTAGGTGAGGTCTTTTTTATCTGCAGGGACTTTTTGGTTGCCCCATCCAATGTTGCTTTCGATCATTAATCCCATAATGGATTGGTTACCATCGAGAATTTGTTGAGTAACGTCTTCGGCGACAATGACCTGGCGTTCTGGTTTTTTACTGGAGTTTTCATGGGATGTGTCCACCATGATGTTCGCTTTCAGGTTGGCTTTGGCAAGCGCTTCTTCTGCTTCAATGACAAATTGCGCTTCGTAGTTGGGTTTACCGCCACCACCGCGCAAGACAACATGTCCGTAATCATTCCCTTTGGTGTTAACAACCGTGACTTGGCCTGCTTCATTAATTCCCAAAAAAGAGTGCGGATGTGAAACAGATTGCATCGCATTTATTGCTACTGTCATTGAGCCATCTGTACCATTTTTAAAGCCTACAGGGCCAGATAGGCCAGACGCCATTTCTCGATGCGTTTGTGATTCGGTTGTACGAGCACCAATGGCTGACCAGCTGATCAAGTCTTGGATATACTGGGGGGAAATGGGGTCAAGAGCTTCGGTGGCCAATGGCAAGCCAAGTTCCGCAAGATCAATTAATAACTTACGGCCGATACGCAAGCCTTTATTAATATCAAAGGTACCATCAAGGTTGGGATCGTTAATAAGGCCTTTCCAGCCTACCGTGGTTCTTGGTTTTTCAAAATAGGCGCGCATGATGATATAAATCGAGTCATCTACTTTTTCAGCCAATGCTTTCAAGCGTCTTGCATAGTCAAGGGCGGCTTCTGGATCATGAATAGAGCAGGGACCTATAACAATGGCAAGGCGGTGGTCTTTACCATCCATGATGTTTTTTATTGTTTCACGAGATTGCGCAATCGCTTTGCTTACGGACTCGCTAATAGGTAGTTCAGCCTTTAGTTCTGTTGGAGTGACTAAAGGAGAGAATGAGGCAATATTTAAGTCCTCAAGATGTCGATTACTCATTACAAGGGATTCCTAGTTACTATTTTTTTACGTGTTGGAACATTATCGTGTTTTACATCTTTTATGAACCTTATTGCCCCCCATTTTAAGGATCTTTTTTTAAAAGAAGAGGTATTTTAGGCCAAATGCCATTAATGCTGTGGCTAAAAGGGGCTGTAATACTTTGTTGGGAAGATAGCTGGAAGCATAGGTGCCAAGGTAAATGGCTGGGATGGAGCCAATTAAAAGGCCGGCCAGTAGGGTATAGTCCACATTGCCAAGCAGTAGGTGCCCAATTCCCCCAATCAATGTAAGTGGCACAGCGTGAGCGAGATCAGTACCAACGATGTTCTTGGCTCGCATGACGGGAAAGAGAATCATCATAATCGCTGTCCCTAGTGCGCCAGCTCCAACCGAAGTCAGCGTTACTAATACCCCTAGTGCAATGCCGCAAACAAAAATCAGTTTCAAGCTGGTTCTTTCCGGTAAGCGCAAATCAAAGCGGCTTAGTAACTTACTGCGAAAAATAATGACAAGAGCTGTTATTAACAGCATTAACCCTAAGGTTGTGGTTAAGATGTGTTGATAGTTATCTGGCTTGTCAAACTGGGACAGTAACCATATAGTGACAAGTGAGGTTGGTAAACTGCCTGCTGCCATAGCGCCAACAATACGCCAATTCACATTGCCCTTTTTGGCATGTAAGTAGACGCCGGTGCTTTTGGCAATCCCTGCATACATAAGATCCGTGCCAATGGCAATATGGGGAGGAAAACCAAAGAGTAGTAAAAGTGGCGTCATAAGTGATCCACCGCCCACTCCCGTGATGCCAATGGCAAGCCCTACAACGGAGCCTGCTAAAATATACCAAATAAAATCCATCGTACTCTGTCTTTATGGCGATTCGAGCTGGAAACACTAGAGGTTTTTTACTATTCTATAAAGTAATATTTTATTATGTTTTTAACTCTTTTTAGAATAAGGTGTCCGATGAAGTTACAGCAGCTAAGATATATATGGGAAGTAGCGCGTCATGATTTGAACGTCTCGGCCACCGCGCAAAGCCTTTATACTTCACAACCAGGCGTAAGTAAGCAGATCCGTTTGCTCGAAGATGAGTTAGGTATTGAGGTCTTTGCAAGAAGCGGCAAGCATTTAACACACATTACCCCAGCGGGCGAAAAGATTATTGCCTTAGCGGGTGAGATCTTGAATCAAACGCAAAACATTAAACGTGTAGCCAATGAGTTTAGCGATGAACGCAAAGGCGCCATGGATATTGCTACAACGCATACTCAAGCGCGCTATGCTTTGCCAAAAGTGATTCATGAATACATTGACAGTTATCCGGATGTGACGCTGCACATGCATCAAGGGACACCCATGCAAATTGCCGAGATGGCAAATGATGGTGTAGTGGATTTTGCTATCGCGACCGAGGCGCTAGAATTGTTCGGCAATCTAGTCATGCTGCCTTGTTATATGTGGAATCGTTGCGTTGTTGTACCCAAAGGGCATCCGCTGGCCCAATCGAGCAAATTGACTTTAGAGGCATTAGCTGCGCATCCCATTGTGACTTATGTTTTTGGTTTTACCGGACGCTCTCAATTGGACCAAGCGTTCCAAGAGGCAGGTTTAGATCCAAATGTTGTCTTTACCGCAGCCGATTCAGACGTCATTAAAACTTATGTTCGTCTCGGCTTGGGGGTGGGTATCGTGGCATCTATGGCCTTTGACCCTGAGCAGGATTCTGATTTGGTAGCCCTTGACGCTTCACATCTTTTTGAAGACAGTTGCACAAAAATTGGCATTCGTAGCAATACCTTTATTCGTGGCTATATGTATAAATTTATTGAATCATTTGCACCTCATTTAACCAAGGATGTCGTTGTTGCGGCAATGGAAGCCGCGAATCGACAAGATGCTGAGCAACTTTTTAAACATATAGAGTTGCCAAGGCTTTAAGCATCTAATATATCTAGGCAATGATGGGACAAGTAAAAGGAAAAAGGCGGAGTGATAGTCAATGTCACTTCGCCTTTTTATTGAGCGATTTTGAAATGAGGAATAAAAGGGACTATTTGCCCAGTTTTATAGTCAGCTCAGCAATGCGTTTACCTTGTGCTTCACATAAAGACTTTTCATCATTTGTCAGCTGATGTTCGTTCGTCTTGCTAGCAAGGTGGCTTGCACCATAAGGCGTTCCTCCTGCAGTGGTACTGAGGAGCGCTTTATTGTTGTAGGGTAAACCAGCCCAAACCATGCCATGATGCAAAAGGGGTGTCATCATGGAATGAAGGCACTGCTCATGACCACCATGCATGCTGCTCGCACTAGTAAACCCACAGGCGGGTTTATCGATCAAACGGCCTGTCAGCCAAAGCATGGAGGTTTGATCGATAAAGTGTTTAAGTGGCGCAGCGATGGCACCAAAATAAGAAGGCGAGCCAATTGCCAGACCAGAGCACTCTGCCAACTCGTCTAATGTAACATAGGGAGAGCCTTCGTCTGGTATTTCGGGTGCGGTGGCTTCGCAGGTCTCAGACACATTGGGAACCTGACGGACTTTGGCTTCAATACCACCAACACTGTTGACGCCTCTGGCAATGTGTTTGGCCATTTCGGCAATTGAACCATGCTTACTGTAAAACAAAATTAAAACATAGGGGGTACCCATTAGAATAATTCCAGCACTTGCTCGGGTGGGCGTCCAATCTTTGCTTTGCCGTTGTGGATGACGATAGGACGTTCGATTAGACTCGGATTGTTGTGCATGGCTTGGATACGCTCTTCGTCCGTCGATTCTTTGGATAAACCAAGTTCTTTGTACAAGGCTTCTTTTGTACGCATCAACTCGATAGGGGAAAGAGCAAGCTGTTTAATCAATTCTTTGATCTCAGCGATGCTCGGTACATCTTGTAGGTATAAGCGCACTTCGGGTTGAATGCCATTTTCTTCGAGTAAAGCAAGTGTTTGTCGGGATTTGGAACAACGAGGGTTATGGTAAATGGTCGTCATGCTGCTTCCTTTATTTGTCGTGCTATATTAGGAGAGATAAGCCGCCTAACTTGTCACTAGGCGGCTTATAAGGGTTAAGCTTGTTGCTTAACAATAAAGTCCACTGCATCAGCTTGCGCGATGTCTTGGTTATCGCCTTTAGAGCGATGTTTGTATTCTAGCGTGCCATTTGCAAGGCCTTTGTCGCCCACTACTAGGCGATGTGGAATACCGAGCAATTCACAGTCAGCAAACTTAACACCAGGGCGTTCTTTGCGGTCATCCAGAAGGACATCAATTCCTTTTGCCGTCAGTTCGGTGTATAAGCGCTCGCACTCTTCACGTACGGCTTCGGATTTGTCGTAGTTCATCGCAATAATAGCAACACTGAATGGCGCGATGCTCTCTGGCCAAAGGATGCCTTTGTCATCAAAGTTTTGTTCGATGGCTGCCGCCACGATACGAGACACACCAATGCCATAACAACCCATGTGCATGATTTGGGCTTTACCATTTTCATCTAACACGGTGGCTTTTAAGGCTTCTGCGTACTGTTGACCCAGTTGGAAAATATGACCCACTTCAATGCCGCGTTTAATAACGACTTTTCCTTTGCCATCAGGAGAAGGGTCGCCTTCCACAACGTTGCGTAGATCAGCCACTTCAAAATCAGAGCAATCTCTTTCCCAGTTTAAGCCAGTGACGTGGTAGTCGTCTTTGTTGGCACCAGCACAGAAATCGGACATCACGGCGGCTGAGCGGTCGACAATAATGCGAATCCCTTTCTCTTTTAAACCTTGTGGGCCGATAGAGCCGGGGGCACAGCCAATTTTGTTGAGAATATCTTCTTCGCTGGCAAATTCGAATGGAGCAACAATGCCCTTTAGTTTCTCAACTTTCAGTTCATTAATATTGTGGTCACCACGAAGAACCAAGGCCACAATGGTACTTACTTCGTTTTCGTCGATGCCTTTAACCAGCATGGTTTTTACTGTTTGAGTGACATCCAGCTTTAGAAACTCAGCCACTTTCTGAATGGTTTTGCAGTCAGGCGTAAAGACTTCTGTCATATCCTGGGTGGCTGGATCGGCTTTTTCTTTTAGTGTAACCGCTTCTGCAAGTTCAACATTCGCAGCAAAATCGGACTCATCACTGAAAGCTATGTCGTCTTCACCGGAATCCGCTAAAACGTGGAATTCGTGGGAGTATGCACCACCAATACTGCCAGTGTCTGCGCGAACAGGGCGGTAATCCAAACCAATACGATCAAAGACGTTGCAGTACGCTTTATGCATGACATCGTATGTCTCTTGCAACGACTCTGGGCTGATATGGAATGAATACGCGTCTTTCATGCTGAACTCGCGTGAACGCATAACACCAAAACGAGGGCGGACTTCATCACGGAATTTAGTTTGAATTTGGAAGAAGTTAACAGGCAATTGTTTGTAACTGGTGAGTTCATTGCGAGCAAGTTCCGTAATGACTTCTTCGTGAGTAGGTCCCAAACAGTAATCACGACCATGGCGGTCTACAAGACGAAGTAACTCAGGACCATATTTTTGCCAACGGCCAGATTCTTGCCAAAGCTCCGCAGGTTGTACCCCCGGCATAATCACTTCAAGAGCACCGGCTTTTTGCATTTCGTCGCGTACGATGCTTTCCACTTTGCGGAAAACTTTCACGCCAGTTGGTAGCCAAGTATATAAACCTTTAGAAACTTGGCGGATCATGCCAGCACGAACCATCAATTGGTGGCTGGTAACAACAGCGTCGGTTGGAGTGTCACGTAATGTAGAAAATAAATAGTTGCTTGCGCGCATGATAATAGAGTCTATGTCTTATAAAAGTTAATGTCTTAGCCAGCAAAGCGTGGCTCAGTTAAGCCTGCAATGTCCACATCAATGGCAAAAATACCGCCAGCCTGTGGAAATTGTTGTAACTCTTCGTCGGTCTGTGCGCTTCGGCAGGTGCTCACAAACAGCGTTTTCATATCGGGGCCACCAAAGGCGACCATGGTCGGATAAATGGCTGGAACAGGATATTCTTTTAAAATCTTCCCTTCAGGGCTGATTTTTACCACTCGTTGACCTTGATACAGGGCTGACCAATAATTGCCTTCGCTATCGACAGCAGCCCCATCAGGGCGTCCATTGCCACGGGGGAACTCAATAAAGGTTCGTTTATTGGTGGCTTGCCCAGTCTCAAGGTCATAATCAAATTGATAGACGATATGATTCGGCGTGTCGGAATAATACATGATTTTGTTGTCAGGTGAGAAGGCTAGGCCATTAGATGTCCAAGCAGCCTGATCAATAACAGTTTGTTTGCCGTTGGTAAATTGATGCAATGCTCCCTTAAATGCATCTTTTGGGCTATACATGGTGCCGGCAAGAAAGCGTCCTTTTGCATCACATCGACCATCATTAAAACGTGTTGTATTCTGATCATAGGTCGCCAGCCAATAGGTATTCAATGGCCCATTGAAATCATCAAATTGGTATACACCAGATCGAAAGGCGGCAATGAAGCCCCCATTTTCAGTAAGAGAGAAGCAACCAATCTCTTCATCGAATTGACGGGTTTCTAAGGTGTTTGCATTAATGTTAAATGCGTGTAATTTGAAAGCATCAATATCAACAAAATAAAGCGTTTGGGTGTGTTCATCCCAACGTGGGCATTCTGCTAATTTGGCTTGTACGTCCAAAACACATTGCATATCAGTCATGCTGACTCCAAGTCTTTGGGTGATTTTAATGTAGGAGTGCTATAGTGCTTATGAAAGGCTTTGATGTAAATAGGAATGTATAAGATGTTTGAGTTAAATCCCACTCTAGAACGCGATTCTATCTTGATCGGTTATTTGCCACTTTGCCAGGTGCGACTTATCAATGATCGTCAGTATCCCTGGTTTATACTGGTGCCACAACGCAATGGTATTAGTGAAATATATCAATTGGTTGAAGAGGACCGCAGCATGTTAATGGCAGAAAGCTGCCTGTTAAGCGAAACGTTGCACGATGCTTTTTCCGCAGACAAACTCAATATTGCAGCGATTGGTAACAAAGTGACACAGCTTCACTATCACCACATTGTTAGGTTTGAAGATGATGCCTGTTGGCCTGAGCCAGTTTGGGGGAAACTGCCTGCCATTGCGTATTCTCAAGAAGAGTTGGTGAGTATTTTGCAAAAGGTTAGATCGCTATTGTCAGATGATTTGACACTACCCGATGGCGATGCCGAACTGTATTATTAACGAACGGACGACACTGGCAGACATAGGAAAGGCAATTTGTATGAATATACGTAGAAGAAAGAAGGCCATTAGTAAGGTTGTTAAGTTGCTTAATTTAGCGACTTCTACAAACTCTAGTGAATCCGTTGTTGCGCTTCGTCATGCGGAATCTTTAATTCGACAATATTCTATACTGCAGCGTGAATTACCTATTCTGCAATTGTGTGATACCAGTATGTTGTACCGTGTTAGTTGGGGAGGGGCGGCGCCAAGACACACAAAAGAAGTGCCAGCTAAACCTGTGTTTCAGGAGTCAGTCTATCAACGTCGTTTCAGTGAAAAGACGGTGGATCCGAGTAAAGCTTATGCATCGGTCAGGACAATTTTAGATGACATCGAAGAAGGGTTGGTTGAGCAAGCTCACTCATCGAATGAGGACCCTTTTTCTGAAGCCGTTAAACACTCATATGGCAATCAAGCTGGAGTGGAAAAGGGTCTGGATGAAGACGATTCTAAACCCGAAGTGTCAAATGCTGATACTGAGACTAACAGTGAAGAGGAGGCGCCTGTTGCAAGTACAGAATCAAACCAAACTCAGTCAGTAGAACAAAGCCAAGCAGTTGAGCCAAATGAATCAGTACAGCAGTATGAAACTGATGATAAAAGTACAGTCTCTAATGAAAAAGTAGCGGAACCGATGGACAATCTTCACCTGGATACTGAACAACCTATGTCTAATTCGAATGAATCGATTATATCAAGCGTCAATGTGACGTCTGGAACCATGTCATCTGACAATGTCATTAATGCTGCACAAGCGTTTCGTCCTAACACACAGGAGTTCGCTGATACCCTGAGAACCCAATATTCAACCAGTGATCCAGCCATCCCTTTTTCCGATGACAGGTATTGGTCTAAGATTTATGAGCGCTTGGCGGATTTTGATGAAGCCAAGGTACAGTCTCAGATGGACGCTCTTAAACAGCAGCTGCAATTGGCAGAAGAGAATTTGCAGGTCAAAAAGAGCTATCGGTTAGAGCAAGAACAAGAGGAGTTACTGGAACGAGCTGAGCGCGCACGCATTGAGCGAAGTTTTGAAGAGGCTATGGAGCGAGCGTTTCAAGCTCGTGCCAAAGCGCATGAAGCATGGGAGCAAGAACGAGCGCGTATTCGCTTGTCCAGCCTGCGGGATGAGCAAGAAGCATTGCATGGTTTTGAGTCGCTGACGCAGTCGCTTAATCAGCATGTTGAGGCTTTTAAACAGCATTTGCAGCGTAAGGAAGATTACCGTGCGGCGAAAATAATGCACGAGCTGCGTCGGCATCTCGCGTTAGCCGTTTCTTCAAGTCCTGAGTCGTCTGAATCCTACGCGACTGTTCTCGATATTATGCAAGACAACGGCTTGTCCTTAAAAGATTTAGAGTTTTCCGACATTAAAAACAAAAGCCTGTTTATTCGTCTTCTGGAGCGAGAAACAGCACAAATCGAAGACATTCATCAGCGAGAGTTATACACCGAAGAAATGCTGGATAAGTTTTTGACCGCCAGCGCGGTAAAAAAGGAATCTAAAGCTTCTGAAAACCCCATTCAACACATTCAGCGGTTGTTGATTGCTGCAAACGAAGGGGGGCAATTTGAAACCCAAAAAAATCTAGAACAAGTGATACATTTGATGGGTAGCCACGGTATCAGTGTTCGAGACATAGGTTATGAATACATCAAAAAGTATTCGGTATTCATCCGTCTGATTAACTGGGAGGCGGAGAGTATTTCGTCTCTTTCTGAGCGCGAAGCCTTTACCGCTGGTATTTTAGAAGAATACGTTCAACATTCAGTTCAGGCACCAGCTAAATCGTCTGATAAGAGCAAAAATAAGAAAACCTATTAAGGTGTTCGTGATGCTCTCTACGATATTTACAGCAGTGAAAGCGCTTTTGTTTGTCTTGTCCTAAGAAGCGCTTTTTTGTTTTCTATTTTGTTCTATAAGCCTCTTCAATAAACGCTCTATTCAGTGCCAATAAAGCTTGATGCTATGTCAGTCTTTATGGATTTTTTACGCCTTCTCAATATATCTATCTAGATATTTTACGCCGCTCATCTCTATTGTCTCCTTACCTACTACATCCATGAGGAGACAGAAGATGGCGTGGTTACTGCTGGTACTATCCATTGTGCTTTTTATTTATCTGATGGTGGCAATGTTTGCACCAGAAAAGTTTTAGGGGGGCAAGATTATGTTTGAAATTGTGCTGATCTGCCTAATTGCCGTGGCGTTGGCCATTCCACTAGGATCCTATATGACAGGAGTGTTTTCTGGGCAAAAACACATAACCGATGGTTTTTTCTCTCCTATTGAATCAGTTCTATATCGCCTGATGAGAGTGAATCCAAATGAGTCCATGACGTGGCGTACCTACGGTATGGCATTTTTGATGAGCAACCTGATTTTAGGTGTCGTGGCGTTTTTGCTTCTTAAATTCCAGCAAGTACTGCCGTTTAATCCTGATCATATTGGGCCCCTTTCCTGGGATGTGGCATTTCATACCGCTATATCATTTATTACCAATACCAATCAGCAGCATTATGCAGGTCAAGCTCAGCTTTCTTATCTTTCCCAAGGTTTTCTTATTGTGACGCTACAATTTGTTTCGCCGGCGATGGGGTTGGCGATTTGCGTGGCTGTATTACGTGGCATGATAGGTGGTAAGAATAATAAGACAGCCAAAGAAGGAGAAGAACGGGACCTTGGTAATTATTATGTTGATGTGGTTCGTGGCGTAGTGCGTGTCTTTCTGCCTTTGTCTCTTATTGTTGCGCTCTTGCTTGCTTGGCAAGGTGTGCCGAGTACTTTTTTCGGTGCGCAGCACGTCCAGACGCTGGATACACAATCATCCATGTCATCGCAAACGATTCCTGTTGGCCCTGTTTCTGCCATGGTAGCGATTAAACAACTAGGAACCAATGGTGGGGGCTGGTATGGATCAAATAGTGCCGACCCGTTAGAAAATCCAACGCCTTTGAGCGATGTGATTGAGACCATTGCCATTGTCCTGATTCCTATTGCTGTTGTTTTTATGGCAGGGGGGCTGATAAGACGCAAAAAATTTGCGTGGATGTCCTTTGCTGCTATGGCTATTCTCAGTGTGTCTTTTACAGCAGCGACAATTTACAGTGAAAATCAAGCCAATGCCGCATTTGTTGGAGCCAGTGCAATGGGTCCCAACATGGAAGGCAAGGAGGTGAGATTCGGCTCCGAACTTTCTGCCTTATGGGGAGCATTAACCACACAAACATCGAATGGTTCAGTGAATGCCTCGATGGATTCTTTCAATCCACTCGGTGGTTTGATGGCGCGCTCAGGAATGCTGGTTAATGCGATCTGGGGCGGTGTTGGATGTGGCTTTGTTAACTTTATTGTCTATGTATGGTTGGCGGTCTTTTTATCTGGTTTGATGATAGGTCGTACACCAGAAATTTTCGGACGCAAAATTGAAACTAAAGAAGTGACTCTGTTATCTAGCTTAATCGTGCTGCCTGCCTTGTGTATTCTGGGATTCACTGCCATTGCCGTGTCTTTCCCAAGTATTACGGGGAACAGTAATCCAGGATTTCATGGAATCTCACAGGTTTTTTATGAGTATGCCTCAGCGTTTGCAAACAATGGTTCTGGCATGGCAGGGTTGAAAAATGACACGACATGGTGGAATCTCAGTGCGACTTTTATGATTCTGTTAGGACGATACCTGCCTCTTGTAATTCCCTTAATGATCGCTGGACTCATGGCGAAAAAACGTGTGACTCCAGCTAGTTCTGGTGGTTTGACATTAGAAACACCAACGTTCTGTGTCACGCTGATTGCCGTCATCCTGGTTCTTAATGTGTTGTCTTTTCTTCCTGCCGCAGTTATTGGACCTATCGGCGAAGCATTGCAATTGTCTGCTGTTCATGTGGGGAATTAATCAATGAAAAATCAAACAGTTCAAACCATGACAATGTCTGAGTTGCGCCAAGCCAGCGTGGACTCATTAAAAAAACTATCTTTACTAAAAATGGCGTCCAGCCCTGTGATGTTTATCGTTTGGGTGGGTACCTTGTTAAGTGCAGCCATTACGCTATATCAAGCCGTGCAAGATAAGCCTTATGCTATGGCGCTGATTACGACCATCATTTTGTTTTTAACGGTTTGGTTTTCGAACTTGGCCGAGTCAGTAGCTGAGGCAAAAAGCCGAGGTCAAGCCTCTAGTCTTCGTTCTGCAAAACAATCTCTCAAGGCGTGTCGTATCAAAGGTGAAAGTGAAAGCTGGGTGGCTGCTGCTGATCTGATAAAAGGCGATCGAGTCAAAGTCAGGGCAGGCGAATATATTCCGGCTGATGGTGACATTATTGTCGGAGTGGCAACAGTGAATGAGTCTGCGGTGACTGGCGAATCGGCAGCGGTATTGAGAGAATCTGGCACAGATCACTCTAGTGTCATCGGTGGCACAAAATTGCTCAGTGGTGAAGTAGTTTTGGAAGTAGCGAATGACCCTGGTAACAGTTTTTTGGATCGTATGATTGGTTTGGTTGAGGGTGCTCAGCGACAAAAAACACCGAATGAAACAGCGCTGACTGTTTTGCTTTCTTCGCTAAGTGCTGTGTTTTTATTGATTGTCATGACTCTACCTGCGATGGCGAACTTTATGGGAGCCCGCTTGGATGACACCATGCTGATAGCTTTGCTGGTTTGCCTTATTCCGACGACCATCGGTGGTTTGTTACCCGCCATTGGTATTGCGGGCATGAACCGTGCGCTAAAAGCCAATGTGGTGGCAAAGTCGGGGAAAGCGGTTGAGGTCGCTGGTGATATTGACACCTTACTACTGGATAAAACAGGCACGATTACTTTTGGTGATCGACAAGCTACGGAGTTTCTGGTCTCCAAAGATGCGGATAGCATCGAGATGATTAAAGCGGCGGTGTGGTCGTCCCTTGATGATCCAACCCCTGAAGGGAAATCTGTGGTTTTGCTCGCGGAAAACAAGGGCATTGATAAACCTGAAGCGCCTGCGGATGCGGAATTTATTCCTTTCTCGCCGAAAACTCGTATTTCTGGTGTTCAGCTTGTTGACGGCTCTTTGATGATGAAGGGAGCGAGTGATTCCATGAAGACGTGGGCGCGAGATCACCAATTATCCTGGCCTGATGATATGGATGGTCTTGTCCGCAAAGTGGCTAAACAGGGAGGCACACCTCTGGTCGTTGCTTCAAATACAGCCGTTTTGGGGGTGATTGCCTTATCCGATGTGGTGAAACCAGGCGTTGCAGAGCGTTTTGCCCAACTAAGGGCCTTAGGTGTTCGCACTGTCATGGTAACTGGCGATAATCCCGTGACGGCTGGGGTGATAGCGGCGCAAGCCGGTGTGGATGATTTTATCGCCGAAGCCAAACCAGAAGATAAGCTTGCTTTGATTCGAGAAGAACAAGCCAAAGGGCGCTTAGTTGCCATGGTGGGGGATGGAACAAACGATGCGCCTGCTTTAGCACAAGCGGACATTGGGCTTGCCATGAACTCAGGCACACAAGCGGCGAAAGAAGCTGGCAATATGGTGGATTTGGATTCCGACCCTGCGAAATTACTGTCCGTTGTTGAAATCGGTAAGCAGTTATTGATTACACGCGGCGCTTTAACGACCTTTTCTCTTGCAAACGATGTGGCAAAGTATTTTGTTATCTTACCGGCGATTTTTGTTACCGCGATTCCAACCATTGGAACACTCAATGTGATGCATCTCCATAGCCCACAATCGGCCGTTATTGCGGCATTGATTTTTAATGCTTTGATTATTCCCGCTTTAATTCCGCTTGCATTGAAAGGAGTTAAAGTCAGAGCGATTACGGCTGAGAAGTTGTTAAGAAACAATATGCTGGTCTATGGGCTTGGTGGTGTGTTGTTGCCTTTTATTAGCATAAAGATACTTGATGTTATTATCAGTTCATTTTTTTAGGAGCCACGATCATGAATGCACAAGTAACAGACGATTTACATGAGGGTGCTATTCAATGGCATCAAGGTGGTTTATCCAAACAAATCGCTTTGGCTGTCAGAATGTCACTAGTGATGCTGGTGCTTTGCGGTATTATTTATACAGGTAGTGTCACTATGGTAGCGCAAACACTGTTTCCTTTTCAGTCAACGGGCAGTGTGATTAACCATAATGGCAAACCTGTTGGTTCGAAATTGATTGGTCAATTATTTCAAAGTGCAGATTATTTTCATGGGCGCCCTAGTGCAGTAGGTTATGACCCAAAGTCTACCGGCGGTAGCAACCTTGCGCCGAGTAACCCTAAATTGCGCGCAGAAGTGGAGCAACGTAGTTTGGCGATTCAGACATCGGATCATGTTACTGCGAGTCAAATTCCAGTGGATTTATTGGCAGCATCCGGTTCAGGTGTGGATCCAGATATTTCTCCAGCAGCAGCTTTGTTGCAGGTGGATAGGGTGGCCGCGCAACGGCATTTGTCTGTTAATACGGTAAAAAAATTAGTTGATCAGCACATTGAACACCCACAATGGGCTATTTTTGGTCAGGCAAGAGTAAATGTTTTGATGCTGAATTTAGCGCTAGATACACTCTCCGATACTAATAACACTCAGTCCAAATAATGACTAGATAAGATTAGTTGAAGCACTTACCACATAGGGCGCGAAAATGAGCGAAGAGCATCGTGATCAAAAAGCAGACGCCATTTTAAATGCGTTACAACAATCTTCGCAGGGTAAGCTGACTATTTTTATTGGTGCAGCTCCTGGTGTGGGGAAGACTTACGCAATGATTAGCGCGGCAAAGGAAAGCGTTCAGCAAGGTGTCGAGGTGCTCGTTGGCTTGTTGGAAACTCATGGGCGCAAAGAGACACAAGACATAATGGCTGGGTTGAATGTCTTACCACGTAAGGAAGTCCATTATCATGATACTGTTTTAACTGAGTTTGACTTGGATGCAGCGCTTGAGCAAAAACCAGAATTGATTTTAGTGGATGAGCTTGCTCATACCAATGTTCCTGGAAGTCGCCATACTAAGCGGTATCAAGATATTGCTGAATTATTAGCGGCTGGAATCAACGTCTATACCACGGTCAATGTCCAGCATATTTTGAGTTTACGTGATGTGGTTGCTCAAATTACAGGGGTGACGGTTCACGAGAGCGTACCGGATAACGTCATCGATGATGCCTATGACATTCGCTTTATTGATTTGCCCCCCATTGCGTTGATTGATCGGCTTAAGCAAGGAAAAGTTTACCTTCCTGAATACGCGCGAGTGGCGTTAGATACTTTTTTTTCGCTCTCCAATTTATCTGCATTACGTGAGCTTGCAATGAAACGAGCCATGCATCAAGTAGATAGCTATTTGGAGACGGCCTTAATGCAAGGAAGCAGCGCTCAAAAATACGCTATTAGAGATAAGTTAATTGTCTTGGTCAGCGCCAGCAGCGATCATTGTTATTTGGTTCGTCTTGGACGACAAATTGCCGAAAGACGCCAGATAGCCTGGTGTGTCGTATGGGTGGATAGAGGCATTACCCAAAATGCCATACAACGAAAGCACTTAAATAATGTGATGAATCTTGCGAAAGATCTGGGAGCGCAGGTAGATACGTTAAGAGGTGAGAATTGCTATGCTGCCATCCTACCTTATCTAGAAGAGCAAAGAGTGAATACCGTGTTGGTGGGCAGTGGAGCCAAACATCGCTGGGGGTTTTGGAAAAAACGCCTTTACCAACAGTTGATAGAGTCCAACTTACCACTTGAAGTGTGTGTGTACCGATCCCCTGAGATCGTATCGCAAAAGACGAACTGGCAGCGTCGTGGTACTTTGTTCGGGGATTATCGTGGGCATATTTATGGTGTTATAGGTGTGGCGCTCGCGACACTCATTGCTTGGCCTCTTCAGCAATTTTTAAGCAGTGGTAACTTAGTTTTATTGTATGTTATTTCGATTGTGTTGGTGGGGCTTAAATATGGCACCAGACCTGCGTTGGCGACGGCGATTTGGGCTTTTTTAAGCTTCAATTTCTTTCTAACAGAGCCGATTTATACGTTTAAGGTTAACCAACAAGACGATATTGCTACCTTGGTGTTTTTAGTGGTATTAGGCATGTTGAGTGGTCCAGCGGCATCACGTATTCGAAATCAATTTATTTTACTGAAAGAGTCAAACCGTTATACCGAAGCGTTAAAAGACATGGCTCAACGACTGTCCGTTGTTGAAAGTGAAGTGACTCTTTGGGATTCACTGTGTGAGAAAGCATCCTCTCTGCTTGGTGCGAAATGTTTTTTTGCCTACCCCGAAGGTAGTGATAATGAATCGCATGTTAAACAGGTAAATTTTTCTTTATCGCAAGTGGAAGAATCCGCAATAGCTTGGTCTTTAACACACGGCGAGCAAGCAGGTCGATTCACACAAACATTAAATGCGTCCCGTATTACGGTTTTGCCAGTTAAACAAGAAAATATAGTGATTGGTGGGTTATTGATTCGTTGGTCAGCGGAGCAAGAACATTTTCTTCCTTTTGAAAGGGATTTGGTCGAATCTATGCTTCAGCAAGGTGCCAGTACTTGGCGCCGAGTGCGGTTGGTGTCTGATTTAGAATCAGCTCGTGTTAAGACAGAAGTGGAACAAATTCGCTCATCCTTGCTATCGTCTGTTTCCCATGACCTTAAATCCCCCTTGTCGGCTATGATGGGAGCGGCTGAAAGTTTGAAAATGTTGGATAAGCAATTGAGTGTTAGCGACAAGGAAGAATTGGTCGATACGATTTTACAAGAAAGCCATCGCTTAGACAGTTACATTCAGAATCTTCTAGACATGACTCGACTTGGTTATGGTGGCTTGAAAATCCAACGAGATTGGGTTTCGGTTGATGATATTATTGGCAGTGCTTTAAATCGATTAAAACGTTATTTTTCTCATGCAAAAGTCAATTGGGCTGTAACGGACGACGCTCCAGTGTTGTATGTACATGCAGCACTGATTGAGCAGGCTTTGTTTAATATTTTGGAAAATGCTGTTCGTTATTCTCCGGAAAAAGAAGCGATTACTGTGAAGCTTATTGTGGACGCTAAAACCTGTCGAATAACCATAGAAGATAAAGGACCAGGAATTCCAAAGGATGAGCAGGAGCACATTTTTAACATGTTTTATATTGTTTCAGATGGCGACAAAAAAAGTAAAAGTACAGGTATGGGCTTGGCTATTTGCCGTGGCATGATTGGTGCGCATGGTGGAACAGTCTGTGCCCGTAACGGGGCTGGAGGCAAGGGGACTCGTTTTATAGTCGAATTGCCTTTAGAGTATGGTAAACCAAATTCTTAACAATTAAAGCGGTAGTTTGTGGGCATTAAAATAGTAGTGATTGACGATGAGTCTCAGATTCGTCGCATGTTACGAGTTGCTCTTGGGAGCGAAGGTTATGAAGTGATTGAAGCTGAGAATGGCGAAGCAGGGCTGATGGCCATTGTTCGTCATCAACCTAACTTGGTCATTCTTGATCTTGGTTTGCCAGATATGGATGGGCATCAGGTATTACGTGAAATGCGCTCATGGAGTTCGGTGCCGACCATTGTATTATCAGTACGAAATCATGATAAGGAAAAAGTTGCAGCATTGGATTCCGGTGCTCAGGACTACATCACGAAACCCTTTAGCGTCATCGAGTTGCTTGCTCGAATACGGGTGTGTTTAAGAGATAATATTAAGCCTGATCAACTGGCTGTTATCGATGATGGTAAGTTATACATCGATTTATCAAGGCGCGAGGTTCGTCTTAATGATGCTCAAATTGTTCTCACCCCTAAAGAGTATGGCGTATTGGCGATTCTAGCGAGTTCGCCTAATTGTGTTATTACGCAAACACAACTACTCAAAGAGATTTGGGGGCCGAGTCATATTGAAGATACGCATTACCTGCGTATTGTTGTCAGTCATCTTCGTCAGAAATTAGGGGATGACCCTGTTAATCCAAAATATTTAAAAACCGAAGCAGGGGTTGGTTATCGTTTCTGTTTAGAAGAATGACTGGTTGTTTTTTGCTCAATGCCGCGAGGGTATCCTGTATTATCACTATATTTATTTTATGAATGCACTGTATATCTTGTCTAAATAGACTCTAGGTCTTTCTTTGCGCTCGCGCATCTTTTACCATTTTGCCTTCGATTGATTCGTAATCCTCAGCAGGAGAGATGCATGAGCATTATCAAAGAGAGTGATTTGATTGATAGCGTAGCAGACGCGCTGCAATTTATTTCCTATTACCATCCGTTAGATTTCGTTAAAGCTGTTCATGAAGCCTATGAAAGAGAAGAGAGTACTGCGGCGAAAGATGCAATGGCGCAAATTCTTATCAATTCTCGTATGTGCGCCGAAGGGAAGCGTCCGATTTGCCAAGACACTGGCATCGTAACTGTTTTTATAAAAATTGGTATGAACGTTCAATGGGAAGGAACGAAGAGCGTCTCCGACATGATCAATGAAGGGGTGCGTCGTGCGTATACACTTCCTGAAAATGTTCTGCGAGCCTCTATTTTGGCAGACCCTGCTGGAGCGCGCAAAAACACGAAAGACAACACCCCTGCGGTAATACATATGGAAGTGGTGCCCGGTGACACGGTAGAAGTTCATGTTGCCGCAAAAGGAGGTGGTTCAGAAAACAAATCCAAACTGGCAATGCTGAACCCTTCTGACGATATTGTTGAATGGGTCAAGAAGACGGTTCCTACTATGGGAGCAGGCTGGTGTCCTCCAGGTATGTTGGGGATTGGGATTGGTGGTACCGCAGAGAAGGCCATGGTCATGGCAAAAGAATCTCTGATGGAGCCTGTTGATATTCACGAGCTTAAAGAGCGTGGCCCTCAAAACCGTGTGGAAGAGCTTCGTCTTGCCATCTTTGATGCAGTCAACAACTTGGGTATTGGAGCGCAAGGTCTTGGTGGTTTAACAACGGTTCTTGATGTGAAAATCATGGATTATCCAACCCACGCTGCTTCTTTACCTGTGGCAATGATTCCAAACTGTGCGGCGACTCGCCATGCACACTTTGTATTGGATGGATCCGGTCCTGCTGATTTAGTGCCTCCTTCTTTGGATGATTGGCCGGAAATTACTTGGGAAGTCGGAGAAAGTGTACGTCGCGTTAACTTGAACGAAGTGACGCCAGAAGAAGTTCAAAGCTGGAAACCAGGCGAAACCATATTATTAAACGGTAAGATGCTAACTGGTCGTGATGCGGCTCATAAAAAAATGGTCGAAATGATGGCCAATGGGGAAGAGCTGCCTGTAGACTTGAAAGGACGTTTTATTTACTACGTGGGGCCTGTTGATCCAGTTCGTGATGAAGCAGTTGGTCCCGCTGGTCCGACTACCTCTACTCGTATGGATAAGTTTACTCGCACTGTTTTAGAGAAAACGGGTCTGCTTGGTATGATTGGTAAAGCCGAGCGTGGCCCAATTGCCATTGAAGCCATTAAAGAATTTGGTGCGGTTTACTTAATGGCCGTGGGTGGCGCTGCTTATCTGGTATCAAAAGCCATTAAAAAAGCGGATGTAGTTGCTTTCCCAGAATTGGGAATGGAAGCGATTTACGAGTTTGACGTGGTCGATATGCCTGTTACTGTTGCCGTTGATTCTAAAGGCACATCTGTGCATGTAACAGGGCCAGCTGAGTGGAAAGCTCGCATTGAAGAACAAGCACTAGAAATTAAATAACAGCTATTTGTTCGCTTTATTGATAGGGCTTTTAAAGGCCATCATCTAAAAGGTGATGGCCTTTTTAGTTTTACTCTTACGATCACCTAACGATATGCCACAGGCCATAATGTGACATGAAAACTACCGCTTTGCTGTTGTCAACATTGACAAAATATAGATTTTCTCCTTGGTGTATTCAGTGAATTTAGCTCCATAAATACATAATTTATAGTGTTTTTTTCAGAAGTTCGGCAAACTCCTCAATAACCGCTTCATTTCTCTGGTAATAGACCCATTGACCTTGACGGGTTGATGAGACGAGCCCGGCACGTTGAAGATTAGCTAAATGAGATGACACGGTCGATTGTGACAAGCCAGATTTTTCAAAAATTTTACCGACACAGACACCGAACTGGCAACTGGATTGACCTTGAAACTCCAAATGAGGCGTTTTTAACCAGCTTAGGATATCTCTTCTGGCTGGGTTAGAAAGCGATTTTATGATGTTGTCTAATTCATTTGGTGTCATTGGGGGAACCTGAACTGATGGCTTAACGTCGTTAGTTTTTGATCTACACAGTGGGCTTCTTATTGAAAAGCGTCATACCGTATTTCTATCTTGTAGTATCGTATTATACCGCTTCTTGAACAGGGAAGGTACGAATAAGTCGTGCTTTCCCACAATGCTGTTCATCTAAGGCTATATCATAAAAAGTTGTGTTTTTTGGCATGACATTATTTCTTGTTAGCCATTCTCGTTATTGGTCCTTTCTTTCGCCTTGGCAGCCATTCTTAGCCACATCTTAACTCGTTAAAATACATGACATAATGTCAAAATCTATCAGTTAAAAACATTACAGAACTAATTAATTCTTGATCATTCTCTATAATTTATTTAGTGTTATAGAGTAATTTACTGGAAATTCCAGCGATAAATCACAAACGGAAGAGGGTAAAATGAAAAGAATATCGAGAAAATATATTATATCTCTAATGACTTTTGCGGTGGCTTTTTTTGCTGTATCAGCCTCTGCGGATACCTTATCAAAAATCAAACAAAGCGGAACGGCAACCATTGGTGTGGCAAACGAGGTTCCTTATGGTTACACAACACCGGAAGGGAAGCCAGCAGGTGAGGCGCCAACGATTGCAGTGCATGTTTTGCATGAGTTGGGTGTTAAGCACGTTAAAGTGGTGGTAACAGAATTTGGTTCTCTCATTCCTGGGCTTCGTGCAGGGCGTTTTGATGTGATTGCCGCAGGCATGTACATCACACCAAAACGTTGCAAACAAATTCTGTTTTCTAACCCAACCTACAGTATTGGTGAAGGTTTTCTGGTTAAAAATGGTAACCCTGCCAATCTTCATGGATACGGCGATGTCAAAAAGGATGATGTTAAGTTAGGGGTGATGTCCGGTTCTGTCGAATACGGTTATGCTCGCGACTTCGGCATAGGTTTGAGCAAAATTGTCGTTCTACCGGATTATCCATCTGGTGTGGCAGCGCTTAAATCTGGCCGAATTGATGCGCTTGCAGGCACCAGCCTAACTATGGCGTCGTTGGCCAAGAAGGACAACCATGTTGAGTTAGCACAGCCTTTCACGCCATTGAAGATCAAAGGTAAATCGATTAAAGGTTATGGTGGTTTTGGTTTCCGTCCATCAGATAAATCGCTACGTAATGCTTTTAACAAAGAGTTAAAGGGCTTTATTGGATCAAAAGCACACCTTGCTATGATTGAACCATATGGTTTTGGTAAGTACACCTTACCTGGCAATATGACGGCGGCAAAACTATGTCAATAATATAGGAGGAATCAGACTCATGGAATTTGGAGAAATAGTCTCCGTCTTACTCCAGGGCGCTGTTGTCACGATAAAAATCGTGGCAATGGCATTGCCGCTCGCAGCAGTAATGGCCTTTATTTTTGGTTTGATACGGCTCTATTCACCCGCACCATTTAAGCAGATTGCTATTTTCTACATTGAGTTTTTTCGTGGAACATCAGCGTTAATTCAGCTTTATTGGATCTATTTTGTACTGCCATTTTTCGGTATTACGATTGATGCTATGACAGCAGCGGTGGTGGCGTTAGGGCTGAATATTGGCGCCTATGGAACGGAAGTCGTGCGAGGCGCAGTGCAATCCGTACCGAAGGGGCAATATGAAGCGTCTATCGCATTAAACTTTACGGCGAGGCAAAGAGTTTGGCGAATAATTTTACCTCAAGCCTTTGTTAATATGATTCCACCTTTTGGGAACTTAGCCATCGAACTTGTTAAAGCAACATCATTGGTTTCTTTAATCACAATTGGTGATTTAACCTTTAAAGCGAAATCCCTCGCGGACACAACATTGCAAGTAGGGGAAATTTTCGGTGTTGTTTTATTCTTATATTTCATCATGTCTCAAGCACTAGCACTTCTATTTAAATTGTTAGAAAAACGCTTAAGTAAAGGTTTGGGGCGCGGAGGTATTAATTGATGAATGGTTTTAGTTGGGATTGGGCATTTGCGTGGGAAGTGCTTCCTATGATTTTGTCAGCCGCTAAAGTGACGTTGTTAGCAACCTTGCTTGGTAGTATTTTTGCCATTTTCATGGGACTTGTGTTTGCTCTGTTACGCCGTAGCCCAAGTCGAATTCTCCGCAATAGTATATATTGGTTAGTGGAATTTATTCGAAGTACGCCTTTGTTGGTGCAAATCTTTTTTCTATATTATGTGATGCCCGAGTTTGGAATCAGTATGTCTCCTTTAATGACAGGGGTATTTGCCCTTGGCCTACACTATGGCGCCTATTTATCAGAAGTATTTCGAAGCGGGATTGATGGAATTGAAAAAGGTCAGTGGGAAGCCGCTCGGGCGTTGAATTTAACAACAATAGATACTTACAAAGATATCGTTTTACCTCAGGCTATTCGTCCAATGATCCCCGCAACAGGCAATTATATTATTGCAATGTTTAAAGAAACGCCTCAGTTATCGGCCATTACATTATTAGAAATGTTGCAGGTCGCGAAAATTATTGGCTCTGAAAATTTCCGCTATTTGGAACCATTCACCTTAGTTGGAATTTTATACCTAGTGTTTAGTATCGTCGCGGCTTACGGTATTCATCAAATAGAAAAACGCTTTCCAAAAGAAGGATTTACCCTAAAATGAGTACGCCTATTATTGAATTTAAAAACGTAAAAAAACGCTTTGGCGACACAACCATTTTTAGTGATTTTAACTTTACAGTAGAAGAAAATGAAATTGTCTCTATTATTGGACCCAGCGGTTCAGGCAAAAGTACACTTCTGAGAATTTTAATGACGCTTGAGGGAATTGATGGTGGTTACATTAATGTTGCAGGGGAGTCTTTATGGCATATGTACTGGCAAGGTCAGTATGTTCCAGCAAACAGCAAACATTTACATAAAATGCGTAATCACTTAGGAATGGTGTTTCAGCATTTTAATTTGTTTCCTCATATGAGTGTGAAGAGAAATATTACAGAGGCTCCTATGCGTGTTAAGGGAATGTCACGTGAGGAAGCTGAAGAGTCTGCAGAAAAGCTGCTTAATCTCGTTGGATTAGCTGATAAAGCCGATAGCTACCCCAACGATTTATCTGGGGGACAAAAACAACGGGTTGGCATTGCTAGGGCCTTAGCAATGAAACCTTCCATTTTGTTGCTAGATGAAATCACTTCTGCTCTTGATCCCGAGTTGGTAGATGAAGTGCTTGATGTGATTCGTAATCTAGTTAAAGAAGACAGCTTTACAATGCTACTGGTGACGCATGAAATGTACTTTGCCCGTGAAATTAGTGATCGGGTGTGTTTTTTTGATAAAGGCACCATAGTGGAAGAGGGCAAGCCTGAGGAAATTTTTACCGCTCCTAAACATGAGAGAACAAAAGCCTTCTTGAATGCCTATTTAGGTCAATAATTTTTAATAACTATTTGAGACTTATTATATTTTTATCAGCTTGATTCAAGTCTTATCAGACGAATAAATCAATCAAATTTGGGTCACCCAATGATACATGGGCGATTTGAATTTGATTTTTTTATGGTTGAAATAAAAAATGTATACAAAAATTATCTTCTTTCAGATATGGTTGTCTTTTTCTATCATGTGGTTTGGGGATATCGGTATGCAGTCTATACTCAAAGACTTTAGCTTTAGTGCAGTGACAGCGGGACTTGTCGCGGTTCTGATCGGTTTTGCTAGTTCTGTTGCAATTGTTTTTCAGGCAGCAAAAGCAGCAGGTGCAGACGCTCATGTCATCGTGTCTTGGATTATGGCGCTAGGTTTAGGTATGGGGTTTACCTGTTTTATGCTTTCTTTATGGTATAAAGCGCCTGTTATTACTGCTTGGTCAACTCCTGGAGCGGCTTTATTAGCAACCAGTTTAGGAAGTATCAGCTATGCGGATGTCATTGGTGTTTTTGTTTTTGCAGGTGTACTGACTCTATTGACAGGCGTTTCCGGGGTATTTGAAAAGTTTATGCGGATAGTGCCTGTCCCCATTGCTTCGGCGATGCTTGCTGGTGTGTTGTTTGAGTTTGGTTTAGGCATCTTTACCTCTCTTAAAAGCGATCCTTATTTGGTTGCCATCATGATAGCCACTTATTTGCTTGTTAAATTGATTTTGCCTAGATATGTTGTGCTAGCGGTGTTAATCGTCGGTACCGTCTATGCCTTAGTGAGAACCCATGGCACTTTATTGGCAAATGTTCCTCTTGGTATAGGGCAGTTCGTTTGGGTTTGGCCGCAATGGAATCTTAGTGCTTTAATCGGCGTTGGTGTGCCACTATTTATTGTCACTATGACATCACAAAACATTCCTGGTGTGACCGTCATGAGAATCAACCGTTATGATACACCTGTTTCTCCCCTGATTAGTTGGACAGGATTCACTTCGATTCTCTTAGCTCCATTAGGAGGATTTGCCTTTAACTTAGCAGCCATTACTGCTGCCATTTGTTCGGGGGATGAGTGCCATAAAGACCCTAAGCGTCGTTATATTGCTGGTTTATCCGCTGGAGTTTTTTATATAGCGGCTGGATTAGCTGGAACCTCAGTGGTTGCTCTTTTTGCTGCTTTCCCTCAAGCAATGGTTGCCGCATTAGCCGGTATTGCATTACTTGGAACGATTGCGATGAATCTAAAGAGTGCTATGTCTGATGATACATGTAGAGAACCAGCGTTAGTTACCTTTTTGGTCACGGCATCTGGTGTCTCTTTCTTTGGGATCGCTTCAGCCTTTTGGGGGATTGTTCTAGGTGCCGTCTTTCTGTTGGCATTTAAGGTTTTCAAAAAATGATAAGTCAAGGCGAGTGTGATTGTGCTTTCAGAGAAAATAAAAGACGATATTCTTAACAATGTACTGCCTAAGGGAGTACCTCTGAGGCAGGTTGAGTTATCAAAACGCTATGGTGTGAGTAGAATACCAATACGAGACTCGTTACTCGCATTAAAAGCAGAGGGCTGGCTTGTTCCGCATGGTAAAGCCGGCCTGATGGTGCCTAATTTACATTGGAAAGAAGCAGAAGAACTGTATTTAATGCGATCACAATTAGAGGTTCTTCTTTTGTCATTTGCGTTTGATTTTATTAGGCAAAAAGATGTAACAAATGCACATAAGATTTTAGTGGCCCTTGAACAAGATGAGATAACCTTAATTGAGAAGGGAAATTTAAATTGGCTTTTTCATGAAATTTTATATCTGCCTGCCGATAAGCAAAGCATACATAAGACAGTGTCCTGCATTAATCAACAAGTGACACGTTATATTGGCTTTCAATATGGGCCGATGGGGTATAAAAGTCAAAGCCAACAAGATCATTATGAGCTACTGGAATTGATTCGGTTAAAAAAGAAGTCTGCCGCGCTCTCTTTGTTAAAACAGCACATTGAAGAAGCCGGTGAGGAATTGACAAGGTTCTTAAAGTCAATAGATTGATAGGTATGAAGTGAATAAAGACGCTATTAAAAAGACAAGCGCCCAAGCTTTTACATCTTACGCGAATTATTCAGCGTTGGTTGCTGATGAGTTTGAAAACTCTCGAAAATCGGTTAAGCAAATGTTAACGACGATCGGTATCGGTCAGATCGATCAAACCGCAACGGGTAAAGGTGTGATTGATGCGTGCCGAGCCAAAAAATACGATCTGATTTTATGTGACTTTCGCTTGGGCACAGGTAAAAATGGTCTGCAAGTTCTAGATGAGCTGCGACAATTAGATTTGATCAAACCATCCGCTTTTTTTGTCATCATTTCCGCTGAAACAAGTCGTGATATTGTGTTTGGCATTTTGGAGTCTTCACCAGATGATTACCTTGGAAAGCCTTTTACAGAGGGGGTGCTAAGTAAGCGAATAGAGCGCCTATTTGCCCAAAATGTTGAGTTAGAAGACATAAAAAAGGCGATTTCGAATAAGCAATATGAAACAGTTGTGACGCTTTGTAGTGCGCATATTCAACACGAAGGTCGTTATTCTCCTTGGTGCAAACGTACCCTCATTGATGCCTATTTAGAATTAAAGTCATGGGAAAAGCTGACAGAGTTATGTGAAGAAACATTAGCTGTGCGGGATATAGACTGGGCTTTGCTGGGGTTGGTTCGTATGCATGTTGTCAAGGAAGATTGGAATAAAGCGATTAAATCAGCCCAGACCTTGGTTCAAAAGTTTCCACAGTGCATTCAAGCTTATGACCTACTCGCACTAAGCTTTGAAAAAAAAGGGATGCATACTCAGGCACAAGAGGTGTTAGAGTCTGCCTTAAAAATCTCTCCGCTTCGTCATGAACGTCAGCAAAAAATGGTTGATATCAGTTTGGAGAATGGTGACTCACAAAGTGCCGTCAAAGCGAGTCAACAAACGCTTAAGCTTGTGACAAACACTATTAATGAATCCCCTGAACAGTATTTTCAATTGGCTGAAATTTTATCAGAAGCGGCAACAGAGTTAACCGGATCGGATAAAAAAAGAATGGCAGCAGAAGCCTTGGCGGCCCTCACTAAGGTTTCTAAAAAATATACGAATGATCATGAAATTCGTATCAAAAAGGCACTGTCTGAAAGTCGTATCTATGCTCGACAAGGGCAAACAAAACTACGTGATGACACATTGGCTTCTGCAAAAAAACTAATCGAACAATCACCCGAGGCAAATACAATCGATGTTCGCATTCAATTAGGTAAATCGCTTTATTTAGCAGGAAGAGAAGAAGAAGCTAAACAAGAATGGAAAGAATTAGCGGCCAATAATACGCTAACAAGCGATCAATCTAAAGCCATGTCAGATTTCTTAGATGAGCCCATTCCAATAGGGGCAAGAGGTAAGGCGAAAGCGATTAATGGCAGCGGCTTGGCCGCTTATGCGCAAAATGATTTTGATCAAGCCATTGAACTATTTGAAGAGGCAATAAAAATTTCCCCCCATCATCCAGGGCTTAATATGAATTATATCCAAGCTGCTCTAAAAAAGATGGGAAAAAAAACGACGGATGGATTTTTATTAGCAGAATGTAAACAAGCCTTAACGAGAGCGGGTCATATCACATCGACTCATAAGCAGTATTCTCGTTATATTAAGTTGAAAAAGCTAATTTCAAAAAGTGAGTGATTATGGGCATGAACGACGTAGAAACAAAAAACGAGTTTTATCATGTGATGGATGCGTCTATCCAAGATATGAAAAACTCTCTAAATTTGCTACAGCATACGCTTGAAAAAATGCCAACGGACGATAAAGGGATTTCATTAGATGAGGTAGAGGCAAAGACATTGCACTACGAAGTCACTCGGTTACAAAATAGCACCGAGCAGCTTTATAGTCTTTACTTGCTTGAAAATGACAAATTGAGTTTGCAGCTGAAGGAAGTGTATATACTTGAGTTGATTGAAGAAAGAATGATTTCTCATGCCGCACTCTTATCACGATTTAACGTACAAGTTGACTTTGATATCGATGAACAAATATACGTTTATAGTGATCCAGCAATGCTTTCTCAGGTGTTAGATATTGCGCTGGTTAACGCGGCTCGATATACCAATAATCGTATTTATATCAAGGTTTCTCCTGTTGAAAATGGTGCCATTATTACGGTGGAAGATAATGGTCAAGGGTATCCTGATTTTGTTTTAGAAGATTTTTCGAATGTGATAAACGAAAAAGAATTGGCCAATTTAACGAATCAAATGTTGGCTTGGTATTTTTGTCATAGTATCGCGCATATGCACCATAGCAAAAAAGTAAAAGGCTGGGTGAAGTTGGATAATGATGGTCAGTTAGGTGGAAGCCGTTTCCAGATTTTTATTCCCTGAGGTGGCTTTTTAATGGGTAGTCCTTCCTACTTTGACCTTTAACGACTTAAGCACACGTGCCACTAAGTTTTTACTTATGTGGCTAGAGGCCCAGTTTATTGAGGTAGATAAATGGCCAAACGGGCGCCTTTTAGGGTTGGCGAGCGTTCTTTTTTCAAGAAGCCAGATTTACCTTTACTGATGTGGGCACTGGCTGAGAGCTGCGCAAAATAGAGGCCAAGTCCCGTGTTGGATTCGACTAAATCTTCCTCTTCACTGTTATCAAACCCATGTCCGTCGTCATCAATGCCAATAATAAGATAGCCATCTTCTATGCTAGCATTGATTTCTATTGTACTGCGAGCAAACCGCAGAGCATTATAGACGGCGGTTCCCACGACGGCAGTCATCAACCTTTCATCGAATACACCCATTAGGTTTTCGGGGCATGCGTATGTTAGCTTGAGATTCTTCGCATTTGCAGAGCTGAGTAACGCAAAGACTTGATCGTCTAAAAATTCATCAATAGAAAAGGTATCTACATGAAGCTGATATCCATCCGAGGCCAGTTTATATAAGTAAAGGTATTCCACCCACTCATCGTTGAGTTTTTTTAAAGATTCCTCGATTATCGTAATTTTTTTATTTTTGCTATCACTTTCAGGAATGGACTCTTTGAGCCCTTGAAGCTGATACAGAAGCGTGCCAACCTGATTTTTACTCTCGTGAATGGCGCTTGCTAAGATAGTGCTAATGTCCATTTTCTTCATTTTTTTCCCCAAAAGCGGCGTGATAATGAGTAAGTTGTTGATCGGTTGGTGCTGTTGCCTCACCAGACTCTGCTTCCTGTTGCCAAAGTTTCAAAAAGCCCTTTGCTGTTATCAAGTCTTTCTCTAGTAACGCTAATTCTAGCTGATAAGAATAGGTTTTTGCCCTGGTATCTGACTCTTCAAAAAAATAACGGTGTATTTTCTTAAGTGTAATATTAAATTGCTCTTTTTGTCTGCTTTGTAGCGGTGTGGACTCTGCGAGCTTGATGATAGATTCAATGTGGCGAAGATAAACATCCGATGTATTGTAGCAAGAGTGCCTGGCGAGAAACACAGCGCGTCGAAAAGCCGATTCAGCCGTTAAATAATCACCGATGGTAAAGCTTAGCTCGCCAAGGTGGATTTGTCTCAATAAATTTTTGGGCGATCGTTGCAGGGCCTCTATTAGAATGGATTGCGCCTCATGATATTTTTTTTGTGCGGTTTTTATTTTTGCTAACCAATCATAAGCACTAACAAAAAAACGATTATCAAGCATCAATTGTCGAAATTTGTTTTCGGATTTATCGAGCATCCCCATATAGAAGCAAGCCTTGGCTTCGCCAAAGAGAGCCCATGGCATTTTTCTGTCCTTCAAGATGTTACTAAACAAGGCTAGAGCTTGCTCGTACTGCTCTTTTTCTATCAGGCAATCACCGATAACTCGCTGACATTTTCCCTCTAATGAAGGGTGTTGTTCCATAACCTGTTTAGCCTCTTCCATCGCTTTATCGTAGTCTTTCTGATCCAAGGCTCTATTGACTTTATAGAGGCGGTTTTTCATTTCTAACAGTTTGCTTAAGCGGCGCTGCAAAACCGCTTGCGAAAATGGCTTGGTGATGTAGCCATCAGGTTGAAATTCAATGGCTCCCATTACCATTTCGATAGAGGTTTCCGCCGTTACCATAAGATAGGTTGCGGTATTAGGAATGAGGTTGGAATGTCGGACTTCTTCTAACAGCTGCTGACCATCTTTACCGTTACCAAGATTGTAATCCGATAAAATAACATCAAAAGATTGTGTTTTTAGTAGCTCCATAGCGGTTTCTGCTTTCATCGCTATTTCAATGTGACGAAAGCCAAAATCGCTTAGCATTTTCTTTTGCATGATGCGCGCTTCTGCCATATCTTCTATAAGCAAAGCTTTTTTACTTGCAAAATCGCTACTATCCATACCCGGACCCGTTTTGTCTAAAGAGTTAAAGAAATGATTTATTTGGGTCTACTTCTAGCGTCTCAGAAAATATCTCCTCTTCATCTGATGTCTGTTGTGGGATAGCATAAGACTCACTGGCCCATTCTCCTAGATCAATTAATTTACACTTCGCACTGCAAAATGGGCGATCAACGTTATCTGTGCTCCATTCTATTTTTTTTCGGCAAGTAGGGCATGCGATCATAGTCATTTTTAATACTCGTTCTCTTATAATAGCTCTAAAATTCGATTATGTAATTGTTCGACTTTTTTACTCAAATCATTGATGTCATTGCTATCATTCTTAATGATGAGATCCGCTTTTTTTAAACGCTCTTCGTTAGTCAACTGGCTTGCTAGGATGCTATCTATCTGTCCTGGGGATACGCTATCCCTTGCTAATACTCTTTCCTTTTGTGTTTGCGCGGAAGTGTCTACAGCTATCGTCAATTGGCAGATAGTATTTTGTTTCGTCTCAAATAAAAGTGGATGAACCAATAATACATAGGCCGAAGTTGCATGAGCCAATTTCGTTGTAAGGCTATCGCGAATAATTGGATGGGTTAAAGATTCAAGCCAAAGCTTCTCTTTAGGCTGTTTGAAAATAATGTCGCGAAGGGCTTTGCGATCCAAACTGCCATCTTGTTGTAATATTTTTTTGCCAAAATGCTTCTGAATCTCATTGAGACAATAGGATCCCACAGTAACAACATCACGGGCAACGTCATCGGCATCAACACTTTGTATTCCAAGTCGGTTAAAAAAAACCGCAATAGTGGATTTACCAGAGCCTATGCCACCAGCAAGGCCAACAATAGGTGTTTTTTTTTCTACAGTCATAAATTCAAATAATAGTAGTGGATGATCCCTGAAAGAAACAAAAACGGTCCAAAAGGAATCGGTTCATTGTTTTTTTCGTGGTACAGTGAAATATACAATATCCCCATTAAACTAGCATAGAGTAACAGCGTAGTTAAATGTAATACTCCTAGCCAAGCTCCAAGCGTCGCCAGAAGTTTCACATCTCCCAGCCCAATGGCTTCAATATTTCTAAGCTTTAAGTACCCCCAACGTAGTAGGTAAAGAGCACTATACCCCACAATCATACCAAGAACTGTATTTTCCAATGCATCAGAGTGAATGCCTAGGAATAAGGCGGCAGCGAGAGCAATTAAGCAGCATTCATCAGGAATGAGTTGATGCTGATAGTCGATAATGGCTGCCGTAAATAGGGAACATATCAAGAGACTATTAAGTGCCAATGTCATTAGATCATGGCATGTTAATAAAAGTGGCAAACAAATGCACAAACAAGCACTTTCTATCAAAACATAGAGTGGCGAAATCCTCATGTGGCAATGACGACAGCGTCCTTGTAACAAGCAATAGCTCAGAATGGGGATTAAGTCTTTCCAAGGAAGAGGGGAATAGCAGCTCTCACACCGAGAACGTCCATCCGATATGCCTTTTGGCATTGTGGATTCAAAAGGAATGCCTAACGTATTATGCGCTTCTTTTTGCCACAAATACTCACTTAGGCGTGGCCAGCGAATGGTAAATAAAGCTGCAAAGCTGCCAATACAAAGAATAATAAGAACAAATGAAACAACTTGGCTTGGGGTGAAAGGCATTTAGGGAATCTCTAATAACGGTCTATAAAGTGATAACAAAGAAGAGGTAACAAAGCCGCCTGCAATGATCAGACATAAAGCAGGAATGACTTTTTCATATAAAGATACGGCTTTCGACCATTTTTTGGTGTGTTGGAGTGTTGCCAGCTTTAACGCTCGCTCTATGCTGCCCCCTTGTGAAGTAGATTGCAATGCAACATTTGCTTCATTGGGAAACCACCCCATTGGGAAGCTTTGTTGGTAGTCTTGTCCAAGTTTTAACTTGTAATAGACCATTAAAATATCACGCTTTATGCCGTTGTGTTCAAAGTAACGGGGCATTGAATAAAGTGCTTGCTGTAGAGGATAACCTGTTTTACGCGTGGTCTCTAAAAGGGCAAATAATTTCGCAAGGCGAAAATGTGGATTCAGTTTTTCAAATAGGTTGCAAGCATTGCCATTGCCTAGGCTAATGGCAACACTAGCCTGTATCAGACTGGTGAGAGCATATATACTTCCCGCCAACGTAATATCAAGTAGATGATGATCTGTCGCTTTGCTCAAGAAGAGCGTGTGGAGTATTTTCATGATGAGAGAAATTTGAATAATACAAAAAGGATAGGCAATGCTTTTCAATAGCCGATTTGACCAGTTTAACAGCGTTTCTAGTTGCAAAATCGACACGGATAACCCTTGTTCCAAGTCCTCTCTAGAGCCGTCAGGACGGATCAGTTTGCAATAAGCTTGGGCGTGAGCAGTACTAAGACTCGAAATGATTCGATTAAAGTCGGTGCCCTTTTTCATTTCCTCTAGAATGGCTTGACAGTTTTTGGATAGGTGAGAGTCACTGGTTATCTGCGATAGATTGTCTATTGCTTGATTAAGTTGAAACCCTGACTGCAGCGCACTTTGCAGCTCCTGATAGAACGCCAATAAGCGCTTGTAGTTAAATTTTTGGGGTTGCCAAACGCTCCACTTAACTCGCAAAGTACCACGGTTAATAAGAAAAAGTTGTAAGTCTTTTTCTGAGTCAAAAAAATGGTACTGTTTTTCTTCTTTTTGATGCTGAATTTTATACCAAGGCATCGCCATCACTATGTATATTGGATTTATTGTAGACACACCAGAATTTAGGTGAGGACACTAAAGTTTGATAATCTGGGGGCAAGGTGTCTCGCCATGTTGGAGCAATGGCGGTGAATAATGCGTGTTGACTGTCTTTTTGATAACTCATGTTTTGATGGATGATCAAACGAACAGAACTAACAAATGAGAAAAAATCTACATTCCAGTTATGACATCTATAAACCGCGTCTAACGCCGAGTTGGTATGTAATGTTGCTAAGACCAAGTGACCTGTTAAAGCGGCTGTTAAAGCAAGGTTTGCCGTTTCGGCATCTCTTATTTCGCCGACCATAATGACATCTGGATCTTGTCGTAACAACGATTTGAGTAAAGTCGTTGGATGTTGACCAATGTTTGGGTTTGGTTCGCATTGGTAGACATTCGGGATCTCGTGCTCTACGGGGTCTTCTATAGTAAAGAGTGTTTTATTTCCCCTTTTACTTAGGTAGTTTAGGCAAGAATAAAGTGTTGTGCTTTTCCCTGCACCAGTTGCGCCACAGGCTAAAATTAAGCCATTTCCCATATCGAGAGAGTGCTTTAAGCTCTTAAGTAATGAGGGCTGCATGCCAATTTTACCAAGATCAAAGCGACGTTTTTCAGGTAACAGCCTCAGTGCCACTTTTTCGCCTTTTACGGTAGCAATGATGCTCACTCGAACGAAGGTATCGAGCTGCTGATGAGAGAAGGTAAATTGGCCTTCTTGCGTGCGTCGTGTTTCAGATAAGTCTAAGTTAGAACGCATTTTTACTCGGTTGATAAGTGTGTTGGACGCATCTAGCTTGGTCAGCGGCGATACTTGTCCTAGGTGGCGCAGAGAAACCTGAATATGTTCTTTGGTTTGCTCAATATGTATGTCTGTCGCATTAGATTGAATGGCATTAAGAAGAATCTCTTCAAGGGTCATTTAATTGCCCTCCGAAGTTGTTGCAATGCTGGTACACTTAGGGGGTAGTACCGATGCATTTAAATCGGATTCACAATGCCATTGACGATTTTCATCACGGGTATAAGTAATAGTTTGCCCTGCTTTTATCCCCGTATTTTCATTGAGTGTGATGACGATATTTCCCGTTGCTTCGCTTGGGTCTGTCACTGCAATGCTTTTGGCAATTGAATCATCAGATAGGGGCTGGACAAGTTTTTTAAAGGCTTGTTCTGCTGGAAATTTACCGTTTAGAAGAATGTATTCTTCCACTAAAGACTGATTTTGTGTGGCTAGGTTTTGAGCTTCAACCAATTTTGCCTTGGTGATTTGACGAACAAAAGTGGGGGCGCTGAATGCCGCCAAAATCGAAATGATGGCAATAACCACCATTAGCTCTAGTAGGGTAAAACCCTGTTGTTTAGTTGGGGACGTGGCCATGCTTCGCTCCTTGAAGTCTTTGGTAAATCAGAAGTTAGCATCCTGCTAACTTTTTTTGATGGCCAAATACCTTAAACGATCTGATTTAAAAAATCACCCCTTCGGCTGGTGTCGTCTTTATATACGTTGAATCTGCTATTTTGCATGCCGGAGGTGATATCAGTTTGAGGTGAAGTGACGTTGGGGGCTGAGACCTCTGAGGTGTCTGACTGGTTGCGAGTGTCGTTGACATTTGAATCCGTTAGACGGCTATTTTGAGTCGCAAGTTTTTCTTGCTGTTGCTTAGCCAGCTTTTGTCTTGCTTGCTGGATGATAGCCTGTGCTTCGGCTGCGGCTTTTCTATCGGCACCGGAAGGTTCGGCAGGAGCCAAAGCTGCACGATACACCTGCTCCATATCAGCAATGGTTTTTTCAGGATCTTGTGAAGTTGGACTAACAATGATGGAGACTTCGCCATCTGTAATGTAGCGCTGACCATCAGGGCCTTGGGTGTAAGTATAGGAAGGGGAGCCCGTTTTGGCTCCGCCAACAGAAGCATGAGCTTGCTCGTGAACTCTTACTTCTTGGTCTCGACGTTTGAGACTCTCTAATTGTTTTTCTTCCTCTGGGGTTAAATCATTGCTCTGATTTAACCCATTTTTGGTTGAGCCTTCTTTTTGTTGCTTTTGCTGTTCTTTATCGTCATTTGTTTTTTCGTTAACACGAGCAGGCTCTTTGTTGTTTTGAGACAAAGCCTGGCCCTGTTCGGACAAGCGAATCACAAAATCACTGGAAGCTTTAGCATTTACTGCATTGAGGGAAGTTTGATCATTGGTGTCATCGTGGCGTTGGTCAAACGCAGAATAGCCTGATGACGGATTGTTCATCATGGTATGACTTGAAATGGCATGAGGAAGGCTGCCAGACATGAGAGTTGACCTATAAAAGTACCAGTTTATTACGTCTTTAGAATACGAGATAGATCAAAAAATGTCCAATAAAAAGCAAGGCATCATAGCCTTGCTTTTTATTGTTTGCCGATACTATGTATAGCTTACGGTTTGTCCGCTTTAGCGGCTAAGGCCGAAGCTTGTCCAGCTTGAATCGCGGTAATCGCAATTGTATAAACAATATCATCAACCAAAGCGCCACGAGACAGGTCGTTAACGGGCTTACGAATACCTTGAAGCATTGGACCAATACTAACAACGTCAGCGCTTCGTTGAACGGCTTTGTATGTGGTATTACCCGTATTTAGGTCAGGGAAGATGAATACGGTTGCCTTGCCAGCGACTTTGCTATCCGGCGCTTTTTGTTTGGCGACTTTTTCCATAATCGCTGCATCATATTGCAGAGGGCCGTCAATCAATAGATCAGGGCGGCGCTTCTGGGCAATGGCTGTAGCTTCACGTACTTTGTCTACATCGTTACCACTACCTGATCCGCCTGTACTGTAGCTGATCATCGCGACTTTCGGAGCAATACCAAAAGCTGTGGCTGAGTCAGCACTTTGAATGGCAATTTCAGCTAATTGCTCTGCGGTTGGATCAGGGTTGATCGCGCAATCGCCATAGACCAATACTTGATCTGGTAGACACATAAAAAAGACAGAAGAAACGAGTGATGCATTGGGGGAGGTTTTCACCAGCTGGAGAGCAGGGCGAATTGTATTGGCGGTGGTGTGAACCGCTCCAGAAACCAACCCATCTACATCGTTAGCTTGCAGCATCATAGTGCCGAGTACAACGTTGTCTTCTAACTGCTCACGGGCAACAATATCTGTTAAGCCCCGGTGCTTTCTAAGCTCAACCATCGGAGCAACATAGCGTTCACGGATACTTGCTGGATCGAGAATTTCAACGCCGTGGCTAAGTTCTACACCGTTATTCTGTGCAATGCGTATAATTTCAGCTTCGTTGCCAAGCAGAGTACAGCGGGCAATTCCCCGTTCCGCGCAAATAGAAGCGGCTTGAATGGTGCGAATTTCTTCGCCTTCAGGCAGGATGATACGTTTATTTAGTGAGCGCGCTTGTTCAATTAAACGGTAACGGAACGCCGGAGGGGACAGTTTGCGTTCGTCTTGATTCATGGCAAACGAATTAATCCAATCATGGTCAATACAGCGTGCAATGTGTTCCTTTACAGTAAGAATGCGCTCTTTGTCATCAAGCGGTATCTCTTGATTGAACGATTGCATAGTGATGGCTGTTTCCCAACTGTTGGAGTCAACGGACAAAACAGGCAAACCTTTCGCCATGGCTTTACCACATAATGTCATTAAGGCTTCACTTGGCTGATAACCACCTGTTAGCACGAGGGCAGCAATTTTTGTATCGTTCAGTGCGGCAATCGCTGTCGCCATGATGATATCCGTACGATCACCTGGGGTGAAAACCAACACGCCAGGCTTTAACGCTTCTAACATGTTCTCAACACCACGAGCACATAAGGTATAGGATTGAACCCGTCGCGTTTCTAAATCTCCAGCATTGACTATTTTGGCTTGTAAAAAGTCTGCAACGTCTTTTACTCGAGGGTAGGTTAGTTCATCTGAAACAGGGATTTGACCAAGTAAACTAAAGTTGCGCTTAAAAATAGCCCGTTGAGCAAACAAGTCACCGTAGGATTTTACTCCCAAAGAGCCTGGAATCGTCTTATTAAGAATACAACCAATCACATCGGGCGCTTTAATACCACCGTAAGAACCAGCGGCGATTTCCACATGGTGCTCCAATTCATTAACGCGCATATTATTTGGCGCTGTTACTAGAACAAGTCCAGCATCCAAGGTCCGTGCAATAGCTTTGTTTAAGCGAGTGGCATAAGGGTGGCCAGGAATTTGAGCAAGACCTTCTACTATAACCGTGGAGTCGGGTTCTACACTGGCTTGGAAGCGGCCAACCACTTCTTCCATTAACTCTTCGATATTATCATTGTACAAATAGCGTTCAGCTTCATGGAGAGGGATAGGCTCGGCTGGACTAAGAGTGGAGCCTTGAGCGACCATGGCAGTGGATTTATCGGGCCCATTGTCACCCGGATGAGGCTGGGCAATCGGTTTAAAAAAACTGGCTTTCAAGCCTTGTTGTTCTAAGGCTCTGACGAGTCCAACAGAGACGGATGTTAAACCAACACCCGGCCCCGTTGGTACTGTCATCAAGACATTGGTTGACATAATTTCACTTCCTGTATCTGCGTAAGACGCACTAATTGTTAGTTGTTAATTAGACTAAAGGTATCAAGCGCGATGACTAATTCTTCGTTAGTCGGGATGATCCACACCTTTGTATTGCTATGTCTTGTATGTATTTCACTGGCCATACCGCGAGGCGCATTATTGTTTTTATCTTCGTTAATGGAAATATTGAATGCTTTTAGGTTCTGACAAATAACGTGCCGTAAATAGGATGAGTTTTCACCGATACCTCCTGTAAAAACTAGGTGATCAATACTTTCTAACGTCGTTGCAACGCTTGCTAAATACTTTGCGGTACGTGCTGCAAACATATCCAAGGCAAGCTTTGCTCGATTGTCACCAGAAACCATGGCTTCTTCCAGAGTACGGCAATCATTGGAAAGTTCCGAAATGCCTAACAAGCCACTTTTCTTATTTAAAATATCAAGCGCCTCATCGGATGAGATGTGCTCTGCCTTGCTAATAAACGAAATTAAACTTGGGTCTAAGCTTCCACAGCGTGTTCCCATCATGAGACCTTCTAGAGGGGTAATCCCCATGCTGGTATCCGATGACTTTCCTTTATTGATTGCGCAGGTACTGGCGCCATTACCCAAATGGGCAGCAAGAACACCTTGCTGATGACTTTTGGGATCCAGCTCTGCGAGACGCTGACTGATATATCGATAACTTGTTCCATGAAAACCGTATTTTCGGAAATGGTGATCTCGATACATTGCCATTGGAATAGGGTAAAGGTATTGCACTGGTTCAAGCGTTTGATGGAATGCTGTGTCAAATACCGCGACTTGAGGTAGTCCAGGAAAAATTTGCATAGCAACTTCAATACCAATGACATGTGCGGCGGTGTGAAGCGGTGCAAATTGCGAGCAATCAGCAATACCCTGAATAACGTTTTGGTCAATCAGAACAGAGTGGGTAAAGGTTTCACCACCATGTACCACACGATGCCCAATGCCCACTAAGTTTTTTTGGATGTGGGGGTGTTCTTCTAGCCAATGTTTGATCTGGGTGACGGCTTGTTTATGGCTGCTGTCTTGTAGCGCTATGACCGTTTTTTCCCCCTCAAATTTAAAGCTAATAGAACTATTATCTGATCCTAACCGTTCAGCAATGCCTTCTACTATTAATGTTTGTCCAGCATTTGACAAAATGGCAAACTTGAGTGAAGAGCTGCCACAATTAATTACTAAGATGCTGTCTGCCATTGTTACTCCTGGTGTACTCGTAAAGAAAGGTCGATTGCTTGTACATGCTTGGTGATGGCACCAATGGAGACATAGTCCACTCCCGTTTTGGCGACCATAATCAATTTCTCTTGATCCATATTGCCGGATGCTTCAAATTTGACTTTGCCTTTGTGCTGCTCGACAGCAGTTGCCATATCTTCATAAGAGAAGTTATCTAGCATGATGATGTCTGCACCTGACTCTACTGCCATTGCGACTTCATCTAAATTTTCTGTTTCAACTTCAATGGTTTTACCAGGAGCAATTTTTTTTGCCATTGCAACGGCGTTTGCAATCGAGCCAGCAGCCATGATGTGATTTTCTTTGATTAAAAAAGCGTCGTATAAACCGATACGATGATTGCTACTACCACCAACCTTTACGGCATGTTTTTGCGCTAAACGAAGACCAGGGAGGGTTTTGCGTGTGTCTAAAATGGTTAAGTTGGTGGCGGAAACATCTTGAGTATATTGTCGAGAAATTGTGGCTGTGTAGGATAAGGTTTGCAGATAATTCAAGGCAACACGTTCACCTGCTAGGATGCTTCTAGCATGTCCCTTTAATGTCAGAAAGGGCTGATTAGGCTCTAAAAAATCCCCTTCATTATTGTGCCATGTTAATGATACATGTTTTCCTAGCTGACGAAATACTTCTTCAACCCAAGCTTGTCCACACAAAACAGCGGGTTCTCTTGAAATAACGGAAGCAGTAATTTCCTGATCATCAGGAATGAGCTGGGCGGTGATGTCACCTGACCCTATATCTTCTTTTAGAGAGAAAGCAACGCTGGATTGAATGTGCTCTTTCAAATCCGCTGTAAAGGGTGTCATATTGTTTCCTTAAATAAAAACTTTGATGAAAACTTGTCATTGTAGCGCCATCATAAAGGCACGTCATGATGGTGATTATACAGGTCTTATGTGCCGTTATAGTTGGTATTTATTGTTGAATAATTTATAAGTAAGGAGTATATAGCATTGTCTCCCATCTAAGGGGCCTTCTTAAGGCTTATTAAAACGCCTTATAAGCAATTGTTTAAAGCTTGCAACAGTCTGTTTAACACGCAGTTTAGTTTATGAAGATGACCATACCTCCATCTCTACACTGTTTAAATCTCCATTGAAAGGGGGATTTAAGTATAAAAAATAAGCAATTAGCCCCGAGATTCATAAAATTTATGGCTATGATGTCTTGCGTGAATGTTAACGATAAATATGTTGATTTTAAAGGTCTGAGCTTGTTTTTTTACACGTAAGTATTGATTTAGGTTTGTTGAATTATGCATTTTTATGGGGTATCCGATGCCGATATGCTTGCTACACTCTAGGCTATTTTGGCATTCAGTGTTAACCTAACGGTTGATTTTGCAGTGTTTATAGAAAATCAGAGCCTCGAAATCGTTTTATCGCTAAGACGGTTTCTCGGATCAGCGGCCGTGTTTGAGAGAAAAATGCCACTCATTACATGGTTTGCTAGCAAGAATTTTTATGCTTTTTATGGTGTCTTGAACAACGAGACGTAATGTCCACAAAAAGCGAACAGCAGACTTGAAAAAACAAGTCTATTTGGAAACGAACTCAGTGATATTTTTGGTGATCGAAAGCATAGGTAGTGTCTCCAAAAATAACAAATACCTACTTAGATAAATGGAAAAACGATGCCTTCATTGCAAAAGTAAGACATCGTTTTTCTTATGTTGACTGGTTTTTGTCGCATTATTGCTATAAATTTCGCGGGTTCGTTTAAGTAGCCTCCAAGGTTAACCAATAAAATCCTTGGTAGGTTGAAGATCTGTCCTAATAGCGGGGGTTATTAACACTATGACGGAGCAGCATATCCTCGAAGATATCGATCCGATCGAAACTAAAGAATGGGTTGATGCAATCGAGTCTGTCCTTCGAGAAGAAGGGCCAGAGCGCGCACAATACATCTTGGATCGTTTAACAAAAGAGGCTGCGAAAGCAGGCACACCAATGCCAGCCTCCATTACAACGTCTTACCGAAACACAATTGCTCCTCAAAATGAGAAGACATTGCCGGGAGATTTATTTATGGAACGTCGTATTCGTTCCATAATTCGTTGGAATGCATTGGCAATGGTAATGAAAGCGAATCGTCAGGATTCAACTCTTGGTGGTCATATCACCAGTTTCTCTTCTGCCGCAACGCTTTATGACATTGGCTTTAACCACTTTTTCCGTGGGGCTGATGGCAAGCAGGAAGCGGATATGGTTTTCTTCCAAGGCCATATTTCACCAGGTATCTACGCTCGCTCTTATATAGAAGGGCGTTTAACGGATGAGCAATTGGATAATTTCCGCCGCGAAGTGGACGGTAAGGGTCTTTCCTCTTATCCTCACCCATGGTTGATGCCGGATTACTGGCAGTTCCCAACGGTGTCCATGGGACTTGGACCAATACAAGCGATTTATCAAGCACACGTTATGAAGTACCAGCATAGCCGTGGCTTGATTGATCAAGGTGACCGTAAAGTATGGGCGTTTTTAGGGGATGGTGAGTGTGACGAGCCAGAATCCCTAGGGGCAATTGCACTTGCTGGACGTGAAAAGTTAGACAACTTGATTTTCGTTATCAACTGTAACCTTCAACGTCTTGATGGCCCAGTTCGTGGTAACGGTAAAATTGTACAAGAATTGGAAGGTGTCTTCCGTGGTGCTGGCTGGAATGTCATCAAATGTTTATGGGGCCGTCATTGGGATCCATTATTCGAAAAAGACGACAAGGGCTTATTGGTTAAACGTATGGATGAGGTTTGCGATGGCGAACTTCAAAACTACAAAGCCAATGGCGGCGCTTACACTCGCGAACACTTCTTCGGTAAATACCCAGAATTGCTCGAAATGGTTAAGGACATGTCTGACGATGACATCATGAATCTTAACCGTGGTGGTCATGACCCGTATAAAGTGTATGCAGCTTATGCGGAAGCAACCTCTCATAAAGGTCAGCCTACTGTTGTCTTGGCTCAAACAGTCAAGGGCTACGGTATGTTTAAAGCGGCTGAAGCACAGAATACAGCCCACCAAACTAAGAAGCTGGATGAAGAGTCTTTGGCGCAATTCCGTGACAAGTTTGGCATTCCTATCAGTGACGAAGAACTGAAGGATTTACCTTACTACCGCCCAGCGGAAGACAGTCCAGAAATGAAATACTTACGTGCCCGCCGTAAAGAGCTGCATGGAGATTTCCCTGTTCGTCGTCGTGAGTGTGAAGCACTTGAAGTTCCATCATTGGAAGCCTTCAAATCTCAAATTGCTGGTACAAAAGGCCGTGAAATTTCGACAACCATGGCCTTTGTTCGCACTCTTAACGTCATGGTTAAAGACAAGAATATCGGTGAACGGGTAGTGCCCATCGTTGCAGACGAAGCACGTACGTTTGGTATGGAAGGTATGTTCCGTCAGCTGGGTATTTACTCATCTGAAGGTCAGCGTTATACACCACATGACCATACGCAGATCATGTATTACAAAGAAGATGCGAAAGGTCAGATCCTTCAAGAAGGGATCAACGAGCCTGGCGCATTCTCAGCGTGGCTTGCACTAGCAACCTCTTATAGCAACAGTAATCTGCCAATGATTCCTGTGTATGTCTACTACTCAATGTTTGGTTTCCAACGTATTGGTGACTTAGCTTGGGCGGCAGGGGATTCACAAGCTCGTGGATTCTTGATTGGTGCAACAGCAGGTCGAACAACGCTAAACGGTGAAGGCTTACAGCACGAGGATGGTCATTCTCATATCCAAGCTGGCTTGATTCCAAACTGTGTGTCTTACGATCCAACTTACTCATACGAAGTCGCGGTTATCGTTCAAGATGGCTTACGTCGTATGTATAAAGAGAAAGAAAGTGTTTTCTATTACTTAACAGTAATGAACGAAAACTATGCTCATGAAGACATGCCTGACGGTGTTGAAGAAGGCATCATTAAAGGTATGTATAAGCTTCATACTCATCAGAAGAAAGGCAATAAGAAACAAGTGCAACTACTTGGTTCTGGCGTGATTCTTCGTGAAGTGGAAGCGGCAGCAGAAATTCTTCTTGAAAATTACGGTGTAAATTCGGATGTTTGGAGTGTGACTTCATTCAATGAACTTCGCCGTGAGGGTCTTGATGTAAGCCGTTGGAACATGCTTCACCCTGAAAGTGAGCAACGCCAGTCTTACGTTGAAACATGTTTAGCAGATAAAGGGCCTGTTGTTGCATCAACAGACTACGTTAAATTGTTTGCTGACCAAATTCGCCCATTTGTGAAGGGTACTTATAATGTACTCGGTACAGACGGTTTTGGCCGAAGCGATACGCGTGCGAAATTGCGTCATTTCTTTGAAATTAACCGTTATTGGGTTGTCGTTTCTGCGCTGAGTGCGTTGGCAAAAGACGGTGAAATCGATGCATCTGTAGTTAGCGAAGCCATTAAGACGTTTGGTTTGGATCCAGAAAAACCAAACCCTGTTATTTGCTAATTATATAACAAGCTAGGTATCTGACTCGATAGTGATCGAGTCAGATAAATTTATCAGTTTGATGCGTCTATATGACAAAGGAGATTTCCGTGAGTACTGAAATCATTCGAGTACCGGATATTGGTGGTGCGACTGACGTCGATGTAATTGAGGTCAGCGTAAAAGTTGGCGACATTATTGAGGTCGACCAATCTATTATCGTATTAGAAACAGATAAAGCGTCTATGGACGTGCCTTCTCCTATAGCAGGTAAAATTACCTCTATTAAAGTACAAGAAGGCGATACTGTTTCCGAAGGTGATGACATTCTTGTGCTTGAAGTTGAAGCAGCTGAAGCCGCTTCTGAAGAGCCAAAGAAAGAAACACCCAAAAAAGAAGAAACTCCAACGGCAGAAGAAAAGCCTGCTCAAAAAACGACCATGTCAGCACCTTCCGAGCAAACTGTGTTTGTACCAGACATTGGTGGTGCGACGGGTGTAGACGTGATTGAAGTGTGCGTTGCAGAAGGCGATGAAGTGCAAGAAGGTGATTCCATCATCGTGCTTGAAACCGATAAAGCCTCTATGGACATACCAGCACCAGCAAGCGGTAAAGTGAAGAAGCTTTTGATTAAAGAAGGCGGTACCGTTTCTGAGGGAGATGAGATTCTTGTCTTGATGACGGAAAGCACGGCGACAACCTCGTCAGCGCCTTCCCAAGCTGAATCTGAGTCAGCGCCATCTTCTGACAAAGCCTCTGGTGAAGAGTCGTCTAATGCTACTCCTCAAGCGCAAGCTACTTCTGGCGGTGTTGAAAAAGTTGCTGTTCCTGATATTGGTGGCGCAGAAGGCGTTGATATCATTGAAGTATGTGTTGCTATTGGCGATAAGATCTCTGAAGGGGATTCCATCATCGTTCTAGAGACAGACAAAGCCTCCATGGAAATTCCATCACCAAAATCAGGCACGGTAAAATCCGTCTCTGTGAAAGAGGGTGATAAGGTTTCTGAAGGCGACGCTGTTCTTGAGATAGAAGTGGAGGGTGCTGCTGCACCAACCCCCCAAGCAGAATCACCTAAGCAAAACACGGTGTCAGAAAAAGAAACTGCGCCGAAAGCTGCGCCTCAAAAAGCGGCAGCAGCGGATCAGTCTGCGGTACTAAGTTCGCCAGCTAAAAACGTTCATGCAGGCCCTGCTGTACGTATGTTAGCTCGTGAATTGGGCGTAGATTTAACGCTTGTTCGTGCGACAGGTCCTCGTGGCCGTATCACGAAAGAAGACTTGCATGCTTATGTCAAAGCGGCTGTTCAAAAAGCTGCGTCTGCTCCTGTCGCTGGCGCGGTAACAACTGGTTCAGGTCTACCGACAGTACCAGATATGGACTTTAGCAAATTTGGCGACGTTGAAGTCGTTAAAATGAGCAAAATCCAGAAGTTGACGGCGCAAAACATGGTTCGCAACTCATTGGTTGTCCCTCATGTAACGCAGTTCGACAAAGCTGACATTACTGATCTTGAAGCTTTCCGTAAGGGGCTAAAAGGCGAAATGGAAAAACAAGGTGTGAAATTAACACCTCTTCCATTCCTTATTAAAGCGGTGGCACAAGCGATGGTTGCCAACCCCGCGTTTAATGTCTCTTTGATGTCCGACGGCGAAAGCTATGTTCAAAAACATTATGTGCATATTGGTATTGCAGTGGATTCACCCGCTGGATTGGTGGTACCTGTATTACGTGATGCGGATAAAAAATCGGTGGTTCAAATTGCTAAAGAAGCCAATGAGCTGATTAAGAAAGCTCTGGATAAGCAACTGAAAACCGCAGATATGCAGGGTGGCTGCTTCACTATCTCTAGTCTTGGGGCTATTGGCGGCACAGGTTTTACGCCTATTGTCAATGCGCCTGAAGTGGGTATTCTTGGGGTTTCTAAAGCCGATATTGAACCACGCTGGAATGGTAAAGAGTTTGAACCTCGCACTATGCTGCCTCTGTGTTTGTCTTATGATCATAGAGCAGTCAATGGTGGCGATGCAGGTCGCTTTATGACCTATCTTAACTCATTGCTTAGCGATTTACGTCGCTTAACCTTGTGATGTCGTTTCGCTAAATTCGACACTAAAAACCGCTCACTGAGCGGTTTTTTTTGTTTTTACTTTGTCGATATGTCCGTTCAAACTTCTTAGCCGACTTAATAAACCATTGCTTTATTACTAGAAGTTGTATTCTGTTCGTCGTTTTCAAAAAATTTAAGAATGTTCTCTTTTTCAAGCATGGCATCTTTATAACCAAGCTCCATCATGGCCTTACAATACTCTGGCGTGAAGAGTAAGTAGCTGGCTGCAGAACTGGCCGTTTGGGAAATAGATCCCCCCGTTGCTTTAATAAGTACTCGAATGTTTTTAGGAAGGGTGTCGATGTAATGTTCCGCAATGGCGTTTACTTCTTCTGATGGTGAAATTATCAACGTTTCTGAAGGGAGTTCGTAAGGCCCACGCTTGTCTTTCGGAATATCTTGAATTAACTGATTCATAATCTCCAGTTGATGAATGTCATCCTCAAGGTTGTCAATAAACGCACTGTTTAGTAGCTGGCCTAATATTTGCGCGACACTTGGCGCTGAGTATTCGTCGGGGAGATCGGATTGAAGGTTGGCTCGACGGTTGCCGCTGACCCCTATAATAAAGAGTTTTTTCGCTCCCATTTTAATGGCAGGGTAAATCGCCGATTTTTGTCTGATGGCACCATCTCCATAAAAGTGATTCTGAACCTTCTGGGCGGGAAAGATGCCAGGAATTGCACTGGACGCTAACAAATGTTCAGTGGTGATATTCTCGAGAATGCCACGCCGCCTGTTGTCATGCCAAGGTCCTATCATATCCGAGCCCTGCATAAAAGTAGTCGATTCCCCTGTACTGTAGCTCATGGCGGTGACCGCCAATGCAATTAAATTCCTGTTTGCAATAGCGGTATCAATGTTTGAAAAATCAAGAAAATTATCGAGAAGCTCTCTTAGCGGAGCGTTGTCCATCAAGGCTATTGGTGTTGCGTGGTTTTGTGTATGAAATAATGAAATGAGTGTTTTGGTAATCGAGGTCGCAATCGGCCAACGCCCCATATTATAGATTCTTTCCGGGGTTAAATGACGCCAGACAAAAGCTAATTTAGAAACGGCTTTGGTAAAGTTCCCTGCATTGGTGGCCAACATAGTAGCGTTAAGGGCTCCGGCGGAAGTGCCACAGAGAATTGGAAAAGGAAGCGGGCTGCCTTTTACCACCATTCTACCTATAGCGGAAAGCACGCCAACTTGGTAAGCCGCACGAGCTCCTCCCCCTGAAAGAATAAGCGCATTTTGATTCATCATAGATCAAAACCATCCTTTTTATTCTGAGTATGGCTTAAGTCGTGCTCTCAGGAAAGTCGGGAAAGAAGGTTTCCATCGTATTTTTGGATTATTTTGTAATGCAATCATCCCAGTAAGTGATTGAGTCATCATGGAAAACACTTGGCATGGCCGTTGAAACCGTCATAATAATAAGACACACTAATTCGTATCATTTTCTTAAGAGGCATTTGAGACATGGCAATTCATCCACGTGCTGGGCTGTTGGCCGAACAGGGCTCATTAGTGAATATTCCAGAACTAATGACGGCATATTTTATGGAAAAACCAAACGCTTCGGTTTCATCTCAACAGGTAAGTTTTGGTACGTCTGGACATCGTGGCAGTGCTTTCCAGTCTAGCTTTAATGAGAATCATATTTTAGCCATTAGCCAAGCCATCGCTGATTATCGACAAAGTCAGGCTATTCAAGGGCCTTTGTATTTAGGGAAAGACACTCATGCGTTATCTGAGTCAGCTTTTCAAACGGCACTAAGTGTTTTAACGGCAAACAGTATTCGGGTACGAGTGCAAACAGGCGGTGGCTTTACGCCCACACCGGTTATTTCTCATGCCATATTAACGCATAATGCCAAGGCCCCCCAGGCCGATAGAAGTGATGGTATTGTCATTACGCCATCACACAACCCACCAGAAGACGGTGGTTTTAAATATAATTCTATAAAAGGGGGCCCGGCTGACAAAGATATTACCGATTGGATTGCTAAGCGGGCCAATGCTTTGTTGGCAAGTGAACTGCTCGATGTGAAATCTTTTTCGAATGAAGAAATAGTGGCCTCAGGGCTGGTCGAAGAGTTTGATTACATTCAACATTATGTTGATGACCTTGAAAACGTAATTAATATGCCTGCGATTGCTAAGGCTGGCGTTAAAATTGGTGTTGATCCAATGGGTGGTTCAGGCATTCATTTCTGGGGCCCTATAGCGCAGAAGTATGGATTAGACATCACTGTCGTAAACAATGAAGTGGACCCAACATTTCGTTTTATGCCACTTGATAAAGATGGTCGAATTCGCATGGATTGTTCATCCCCGTATTCCATGCAGAACTTGCTGAAATTGAAAGATAATTTTGATATTGCCGTGGGCAATGATCCTGATTATGACCGCCATGGCATTGTCTGTTCAGGTTTTGGTTTGATGAACCCCAATGCCTATTTAGCGGTAGCAATTGAGTATTTGTCATCCCATCGTCCGGCTTGGTCGAAAGACATTAAGTTTGGTAAAACCCTCGTATCCAGTGGCATGATAGACAGAGTGGTCGAAGGCTTAGGCCGCCAGTTATGCGAAGTTCCTGTCGGCTTCAAGTGGTATGTTGAGGGGCTCTTTGATGGCTCGATGGCGTTTGGAGGAGAAGAGAGTGCTGGCGCTTCTTTCCTGCGTCACGATGGATCAGTTTGGACGACAGATAAGGATGGATTTATTATGGCCTTGCTGGCTGCTGAGATTTTAGCGGTGACAGGCAAAGATCCACAAACCTTATACGAAGAGCAAGTGGCTAAGTATGGTAAACCCTATTATAAACGCATTGATGTGGTCGCCACTCCTGAGCAAAAAAACATTCTTGGTGCCCTAGATAAAAAAGACGTTACGCAAACAACGCTTGCAGGTGAAGATATTGTGAGTGTATTAACTCATGCACCAGGGAATAATGCCGCCATTGGTGGTTTGAAGGTGTCGACACAAAATGGCTGGTTTGCTGCTCGCCCATCAGGAACAGAAAATGTTTATAAAATTTATTTGGAAAGCTTTATCTCAGAAGAGCATTTAGCGGAACTGGAAACAGAAGCGAAAGCCTTAGTTGACAGTGTTCTGCCTGCTTAGTGTACATAAACAATGCTCTCTCTACATGAGATACAAAAAGGACGCTCGCATGCGTCCTTTTTGTATTATTTAGGGTGTCATGCATAAGTAAGCGAAAAGTTATTGTTATTCAATAGTGTAAAGCCGAGATAACCACTTATTGAGTGGGAAACCAAGCTGTTGGCTTACTTTCTGAGCGATGGCCTTTAGCTCTTTGCTGTTCATCTCATTCTTAATTTTGCCTGCTAACACGACCCAGTTACCACTACCTGTGTCTAATGCGCGAATATCCGAGAATGAGGCTTTTAATGTCGACACTAAATGGGGGTCATCTTTATGGCTTAACCAACAGTTAAGAGCCAACCAACCGTCTTCTTTGATCTGTCTGGCACAGTTTTCAATAAAGCTTTTTTCTAGAACACCGTGCTCCATGCCATCTGTGTTATAAAGGTCTGTCATTAGAATGTCGACCTTTCGATTAAAACCTTTTTTAATGTACTCTTGGGCATCAGCGTGTTCGATTTGAATACGTTTGCCTTGTGGTACCTTGAAGTACATTTTGGCCGATTCAATCACTTCTTCTCTTAATTCTACTGCGGTAATTTGTATGCTGGGTATTGCGTGGTAAAACGCACTTAACAAGGTTCCGCCCCCCAAACCTAATATGCCTACTCGTTTGGGCTGTTGACAAAACAATAAGGTTAGCGTCATGGCCTGCGTGTACTCATGTTGCAATATATGGGGCGTCGCTAATTTGATACGACTTTGCTCGTCCCCATCAGCAAAAGATAAAATACGAAACTTCCCATCGTCATAAACACGAATGGGACCGAACTCGTCCGCACTGTCATGAAGCAAATTAAGATAATTCATGGTTTTCCTTTAAATAAATCGAGCCAGATATCAACTGGCTCGATTAGCAAGAACAAGTTAGAGACATCCTTATGAGACGCTCTGCCTTACGAAGTCACCGCCGATTGTTTAATATGTTTCAGCAGTATCTGGACAGGATGGGGGAGTGCTGCATCATCCAAACGCTTTGCCTGACTACGGCAAGAATACCCTGTAGCAACAAGTTTACCAGCAAGGGTTGGGTCATGTATTTTTTCTTTCCAAGACAGTTCATAAATGACTTTAGAAGTGTCTACGTTATTGGCTTCATGGCCGTAGGTTCCAGCCATACCACAGCAACCTACATTTTCAACCTTTAGCGTCAAGCCAAGCAGTTTGTATACCTCTTGCCAATTCTTGATCGATCCTGCTGCATTGGTTTTTTCCGTGCAATGAGTCATCAAATGGTAAGTGCTGCCATCTCCACAAAGAGGCTGATTTTGTAAATGTTCGGCTTGCTCTGCCAACCATTCCTGCATGAGTTGAACCGTAGGGATTGGACGGCTATCGCCAAAGGTTTTGCTGTATTCTGATCGATAAGTAAGGGTCATTGAAGGATCAATACCAACAAAAGGCAAGCCGTAAAACGACAAGCTTTGCAACATGTCGAGATTTTTACGGGCGGCCTTCTCAAACGCTTTCATGAAACCATGAACATGCAGGGGTTTACCATTTGGTAGGTAAGGGGCAAGATAGGCTTGGAAACCAAGGCGGGTCAGCATTTCCATAGTATCCAGCACCAATTCCGTCTCAAAATAGCTGGTGAAGGCATCCTGGACAACGATAACGGCACGCTTTCTATCTTTAGGGCTGAGTGATTCGATGGCCATAGGCGTAGCCAAGCGTATGCCTCGACGCGACATTTCTTTTTTTAGGTTGAGCGTGCTCAACGCCGGACTATCAGTTAAGCCAAAGTATTTACTGCTCAGTTGATTGATCCAACGGTTCTTAACCAGCCAATTATATGGCTGCGGAAACAGGGAGAGCGTTGGCATCATAAACTCGAGAGAGCCAATGAGATAATCCTTTGCAGGACGTAGGTAGCGGCTGTAATAGAGCTCTAAGAATTTGGCGCGAAACTCTGGCACATCAACCTTAATAGGACATTGCCCAACGCAAGATTTACATGCCAAGCAGCCCATCATCGACTCATGCACTTCGTTAGAAAAGTCATATTGTCCACGACGCTTGGCCAGCGTATTTTTTAAGCGAGGAATAAACCGCCATATAAAGTGGCTGTTTTTTATGTCTTGACTCGCTTTTAGCGTATCCACGCCATGTTCACTCATACTGCGCAGCCATTCACGCATCAGTGAAGCTCGCCCCTTTGGCGAATGACGACGATCGCGTGTACCTTTCCAAGAAGGGCACATGGCATCATTGGGGTCAAAGTTGTAACAGGCGCCATTGCCATTACAGTACATACCTTCTTTAAACTGATCTCGATTGTGCAAGGGAATTTGTCGATCAAATTGACCGCGTAACGGCACGTTATCAATTTTAAGAAGATCAGCACCCAGTTCAAATGGCGTGGCTATTTTACCTGGGTTGAGCTGGTTTCTGGGATCAAAGGCTCCTTTGACTTGTTGAATGCTGGGGTAAAGTTCACCAAAGAAGGAGGGCGAATATTCAGAGCGAACCCCTTTACCATGTTCCCCCCAGAGCAAACCATGATACTTTTGTGTTAAAGCGACCACTTTATCGGTGATCTCGCGAATCATCGGTTCTTGGGATTCATCTTTTAAGTCCAACGCAGGGCGAACGTGTAAAACACCTGCATCAACATGACCAAACATGCCATATTGAACCTTGTAACTGTCTAAGACAGCACGAAATTCCATGATAAAGTCCGCGAGATTTTCCGGAGGCACGGCGGTGTCTTCAACAAATGGAATCGGACGTTTTTCTCCTTTGGCATTGCCTAACAGTCCAACGGATTTTTTACGCATTGCCCAAAGCTTATTGACATTTTCATGCCCCATAGCAACGGTGTAGCCTAGAGCGCTACTTCCAGATCCTTCTTTATTCGCGTCATCTAGCTTGTCTGTCAGCACCTTGATGCGCTTAGCGACTTCCTGCTCATCATTTCCCGTGTATTCAACAAGATTGATTCCTTGAATGTTTTCATCTTCATTTTCGGGAAAGAACTCAGAGACAGAACCCCAAATAATGTCGCCTTTCGCTAAGCCCAGCACTTTTGAGTCGACTGTTTCAATAGAGGCCGGTTTGGCCGCTAATAATTCCCGAGCGTGGCGAAGGGAGCCCTCGAAGCTATCGTAGCGGATGTTCACTAAGGCCGCATAGGTTGGGATCGGCAGCAAGTTAACTTTCGCTTCGACAATAAACCCTAACGTGCCTTCGGAACCACATAGAATTGAGTTTAAATTAAACTTTCCATCGTCCGTGCGGATGTGGGCCAAGTCGTAACCCGTTAAACAACGATTTAATTCAGGGAAAGTGTCACTGATCTCTTGCTGCTTCGTTTTTTGAATCGAATCAATTACCCGATGGGCATGGGCAACGTAATCGCTTCCAGACTTAATTTTCTCTAATGTATCATCATTGATGGCAGCCGACTCATGTAATGTACCATCTAAAAAAACCGTTTTGAGTGACAGTACATGATCTCGCGTTTTGCCATACATTACTGAGCCTTGTCCACTCGCGTCAGTATTGATCATACCACCGATCGTGGCCCGGTTACTGGTCGATAATTCAGGCGCAAAAAATAACCCATGAGGCTTAATAGCTTTGTTGAGCTGATCTTTTACCACTCCCGCTTCGACACGCGCCCAACCTTCTTCTACATTGATCTCAAGAATACGATTCATGTATTTAGACAAGTCAACAATCAAACCATCCGTGAGAGATTGACCATTCGTACCAGTGCCACCACCACGAGGACTGAGCACAATATCGTGAAAAGCGTCCTCATTACTCAGCTTAACTAGACATTGCAGATCTTCAGCGGATTTGGGGTAAATAACCCCTTGAGGCAAGATTTGGTAAATGGAATTGTCCGTTGACAAGACAATCCGGTTAGCATAATCAGGATTGGTATCCCCTGAAAATCCTGAAGCCTTCAGGCGCTCAATAAACGAGAGGTATTTAGCCTGAACGGGCGAGACTTCAGAAAGAGATGGAATCATGTATCTTTTACTCCGTTAATGATGACTGCCAAAATTTTAACAAAGAAATGCCATGCATAGGGACATTTGTTCTCTATTATCTTTGCCTTACTGTTGAACTTATTTTAAGGGCTGAGGTCAAATAACGAGAATGCAGTGGAATATTCCCTTATTTTGCTCCCTTCAATATGTGCTAGAATTCGCCTCGACTAACCATCGAGGCTTTTTTTTGTCCATTATTCAACCCTTTATCATTCCTAAGCGTTATGAAAATCTGCATAGGCAAGGCCAGTTCTTTGTCTATCGTGGTGATCTTGAACACCCTTATGCGCCGGGTAATAAGTGGCATAAACTGAAATATCATCTGTTAGAAGCTCAAGCACGCCAAGCGAAGTACATAGCTTCATTAGGGGGCCCATACTCAAATCATCTTCATGCATTCGCCCAGACGCTTAATACTCACCTAGAATTTAAAGCACTTGCCGTGATACGAGGAGAACTCCATCCACGGTTAACACCAACATTACGTGATGTGGTTTGGAATGGTGTTGAACTGTGGCCTGCGTTAAGGCGAGACTATAAGCGTGGCTTGCATGCGGATGTGGTAAAGCAAATTAATGCATTATACGGCGATGTTTATTGGATTCCAGAAGGTGGTGGCGGTGAGCTAGGTGCCAAAGGCTGTCTTGATTGGGCAAAACATATTGAGGCCTTAGATAATCAATATGATGCTTGGGTGGTATCTGCCGGAACGGGGACGACCGCAGCAGGGTTATTATCACATCCACAACCGGTTGATCTACACGTTATCAGTGCCTTAAAAGGAGCTGAGCATCAACGAGCTGATATCTTAGCGCTAGCCTTGTCATTAAAGACAATGAATAGCACACAGACTGAACTGGCCTTGGACAAACGCTTATTTTTTCACTCCGAGGCTCATGAAGGTGGGTTTGCCAAACACAGTGGGTCTCTGCTGGAATTTATTGACGAATGCAACGCGGTGAATCCAGACCTGCCGTTAGATCCAATATATACTTGCAAGACCCTTTTTTATGTTATGAAGCAATGGCATAAAGGAGACTGGCCCTATCGACGAACATTGCTAATTCATACCGGCGGGTTGCAAGGTTGGCGTGGTTATGCCTAAAACAAGATAGATCACCAGATAGCGGTCATAGCCTGCTTCATGTTAAAGTGGCGCGGCACGCAGGCAATAAAAAGAGCATAACAATCCCCTGCTAGATCAGACGAATGACACCAGTAGATGAGAAAGAGAATACTAAATGAGTCTTTTTAGACGTGTTGGCATAATTGCTCGATTAGATAAGTCACAAATCCTAGAGACAGTTAAAAGTTTGATGGAGTACCTTGCCGAGAAGGGCTCACAACCTGTACTTGAAACAGGATTAGCGGCCATGATGCCTGGCCTTAAGGTGGCTTCTTCTCCGTTAAAGGAGTTGGGGAATGAATGTGACTTGGTCATGGTCGTAGGAGGAGATGGAAGTTTTCTCGGTGCGGCTAGAGCCATTTGTAATTATGACATTCCTGTTATTGGTATTAACCGTGGCACGCTAGGGTTTTTAACGGATATTTCGCCTTATGCATTGAAAGAAGAGTTAGAGCCTATTTTTCGTGGTGAATACTACGAAGAAAAACGCTTTATGATCGAAGCGAAGATAAAGCGTCAAAATAGACCGAGTGGTGAAGGTATCGCATTAAACGATTTGGTGCTTCATCCAGGCAAATCGGCGCGGATGATCCGCTTTGATTTATTCATTGATGACCAGTTCGTCATGAACCAAAAGTCAGATGGTCTGATTGTTGCCACTCCAACAGGTTCTACTGCTTATGCTCTGTCAGCAGGTGGCCCTATTATGCTACCTAAATTAGATGCCCTAGTATTAGTGCCTATGCACCCACATACATTGAGTAATCGCCCGATTGTTATTGATGCGAATGCGCGCATTCGCATCGTGGTCTGTGAGACAAATCTCACCTACCCAAGTGTTAGCTGTGATGGCCAATTGAATATAACAACGGCACCTGGGGATGAAATTCATATCACTAAAAAAGCAGGTGGCATTCGCTTAATACACCCTAAAACCCATGATTTTTACGATGTATGTCGTGACAAGTTAGGTTGGCAGTCCAGTTATAAATCCTAGCGATTGTCTAACGTTGTATCTAACAATAGGATAAGAGGTGTCACTCAGACCATGTATCTAGTTTATCAATTTTCAGCGAATGAAGACCCATCTTTATTAAGCCAAACGTTGTGGCGATTAAAAATGTCTCATAGGATCATTGTGAATGATGGGCATCGTGAACTTTGGGTGAATCATCCATCCCATCAAGAACCTGCGGCACAGTTAGTGAAGATTTGGCTTGATGATCCCCAGATGCTCAATAAAGTCGAAATCGATCCTAGTCAACCCATTCCTCAGTCTTCATCCAGTATTGTTGAACAAATAAAAGCCGCACCAGCCACAGCCGGTGTGTTGTTAGCGGCGGTCATTGTTGCATTTGTGACTCAGCTAGGGTCGGATCTTTCAATGGTGCGTTATTTTACCATTTCGCCTTTTACCGTTCTTGGCGGTCAGATTCGTTTCTATTCATTATCAGATGTGCTGGCTCAAGGGGAATACTGGCGTTTACTGACTCCGGCATTGATTCATTTTAGTGTCATGCACATCGTTTTTAACGCTTTATGGGTTTGGGATGTGGGGCGTCGTTTAGAACGAATGATTGGTTCACTTGCTTGGATAGTAGGCGTTATTGTTATTGCGATATTCAGCAATATATTGCAGTTTGAAATTGATTCTAATCCTCTATTTGGTGGGTTATCAGGAGTCGTTTACGGGTTAATCGGCTTTGCTTGGCTGTTGCCGATACTACGCAAAGACTGGCCAGTTATTGTCAGTAAACCCTTGATGATCTTTTTTATGGTATGGCTGGGAATCGGTTATACGCAAATTCCTGAGTCTCTGGGATTAGGAAGCATTGCCAATACAGCCCATACGATTGGTTTATTTGCTGGATTAGCATTAAGCCTTGTTTACTGGGTGGCAACCAAACATCGGCCATTACGACAATTGTAAACCTAGTCGCCAGATTTAAAATGCCAAGCCTATCCGACAAGCCTATCCGACAAGCGGATTGGCTTGGCCCGTTATTTATAAAGGCCGTGTGTCATAGCGGCAATGAGAGTGTGTGATGAACTTTAAAGAAATGATCGATAACATGTCCCCAGAGGTCTATGCTCGCTTGAAGCAAGCTGTCGAATTGGGTAAGTGGCCAAATGGTGTGCGCTTAACAGAAGAGCAAAAAGAGCTTTGCTTGCAGGCCGTCATTACCTACGACTATAGCAATAAGCCAGAAGAAAGCCGAGTAGGGTACATTGATCGCAACGTACATACAGGTTGTGACAGCAAAACCAGCACTAATGAGCATGAAACCGTTAAATGGGTGAACAACGACCCTAAGGATAAGGTTTAATGTTATTGGGCAATTTGAAAAAAATGTCGGTGTCGGCTCCCTCTGGCCAAGTTCAGTATTCTTTGACTCTAGGGAATGAAAGTGTTGCTTTAAATGACCTATTAGGGCAAAAAATCTCATTGAATCTTTCCGGCGACATTCATTGTGTGCATTGCGGCCGACAAACCAAAAAGTCCTTCAACCAAGGCTTTTGCTTTCCTTGCTTTAAAAAATTGGCCGCTTGTGATGCCTGCATTATGAGTCCCGAGAAATGTCATTTCCATCTAGGCACTTGTCGAGAACCCGAGTGGGGTGAAAAATACTGTATGCAAGATCATTATGTATATCTTGCCAACTCATCAGGCTTAAAAGTAGGCATTACCCGTGGTGATCAATTACCCACCCGCTGGATTGACCAAGGGGCGACCCAAGCAAGAGCCTTGTTTCGTGTCAACAATCGTCGTATGTCGGGATTAGTGGAAACCTTATTCAAAAGCCAAGTGGCGGATAAAACCAATTGGCGTAATATGTTAAAGGGAAACGCCGCCGAGCTGGATTTAGAATATGAGCAAGAACGTTTAATCGGGTTGTTATACGAAGGGTTGGATGCATTACAGAATGAATTCGGTTTGCAATCAATTACCGATTTGTCTGATGAAAACGAAACGCATCAATTTACTTACCCCGTTTTAGACTACCCAACGAAGGTAACCAGTCTTAATGGCGATAAAACCCCTGACATAGAAGGGGTGTTAATGGGCATTAAAGGTCAATATTGGATGCTCGATACAGGCGTCATTAATATTCGCAAATACACTGGTTACCAAGCATCATTCTCATTTTAGGAGAGAGTACATGAAAGAGAGTCAACCCTCAGCAATATTATTGAAAGACTATAAGGTTCCTCCTTTTCTTATCGATAAAACCGAATTGACGTTTGATCTTGATGAGACTAGCACGGTAGTCACATCGCATTTGCATATGCGTCGTAACCCTGCCTGTGGCAAATCAACCCAACCACTGGTTTTAGATGGGGGGGAAGATGTCAAGTTAATTGGTGTTGCAATGGATGGCTATGCACTCCCTAGTGAAGAATACCGTTTGGTGGATGACAAACTGATTATTACAGCAACAGCTGATACGTTTGTTCTTACCTGCGAAACATTGATTGAGCCGCAAAACAACACGCGTTTGGAAGGCTTGTACCGCTCTTCCTCCATGTTTTGCACCCAATGCGAAGCCGAAGGCTTCCGTCATATCACTTATTATCTAGATCGCCCCGACGTTATGTCGGTTTTTACAACCACTATCATTGCCGATGAGTCACGTTACCCAGTGATGTTATCTAACGGTAATGAAATTCAGCGTAGCAAAACGGACGAAGGGAAAACGGTTGTCGTATGGCACGACCCTTTCCCCAAACCTGCCTACCTTTTTGCTTTGGTAGCGGGTGATCTTGCCGTTAAGAATGATGTGTTCACAACCATGAGTAAGCGTGATGTGAAACTGCAGATTTTCACTGAGTCTCATAATATAGACAAAGTGGATTATGCGATGGAAGCCCTTAAGCGCGCTATGCGTTGGGACGAAGAAACCTATGGCCGCGAGTACGATCTGGATATTTTCATGATTGTCGCCGTAGATGATTTCAATATGGGAGCAATGGAAAATAAAGGACTGAATATTTTCAATTCATCTTGTTTACTGGCAAGTCCAGAAACGACCACGGATGATACCTTCCTTCGTGTGGAAGCCATTGTCGCTCATGAATATTTCCATAACTGGTCTGGTAATCGTGTTACCTGCCGCGACTGGTTCCAATTGAGCCTAAAAGAAGGCTTCACCGTTTTCCGTGATCAAACTTTTTCTGCGGACATGCATTCTGAAACAGTAAAGCGTGTGGAAGATGTGTCTTTTCTGAAAACGGCACAGTTTGCAGAAGACGCAGGGCCAATGGCTCATCCCGTTCGGCCTGCTTCCTATATTGAAATCTCAAACTTCTATACCTTAACAGTGTATGAAAAGGGCGCTGAAATCGTTCGCATGATCCGCACCTTGTTAGGGGCAGAAGCATTCCGTAAAGGTTCTGATTTATACTTTGAGCGCCACGATGGTCAAGCAGTAACATGTGATGATTTCGTTGCCGCCATGCAAGATGCTTCTGGTGTGGATTTAACCTTGTTTAAACGTTGGTACTCGCAAGCTGGCACGCCCGTTGTAACCGTAACAGATGAATACGATGAGCAAGCCAACACCTACCGTTTGACCATTAAGCAGCAAACGCCGCCAACACCGGCCCAGCCAACAAAACTTCCTCTGCATATTCCAATTCGTGTTGGCTTACTAAGCCAACAGGGCGAAGCATTAACGGTTGGTTTTCAAGATGAGCTCTCAAATGATGTCGTGCTTCATCTGAAAGACAACGAGCAAACATTTGAATTTACTGATGTGCACTGTAAGCCTGTGCCATCGCTGTTACGTTCATTCTCAGCACCAGTAAAGTTGCGCTACGATTACACCACTGAACAGCTGCTTCTATTGTTATCCTGTGACAGTGATGGCTTTAACCGTTGGAGTGCGGCACAACAATTGGCGGTAAATGAGTTGAGCCAACTGATTAAGCAAGCTGAACATGGTGAAGCTTTCTCTATCGACTCGAATTTAGTGGCGGGCTTTAAAGCACTACTAGAAGACGAAACACTTGATCCTGCGATGGTGGCTTTGATTCTTGAATTGCCAAGCCAAGCCTATTTGTCTGAACTGGCCGAAGTCATTGACCCTCAGTCAATTAAAACGGCTCGTCATTTCTTGAAAGTGACCATTGCCAATGCTCTGTCCGCTCAACTTGCTGAAGTCTATAAGAAACATCTCGTCAATGGTGAATATCAAGCCAGCGCGCAAGACATTGCTCACCGCTCATTGAAAAATACAGCGCTGTCATACTGGGCTGAATCAACTGATCTGCAAGCACAAACGGCGGTAACTGAACAATTTAAGCAGGCAAATAACATGACAGATCAGTTTGCCGCCTTATCTATTGCGGTGAATACGGGTCATTCGAGTGCAGCAGAAATGTTATCGGCTTTCTACGAACAATGGAAAAACGAACCTCTCGTCGTCAATAAATGGTTGATGTTAAGCGCCTCACAAGAAAGCCATGATGCATTAGGTGTTGTGAAGACTTTAATGGAACATCCATCATTTGATTTGAAGAATCCTAATAAAGTTCGCTCTGTATTGGGTGGGTTTGGTCAAAATATCTCAGGATTCCATCATAAAGATGGCTCTGGTTACCGATTCCTAGCCGATCAAATTATTGTTTTGAATAAGCGGAATCCACAATTGGCTTCTCGGTTATGTACACCACTAACACGCTGGAAAAAACTCAAGCCAGAGTTAAGTGATCAGATGAAACAACAGTTAGAACGTATTCTTGCAGAAGATCTTTCTAAAGATGTTTATGAAGTGGTTTCAAAATCTTTGGCATAAGCTATTTTTATAAAATGCAATAGTTAAAAAAATACCCAAGACGTTTTGTCTTGGGTATTTTTTATTTCAGCATCTACAATCAAAGAAGCTATTGAAAAGAGTGAAAAATTTACGTTTTTTTTGCATTTCACTCTGGATTCTGGCATAACAGATTAACTAATTGATGAGCTTGGGTTTGTTTAGGGGCATATAATGATAAGTCGCACTACTTTGTTTATACCTATTGCATTAGGACTCATGACCACGGCTTGTAGCACGACGAGTAATACGTCATCGCAAGGTCAATCCAGCACAACTGGAGCCGTTGCATCCGCACAGCAAAATCCGACAAACACTAACCAGAAGGCCTCCCTTCAAGAAACATTGCAAGCAAAAAACCAGCGTATTGAAGCGCTGCAGCAGACATTAGCGAAGAACCAAAGCAAATTGACTGAATTGCAACATCAGCTGGATGAAAAAGACGCCTTAATAGATGCTCTTGGAAAATCATCATCAAATTCTGAGTCCTTGGTTGCTCTAGAAAAGGAAAAGCGATTACGCAGTGATTTAGAATCTCGATACGCTAAGCTTAGGGTTGATAATGACCAACTTAATAAAAAAATTGCCCAGCTGAAAACAGAAAATGCCTCTCTTAAAAAACAACTTACAAGCCGCCTTTCTGTAAACAAAGCGTCACAAAATCAAGACAACACAAATGCTACGTTGGATTTTGTAAAACTAAACAAAAGCTATCAAACGCTAAACTCTGCTTATTCCGCCTTGCAAAAAAAATACCGTTCACTAGAAAGCAAGCAAAAAAGCTTACAACAGCGCTATAACAAATTAACCCTTGATAATTTATCCGACCAGAAAGCATTAGACTCACTAAAAGCAGAGAATTTAAAGCTGGGAGGTCAAATATCCGATGCCAGAGCACAACAAGAGTCTTTATGGGATAAAATTCATGTGCAAGAAGGCATGATAAAGCACCTACAGACTAAATTAACTGATCAATATAGAAATCAATCAACGTCTTCTGACGACACGGCAACCAACCAAGAAAGCAGTCAGATTCGGGGCCAGATAGCGACTCTTGAAGCAAAGTTAAACGCACAGGCAAGTTTGATTGACGATTATAAAAAGAATGTACAGACACTTAAAAAGCAACTTGCACAACACACGGTTGATGCTCGTCACATAGAGGCTTTAGAGTCGCAATTAGCTCAACTCGAACGAATGAATGTTGATGCGAACAAGGCGCTAAAAGACAGCAATAAAGCGTTATTAGCAAGCCAGGCTCAAGCCGAATCGTTATCGGATCAATTGACTGGCATAGAACAAGATAAAGCCAATTTAGAGAAAGAGTTGGCCTCCTTAAAAGAACAATCAGCCAAAGATGCTGCAGAGCGAACTAAATTGGCGGCTCAAGTGAATGACTTGATTCCGTTTCAAGCGGAAGTAGCCTCTCTTAAAAATCAGCTAGCCGTTAGTCTAGAAAGTGTGACTTGGCAGCTTCCTAAAGAAGCCTCTTTACATAATAACTTCGAGATTGTTGTCACCGCCCGCGTCGCTAATCCTGTAGCAGGGCAAAGTTACGTTGCTCAGTTGGTAACGGATAGTGCCATCCAAATGATCAGCAGCCCTAAAGTTGAAGCATCGCTCCAAAATGGTCAATTGCAATGGCGTTGGCGATTAAACGGCCTAAACGAACGCCCCAATGCTAAATTGAACTTATTTGTGTCACAAGAAATGAACTACCACAATCAAGTTATCTTAAGACAAGTGTACGATGGTAGTGAAACAATGGCGCTGAAGAACGATAACTTACTGGATAAATATGGCTTCTGGGCTGGTGCAATATTACTTGGGTTAGCTGGTGGCTTTGGGGCAGGCTATATGAGTAGGAGAAAGAAAGAGGCATAATTTGCTATTTTTTCAAACGCGCTCTCTGGTTGATAAAGCGGCCTACCATACCACGAACTAGTGATAAGAAACAGATGACATAGGTGTCGCGGCCAGCCATTCTAAGCCCTTGCTTTCCAAGAAGAAGCAGGGCTTTTTTGTCTGTGGGTTTTCAATGGAATTAGTTCACTTTACTCTTCTTGCATTGTGTCTTTGATGAGTCAGATCATTCAATTCTACATTATTAATATTCAACACTTAGCGGCTAAGTTTTAGGTATAGTAAGCTCGCATATTCATTTTGAGGTAGTGACAGTGGTAAAGTCCAAATCGTATTCCATTATTGAAGCGCGTTTAGCGCAAAACGTACTGATTCTTGATGGCGCAATGGGAACCATGATTCAGTCGTACAAGCTTGAAGAGCAAGACTACCGTGGTGAACGTTTTGAAGACTGGGAGAGCGAGCTAAAAGGAAATAATGATTTACTGTCATTAACACAACCAAAAATCATCAAAGATATCTACTCAGCCTATTTAGCGGCGGGGGCTGACATCATTGAAACAAACACCTTCAATGCTAACTCCATTTCCATGTTGGATTACCATATGGAGGCGCTTAGTTATGAGCTGAACTATGAATCGGCTCGATTGGCGCGCGAGGCCGCTGATGAATTCACTCAGCAAAACCCTAAGAAGCCTCGCTTTGTCGCTGGTGCCGTAGGGCCGACCAGTCGAACTTGTACGATTTCGCCAGATGTTAACGACCCAGGATTCCGTAACATACACTTTGATGAGCTAGTCGAGGCTTATACGGTCGCTGTTGATGGCCTTATTAAAGGCGGTGTGGATCTCATTCTAATTGAGACGATTTTCGACACCTTAAATGCCAAAGCCGCCATTTATGCTGTATTAGATTATTTCGAAAAAACAGGCGTTCGTTACCCAATTATGATCTCAGGTACCATTACGGATGCGTCTGGCCGAACCTTATCTGGTCAAACCACTGAAGCTTTTTGGAACTCTATTGCGCATGCTAAACCACTTTCTGTGGGGTTAAATTGTGCGTTGGGGCCAAAAGATTTGCGCCAATATGTGGAAGAGTTATCGCGCATTGCTGATACACATGTATCGGCACATCCTAATGCTGGCCTGCCTAACGCGTTTGGCGAATACGATGAAACGCCGGAAGAAATGCTTGAAGAGATTCAAGGGTGGGTCGATTCCAGTTTTATTAATATCATTGGTGGCTGCTGTGGGACGACACCAAATCACATTGAAACCTTTGCTAAAGCCTTCGCCCAATCTGCGCCCCGTGAGATTCCCACTATCGAAAAAGCCTGTCGTTTATCTGGGCTTGAACCGTTCAATATTGATGGAAACACTTTATTTGTGAACGTTGGCGAGCGGACCAATGTTACGGGCTCAGCGATGTTTAAACGCTTGATTAAAGAGGGGGATTTCGATACCGCATTGGACGTCGCTCGTCAGCAGGTGGAAAACGGTGCACAGATTATCGATATCAACATGGATGAAGGTATGCTGGATTCCAAGGCTGCCATGGAACGTTTTCTTAAATTGATCGCTTCTGAGCCCGATATCTCGCGCGTGCCTATCATGCTGGACTCATCTAAATGGGACATTCTCGAAGCGGGCCTGAAATGGATTCAAGGCAAAGGGGTTGTTAACTCCATCAGTATGAAAGAAGGGGAAGACAATTTTCGTGAACAAGCGAAAAAGCTCATGAAATACGGTGCAGCGGTTATCGTCATGGCATTCGACGAAGTTGGCCAGGCCGACACTCGAGAGCGTAAAATCGAGATTTGTCGACGCTCTTACAAAATCCTAGTTGATGAAGTCGGCTTTCCGCCAGAAGACATTATTTTTGACCCCAATATTTTTGCCATAGCGACCGGTATTGAAGAGCACAACCGTTACGCGTTAGATTTTATTGAAGCAACGGGAGACATTACCCGTGAGCTGCCCTATGCCAAGGTGTCTGGTGGGGTGTCTAACGTGTCGTTTTCATTCCGAGGCAACAATCCTGTTCGCGAAGCCATCCATGCTGTGTTTTTATATCATGCGATTAAGCAGGGTATGACTATGGGAATCGTCAACGCTGGTCAATTAGCTTTGTATGAAGACATTCCAATTAAATTGCGTGATGCAGTAGAAGATGCCGTATTAAATCGTACGCCGGATGCGACCGATAACTTGCTAGCCATTGCTGGCGAGTTTGCAGGTACTGGCGAGGTCGCAGAAAAAGAAACACAAGAGTGGCGCAACTTACCCGTAACAGAACGTTTAAGCCATGCCTTGGTTAAAGGGATTACTGAATTCATTGATGATGACACCGAAGAAGCGCGTCAAGCGTATGCCCGTCCTTTGGAGGTCATTGAAGGACCTCTTATGGATGGAATGGGCATTGTGGGGGATTTATTCGGTTCAGGTAAAATGTTCTTACCTCAGGTGGTCAAATCGGCTCGAGTCATGAAAAAAGCCGTTGCTTACTTAATGCCTTTTATTGAAGAAGAGAAACGCCTGAACATGGACACCGCATCGTCCAGTAATGGCAAAATTGTCATGGCCACCGTAAAAGGCGATGTTCATGACATTGGTAAAAATATTGTTGGCGTTGTTTTGCAATGCAATAATTTTGAAGTCATTGACCTTGGGGTCATGGTTCCTGCCGAAAAAATATTGCGTACCGCCAAAGAGGAAGGAGCCGATATGATTGGCTTATCCGGCTTGATTACCCCTTCATTGGATGAAATGGTGCATGTGGCAAAAGAAATGGAGCGACAAGGCTTCAACCTGCCAGTAATGATCGGCGGAGCAACCACTTCCAAAGCCCATACTGCGGTTAAAATTGAGCAAAACTATAAACAAAATCAAGTGGTTCATGTTACCAATGCCTCGCGCAGCGTGGGGGTTGCCAGCGCTTTACTGAGCAAGGATAAAAACCGCCGACAAGCCTTTATCGATGAGATCAAAGTCGATTATGAAAAAACACGCCTGCGCTATAAAGACCGAGCCAAAGCAGGTCGTCGAGTCTCACTGGACAAAGCGCGTCTAAATAAAACCCCCGTCGATTTTTCCAGCGGCATAGTGACGCCCAATAAAATCGGCCTTACAGTGCTGACTGAAAATGATATCGATTTGGCTGAAGTGCGACATTACATCGATTGGACACCCTTTTTCCAAACGTGGGAATTGGCTGGCGCTTATCCACGCATTCTAACGGACGAAGTGGTTGGTGCAGAAGCGACGCGTGTTTATAACGATGCGCTTGCCATGTTGGATAACGTGATCGCGAATGCCAGTTTACAGGCGCGTGCCATAGTGGGTTTATTTCCAGCCAACCAGGTAGACGATGACGACATCGAGATTTATGCAGACGAGTCTCGCAGTGAAGTTATAGAACGTTTATCTTTCTTGCGTATACAAAATGAACTGACGGCACCGGGAAAATATAACCATAGCTTGGCCGACTTTGTTGCCCCTAAAGCGTCGAAGATTCCTGATTATATCGGTGCTTTTGCGTGCGCTGCGGGTTTTGGTATTGAGCCCATCGTCGCGAAATACGAGGCTGATCACGATGATTATAATTCTATTATGATCAAAGCTGTTGCGGACCGTTTAGCCGAGGCCACAGCAGAGTTCTTACATGAAAAAGTGCGTAAGGAGATCTGGGGCTATGCACCAGATGAAAGTTTGACTAATGCGCAATTAATTAAAGAAAAGTATCAAGGGATCCGCCCTGCGCCAGGGTATCCTGCTTGCCCTGATCATACAGAGAAAGCCAAACTGTGGTCACTATTGAATGTCAAAGATAATATTGATATGGAAATTACAGAAAGCTTTGCTATGTTGCCAACAGCAGCGGTCAGTGGCTGGTACTTCGCCCATCCAGCCTCAACGTATTTTGGTATTGGCAAAATAGGTCCTGACCAAGTGGATGATTACGCCAAGCGTAAGGGCATGAGTAAAGAAGATACGGAGCGCTGGTTAGCGCCAAATCTTGGCTATGATCCAGAGGATGATAGAGTGTAGTATGACGGGTTGTTAACTCTCATTATTTGCCTTATCAATATCTGTCCTATTGATAAGGCACTCTCTCTTAACTCTCTCATTGTTTATTTACATCAACTAGGAAGGCCATTGTGTCAAAAGCGATTCAAGACCCAGAAAAACATCAAAAACGCATGCAAAACATCAAAAAGCATGTAGACAAACGTATCGCCAAGGCCCAAGAAGATAAGGGAACCTTTGTACTCTTAACTGGTAATGGGAAAGGAAAATCCAGTTCAGCATTAGGAATGGTCGCTCGTGCGTTGGGTCATGGTATGAAAGTAGGGGTAGTGCAATTTCTAAAAGGTGAGTGGAACACAGGAGAAATTGATTTTTTTAAAAAGCAAGACGGCATTAGATGGGAAATTATGTCCTCTGGCTTTACATGGGAAACGCAAAATCGTGAGGCAGACATCGCTTCTTCAGAAGAGGCCTGGCAAAAAGCAGCGGATATGCTGGCGGATGCAAGCCTCGATTTAGTAGTGCTCGATGAACTGACATATCTACTTCATTATGAATATCTTTTTGAAGATCACGTTCTGGAAGCGCTAATGAATCGACCAGAGCGTCAGCACCTTGTGGTGACAGGAAGAGGAGCGAGTGACGCTTTAATCGCATTAGCGGATACCGTCAGTGAGATTAAGGAAGTGAAACATGCTTTTAAACGTGGCATAAAAGCTCAGAAAGGGTTGGAATTTTAGTTCTTTGCAGTCAAAAACGCCATTTTTTTGCAGATTTACAGGTGAATATTCTTTTCAAATGTTGTTAATATTCTGCTTTATTTATATTGAGGTGGGTTATGAAAATTGAGCGCCAAGAAATCACGCCACGCATGAGTCGTATTGTGAAGCACAATGGTACCATTTACCTTTGTGGACAGGTGGCGGCGGATGCACATGCAGATATTACTGAGCAAACTCAAACCATGTTAGATAAAGTGGAAGCCTTATTAGAACAAGCGGGCTCTAGTAAAGAACATCTTTTATCGGCCACTATTTATCTTCGCGACATGAAAGATTTTGCCGCAATGAACGATGTTTGGGATGCTTGGGTTGTACAAGGGCACACGCCAGCACGAGCCTGTGTTGAGGCTCGTTTAGCTCGTCCAGAGTTATTAGTTGAGATCTCAGTTATAGCAGCAGAGAAATATTAAGCGCGGCGTAAATTACGCCGGTAATGTTTTGGTAGACAAGCCCAAGATAAAACAGGCCTCATTTAGGTATTGATGCTTATGTGATTTTCTACCAATGCATTACCGAGCACCCGTAGTGACCTTGCCATATCCCGAGATAAATTCATTAATAAAATACCAAAGTCAAACGCGTGATCATCATGAAAGTCACTAAACAATTGGCTGGTAATCTCTAATACAATGCTGTTCTCTTTGGCAATGGCTTTACCTACTTTATCGTGCAAAGCAATCATTGAGACGAAACCGACGGCTTCACCAAAGTTGATGGTTCTGGTATGAGAGGTTTGGTTATTGTGGGTTTTGTAGAAATCTAAACGACCTTCCAAGACAATGTAAAAACGGTCACCTTTATCTCCATAGTCAAACAGCTGCTCACCAGCGTCCAGTTCTATAAGCACGCCATTGTTAAGTAAATACGTAATAGAGCGTTCCGATAGGGCACCAAAAACCGAGCCTTCTTTGAGCTTAGATGGCTCTAGATTATAGTTTGTGTCTTGCTTAAGGACGGTTTTCATTATGGTCTCCCGTCAATCAATGTCTCTTCTCTGTCGATAGTAATCCTTTGTTTGTTAGCTTTGTATCCCTGTTTCTATAAGTTTTAGCGTCTTCTATCATTTAATGACAGCCTGTTTCTGTGTTGAGTCGTAATAATTGGAGTAAGATTGTAAGCAATTGTTCCATTGATCTCGCGTATTTTTTGTTAGTTTTTAAGCGTTTTTGATTTTTTATCAGTAATTTTATCTAGTACCTTAAAGAGCAAGGTAGATCTGTGCGATAATGCTGACCATTAATGCAAGCCACCAACTTAGGTGCGCTCAATTTACTTTTAAAAGCGGAAAAATACCTTGTTAACAACTGCCAATATCACCATGCAATTTGGTGCCAAGCCTTTATTCGAAAATGTGTCTGTTAAGTTTGCTGAAGGCAAGCGCTACGGTCTAATCGGTGCAAATGGGTGCGGTAAATCCACCTTTATGAAAATCCTTGGCGGCGACTTAGAGCCAAGTTCTGGTAACGTGTCTAAAGACCCAAATGAGCGCCTTGGTAAATTAAAACAGGATCAATTCGCTTACGAAGAATATTCTGTTATCGATACTGTGATTATGGGGCACACAGAGCTGTGGGCCGTTAAGTCTGAAAAAGATGCGATTTACGCCAATCCCGAAATGACCGAAGAGGATGGGCTTCGTGCGGGGGATTTGGAAGCGGAATTCGCTGAAATGGACGGCTACACTGCCGATGCGCGTGCCGGAGAATTGTTATTGGGGGTGGGGATCCCTAGTGAACAACATTATGGCTTGATGAGTGAAGTCGCACCAGGCTTGAAGCTGCGTGTATTGCTCGCGCAGGCGCTGTTCTCTGATCCCGATATTCTGTTGCTTGATGAGCCTACCAACAACTTGGACATCAACACCATTCGCTGGCTGGAAGGCGTCTTGGTTGAGCGCAACTGCACCATGATAATCATTTCCCATGACCGTCACTTCCTTAACTCGGTTTGTACCAATATGGCGGATTTGGATTACGGCGAATTGCGTTTGTTTTCAGGAAACTATGATGAATACATGACCGCCGCAACACAAGCTCGCGAGCGTCTATTATCCGATAATGCGAAGAAAAAGGCACAAATCAACGAGCTGAAATCGTTCGTGAGTCGTTTCTCTGCTAACGCTTCGAAATCGAAACAAGCCACCTCACGCGCGAAACAGATAGACAAAATCCAACTTGAAGAAGTCAAACCATCAAGTCGTCAAAGTCCTTTTATTCGTTTTGAACAAGAGAAAAAATTACATCGTATGGCCGTTCAGGTGGAGAATGTGGCCAAGTCTTACGATGAGCAGCTATTCAGCGGCCTGAATATGATGGTGGAAGTCGGTGAGCGTATCGCCGTTATCGGCCCGAACGGAATTGGTAAAACGACGTTACTTAAATGTTTGGTCGGTGATACAGAGCTGACCAAAGGGGAAGTGAAATGGTCTGAGAATGCTAATATAGGCTATTACGCTCAGGATCATGCCCATGAATTCACCAAAGACGTCGATTTGATTGAATGGATGGGGCAGTGGGCTAAAGAGGGTGATGACGAGCAAGTGATTCGTGGCACGCTGGGTCGCCTGTTGTTCTCACAAAATGACATCAAAAAGTCGGTAAAAGTACTTTCTGGTGGAGAGCAAGGTCGAATGCTGTTTGGCAAACTGATGTTACAAAAACCAAATGTGCTAGTAATGGATGAGCCGACCAACCATATGGATATGGAGTCGATTGAGTCTTTAAACCTAGCGCTGGAAAACTACCCAGGGACATTGATTTTTGTCAGTCACGACCGCGAATTTGTCTCCTCTTTGGCGACTCGCATTGTTGAAGTGACCAGTGATGGTATTGTCGATTTCCACGGTACTTACGACGAATATTTAGCCAAACAGGACGCTTAATGTCTTGTATTGAATGAACACGTTAGTGATTCACAATAAAAAGGGAGCCTGTATTGAGAGGCTCCCTTTTTATCTCTGCTAAAATGACATTAGCGTTTGTCTTGATAAGTAAAGGCTTCTTGATACTCTAAAACCTCCATTTTGTCGCCCACGTGAATCTCCCCTGTATTGAGGGCAATGAGATTGATGCCAAAATTGATGGCTTTTTCCTCAGGCTGCAAGCGAAACTTGCCTAATGTTTTCATTGGTTCGCCTTTTTTACTGCGTAGTGCCGTTTCTGGGTGTACAGTGGTAAAAATACAGCGAGCGCAGGGTTTTACATTCTCAAATTCGACGTCACCTATCCGCAGGCGTTTCCATGTCTCTTCCTCAAAGGGCTGAGAGCCCGTCACAACAAGATTGGGACGAAATTGTGCCATCTGTATGTTTTCTTGGCATGTACGATTCAACTCCTCTAGAGAGGTTTGTGAGGTTAGGTGAAATGGGTAACCATCGGCAAAGCCCACAGGACTTTCGGGCCTTCTTTTGGTGAACCGTTCAGATTGCTCACCAAAATAAACCAAGCGAACATCACTGTTTAATACTTGGCTAAACCAAGCATTGGCCAGCTCCGAGCAATGTTGTGCTTTTAGTGATTTTTCCCAAATCACAACATCTTGATAGGTAGAGCTAAGGGTCGCAGGGTCTAATACCAGCTTAATAGCAGTATCAGGATGAGACAGTTCCCATGTTTTATTAGTAAGCCGCTCAGCTTTGATCAAGACCAACTGGGGAAACTCTCGGCCAGTGATAAATTCGCCATTTGAATTGATGAGCATATAGCGACGATCCCCAGTTAACCCAAACCACTCTACTTGGCTTTGTGCTAATTCCACGCCGTGGATGGATTTAATGGGGTAGATAGAAATCGAAGACAGAGAATAGGGCACAATAGGTTCTTCCTTTTACAACGGGTAATTTCTTATTATGCCGATAAGGTAACGTCACACAAGCCCTTTAAGGGCGTTTGTTCACTTGTCTATCGTGAGGTGAAAACGAAAAAACGCCCGACGAATCGGGCGTTTTTTCGTTGTATCAAACTGTGTATCTGATTATAAAGCCTGCAGTGCTTTAATTCGATCGTTGATAGGTGGGTGGCTTGAGAACAACTCACCCAATGTTGGCATTTTGCCGCGATTAATTCCGAAAGCAACCATACCATCAGGCATGTGACTCTCTTCGTGCTCACTTTGCAAACGTGCCAGAGCAGCAATCATAGCGCCTTTACCGCCTAGACGAGCACCCGCCTCATCGGCTCTGAATTCACGGTAACGAGAGAACCACATAACAATCATTGAGGCGAGAATGCCGAATAAAATTTCGAAAACAAATGTAGCGATGTAGTACCCCCAACCAACGGAGCCTTCGTCGTCATTTTTGCGCAAAAACTGATCCACAGCATAAGCGGCGATACGAGCAAAGAACATGACGAAGGTGTTAACCACACCTTGAACCAGAGTCAGGGTTACCATGTCGCCGTTCGCAACATGACCGATCTCGTGGCCTAACACTGCTTTGATTTCATCTGGTGGAAAACGTTCAAGCATACCGCTTGAAACAGCAACCAAAGCATCGTTTTTGTTCCAGCCAGTAGCGAATGCGTTTGCATCGTGGGACGGAAAAATAGCCACTTCTGGCATTTTGATGCCCGCTTCTTTTGATAATTGAGCAACCGTATCCAACAACCAAGCTTCTTTATGGTTGCTTGGTTGTGCAATCACCACCGCGCCAGTGCCACGCTTGGCCATGAACTTGGACATCAGTAGCGAAATGATACTCCCCGTAAAACCAAAAACACCACAGAAAATGAGTAACGAAGTGAAGTTCAACCCGTTACTGGTCATATAGTTATTAACGCCCAGCAAGCTGAGAATCACACCAGCCACCAACATGACGGCCAAGTTCGTGAGTAAGAACAGAATGATACGCATAACCATGCTCCTTAAAAGATTGTTAAGGAGCATGATAGGGCCGTTTGGTGGAAATTCAAGCAGAGAGTTAACGCTTTCTTAATCGATCTAAAAAGGCGGCAAATCGCTCCATGGCAGGGGTGAGTTGTTCTATATGTGGCAGGAAGACAAAACGTACATGATCCGGTGTTGGCCAGTTGAATCCAGTCCCTTGTACGATCAGCACCTTCTCTTCCTGTAAAAAACGCAAAATGAAATCCATATCGTCTTTTATTTGATACATTTTAGGGTCGAGTCTCGGGAATAAATAGAGCGCCCCTTGTGGTTTATGGCAGTGTACGCCAGGAATAGCATCTAAAGCCTCCCAAGCGACACGACGCTGCTCGTATAAGCGACCACCTGGCTCGATTAACTCATTAATGCTTTGGTAACCTCCAAGAGCAGTCTGCACCGCGTGCTGTGCAGGCACGTTGGCGCATAAGCGCATTGAGCTCAAAATATCCAACCCTTCGATGTAATCTTTAATCCCCGACCTGTCGCCAGTGACGATCATCCAGCCCGAGCGAAAACCGGCTGTTCGATACACTTTTGATAGGCCACCAAAAGTTATGCAAGGTGCTCTCCCTTCAGTTAAGGTACTGGTTGGAATATGGGTAGCACCGTCATACAAGATCTTATCGTAGATTTCATCAGAGAAAATGAGCAGATCATGCTCAGCCGCAATGTCGATGATACCTTCCAGAATACCTTTCTCATAAACAGCACCTGTTGGATTATTTGGATTAATAATCACAATGGCTTTGGTTTTATTGGATATTTTGGAGCGAATATCTTGTAAATCCGGTTGCCAACCTGCACCTTCGTCACAATGGTAGTGTCTGACGTACCCGCCAGATAACGTTGCTGCCGCCGTCCACAATGGATAGTCTGGTGCCGGGATCAAAATTTCGTCGCCATCGTTCAGCAAGGCTTGCATCGCCATCACAATCAGTTCACTAACACCGTTGCCCATCCAAATATAATTAACATCTGAGGATTTGACCCCGAGTGCCTGGTATTTTTGCATGACCGCTTTGCGTGCAGAGTATAATCCCTTGGACTCACAATAACCTTGAGCGGTTGGAAGATTTCGAATGACATCGACGAGAATTTCATCTGGTGCTTCGAAGCCAAATGGGGCAGGGTTGCCTATGTTAAGCTTCAAAATACGCTGTCCTTCTTCTTCCATGCGCATGGCCTCTTTTAAAACAGGACCACGAATTTCATAGCAGATATTTGATAATTTGTTTGACTTTCGAATGTGCACGTTAATTCCTCGTTAAGCTGGCAACCTTAAAGTCCGTAGTAAATTCTGTCGTCAAATAGTAACACGACCTTTTAGCATGAGGCATTCAAGATGAGAGCTAAAGGTTCCATAAAGTTAACCTGAGGGGATAATAAAGAGGGGGAGGCCAGACAGCGCTCCCCAACTTTTTAAATACTTGGGTGGTGTTACTGTTGAAGGAGCTTGATGATACTTTGATCTTCTAGTAGTCGAGTAACAGTTTTACTCGCTAGCCCATTCATATCTTTTTGCACAGCAGATTGATAGGGCAGAGTGCCGTATTCTTCGGTTTTTTGTGATGCGAATGTCGCTTTATACGTTTCATCTCCTGCTGTTACCGTCACATTCAATGCAAAGTTTAACGTCGCAATCGTTTTTAAATTGTCCACTTTAGTGGTGTAACTCATTTTTGTAATCACAACGTCGACTTTCGCCGGTGGCAAAACACCTTGGTCTAAAGTAAAGCCTAACTTGCGAAGACCATTCACAATACTTTGGTTAACACTTTGTTTTACATCGTTAGTAGTAAATATATCCGCATGTTCATTTAAGCCAGTTTTGATTGATCCTATTTGGTTGCCTATATTTGTCGTTGTACTGACTTGAATCACTCGATTATTAGTGAGTTTTTCGCTTTGGATAGCTGCAGTGGGATCTATTTGTATGTAGTGCGTAGTTGAACAGCCAGCGAGTAAAGCGGCTGACAATGTAAAAGTCAAAATAAGACGTTTATTAAGCATAGTTGCTCCATTTTTATACAAAATTGTTGTAAAACAAGTGTTTAATCTACTAACTTAGCAGATTATTAAAAAAAATGTTGATTTTCCAAATAGTAACAGTAATATACGCACCCGCTCACACAGCAAGACGTGAATCAATGTCCCGTTCGTCTAGAGGCCTAGGACACCGCCCTTTCACGGCGGTAACAGGGGTTCGAACCCCCTACGGGACGCCATCTAATTATATTGATGGTAGTTTACTTCTCTTTGGTGCTGTATGAAAAGTATTT
>NZ_JAEMUI010000008.1 GCF_016461715.1 Marinomonas spartinae | reverse complement strand
CTTTATAGCAACACTTTATATGAGGATATGGACATGTTCAACTTCTCGCAAAGGCTCTATCTAGGTTTTTCACTTGTCATTGTTTTATTAGCATTGGTTGGTGGAACCGCCTATTTTTCTCTAAATAATGCCTCAAGTGGCTTTGATGAATATCGCTCACTAGCGAGAGCCTCTAATGCGGTAGGCGAAATTCAGGAAAATATGCTAACGACTCGTAACAAAGAAAAAGATTTTATTTTAACGGGCGACTCGCAAGCAAAAGAAGCGTTTGATAGATATTTTAAGAACACTCAACAGTCCATAGACGAAGCCATCGCTGATATAAATACGGCACAAGATCTAAAAACGATCCAGAACTTGAAAACCTCTCTAGAAGGCTATATCAGTGGGTTTGACAAGGTTGTCACGCTAAAAAAACAAAGAAATGAGCTTGTTAATAACATATTAAATAGTAAAGGTCCTGAAATAGAAAACAACATAACAGACCTACTACTGTCTGTAAAAAATGCTGGCGATACTGAAGCCGCATACGATACTGCATTATCAATAAGAAGTTTACTGCTTGCACGCTTATATGTAGTGAAGTTTTTAGAGTCTAACGACCAAAGCTCAGTCGACAGAGTGAATAAAGAGTTTTCAGATCTAAATCAGAAACTAACAAACCTCAATGAAAAACTAAATAATCCGAGCGACAAAACACAACTCAATAAAATAGTTCAAGATATAACAATTTACAAAGATGCTTTTAATCGCGTCGTTAACGTCATTCAGGATCGTAACACCATCATTAGCGACAAGTTAAATCCCGTTGGTGCTATAGTGACGAAAGCCACAGAAAATCTTAAATTATCCATTAAAAATGCTCAGGATAAACTTGGCCCTCACTTAGTAGAAAGCAATACATTAGCCGTCTATTTCATCGAAGCCATCGTGGCGGTGGCGATTATATTGGGTATCACGGTGGCCTTTTTCATTACTCGGGCAACCACTACCCAGCTAGGAGGCGACCCAGCCTTAGTCACACGAGTCGTTAGAAGTGTCGCTGAGGGAGACTTAGAAGTAGAGTTACAAAATAACAATGAGAAAGAAGCAAGTTTATACGCGGCCATCCGTAACATGGTCAAAAGCCTAAAAGAAAAAGCCGTCTTAGCGCAAAAAATTGCCGACGGAGACTTATCCTCTAACGTCCAACTGGCCTCAGACAAAGACAGTCTTGGAAAAGCACTGCAAGATATGGTGAAGAACCTCAACGCTATTCTGATGGAAATCCAAAACGCTGGCGATCAAATCGCGGTTGGCAGTTCACAAGTTTCTACCTTTAGCCATTCTCTTGCAGAAGGCGCCAACAAACAAAAAGATAATCTACAAACCATTTCAGCCGCGTTGGAACAACTCTCCGTACAAACCAGTGAGAATGCAGAATATGCGAAAAAAGCGAATTTACTGGCAGAACAAGCTCAGCAAGCGGTGACACAAGGACAAGCTCATATGAAAGAGATGGTCATGGCGATGAAAGAGATTAGCGAGGCTGGAGAAAGCATTGCAGGCTTTATTAAAACCATCGATGAAATTGCAGAACAAACCAACTTACTGGCCCTAAACGCTGCCATTGAAGCGGCTAGAGCTGGCGAGCAAGGACGAGGCTTTGCCGTTGTGGCTGATGAGGTTCGAGGCTTAGCCTCTAGAAGCACCAGTGCCGCCGCAGAAACCGCCAAGTTAATACAACTATCATCAAGCAAAACAGAAAATGGCGTGACCATCGCTGAAAACACCGACAAGTCCTTACAAGCCGTGTTTGATGGTATCACTGAAACCTCATCCATCGTGGCAAAAATCGCCTCTGCAAGTGAGGAACAAGCCCTAGCGGTAAATGAAGTGACCCAATCGATGGTATCTATTGGCGACGTCGTGGAGTTAAATGCATCTGGCTCTGTGGAAGGCGCTGCTGCTGCAGAAGAGCTCAGTAGTCAAAGCGCGGCCATGAAACAAACCATGGGGCGTTTTATACTAGCCAGAGCGTAGGTTTACTACTCCCCTCTTCTTGAGGGGAGATCCCACTTCTGTCTATCCTCTCATTTATTTTTCCTCATATTCGAACAAATGCCTTGACGGCAGATTCTTTTAGCAACTATCTGCATATTTTTTGAACTATAGATAGCCACTGTAAATATTACCGATAAAAACAGGAAGCTATCTTTAACAAATTGACGTAGGGCTTCGACAGGATAAGAATAAAACAAAAATATAATAATGATAACAATTATCAATATTTTTTACATCTTTGTTCTTTTACTGCCGTCTAAAGAGAAACTGCCCATGCCATTACGTAATTTGCTTTTAGCCATACTGTTTTCGAGTGCTTGTCTCCCCGCTTATGCGGAACGTTTGGTACTTCAGCTAACACTGACCCCAGCAGGCTTTTCCCCTAAACAACTTACCGTCCCAGCTAATAAACGCATTCAAATAAAGCTCGTTAATAAAACACAACAGGTCGCAGAGTTAGAAAGCTATGACATGAAGTTCGAAAAGATCGCTGTGCCAAATGGCCAAATTTCAGTTTTTACTGGCCCATTAGAAGCGGGGAAATATACCTTCTTCAATGACTATAGCGACCATGTGACAGGCACGCTAATCGCCAAAAAGCCATAAGGATTCTTCACTATGATTGCTGTTTTATTGATCGTCTTTAGAGAAGTGCTAGAAGCAGGGTTGATTATTTCGATCGTCAGCGCGGCTTGCAAAGGGCTAGCCATTCGCGCTCAAGTGATAAGCGGCATCGTTCTTGGTCTGATCGGTGCCATTATGCTGGCGAAATTCACCAGTTTAGTCGAATCATCGCTGTCTGGTTATGGGCAAGAGATCTTTACCGCCGTTATTTTATTGACCGCGACAATGATGTTGGCTTGGCAAACGGTTTGGATGTCGGTCAAAGGCAGAGAGATGGCAGAAAAAAACCGACAGCATGTCAAAAGCCTATTACTTGATGGTAAAGGCGGCTTCGCCATCACCATTGTTATCGCCATCGCCGTGTTACGAGAAGGGTCAGAAGTGGTTTTGTTCCTGTATAGCCTCTTCTTATCTTCCAGTTTAACGGAGAATAGTATGCTCATTGGCGGCCTGTCCGGTGTCTTATTGGGCATCCTAGTGACTTATACTTTATACCGAGGCATCGTTATGATCCCTCTGCGCCATATTTTCTCATCTAGCAACCTTATTTTATCCATCATCGCTGCGGGCTTGTCCAGCCAAGCTGTTGGCATTCTTGCCAATATTGGCTTCCTCCCACAGTGGGGTTCGCAAGTTTGGAACAGCTCATTTTTATTATCCAGTAACAGTTGGGCTGGTGTACTCGCCCATTCTGTTATTGGCTATACGGCAACCCCTATGGGGATTCAACTAGTAACTTGGTGTGCCGTTTTATTGGTGATTTCTTTCACAACATATCGGCTTAAACACACCTATTACGCAACTAAGGAAAAACAACATGCAAGTCACGAGTAATAATATTAAAAAAGCCTTGTCTTTAACCGCTATCTGCTGTGGTGCGGCCCTCATCAGCCAATACGCCAGTGCACGTGAATACCCTGTCGGAGGCCCAGTTCATAAAGATGGGATGGAGATTGCTTCGTCTTATTTATTGAACATCAAGACACAGCCCTCCCCAACATCCATGGTGATGGGTAAAGATGTTGTCCACCTAGAATCAGATGTGCATGCCACTCAAGACAATAAATGGGGCTTTCCGAACGGTGCATGGATTCCTTATGTGAGTGTGGATTACGTAGTTACGAAAGTTGGTGACACCCACTTTATGAAGTTTGGCCAAATGCTTCCAATGACCGCAGCAGATGGCCCTCATTATGCACACTCGGTGAAATTAGCAGGCAAAGGAACCTATGTGGTTCATTTGAAATATACAGCACCGGATGAGAAAGGATTTTTACGTCATATCGATAAAGCAACCGGGGTACCTGCTTGGTTCAAACCGTTTGAGTTAACCTTTAAATTCAAATACCCACAAGCATAACAGGCCATACATAGCGCAACACCTGTTGCGCTTTCTTTCCCTTATGAAAATCATAACAAAATTTATCATCGCAATTGCGCCTGTGATGGTTTTAGGCATCATCAATCAAATGCTCACTTACCAGCCAACGGGCCAAGATGATCAGGTGCTCATTTCTCTTGTTGGTAAATGCGCCGCTATCGCCCTAGCAGGCGGACTGTTTTATCTGATTTATCACTTTGGCATTGAAAAAGTCACCGACAAGCTGTCCATAAAATCCTCGCAAGACATTCTTTTTAGTAGCATTATCTTTCTCTGCATAGTGCCTTATCATGTCTCCTACTTGGATGTTTTTGTCTGTTTTTTAATTGGCAATCTTATTTCTACCGCGAAGATTAAACATCAACATTACGTGTTTTATTTAAATGGTGCCATTGCTTCAAGGCTTGTTCTATTCATCATCCACTTGCCAATGATTCATTACAGCCAATACCATCCAGATATTGACGCTATCTCCTCTGCGACTCCATTATTGAAACTCTCCCTGAGTCACCACTTTGATCTTATACCCCATTCGTCCTTATCACTCACCCAACTCTTTTTAGGACAGTGGCAAGGCAGCATTGGTGAAACCTCTAAACTAGGACTATGTCTTTCTTGTCTACTGCTACGCTCTTTCAGGCTAATAAAAATGCTCCCCATCCTCATTGGTTTAGCCGCCAGTGCTATTAGCTATACGCTCTTCCATCAAAAGATCGGCCTACCTCTTCATGGTTACCTATCGTATATGCTCATGGGAGGCTTTATCTTTGGACTAATCTTCATGACAACGGATCTCTTCACATCAAGATTGAGTCAACTTCAGCGCTGTCTATACGTCATGTGCATTGGCTTTTTATGTATTGCCTATCGAGCTTTTCTCCCATTTCCTGAAGGTATGTTGCTCGCTCTCATTTCAAGCCAGGCTCTCTTCGCCTTGGTGCTAGTAGCCAAATACCTGTGTACCGAAATATGGAAACGCAACGTAAGCCATATCCGCCACCCTCTGCCATAGAGCGACCTCCATTAGTTAATCGACCAACTTAGAACAAATCTATAACGAGTTCATAAGTTTTACCCACGCCAAAAAATTGATATTTAAAAGAAAAAATAACAAAAAATGGCACATTTTGAATTTTTTATTATCATAATGTGATAATAAATTGAATTGATGGTCATTTTTTACTATGTTCTTATCCGTGCATTACATGTTTCTGAAAAAACCAAAAAATGAGAGCAAAAACATGAGACCACTTTTTAAGATAAGTAAGTTAGGCATCTGTACCGCTCTGCTAGGAGCGCCATTACTAAGCCATGCCTATACCCTGATAGATAAAGACAACCAGCATTTATCTTTCAATGGCGAAGCCGATGTAGGGGCATTTCATAGTCAAGAGACATATGGTAACCCTCATAAGTCTCCCTCTTGGCAAGAGGGTTTTATCAAATTTGGGCTTTCTGGTGATCAAAAAGCCGCCAACGGTACGTTTTTCAGTACGATTAATGCTATCTCCAGTGGTACCTGGGGAGATGGCGATGCTGCTGGCCTGACAACTGGCAGTGAACGTAAAACCAATATCGAAGATTTATTCATCGGCTATCGTACAAAAAATATTGAATTCTCAACAGGTAGACAAGGATTTGTCGTCGGTAATGGCTTCATCATCAATAATGATGCTCTAAACATGGGCAAAGGCCTAGATGGTCAAGCTGCTGGAGTACACCCTAACCGTGGAGGCGCCTACTGGCTTGCAGCGCGAAAATCCTTTCATAATACCGCGATCCTGCGCTTAGGTGGCGATAAAGGCTGGCGCTCTGATATTTACTGGCTCCAATCAAACAATGCAGCACAGGCCAGCACAGAGATGGCGGGGATCAATATCGAAAACCACAATAAATATGGCGTGGTCGGCTTTTTATTCAATAGAGGGTTAAGTGTTAATCAAAAAGAAGCAAACTTCTTTGGCTTAAACAAACGCGATGGGCAAAAAACCATGAGCGTACGCTATCAAGGAGACGCTGGCATAAAGCCATTATTCTTATCGGCACAATACGTCAAACAAATACAAGGGGATAACTCCAAAAACGCGAAAGCATGGTATGCCGAAGTTGGCTGGACCTTTGATCAAATTGCCTGGTCTCCAAGCCTTCACTATCGCTTTACTCGATACGGAGAAGGCTATGACCCTCTTTTCTATGGATTCAGCCGTGGTTATGGCACCTGGTTCCAGGGAGAGGTAGCCGCTAACTATGCTGGCCCATCAGGAGCCTCTATCGATTCCGATATTCAATCCATTCAACTCTCAGCAACCCCAACAGACAAAGTCAGTGTCGGTGCCTTGTATTTTGACTTTACGAAAACCAAAAATGATACGGGAACGAACAATGCAAAAGAGGTCGATCTATGGATGCAATGGGCAGTCAACGATCATCTGATCATTTCGCCTGTAGTTGGTTTCTACAAACCAAAATCCAGCAGCAGCGTTCAAGGCAATGATAATACCAATGTGTATTCTCAAGTCATCGCCATCATGCCGTTTTAAGCCGGCATAACACCCTATCTGCAAGCGCAATGAAAACAATGGTCTGCTTTCCCTTCAGGCCATTGTTTCCCCTTCCAGCTCTTCTAGCTGAATCCCAAAAGACCAATATTCTATATCCACTGTGCTTTAGCCTATGCACCTAAAAAAAGTGCAAAAGAAAAGGCGCCCTTAGCGCCTTGTCTTTTGCTTCTTATTTCGTCATGTACATTACTTGGGAGTGCGTAAAACCATCAGCTTCATTTCCGTCATGTCTTCTATCGCAAAGCGAATCCCTTCACGACCCAAACCACTGTCCTTTACACCACCATAGGGCATATGATCCACTCGCCATGAAGGCACATCGCCAATCACGACACCACCCACATCAAGTACATCCCACGCTTTATAGGCTTTATAGATGTCTTTGGTAAAGATACCGGCTTGCAAACCAAACACGGAATTGTTTACCTCAGCTAATGCCACGTCAAAATCACGGAACGACGACAATATTGCCACGGGGCCAAACACTTCTTGGCAAGACACCGACATAGCAGGATCAACGTTTTCCATCAAGGTCGCATCCAACATTGCTCCAGTGCGCTGACCACCGGCCAGAACGTTCGCTCCACCAGCAACGGCTTCTTCGATCCAAGTATGTAAACGCTGCGCTTCTTTTTCGCTAATCATCGGACCAATAAAGGTCTTTTCATCCAATGGATCACCCGATACCAACGCTTTAACAGCAGAGGTTAAGCGCTGTTTTAGATCGTCATAAAGAGACTCATGCACGATAATACGCTGTACACTGATACAACTTTGACCCGATTGATAATAAGCACCAAATACAATACGTTGCACCGCATCATCAAGGTCTGTACCTTCATCGACAATACAAGCCGCATTGCCCCCTAATTCCAGCACAACGGGCTTTTTACCCGCTTTCGCTTTCAATGCCCAACCCACATCGGGCGAACCAGTAAAACTCAGCAGTTTTAAACGTTCGTCCGTGGTAAATAAATCCGCCCCTTCACGATGACAGGGAAGAATCGAAAAGGCCCCTTTTGGCAAGTCGGTTTCTGCCAAGATCTCGCCGACAATCAAGGCACTAACGGGCGTTAAACTGGCTGGTTTAAGCACAAAAGGACAGCCCGCTGCGATGGCTGGGGCAATTTTATGAGCTGCCAAATTCAAGGGAAAATTAAATGGAGAAATAAACGAGCATGGGCCAATGGGAACGCGCTTCCACATTCCTTGGTAATCCGCTGCACGAGCAGAAATATCCATCGGCATCACTTCACCATAAATACGGGTGGCTTCTTCCGCCGCAATTTGGAAGGTGTCGATCAATCGCGTTACTTCTCCGCGAGAGTCTTTAATCGGCTTACCGGCTTCAATACAAAGCGCATAAGCCAACTCTTCAAAACGTTCTTTAAAGCGTGCAATACAATGCTGCAAAATAGCTTGGCGTTGGTATGCAGGCATGGCTTTCATAGCGTCTTTTGCCCCATCTGCGGCAGCAATGGCTCGATCAATATCGGCCGTACTGGCCATCGCCACTTTCGTCGCTACTTCGTAGGAATACTTATTGTGAACCGACAAATCCGTGTTGGCATACACAGCTTCATTTGCCAAATAAAACGGGTAACTGGGTTTCAGCATGGTCTTTCTCTTTTTATATTTTTAATGACTTTCTGCTTTATGGTTTTAACGATAAAGAAGAAAGTCATATCATTAGACGAGGCTTAGGCTAGATCTGGTGCATCCAAATCCAATCCCATTTCTTTTAATACGGTTCCTGCCGTCCGAAAAGCATCAATCGACGCGGGCACACCACAGTAAATCGCTACCTGCAATAAAATTTCACGAATTTCTGCGACGGTGACGCCATTGTTCACGGCACCGCGCACATGCAAGGCCAACTCATGGGGACGATTCAGAGCGGAGATCATCGACAAATTAATTAAGCTCCGCTCGCGCTTGGCTAAGCCTTCCCGTTGCCAAACATCGCCCCAGCAATATTCCGTGACCAACTGCTGAAGTGGACGTGTAAAATGAGTGGCATTATTGATCGAGTTATTAACGTAGTCTTCCCCTAACACCGCTTTACGGGTAGCAAGGCCTTTATCAAATTTATCCGTCATATCGTTACCTATAAGTTACTTATATTGAAGTGCTACCGTCTGATCAAGTAACTGGAGACGATAGGTCTGTCCCGGAATCATATCAACAGGCTTGGTCAAAGAACCACTCAAAAACTGTTGTCCAGTTTTTACTTCGCCAAAAATAGCCAATATGCCTCGTATCATGCGTACCACAGAAACAAGCGGCCCACCCAAGACATTCTCCGCAGAGCCGACGTCACTTGTGATGTCGGTTTCCAGCAGACAGGAATAACCGGACTTTTCAAGCGTATTGGTATCAAACGGAACCAGTTGACCGACTTGATAAAACCCCGCTGCGGCATTGTCAGACACAAAATGGCTAATATCAAACTTCCAACCTTGGAGACGACAATCGGCGACCTCAATCGCGGGTGCCATCCACGCAATGGCAGCCAGTATCTCATCATCCGAGACATGACTTCCAGTGAGGCTTTTGCCCAAAACAAAGACCATTTCAGATTCAATTTTAGGGGCAATAACTTGCTTTCGAGTTAACTCACCAGACAGAATATTGTCGACAAATAGGGGCGCATAAATCGGCTCCTGTAAGGCAAAACGGTCTAGGGCTGGCTGGCTAGACAGCGCCACTTTCCAGCCTATTAACTTATTGCCCGCTTGTTGGTTTAGGTCAATCACGGCTTTTTGCACCTGATAACCAAAAGCAACATTCTCCATGGAAAGCGCTTCTATCAAAGGGATAGCAGTGCATTCACGGCGCGCTTCCATCAACACCTTGGCAACTTGCTCTTCTAACACAAGACTCTCCTACTTCGAGTTAACAGGTCGCGATTATTTGCCTGTAAGCTGACCACGTAAGGCATCTAACACTTCATTGAGACGTCTTGGAGAGGTTAAGGCCGCTACAAAACGGTCTGGACGAATGATCACGATTTTATCTCGTGCTTGACTAAACCAATCGGCCAAGGTGTTTTCTAGATCCTCAACGCTCGTACAGCCCGACGCCGTCAAACGTTCATGATGACTTAATCCGCTGCGCGAGGGATTGACTTGCACATATTGGGTCTGCATCTTGTTCCAGAAGGCTTTATTTTCCTCTGACATAAAGTCCGTCGGATTCGTGCGATAACCGACGATGGAAAACCAATCCCCTAATATCGTGTCCAACTTCTCTTTGTTGCCTTCCGCCGTTTCAATATTCGGCTGAATAAAGAGTTTCCCCACTAGACTGTCTTCGTAGACTTCCTCACTTTCGTGATACACGATGCCTTTAACAATGTGTGCTTTGGGTTTGAATTTGAACTCGACCAAATGCTCACGCAAACTATCCACTGAATCCGTTGCTTTGAATATCCAGTCACGAATGCCCGCCATAATCGGATTCGTCATGCCCAAGACCGCGCCCATATTGTCGGCCAAACCAACCAAATCGGTCGCATGTCCACGACGTTCATCATCGTAGGTTTGCAAAATATTGGGAGAAGCCAAGCCTTTCACCACCGCCGCGACTTTCCAACCAATGTTCACCACATCTCGAATACCCGAGTTAAGGCCCTGACCAGCCCAAGGAGGCGTGATATGAGCAGCATCACCACACAATAGGACGCGGCCTTTGACAAAGTTATCGGCGACACGGGAGTTATGGGTATAAGCGCGGATACGAACAATATCCAAGTTATCCACTTTATCGCCGATATGGCGACGAATCAGGCCGCGAATAACCTCTTCTTGGCAAATGTCTTCTTCTTTCTCATGGGGGAACAACATGAATTCCCAACGGCGATACTGGTAAGGTAAATAGATACACACAAAGGGTCTAACAGGATCACCATGCAAAGCTGTAAAAGGCGCATCCAGTGTATCGTTAGCCGCATCCACCACCACCCATTTGGCGGGATGAGTTAGACCAGTAAAACCTACATTTAATTGTTTACGAACCTCTGAACGACCACCATCCGCAGCGATAACATAACCCGCTTCCAGACAGTATTCTTCACCGGATGGGTCCGTGACGTGCAACACCACTTTATCGTTTTCGTCTTGGATACGGGTCATGGCATGACCTAAGCGCAAATCCACCGAGTCAAAGCGCTTCAATCCATCACGCAAGGTGACTTCCAATAGCTGCTGCATAAACATATTACGCATCGGCCAACCATACTGGGCAGCTTTGGGTTTTACTTCAGCAAAGCACACACCACGAGAGTTGTAGTAGCGCAGGGGCACATTACTGATCATATCTTTAATCGCCGTATCAGCCAGCCCAACACCTTGTAAAACACGCAAAGCTTCATCATCCATCCCCACTGCTCTCGGGTAGGGAAGAATCTCTTCTGAGGCTTCAATCAACACCGTATTGATATTATATAAGCCCATATAATTGGCTAAGGTGACACCATTTGGCCCACCGCCAACAATTACGACATCTGCTTTTTGTGTTTTCATCAGTAAAGACCTCTAATCTGTAAGAACCGTTTGCATGAAACGGACAACCGCCTCATTAAATTTTTCGGGTTGATCATCGTGAACATAGTGACTGGCATGATCAATTTGAATGGCCTGCACAAAGGCATTAGACGCTACAATCTCTGCCACGGTTTGACTCGGTAAAAAGTCCGAATCACCGCCTTTGATCAATAACGTAGGGCAAGAAATGGCACGAAATGCGGGCCATAGATCCATCGGCTCAATGGTTAAACGTGCCTCCGCGATGCCCTGCTGATCGTGCTTCCACGTCACTTTTCCGTCCACTTCCCGGAACGAGTAGGTCAAACGTGCCTGTAATGCCTGCTCGGTTAAATTCGGGCGAGAGTGGGTCCAAAACTCTTTAGCCGCTTGCCAAGAATCGAAACTTAACGGTGTGTTGCGCATTTCTCGACGAATACGCTCTGCCCCTTCGCCTTGTTTGGAGGAACCTGGACCAATATCTTCTATTACCATCGCCATCACACGCTCTGGATATAGGCGCGCAAACTCAGCCGCGTTTTGACCACCTAGAGAATGACCAATCAAAACAAAACGCTCTAATCCTAAATGATCAACAAATCCTGCTAAGTCCTGAATATAAGTGTCGGCGTTATAATCCTTGGTTGGCCCCCAATCGCTGTCACCGCGCCCCCTTTGATCCAAAGCGAAAAAGGTAAACCCATCGCCCATTGCATCCACCAAGTCTTGCCATGTTTGCGCAAAACCTCGTAACCCATGCAGCATCACCACTGGCACCTTGCCACTGCCCCATTCGAGGTAATGTAGGTTAAGCCCATCGTTGGTGAAAAAATGGCTGCGACTCGACATTGTCATGGCTATGACCTCTATAAAAATGGCCTCTATAAAAAATGACCTCTAAACGAGGCCATTTTCTCCTTTGACATCTTTTGCTTGTAAGCCACCTAAACGTGCATGCAAGCGACCACGAGTCGCAAAAGACCAAATGATCAAAATCTCATCATTACGAGGCGCATCATTAAAAGACACGGCAATAGAGTCATAATGAGAACGCACATAGAGAGCGTCTTTGTGAGCTAACGGCACATCAATGGTCGCACCTGGCGCACCCACTTTACCGGTTGAAGGCACCCAAGATTTCCCGCCACCAACGGCAACACGAACAGGGTCGGCCGCGGGGTTGGTCAAAAAGGCATTACCGTGTTCGTATTCACCAAAGGCACCGACAAATACCGCTTTACCGTAGCTAACGATCTCATTATCACCGGCAATCTCATTAATGCGGCGACCAAACTCTTTTCCTAATTCAGGAGAGTTTTCCACCAGCACTGATAAATCTTCAGAATAGGTATTCGCCAGAGGGTTATGAATAGCGGCCGCAATAACGTATTTTTTTACAGGCTCGCCATCGGCCAATTTACCGGTTTCATTGGCCAGTGTTTCTTCGTAATGGTAAAACCATTTACGAATATGGTATGAGCTAAAATTTGCTTCTTTCATGGTTTGAATCCTTAGTACATTGATAAGCGGTACATTGCTAAACAGCACATTGATCAAAAGTCATCAGTCAAAAATAGGTTCGAGTGTGATCGGACGACTCGGTGCATGAGCATGCTTAAATCGGGACTTACCAAGCTCATCATCGTGTTCTGTTTCTAGGAAAAACTCTAAGCGATTGCCATCTGGGTCTTCAAAATACAGCCCTATACCCACTTCATGATCTGTGGTTTTGACAATCGGAACCTTTTTCGTCAATAACATGCCATATAGGCGGCGTAAGGTGGTCAAGTCGCCATCAATCTCCATACCGTAATGCTGAAGACCAATGATGCCTTTGCTCGCCCCTTCTGGCGCTTTAATCAAAGCAATATCATGGTGTTTATCACCAAAGCTCATCATTACCCACTCGTCGCCATTACGAGCGTTTTTTTCCATCGATAACACATCCGCATACCAATCAGCGGAAGCATTGGGATCGGATACAAATAAAGAGATATGAGTACGATTGATTTTCACCTTCATGTTCATCACCTATTTTTATGTGTTCACACCACTATTTTTTGATTACAGAGGTATGAGCGGCCTTAATAACGGCTTCTGCTGGCGTCCAAAGCACATCGGAAATTTCACTGAACTCACGCCATTCTTTTTTCCAAGATAGCCCTGCTTTCTCACTGGTAAATAAATGTCCGTACTTGGTGCCAGCCACCACTTGATCCGGATTGGCAGGGTTTACATGAATCCCCCAAACACATGAGTTAGGCTGTAAGGGAAAGGGCAGCAGCTGCCATGTTGCAGCGGCATCATGGGATACATAAATTTGGCTGGTCGTCCCAGGCGTACCATCTGACACACTTAAATAAATCGTGCTTTCTGTGCCCATTGGTACGGCGGTCGCACGAGCGTAGTACAAACCAAAGGCTTCTTTGGCGATAATACCTTCCCATGTTTCACCATCGTCAAAGCTGCGATACACCGCATTCACACACACAGCAACCACTACCTTTTTACCCTGATTGGGAAGCACTTGAATAGTATGAATATCGGAATTGAAATCCCATAGCAAACGATCATCAATACGTTCCCAAGAATCGCCTCCATTTTCACTCTTAAACAAGCCACCTTCTTCTAGACCGAACCAGACTTTATTCGAGTCTGTAGGATCAAAGGCAAACGCCAATAATCGTGGTTTACTCACACCAGCGCAAAACTCTGGAATCTCCACAGGAGCACGATCCCATGTTTCCCCAGCGTCCTTAGTGCGCCATAGCACCGCACGAGACGGCGCGCCAGTGCCCACAAAAATACGTTTTGGATTTTTCGGATCGACCGCCACTTTCCATACGGTTTCGCCATTAAAAGGGGAATCAATACGCGTCCATTTAGAACCCGCGTCTTTACTAACACACAGGCCAGTGTCCGTACCGATGTATAAAGTACTTGGATTCGTCGGATCTACATCCAGAGAGCGAGTAATTGCGTCAAATTCGATGTCCTGACCTAATGCAAGACGGTGCCATGTTTGACCATTATCGGCACTTTTCACCACGCCTTGGCCAACGGTTGATACTAAAATTGTGCCACTCATACTACCTCCTATAGGAAAATGCCGCGAGTTAGTCCACCATCAATACCAATCGATTCGCCTGTCACGGCGGCCGCTTTGGGTGACGCTAAAAAAGCAATCAAATAGGCAATCTCAACGGGTGCTAAGGTACGGCGAATTGGCGTTACATCAATGTAGCCCTGTTCCACTTCTTGTGGGGTTTTGTTTTGGATCTTACCTTCGCGCTCATACAACTCTTGAATATGAGGGGTATCCACCACACCAGGATGAATGATGTTGCAAGTGATACCGTGGGGGCCCAGTTGATCCGACAAGTTTTTCGTCATATGAACGATGGCAAGGTTACGCATACCAGACATCACTTTACTGCTACGACCAGTTAAGCCACCAATATTGATAATGCGACCGAAGCCTTGTTTCTTCATATAAGGTGTGACGGCTTTGGCGCAACGGAAATAGCCAATGACTTTGGTGTCTAAATCGCCCAGCAATTCGTGATCATTGGCAAACTCAATGGAGTTACGAACCACACCGGAAGGCGCTGCCGCACCGTTGACCAAAATATCTACACGGCCAAATTCTTTGGCCGCCACCGCCACCATATTTTCGACAGAATCCATATCCGTGGTGTCACACGTAACAGGTAGAACGCGGCGGCCGGTTGCTGCGGAAATTTCCGCTGCGGTTTTTTCCAGTACAGACATAGTGCGCGAGCAAATCACCACATCACAGCCTTCTTCCGCTAAAAATCTGGCAACATCTTTGCCGATGCCCATACCGCCACCAGTTACAATGGCGACTTTATCTTTGATCTCTAAATCCATAATCGAATCCTCTACTTTCTATTAACCTAAATTGACAAAAACGCTCTTCGTTTCGGTATAGGCATCAATGACATTTTTGCCCATTTCACGTCCCCAGCCCGATTGCTTATAACCACCAAATGGCGACGCAGGATCCACCACATTCCAACAGTTAATCCATACAGAGCCGGCTTTAATGCGACTGGCAATGGTGTGCGCCTGAGTCAGATCATTGGTCCAAAGACCAGCCGCCAAACCAAAGGGCGTATCATTGGCGCGATGCACCAATTCATCCACATCCGACCAGCTCATGACCGTGACCACAGGACCAAAAATTTCTTCTCGCGCCACACGAGCTTGCTCTTGTTTATCCAAAAAGACCGTTGGTGACATAAAATAGCCATCACCTAATTCACTTGGTTTACCACCACCACAAATCAGCTCAGCCCCTTCTGACACGGCACTGTCCACGTAACCTTTGACAACATCGAACTGTGCAGAGGAAACCAAAGGCCCCATAGTGGTTCGTTCGTCTAAACCCGGCCCAACCACATGAGCCGCCGCGTGCTTGCGTAATTCTTCAAGCGTTTGATCGAGTACGCTTTCATGGACATACAGACGAGAGGCAGCAGTACACACTTGGCCTTGGTTATAAAAAATACCGTCGGCTGCACCCTTTGCCGCTTTGATAATGTCAGCATCAGGTAAGATGATATTGGGAGATTTGCCACCCAACTCGAGAGAAACTTTTTTCATATTACTGACCGCACTTTGGGCAATCAGACGCCCCACGCCAGTCGAGCCAGTAAAGGCAATCTTATCCACACCAGGGTGAGCCGCTAATGGCGCACCAGCCCCCTCACCAAAGCCCGTTAATACGTTCAATACACCACGGGGAATGCCGGCTTTTTCGATCAGATACGCCAAACGTAAGGCAGACAAAGGGGTTTGTTCCGCTGGTTTCAAAATAGAGGTACAGCCAGTTGCTAACGCTGGACCTAATTTCCAGGCACACATAGAAAGAGGAAAATTCCATGGCACAATCAGTGCGCACACACCCACAGGTTCTTTCACTGTGTAGTTGAGCATGCGTTCACCTGTACGCGGCGACACAGGAATGGTGCTGCCTTCAATTTTCGAAGGCCAGCCAGCAAAGTAACGAATAACGTTTGCCGTGACCACCACTTCGCCATTTTTCGCGTTGCTATAGGGCTTGCCATTTTCTAGCGAGATAATTTGCCCGAGGTTTTCCGCGTCTTCTTCGATTAAATCCGCTAACCGCAACATCAATTTGGTGCGCTGAGCCGGAGACACATGCTGCCACTCTCCCTCTAACGCTTGGCGAGCCGCTTGAACCGCGAGATCCACATCCGCAGCAGTGGCTTTGGAGACACTGGCGATATTGTGTGTCGTCGCTGGATTCTCAACATTAAAATATTCACCTGCAGCAGGTTCAACCCACTCGCCGCCAATAAACAAACGTTTTTGTTCGGCAAGAAAGCTTTGTACTTCTGGAAACAGTTCCATGGTAGTCATGATCAACCTCACAAAGACATTTCAATTAAGCGTGGCGCTTTTGCATCACACGCGGCTTTAAATTCACGCATTAGCTCTGCGTTATTGGTGACACAAACGGAATCCACGCCATAAGCTTTTGACAAGGCTTGCCAATCCACTCGAGGTCTATCCAATTCCGTCAACGCCAAGGAATTTTCACCAAATTCGGTCACGCCATACCGACGTAATTCATTTTGGAGAATGTTGTATTTATGATTGGCGGCAATCAGAATCACCACAGGCAGATTCTCCCGCGCAATGCTCCACAAGGCTTGAATGGTGTACTGGGCGCTGCCATCCGATTGCAAACAGACAACGGTATTACCCGGCTCTGCCAAGGCCGCACCGAAGCCTGCTGGAATACCTTGTCCAATGGCACCACCAGTATTGGTTAATACGCGATGACGCGCCGCCAAGGCGGATTCGGTGAAAAATGGGTAACCACAGGTGCCACCTTCAACCGACACAATGCAATTGTCCGGTAAGGCACTGGAAACAATTTTTCCGATAGATTGTGGGGTTAAAGCCTCATTTGCCGCAGGCAATTCAATGGTGCCTTCTAAATCTTTATGAGCTGGGGCATTAAGCAATTCAGCGAGGGCTTCCATAGCGCCTGACACGTCATCACCCACATCCGCCAGCGTCACCAAACGATCCGTCTCTGCCAAACGCGAAGGCATCCCTTCATAACCAAAATAGGCAATCGGCTCAACCACTCCGGCACACACCACTTCATCGTATTGCTCTAATTCAGCAATGGCTTTTTCAGGGAAGTAAGGCAAACGATCAAGGTCTGGCAAACCACCACCACGGTGAGAAATACGTGGAAAGGTTTCAGCAAACATTTTGATGCCTGGTAGCTGACCAATTCGGCCAGCAGCCGTTAGACCTTTTTCATCCAAACCATTATCACCCACGATAAAGACCAGACGCTTGCCAGCTTTAATACGCGATGCGACGGCATCCACATAATCCGCTTTAAAATGGCGCTTCGGAGGCAGAATAGAAACCTTAGGCATGCCGCCCGTTAACGCTTTGGCTTGCAAATCCATCGGCAAGACAAGAGTTGAAATTGCCCCAGAAGGTTGCCAAGCCGCTCGCATGGCCGCAGCAAAATCTTCAACCATACGATCAACGGATTTAGAGGTACGGAAAAACGCAGAAACCGGGCGTGCTAGGGATTCAATATCGCTCGCTAACGGTGGATCATAATTCACATGCCAAGAAGCATGATCCCCCACCAAGTTAACAATCGGGCTGTTGGCACGACGTGCGTTATGCAAGTTGGCAATACCATTGGCAAAACCAGGGCCCAAATGGGTGAGCGTTAAGGCTGGACGGCCTGATACTCGGCCATAACCATCCGCCGCGCCAGTACACACTCCTTCGAACATACTGAGAACAGGACGAAATTTTGGCTCACTGTCCATCGCCGCCACAAACGGCATTTCCGTGGTTCCTGGATTCGCGAAACAGTACTCAACACCTGAGTCGACTGCCGCCTTAACAATTGCTTCTGCACCATTCATAGAAGAACCTCTCTATTTAACTTATTCTCACATTATGCGAAAAGAACACATCATGTCAATGAATAAAATACGTTTTATTTGATACAAAAAGCCAAATGTAAGATTTTTATGATATTTTTCGCCTTTTTTATTGACCTCCTTTCATTATTCTCAAAATACGAAAAAGCATACATACAGCAAAAAAAACAGCGTAAGCAGATAAACCGCTCACGCTGTCAAAATGGAAGGAAATCTCTAAGAAAAATATATCTAAAGAAAAAACAATTATTTATTAATATGCACGACCTGAAGCGAAGTGAACTCCAGCAATCCCTCTTCACCAAACTCCACCCCAAAGCCCGACATTTTACAGCCGCCCATGGGAATATTCGGTTGGATTTTAGCGTGTGTATTGACGAAGGTCGTACCACACTCCAGACGAGATGCGATAGCCGTTGCCTCCGCCGTATCAGGTCCCCAAACCGAGCCATCTAAGCCCACATCTACGCCATTGGCCATATCTACCGCATCATTCACATCGGAAAACTTGACGATAGGCAGTGCTGGACCAAACTGCTCTTCTTTCACCAGCAAAGCATCATTAGCAATATCAGCAACCAGCGTCGGCGGATAGAAATAACCAGCTCCCTCAAGCGGCTGGCCACCCGTTAATATGGTCGCCCCACCTTTACGGGCATCTTCCACATAATCCACAATAATTTGCAGTTGATCTTTATTTTGTACGGGACCAAAATTCACACCTTCGTCCATACCATTACCAACCACTTGTTCATTGGCGATGGCAACCAGAGCAGCACACATATCGTCATAAATAGACTCATGTACATAAAGACGCTTGATCGCCCCACAGGTTTGCCCCATGTTTAAGAACGCCGCTGCAAAAATATCGGGAGCGACTTTTGCTACGTCCGTGCCCTTTAATACAATTGCCGCGTCATTACCGCCTAACTCAAGAGTCAGACGCTTCAAATTATCAGCCGCATTGCGCATCACCGACTGGCCCGTTTCTGTGGACCCGGTGAAGACAATTTTATTAATCTTCGGGTGAGAGGTAATACCACTACCAATACCACGCTCACCCGTGATGATATTGACCACCCCTTTTGGCAAATGGTTATTGATAATTTCTACCAGTTTAATGGTGCTTAGAGGAGTTAAGCCAGACGGCTTGTTGACCACCGTATTACCTGCCCTTATAGCAGGAATGATGTGCCAAATAGCAATCATTAAAGGCCAGTTCCAAGGCGTAATAGAAGCCACCACACCAAGGGGTTTACGGTGTATCTCAATACGTTTAGTGTCGGTCTCTTCCGCTACTTCCACAGGAATGTCTTGGGAAGCGGCATAGCGTAACCAAGCGACCCCCGCCTCTACCTCACCCATAGCAAGCGGTAACGGTTTACCTTGCTCAGCAACAATTAACTCAGCGACTTCGCGGGCACGCTCTTCTAATTCGTCGCCCGCTTTGTTTAAAGCGCTTTTACGCTCTTCATGACTGGACACCGACCAGCTTTTAAAGGCGGCTTGTGCTGCTTGGACAGCTTCCTCTAATTGGGATTTATCCCCATTTGCACAGGTTGCCACAACATCCAGTGTGGCGGGGTTGATAACATTGAAAGGGGCGTTATTCCCTTCTACCCATTCCCCATTGATCAAAAATTTAAAATGACGACTCATTGCTTACCTCCACCTAATTGTCATGCCTAGCTCTGTACTAAGGAATGGCATGGACAATAGATTAACCAAACAGTGTCATTAGCGTATTGAAATCACCCTAAGCGATTTCGCCAAAACACCACTCAAAAAACACAATGTAAGATTTATTGCATATAAAATAGCCTATGTAAACGATATTTTTATTTTTTTCTCAAATAAAGAAAAACCTTGATAACAAACCTCGTTGACATGCGCCGGCCTCTATTGCCCAGAAAATGAGAATAGAAGCGTTTTTTAGTCGTAAATTAAATGTCATACTAACAACGGAAGAAAACACCAAAGTCTCACTATGTAAAAAAACAAATTAAAAAAAAGATATTTAAACCGTTTTCTTTAAACACTTGGTTAAATAGCGTTATCGAACCTATAATCTACACACTTATCGATAACTAAGGGGTTTATGTGTCCAGTCTCAATAAAATGTTAAACGTCCTCAATATTTTCGGGCCAGGCTCTCTCATCATCAATGTGGACGACATTGCAAAAAAACTCTCTCTTTCCCGTGCAACTGCCTATCGCTATGTACGAGAACTGTGTGATGCCGGTTTATTAACCCGTATTGATACAAGTTATACCCTTGGTCCTAGAATCATCGAACTGGATTGGATGATGCGTCAGCATGATCCACTCATTTCCCATGGACGTGAAGTAATGGCCGACCTATCGAAAAACACCGGACTCACTGTCTACATGAGCGTGTTTTACGATGGTCATATCATCAACACCCATATCGAATCCGATATTAAAAAGTATGGTTTCACTTTTGGTCGAGGGCGCCCTTTGCCGATTTTTAAAGGGGCCCAATCTAAAGTACTAGTGGCGTTCCAAAAACCTAATCGTCTAAAAAAAATCTATGATGAACAGATTGAGCCAAGTGACGACTACAACCTCACTTGGAAAGAGTTTAATTCGGAAACCAAAAAAATCCGTAAAGATGGTTTTTGCGTGACTCATGATGAGCTTAACCTTGGTCTAACAGGGATTGCCGCCCCCATCCTTAATCTCGAAAACGATGACATTATCGGCAGCATCGCCTTTGTGGGCACCACCAGTGCATTCGAATTATTTCGCTTTGAAGCGGTGGTTGAGCGTCTTCAAGAGGCCACAGCCCGCATCGAAAAAGGCGCCCACCTAGACAACGAGAAAGTAACCGATAAAACCTAAAAAGCGAGTCACACATCAAAAGCAGAGTCCACCGTAAACCACTCTTCTTTTGATGTTATGACAAACACCTCCCTCATGGTCGAAATGATCTCCTCCACTCGATAGAAACCAGATTGGCTCACCCTAAAAAGCCACACAACACCTCTTTGTCCCCCTCGACGAGTACTGCTTGTGCATCATAAACGTGCGCTCTGCCCTTTTTAGACCAACGACTGTAAAGACACCTTTGCAGATCTTTTTTCTTGCGACATAAAAAAACCAATCAAAATCACAACTTAACAATAAAATCAAGAATGGCACAAATAATGCTTAATCTCATATTATGAAAATAACTATATTATTTTTGGTTAAATTGATTTAAAAATATCCAAAAAAGACAATATCAGAGAAAGAGGAACAAGATGAAAATTAAAAACATAGTTACCACATCACTCGTATTAACCCTGCTCCCACTCACAACAGCAAGTTATGCAGATACTTCACCAATCAAAATAGGCGGACTTGCCACACTTTCTGGCGCCATGACCTTACCGGAAGCGCCAGCCGCCGCTCAAGCGGTCTTTGATCGCGTCAACAAAGAAGGCGGTATTCAAGGTCGAAAAATCGAATACTTACTGCAAGATGATAAAGGAGATGCGGGAGTGACGGCTCAAGCAGCTCGTGAACTGGTTGATTCTGATGGGGTTTTAGCCTTTGCTGGATCGGCCAGTCTACAAGACTGTGCCGTTAATGCCAGACTGTATGATCGCCGTGGTATCTTATCTTTACCAGGCGTTGCGGGCGAGTTTAGTTGTTATAAGAAAAAAGCCTTTGGCCCTGTCAGCGTTGGTCCAGCCAGAGGAACACTCGCGGCATTGTATTTCACATCAGAAGTCCTCAAAGAAAAAAATGTTTGCGCTTTCTTAATGGGTATCCCTTCTCATGCCGCAGGAAATAAATGGGCCGTCGCAGAATATGAGAAAATGACAGGTAAAAAACTCAAACTGCTAGATACGACCGTTCTCCCCAATGACGATATGACTCCCCATGTATTGGATGCTCGTTCGGCCAACTGCAGTGCCATTGTCTTTTCTGGCGCTGAGCAGATGGACCTTGCTTGGTTAAAAGCGATGGAGATGCAGAATCTCACCAATATTACCACGGTTTTCCTAACACCTGCCTACACATCAGGCTTTGCTAAAGCCGCGAAGGACTACCCTGGTAAGGTCTATGCAAACTCAGAATACGAACCCTTCATGAGTAATAACCATGCCTTAGACGATTGGCGAAATCTCATGAACAAAGCCCATGTACCACTCTCGTCTTTCGCACAAGGAGGGTATATCTCTGCCACCTTATTAGTCCAAGCCATGAAACAAATAAAAGGACCCATTACGCGTCAAAGCATCACAGCGCAATTACGCAGTAGCACCGGAGCAAAAGCACTCACTAATCCGCTAATGGGGACACCTTTGGATATGGCTAAGACAGCGGATCACCTATCCAAATCCGCCACAAAATTCTTAGAGCTCAACAAAGGGCACTGGGATGTCGTCACCCCAAACTTTATTCGTATTGATACAAAATAACGCCATCCATAATGTCTTTTTAGAATAGGACTCCGCTTATGTTAGATACGATTGCATCAGGTCTCGTTATTGGTGCCGCCTATGCTTCTCTAGGACTCTGTATCACTCTGCTTTCTCGCATGGGAGGCGTGGTCAACTTTGCTCAAACCACCATTGGCTTATTTGGTAGTTACAGTTTCTTAGTGCTCAGTGATATCAAAACACCACTGTGGTTAGCCGCCATCATCGGGATCATTATTAGCAGCCTAGTGGGTGCTTTTTCCGGGCTGATTATGGCCCGCTGGTTCAATGACAGTGATATTGGCACACGCTCTTCTGTGGCGATTGCTCTGATGGTGGGCTTTTTATCCCTAGGGACACGCTTGTTTGGGGACAGCCCCAGACAAGCACCCGCATTGTTTGAGCAACTTGGTATCACACTTGGGAATGTTAATTTAGATGGAGGGTTGGTTGCCTCCTTGTTGCTGTCGATCATATTGGCGGCTAGTCTAGATCGATTTATCAACAAAACCCATATCGGTATTCGCTTACAAGCCTTTGCCGCTAAACCAACCACGGCTGAGTTAATTGGTATTCCCTCAAAAAAATTGACGATTCTCATCTGGAGCATTGCTGGTGGCATGTCGGCCTTGGCCATGCTCATCATTATTACCTCGTCAGCACGTAATGCCAATTATGCGTCTTTAAGCTTGCTGATCATCCCCGCTCTGTGTACTGCGCTAATTGGGGCGTTTCATCATTTTTATTGGACACTCATTGGTGGCTTGGTGCTGGGCATATTAGAGGCCTTTATTCTGTCTAACTCGTTGGTGGCGGCCTATGCTCAAACCATCTACCTGCCAGTGATCTTAGTCATTCTTCTTTGGACAAAACGTAAGGATAAATGGGATGGTCAACGTGCTTAAAAAATACGCTTTAGGGGGCGATTGCGCTTTACTCTTACTTGCAATCGCCAGTATTTGGTTATCCTCCTACTACACGTTTTTGTTTACTTCCGTATTAATGACCGCCATTACCTGCTTAAGTATCGGGATCACCACAGAACGTGCAGGGATCATTTCTCTTTGTCAGGTGGGTTTAAGTGGTGTCGGGGCCTGGGTCGCAATGTGGCTTGGTTTTCATTTTCCGAACATGCCCATTTTATTGATTTTGCTATTAAGTGGCTTAAGCGCAGCAATCCTTGGTCTGTTATTAATTGTGCCAACACTTAGAGTAAGGGGCATTAACCTTGCCATCATCACGCTATCGTTTGCTTTGGCGATTTATATCGTTCTGACTCGGGTAGAGCTTCCAGGCATGATGGAAGGTTATAGCTTTGATCGTCCAGACTGGCTGTACGATGAAAAGCCTTATTTGCTCTTTGTGATTGCCATCACCTTTGTCATTAGTCGAGGGATTGTGTGGATTGAGCAACAACCCACCGGCGCTTCTTGGTTTGCCGTACGTTATAGCGAACGAGCCGCCGCCTCCTTAGGTATTAATGTTTCAATCAGTAAAGTAATGGCTTTTGTATCAGGCGCCTTTATTGCGGGGATTTCTGGTTCATTACTCTTGATGCAACTGGGCAACATTACCTCACAAAATTTTGAGCCCTATGCGTCACTCATCATCTTTGCACTGGCGATTTTAGCAAAATCGCGTTTTCTTTCCGGTGCCTTGTTTGCAGGCGTATTAACTTGGTTTACCCCTCAGATCTTAAGCCTAGTCGGACTAGGGGAATGGAAGGATATTGCTGATCTGATGTTTGCATGTGGAGCGATTTTTGCCCTCAGCCAAAATACCAAGAACAAGGTCCCCTCGGCAAAAAATGCTCCTTCAGAGACGAAACACAACAAAGCCGAGGAAAAACCCCAACAAATGAATCCGGATTCTCAGACACCGTCTTTCCACTATGCCTCAATGACATTGAAAAATATCAGTTTGTCCTACGGTGCTGTCAAAGCCTTAAATAATGTCAGCTTTACATTGGCTCCTGGCAAAGTCACCGGACTCATTGGCCCCAACGGAGCAGGGAAATCTTCACTTGTTGATGTAATTAGTGGCTTTTGCCCGACGATGAGCGGTGAGATAACTCTTGAACAAGACAAATTAGACACCCAACCCGCGTTTAAACGCGCCAATATGGGGCTGCGCCGTACCTTCCAACAAGGTCGTGCTGTGCCAGAATTGACCATCAAGCAATACATCCACCTTGCTTCTGGAAGACAATTTCAAGAGCACCGTTTACCAACACTGCTCAATCAACTCGCCTGCCCCCACCAAAACACCTTGATTGCGCACATTGATGTCGGGACGCGACGCTTAGTGGAAATTGCTGGAGCCCTCATGTCTAAACCTAAAGTCTTGCTATTAGACGAACCAGCTGCGGGAATGAGCTCGGTGGAATCGGAACACCTTGGCAACTTAATCCGTCAAATCCCTGCGTTATTTGGCTGCACGGTGCTGTTGATAGAGCACGATATGAGCCTGATTCGTCACGTCTGTAGCGATTTGATTGTCTTGGAATATGGTGAAGTCTTAGCCGCAGGGCCTGTTGAGGAAACGCTAAATGATCCGTCTGTTGTCGAAGCCTACTTAGGAGCAGCCTAATGAAAGGGATCCAATTACAAAACCTTTATATTCAACGCAGTGGCGCGTTAATCATCCGCGACCTTTCTCTCGATATTCCATGTGGCGAGATCACGGTGCTTCTGGGCCCGAATGGAGCGGGTAAAAGCACATTATTAGATGCCATTAGCCATGTTATTCCTACTCAACAAGGCTCCATTCATCTGCATGGTAACACCATCGACCAATTAGGAAGATTAGAGCGCGTTCGGGCTGGTTTGAGCTATGTGGAACAAGGCCGCCAGATATTTTCTCACTTAAGTGTCGAACAGAATATTCGCGCTGCCTGTGACAATAAAGAACAGGCCGATCAGGGCATGGCACGCACATTAGAGCTTTTCCCTGAATTAGCAAAGCGTCTTAACACCGCTGCCGGAATGTTATCAGGGGGTGAACAGCAAATGATCGTGCTAGCTCGTTCCATCATTAAATCCCCCGATGTCATGTTAATTGATGAGCTATCTCTAGGACTCGCCCCCATTGTGGTCAGTCGCTTCTTACCCATTTTAAAAGAGCTGAAACAAAGTGGTATGGCCATTTTATTGGTGGAACAGTTTGCCAATGCCGCATTAGAAGTGGGAGATCGAGCCGCTGTTTTAGTACACGGTGAATGCGTCCTAAATGAAACCTGCGAAGCGTTAAGAGGTGATCATACCAGATTGCATAACGCTTATATGGGAATGCATTGATCTAACAGAAAAGACCTAACAAACGGAACTTGCAGACCAAACCAACCACGAGAGGAAAGAACATGCTCAACGAATATGACTATATTGTCGTCGGTGCGGGCTCAGCAGGCTGTGTTGTCGCTGCTCAACTCGTCCATGCGAATGCTGGAAAAGTCTTGCTACTCGAAGCCGGTGAAAAAAACGATGGTATGCTGTTTGTTATGCCTGCGGGGGCCTTAAAAATCTTTCAAACCGCGTCATGGCCTTACACCACACTCCCTATAAAAAATGCTAATAATAGAGAAATGCTGATCGCTCAAGGAAAAGGGCTGGGCGGCGGCAGTGCGGTCAATGGCATGATCTATATGCGCGGGCAAAAAGAAGATTATGATGCCTGGGCAAACCAATGGGGGTGCGATCAATGGTCCTATGAGAAGGTCTTACCGTTTTATAAAAAAGCCGAAAATAATGAAAGCTTAGCCGATCAGTACCATGGAAACGATGGTTTGTTCCGCATCAGTGATAATCGTTATCGTCACCCGCTTACCATGGCATTTGTTCGTGCCGGACAAGAATTAGGCTTGCCGTATATCACTGATTTTAACGGGGCGACCCAAGAAGGCATTGGTCTATACCAACTCGCCAGTTTCAATGGCACCCGTGGTAGCACCTCTCGTACTTATTTAGCCTCTGTCAAAAATAATCCCAATATCGAGGTTATCACTCAAGCCACGGTGCATAAAATCCTTATCGAAGATAACCAAGCAAAAGGTGTGGTCGTCAGTATTGCCGGAGCCGAACCCATTGAGGTGCGCAGCCGAAAGGAGGTTATCTTAAGTTCTGGCACCTTTGGCAACCCTAAAATATTGATGTTGTCAGGCATTGGTCCCAAAGAGCATCTTGAGTCATTAAATATCCCGGTAAAAGCCGACCTCCCCGTTGGCAAAAATTTTCACGACCATTTGCACTTATCCATCAACGCTTCCATAAAAGGTAACAACAGTCTATATGGAGAAGATAAAGGCCTAAAATCACTGAAACATGCTTTAGAGTGGCTCATTTTAAAAAAAGGGTTACTGACGTCTAACGTATTAGAAGGGGCTGGCGTTGTCGATACCTGCGGACAAGGTCGGCCCGATATTCAGATGCACTTTCTCCCTGTATTGGATAATTTTGATAATACCCCAGGTGAAAAATCCGCTGCAGAACAGCATGGCATCACAATAAAAGTGGGCTATTTACAACCAAAATCTCGCGGCGAGGTCAGACTAAAGAGTAGCGATCCAAACGATATGGTTGAGATCGACACCAACTTTCTGGATCACAGAGAAGATGTGGACGCTCACATCAGGGCCGTACAATTAGGCCTAAAAATGTTTGCAACACCAGCCTTAAAATCACTGATCAAAGAGGTCATCGTACCTGAAAACATCAACCCGGAAGATACCCAGGCCATAGAGGACTTTATACGCCGGGATATCAAAACCGTTTATCACCCTGGAGGTACCTGTTGCATGGGCAACAACCCGACAAACAGTGTCACGGATCAAGATCTAAAGGTCCATGGTATTCAACACTTACGCGTGATTGACCTTTCCATCTGTCCTCAAATTCCCAGTGGCAACACTAATGCAGTCGCCGTCATGATCGGCGAGAAAGGTACGCAATCCATCTTAAATGATCTGACATAAGCTTTTTTTAAAAAAACCACGGGGCTTACGCACCGTGGTTTTTTGATTTCTTTTTTGATGTTCTAGAGAATAGCGAAGATTAAATGTATTCGACTTTCTCGATCTCATACACCGCTTCACCACTTGGGATTTTGACAGTGACTTCGTCACCTTCTTCTTTCCCAATAATGGCTTTTGCGATCGGAGACGCATAAGAAATTTTCTTCAATTTCACGTCTGCCTCATCATCACCCACGATTTGATAGGTAACAGTGTCTTCGGTATCCACATTGAACAAGGTCACCGTCGTGCCAAACACCACCTTCCCAGTGGCAGGCATCGTTTTGACATCAATCACTTGTGAGTCAGCTAATTTCCCTTCGATCTCTTTAATACGCCCTTCAGTAAAGCCCTGTTCTTCACGAGCCGCGTGATATTCTGCGTTTTCTTTTAAGTCGCCATGTTCACGTGCTTCTGCAATATCAGCAATCACGCGAGGACGAACTACGGATTTAAGGTGGTTAAGCTCTTGACGGAGACGAGCCTCTCCTTCCACCGTCATTGGTACTTTTTTCATTATTTCCCCAAGTGCAAATCTTGCAATCTTCTAACTTTGGTTTCACCTTTCAAGCTGATCGCCATACTTGTCGCTTCAGCGCCGGCCAACGTCGTAGTGTAACAAACCTTGCGCTGTAATGCTGTACGACGAATCACAGAAGAGTCTGCAATAGCTTGTGTGCCTGCAGTGGTATTAATAATGTAATCAATTTCACCGTTTTTCAGCATATCAACGATATGCGGACGGCCTTCGTTAACCTTGTTGACTCTATCCACTGGCACGCCATGGGCGGTTAAGTGTTTTGCCGTCCCTTCTGTTGCCACTAAATTAAAGCCCTGCTCAAGCAAACGACGCGCCACCTCCACGGCCCCATCTTTGTCCATGTCACGGACACTGATAAAGGCACGACCAGACGTCGGCAACACCGTGCCACCACCTAATGCGGCTTTACCAAAGGCTTCAGCAAAAGTATCGCCCACGCCCATCACTTCACCCGTTGACTTCATTTCAGGCCCAAGAATCGGATCAACGCCTTGGAATTTATTGAATGGGAAAACGGCTTCTTTCACACTGTAGTAGGCTGGAATGATTTCTTCAGTAAAACCAAGCTCTTCCAACGTTTTACCGGCCATAACCAAAGCCGCCACTTGTGCTAAAGAACGACCAATACACTTAGACACGAAAGGTACGGTACGTGAGGCACGAGGGTTCACTTCGATCACATAAATTTCGCCATCTTGAACCGCAAGCTGTGTGTTCATCAAACCCACCACACCTAGCTCAAGGGCCATTTTCTTGATCATCTCGCGGATTTGGTCTTGAACATCACTTGGCAGTGAGTATGGAGGCAAAGAACAAGCTGAGTCACCAGAGTGGACGCCAGCTTGCTCAATGTGCTGCATAATGCCGCCGATCACCACTTGATGACCATCACAGATACAGTCGATATCGATCTCAATCGCCGCATTCAAGAAGTGATCCAGCAACACGGGACTGTCGTTAGAAACTTTTACTGCGCTGGTCATATAGCGCATCAGTTCTTTTTCGTTGTAGACGATTTCCATCGCACGACCGCCCAATACATAAGATGGACGAACCACGAGCGGGTAACCGATGTCAGCGGCTTTTGCCGCTGCTTGCTCAACACTTCGCACTGTCGCATTATGAGGCTGTTTGTAACCTAGGCGCTGAATCATGCTTTGGAAACGCTCACGGTCTTCGGCACGGTCAATCGACTCAGGCGTCGTACCGATGATCGGCACCCCTTCATTTTGTAACGCACGAGCGATTTTCAGTGGCGTTTGTCCACCAAACTGCACAATCACCCCTGTGGGTTTTTCCGTGCGGACAATTTCTAGTACATCTTCTAGGGTGACTGGCTCGAAGTATAAACGATCAGAAGTATCATAATCCGTCGATACTGTTTCTGGGTTACAGTTCACCATGATGGTTTCGTAACCGTCTTCACGTAATCCTAGCGCCGCGTGAACACAGCAGTAGTCAAACTCAATACCTTGGCCGATACGGTTTGGACCGCCCCCTAGAATAATCACTTTTTCACGATCAGTCGGGGCTGCTTCACACTCGTCTTCATAAGTGGAGTACATGTACGCGGTATTGGTCGCAAATTCTGCCGCACAAGTGTCCACACGTTTGTAGACTGGGTGCACATTCATCAAATAACGACGCTCACGCATGGACTTTTCGGTCACACTCAGCAAGCTTGCAAGACGTGCATCAGAGAAACCTTTGCGTTTTAGACGACGCAACACATCATAGGTCATGTCGACCAGACCTTTATCAGCCAAGGCTGCTTCTTCTTTGATCAAATCTTCGATTTGCACCAAGAACCAAGGGTCGATGCCAGTAACTTGGTAGACTTCATCCACCGTCATACCTGAACGGAACGCGTCGCCAATGTACCAAATACGCTCAGAACCAGGTGATTGCAGCTCAAACGCCAGTTTTTCTTTACTGTTTTCTTCGCTGAAATCCAGCTGGGGATTAAACCCATCCGAGCCAGTTTCTAGGCCACGTAACGCTTTTTGCAGTGACTCTTGGAAGTTACGGCCAATCGCCATCACTTCGCCTACTGATTTCATTTGCGTCGTCAAACGGTCATTCGCTTGCGGGAATTTCTCGAACGTGAAACGCGGAATTTTCGTTACAACGTAGTCAATCGCAGGCTCGAAGCTGGCTGGTGTTTGTCCACCTGTGATGTCGTTTTTCAATTCATCCAAGGTGTAGCCGATGGCCAATTTCGCCGCAATTTTTGCAATAGGGAAACCCGTTGCTTTGGACGCCAATGCAGAAGAACGCGACACACGAGGGTTCATTTCGATGACTACCAAACGGCCTGTCTTCGGATCCATACCAAACTGAACGTTGGAACCACCAGTTTCGACACCAATTTCACGCAATACGGCCAACGAGGCATTACGCATGATTTGGTATTCTTTGTCGGTCAGGGTTTGCGCTGGAGCAACGGTGATCGAGTCACCTGTGTGTACCCCCATGGCATCGAAGTTTTCGATGGCACAAACGATGATACAGTTGTCGTTCTTATCACGAACCACTTCCATCTCATACTCTTTCCAACCGATCAAAGATTCATCGATCAGCAGTTCATTGGTTGGGGATAGGTCCAAACCACGGGTACAGATTTCGTCGAACTCTTCCATGTTGTAAGCAATACCGCCACCGCTTCCGCCCATGGTGAAAGAAGGACGGATAATACAAGGGAAGCCCACTTCCGCTTGCACTTTCAGAGCTTCTTCCATGTTGTGTGCAATGCCTGCACGAGGGCATTCTAGGCCAATCGCTTTCATTGCTTCGTCGAAACGATGACGATCTTCGGCTTTGTCGATGGCATCCGCTGTGGCACCGATCATTTCACAATTGTATTTCGCTAGCACCCCATGGCGTTCAAGATCTAACGCACAGTTCAGAGCAGTTTGCCCGCCCATGGTTGGAAGCACCGCATCTGGGCGCTCTTTCTCAATGATTTTTTCAACGGTTTGCCACTCAATCGGCTCAATGTAAGTGGCATCGGCCATGACAGGGTCGGTCATGATGGTCGCTGGGTTAGAGTTCACCAGAATAACGCGGAAGCCTTCTTCGCGAAGCGCTTTACACGCTTGAGCACCGGAGTAATCAAATTCACAGGCTTGACCGATGACAATAGGGCCTGCACCTAAAATTAAGACGCTTTTTATGTCAGTACGCTTTGGCATAGTATTCGTTCCTGCTCAGGCTTTGGTGGCTTTGATGTTTTCGATAAACTGATCGAACAGTGGCGCAACGTCGTGTGGCCCTGGGCTCGCTTCTGGGTGACCTTGGAAGCTAAACGCCTTTTTATCTGTTCGCGCAATACCTTGCAAAGAACCGTCGAACAAGGATTTGTGAGTCGCTTCAAGATTCGCAGGCAGCGTGTCTTCGTCCACTGCAAAACCGTGGTTTTGGCTGGTAATCATCACAGTGCCTTTCTTAATGTCTTGAACTGGGTGGTTAGCCCCATGGTGACCAAACTTCATTTTCTTGGTTTTCGCACCGCTCGCAAGGGCCAACAACTGGTGACCAAGGCAGATGCCAAACACAGGAATTTCAGTCTCCAAGATATCTTTGATGGCTTGGATCGCATAATCACATGGCTCAGGGTCGCCCGGACCATTGGATAGGAAAATCCCATCTGGGTTAAGCGCAAGCACATCACTTGCTGGCGTTTTCGCTGGCACAACCGTCAAACGGCAGCCACGTTCTACCAACATACGCAAAATATTTGTCTTCACGCCAAAATCATAAGCAACAACATGGAAGTCAAAAGACGCTGGTGTAGTGTGTCCCTTTACCAGATCCCAAGTAGACTCTGTCCATTGGTAAGACTCTTCGGAGGTCACCTCTTTCGCAAGGTCCATGCCTTTTAGCCCAGGGAAAGCTCGCGCAGCAGCAATCGCCGCCTCTTCGTCAAGATGCTCACCTGCCATGATACACCCAGCTTGCGCGCCTTTTTCTCGCAAAATACGCGTGAGTTTACGTGTATCGATGTCGGCGATACCGACAACCCCTTTGCGTTTGAGGTAAGCATCTAAATCTTCCTCTTTACGCCAACTGCTCGCCAATAATGGCAGATCACGGATAATTAACCCCTCACACCATACTTGTTTGGATTCTTCATCTTCAGAATTAACGCCAGTGTTGCCAATGTGGGGATAGGTCAGAGTGACCATTTGTCGAGCATAGGAAGGATCAGTAAGAATTTCTTGATAACCAGTCATCGAAGTGTTAAATACTACTTCGGCGGTTGAGGAGCCATCTGCTCCGATCGACACCCCTTTAAAAATCGTGCCATCTTCCAGAGCCAGAATCGCTGATGTTGCCAAAGGAACCTCCCATTTAGAGCCTATCAGGTTGCAAAAAAGCGAGACAAACCGGCGGCTCATCTCGCTTTTAAGAAATTGCGTTTTTGCCGTTCATCTATTGATCGAACATCAATAGAACTCGCGCTCAAAAAATCTGCCCAATTCTACTCTGATACGCCCATGGCGTCCACTCAATAGCGCCAAAAATGGGCAAAAACTCATAAATAAGACAACTTTCTTCTTGACTTTTTGGTCAAGAATAACCTCAAAATATATACCCTACGGCTAGCACAACAACCCATCGGCAATTTTTTGCGTGGCTTCGTAGCCTTCAAGATTCGCCAATACACCAAGGGCAAACGCCATGGCTGTTGCTGGACCTTGGCTGGTAATGATATTGCCATCCATCACCACAGGCTGGTCAGAAATATATTCCGCCCCCGTCAGACCTTTTTCAAAACTAGGGTAGCAAGTAGCCTGTTTATCGACCACAAAACCATGGGTACCAAATACCAATGCTGGTGAGGCACAGATTGCACAGAGCAGTGCGTCCTGAATATCGTGTTTTTCCAACATGTCGATCAAAAGCTTACAGTCACGTAGATGCTCTGCCCCTGGCATTCCGCCAGGTAGCACAATAGCATCGTATTGTTTGTCCGCCACCTCGGTTAACAGCACGTCCGCTTCTAGCTTATTACCAAACGCCATTGTTACTTGCTTAGCCTCTTCTATACTGGCGACTGTCACCTCGACACCACCACGGCGTAGTACATCAATAATAGTAATGGCTTCAATATCTTCACTGCCATTGGCAATGGGGACTAATACGTTACTCATGGTCTTTCTCCTTGATATCAAATGGTTAGATTAAACAACAGCGCCGCTTCATTACCCTGCTCGCTTTGATAGTAGTTTTTACGCCGTCCCATCAATTCAAAACCGAGCGACTTATATAGAGCAATCGCGCCTAAATTCGACTCCCTGACCTCAAGTAAACACTCACTGACAGGCTGTTCTCTGCCAATATTTTGCAGCTTGATAGCGTCGAACCAATGCGTCATCAATTCTTTTGCTAAGCCTTGTCGACGAAAAGCCCGACCAACCACAATGAGCTCAAGCTCAGATTGCTCAAATAACACAGACGCCGTCAGCCAAGCAGAGACTATAATACTACCCTGCTCATCGTAACTTTCAATGACCCAGTTTTGACGTGTCATCAAGGCATCTTTGATCAGATTTTTCCCCCAAGGATGTGGGTTAGAATCCATATCAAGGGATATAATCGCCTCAAGATCCTCTATTGAAGCGGAACGAATGTAATGCGGCGACGAATTAATTGGATGGGGCATTTACACACTCCAAATTGTGTTGCACAGATAACCCATTAGAAAAGGGCTGTCTGCATGATTTGCCATGCTTCTTTGCGCAACTCAGGAATACGAAATAGCTCAGGTAAGCTAACAATTCGTGCGGCTGGGAAGGCGTTTAATGGACTCTCGCTTGATAGCTCATCAAATAGCTCGCCAATGCTAGCCCCAGCCAATACCATTTTAGGCGGTGAAGGGAAGGACTTACTAACCCGCTGCACAAAGCTCTCTAACGCACCCAGCAACCAATCTTGACGCGACACAAAGTATGGATTTCTAAGACCACCTGGCCAAGATAAGGCACTGCTCGACCACTCTTCAATCGGCTGTTTTAAAAGTGCTTGCCCCATTTTCAGCGCTAAACGTTCAATATCTTCCTGCTGAGTGAACGCCGTTGGCACCTCTGTCAAAATAAGCAACTGATTAGCCAAGGCAAACGCACGCAGTTCAAGACGCATGATCTTGCGTTTGGCAGGCACCTCTTCCTCTACAGGGAGATCAATGTCGACGGCATATTCTTCGATTGGCTGCAGATCTTCTACAATAATATCGGGGCCAGCATTAAGCTGCTCACGCAAATTCGCAACAGATTGTTCTTTCGCTTCAGGCGCCACCACTTTCGGCGCTGTTTCAACCACACCAAAGCCTTGCATCTGATCCGCAATCACTTGAGTTTTAGCAACTGGCTCAAACGCTTGATCCATCGGCCAAGGATTAGCGGGATAAAAGACCGTTCCCGATACCACCTGGTTATCTGGCAACCAAGTCATCACCCCCATTTGGGCTAAGCAATGCACCTGAAAAGCCTGTTGATGATCCAATTCCTGCGTCATAACACCCTTTATTTGTTACGAAAAAGACAATGATCACACCTCAAAAACAAGGATGCTCTCATCAAATCAATATTCTTATGAAGACAATCTATATGCTTTTGCCTGACAGCCGACGACCAAAGAGCATTTACCAAACAAAGTGCCCCAATAACTGCATCACCGCAAACGCCGCTACTCCCGCGAGAATATCGTCGATCATGATACCAAAGCCACCATGAACATTTTTATCAAACCAAGAAATCGGCCAAGGTTTCAAAATATCAAATAAACGGAATAACACAAAACCCACAGCAATATACTGCCAGCCCGTTGGCGCTAACCACATGGTAATCCAAAAGCCAACAAACTCATCCCATACAATACCAGAATGATCATGCACCCCTAAGTCTTTCGCCGTTTTATGGCACAGAAAAACACCCAACAAAGAAGTCGCAACCAACATCAGCAAATATTGACTATCCGACAAATACTGCCAGATAAAAAAGAAAGGAATAATGGCTGCCGCCGTACCAAACGTCCCAGGAGCTTTGGGCGCAGCCCCCGACCCCAAGCCGAAGGCAAGAAAATGAATAGGATTACGCCAAATCGACGCAGGAACAGGATGTGTCATGAATAATATCCGTTAATTATCGTCGAGATCGTTGCACGACTACGGCGCGCGCCAATACCCTATTAAAAATGCTGCCAACCACGAAGGTCGCCATCGTACCCGTTAATAGTAAAGCCAGAATCAACAATAGTCCCAACTTTCACACAGGGTAAATGTAGCGTTTGAATGATCAGTTGAATGTCTTGGGCAGCGCTTGATGGGGCGGTAAAACACAGCTCATAATCATCACCACCCGTTAAGGCTAATGATAACGCCGACTCAGGTTGCCATGCCACTAACTCTGACGAAATCGGCAAAGCGTTTGCTTCCAACTGAGCTCCCACGTTGGAAGCCATTAAAATATGCTGAATATCTTGTGCTAAGCCATCGGAAATATCCATCATGGCATGCACGACACGTTTAAGCGCCATGCCAGCAATTAAGCGAGGTTTAGGTCGCCAAAAGCGCTCATAAAAATAATCAAATCGCTCACTGGACACAAGCAGCTCCCCCGTCACGATTGGCACTGCCGCTGCCGCGTCCCCCAATAAGCCAGTCACATAAATATCATCACCCACTTTAGCATTAGCGCGCAATGGCACTTGATCGGCCTCCACATACCCATGCACTTGCAAAGTAAGGGTTAACGGTCCTTTAGTGGTGTCTCCACCCACTAAAATCAGCCCTATCGGTTCGGCCAACTCCGCCATTCCTTGGGCTAACCCAGCTAACCACTGGGGATCCGATTGCGGAATTGTCAGCCCCAAGGTAAAAAAAGCGGGCTTCGCCCCCATGGCTGCCAAATCGCTCACACAGGTTGCCACGGCTCGATAACCAATATCCACAGGATCCGCATCAAAGGGAAAATGCCGCCCCTCGACCAAAGTATCCATAGAAAACACCAAACTCTGCCCAACAGGTACCTGTACCTGAGCACAATCGTCCCCAATCCCCAGCAAAATATCCTCACGACCACGCGTATTCGCCATCATCGAGGCTTGGAAGATATTTTTGATCAACTCGAATTCTTTCAAGAACCTATCCTTATTACTGACATAACCGACCAGATCATCATCCTGACGTTTGGCAAGTGTAATTTGAAAGCAGAAGGATACTAGATTGTGGGATGGATGTCAGAGACAAAACAGGGCAAATGGCTCAATGGCTTATCTGCCCTGTTTTGTGGCGTGAACGTTTATTGAAGCAACTTATCACCAAAGCACACTCCCAGAGAATGCTGTCTTTTTGGAAATACAGCCCTCAAAGTGCCACTTTTATCAATGCTCAAAGATAATCAATGTATTAAAAAATAATTGTTTTTAATACATTGATTACTTTGATTTTATCTCACGATTACCTACGTCCGGAATGATCACTCCCTCTGGAACAATCACAAAAAACTTAAACTCAGCCTTAGATTGTTGCTCCAGCTCGACCAGTTTTTCGATGATGTGTGCAGTGAGTACATGCCCTTTAGACAGCAAAAAAGCGCCTTTATGGTTTTCTAGGTTTCTCGATAACACCATGCCAGGTACCAGCTGTTTTGACCAAATTCGCTGGTCATTGATGGGCTCTTCTAATTGATAAGTCGATAACACTGACTTCAGGGTTTCGACAATATCTGCCGCGTAATAGTCCCCCACTCGAGCACTTAAATAACGCAATGCTTCTACATGTGTTAAAGGCTCTGCTAGCATCCGACCATTCATCAGTTCGATGTAGTCATTCGCCACCGCTAATACTTGCGCCTTCCTTGAGATAAACTTTTCCCAGTCGCCATTAGGGAAGCCTTTGCCATTTAAGTATTCTTTGTGCTGCAGGATAACTTCTGCCATAGGCCATAATTGTCGAACACAGGTTAATAAGGTACTGCCCATCATGGGATATTGTTCGTACTCCTCCTTTTGCTCCGGCGTTAACGTTTCATATGGAATTTTCAGAATCTCATCGGACAAACACACCTGACCGATATAGCGCATTTTGGCGGCACCTTGCAGGACATCCACGTCTTTCTCAGTCATCTGCAACCGAGTCCCCATATCTCTGACCAATGACACAATATCAGGCACATGTATCTCAGATTTAGGCTGACGCATGTCCAGCAACCCAGCGAACAAATCAATGACATTACGGTAGTTTTCTTTCAGGTTTTCATTGATTTGAATAATTTTGGAGGAGCGCTCTTTCACGGTGGCTTCTAAGGAGTCATTCAGCGCTTTAAGCTTCGTGTTTTGCTCTTGTACCACACGTTGTAATTGCGCATTTTGTTTCTTTAATTGAGTATTTGTCAGCGCACTTTCCACTAAAGCAATTAAACGCTCGTCATCCCAAGGCTTTTCAACGTAATGGGAGACTTTTCCTCGATTCACTGCGTCCACAATCGCACTCATATCGGCATAACCTGTGAGGAGAATACGGGTTGTATCTGGATAGGTTTCAGCGGCAATCGCCAGAAACTCAGGACCTGTCATCTCGGGCATGCGCGCGTCACTAATGATCACATCAATGGCGTGCTCTTTGAGGGTATCCAGTCCTTCTTGACCGCTATTGGCAATATAAATGGTGCAATTTAGTTTACGGAAGAGCCGACGCAGGGATGACAGCACATTCGCCTCATCATCGACAAGCAATATGCTGGGAGTCTCTACCACATGAGTCTGATCAATCACTACCTTTGTCATCATCACTCTCCTTATTCAGAAGTCGCTGTACTGCTATCAGGGTAAGGCAACCAAATGCTAAACACCGTGCCCACACCTAATTCACTCGTCACGTCAATCGTGCCATTGTGTTCTTCAACGATTCCATAAGAAATGGACAAGCCCAATCCTGTCCCAACCCCCACTTCTTTCGTTGTAAAGAAAGGGTTAAAAATAGAATCTAGATGTTTGGGATCAATACCACTGCCATTATCGGCGACGTTAATTTGTACGCCGTTCTCTTTATCCTCAACACTCACCGTCAACTTCCCCTGCTCATTCATCGCATGGGAAGCGTTCACAAACAAGTTTAAAAACACTTGTAACAATTCGCCACTTTTGCCCATCACAGGTTGTACGGTTTCTATTTGTTTGATGACTTTTCCCTTATATTTGAGTTCGTTATGAGCCATGTTTAAGGCTTCATCAATGATACTAACAATATTGCACTGCTCTTTTTGATGGTCTGATTGACGCGAAAAACGCTTTAACCCGCCCACAATATCCAGAATCCTTTTGACACCGTGTTGCGATTCGTCGAGCAAACTCTTACTGTCCTCTAATAAAAACGCCATATCCACATTTTGCCATAAGGTCTCTAGCGCCTTGGCCGATTCACTTAGCGAGTCATCTCGTAATAAGGCCTGATCCACCAATGACTTTGACGCCATCACATACTCGACAAAATCATCAACATACCCACTTAAGGTCCCCATATTGCTTTTAATAAATCCCATCGGATTATTAATTTCGTGTGCAATGCCCGCTGATAACTGACCCACAGTGGCCATTTTTTCCGATTGAACTAACTTTTTCTGAGTCTCTTTTAGCGCTTCATTAGCGACTTTAATGTCTTTATAACTCGCCAATAATTTATCTTCTTGATAACGGTGTTCCATCATAATCGCCAGCTGTTTCATACCCGCTCGAAACATGTCGATTTCTTTTTGCTGCCTTGATGTTAACCCTTGGCTAAACAAAATAATGATGCCGCCAAGATAGTCCAAGCTGATAATGGGCAGAGCCACCACTGTATCTATGGTGACGTTATCAATCGTCACAGCTACCGTTTGGAAATGGGTTCTTCTTGTTTCTCTAACCTTCTCCTCAATCTCACAGGCCAATAAATCTAAGTCGGAACGAGCAATAGAGGCCGTCCCCGTGTTTAAGTTTTTTTCATTACGCAGTAAATCGGAACGATAATCCGCTTGACTGGAATCAAAGGGGAAATGGAAATACACAGCAAACGGCACGTCACTCAAGCGCAGCATATCCTTCACTATGGTTGGTAAAAAGTCCCGTAATCGGGGTTTTTCGAGCCCATAACGGCCAATGTGCATAAGAAACTTATTTTCCCGCAGAGCCAACTCCAAGGATTCCACATTGTCATTCAGCGTTTGATTCAGTAAGTGCAGCTCTCGACTTTTCTCCTCGAGAATGCTCTCGGCTCTTTTTCGAGCAGTGCGTTCACGTAAAAAAGCTGCTTCATAATCCATGATCGCCCCCTGACAGCTCAGTCTTGCTTGACCTGTTCTTTCTCGACCAGTAATAGACAGTGATCTGCCCCTTCGTGCATACAACATTCATGTGTTATGGAAACCGACATACCAAAACTTTCCGCCGCCTGATGCACTAGGCCGATGGCTAATAAACACATCTTACGAGGCGATTGATAATACAACTTCACCCCTGAATCAAACTTTTCCTGGACCACCAACTTAGGCGTCACCGCATCGGGATAGAGCTTATGCACTTCCACATGAATCACAGAATCCACCGCCTCTAATAGCGTCCAAAGGTCAGGATAATCCCTCATAGAGGGTGGTAAACTGTGTATTAAACCTTTATACAAATAACGGCCAAACGCTTCGACTAATTGATTCACCGGGATATTGGTCTCATCCGACAAAGCAACCACCAGAGATATAATTTCTTGGTCATCATAGTTTTCAGATACGGTATAAATACCACCACTGGGTAAATCACAATTTGCCAGCAAGGTTTCCCAGCATGCCATCCCAAATTGCTCTTCCACCATTTCTTGGAAGTTAGTAAAAACGCTTCCTCTCATACGCTTTCTCACTTTGATCGCCTACTCTCTTTTCAGGTTAGTCAAAAGCTGGCGGAATGCTTATGGGGTTTTGGTGTTGATACGTAATATTTTGTTTAACTTGAAAGGGTTAGAGAAAGGACGAACAGCTGACATAAAAAACCCCATTATTCACTAACGAATAATGGGGTTTTAAACTATCAGTTAATCATACTTTCGGTGAGCATTGGCTCACCGTTTATTGATTACTTATTGGCCTGTCGGCGAGCGGCAATTTCTTCACGACGGAGACGCTGAGCCAGCTTATCCAAAATACCATTAACGTATTTATGGCTTTCCGTGGCACCAAAGCTTTTCGCCAATTCCACGCCTTCGTTGATCGCAACGCGGTAGGGAACATCCAAACGCTCAGACAATTCAAACGCACCAAGGCGCAATACGGCCAATTCAATGGGATCAAGTTCGCTCAAAGGACGATCCAGTAACTCTTCGAACAAACCATCCAGTTTTTTTGCACGGCTGGTGACGCCCTGCAATAATTCACGAAAATACAACTTGTCACAAGCGCTCATGTCTTGATCTAAGGTGAATTGCGTTTCGATCTCACTAACAGAAGATTGATTCATCTGCCATTGATAGACCGCTTGTAATGCCAAACCACGAGACGCGCTGCGCATCTGAGAACGTGAAGGTTTTTTATCCTTACGTTTCGGTGCCGGGTTTTGGTCGTTGGTTGTTTCCACTTCGCTCATTTTTTGCCTCAGTTATCCAGACTACGTAGGACAGCCACGGTCTCAAGGGCAGAGATTGCCGCTTCTGCTCCTTTGTTGCCCGCTTTCGTGCCCGCACGCTCAATCGCCTGCTCAATGGTGTCGACGGTTAACACACCAAACGACACCGGAATACCATATTGTAATGCAACGTGACTCAGGCCACTCACACATTCACCTGCCACATATTCAAAATGTGGCGTGCCACCTCGAATGACCGCACCCAATGCAATGATGCCATCGTACTTACCTTGATCTGCCACTTTCTTAACGATCACCGGAATTTCAAAGGCACCAGGGGCACGTACAATCGTCAAATCTTCTTTGCGAATACCATGACGAATCAAAGTATCAACCGCGCCATCTAACAAACTTTCAACAACATAGCTGTTAAAACGGCCAACCACGAGCGCAAATTTCGCACCAGGTGCAGAAAAATGTCCTTCGTAAGTCGTAATATCCTTCATGACAACCTCTCTTCTAATCTTGCTTAACGGTTGCGTCAGGCGCCCCCGCATAAGGAATAAACTCTACTGCTTCAAGGTCAAACCCTGTCACGGAGAACTTTTTAGGCGAGCTTAGTAAGCGCATTTTACGAATGCCAAGGTCGCGCAAAATTTGTGATCCAGTCCCTACCGTCAAATACGTACCGGAGCCACTCTGATCTGGTCCTTTACCTGCTGGTGGATGAATCGACGTGGCAAAGCTGCTCGCTAAATCCATCGGTTTATCATGGGTGTCCACTAAGACAACCACGCCTTTGCCCGCTTGTCCGATATAATCCAACGCTTTACTCATGGACCAACGCGGCTCTTCCGACTCACCGATAATGCCAGCAAAATCACGTGCCGGATCCGCCACATGCACACGCACCAACGTCGGCTCATCCGCAGCAATATCCCCCTTCACAAACGCAAGGTGAGAAAGCCCCTGAACCGTATCGCGATAAGTAATTAAGTTGAACTCGCCCGCTTCGGTTTGTACCACGCTCTCGCTTTCACGTTCTACGGTGGTCTCATTTAACGTGCGATAATGAATCAGGTCGGCGATTGTACCAATTTTTAAGCCATGTTTCTCGGCAAACTTTTCTAAATCTGGTCTTCTTGCCATGGTGCCATCGTCATTAATGACTTCCACAATCACAGAGGCCCCTTCGTAACCCGCCATACGCGCTAAATCACACCCAGCTTCAGTATGACCGGCTCGACTTAATACCCCACCAGCACGGGCCATCAAAGGGAAAACATGACCTGGCTGCACGATATCAGAAGGTTTGGCATTCGCCATCACCGCACGTTTCACGGTCAAGGCACGATCAGCCGCCGAGATACCAGTGGTCACCCCTTCAGCGGCTTCGATAGATAGAGTGAAGTTGGTGGAATACACCGTGCCATTGTCATTAACCATTAAAGGGAGATTGAGTTGCTTACAACGCTCAGGCGTTAACGTTAGGCAAATCAAGCCACGAGCATGCACAGCCATAAAGTTGATAATCTCTGGCGTGATGCACTCGGCAGCGACGATTATGTCCCCTTCGTTTTCTCGATCCTCGTCATCCATCAAGATAACCATTTTACCTTGACGGATATCGGCTAAAATTTCTTCTACACTGTTTAACGCCATCGTAATCTCACTTCTTATTGTTAGGACAAGCTATCGTTGATTCGTCAACTAAGCGTCTTGTGCCACGCCCCATTCATCAACGTCCAACAAGTCTTCATCGTACTCAAGGTATAGAGGTACATAGACCAAACGTAAATCCTGACCAATTTGATGTACCGATTTAAGTTCCAGATCCACGGCTTCCTCCATGGTGTCTAAAGGCAATTGGAACATCGGTCGTGCCGTTGAGCCAAGTAGTTTAGGCGCCATATACACGACAATTTCATCGACCAAGCCAGCTTGTAAAAAGCCCCCTGCAAGCTCTGCTCCAGTTTCTACCAATACCTCGTTAATGCCATCATCGGCCAATTGTTCCATAGTGGTCAATAAATCCAATCGACCATCCTCGCCACGATTCGCAAAGCGCACCGTCACACCCCGCTCTTGTAAGAGATCCAAGTGCTCGGATTCTATTTCCTCTTCCACGCAAAACACACAGGATTGCTGGGTGGGAAAAAGAACCTTCGCATCCGGTAAAATAGATAAAGCCGTATCCATCACCACGCGTAAGGGTTGACGCACTGTTGTAGCGTCGACGGGTTGGTCATTATTATCAATGCGCACTGTCATACTTGGATTATCCGCCAAGACAGAGCCGATCCCCGTCACAATCGCATCGCTTTGAGCCCTTAAGCGTTGTACATCTTGGCGCGCATCTGGCCCCGTAATCCATTGGCTTTCGCCGGACTCCATTGCTGTACGCCCATCCACACTGATGGCAAGCTTCACCCGAATAAAGGGCAGCCCTTCACGCATACGCTTGATAAAACCAGGATTTAGCGCTTCACATTGCGCTTTTAAGACCGGGCCCACCACCTCAATATCGGCTTTGGCAATACGCTTCAAACCATTTCCGGCGACTTCTGGGTTAGGATCCTGCATCCCATAAACCAGACAAGCGATGCCCACTTTAATTAATGCGTCGGCACAAGGTGGCGTTTTTCCGTGGTGACTACAAGGCTCAAGCGTCACATAGGCTGTGGCCCCCGTGAAATCGTAATTCCCTCGGCTCTTCGCATCGGCTAAGGCATTCACCTCAGCATGACCTTCCCCCGCGCGAACATGATAACCCTGACCGAGTAGTTCTCCATCTTTTACGATGACACAGCCAACACGAGGATTGGGATGGGTAGAATAGAGACCTTTTTGAGCCAGTTTAATGGCTTTCGCCATCCAGTACTCATGATTCTGAGTCATAACTTATTTCCCTTCTTGTTTGACATCCGCTAATGACACACTGTCTCGACGGTTTTCAAGATGATCAATGGCGTCACGAAACTCACTAATGTCTTTAAAACTTCGATAGACAGAAGCAAACCGCACATACGCCACTTGATCCAGACGCTGCAGCTCTTCCATAACCGCCTCCCCCGTCCAACGGGACGGCAATTCGCGCTCACCCGTTGCTTGCATTTTTTCTTTAATCCGTGCGATCGCCGTTTCAATCGATTCACTGCTCACAGGGCGCTTCTCTATCGCTTTAAGAATGCCACTACGCAGCTTATCCTCATCAAAAGGCTCACGGCTACCATCACTTTTAATCAGTTTAGGCATTTGGAGCTCTGCCACTTCAAATGTGGTGAAACGCTCCTGACAATGACTACAGGTGCGACGACGGCGCACTTGCGCTCCTTCAGATACTAGGCGGGAGTCAAGAACTTTGGTATCTTGCATTCCACAAAATGGGCATCGCATGACGGTTCCAAAATGAGTAAAAAATGAAGTTTACAAACCAATTAAACGGCTCTATTTTATACTCGGAATCATACCAATCTCACCTTAATATAGCTACCAATCAACACTTGGCCATCGTACCAGACGGTGATTTATATCATGGCATAGGCCGTGACAACGTTCGCCATGATGTCAGCCTTATTAACAGGAAGTCGGTTTTATTGTAAGCCATTAACAAAGATCGGCTTTTGTTCGAACGAGCATCCAGTCACTCATAAGGAAGTACCATGCCTTTTGCAGAATTATCAGGTTTTGTTGCAGCGCTGTGCTGGACCGTTTCAAGTTTGATGGCACCAAGACTCATACATCGCTTCGGAACCATGCGTTTCAACACAACACGCATTACCATTGCCAGTAGCCTTCTGATCCTGATTAGCCTACTCGGCCAGCGTTTTGATACGTCTTTATGGCAACACGCGCCGTTAGTCATTCTGTCTGGGCTGCTAGGTATTTTCCTCGGGGATACCATGCTATTTACGGCCGTTCACCGTCTGGGGCCGCGTCGAACAGGTGTCTTATTTGCCACCAACGCCCCTATGTCGATTTTCCTCAGTTGGCTTTTTCTCAACGAAGCCCTCTCACTGACCCAATTGTTGGCCTGTGGCCTGGTATTCAGCGGCGTCATTATCGCGATTCTATTCGGCAAAAGGCGTGAACAACTGCACGAATGGGAGCAAACCAAAGGCAAACTCAGTACTGGCGTCCTCTTCGCTCTAGGTGGCGCACTAGGCCAAGCCTGTGGGGCTCTGTTAAGTAAGCCCGCCTTGCTGGATGGTGCCGACCCCATCGCCGTATCGACGGTACGAGTCAGTGCTGGCGCCATCGCTTTACTGCTGGCTTATGGCCTTTACTACCGTCATAGAAGACCTGCCAGTAGCCTACCTTTTTCCGAATTAACTCGCTCAGATTTTATGGGCATTACCGCCTTGGCAACCGTCGGTATGGTTATAGGTATGAGCGTCTTAGTATGGGGCGTTGGTCACGCCAATGTTGGCATCGTCACGACATTATCCGCCATTGTCCCCGTGTTGATTTTGCCTGGGCTTTGGATCACCACCAAACAACGTCCAGCGTTCGGCGCTTGGATAGGGGCGATTTTGGTCGTGATTGGTGCTGCTTTAATTGTGCTCAGCGGCCAATAAGGCAGACGGGGAGTGTTATTCTGAATTAACAGGGAATGTGCTATTCTTAGCACACTTTATTACATTAAGACTCCTTACAAATCGAGCGTAACAAAATCGCTCTATGGGCATTTTATTCAGACAGTCAGTTTATTACACTAGCTATCAAACCATTTATCAGGAAACTACTCGCTTATGGCTCAGTTTGTTTACAGCATGAACCGCGTAGGGAAAGTTGTTCCCCCTAAACGCGAAATTCTCAAAGACATTTCCCTCTCTTTCTTCCCCGGCGCAAAAATCGGCGTCTTGGGTCTTAACGGCTCGGGTAAATCGACGCTTCTGCGCATCATGGCGGGGGTTGATCAGGAATACAATGGTGAAGCCCGTCCCATGCCAGGATTAAAAGTGGGTTACTTGCCACAAGAACCTGAACTGGATCCATCAAAAGATGTGCGTGGCATTGTGGAAGAATCCGTTGCCGACGTAAAAAATGCCCTTGTTCGTCTCGATGAAGTGTACGCAGCGTATGCAGATCCGGATGCGGACTTTGACGCGCTGGCCGCTGAACAAGCCGAACTTGAAAACCTGATCACAGCAAAAGATGGTCACAACCTAGACCGTGCGTTAGAAGTCGCCGCCGATGCCCTGCGTCTGCCACCTTGGGATGCCAACGTTGAGCATCTATCAGGGGGTGAGCGTCGCCGTGTCGCCCTATGTCGTCTGCTTCTAGACAAACCTGACATGATCCTGCTCGACGAGCCAACCAACCACTTGGACGCCGAGTCCGTTGCTTGGCTAGAGCGTTTCTTGAAAGATTACCCAGGCACCGTGGTCGCCATCACCCACGACCGCTACTTCCTTGATAACGCAGCAGGCTGGATTCTTGAGCTTGACCGTGGCCACGGTATTCCATACGAAGGCAACTATTCTTCTTGGTTGGAACAAAAAGACGCTCGACTACAAACCGAAGCAAAACAACAAGCATCTCACCAAAAAGCCATCAAATCTGAGCTTGAGTGGGTTCGACAAAACGCCAAAGGTCGTCAGTCCAAATCCAAAGCCCGTCTGGCCCGTTTCGAAGAAATGAACTCGAAAGAATTCCAAGAACGTAACGAAACCAACGAATTGTACATTCCACCTGGCCCACGCCTAGGTAACAAAGTCATCGAAATCGAGAACGTTTCTAAAGGATTCGATGGCCGCGTTTTAGTGGAAGACTTTAATATGGTCGTACCCCCAGGGGCGATCGTCGGTGTGATCGGTGGTAACGGTGCGGGTAAATCCACACTGTTCAAAATGATTGCTGGTCTTGAACAACCCGACTCGGGTACCGTGACCATTGGGGAAACCGTTCAACTCGCTTACGTTGATCAAATGCGTGAACTGGACGGCGAAAAAACGGTTTTCGAAGAAATTGCCGATGGCCAAGACATGATCACAGTAAACGGCTGGAAAGTACCTTCCCGCGCTTATATCGGCCGCTTCAACTTCAAAGGCTCTGACCAACAAAAACTGGTCAAACACCTATCCGGTGGTGAGCGTAACCGTTTGCACCTTGCCAAACTTTTGAAAGAAGGTGGCAACGTCTTGCTATTGGACGAACCGACCAACGACCTTGATGTCGAAACCTTACGTGCACTGGAAGACGCACTTCTCGCCTTCCCAGGCTCTGCCATTGTGATTTCCCACGACCGTTGGTTCCTAGACCGTGTGGCAACCCACATCTTGGCCTACGAAGGCGACTCCAAAGCCGTCTTCTTCGAAGGGAACTACCAAGAATACGAAGCCGACTACAAGTCTCGTACCGGTAAAGACGCAACGCCTACTCGTATTAAATACAAACGTATTGATGCATAATTCTATTTAATAGAATTGGTTGGTACAGAAATGAAAAAACCGCTTATCGAAAGGTAAGCGGCTTTACTATGTATTAGTCGATAGAGAACGCTACACTTTAAAGCTACCCACTTGGCGATCTAGCTCTTCATAGAGTTCAGAAATCTGGTGTGCTTGTTTTTGGATCATATCAGACACAGATTGAACCGATTGTGTCTGGTCTTTAAGCGATGACATATTGCGGTTGATCTCGTTCGCTACGTCGGTTTGTTCTTGGGTCGCTTGCGCTGTTTGAGCGGCCATATCTTGCACCTTACCGAAAGACTCTTGTAATGAGTAAAAAATTTCCGTTACCTCGCCAAAGTTATTGGCCGTGGTACCCGCATTATCACGGCTATTTTGGATGGCTTTGGACGATTCGGCCACGTTGTTTTTAAGCTTTTCAATCATGGTTTCAATTTCATCTGTACTGTCTTGAGTTCGCGTGGCAAGGGTACGCACTTCGTCTGCCACCACGGCAAAGCCACGACCTTGTTCCCCTGCACGCGCCGCCTCAATGGCGGCGTTCAATGCCAATAAGTTGGTTTGCTCTGCGATATTGCGAATCACCTCCAGCACCGACGCAATGTCCTCTGAGCTTTTTTGCAATTCCGCCGAGCGGCCTAAGGCATTTTCAATATCCGATACCAATTCGGAGACGGCATTTTGCGAACGCTGAACCGCAGATAAGCCATTTTGCGCAAGCGCATTGGAGTTTTGCGATTCGGCGGATGTACTGCTTGCGACGCTTGCCATCTGTTGATTCGACATATCCATTTGGTGACCCGCGCTGACAATGGATTCTGAGGCATTAGCAAGGGCTGAGGTAATACAACCTGTTTCATTCGCCACGCCATTCAGATTCTCGGTCATTTTCCCCAGTGCACTCGACTGATTATGGATACTACTAATGATGCCTCTTAGTTTCTCTACAAAACCATTAAATTCATGCGCTAAATCGCCTAACTCATCGTTTGTTGAAAACGCAATACGCTGTGTTAAATCACCATCGCCTTCGGAAATCTCACGGATACGTGTTCCAATGTAGCGTACCTGCCCAGTCAATACTTTAGGCATACGGTAGCTAAACCACATAGCAACAAGTAGACCTAAAATCACAATGGAAAGGGCAATCTTTTCAAAACGCGCATTTTCCGCTAACAGTTCGGCGCGAGCCTCCTCTGAACGCTGCTCAACCACTTCTCCCGCTTTATTCAAAATGGAGCGCAAAGCGGAGAAATTAGCCACCTCTTGCTTGGCTAGCACTGCGAAATTTGCGTCGGTGCCAGATGCCTTTAATGCCGCTTCGGAGGAAGCTAACCATGTCGCCATGGCGTTATCAAAATCACTAAACTGCGACGCTATAGCAGGTTCATTGGCAACGTATTTAAGGAAAGCTGCAAAGCGATCTTTCACTTGCTGAATATTGTCAGTGCGATCTTTTTTATCACCGTCATTCCCCACACCATCAATCAAGCGTTGCTGAGCAAGTTCGGCTTGGTAGAGATCCCGGTCAGCATTAAGCACCACTGAGGATGCTTTAAAATAACGTTCCGTTTGCACCGTTAAGGCCGCTTCATTCTTATCAAGCACATACAGCAAGGAAGATAAAGCGATGATAAACGTAACCGTGGTAACCAAAACAGGCAGCGAACTTTTCACTCTAATGGAATTGAACCGCATCATAAGCCCCTCTAAAAAACGACTCAGTGAGTAGATGAATTTTACCTTATCTCTTGTAAGATTATTCCTACATACTGATCGATGAGGGTCGACACTTCAATCACCCGAAACAATAAGACACATATCTACCTAGCACGACAACATTTACTCACTAAAGCACGCTATGAATCACGCTTTATCGATCTTTTTGGACATAAAAACGCTTGGTTAACTACTTGATATAAATGTCGTATGACCACCTAAGGGAACCGTTACACCGAAGTGGATCAGCGAGAGCGCTTAACGATGCCACTGGCAATAATGACACCAATACTGACCAGCACCAGACCAACGACGGAGTAGCCTTCTAGGTGTTCACCCAGCACAGGGATGGCAATCAGTGCCGCGAGGACAGGGGTAAAAGCGCCGATGGCCGCCATGTTTTCCGCCCCCAATTTATGGATGGCGTAACCATAGGTGAAGCCAGTTAATAACCCCACCAATAGACTTTGCACAACCAGTTGACCCGCCAACATATCCCACGACGCATCCGCCAAATGGCAGGAAACCAACCCTGTTCCCCATATAAAGAGCAGAATAACGGTTGAAGATAGCCCCATCAGAGCCGTAGACACTAGCGGTGGCAAGCCAGCAATACGCAGACTAACGGTATAAATGGCCCAAAAAACACTGGCGCCCAATAGAAGTAAATCCCCTTTCCACGTGCCCGCAGGGGCGGTTAATAACGACAAAACGAGCAAAAGAACCACACCCGTACACACAAAGCTCAAACCGATTTTTCGGGCTCGGCTCACGGTTTCTTGATAGAACAGCACCGCCAATAAGGTCACAAAAAAGGGATAAGCCCCCAAGATTAACAAGCCCGCATGGGAGGCGGGGGCATAGCGCAGACCGGTTGCACTTAAGTAGAAAAATGGCAGACCCGCACCGCAGATAATGCCCAAAAGCAAAATAGGCGGTACGGCTTTGACTTGTGCCCGAGCGCGCCAGAGAAAAGGGAACAATAATAATGCAGGCGGCGAGAAACGCAGAATGCCCAAATCAAATACTGTTAATGAATTGGTCATGCCTGCGCGCATACTGACAAGCCACGATGCCCAAATCATGATGCACACCAAGGCGGCGACCAACCCAAAGCGAAAACCCCACCCTGTGGCGTATTGTTTGTATTTGGGTGGCTCTTGAGCCACATTTGATGACGTGCTGTGTGTGACGACCTGAGACATATCCACCTCGCTAAACAATATTTAGCCTATTATCAAGCTAGATGGGGGAGCATGTCCTTGCTATTCACACTCCAAAAAGTAATATTTTTAGCATAAGATGCCTATATCTAATAGATAAAATACTAAGTGTGCCAAAATGGATAAAACTGACTTAGAAATACTCTCTCATCTGCAATCCGATGGACGGCTAACCAACGTGGCGTTGGCTGAGGAAATTCATCTTTCCCCCTCCCCTTGTTTGCGCCGTGTAAAGCAACTAGAAGACGCCGGTGTCATCAAGGGCTACCATGCTCGCATTGATCGGCAGAAAGCGGGCTTTTCCATGACGGTATTTGTCGAAGTACGCTTAAAAAGCCATGCGGACGACAAACACATTGCCTTTGAAAACGCGATTTTAGCAATGGACGACATTATCAGCGCACATTTAGTGTCTGGTATAGCAGATTATCGTTTGGAAGTGGTGGCGGTGGATTTACAAGATTACGAGCGCATTTTAAAAGCATTGCAATCGTTACCCCATGTAAAAGACATTCAAAGTCATTTTGCCATTCGCTCAGTAAAAACAGCCGCCCCTTTGCCTTTAGCAAAAGCATCAGGTAAAACAAAAGCCTAGGCGACTAGGGTTACTAATAGAACAACGCAGTAGGAGAGTGGAAAGTGAAGATCATCAACGCACGCTTAAGACAGCAAACAGCACTTTATACCATCACAGTTGAAAACGGTCTGTTTGCTTCAATTCAACAACAAGACCAGCCCGTCGTTTTAGACGCCTCCACTGCTGGCGATGATATTGATGCCCAAGGTAAGCTGTTTTGTGCGCCTTTTGTTGAGCCCCATATCCATCTCGATGCCGCTCTGACGGCGGGGGAACCAGAATGGAACCGCAGCGGCACCTTGTTCGAGGGCATCGAACGTTGGTCGCAACGTAAACCCATGCTAAGCCCTGACGACATCCGTCGCCGCGTGAAAGACACCTTAGCCATGCTGATTGACAATGGTGTGCAGCATATTCGCACTCATATCGACACCACGGATCCCTCTTTGGTTGCCATGGGCACCCTATGCGAACTGCGTGACGAGCTAAAAGACGTGCTCGATATTCAGGTGGTCGCGTTTCCGCAGGAAGGCATTCACTCCTACCCCAATGGTGAAGCCTTGATGACAGAAGCCATGGAAATCGGTGCGGATGTGGTTGGTGGCATTCCGCATTTTGAATACACCCGCGAACTGGGCGAAAAATCCGTAAAAACCCTGATTCAACTCGCGCTCAAATACGACCGCTTGGTGGATGTGCATTGTGATGAAATCGATGATCCAAACTCGCGTTTCCTAGAATTTTTAGCCCATGAAGCCATGCAAGCAGGCATAGGCGACCGCGTGACGGCCAGCCACACTACCGCCATGCATTCTTATGATAATGCCTACTGCTCCAAACTGTTCCGCTTGTTAAAACATTCCGGTATTCACTTTGTTTCCTGTCCAACGGAAAGCATCCACTTGCAAGGCCGCTTTGATTCCTACCCGAAACGCCGTGGTTTAACCCGTGTCAAAGAACTTACCGCCGCTGGCATGAATGTGGGCTTCGCACAGGATTCCATCTTCGACCCTTGGTATTCTCTGGGTAACGGCAAGTTATTACGCTCCTTGGATTTTGGACTGCATATCTGCCAAATGATGGGCTATGACGATTTCGTTCATGCATTAGATTTTATTACTGACAACAGTGCTAAACTGATGCAGTTGAAAAATTACGGTGTGAAAGAAGGTCATCCTGCCAACGGCATTTTACTCAGTGGGGAAGACGATTACAGCGTCCTACGCAATCAAGGAGAGGTATTATTCAATATGCGTCACGGTAAGATTTTGATGCAACGACAACCGTCAACTGTGATCCAACGAGTATCTTTGTAAATGGCTTTGTCTACACGTGGAAAACTGTCTATCGCGGCTTGGTTAGAAAGTCACACCGACTTTCGCTTACCCAGTCGTGCAGCCAATCTTGAGGGTGCCTTAAGCAAACTGGATGATCCGCAAACGAAAAGCGCTCGTCCCTTTGGCAAGAACGCACAAGCAGAGACGAAGCCGACCAAAAGCTACTTAGCACAATGCGAACAACTACAACGCTATTTCAAACTGGGTCTTTATTTCCTGTTCGCTGTGACGTTTCTTTTGGGATTATTGGCCGTCCCCCCAGCCTTCGCAGTGTCATCCTCTGGAAAGGTGAATATCTTTTGGTTATTGATCGTGATGCTGGGGTTTCATGGTCTTAACCTAATCATTTGGCTAATTGGTATGTTAGCGCTGGGCAATAACACCAGACAGTCAAAAGGTGTGTTACTGACCAGCTTAATCTTCATTAATAATAAGATCAGCAAGCACTCCAATATCAACACAGATGCCAGTTCGGCTTTTTGGCATTGGCAGTGCCCTGCTCATTCTAATAAATGGCTATTGAGTGCCATTTCACACACCGCTTGGTTCAGCTATTTACTGGCTGGTTTTTTAATGACCTTGCTGCTCCTGCTCACTAACCAAGTCAATTTTGTTTGGGAGACGACCTTATTAGGCGACCAGCAATTTCTCTGGATCACCCAGCAACTGAGTGCACTACCTCATTGGCTTGGCATTAGCGTTCCCAACCAACTGGACATACTGGCCAGCCGTGTGGACATGGTGTCGCAAACCGCCAGCACTCGTCAGCATTGGGCGACATTGTTGCTTGCCAGTATCATGCTTTATGGTGTTCTACCTCGCCTTTTATTGAGTATTTTAAGTGTTGTTATGTATCGAATAAAACGCTTAACGCTCCCTAAGAATACCCAAGAACAAGCCATTGAACGACGCTATAAAGAACAAAGCGAAGCACGTGTGGTCGATAAAGAGAGAGTGGTTCCATCTCCTGCTTCAGTAAACAAGGCAACCCACTCTGAAAATCCGGTCATTCAGCCATTAGACGCCCATGCCCTTGGGCAAATTTGGGGCCTTTTTGAATGGAGCCAAGCCATCCCAGAAAGCCTCTATGGGGCGGAAGAACAGATGGTATTGAACGATGCCACGCAGCAACAGGCCTTTTTACAGGCCACATACCACAAGCCGCTTTATCTTTTGGTTGATGGTACACACAGCCCAGACCGAGGCTCACGACGCTTTCTTTCTCAAGCGGTCAGTGCACACCCTAACGTGTCTCTGGTGATTCGCGAACACGCAGATGAAGGGGACGAAGGGAAAAGTACGTCACTGTTTGTCGACGCTTGGTTACGCACCGGATTAGAAGCGGGCATTCACCCTGACTCTATCTTTCGTTTCGCTGAGGAGGAATAGCCATGTCGATTTCACTGTTAGTCGTTGGTCATGCGAATACCGGCAAAACCTCGCTGATTCGAACCTTGTTACGCCAACAGAACTTTGGCGAAATCAGTAATCAAGCTGGCACCACTCGCCATGTGGAAAGCGTCGCCATTAAGGTGAATAACAAAACCTTATTGACCTTAATTGATACGCCCGGCTTTGAAGACTCGATTGGCTTATGGGACGCCCGCCAACACCCTCCCTTTGATCAATACCCAGGGAACCGTTGGATCGCCCCCTTCTGCCAAAGTCATTTAGCAGAAGACCACTTCGAACAAGAAGCTAAGATTCTTAAACAGCTCAACCAATGCGATATCATCCTCTACGTGATCGACATTCGCCAAGCACCGCTGGGGAAATATCTTGACGAACTCACCCTACTCGCCAGCGCCAGTAAACCCATTGTGCCCATTTTAAACTTTAGCGCCTCCGACAGTGTGCACTTAGCGTCATGGCGACAGGTATTAGCGGAGCGCCATCTTCATGCGGTCGTGCGTTACGATTCTGTCGCCTTTTATTTTGAAGACGAAAAACGCCTTTATCAGAGTTTGCAAAGCTTGATGCCAGACCACTATGATGACATAGAAACACTGCTCATCAGCCGAGAAGAGGCCGCACGTTCACGTAAAGCCTTCGCCATCGATAATCTTGCCGACTTACTGATTCAGGCCGCCAGTAGCCGCAGAATATGCGACCGATACCCGCCCGCGCCAGACGATGCAGCGGCCTTTGAACAACAGATTCGCCAACTAGAAAGTCAATTTATCCATTCATTATTAACTCTCTATGAGTTTCGTGAAGAGGATGTCATGCCAGCAGCATTTTCTGTACAAAGTGGGCAGTGGCAGCAGGATATCTTTGCGCTCGATACACTCAAAGCATGGGGCGTGAGCACGGGGGCTAGCGCCATGACAGGCGCCGCCATTGGCGCAGGGGTGGATGTGATGACTGGCGGATTATCTCTTGGTGCCGCCACTTCCTTAGGGGCGATCCTTGGTGCCTCATGGCAAACGGGACGACACTATAAAGACACACTGAAAAGCAAGTTTACCAAGCGCCATTATTTGTGTGCGGACAGTGCCACATTGAACCTATTGTGTTTACGCGGCCTAGCCTTGATTGCTCATTTAGACCAACGGGGCCATGCCTCACAGCACGCCTTTACGCTCAATAAACAAGACGATAACGACACCAACAAAACCATTATTAACACAATAAAACCGCTGTGGAAAAAAGCGCGTCAACATCCAGAATGGGCGACACAAAGCTTACCAGCGAATCACGCTCTCAAAGCCGCCATGACGGAACAGCTTCTAGAGATAGCAAAAAACCACTAACGCTTGGCGAGCTCCTCGTCCAATCGCGCTTTGGTTTCATGCATTTGTGACTCACATTGCTTCATGAGTTTCACCACGTCGGTTTCCTTTAACCCCGCCGTGCTGATAGGTGGCAGCATCTCAACAATCACTTTCCCATTATGCCAGCGGTTTAGTTTCACTTGCTCATGGGTATTACTGCACACCACGGGAATAATAGGAACCCCCGCTTGAACCGCCGCATGAAAAGCGCCGCGTTTAAAAGGCAACCAGCCTCGGCCTCGGCTACGGGAACCTTCCGGAAACATCCAGATAGACAGTCCAGTCGATTTCATACTGGCCACCACTTGATCAATTGTTTTGATGGCTTTTTTGCTGTTATTACGGTTGATAAGAATATTGCCACTCGCCCAATACAAGGCTCCAAAGAAAGGAATCCAACGCAGGCTAGTTTTCCCTACCGTTACCGTTCCTCTAGGAAAAACTACTGCGGCAGTAAACAGGTCGAAGTTATTCTGGTGATTAGCGACATACACAGCTTGTGGAACCACTTCAGCTTCTGGTGCCACTCGCCCTTCTACGGATAAGCCAAACAAGGCCGCCACTTTAGAGAATACCTTACCTAAACGGTACACCCTATCTTTTGACGTTAAGGTACACAGGCACATAATAATACCGCCCAGCGTCACCCCAATAATTAGCCAGCATAATAAAAATATCCGTATTAGAAACAACATAATAACGTTTACCTTACCCTAAAATAATAATGCACCTGATTTTATCCTGTAAGCGTTTGAAAGCAACCCAAGTCAATGGATAACTCGGACAGGTTTCTATCCGCTATGGACACCTTTCAGCCACAACAAAACCCCTTCCGCTATCATAAAACGGGTTATTTTTTATTCTTTTTGCTTGACCTAAAGAGAATAATTAACTTATGTTTATTTGTATAACATAAGTTATTGGTACCTCTATGACCGAAATAGAATCTCGTGTTTTTGATGCCGTAAAGCGCCACCCCATGGCGTCCCAGCAACAACTCGCTGATATGCTTGGCATGAGCCGAGAGTCCATTGCTGGCCACATTATGCGTCTGACTCGACAAGGACTCATTTTGGGGAAAGGCTACATAGTGCCTGAGCAAGACAACATCGTGGTTGTCGGCGGCAGTAATTTGGACATTCATGGCAAAAGCTCGGCAACACTCCTACCACACGACTCCAACCCAGGAAATGTGGCGCAAAGTCCTGGTGGTGTGGGTCGCAATATTGCAGAAAACTTGGCAAGGCTTGGACTCAATGCCTCCCTCGTGTCCATCGCTGGCTTAGATGCCTCTGGAGATTGGATGCTGGAACAAACACGGCTTGCTGGCGTCAATACTCAACATGTGATTCGTCACCCCGATTATCCCACCAGCACCTATTTGGCCGTGAATGATCACCAAGGACAATTGGTTGCCGCCATCGCCGATATGCATATTATCGATGCCCTCGACGAACCGTTACTCAGCAGCAAATCCCCGCTTTTTCACGCTTCCCAATACATTCTGATCGAAGCTAATTTAAGCTGTAATGCCATAGACTGGTTCAGTAAACAAGACTTTCAAGCCTTTTGGGTTGCCGATGCGGTATCCGCTACCAAAGCGCCACGGCTCCGATCTGTGCTACCAAAACTCGACTTGCTCAAGGTCAATCAAGACGAAGCCCGTGCCCTTTTGGGCAGCACAGAAGACAATCCTCAACGACTTGCGCAAGCGCTGCAAGCCAAAGGAGTCAGCGCGGTGTTACTGAGCTTAGGCAGCCAGGGACTGCTCTATCAAGATGACGAGCAGAGTCTTTTGGTACCTTGCTACAGCGCGTCACCTATTAGCGATACAGGCGCCGGTGATGCCTTGCTAGCGGGTTTTATGTACGCCCAAAGCCAGAGTTGGCCACGCCAACAGCAGCTGGAATTCAGCCTTGCCTGTGCGGGCATGACACTGGAATCCCAACACGCCAACCACCCCAACTTTACCCCACATAACATACAAGAATGGATTAAAGCACGATGAATACGTATTTAGACATCAGCCCTGAAGTGGCTCACGCACTCGCCAATAATCTGCCTGTCGTGGCTTTGGAAAGTACCATTATCTCCCATGGCATGCCATGGCCTGAGAACGCCCAAACGGCGAAACAAGTGGAGCAAATCATTCGCGACAACGGCGCCGTTCCCGCCACCATTGCGATTATTGATGGCCGTTTAAAGGCGGGGTTAAGCGAAGCAGAAATTGATGTATTAGGCCAAGCGGGGTTATCGGTGACCAAATGCTCGCGCCGCGATCTGCCTTATGTGGTCGCCACGAAACAACATGGCGCCACCACCGTCGCTGCCACCATGATTATCGCCGCCATGGCGGGCATTAAGGTGTTTGCAACGGGTGGCATTGGGGGGGTGCATCGCGGTGCCCAGCAAACTTTCGATATTTCCGCTGACTTGCAAGAACTGGCGCAAACCAATGTAGCTGTAGTATGCGCGGGCGCCAAATCCATTTTGGATCTGGCGTTAACGCGGGAATATTTGGAAACGCACGGGGTGCCCGTATTGGGTTATCAAACCAAGTCCTTACCTGCGTTTTACACGCGCGAAAGCGATCAAACCGTCGACTTTACGATGCCTACACCGGAAAGCATTGGGGAATTCCTACAGGCAAAATGGAGCATGAATCTACATGGTGGGGCGGTGATTGCCAACCCGATTCCAGAAGAATTCGCCATGGACAAAGCCACCATAGACAAGGCCGTTAATCAGGCTCTGAGCGAGCTCGACGAACAAGGGATTTCTGGCAAGGATTCCACACCTTTTTTATTAGCGCGGGTGGCGGAGTTAACCGGTGGCAACAGTTTAGCAAGTAATATTCGCCTTGTGTTTAATAACGCGCAACTGGCCACTCAGATTGCCAAACACCTTTGCGCTTGTCACTAAACACTCCCATTTATCGACTCGGCAAGACCATTAGCTTTTCCAGTAATTGTCTTGCCAATACGCCATTTGACTCCCATCCAAAAAGCTCCAGGCGACAAACCGACTGACTTTTTGACCCTGTGCCATTTTAATGGTGCGCACTTGGGTCGCGCCAACGTCTTTTAATACTCGATAAATTGACTCTAGATGACTCTGCCGTGCTACCAAGGAGGTAAACCAAAAACAGCGATCAGCGTATTGCACACTTTCTTTGACCATGCGCGAGACAAAACCCGCCTCACCGCCTTCACACCATAATTCAGCCGCCGTGCCACCAAAATTCAACACAGGCTTTTCTGTTTTGGGTGCTTCACCTTTCACACCACGCCATTTGCGTTTAGTTTCCCCAGCCATAGCCGACTCGCTGGTATGAAATGGCGGATTACAAAGCACAAGATCAAAGCGCTCTTCGTCGTGCCAAATACCATCAAATAATTTACTTGGCTGGGATTGCTGACGGATGCTGACCACGCCTTTTAGACAAGAGTTGGATTTTACGATGGTTTCCGAGGTGGCAACGGCCACAGGGTTCACATCGGAGCCGACAAATTGCCAGCCGTATTCTTGGTGACCAATAATGGGGTACACACAATTGGCGCCCACCCCCACATCCAATACCTTAACGCCTTTGCCTCGTGGTACCACACCGTTATTGCTTGCTGCCAGTAAATCCGCCAGATAATGAATATAATCTGCCCGCCCGGGAATTGGCGGACAAAGATACCCTGGTGGGATATCCCAGAACGACACTCCATAAAAGTGATTCAACAAGGCGCGATTAAGCATTTTTACTGCTTCGGGATTGGCAAAATCGATGGACTCATTGCCGTATTGATTCAGTCGAACAAAGGGAGCTAACTCAGGGCACGAGTCAGCAAGTAACGCAAAGTTATAACGCGCCTGATGAGGATTGCGAGGGTGCAGTTCTAACTTATTCGAACGTTTACCCGATAAAGATTTGTTTTTCGAAAACGCCATAATACCGTCAATACTGGAACAAAGAATCAGTATACCCGAAATTGCCCCGTACAGGGAAAGGCGGCCTTAAATCCCTCTCACCTCTTACAATTCAGGGTAAGGAATCAAGCTGGTTGCCACCTCCCTCACCAGCTGGCGAAACCAAGTGGCCGCAGGATCTTGAGAGACAAATTTTGACCAACCAATAAAATAGCGAATATCGGGAAACGCAACGGGCAAAGGCTTCATAACCAAGCCAAACTGTTCTCGAAAACGCTCGGGCAACAGACCACTGGTACTCATCAGAAGCTGCGTCCTACCAACGGCTTCTAATGCGGCAAGAAAATAAGGCGTACGCAAAGCAAAACGTCGTTCTTGAGCACGCTCCCCTAACACACTGTCACTGATTACCCATCCAGAACCTCCCATGGTGACCAGTACATGTGAATAGGCCAAATAATCGTCCATGCTAATGCAGTCCTGTATCGCCAATGGATGATCTTTCGCCATCAAACAACGAAACGTTTCATAACCCAGTAGCTTGGTTTCAAAGTAAGTCGGCACTTGCACATATTCACTGCACAACACCACGTCCACGCGAGTTTGTGCTTGGCTTAATAAACTCGCCTCTGTGAGAGTGCTGGTTTCTAATATGGCATGAGGCGCAGCTTGATAAAAGCGCTCAGCAATCGCGGGAACATAAGCTTGCGCTTGATAATGGGTGGTTTGCAGACGAAACACTCGTTCACTAGTATGGGGGGAAAACGCACCGCTTTCGTCTAAGCTGGCTATTTTTTGTAGCATTTGCCTGATCGGCGCTTCCAAGGTCATCGCTTTAGCGGTGGGCACCATGGCTTGAGCGGTACGAATAAACAAAGGATCATCAAACGCCTCCCGTAAACGGTTCAATAAGCGACTCATCGCCGATTGACTCAAATTAAGTCGTGTGGCGGCTCGACCAACATGCCGCTCCTCCAACAAATACAACAGCCCTGTCAGTGTTTTTAAGTCCAGTTGTTGTAAGGCGTTCGAGAGCATTGAGTAAAACCCGATTTATGCATAATAGTTAGCCCAATTATGCATTGGATTTCATCGATAAACAAAGCCATGATGGCGATAAAAGAACATTGCTGACACTTCGCCAACCAGGAATCCCCAATGCAAACGCCAAAACAGCTTTTTTTATATGGACTTTTTTTCAGCGTTATTACCGTTCTATTTTGGGGCATGCTGGCGATTGCACTTAAGCTCACCTCGGGATTTGCTGATCCCATTACCTTGACTTGGCTACGTTTTTGCGTGGCGGGCGTTGTTCTTGGCTTGTGGCAATGGCAACGAGGTAAACTGTCTGAGTTTCGCCACTTAACACGCCGCGATTACGGCAGACTCATCGCCACTGGCAGTTTTTTGATTGTCAATTACACCAGCTTTGCTTGGAGCTTACGGTATTTACTGCCAGGTTCGGCACAATTGAGTTTTCAGTTTGCTCCCTTGTTTCTCGCACTGGGCGGTCTTTTCTTTCTCAAAGAAAAAGTCAGTGGGTTACAGTGGTTGTGTTTTCTTACCTTGGGCATCGGCATGCTGACCTTCTTCCATCCTGTTTTTGGTACACAGCAGGCCGATACCATTTGGATAGGCTTTGCCATCATACAGGTCTCCGCCATGGCTTGGTCCATCTACGCCTTGCTCCAAAAATCGTTATTTAACCGCTTATCGCCTTCCAATATTCTATTGGGGGTCTATGTCTATGCTGCCATTGTGATGTTGCCCTTTACTTCCCCAAGCCAGTTCTCTGGCATTTCGCTAAGCGATTGGCTGGTAACAGGATTTTGCTGTCTCAACACCTTGATTGCCTATGGCGCATTCGCCCAGGCATTACGCTACTGGCAAACGGTACAGGTAAGCGCCGCCATCGCCCTCACCCCTGTTACGGCGTTTGTATTAACCGAATTGTGTGTGTTATTCGGCTGGTGGCCTTCACTTATCACCTCATCTCATGCAGATGCACTGAGCTTATTTGGGATGTTGATGGTCGTGGCCAGCGCCATCAGTGTACAGTTTTTAAGCGTGTCCATGGCACGACGCAAACGCACACTCATCACCAGTTAACAAAGACAACAAAATGTTAAAGAAAAACAACAATTTTTATCACGATGAACAGAGCGGGATAAAGCATTCACCACTAGACTGAAAGGAGCAACAAAATCGTTTTGTGCTGAGTCGCAAGGAGAATCGTATGAAGGAGAAAACGCTGCTAGTCAAAGATGTGATGTCGCGAGGTGCGTTTTTTGTGCATCCAGAAACCAGCATCACGCAGTGTGTATTAGGATTGGCTCAACATAAGTTATCTGGGGCTCCTGTGGCCGATAACTATGGGCAATTGATCGGTTTCGTCTCGGAGCAGGACATGCTTCCTTCCCTAGTGCAAAGCGCCTACTATTGCGACGAACCAAGGCGAGTGGGCGATGTCATGCAAAGTGAGGTACTGACGGTCAACCCGAACGATCATGTATTACAAGTGGCAAAATTGATGGTTGAAGCCAAACCAAAAATTTACCCAGTAATAGAAGATAATCGCTTAATCGGCATCATAACCCGTCGACAAGTCACCAAAGCACTGATACACAGTCAGGAAAAATGTGTGCCTGTCTAAATGGCTCAGATAAGTCGCACACTCACAACACATGAAAGGGCGATAAAGGCTCTTAAACGATTATTTGAGTAACGCCCAAAAAGGTAAGATCGTCAACGCAAGCACCAAAATCACACTAATAAAGGTAAAGATACTTTCCGCAGGGTTTTGTCGAGCATGCTGACAATAACCCAGAATCCAATCCCACATAGTTGGTGGTGGTCGATTACTCATGCGCTTGATCTGATCTTCTCGTATCAGCACCAAGGCTTTCTGTGCTTGTTCCTTATCTCTCACCCATATTCCTGCTAAAGAGATCTGCCAGCGTCCTGCAGAGGTTTCATAAAATGGAATGTCGTGCTCTGCTAGCAGTTGACGGATATCATCCGCCTCCTCTTCAGGCACAAATTTAAGTCGAAACACAAGAGTGGCCATTACACGCCTTTCATCAGAAAAAAGAGAAACATAGGATACAACGCAGCAAGGATAAGAGAAGGCGGAGGCAAATACAATTTTAAGCAGTAGCGTGCCAATAAAAAGCCACCTAAAGGGAGTAATACTTTCTTTAAGAGAGCATTATAACCCTAGAGGTGGCCTTTTATTATACATTGCAAGGCTTTCCAATAACTAACGTCAAAACAAACCATCGTGCCACTTTGTTTTGACGACATCCATTTTCTTAGATTGTGCGAATGAAGCTGAATGCAAAATTAGCTATCATCAAACCGCCAGTGATAATTGTTGGTAATCACTTACACTCTTCCTTGAGTGCTAAGTTAACTATAGCGCCCGCACAATAAAAGAAAAAATAGATTAATATTATAAAACCAATAGTAAATTTTTAATAAATCAGTTATTCACTCTAGGATTCCGGTGACGCTCTTTTCTCAATCACTAGGGTAAGATAACCAACATCAAAGCCAAACTTACTCAACACGGATTCGTTGATCACCACGTTTGGATTCACCATATACATGCGATCATCCACATTGACATTGATCACATCACCATCATAGGGCACTTGCAGAACGTATTTCATAAAGAGCGCATTGCCAGCCATGTTTAACGACCCTTTCCCAACAACATCACCGGCCGACGATTCATATTTACCATTTTTTGTGGGAGTGAGCGTCCAAGTGCGTTGCTGTTTTTCCCCATCATTAAAAAGGAAATGCTCCTTTAACGTCCCCACGCCATTGTTCCATGAGCCAACAAGATCCGCATTAAAGTAACGGATCACCTCACCACTGCGATTTTTTACAATGCCATGGGCCGTTAAGGGCCCATTAAAGAACTGTTGTAATTTGAATTCTGGTTTATTTTTCGCATAAAGCGCTACATTTGGGCTTGAGCAAGCATTCAACATCCCTAAAGCCAATAGCCAAAAGCAAACTCGCCATTTTTTGTTTATTAACGTTCTGGCAATAACTTGCACCATGTCTCTCTCCTTGCTGGGTAAGTTGAATGTTCACCTTCGACTCCTACTTCGACTCCTACCTAATAGGTGACGTTTTGATCACTGTCTTTAACAGGGGTTTTTAGGTACTGATATTGGATATCCACATCTGGGTAGTCACCATTTCTGTTTGCCACGTTGCCACGCCCTGTGTAACGCAATAAACGTTTATCGCTGGGGTCATAGGCAACGACAATGGGGTCGACTAACAGTTTTACCCACCAAGCCCGAGGCGTCATAGAAAAGCACTCGGCGCCTTTTTGCGTCCCAGGTTTACACTGGCTGCGAGCAATGACGAAGCCAATTTCCGTCTGCCGGCTTGGCACAACGAATTTCACATCCATCTTGGTGCCGTTATTTAGTGCCTGCCAGTATTCTTTGATGAAATTATTAAAGCCAGCGTCGACTAGCACACCCTGTTCAAATTGTAAGGTAGCCACTTCAGGTTGTGACTCACGGTTCTTTTTATATGAAATGGTGATCGTTTGTGGAGTAGAGACCACTTTTACAACCTCGCCATTACGCTCATTCACTTGAGTATAACTAGGCGCCGTTTTCGACTGACTATAGTCAATCTTTTTATGGCCGAATACTTGACCATCCGGCTCGGAATATTCCACATTCTGAATTTCATTGTTCAGGGTATGGGTTTCACGATACAACAATGCTCCTGTTTTGAGGTCATAGGCTTTACCTACCACTCGATCCACAGATGCATCCGCCAATACCCACTGACTACCTGCCAACCCTAACAAAAGGGCAATAACAAACCGAAAACGACCAGCGTATAACCTAATCATGAATACGACCTTCATTAGAATATAATCCCCATTGATCACACAAAAAGACACCCAACGGCAAAATAAGCGACCACACAGCACCTATGCTGACCAGCGTTATCCACAAAGGCTTTGCTAATTCAATATCAGACATATTCGATCCTGTTAGGTAGCTCAATACCGGCCCAACAAAGCCCAAGCCAGCGCTCAACCAATATCGCCCCTGTAAAAAAGACAAGCTATGAGCAAACAAGGTCGCCACACAAATCCACAAACATAATAGCCATAGCGGTGGAAGCACCGCTAACTCGGTCTCTTTATGAGCGGATAAAAAGACATGGAAGTGGAAAAACAAGCCGTCGACAATGACACCCAGGGTGAAAAACAATAGCATCAATTGCCATTCTTTACGTTTCTTTAAAAAGTAATGATCATGTAAAAATAAATACAATAAAGTCGCTAATCCCCCATAAACACTGCCACCAAGCACACAAGCGAACCAAGTCGCTTGAAACAAAATGGCTTGCAATAGGGTTTTCATCATGCCCTCTATTGGCCGGTATTTGCCAACGCAAAACGGTAGTTTGGTTTGGCAAAAACAAACTGCCCCGTACTAATGGCCCTTTCTTTAAACCCGCCTTCACAATAGGCAAAGTAAAAGTCCCACATACGGAAAAAAACGTCATCAAACCCCATATCCATTACCTCTCTTCGAGCGGCGTGGAAGCGCTCACGCCAATCGGCCAAGGTTTTCGCGTAATGCTCTGTAATGTCCTCTAGAGCGATAATTTGCATATCGGTCTTTTGCGCAATTTTATGAGCAATAACTTGATTAGAAGGCAAACAACCACCGGGGAAAATATACCGCTGAATGAAATCCACAGAACGGCGCGCGTAGTCATAGCGCTGATCAGCAATAGTAATTGCCTGAATCACCATCACACCGTTCGGCTTTAATAAATCACTGCACTTGGTGAAATAGCTGTCGTAATATTCGTGACCAACGGCTTCAATCATTTCAATGGAAACCAGCTTATCGTATTGACCAGTGAGTTCACGGTAGTCTTTTAGCAATAAGGTAATCTGACCGCTTAAACCTTCCGCTTCGACTCGTGCTTTAGCAAAATCATACTGTTCTTGGGAAATAGTTGTGGTGGTCACGTTACAGCCATAATATTTGGCAGCATGAATCGCCATGCCTCCCCAGCCAGTACCAATTTCTAACAGATGGTCTTGCTCACTCAAATGCAGTTTCTGACAAATCCGATCCAGCTTGTGCGTGGCAGCGTCCTCCAACGAGGCGTTACGATCTGGATAAACAGCAGCCGAATACATCATGGTAGGATCTAAAAATAAGGAGAAAAAATCATTGCCAAGGTCATAATGGGCAGAAATATTTTTCTTCGAGCCGCGTCGGGTATTGGCATTAAGTTTATGGGCGATTTTAGCGGCAAGTCGGCTCCAAATAGGTCTCTTAGCGTCCATTTTATTGATCAAGCTTAAGTTCGCGACCATCAAGCGAATCACGCTCACAATATCAGGGCTGCTCCACCAGCCTTTCATATAGGCTTCACCTGAGCCAATGCTACTGTTTAAGCAAATATCACGATATGCACCGTTATCATGTACTTTTATATGGGCAATGTAATCGGCGTTGTCCTTTGTTTGCCCAAATTCATACACCTCGCCTTCATCTTCAAGCGTTAAATGGCCGACCTCCAATTTATTTAACATGGCAAACACCATGCGTTTTGCAATACCGTCAAACCAAGTAGGACGACGCTTTACTTTTTGGTTACTCATACTCACTGTACTCATTCACCATGCCTCTTGTTAAATGCCATTTCTTTGCTGGGCGTTTCTATTTCGGAGCCTTCTCCGACGGAGCGTCTGGATGGGAGTAAAAAGGCACCCGTTTCCACCATAGTTTAGCGGCTTGCCAATAAATGCCCGCCGCAACCTTCATCGTCATCATGGGGTAGTGAAACAACACTCGAGCCAATGATGAGCTTGTCACAGGGATGCGTTTTAACGATAAAGTCGCATCAAACACACAGCGCTGATTTTCGTTTTGTTCTTTATTTTGCATGTGGATCGCCAATTTTTTATCGGGGGTCGAGCTACGCCAATCATAGAAATGATTCATCGGATGAAATGGCGACACATGCATCTGCTTGTTAAATTGGATACGTTGCGTATTGCGACTCGGATCACAAGATAAGACATACGCGATACGTTCTCCCCAAGGCGTATTCGTCACTTCTACCAACATGGCATTTAATTGCTCATATTCATCAAAGCAGTAGTAGATAGTGATGGGGTTAATAATGAACCCGAAATAGCGGCAGTTGGTGAGCATGCGCACCGCGCCCTGTAAGCTCGTCCCTAGCGTCTCATTCACTTTCTCTAACACACAGGTTTTCAGTGGTCTTTGCGCATCACCAAAATAATCGGCACGGTTAAAACGCGCCAAATGCCAAGGTTTCGCAGACCACCAAGGGCTTAATGACAGCACACTGTCTAACTCATCCAGATCTAGGTACATCATGAACACTTGATAACGAAATTCATGATGGCGGGGAGCGAAGCGACGATGACGCACCATCCCTTGATAAATGCCACTGTGTTGAATAAGTGAGGTTACGTCCATTCAACCCCCAAGCCTTGCGCAACGCGAACCCCACTCCAACATCCGTCTTCGTGGAAACCATTGCGCCAATAGGCACCACAAAACCAAGTGCGATTGACACCGTTGATTTCTTGCCAGCGGTTTTGAGCTTTAATACCTTCTAAGGTGAAAGTGGGATGCGCGTAATGAAAGCGTCCTAAAATTTTACTGGCATCGATCAGGTCGGTTTGATTTAAACTCACAATGTAAGTGGTATCACTGGTAAAGCGCTGCAATATATTCATGTTGTAGCTTAATGTTGCAGGTTTGCCTTGCTCGTGACCTAAGTAGTAGTTCCAACTGGACCATGCCAGCTTTTTCTTAGGCAATAACGTCGTATCAGAGTGCAATATCACTTCATTATTTCGATATGGGATGGCCGATAAGATGGCCGCTTCATCTTGGCTTGGGTCCACCAATAAAGCCAAGGCCTCATCACTGTGACAAGCGAAAATCATTTGATCAAAGGTTTGCGCCTCGCCCTGTTCAAAGTGCACAACCACTCTGTCTGCAAAGCGTTCAACTTGGCGAACCCCAGCATTGAGAACAATCTTATCGTTAAAGGCCGCCACTAAGGGGGTTAGATAAGCCGAAGAGCCCCCCTTGATCACTCGCCATTGAGGGCGATGATTGACACTCAATAATCCATGATTTTTAAAAAAACGAACAAAGAATAACAGCGGGAAATCCATCATTTCCTCTAAGGTAGACGACCAAATCGCACTCCCCATGGGAATCAAATAATGGCTGGCAAACAGGTCGCCATAGCCCTTTTCCTTCAGATACTCCCCTAACGTCACACTTTCTGCTAAACGATGACTTTCCAGATCGGCAATGGCTTCCTTATTAAAACGCATGATGTCTTTTAGCATCCCCAAATAGGGCAAATTAAAAAGATTACGACGCTGAGCAAACAGAGTATTGAGGTTATTTCCGCCGTATTCCAATCCGGTTCTTTGACAACTCACGCTAAAGCTCATTTCAGTGGGAATGGACTCGACCCCTAACTCATCCATCAAACGAATAAAATTTGGATAGGTCCAGTCATTAAAGACGATAAAGCCCGTGTCGATATTCCGTGTTGTATTGCCCTCTTTCACCTGAACGGTTGCGGTATGGCCACCAATACGCTCTGCCGACTCAAATACGGTCACCTCGTGCTCTTGCTGTAGTAAGTAAGCACTGGTTAAACCCGATATCCCCGAACCAATTATGGCAATTTTCACTCATTCACTCCTCATACACTTTCCCGTCAGTGGAAATGCAATCAATCATTATTCTTTTGGGGCCGTTAACGCCGACCAAAGTTTGGGGAAGTGTCGTGCAAGCCAAAGCATGACACTTAAACGTTTAGGAAACGCATATTCGTATGGACGTCGTTCTATGGCACGTTCAATGCGAGCGGCCGCTTGCTCTGCTGGCATCAAAAACGGCATTGGAAAGGTGTTTTTTTGCGTTAAAGGGGTATCGACGAAGCCGGGTAAAATGCAAGTTACGTCGATATTTTCTTTTTTCAAATCGATACGTAACGACGATAAAAAATAGCGAATAGCCGCTTTGCTGGCACCATAGGCCTGAGTTTTAGTAAACGCCGCTTGTACCGCTTGGGAACTGACTCCCACAAGATGAGGCTTTGCTGCCTTGCGTAATAATGGCAAACAGGCTTCAACACAATGCACCAAACCCAGATAGTTCACTGACATAATCCGCTGCATCATGTCCCAGTCTGGCGAATCAATTTCAAAATATTCGCAGGTGCCTGCGTTAAGAATGGCACAATCTAGGTGATCAGTATGAGACAACAGTGTTTCACGAACAGACTCGATCTGTGTGTTATCAGACACATCAAACGGGACAAAAATTAACGCATCATTTTGTTCAATTAAGGGGGCAAGCTCGCCTTGATGGCGAGCGCTAACAATCACTCGAAAGCCATTATAGAGATAGCGCTTTGCCAAGGATAAACCAATACCGGAACTCGCCCCGGTAATCCAAACCACACCTTTGCTACTCATCCTATCCTCCTTATTCTCCGAGTTAACGTTTAGGATGGCATCGCTAAGCGTTTTTTAAGTCCTTTTACCGCACGCCCTAATAAGGGAATGTGCTCGTACAACATAGAGCCTAGGTCATAAACGTCTTCATGGTAATAAATACGGTCATTGAACTCGATCTGACTCATACCTCGTACCGTGAGCGTCTGATTCCCAAGTTTAGGATGCTTAAAGTGCATATTCCATTTTATGTAGGCCTTATTTTCACTAACTTGTTGATCTAGATACTCAAAACGACCACTTTTAACACTCAAGCATAAATCAGACATGTAGGCATACAACTTCTCGATACCACGAACCTCTTGTACCGGATCTTTAAAAATCACATCATTGGCGTACAACTCGCCGATATCCGCCAAAGGAACCTGTTTAATATCCACATAAAATGCCTTAAATCGATTCATTAACGCCTGTTGAGATTCCATTGGAGCATCCGCCCTTGTTTGTTAATCGGTCTGTACAGTTAGCCGTATCATTACGGTGTTCTCTATAAACGTAGCGGATAAAAGGCTGGATCACTTTATTTAGATGGGACAACACAGAGAAAAAGTCTCAACAATGTGATCCCTTTTTAAAAGGAGTGCGTACAATGATAATAAGAGGTTCGATGCATGGTCTGCCATCGGCATCAACCGGAATTTCAATAGAGTGGGAGTAATAAATGAACACTGTCAAGCAGATTGACTCTGATGACCACTTGGTTCAAGACATGCTCGCTATTGCGCAAAGTCGCGATCAAGACGCGCTGAATCGACTGTTCGATCATTATGTTCCCAAAATCAGGGCATTTTGTTTAGCCGCTCAACCCGGTGCCAACCTGATGGCTGATGACATAGCACAGGAAGTGATGATTCGGATTTGGCGAAAAGCACATACTTATAAGTCAGAAACGGCATCACTCAATACATGGGTTTTCACTTTGGCACGTAATGCCCGTATTGACTATTTACGTAAAAACAGCCGCCACCAATCGGATATTGACCCGGAATATCTGTGGCGCGATGTAGTCGATGAGAATGCAGACCCATTCAAAGACGCCCAACAAAAACGCGATCAAGAACGCATCCAGGTTGGACTAGCAAAATTGCCACAGGATCAACAACAGGTACTCGCTAAAGTGTATTTAGAAGGTAAAACGCACAAAGAAGCGGCGGAAGAACTTTCCCTGCCTCTAGGCACCATTAAATCTCGTGTACGCTTAGCGCTTCACAAACTGACGATTTATATTAAGAGGTAGTTATGACGATTCACTACCACCCAAGCATTGAAATGCTGACGGATTATGCCGCTGGCTCGTTGAGCCTGACACACTCTATGTCCATTGCAACGCATATCGAGCAATGCCAAGAGTGCCAACAACAAATACGCAAGCTGACCACGCTTGGTGCGCAATTATTTACTCAAACGGCCACAGAAGACGCCAATATCGTCGATCTGAAAGCGTCATTTTTTGACAAACTGCGTGAACTAGACCGTTCTGAGGGCATAAGCTCACCAGTAAAAGAGCAAGGGGCGACAGACCAAACGCCGAGCGAAGCAACACTCCCCTCATGGGAGCAAGATTATCAAGTCCCGAAAAGCCTTCGCCAGTTTGTTCCCTTTGGCTATGACAAACTCAAGTGGATGTCGTTATCTCCTTCGGTCAAAATCGCTACCTTATGCCAAGAAGAAGGTGGTGCACAGGTCGCGTTAACTCGAATCAAAGCTGGCGCTAGCATTCCAACTCATACTCACACTGGTGATGAAATCACGCTGGTATTGGAAGGAGCCTTTTCTGATAAAAGTGGCATCTATCGTCGGGGGGACTTTATTACCCGAGATGCCAGTCACAAACACAAACCCATGGTCACTAAAGATGCCGAATGCATTTGTCTCACGGTATTGGATTCTCCCATTGAGTTTACTGGCTGGCTGACACGCTTATTCAATCCGATTATGCGGCGCTATCATCCTCATTCAAACCACTGACTGAAGTAGGCAAAAACCGAAGCCATAAAATGACGACACGTTTTCCGACGTTAGACCATAGCAAGATTTCGTTTTTTAAATATGGTATACTCTTTGCTCAACTCATATAAGGATTAGCACTATGGCGACGAAAAAGAAGCAACCCGCTGCATCGGAAACCTCGGAATCCATTGAAAAGCAAATGCAAGAATTTCTTGCTCGTGGTGGACAAATTAACAAAATTGACTCTGGTGTCAGTGGTCAATCTCAACTAACGGGCCCTCGCCATATCTCCCTTGGTAACAGCAAAGCGAAAAGCCAATAAGCTTTTCGTTTTTCTTTGTTTTACCAGCGTTTTTTCAAGATTATCTTCCCATGTTGTTTCTCCCTAGAATCGGCTACTATTCGTTGCTAGGCACGACTGTCCTTTCATCTACAGTCCGTTGAAATAAACGCCTTTCTGTGTCGATAGATAAAGGAGTCTCGATAGTGAACACATCTGAATACAATTTTATGCGCCCACTATGGCGCCGTATCGCAGCAACCCTAGTAGCTCTGGGCTGGACATACATGGAATGGTCTAGCGGCAATTCATTTTGGGGCGTGATCGCGTTAGGCTTTACTGGCTACTGTCTATGGAACTATTTCTACCGTTTCAAGCCGGATACAACGCCAGAGTAGCCCTTCGTTAACGGGCTAATAGCTCTTCTTCCATCACCTTTTTAGCCTCGCGACACCCTTTGGTTCAGCCACAGGCTTCCCCTTTCTAGACTGATACCTTAAAAGAACGACTCAATACTCGTTAACGATCTGTCGATAGCGGCCTATCGATTGTTTTGTCATATTACTGTCACCTGACTAATCTATGCTCAATAGTATCCTCCAAAAATCCTGTTTGAACGGAGCAACACTGTGATAGAAGTCGAGCAATTGATTGCCAATAAATCGCCACAATTTTTTGATAAAAGCCCACTAATCACTCGTCCTACTTTGAGCTTTTTAAAACGCTTATTCCATGAAAATGAAGTGAATCAGTTTTTAGAAAAAAATAAAGACTCTGTTGGTTTCGAATTTATTGATCGCGTCTTGGATCACTTCAATTTTAGCTATCAAGTCAGCCAGGTGGATCGTCGTAATATTCCCGCTATTGGGCGCGTCATGATCATCGCCAATCACCCTCTTGGCGCCTTGGATGGTCTGGCTTTATTACGTTTGATTGGGGAAATTCGCCCTGATGTGAAAATCGTCGCCAATGATTTATTGATGAGTCTAGACGGTTTAAAAAGTTTAGTGTTACCGGTGGATAATATGGGCGGTAAAACAGGACGTCAGCAACTAAAAGCCATCATGAACAGTCTACATAATGATGAAGCTGTGATTATTTTTCCAGCAGGTGAAGTCTCTCGTATCTCCCCCAGTGGCGTAAAAGACCAGCGCTGGAATGAGAACTACTTAAAACTCGCGAAAAAGACCAACAGCCCAATTTTACCCGTGCACATTGGCGGCCGTAATTCCATGATGTTTTACACCAGCTCTATTTTGTATCGTCCCCTGTCTACGATTCAATTACCCAATGAAATGTTTCGTCAACGCAATCGTAAGATTCCAATGCAAGTGGGTCAGGCAATCCCTATTCAAGAGTTATCCAAGCTGCCACTGAGTGATAAAGAGAAGAATAAACTGGTCAAACGCCATTTGTACCGTATTGCCAAAGGCAAAAAGCCCCTATTAAAAACAGAAAAGACGGTTGAACATCCACAAAATCGCCAGTTAATCAAAACCGAATTGAAAAAAGCGGAACATTTGGGTTCAACCAAGGACAATAAACAAATCTTCTTAGTGGATTACGACCCGATGTCCGTCACCATGAAAGAAATCGGCCGCTTACGTGAAATCGCGTTTCGCAAGGTCGGAGAAGGCACCGGTGAACGTTCAGATTTGGATAAGTATGATCAATACTACCGCCACCTTGTTTTATGGGATGAGGAAGCACTCGAAATTGTTGGGGCCTATCGTATTGGCGAAGTGGCTCGCTACATGAAAGAAGACAATCAAAACCGTATTTACAGTGCCGAACTCTTCTCTTACTCCTGTGATATGGAACCCTATTTTGAACAGGGAATTGAACTGGGCAGAAGCTTTGTGCAACCTAAATACTGGGGCATGCGCAGCCTAGATTACTTATGGTATGGCATTGGGGCCTACTTAAAGCGTCATCCAGAAATTCGTTATATGTTTGGCCCAGTAAGCTTAAGCAACAGCTATCCGCAAATCGCGAAAGATTTGATTGTCAGTTTTTATAAAAAGTATTTTCCTGACACAGAATACTTGGCCCGCTCTTTTAACCCCTATCAAGTTTCCCAAGAGCACCAAGACATCATCTCAGGCCTATTAAAAGGCGAGCGTTATGAAGAAGATTTTCGCACACTAAAAGAGCAATTGGGTCATTTGGGTGCCAGCGTTCCAACTTTGTTCAAGCAATATTCGGAACTGTGTGAACCCGGTGGCGTTCGCTTCTTAGACTTTGGCGTAGATGCCGACTTCGGTTATTGCATTGATGGTTTGGTGTTAGTCGATCTTACTCTAGTCAAAGAAACCAAGCGTAACCGCTACTTAGGCGATTAAGACACAATTGCTTAACCCCTAGACATCAATGATGATGACCATGAGGGTGGTGATGTCGACCATGACCGTGTTTATCATCTTCATGATGACGTTTGACCACAAGCTTATAGGTGATTTTGACCAACAACATTAAGACCAATACAATGAGGACAACGGCTTCAGGGCTCATGATATGACTCCTCTTATACTTTTTGTTTTTTACTTTTCAATAGTAAGTGTAGTCGAAAAAACGCCCTAATTTGTTTATTTTTTAAACTACCATGCACTAAGTCATGGCAAAAGCGTTATTTGTTTATAAACTATAGGGAACCTTTGCAGGAGATCGCACGCATAGCAGCTGAGCAAAGGTCTCTTAGGGATGTGACGCATAATGGTGAGGCTCAAGGCATGATTCTCACTTCTTGATTTCTTAACTTGGCAGTAAACACTATCTGGCGCAGGTCTTGCTAGATTCTGTTCGATACCTTAGCTGTCACTTCAAAAATGGACACAGGAGCTGGAAATGATTGAGAAAACCTATTTAAAAACAAAACCAGAATGTAAAGTAAAATTTGCGCTTCCCGCAGACAAAGTAGGTGAGGCGAAGTCCGTCTCAGTAGTCGGTGACTTCAATAATTGGGATAGCAAAGCGAACCCGATGCGCAAACAAAAATCAGGCCTATTTGCCTCTACCCTGAACTTACAAGTCAATAATGCCTATCAGTTTCGCTATGTCATCGACGATGAAAAATGGCTTAACGATGACATGGCTGACGATTATGTGCCTAGCCCTGTCAGTCTAGAGAGCAATTGCGTGCTTAGCCTGTAGGCCGACAAAATAAATATTTTTTATGCCTTTCCTATTTCCGAAAATAAGAAAGGCGTAAAACACTATCTTACTGTTTAAAAAGATGTTTCTTCATCTTTTGTGGCTATTTTTGTGCCTTTTATCTTCTTCTCCCCCTCTCTTAATTGATGGTCTCTCACAAAGACGGGCTGCAATTTATAGCTAAAATGTGTACAATTGTTTTTATTAAACGCGCGTTTAATAAAAACATGACGTGCGGTTATTTGCGTAAAAAACAAAGAACTTAATATGAAAAGAGAGCGACGTGTTCAGCCACAAATACGAGAAAATACGCTTAATTTTTAAGACCTTTCTCGGCGTAGCCAACACATCCGTAGACATTCGTCTCTCCGATAAACCAAACGAAAAGAGAGGTTTACCATGGCACATCAGCAGCAATACATTCACGGCCGCTACTATGCATCCACCAGTGGAGAACACTTTGACACCCTGAACCCTTCAACGGGTGAAGTGATCGCCACCATAGAGCATGCAGGCCAAGCAGAGCTTGATGCTGCCATTGCATCAGCAAAAGAAGGCCAGAAAGTATGGGCTGCAATGAGCCCAGTTGAACGCGGCCGTATTTTGAAAAGAGCGGCAGAGCTACTACGTGAGCACAATGAAGAACTGGCTCGTTTAGAAGTGCTAGACACAGGTAAACCACTGCAAGAAGCTATTTGTGTTGATATCGAAACCGGAGCGGATGTCATCGAATATTACGCCGGACTAACCGATAAAATCCAAGGTGAATATCAAGATCTAGGAAACGGCAGCTTCTACTACACACGTAAAGAACCATTGGGCATCTGTGCAGGGATTGGCGCATGGAACTACCCTATTCAAATTGCCTGTTGGAAATCTGGCCCGGCCTTGGCGGCAGGCAATGCAATGATCTTTAAACCATCAGAAGAAACCCCATTAACCGCCCTGAAACTGGCCGAAATCTATACGAAAGCGGGTTTGCCCGATGGCGTATTCAATGTTATCCAAGGGGATGCCCGTACCGGTCAGCTGATCACCAATCACCCTGAAATCGACAAAGTGTCTTTTACAGGGGAAGTCGGCACGGGTAAAAAAGTCATGGCAGCATCGGCCCAATCTCTAAAAGACGTTACCATGGAATTGGGCGGCAAATCGCCGATGATCATCTTCCCAGACATGCCGATCGACCAAGCCGTTTCAGCTGCCATGTTAGCTAATTTTTATACACAAGGCGAAGTCTGCACCAACGGTACTCGAGTGTTTGTCCATGCTGACATCTTAGACGCCTTTACCAAAGAATTGAAAGCCCGTACTGAAGCCATGATCATTGGCAATCCAATGGATATGGAAACCCAAGTGGGTGCGTTGATCTCTAAAGATCACATGAAAAAAGTCCTTGGTTATATCGATGCGGCTAAAGAAGCCGGAGCCACCTTACTGTGCGGCGGCTACCAAGTTACCGAAAATGGCTTAGAAAACGGGGCATTTGTTGCACCAACCGTCTTCACGGATTGTACCGACGACATGCCACAAGTACGTGACGAAATTTTTGGCCCTGTGATGTCCGTGCTGAGCTTCACCGATGAAGATGAGGTCATCGCTCGTGCCAATGACACCGAATATGGCTTAGCAGCAGGCGTTTTCACCAAAGACATTGCTCGTGCCCATCGTGTTATTGCACAAATACAAGCCGGTATCTGCTGGATTAACTCATGGGGTGCCTCTCCCGCTGAAATGCCAGTTGGCGGCTACAAAAGCTCAGGGGTAGGACGTGAAAATGGTATTCAAACCCTATACCACTACACCCAAACCAAGAGTGTCTTTGTGGATTTGAACGACATTCCCAACCCATACTAACCTGGAGGAAAAATGGCAAACGAAATGTATGACTACATCATCGTCGGCGCAGGCTCCGCAGGCTGTGTACTGGCGGATCGTTTAACCGAAAGCGGCGGTAACAAGGTGTTGCTATTGGAAATGGGCGGCTCTGATAAGAGCGTTTTCATCCAAATGCCAACCGCCTTATCGTACCCAATGAACACCGAAAAATACGCTTGGCAATTTCATACTGACAAAGAGCCTGGCTTAGACAACCGTGAGATGCATTGTCCTCGCGGTAAAGTCTTAGGCGGCTCATCATCCATCAACGGCATGGTCTACGTACGAGGCCACGCCTGTGACTTTGATCAATGGGAAGAAAATGGTGCAACTGGTTGGAATTACCAAGCCTGTCTGCCCTATTTTAAAAAAGCCGAGTCCTGGTCAGGTGGGGAAGATTTGTACCGAGGTGGAAACGGTCCATTAGCGACCAACAATGGTAACAACATGACCTACAACCCGCTTTATCAGGCCTTTATTGACGCTGGTGTAGAAGCAGGTTATGGCAAAACCGATGACTATAATGGTTATCGTCAGGAAGGGTTCGGCCCCATGCACATGACCGTCAAAAACGGTGTACGTGCCTCCACCTCAAATGTGTATCTGCGTCGCGCTCTGCAACGCCCTAACCTCACGCTAAAAACGGGCGTGTTGAGCCATAAAGTGATCTTTGAAGGCAAACGAGCGGTTGGCATCGAGTTCAGTCAAAACGGCAACACCCAACAGGTTCACGCCAATAAAGAAGTCATCTTGTCAGCGGGTTCCGTTGGTTCTCCGCAATTGTTGCAGCTGTCTGGGGTGGGCCCAAAAGACGTGCTTGAAAAAGCGGGCGTACCATTGGTTCATGAGCTGCCCGGCGTCGGTGAAAACCTGCAAGATCACCTAGAGGTTTACTTCCAGTACTACTGCAAAAAACCGGTCACGCTAAACAGTAAGCTGGGCTTGATCAGTAAAGGTTTAATTGGTACACGCTGGATGCTGTTTAAAACAGGCCTTGGTGCAACCAACCACTTTGAATCCTGTGGCTTTATTCGCTCTCGCGAAGGCTTGAAATGGCCCAACATCCAATACCATTTTCTACCGGCGGCCATGCGTTACGACGGCCAAGCAGCAGTAGAAGGTCATGGCTTCCAGGTTCATGTTGGTCCTAATAAACCGGAAAGCCGTGGAAAATTGTGGATAGAGTCCGCTGACCCAACGGCCAAGCCACGTATTTTATTCAACTACATCACTACCGAGCAGGACAAACAAGATTGGCGCGATACAATCCGTCTAACCCGTGAAATTCTGCAACAATCTGCCTTGGATGAATACCGTGGCGATGAAATTCAGCCAGGCATGCATATTCAGAGCGATGCAGACATCGACCAATGGGTGAAAGAGAACGTGGAAAGCGCCTACCATCCTTCTTGTACCTGTAAAATGGGCACCGCAGATGACCCTATGGCAGTACTGGACGAAGCTTGTCGAGTGCGTGGCTTAGAAAACTTGCGAGTGGTGGATTCTTCTATTTTCCCAACCATCACCAACGGTAACCTAAACGCTCCAACGATTATGGTCGCGGAAAAAGCCGCGGATATGATTCTGGGCAAAGAGGCCTTACCCAGTTTGGATGCGCCCGTTTGGATTCATCCAGAGTTTGAAAGCAAACAGCGCTAAGTCTACTTGGATATCACCCTTCCTACTTCAACATTAACTAAGGGAAGCCTCTTCCCTTAGTTCCCATTTGCTCTCTTTATAACGTCTAGGTTCTCACTATCATCAACACCCTATAAAACGAGCCATCTCAACACAAAGAAGAAGCACTAGAACGACTTATCAGATGTTATCAACACAAAATACGCTACAGATGATGGACTGCATAACGGATTAATCAATTCTAATGTAACCGTTGCTAGGTCGTTACTTGCCATCATGAACCAGTCACAAATTATTAATAGTGAAAGCACATTATGTTCTTTATACTCAAAAGGCATAATCAATATTTTGTACACATTTCCTTTAATATTTTTTGGAGATCGTCTTCATGACATTGCAACGCAAGTTTTCGCTAGTAGTCTTTGCATCGGCCATTATCGTTGCCTTAATTGTTGGCGGTTTCGGCTATTTTCAACTTAAAAAGACCCTTACTGAAGGACTAAACACACAAGTTTCGTCTATCGCACAAGGAGAATCCCGGACGATTGCAGAATGGGTTCACGCGAAAACGTCCTCAGTCGAAGCATTAACGAATTATCTTAGAACACATGACGTAACCACCGACGCACTGTTGCAAGCTCAGAAGTCGGGTGATTTCGATTTGGCTTATATGGGAACCATTGATGGGAAAATGATTCAAAGTTGGGATGCTCCCTTGCCTGCCGGTTATGATCCTCGTAAACGCCCTTGGTATAAAGACGCATTGAGCTCTGATCAAGTTGAATACACAGACCCTTATGTGGACGCATCGACTCAAAAAATGATCATTAGTGCCGCACAAAAAGTAACCGATGGCACAAGTGTGAAGGGGGTTGTCGGTGCAGACATTAATTTGAAGAGCATTACCAAGGGCATTCTAGACATTAAAATGATGGCCAATAGCCGAGTCTTTTTAGCCACTAATAAAGGTTTGATTATCGCCCACCCCAATCCCCAGTTTGTTAACAAGCAAATGAAATCCGTTTTAGGCTATGGTGTGAATGTCGATTTGCAGTCTCAAGGAACCTTAATGGAGACACAATCAACCCAGGGAGATGTGTTAGTGACAGGTGTGGCTATCCCAAATACCAACTGGGTAATCTGCTTTCAATTAGATAAAGCGACAGCAATGGCACCTTTAACACACCTATTGATAGCCCTTGTCATTGCCATGATGATTGCCGCGCTGTTGGTGAGTTTGCTGATGAGTTTATTGAGCCGCAAACTGCTTAAAGGCGTTAGTCAGGTTAATGCCGTTCTAGCGGAAATGAACAATGGTCAGGGAGACCTTAGAACCCGTATTCCTGAAACCAGCAATGACGAAATAGGCGATTTGGCACGTCACTTCAACGGATTTATGCAAACCTTAGCGGGCATTATTTCAGAGATTAAATCTCTTTCGACCAACTTAAACTCATTGGCTCAGGACTCACATCGTCTAGCGACCCAATCCTCCCGTGATTTGAAGGTTCAATTGGATGAAGTAACATCAGTTGCCACCGCCGTTAGCCAAATGTCGACGGCAACAAACGATATTGCCAGCAACGCAGAAAATACCGCAAATGTGTCGAAAGAAGCTTTCCAAAATAGCCAAGCGGGTAACGATCAGGTTCTTAAAAGCAAGCAGTCGATCAGTCGCCTTGCTGAGCAGGTCAATGAAGCGTCTGGCATTATTGGTAATTTAGACGATCAAGTGCAGAGTATTAGTGGTATTTTGGTAACCATTCAAAATATTGCGGAGCAAACCAACTTACTTGCACTAAACGCTGCCATTGAGGCGGCGCGCGCAGGTGATCAAGGTCGAGGGTTTGCCGTGGTCGCGGACGAAGTTCGCGTTTTGTCCCAAAGAACCCACAACTCGACAGAAGAAATCAAAGAAATGATTGATGGATTGAATAGCACAACGCGCAAAGCCGTTGACATTATGCTGTCTGGTCAATCGATTGCTAATGATTCTGTGCAAGAAGCGGTATCTGCCGCCGAAAGTTTGGTAGCGATCCAAGAGTCCGTGCAACGCATTAGTGACATGTCGTTGCAAATTGCCAGTGCTGCGGAAGAGCAGAACATCGTGACAACGGATATCTCGAACAACAGCCACTCGATTAAAGAAATAGCTAATAATTTGGCCGTTGAGTCACAAGAAAGCGCGAAAGGTGCTGAATCGTTAGCAAAATTAGCGAATAGATTAGAAGAGCAAATCGCTCGATTTACCATCTAGCGGGATTTACATCTAATGGTATTCATCTCCCTTTTTCTTTGTATTCATTCAAGGAAAAAGGGAGATCGATTTTCTACACTGAGACTTATCTAGAGAAATGCTTATTCCATTACAACAGTCGACCAGAGCAACGTCCAGCCATCAAGACTTCAATTTAAAACGCATCACCAAATCATTCAGCTCCGTCGATAACTGAGCAATTTGCTCACTGGACTTAGATATTTCAAGAACCGCTTGTTCATTCTGTGACGAGGCTTCATTGACGACTTCAAGATTTTGGCTGATGTCATTCGCCACCTGACTTTGCTGTTGGGAACTACTAGCTACTTGAATCGTCATTTCATCCACTTGGTCCACAAAGGATTCGGCCTGCTGCAATGTCTCTACGGTTTGCGTTGCTTGCCTCGAAACCACCTCCGCTTGCTTAACATTATTATTAAGTACCGTTTGAGATTCACGGGCTCCTTGCTGTAAAGCGGCAATAATAGTAGCGATATGTTCGGTTTGTTCTTGGGTATTTTGAGCCAACGTACGCACTTCATCTGCCACAACGGCAAAACCTCGACCAGACTCCCCCGCTCTGGCAGCTTCAATCGCCGCATTAAGCGCCAGTAAATTGGTTTGATCTGAAATACCTTGAATACTGGTGATCACGGCAGAAATATCATCCGTACGAAGATTTAAGTCATCCATACTTTTTTGTGACACGCGCAACCCTGCCGCCACATCACTCATTTGTTTTGATGCTTGTCGCACAGCATCCACACTCTCGTTAACATACTGCTTCGCTTGGCGAGTGTTTTGTGCCGCCTCTTGGATTGTCTTATCAACTTGAGTAACGGAAACAGACATTTCACTCATTGCTGTTGCCACTTGTGCCATATTCGAGTGTTGGTTTTGGATATTTGCACTCGCTTGCTCAGAAATGGCGGCCAGTTCTTGCGAGGTGGCCGCTTGAGAGTCTACCCCATTACGAATTCCCAATACCAACTGATGAAGGTTATGGGACATACTACGCATGGCACCATACACACTCTGTGCTTTCACCTTTTCTTGAAACTCTAGAGTTAAATCCCCATTCGCGATGCGTTCAGCAATCCTTTGCATCTCTTTGGGTTCTGCCCCCAGCGGATCTAACACCATTCGTACTACTCTAATGGCAATCAATACCACCACAATAATGAGCGCCCCAATCACCAGAAATACGACTTTCATCAGCTTATTCACATTCGCTAATGCTTCGGATTTGTCCATTTCCGCTATCAACACCCATTTCAGTCCGTCTATAGTCAAAGGCGTAAAAGCAGATAACACCAAGCCACCGGTATAGTCTTTCATCATGGCTATCGCTGTTTCACCCTGTAAGCCACGCTTTACAGCATCCGTCTCCACCAAGCCTTTGTCACCATTTTTAAATGACGCCTCAATGGAGTGATTAACAGGGTCTAAAAAAGAATCAGAGCGCATGCGCCCGTCACTGCCCACTAAATAGGTTTCCCCTGTTTTCCCCAGTCCAGATCGTTGTTTCATTAAGGCATTTAGCTGACTAATCGGAAACTGAGCCGCCAACACGCCCAAACGTTGACCATTGTCGCCAATAATAGGCGTCGCAATAAATCCTGCGGGGGCATCATAGGAAGGCAGATACAAGGTGAAATCACTAAACACTCGTGCCCCTTGCGGCGCATTTAGAGCGGCCTTAAACGCAGCCGCCAAGCCGCTTTTTTTATAAGGACCTTTGGTTAACGAGGTTGCAAAATCCACTTCCTTATAAACTGTATAAACAATATCCCCTTGTGGATTGATCAAAAATAAATCATAAAAACCGAACAGCTTTTGTATATAGGAGTAATAAGGTTGTATTTGCGCATGCAACTTATCATAAGGTAAATTCGTATCCGGCATGGTCATATTATCTTTTTTACCCACTCCATTTGGATTGTTCACGATATAGCTGTATTGCATTAACACGCTGTTATCAGACAATTGCCCCACAATAGATGACATCGTTGGTATGCTTTTTTTATTGGGAGCATTTTTCTCGAGGGGCGGCAGAAGGTTCTGTTGATAGAAGGTTAAAAGCGCCTGGCGAGCCTCACTAATCGTCGGTAAATGTCCTGCAGCAGAGGCTTGATAAGACTCAAACGCCTGATTCAGACTCACCATGTATTGTTGGGTTGCAGGAGTACGAGCCAAAGCAGACACTTCATTTTCTAAGCCATTCAGATAGTCCTGAACCGCTTCTTTTTTCGTATCCCTTACAGTAGATAGTTGGTTATAGGCCATATTAAGCATGGAGGAAGACGAAATATAAAACGCAATGCCAGTCACGATTAACGCAGGAATCAGTCCAACTAACATCAAAATAATCAGAACTTGTTTCTTAAATGTCATATTTGACATCCCTATTATTATAAACTGAAATAACTTTTACCGACCTAATCAGACAAGAACAATTCATAACGCATTATGCTTTAAACTTAGACCATTTTTTCGTTTTGTAACGCTAAAATGTCGACTTGAAAAGCCTTTGCTACGATTATTAACCAAGCGACACATATTGTTGCATGGTCGGCTTTGACCCACCGCTTAGTCATCACCTACACTGCTAGTATTTGCATGAAAGTGATTTAGCATGAGAAATCCCTTAATAGGCCCAATACTCAGTATATTGCGAGATCATCCTCAAGGGGTTGGCGAGTTTTATATTCTGAAGAACCTTAGAGAGCAGGTGCCGGAATTACATCACTTAGCTGACGACCCCAATCTACAATTGTTTCGTCAACATTTTTTGATCATGAATGCTTTGTATCAGTTACAAAGCAACCTATGGCAAGAAGAGTCCCTGACACTCTCGATCAACGCCATGCACATTCGCCTGATACCGAATCAGGATATGGCCACTTCCTCAAGCCAAGACGTGAGTGATAGTGTCGATGCCAAACTTGCTGCTTATTACCTTGATTGGAGTGAGTACGAAAAAACCAGTGAAGACGATGTTATACGACTATTGGATAGTTTTTATAAAGGCATCAATAATTTAGACAACAAAACGGCGGCGTTAGAAATACTGCATATTGACTCTAAAAATCCAACAAAAGAAGAAATTAAAAAACAATATCGCAAGCTCGCCCATCAAGCCCACCCTGACCGAGGCGGTGATACGGAACAGTTTATTTCGTTAAGGCAGGCCTATGAGTGTCTTATGTACTGACAAAGTAGCGTTAACTCTCTCTAGCATTCAAAGTGTGTGCGAGAAAAGTGTAAACCCTATTGTTTAGATGACTAACAAGCATCAAGATGAACCCTTACTGGTAGCGATCATAAGGAAGCTACGTTTTACTCAAAAATCATAAGATATTGGTTATGCTGTCAATTTTTCCATCCTATTTTTCGTTTTACTCACACGTTTTAAGAACGGCCTGCAAAACACTCGGCGTATTTTCCGTCATCACTCTGGTGGGTTGTAGTCAATTTGAAATCGATCAATCCAATGCCTTTGATAATAATGGCCGCGATAAAAATGGTTTAAAACGCGATACGCTCTATTTAAAAGAAAGCTTACCACCTGGCTTACCTTATCCCGACGCTATTTTTGAAACGGGGCTCAAACAACAAGAAACCTACTTAGCTAGGCTGCCAGAGAAGACCACCTATCACTTAGATAACACCACGGTGAGTGTGGATCAGCTAAAGACCGTCACCCAAGAAATCCAACACTGGCTCACCAACCCGAAATACTTTCCCAAATTAGAAGCCTTACAACTGGCAGGGCAGGATCAGCGAGGCAATGTTCAGATAACAGGCTATTATGTGCCCATTATTGAGGTACGCCGCCATCCAGACAGTCTGTACCGTTATCCCTTATATCGTAAACCACCCAAGACCGATGCCAATGGCCAATTACCCACTCGCGAGCAAATTGATTTTGAAGGGGCTTTAAAAGGTCAAGGTCTAGAAATTGCCTACAGCAAAAGTTTAGTGGATAACTTTTTCCTTCAAGTTCAAGGCTCTGGTGTAGTGGAATTTAAAAATGGCAAACGAGAACTGCTCTCTTGGGGTGGCGTCAACGGACGCGCCTATCGAAGCCTTGGCAAGGAGTTAATCGAGCGTGGAGAAATTGATAAAGCCAAAATCTCCGCACAAAGCATTCGCCAGTGGCTAAAAGCTCACCCAGATCAGGTCCGCGAACTGCTCTCTACTAATGAAAGCTACTTGTTTTTTTCTGAAGGACAACCTGATCCAATTGGTGCCGCCAATGTTCCGTTAACACCACTTTATTCTGTTGCCGTTGACCCTGCTGTGATTCCACTGGGTTCGATTCTATTGGGAGAGCTGCCTAAATTGGATCAGCAGGGCAACCTTATCGGCCACGAGTATCATTTACTGTTAGCGCAAGACAAAGGTGGAGCCATCAAGGGCCCAGGTCATATCGACTGGTATCAAGGCATCGGCAAAGAAGCCCAAATTCACGCAGGGCAACTCAAGCACTTTGGCAAAATATGGCTGTTACTGCCAAGAGAGAAAGAAATAATCGAAAAAGCAGCGACAGAATCGCCTATCGCCCCACCTGATACACCCGCGACAAACACACCAGTGACAAGCCAGGTCACCACCAATAGCAATACGCCGCACAATACAGCCAATCAAGCTACGCCAGTAGTGAAAAAATAGTGTGCAAAAGGGGCGATATCATAGGCCCCTTATTCCTCACATCCGTTCATCCCTTATTTGCGGAAAAAGGTTTGCCGCAATGGTTGAAGGGCAGCCCCTAATGTTGCGGAATCGCCTTTTAATTCACTGACGATCATCTGGGGCCAAACAGAAATATCTTGTGATGAGGTCATCCCACGCCGCTCCAAAGAATCCAATAACATATGGGCAAGCGACTTGGGAATTTCTCCACCCAATACAATTGCATCTGGGTCAATCACACCACGTAACGCATTGATAGCACGTAAAAAATACGGCGTGGTTTGCTCGACCCACTCAGCAACGCCAGGCCATGTGGGGTCAAACAGCGTCTTCAATTTCGCCACAGACGGCACATCAATACCCTGCCGAGCCAGCGCTTTTATCAACATAGACAATGCTGGGCGCTGCGGGGCCTCTTCCGTCGTAAAAATACGGCCAATCTCCCCAGCATTACCATAGGCACCAAAGAACGGCTCTCCATCAATCACAATACCGCCACCAAAACCAAAGTTAAACGATAAATAGCCAAAGGTCTGATAGGTCAACCCCGCACCGTGAAATGCCTCTCCAATCGCACCAGTCGTCGCATTATTGATCAAAATAACGGGCCACCCCAATAGTGCTTCCAGCTCCGTTTGAAGGTCGACCCCAGACCAATCAAATAGTGGATCAGGTGGACGAATGTGCCCTTTTTCTTTGATAAAATACCCCGTCATGGCAAAACCAACCCCAACAATACGACTCTCAATAGAAGGGTTCTGTTGACACCACCGCTCAAGCAAGGTTTTTAACCATGCTTGTGTCTCAAGACGCTTAACTGGAGCAAAAGGAATGTTTTCCTCCAACAGGGTTTCGCCACAGAAATTCACCAAACTCACCGACATATCATCAGTGTTGAGCGACACACCGATACTAAAAAATGCCTCAGGGTTAAGGCTCACGTGTGGACTTGGCTGGCCCCGTCCCTGAATAATAGGTTCACCAAGCTGTAAAAATTCAAGCTTAACTAAATGATCAATGATGCGGTGAACCGACTGCTGCGTGAGGTTGGTTTGTCCTGCGATGGCGGAGCGTGCAAGGCCTTTCGAGCGACGCACTATGTCTAAAATCATGCGTTCGTTGGCTGATACTGTCTGCTCTTTTTCTATTTCATTCATCTAATAGCGTTTTTCCCTTAGTCATTGTCCTTTTCATAATTTACCGACTTAGTATCGAGAAAACAAATATTAAACTTAGTTTGTAATAATATTGTTATATTAGTACTCTATAAGTGTATTAATAAGGCTTGGTTGAAAATCAACCTGAGCTAAACCAACAAGAAACAATACGAGAATGTCATGACTAGCGTACTAATTGACTCAGTGAACGTCAGGTTTGGTGACTTTGAGGCCCTTCGCAACATTTCTTTAAACATTGATAGCGGTACATTTGTCACCTTGCTTGGACCATCGGGCTGTGGCAAAACCACCTTGCTCAAAACCATTGCAGGCTTTACCCCGTTGTCTTCAGGAAAAATGCTCATCGGGGGCAAAGAAACCCATAACCTGCCACCGGAGAAAAGAGACACAGCCATGTGTTTTCAATCTTACGCCCTCTTTCCCCACCTCTCTGTCGCCAATAACCTACTCTTTGGACCCAAACAGAAAAAACTCTCAAAGCAAGACCAAGCCACACGACTACAAGACATTGCCTCACAGGTCTCGCTCACCTCACAACTGGATAAGTTCCCTCCGGAATTGTCTGGAGGTCAGCAGCAGCGGGTTGCCTTAGGGCGGGCGCTCGCCATTCAGCCTGGCATCATGCTATTCGACGAACCGTTATCAAACCTTGATGCAAAATTACGAGATTCGGTGCGTTTTGAGATCCGCCAATTACAAAAACAACAAGGTTTTACTGCGATCTATGTCACCCATGACCAAGCCGAAGCGTTGGCCATGTCGGACATTGTTGTCGTCATGAACAAGGGAGCCATAGAGCAAATAGGCTCACCAAACGACATTTATCATCGTCCGATTAATCGCTTTGTGGCCGACTTTGTTGGTGCCGCGAACATTCTCCCAGCCCAAGTACTAGAACAACATGGCAACCTTTACCGGGTACAAACAGCACTTGGCCAGTTACAGGTTCAATCGGATCAAGCCCCTATTGCCAAACAAACGTATATCTTCTGGCGACCAGAGGATATGTGCTTTGACGGTGCAAACGCCAGTCCTAATGGGCAAGACAATATCTTTGAGTCACGCATTATTGCCAAAACGTTTCTCGGCAATATTACCGAGTGCCTTCTTGACCCGCTTCCCCACTCTCACGATGATGCCAACACCACCCTAGCCTGTGATAAAAAACCCAGTATTAGAATTCAAAACCTGGGTTTTCAACGTGCCGAGGAAGGTGAGCAAGTTCTTATCAGAGTTCCTTCGTCGAACATTCGATTTCTGGCGGAGGCATTTTAAACATGAATAAGCAAACCTTACTGGCTTATTGTCTGCTACTGCCAGGGCTTGGGCTCATCATCGTTTTTATCTTTGTCATTATTTCGATGGCTCTGGCCCAATCTGTTGGTTATTTTAATTTTTCTGGTAGCAGTACCTTTACCTGGCAGTTCTGGCAGCAAATATTGGCAGATCATCAACTCTCACGGGCTTTTTTCTATTCCTTAAAAATCGCCACCATCAGCGCCATCCTATCCGTCAGTTTTGCTTATCCATTGGCCCTATGGCTTCGCGATCCTTTTCGGGGATCGCAATTCGTCAGCAGCTTACTCAAAGCCCCGTTACTGGTACATGGCCTTGTAGCAGCCTTTCTGTACGTGAACTTCATTTCTTTCAATGGCTTCTTAAATCAAATATTCGTACACCTAGGCTTGGTCTCCCGCCCTATACGGATGCAAAACGATTCCTATGGTATAGGGGTCATTATTCTACAAGTCTGGAAACAAATGCCCTTTGCTCTATTACTATTAACCGGGGCAGTGCAATCCATCGGCCATGACATAACCGATGCGGCAAAAGATCTAGGGGCTGGCGCTTGGACTCGTTTTGTCAAAATCATTTTACCGCTCACTCTGAAAGCGTTACAGGCGGCCCTCATTATCATTTTTATCGGGGCAGCAGGCGATTACTCCTTTCAGATTGTCGCAGGCCCTATCGACGTCAGTTCACTTGCCCAGCTCATGTTGAGAATACAAGCTAACGATGCAAACGGCTGGAACCTCTCTGCCACGGTCGCCATTCTCCTTATGCTAACGGCATTAATTGGCTCAGCCTTACTGGCTCTCATCACCCAACAAGTCATCAAATGGGGAGCGAAACGATGAATAAGCCTTGTACGAACCGCCTCATCACCCTCTTAGTGATAGGCTTTTGTTGCATCAGCCTCGTGCTTCCTTTTTCTCTAGCCATGCTCTGGTCCTTGGTAGACCCAGGCCATCCTTGGTCTTATCCACATATTTTACCGCCCGTTTTATCCTTGCAGCGTTGGGTAGACATTTGGACCACAACGTCATTGCCTCAAGCCTTGTTACACAGTTACCTACTAGCGCCTTGTGTCGCTTTATGCTCGGTATTACTGGCGCTACCCACCGCTTATGCTTTTGGACGTTTAGAATTTCCCGGCAAACAGGCTGCTCAATTAATCTCCCTGTTACCACTGATTGTGCCCAGTTTTGTTGTGGCACTATTCTTCTCTTCTCTGTTAAACGTCTTAGGTATTTACTCTCGCTTTCTGGGCATATTAATAGGTCAAACCGTCTTATTTATTCCCTATGCGATTCGTATCCTCAGCGTGTCGTTTTCATTGATTCGTCAGGAGATTATTGATGCCACCAGAGATCTAGGGGGTGGCCCTATCACGGTTTTCAAAACCGCCTATTTACCTGTTCTCAAACCCGGTTTATTAGCCAGCATCATCATGATTTTTATTCTCAGCATTGAAGAGTTTGCCATTGCGTTTGTGGTGGGATCACCCGATTTTGTCACCGTACCGACCATTTTGTATTCCTACCTGGGTTATAACTTTATTCGCTCAAACGCTGCGGTCGTCTCACTAATCCTCGTGGTACCCAATATCTTTTTGATGTTGTTAATGGAGCGTTTCCTAAAAGCAAGAAACACAGCGGTCATCACTGGCAAGGGATGATGTTGTATCCGTTACTTTATTCACTCACTCAAGAGGGCTTTATTATGAAATCGTTACTTTTGTCTTTGACTGTCGCGACATTAACCTTTGCTACCACAGCACAGGCCAGCGATGATTTATCTAACATGACGTGGCCACAGGTTGTTGCCCAAGCCAAAAAAGAAGGAACCGTCGTTTGGTATAACTGGTTTTATCAAGACCGTTTTCGAGGGGAAGTAAAAAGCTTTGAAAACCACTACGGCATCAAGGTTATCATTCCTGACGGCAGTCACGATGCCAATATGAACAAGTTTCTCGCCCAATCATCCCGTCCAACAGGCGACATAGACGTGCTCTCTCTAGGAGGCAGTGATCTTGCCAAGTTCAAGCCAGAGAAAATGCTCATTGGCCCCTTATCTAACCTACTGCCACAAAACAATACACTAAAATATAAAATGGAAGGTGTTGACTCAAAAGGTTATGCTGTCGCCTATTGGGGAAACCAAACCGGCATCGCCTATAACCCAAGCCTAATAAGCCAAAAAGACCTGCCTCAAACCCTGTCTGATTTTTCTGCTTATTTTGCCAAACATCCTGGCATGTTTGGCTTCAACTATGAAAAAGGCGGTTCAGGCCCCGCTTTTTTCCAATCTATTGTCCGCAATGTGGTGCCTGATATTGATTATCAAACGGCACAACCCACAGCCAATACCATGGCAAAACTGACACCTGCTTGGAAATGGTTTAACCAGCGCAGAGGTCAATACATTATCACCGCCTCTAACTCAGACAGTATGACACGTTTAAATGGCGGCGAGTTCGCCATGGTAGCAAGCTGGGAAGACCTCACCGCCTCTTTACAAAAAGAGGGAGATATTTCCAAAGCCATAAAATTCTACATCCCTAAAATGACCATGCCAGGAGGCGGTAATGTTGTGATGATTCCAAAGAATGCGCCACACCCAGCGGCCGCCTTGCTATTTATTCACTGGTTAACCAGCGCGAAAACACAAGTAACCTTCAATAAAGACTTCGGCTCTGTACCACAAAACACCGAGTCCAACAGCCACTATGCCTTAGTCAATAAGGCAGAACGTAAAAACAGCAGCCTCTGGCCTGATAAGCCATTATCGGATGCCATAAATAAAGCGTTTATCAATCACGTTATTTTCCATTAGAGACCTTTGAACGATGTCACGAGCGACGCCAAGACGCGGCAAAAACAGACGAGAAAGCGGAGTTTATAGCGATAAATGAGCATTTTGAGTCTGTGTTTAACAAAGTATTGGCAAGCGCAGTAGTCGTGCAAAAGTCTCATTAATTTATTTTTATGTTGCTCATGATCGTTCATGAGCGACATTTATTACTCTTAATAGGAACCATTATGACAACCCATTCTGAGCTGTTTGCTATTTCACGTACCAACCCAAAAATCATGACCATCGCCCATCGAGGCGCTTGGAAAAACGCCCCTGAAAACTCATTGCTGGCCGTAGAGCATGCCATCATGGCAGGTGCTGATATGGTCGAGATTGACACGCAAAAGTGTTTAACAGGTGAATTTGTGGTCATTCATGATGACACCTTGGACAGGACCACAAATGGTAAAGGGCTCGTGTCTGAAACCACACTTGAGCAGTTACAAACACTGCACCTTCGCCAAGGCGCTGGCGGTGAAGGCAGTGAAGTAACGACTCAGCCCCTGCCACTATTGTCTGACTTACTGGCCTATGCAAAAGGCAAAATTCTGGTCAACATTGATGCCAAGCACCCAGAAGACTTACCGGATATTATTACCGAAGTTGAACGTCTTAATATGCAAGACATCGCCGTCGTTAAATCAACGTATAATCCCGAGGAGGCCGAATGGACAACACTGACGGATACCGTCAAACACATGCCCATGATGCATGCCCGACGGGGACATTTCCTCGATGATTTACAAACACTCGCCCCAAAACGCCCTATTATGATTGAATTGTCTTTTGATGATTTGCATGAGTTACAACAGGCTAAGCCCTTACTGGAAAGCATGGACTGTCGTATTTGGATCAATACCTTAGACCCCGTCCATCCTCTCGATATGATGGATTCAAACGCGCTCATTAATCCTGAAAAAGTATGGGGAACGCTTATTAATGCAGGCGTGGGCGCCATTCAAACCGATCTCCCAGAGTATCTGGCACAATGGCTCAAACAACGTGATGCTTTCACAGAGTAAAGAGTCAATCAGACAAGACCATCTGCGATAGATGGCTTGTCTGCCCGCTTTTGTACCTGCTAGCCTTTTGCTTAGAGCCATCCGCTTCTCTTTTAAAGATAAAGAGCCATCAGCCCCTCTCTTACATCAATAATCACTCAACTTAAAAGACACAGGCAGTGTGATCGTTAATGATGATTTATGCATGTCTGATGAGAACTTAGGCAAAGGGCTCGCCCGTTTTAACATGTCTAACACGGCATCGTCTAAACGACGATAACCTGAGCTCTTAAGGATATTCGTATTCGTCACCTGACCATCTGCATGAACAACAAAGGAAACCGTTACCACACCTTCTTCATGACGACGTCGCGCCGCTCGAGGATAGCGCTTATGCTGTGCCAATACGGCGGCTAATTTGCTGTAATAGGAGGTTATCGCACCTTTATGTCCTCCCGAAGAAGCGGCATTGCCCACGCCTGTTGTGGCTTTTTGACTAGCTTGCGATCTAGCGCCTGAATTTTTCACACTTTGTGACGTCGTCTGTTGCGATATCGCCTTTGAGACAGAGGGCGATGTCGCTTGTTCTAAGCTATTTTGAGGCTCTATTTTTTTAGGCTCAGCCTTATGAAGCTTTGGTTTCGGCACGACTTTTTTCGGCTCAACCTTTTTAGCCACGTCTTTTTTGGGCTCTTTTTTAGGTGTTTTTTTAGGCTCTTTCTTAGGGACGACAATAGGCGACTTTTGCTTCTCTTTCACCACAGGTTTCGGTTTGATAACAGGCTTTTCTTTCACCACTTTTTTGGGCGTGGGTTTGGGCTCTGGCTTAGGCTCTGTCTTAGGTAATGGGGCTTTTTCAGGCTTAGGAATCGGCTTTTCTTCCACGACCGGTTTGGGCTTTTTCTCTACCTTTTCTGGCTCTGGTTTAACCACCTCTTTTTGCGCTTTTTCTACTTTCGCAACCTGCTTTTTCTCTTTGTTATCGGAATCACTCTCCACACTGTTTACCTTGGAGGCTCCCATGTCGCCCATCATACCAAGATCGAACTCAACGCCTTGCTGACCCGGTGCTTTACTGCCTTCGGAAGAGGGATAAAAAAAACCATAAAAAGCCGCCGCATGAAGAGAAACCGCTATCCCCCCAGCCACTAACCAATGACGTTTGGAAATCATCATGACCCTTTTGCTAGTTGTGTCGCTAAACTGACTTTTGTTAACCCAGATAAACGAATCTGGCTAAACACAGGACGCAATGCATCCACTGGAATAGAACCGTCCGCTTTGATTTGCACCCAGAACGCTTCTTTATTAGAAGATTGTGCGAACTTCTTCTCTAAATACGGTTTAATCGCATCGACCTTTACCAAGTTGTCATCCAAATAAATACGCTTATCCGCACCAACAACAATCAACACGTTGGGATCCGATTTGGGACGATTCTCATTAATGGAAGTTGGTGGAACAATGGGGATCGGATCAGCCTTACGAATTTGTCCCGCCACCATAAAAAATACCAACATCAAGAAAACAACATTGATCAAAGGCACCAAACTGTCATCATCCGACTTGGTTTTTAATGCAAACGCTTGATCTATCTTCATGGCGTGGTCTGACCCGAAAAAGCATTGGCAATGGACACGGTTTTCGCGCCACTGGCTTTTAAGCGATCGGCCAAATTCATTAAACTTTGCAAGTTCACCTCATTATCAGCCTTAATTGCGAACACGCCCTTTTTGTGCGCTTTAATCACCGAACTTAACCAAGCCGTATCCGCTAAAGAATGGGCAACACCATTCAGCCAAACTCGCCCATCATTTTGCTTGAGCGTCAGCACTAAAAAGTCGTCTTTATCTGGCGTGGAGGTATCATGAGCAGGCACAGAAAGCGGCGTATCCACACTACGCCATGGCACAAAGCTGGATGTCAGCATAAAAAACAACAATAAAATGAACACCACATCAATGAGTGGCGTTAGACTAATCGCCTGCTTACGCTTTGGCTGACTCAGGTTAAGCGGCATGCAAAACCTCTTTGGCGGCTTTCGCTACCAAACGCTCCGCTTCCTTACTGGTGAATACCTGAGTTACCGCATCGTTGATATTATGAGCAATCCGCTCAATTTTACGCTCTAACCAACTGTGCAGTGTGACAACCGGAATCGCCACCGCCAAGCCAACCGCTGTCGTCAACAAGGCCTGCCAGATACCACCAGACAACACCGAGGGATCGACCTGGTTACCCGCCCCTTGCATTTGCTGGAAAGCCGTAATCATCCCCAGAACCGTACCGAGCAAGCCTAATAAAGGACTCAAGCTGGCGATAATTTCTAAGGGACGAAGATAAGAACGTAACTGATTCAATTGATTCATCGCCAAACGCTCAACTTCCTCCCGAATCAAACTCACATCCATATTACCAGCTTGCAAAGAGCGCATGGAGAAGCCCACTAGAAAATCAATTGGACGTTTTTCATCAAGCAATTCAAGGGCTTGCTCGCCCTCTTTTTTACGCCAAGCGACCAAGGCTTGATCGACGGTTTTCCGACTTTCTGCTCGTAATGACGACAGCTGCCATAATTTCAACAGCACAATGGTCAAAGCAATAACGGAAAACCCGATTAGAATCCAAACAACAGGCCCGCCGACCTGTAAAAAATCGATTACTTTCTGCTGTACTGAACTTTCCACGACTGGCTCCGGAGTGATAACAAAACATAACAAATGATATTCATTATCAATATCGTTTTCAATATTTAATTCTGTAAATACTGAGACGCTCATGGTAAGCACTGGTTTGAGCGGTATTTCTCTCTTTGATAGAAAAGATTTACCTACAGGAGAGACTCTTCACATCCGATAAAATCGCGTAATACACCAACTCAGATGCGTTAGCCTCTTCTTCAAAAGAGCCTGCACCTGAAGGGGGCTTCACATTCAAGTATCCCTGCGATGTTGCGATGCAACGAAGGTGGCGGTATTTAGATCAACATTACCCTTTCTCAATTTACATCCACCCAGATGGTGCAGCCACCAATAAAAAAGCACCAATATAATGCAAATATGGAACGAAAATTGCTTAAAACAGTGCTTCCGGGTAAATACTTAGCTATTTATCGTTAATTTAGTTCTAAAAAAGAGCAAAAATAAAAATTCTTAGCACCTATTCGGTGCAATTAACTTAGGGGCGCTTCGTGACAGTCACAAACAGTGCAGTAGAAATGCTGATTTCCAATTCAAATACACTTTTTATTCTTCTCGGTGCCATCATGGTGTTTACCATGCATGCGGGCTTTGCATTTTTAGAAGTGGGCACCGTACGCCACAAAAACCAAGTCAATGCGCTCGTCAAAATCATGACAGATTTTGCCGTTTCCGCACTGGTCTATTTTTTCATTGGTTATCACATAGCCTATGGTATAAGTTTTTTCCAAAGCGCCGCCACGCTGTCACAAAACAGTGGTTACGCCTTGGTGAAATTTTTCTTTCTCATGACATTCGCGGCGGCCATCCCCGCCATTATTTCCGGTGGCGTAGCAGAACGCGCGAAGTTTTACCCTATGCTTATCTCCGCAGCCATCATCGTTGGAATTGCTTATCCTTTCTTAGAAGGTTTGGTATGGAACGGAAACTATGGTTTTCAAAGCTGGTTAGCTCATCGATATGGTGCGCCATTCCATGATTTCGCTGGGTCTATTGTCGTGCATGGATTTGGTGGCTGGGTCGCGCTGGTTGCCATCGTATTACTAGGTACTCGTAATGGCCGTTTTAGACATGGCAAATTAGTTGCGTTTGCGCCCTCCAATATTCCTTTTCTAGCATTAGGCGCGTGGATTCTCTGTATTGGATGGTTTGGCTTTAATGTGATGTCAGCACAAACAATGAATGGCATCAGTGGGTTAGTGGCCGTCAATACTCTAATGGCGATGGTCGGCGGAATTATCGCGGCCATGGTTCTAGGCAACAAAGACCCTGGTTTTATTCACAATGGCCCTCTCGCGGGTCTCGTTGCCGTCTGCGCAGGATCAGACATCATGCATCCCATTGGCGCATTGGCCACTGGCCTGATCGCTGGCGCCCTATTTACCAAGCTATTCACACTCATCCAACAAAAATACCAACACATAGACGACGTGCTTGGTGTATGGCCTTTACATGGTATTTGCGGAACCTGGGGCGGGCTGGCAGCGGGTATCTTTGGCCTAAAATCATTAGGCGGGTTGGGTAATGTTAGCTTTATGTCTCAACTTATCGGCTCTTTGACTGGCATAGGAATCGCCGTCGTCAGTGGTTTGGTGGTGTATGGCACGGTTAAAGCCGTTAGTGGGTTACGCTTAAGCGAGGAGGAAGAATACAATGGTGCTGACCTTTCCATCCATAAAATAGGCGCTGACAGTAAAGATTAACCCCCTTTGCGTCGTGACGACAAACCAAAGAATTCACCTTCCCTAAGCGCTTGTTATTCATGACAAGCGCTTAGGGTCTCATCCATACAGGTGGTTCCAACAAGCCGTGCTTATTTACGCTTGTCACGTAGGTTTATTGTTGATAACGAACTTAATTCCTTCATCAAGGTAAAGACATTCCCTTTGGCGACTTCTGCCTCGAAGCTGTCTTGCATGATGCCAAGATCTTTACGTAAATCATAGGGTAACGCACTGAGCTTTTTTCGTGTGCTGTAGCGTTCAAAACAATGAGCAAAATGATGCAGTAACGCAATGATGATCATATCAACCTCGCTTGCCAAATGAGATGAGTGAATGAACAATACTAAGTGCATTCACACCAGCCCAACAGACGCAGACAACCCCTTTCAAAAGCACACAGATGCCATACAGAACATCTGTATTGTGATTATCAGTGTGCTCTGTGTGTTTTATAGATTCATAATAAAGCGATAAGCCACATAGAAGAGTAAACAAGCCATCACACGATTAATCCAAGCCATCACCTTGGGGTTCATTGCCGCTTTTTTAAGACGCGCCCCCGCCAACAAATAGACACTCGGTGCGCCACAAGCCATGATGGAAAGCCCCACTGACCAAAGTGCTATCTGCCCGCCTTCAATGTGCACTCGCGGGAACTGTACAGTCACAATAGGCACGATGGCGACCAGCGATTTGGGGTTACAAAGCTGTAATACCAATCCCGTTTTAAAACTCACCGACGTCTCTTTGGCTGTAGACGACACTTTTTGGAAGCTCGCTTTAAGGATTTTTACGCCAAGATAGGCAATATACATTCCGCCTACAACAGCAATAACCGATTGATATTCTTTAGGAATAATCTCACTACCAAGATAGCCGATCAGTAAAAATAAGATCAACATGGCAAGCCCCACACCAACACAATACAGAAAAGCACGCCAGCCTTGACCATTGATCCCTGCAAAAAGTGCGAGCATATTGGCCGGACCAGGACTGTACATAACCCCAAAGGCGTAGATGATGATTGCGAGCATAGGAATCCCTCAAACAGACATTTGATAAAAATAACGAATAGAAAAAAGAATAAGAGCTAAAGCGAGTATGGCTGCTAGCTACGCAGCAAAGTTCGCCTGAATTGATAAGGTGTGAGCCCAAACATGGGCTTAAAACGTCGATTAAAGTAACTCAAATCGGTAAAACCAAAAGCAAAGGCCACATCAGCCAGTGGCATCCCCAGTTCCAATGCTTCTCTGGCACGGTTAATTCGATAGTTTTGCCAATACTGATGGGGCGTCATCCCAAAATAATCCCGAAAGCAACGCAACAAATGGTATTTCGACATATGCGCCACTTGGCTTAATTCATCTAGGGAGAACTCCTCACTAACATGGGCATGCAAATAGTCTCGGACTCGCTCAAAAACAGGGTCTTTCACCCGTCGTTTCGCTTCCATCACCACTCCTTTTCGGCGCGCTAAATATTCGGCAAATTCAAACAGCACAGACGAATATTCGAGCGCAGATGACATGTCACTTTCAACCAAAGCGGCCAAACGCAGGATATGATGTTTTAATACAGGGTCATTTTGCACAGGATGCTCGATACGAACACCCTTAGCTCTACGCACGCCAGCGCTTTCCAGCATGGGATTTAACTGATCAGGATGAATGTACAACATTTTGTAGTGAAGCGGATCGTCAGCCCCAGAACGACCATCGTGGGCGTCCTCTGGATTAAACACAATCACATTGCCAGAATAACTTTTATGATGTTCGCCTAAAGCAAAAAAGTCCTGTCGACCCGATAATGTCACCCCAAAAGAAAACTCCTCATGGGCATGAGTACCATAGGAAAAATCGCTCATAGAGGCTTCCAGCAACATCACCTCATCGAGGGCCGCACTTTTAGCAAACTGAAACCGATTTTCTGCCGACATCACAAGCCTCTTTGAATAACCCGAAACAACAGTGACAGATTACCCAATTATCATAGGAAAAGATTGGACAATATTGCGAAATACACTTTCTTAGCTCACTTTTTGTTTAGCCACGACCAGCGCACCATGACGTTCAGAAAACGCCAAAATGACAACCGATGCCATTAAAATAGTGACACCAAACACCGCAATAGGCGTCAGTGTCTCGCCCAAAAATAGCACGGCAATCAACGCAGCAGTGACAGGCTCAATAAGAACCATCACCGATGCCGTTGTAGCTCGGACAGAAGAAAGACCTGCATTGAATAGTATATAGGCGGCAGCGGTCGGCACCACACCTAGATAACTGAGAAAAACCACACTCTGAAAAATAGTGCCTGAGCGAGAAGTTAGCCCCTCAAATAAGGCAAATGGCAGCAGACAAAGGGTTCCGATAACGATGCCAAAAAAAGTCACATTAAACCGATCAATATAAGCATGCCTCCCCATCGCTCTGGTAATAAGTGTCACACAGGCGTAACAAATAGAAGATAAGACAGCAAAAGCCAATCCTAATAGTGAATGAGATCCAATCTCTCCGCCCCACGTTAACAAACCGAGGCCAAGAATTGCAAAGGCCATGATCAGTGCCCCCGTCCTGCTAATTCGTTCATTCATTGTTAGGTAAGAGCCAATAGCCATCAAAACTGGCCCCAGCCCTAACGTCACTATGGTGGCCACCGCTAAACCACTGTATTGTACTGCGGCAAAATAAGCAGTCTGGTAAATCGCTAAGCCCATACCAATAACCATCATCCGCCTCCAGCGTTCACGAATGAAAGCGCCCATGGCACGTCTTTTCTCTTTCGAGTTCATAATAAGTGCCACAAGAGCAAGAACCAACATACCGATGGCGAAACGCCAAAACGACACAGCAACTGGCCCAAGCCCATTGCTATAGAGAATAGCCGCGACAGCTCCGCCCGTACCCCACGCAATGGCGGCAAAGCACACATAGAACAAGCCACGACTCACTGATAAAGTGGAAGAAATCGCTTTTACACCTGCCGCTTCAGAAACCATGTTACCCCCTTCGTTTGTTTATCCCTTTTGTCTTGCAGCAAGCGTCGCTCAGTTATATAAAAGAGTAAAACGCATAATGTACTAATCAATCATTCGAAAAACGAATAGGTGGTATCGATGAATTACCCTGACTTACAAATAAGTTGGTTACGAACCTTTGTGGCGGTGGTCGATACAGGGTCTTTATCCGCTGCCGCGCCTTTAGTGCATCGTTCTCAATCCGCCGTCAGCATGCATATCAAAAAGTTAGAAGATATTATTGGTACGGCTATTTTATCCAGGGGGCCTCGTCATTTAGAGGTCACATCCAAAGGCATTGAATTACTCACTTACTCACGACGCATGATCGAATTACAATCTGAGGCCTATGATGCCCTGTTTGGCAAGCAATTGACGGGGCTAATTCGCATCGGAGTTCCAGATGACTATGCCATGTACCTAGCCCCCATATTACGACACTTTACTAACCGTTATATGGGCGTAGAAATCGAATTAACCTGTGAGCAATCCACCACTCTTATTCCACGTATCAAGAGCAACGAACTGGATATCGCACTGGTCTCTCGCGACAAACCAGAGCATGGAGAACGGCTTTTTCACGAGCCGCTCGTTTGGGTGGGGGCTTCAAAATACGAAGTGTGGCGGCGCAACCCTCTACCTATTGCGGTCTACGAAGCAGGCAGCATGGCGCAAATTGAAACATTGTCGGCCTTAAATAAGGCTAACAAAGCGTACCGCATCGTCTATAAAAGCTCAGGGCTTGCAGGCCAGCTGGCCGCCGTGGAAAGTGGATTAGCCGTAGCCGCCTTGACTCGATGCAGTGTGCCAGCCGAGTTGCAAGTCTTACAAAACTTACCCGCTGAATATGACTTACCCAAATTGACTGCAATGGACGTGGCTGTCTTTCGTAGCAAGCGGTCACACAAATCGGCTGCGGTGGATGTGATGTACGAGCAAATAGTTCAGGCTTTGAAAGTAGACATTTAGCCTTTCTCAAAGTATTGCAATCAAATCAAAAGACTAGAGGTTTTAGAGTTCCTTACATCACACATTAGCGGTCGAAAACATTTCTTGCGGAAACCATGAATAAGGCATTTTTGACCTGTCTCCACACACTAAACTCGACTCACGTACGTTCAAATATTTTTCGCAATTCGGTTTCAAGTTTCTCAGCATTAAAGGGCTTAATAATATAACCATTTGCACCGGCATTAACCGCATGGATTATTGTTTCCCTGTAAAACCCTTTCTCTAGGACAATTAATATCAAGATGTCCTCTAAATTAGGGTCGGCTTTTATTGCTTTAATCATATCCATGCCATCCATATCTGGCATAGGCAAACTCATCATCAGGAAATCGACATTACCTTCTTCCACCATTGTTAAGGCCGTCTCCCCGTTATCTGCTTCCTGCACTTTACTGTAACCAATGTCTCTCAGTAAATGCTTTGTCATTCGGCGCATTGTTGGATTATCATCAACAACAAGAAACGTCATATTTTTATTCAAAATAACCTCCAGTTTGAGCTTTTAAAACTCGTCTAAATCACAGTCAGTGTTGGAGTCAGCTCAAGAATTTTGATCTAACTCGAAAACTATCGATTTTGATCAGTCCCTATTAGTCTGGCTATGATAGAAACTAGTGTAATGGGATGAACACATTAAATTTCTAACAGCAACGATACAACATCATAAGCAAAGGTGTGCATGGCCAGATTACCCAGAGGTCATTAAAATATAAGGCTTAATCCATTCAAATTATTACTATTTAGCAATTGATAAGAATACAATTTACCTACGACTTCCTTGTCTGTTTTTTAAAATCAGAAAAATAACCAAAGCAAATAAGCGCCCATTTTAGATGATGCTCAAATACGATCAAGCAATCTATCCTGAGAAAATAGGCACATCAATTACACGGAATAACACCAAATTGATGGTTTAGATTATCGAAGGGAATACTCTAATATTAGGAAAAGATGAGACGTCATCCATGACGACCTCGAGTCAACGCAGAGACAATAGAAAGGCCTGTATTAAACTCTATTCTCAACTTGAACCAGTGCTCTTTGATACATAAACCAAGCACAAATACCCGCAAGAATGTTGCCAATCAGGACACCGAAGAAGAGACCTTTTAATCCAGCGATTTGTGAGCCAATCCATAAGCAGGGTAAGAAGAAGGCAAACAGGCGTAGGGCTGAAATGGTAAGCGCGGTGTAGGATTTACCCAAGGCATTGGAAATAGAGACCATCAGCATACAAACGCCCAATGCTCCTAAACTCAATGGAATGATCATGAGATGCCAATGTAAAATCCCTGATACCTCTTTATCACTGGTCATTAAACCGGCTAGCAACCCCGAAATAAAGAAGGTCACCACCGCAATAAACAATTGAAACGCCAATACAAAGCGACATGCTAGGCGCACGATATAACGCACATCACCTAAACGTCCTTCCCCTAATAATCGCCCAACCATTGGCGGCATGGACATCGTCAGCGCTAGCACTGAGACAATGGAGAAAAACTCAAACCTTGAGCCCAACGCCCAAGATGCCACGGCCGCGGTACCAAAGCCCGCAATCAATTTCGTCGCCAGCATGGACGATACGGGAGGCAGTAGTTGACTCACCATGGCTGGCCCCATGATATGACCGATATCAGCCAAGCTTTTGCTGACTTTAAGGTCTTTCCAGTCAAAGGTAATCCAACGCTTACGAGCCACTTGGGGAGCAACAATCAATACCCCAACACCAAAGGCAACAGTGGTCGCGATGGCGGCACCATTAATTCCAAAATGCAATGTAAAGATAAAAATAGGATCCAATGCCAAGTTCAATAGACTGGTCACAATCATCATGATGCCAGGCAAGAGTGTATTGCCATTGGATCGACAAATGCTGTAGTAAAAATAAATCAAGGCGCCAACCCAAGCACTGAGTAACCAATGGGGCCAGTAAGAATCAATCACTGGGTAGACAGAATCGGGGGCACTTAATAAGGCTAAAATGGGATGGCGTAATAGCCAAATCAGCACCGTAAAGAAAGCAATACCTAGGCTCCCCATCATCAGTACCAATCCCCCTAATTGCTTAGCATAGCGAGTATTTTTCGCGCCTAATGCGCGGGAGATAATCGCCGTGGTTGCGATCCCCAACCCCACTTGCAAGCCAATCACAATCATTTGGATAGGCAAGGTAAAGCCTTGAGCCGCTAAGGGTAATACCCCCAACTGACCAATAAAGGCACTGTCCACCAACTGAAAACTCATTAATGACAACACTCCAAAAAGCATTGGCCAAGTCATGTGGAAGAGTTCGCGGGCAAGGGGAGAAAAATGAGGACGCATATTGAGAGAGCTACCAGATTCGAAATAAATGAGTAAGACCCATCATTATACGCGAAAAAAATGACTATTTCGCTTTATCTCGATATATCTCTTCTAACCAATAAACGCCACTAATGGATACGGTGGAGCCGTGTTTGGCAACTTTAAGAAACAACAAGGCTAAACTGGTAAAAAGGACGAATCCTCCGGCTAACGGCGTGACACTAAAGTGATAAAACTGACCAACAAAGGCCGCTGCAACAATCGCCGTGAAACTGGATAACGACGAAATCATTGACGCTCCGAGACCCGCTATTTTACCTAATGGCTCCATTGCCATGGCATTCACATTACCGAACACCATACCAAGACAAGAAAACATCACGGAACCTAACCCCATAAACAACCAAAACGGAGGTATACCGGAGTAGTACCAGGTCGCGACAAACAATAAAAAAGACGCACATAACAACACAGATAAAGCACCAACAACGCATTTCATCATGCCAATTTTCTGTACAATGCGTCCGTTGAAGAAATTACTCACCCCAGAAAACCCAGCAAGCAAGGCAAAATACCAAGTAAACTTGTTGCCCACTTGATACACATCCTGAAAGAGTGACTGAGCGATGCTCAGATATAAAAATAACCCACCCAGAATACAGCCTGAAACCAAAGTGTAAGCAATCACATCGCGGCGCGATAAAATAAAGCGTGCATCTTTTATCAAACGAGCCCTATCCAGAGGAACCCGACACTCACAAGGTAAGGTTTCCATCTGACGGTAAAACAACCAAACTGAAGCCATCAAGGCTTGTACGATCAACACCACAAACATCCCCCGCCAACTCGACAGCGACATAATGAACTGCCCAAAAACAGGTGCCAGCATAGGTACTAGGATAAACACCATCATCACATAGGATAAAATGCGCGCCATGGCAGCACCGCAATATAAATCGCGAATCAAAGCTCGGGAAACAATTTTTGGCCCCGACAAGCCAATCCCTTGAATCGCTCGACCAATCAATAACATGGATAAACTGGTCGAAAACACCACGATAATGGAGCCACTAATAAAAATGCCGACGCCAAGAAAAATACTGTTTTTACGACCAATGGCATCGGACAGCGGCCCAAACAGAATATCCCCAAACGACATTCCTAAAATCAGAACCGTGATGATCCATTGTGTGTGTTGGTAGTTTTGAATGTACAGATCGGAAGAAATAGAAGAAAAAGCAGGAAGAATGGCGTCCATGCTCAATGCCGTCAGTGACATGATTAAAGCAAACAAGGCGACAAACTCTTGTTCTGGCAAACGTCTTATTAACACAAACTCAACCCCTTCCTTGGTTAACGTTTATAAAACCAACCGATTTAAAAAAACAGCAATCTAGATAACGTTTTTAATCCTTGAAAACTTTATCTTAGTCAATTACCTCAAGTTATGACAAATATCATGATCATTTAAAGAAACCTTGAAAAACATATTTAACATCATATTTAGCGAAAGCCAATAATATTAGAGTGAGACTCGCGATCAATACAAAAGCCACAGCTAATGGTGTCACTGAAAAATGGTAAAACTGTCCCATAAAGACCGAAAAGACAATCGCAACCAAGCTAGAAATAGACGAAATCATCGATGCACCAAGGCCTGCCATATGCCCTAGTGGCTCCATTGCCATGGCATTCACATTACCAAAGATCATGCCAAAGCAGGAAAACATCACCATAGCAATGAGCATAAATAAAATAAAAGGCGGCTTGCCAGAATAACTCAAGGCGATCATGAGCAGCAAAAACGATGAAAAAAGTAACACGCTTAACGCCGCCACTAAACAGCGCATCATGCCAACACGCTGTACGATTTTGCCATTAAAAAAATTGGTTAAGACAGAGCCTGCAGCAAGCAAAGCAAAATACAAAGGAAAATGTGTGCCGACCTGATAAATATCCTGAAAAATCGACTGAGCAATACTCAAATACAACATCAAACAGCCAAAGATACCACCCGCGATACAGGTATACGCCATCACCTCTCGTTGCGAGAGAAAAAATCGTGCATCTTTTCTTAAACGCCCCCACTGGAATGGATGACGCACGGCTGGTGGCAAGGTTTCCGGTTGTCGAATGGCCAACCAAATCACAGCAATCAAAGCTTGAAGAATCAAGACCCCAAACACCCAACGCCAGCTTCCTAGCAACATCACCAACTGCCCAAACGCTGGCGCTAACATAGGCACTAAAATAATAATCATCATGGTGTAAGACATAATGCGCGCCATGGCCGTGCCTTTATACAAATCACGAATCAAGGCGCGCGAAGCGATTTTCGGCCCCGCCAAACCAAACCCTTGAATACAGCGGCCTATTAATAAGCCTGTCAGTGACGTTGCGCATAAAGCCACGACAGAGCCGATAATAAAAATACCGATGCCGAAACTAATGCTTTTCTTTCGACCAATCACATCGGATAAAGGGCCAAATGTGATTTCACCAAATGCCATGCCAAAAATCATCGCCGAGATTATCCATTGCGTTTTTTGGTAATCAATAATCCCTAAGGCATGGGCTATTTGCGAGAAAGCTGGTAAGACGGCATCAGTACTTAATGCGGTTAACGACATCATCAAAGCACATAAAATAATAAATTCTTTTTCAGGCAAGTGTTTTTGTGTTGTTTTTATTTCCCCTTGCGATAACGCCATATAAACTTTCCCTACAGTAAAGCCATCTAAAACAAGTAATATACGATATCGATAAAATAACAAAATACCAGAACAATAATAATGGAGCTCGTTACATGGACATTGGTCTAGCCAAGCACTTAAAGCTCAACCAACTGCGTTTGATTTCGGTGATCGCCGAGCATGGACAAATTAGTCTGGCAGCGGATGAAATGGCCATGACGCAACCTGCAGCCTCCCGTATGTTAAGCGATATTGAGAACACCCTGGGGGCGCGACTCTTTACCCGTCACGCCAAGGGCATGGAACCCACCCTCGTAGGCCAATCGGTTGCACGACGTGCCCACAATTTATTAGTCGAACTAAGAGACCTCTCCCGTGAAGTGGAAGAACTCAAAGAAGGCGGCGGCGGTACCACTGCCATCGGTGCGGTAACGGGAGCGGCCGTGGGCTTTGTTATTCCTGCCATGCATCAACTCAGAGCCATTGCCCCTAAAGCCGAAATCAATATCAACGTCGACACCAGCGACGCCCTGGTAAAAGACCTCATCGCAGGGAACAACGACTTTGTCCTCGCTCGCATTCCCAAACAATACGATGCCAACATTTTTCACGTCTACCCTGCGCGAACTGAATCCGTCACCTTGGTGGCTCGCAAAGATCACCCGTTAGCGGGTCAAGAACGTATCAGTGTCCACGATCTCGCCCATTTCGAATGGGTCATGCAGTCACATCGAGCCCCCATACGCGAAGCCGTTGAAGCGGCTTTTATGGAAGAAAGTGCAGAATTACCCGTTAGCATCATCAACAGCACCTCCCTACTGGCCCTCATGGCCATACTGGTGTCCTCCAACGCCATTGCCCCCATGGCGCGAGAAGTCATCGACCTACTCACCAGCGACCTAGTCGATGCCAATTTAAAAGCTCTGAAGCTGGATCGGCAGATCATTATGAGTCCATACTATTTATTGCAAATGCGAGATCGCCAGCTTTCTCCACTTGCTAATCAGCTTAAGCGCTTGGTGCTAGCGGAATTAGAACAGAAACCAACCAAGGCCTAACTCGCCTTGGTTGACGTATGACAGACGACAATGAAGCGCTGTCTCACCACATGAAGACACTTCTACACTGCCAAATTAAGACAATTGATTAGGCAATACGGCCAAAAAACAGAGAGGCAAGGACATTTGGCCTAAATGAATAATAATATGGCCGAATTTCACCATTACCTTTATAGCGTTTCATTATTAAATAAAGCATCTAAATGCAAATGAGTATTATTAATGTTTTATTTAACAACTAAAGGAAAATTTCGTTGCTCTGTTGATAGGGGCGTAGAGCCCGCCGTCTACCCTCATCTGGATGGGTTGTATAAAGGATCCATCAGAATTGCGCCTCGCACCGTGCTCAGCTCAGCCGTTGCGGCAGCAATTCTCATCAGTGCGCAAAGTGCCTTCGCCGCCGAATCAGGACAGGTTCAAGCTAACTCAGGACAGGTCCAAGCCAAGTCAGAGCAGGCCAAAGACGAATCAGAAAAAAACTCTCAAGCGGAAACCGACTTGCCGACCCTCACCGTAACAGGCCGCTCGGATATGGCGACCACCGAAGGTACGGGCTCCTACACGACTGGCGAGACATCGGCGGCAACAGGTCTGTCGCTGTCACCGAAGGAAACACCGCAGTCTGTGACAGTAGTTACGCGTCAACGCATGGACGATCAGCAATTGGATTCCGTGCAGCAGGTGTTAGAGAACACTACAGGCATCTCGGCAAGCCAAGCGGATACCGAGAGGACGAGCTTCTATTCACGAGGTTTCTTAATCAACAACATTCAATACGACGGCATCCCTACCATTGTCGGCAACATTGTCAATGGAAGCGGTATTGGTTCTATCGATACCGCATTCTATGATCGTATCGAGGTTGTGGGTGGGGGCTCCGGCTTGCTGACTGGTACAGGTAACCCCTCGGCCGCCATCAACCTAGTACGCAAACGACCAACCCGCAACTTCTCTGCGGCCGCCTCACTCGGCACAGGGAGCTGGGATACCCATCGAGGCATGGCCGACATCTCGACGCCGTTAACCAAAGATGGCCGTGTTCGCGCCCGTATAGTGGGAACATACCAAGACGGACATTCGTACCTCGACGGCTACAAGCCGAAGAGAAAAGGCTTCTACGGAATCATCGAGGCGGATCTGACCGAGGACACAACTCTAAGCCTAGGTTATGACTATCAGGACATCACACCGAAAGGTTCAACTTGGGGCGGCTTACCACTATGGTTCAGCGACGGCACACAGGCTGATTATTCACGCTCCAAGAACTACGCGCAGGACTGGAGCCACTGGAACAACACCCTTAAGACAACGTTTGCCGAAATCGAGCATCATTTTGACAACGGCTGGAAGGTCCGAGGGATTGCTAACCAATACCGTACGGAGTTCGATACTCAACTGCTCGGCCTAGTCGGCCGTCCTGATCGCACCACGGGACTGGGCACTTTCCCTAACGGAGCCTACCCAGTCGCGCTGTCGTCTGACGGTCATAGCCGCCAGAATACCTTCGACGTGATGGCGAGTGGTCCCTTCGAACTGCTAGGTCGCCAACATGAGCTAGTGGTGGGGGCATCGAGCTCCCATAGCACATCCAACCGGGAGGATATCGCACCGTATTATCCAGGCCTTGTGCCAGTCAATATCTATACGCTGAGCCCAGCCTTCCCAGAACCTAACTTCAGCGCCAAGACACCAACGCCGACTCACACCCGAATCAAACAGAATGGTATCTATAGTGCTGCCCGGTTTTCGCTGGCTGATCCTTTAAAACTCATTATCGGTGGTCGCATCAGCAACTACGAAGTTGACGAAAACGTCAACGGCACACCATCACACTACAAAAAAAGCAGTGAATTCACTCCATACGCAGGCTTGGTCTACGACATCAACAAAACCTATTCGGCCTACGTGAGCTACACAGCTATCTACAATCCGCAAACAGACTATCGGAACAAAAACGGCAACCTGCTCACGCCATCCAAAGGAAAAACCAAAGAAACTGGACTCAAAAGCACCTACCTGGACGGGCGTCTGAATGCATCGGTGTCCTTGTTCGAAACGGAGCTAAACAACGCAGCACAGCTTGTCGCTGGCTCCTATACACCGAGCGGCGCCCAAGCCTACAAAGGCTCAGATGGAACGAAGTCACGCGGGTTCGAGCTGGATTTACAGGGCGAACTGGCGCATGGCTGGAATATCTACGCGGGTCTTGCTCACTTCACCGCGCATGATGGCGATGGCGTCCGTTTGAATTCGCAAATTCCACGCACCACAGCCAAACTTTTCACTACCTACCAGTTACCTGGAGAGTGGAACAAGTTAACGCTCGGCGGAGGGGTGAGATGGCAAAGCCGTTTCTATCAAGCGCCCAATACTGGTACTAGCACCTTGGGAGGGGAACAAGCTTCCTATGCTCTGGTATCGCTAATGGGACGTTACGACATCACCAAAAAGATCAACGTGGCAGTTAACGTCAATAATGTGTTCAACAAGAAGTACGCGCTACAAAAAGGCGACTTTGACACGGTGAGTTATGGCGCACCGCGTAACGTAATGCTAACGCTGAACTACAAGTTGTGAGTGAGCCCTACATGGCACACCCGCTCAGTACTATCCTAACATTATAAGAGAGAAAACTATGTCATCCGAATCTAACTCTTACCAACGGCCTCCCGTGACCTTACCCCAACAGAACAGGGTTGCCTTGTTCTGGCTGACCACTGGCGCAGGTGCCGTGCTTTATGTCACCTTCCAGTTGTTCTTTTACGTAAACAACTTTGTGCGAGCCCATGGAACGGCCCCAGAAATTACCTTTGACCCCCACATACTGTGGGTGTTTTCCGCATTCTATGGTTGTTGGATTGTCACGATCCTGCTGGCCTTGAGCGGAACCACAAAAGCGCAATGGGCTGCATTAATTCTTGGCGGCCTGATGGTTGCCCTGAATACCCTAGGCGGGATTTCCGACGGCTTGCGCGACGGTTGGTACGTTGCCTTCTCAGCCGTTTTCTTTATCACCTTACCAGGCGTGTTCGCCATTGTGACCACCTGGCGCCACCTCAAGAGAAAAGGAGCACATTATGTCAATGAATAGCGCAAACTTCCCCTATGTTTGGATGAGTTTTTCGCACGAGCCAGGGCACGACCACGAAGAGGACTTTTCAGCGTTCGAGGCCACGTTGCAACGCGGGGAGCCCTTCGTGATATTGACCGATAGTGCACCAGACGAAGGCCATGAGCACTCGCCAGCCGAGAAGAAACGCACCGCGCTCTGGATGAAAAAGCACAAGACCGAGTTACGCAAGCTGGTTCAGGCCATGATTCTGATCGAATCCAACTCAGCCAAACGCCTTGGTTTCAAGGCGTTTGCAGTACTCTTCGCCAAATTCTGGGGCTACCCCTTGCTTCTTACTGCGTCCCGTGAGGAAGCGATGGAGATGGCTAAGGGACTGCTGTCTGAACAATCAGCGTCAAGTACTGCGTCATAATACACAGTACTTGACCCATCCCCCAGCCACTGAACACCAGTGACTGGGGGATAATGTCCGCCGTCAACGCGATCTCAGCGCAAGTGCTTAAAGCCTAATCTAGGTCTTTCGGCAACAAGGCTTTGGGGATATTTTGATAACACACTGGGCGCAAGAAACGACGAATCGATAACGTCCCCACGGAGGTTGCCCCAAAGTTCGTGGACGCAGGGTAAGGACCCCCATGTACCATGGTGTCATTGACCTCCACTCCTGTAGGGAAACCATTCGCCAATAACCGCCCGGCTTTGCGCTCCAGAATCGGTAAGAGTTTCTGACACGCGGCATAATCGCCGTCATCAAGGTGTATCGTGCAAGTCAGTTGACCTTCCAAATGACGGGCCAGCTCGACCATCTGCTCAACACTGTCTGCCAATACAACCAAGCCTAATGGGCCAAACACTTCATGGTGCAATGTCGGATTATCCAACCAAGCCTGAGCAGACACGGTAAACAGGTTCGGTAATGCGCTACGTCCTTGGCTATCTTCAGTACGCAGCACGGGCTTGATACCACTTTCATCCATCGCCGCCACCCCTGAACGGTAGGCATCAGCAATACCGTCCGTTAGCATGGTTTGCACAGGTATCTCTGATAACGCAGCGCTCGCCGCTTCAATCATGGCGCGAGAGTCAGCGTTATCCACCATCACCGCAATACCAGGGTTGGTACAGAACTGTCCTGCACCCATGGTTAATGAGCCCGCCCAGCCTTTACCTAGCTCTTGCGCACGATTTTTCAGTGCTTCTGGCATCACAAACATAGGATTCACCGACCCCAGTTCACCAAAAAAAGGAATCGGTTCAGGGCGTGCGGCACATAAATCAAACAAGGCACGACCACCAGCTAAACTGCCGGTAAAGCCTACCGCTTTGATAAACGGATGCTGCACCAGCGCCTGCCCGACTTGGCGATTACCGCCTTGAATTAGCGAAAATACACCGACTGGCATATTGCAACGTTTGATGGCCGCTTCTATCGCCTGCGCCACCAGCTCGCCAGTGCCAGGATGCGCCGAGTGGCCTTTCACAATCACCGGACAACCTGCCGCTAACGCCGCTGCCGTATCGCCACCGGCCGTTGAAAACGCCAACGGAAAGTTAGATGCCCCAAACACGGCAACAGGGCCAATCGGGCGTTGTACCATATACATATCAGGGCGCGGCAGTGGCGCACGATCTGGCAAGGCTTCATCAAAACGACGGTCTAAGTATTCGCCGGATACAATACGCTCTGCGAACAAACGCAGTTGTCCTGTAGTACGACCACGTTCCCCTTGCAAACGCGCAGCGGGTAAACCTGTTTCTTGCACACCCATGTCGGTAATTTGATCACCTAACACATCGATTTCGTCGGCAATGGCATGCAAAAAAGCCGCTCTGTCTTCACGAGCGCTATAGCCATAAACCTCAAATGCCGCTTCGGCGGCTTCCGCCGCTGCGTTCACATCCGCTACCCGACCCACAGCAAACTCATGTGCGGAGCCCGTAGCCGGACTGGAAGAAAATGTTGCATCGCCTTTTACCCATTTACCGGCAATAAAATGCTGTCCTGTTAACATACTTTCTCCTTCTCTTTTTAGTAAAAAACATCAATAAAACCTTATAACCCCCTCCCAGCTTCCCCCTTAGCAAGGGGGAGGAGCTAAGCGCCACAATACAGCTTTCTCTCCTTAGTAAAGGGAAGGAACCCTAGGCATTTCCAGTTCTCTCACCTTAGTAAAGGGGAGGAGCCTGAGGCATTTCCAATGCCCTCCCCTTAGCAAGGGGGAGGAGCTAAGCGCCACAATACAGCTTTCTCTCTTTAGTAAAGGGAAGGAACCCTAGGCATTTCCAGTTCCCTCACCTTAGTAAAGGGGAGGAGCCTGAGGCATTTCCAGTTCCCTCCCCTTATTTAAGGGGAGGGTTAGGGAGGGGTTGAAGAAGTAGACAACCTATTTGATGGCTGTCTTATTGCATCCTAGTGACTGTCTTTTGGCACCGCTGCACCACGGCAACCTTTTAAGAAATCAAAATCGGCTCCAGTGTCCGCCCCTTGCACATGGTCATGGAAAAGCTTGATATAACCGCCTTTGGGTTTTTCCAAATGACTTTCCCAATTGGCTAAGCGCTGGGCCATTTCTTCATCGGAAATATCCACATGTAAACGACGATTTTTCACATCCAGTTCAATCATATCGCCATTTTGAACCACCGCTAATGGCCCGCCAGCGGCGGCTTCCGGCGTAGTATGCAACACTACTGTGCCATAGGCCGTCCCCGACATACGCGCATCGGAAATACGCACCATGTCTTTAATCCCTTTGCGTAACACTTTTGGCGGCAAACCCATATTGCCCACTTCCGCCATACCTGGGTAACCTTTCGGACCACAGTTTTTCAGCACCATGACACAGTTTTCATCGATGTCGAGATTCTCATCGTTGATTTTCGCTTTGTAATCGTCAATGTCTTCAAACACCACCGCACGACCGCGATGTTGTAACAAATGCTCGGACGCCGCAGACGGTTTTAAGACTGCGCCTTTAGGTGCCAAATTCCCTTTCAAAACAACAATACCGCCTTTCTGGGTTAGGGCTTTTTCGACAGGCAAGATGACATCAGGGTTCCAATTTTTGACGTTTTGCACTTCTTCCCATATGGATGAGCCCGATACCGTCAGCGCGTTATTATGCAGTTTGCCTGCTTCGGCGAGATGCTTAATCACCACAGGTAAGCCACCCGCATAGAAGAACTCTTCCATCAAGTATTTGCCCGATGGCATCAGATTCACAATGGTGGCAATGTCTTGGCCAAACTTGTCCCAATCGTCTAAGGTGAGATCCACGCCCACACGGCCGGCAATCGCTAGCAAATGGATCACGGCATTGGTCGAGCCGCCAATGGCACCATTGACACGAATAGCATTTTCAAAGGCCTGACGGGTTAAAATGTCCGACGGTTTCAAATCGTCTTTCACCATATCGACGATACGACGTCCGGTCAGGTGCGCCATGACTCGGCGACGGCTGTCCACGGCCGGAATTGCCGCATTGCCAGATAACGCCAAGCCCAAGGCTTCTGCCATAGACGCCATGGTGCTGGCGGTGCCCATGGTATTACAGGACCCTACGGAGCGAGACATGGACTGCTCGGCCTCAAGGAAATCCTCCTGCGTCATGTTGCCCGCTTTAATGTCTTCCGACATTTGCCACAAAGCGGTCCCTGACCCAACTCGCTCACCTCGAAAGTAACCATTTAGCATAGGGCCACCAGACACCATAATGGCAGGAATATCCACACTGCATGCCCCCATTATCAAAGCAGGGGTGGTTTTATCACAGCCAGCTAACAGCACCACCCCATCCAACGGATTGGCTCGTAGCGCTTCTTCTACATCCATGGCCGCCATGTTGCGATACATCATGGCCGTTGGGCGGAGGGAGCTCTCCCCCACGGAAAACACAGGAAACTCCAAAGGCAGCCCACCCGCCTCATAAATACCGTGTTTGACCCGCTCAGCAAGATCGCGAAGATGGGAATTACATGGTGTTAATTGCGACCAAGTGTTACAAATACCAATCACAGGACGACCATCGAATAAGTCCGCTGGCAAGCCTTGGTTTTTCATCCAACTACGATGATAAATATGATCCCGTGAGGTACCGCCAAACCATTCTGTTGAACGTAATTTGCGTGGCCATTCTTTTGGTACGAACTTGTTTTTTTCAGAATCCGTCATACCCAACCTCCATCAACAATAAAGTTCTGGGCGGAGCACATGGCTGCGGCATCAGAACCTAAAAATAACGCCATATTGGCAACGTGCTTAGGCAGTACTTTGCCCTTTAAACACTGACTTTGTTTGATCTTCTCTTCAGCGGCGTCATCCACCCACAGGCGCAGCTGCTTTTCTGTCATCACCCAGCCTGGCACCAGGGTATTCACGCGAATACCATCGCTGCCTAAATCTCTTGCTAAACAACGGGTTAAACCATGAGCTGCGGCCTTACTTGCGCCATAGGTTGGATAACCTGCCGATGCCATCATCCAGCCCACTGAGCCAAAATTGATAATCGAGCCACCACCTAGTTCACGCATCATGGGCGCCACCGCCTGTGCGGCAAACATGGCATGTTTCATATTGACCGCCACCAGTTCATCAAAACGCGCTTCGGTCAGGGACTCTAGAGAATGGCGTACGTCATTGGCGGCATTATTGAGCAAGATACTGATCGGCCCAAACGCTTCTGCCGCATCACGAATCGCCCGTTGATAATCTGTTACCTTGGTAATATCACAGACCTCAAAACGCACTTCGCCACCTTCTTTTTTAAGGCGTTTCTCTAATGCTTTTCCCGCCGTTTCATCCAAATCGACAAACGCCGTTTTGGCACCTTGTAACGCATAGGCCTCAACAATCGCCGCACCGATGCCCGTTGCGCCACCAGAAACAAACACGGTGCGACCTTTTAAATCTGGGTAAACCGCGTCATTTTGCTTATTCATAATGGAGTAACCTCTGTGTCCAGCTCGTCTGCTTTCGCCAATGGATTACGCAACGGTAAGCCGAAGGTGGGTGACGAAATTTCAAACACATCCCCTTCTTTTGCTTGAATACCATCGGCAAACGACAAGGTGGCTGTGCCAAACATATGCACATGCAAATCCCCCGGTTGACGGAAAATGTCATATTTAAAATGATGGTGTTCAAGGTTCTTAAAGGTGTGAGACATATTCTCTTCACCGGATAAAAAGCCTTTTTCCCATAAGGTTTGCTCACCTCGTTCGATACGCGAATGACCCTCTATATGCTCAGGCAATTCCCCCACCAGCAATTCAGGACCAAACGCCGCCGGACGCAGTTTCGAATGGGCTAGGTATAAATAGTTCTGGCGCTCGGTGACATGATCCGAAAATTCATTCGCCAAGGTATAGCCAATGCGATGGACCTTACCGTTTTTACCAATCAGATAAAAACCGGCGATTTCTGGCTCTTCGCCGCCATCCAAGGCAAACGCAGGGGATGGCAATGCCTCACCCGGCGCGATGACGCCTGCGCCATTACCTTTGTAAAACCATTCAGGCTGCACCCCCACTTCACCGTTGGCGGGCTTGCCACCTTCGACCCCCATTTGAAAGATCTTCATAGAGTCGGTTAACTCCTCGCTTTTGGCATGCATGGCGTTACGTGTGGCGGCCGAGCCTAAGTGAGTCAAGCCTGTTCCCGTCAGATACATGTGTGCTGGGTCTGGATGACGCACCGGACAATCCAAGCGATTGGCCTTAGCCAGCTCGGCTAAGTTCACTTCTTCACCTAGGCCTAATTGCTCAACGAGGGTCGCCAACGAAATACCTTGTTCTATGGCATCACACGCCAATTGATAAATACTGACGGCATGGTTCACTTGATGGGCCATACCATTTGCATCCTCAGGGTAGCGACACACCACTCCGCCTTGTTTGATTTGGGATAAAAACATCATTTAATCACTCCCTTATTAGCGTGCTTTTTGTTTGTTGTAGACATCGAAAATCACCGCTAACAAAAGCACTAGGCCTTTGATAACTTGCTGCCAATCGATCCCGATCCCCATAATCGACATGCCATTGTTCATGACGCCCATGATAAAGGCCCCAATCACCGCACCGATGATTTTCCCCACTCCGCCAGACATGGACGCCCCACCGATAAACACGGCCGCGATTACGTCTAGCTCAAAGGCAAAGCCTGCTTTGGGGGTGGCGGTATTCAAACGCGCGGCGAAAATCAATCCTGCGGCGGCCGCAAGCATCCCCATGTTGGCAAAGGTCAAAAACGTCAATCGTTCGGTATTAATACCAGACAGCTTGGCGGCTTTTTCATTACCACCCAGCGCATAAATACGACGCCCAATAACAGTGCTGTTGGTGACAAAGGTATAAATGGCAATCAAGACGCCCATCGTGATCAATACATTGGGTAAACCACGGTAGGTACTCAGTAAATAGCACAGGTAAATAATCGCCCCAGCAATCAGCGCATTTTTGACGATAAAGAAAACAAACGGCTCATCTTGAATGCCATACTTCAAGGCGCGAGAACGGGTACGAGCGGCGAGAAAGACAATAATGCTGGATGTGATCACACCGATAGCAATCGCCGTGACATTAGGTCGGCCAACCCCGAAGACATCCGGAATAAACCCTGTGCTTAATAATTGAAAACTGTCAGGAAAAGGCCCTACGGATTGACCTTGCAGTAAGGTGAGTGTCAAACCACGAAACACCAACATACCGGCCAGAGTGACAATAAAGGCAGGAATGCGCCAATAGGCAATCCAGTAGCCCTGAATCCCCCCGATGATCAAACCAGCAATGAGGCAAACGGGCACAACAACGATGGTTGGTAGGTGGTAATTCACCGACATCACGGCAGCAAGCGCGCCAATAAAGCCCACCACAGACCCCACTGACAAATCGATATGACCGGCCACAATCACCAGCAACATACCAATGGCCATAATAATGATGTAGCTGTTTTGTAAGAATAAATTCGTCAGGTTCGCCGGACGCATCAAGGTGCCATCGGTGAGAAACTGAAACATGCCCATAATGACAATTAACGCAATCAGCATGCCGTAGTCACGCATGTGCGATTTTAAATAAGCTCCAACAGTCGGTGCCGCTTGCGCCTCTGTGGAGATGGTTTCTTTTGTTGTATCCATTGGTTTACTCCCGTTACGCATTCACAATCATCGACATGATTTTTTCTTGGCTGGCTTGTGCTTTGTCGAGTTCTCCCACAAAGCGACCTTCGTTCATCACATAAATGCGATCACACATCCCTAATAGCTCCGGCATTTCGGAAGAAATCATCACCACTCCTTTGCCGTCATCGGCCAATTGATTAATGATGCTGTAAATCTCAAACTTGGCCCCCACATCTATGCCACGCGTGGGCTCATCGAGAATCAACACATCTGGTTGCGAATACAGCCATTTACTGAGCACCACTTTTTGTTGATTCCCACCGGAAAGGTTCATGACTTTTTGAAACACACTGGGGGTGCGTATGCGCATGGCTTTGCGGTATTCTTCCGAGACTCGGCGTTCTATGGTTTCGTCAATTACACCTCGGGAAGAGACACGTTCTAGATTCGCCAAGGTGGTATTGGTTTGAATGGTTTCTTCGAGGATTAAACCCAGCTCTTTACGGTCTTCCGTTACATAAGCCAAACCACACTGAATGGCTTTCGGGACGGTTGATACATCGACCTCTTGGCCTCGCAGGCTCACCTTACCTTGAATGTTTTTGCCATAACTTTTGCCAAACAAACTCATTGCCAATTCAGTTCGCCCTGAGCCCATTAGCCCTGCAATACCCACCACTTCACCCGCACGCACATGGAACTCAATGTCATGAATCATTTGTCGATCAAGGGAATCTGGATGCCATACATTCCACTCACGAACCTGCATTAATAATTCGCCTATGTGGCTGTCTCGTGCTGGGTATCGGTTGGCAATATCACGGCCCACCATGTCACGAATAATGTCAGCTTCGCTGATGTCGTTAACTTGGCAATCTAGGGTGGATACCGATGCGCCATCGCGAATCACCGTGATGCTGTCCGCCACGCGACTGATTTCATTAAGCTTATGGGTAATCAAAATGGAAGAGATGCCTTGGGCTTTAAACTCCAACAGCAAATCCAGTAGTTTGGCGCTGTCGTTTTCTTGCAAGGCGGATGTGGGCTCATCCAGAATCAGCAGTTTCACATCTTTCGCCAATGCTTTGGCAATTTCCACAAGTTGTTGTTTACCAACGCCCAGACGCCCAACCAAGGTGGCAGAAGATTCTTTTAAGCCGACTTTTTTGAGTAACTCTTGGGTTCTTTTAAAGGTGTGCGGCCAATTAATAATGCCGCCCTCAATATTTTCATTGCCTAAAAATACGTTTTCAGCAATGGATAACAACGGCACTAATGCCAGCTCTTGATGAATGATAATAATGCCTTGCTTTTCGCTGTCGGCGATGCCAGAAAAAGCCATCACTTCGCCATTAAACAGAATATCCCCTTGATAGCTCCCATGGGGATAAACACCACTCAGTACCTTCATTAAGGTGGATTTACCTGCGCCATTTTCACCAACCAAGGCGTGAATTTCTCCCTCCTTGACCTTGAGATTGACATTATCGAGCGCTTTCACACCAGGAAACGTCTTGGTAATGCCGCGCATTTCCAAAATAATATTTTCCATAGGAACCCCGTGAGCGGACGCATCATACGGCGTCCGCTGCTTTCTTGTTGTTATTGTTAAACGATGAGGTGAATACTTATTCGATTTGATCTTTCGTATAGTAGCCACTGCCTAGCAGGACTTTTTGCCAGTTGGATTTATCAACGGTAACCGGCTGAAGCAAATAACTGGGCACAATTTTCACGCCATTGTTATAGGTTTTGGTATCGTTGACTTGAGGTTTCACGCCATGCAGTATTGCTTGAGCCATATTAACCGCTTCATTTGCCAAAACGCGCGTGTCTTTAAAAATTGTGGAATATTGCTCGCCAGCAATGATGGATTTAATAGACGGAATTTCCGCATCTTGCCCCGTCACGATCGGCATGGGCATATCGCCGGAACCGTACCCCACCCCTTTTAAAGAGGATAGGATACCGATGGAAATACCATCGTAGGGGGACAAGACGCCGTCAAGACGTTTATTGGTATAATGAGCAGATAGCAGATCATCCATACGTGCTTGAGCGGTGGCCCCATCCCAACGTAAGGTACCGACTTTCGCCATGCCCATTTGACCTGATGGAATTTTGACCTTACCGGAATCAATCAGAGGCTGAAGCACCGACATGGCGCCGTTATAAAAGAAATAAGCGTTGTTATCGTCTGGCGAGCCACCAAACAGTTCAATGTTGTAAGGCCCTTTACCACGTTTTTCCATGCCACTCATCAAGGATTTGGCCTGTAACACGCCCACTTTAAAGTTATCGAACGTCGCATAGTAATCCACATAAGGAGAGTTTTTGATCAGACGATCATAGGAAATGACTTTGACTCCAGAGGCATGAGCATCTTCTAGGACATTGGTTAAGGTGGTGCCATCAATCGGTGCGATGACCAAAACATTGACGCCTTTCACTATCATGTTTTCGATTTGCGCCAGTTGATTGGGAATTTGGTCTTCCGCATATTGAAGATCTACCTTGTAGCCGGCGTCTTCAAATAATTGTTTCATAGAAGAACCATCGGTAATCCATCTTGCAGAGGATTTGGTTGGCATCGCAATGCCAACGTATTCTTGCGCGGCAAGCACACTATTGGTGCCAAAAATACTTGCCGCCATGATCAATCCGGCGGCCATTTTTTTAAAATAGTTCATTCGCTTCTCCTATCACAACCCCAAAAAAGACGGACTAACCACCTTCACATCAAGGCCATGTTGCGTTTGTTATCATTATTTTGAGCTAAGTCTGGAGCACTTTGGCTATTAAAAGCCTGTCTGGTCATAAGACCAAGTTACACATTAGGAGCTGTTCGCATACCAATCAAATAGAATATAGGTCACTTGATATACCATTTCTGGTATGCATTACTGTTTATGATGGAAAATTCAATGGGGTCTACATAAAACAACGCTTTACCTAATGAGCTTTGAAAGGATATTTCGTATCATGTAGGCGCGCTTTTTCGATCTGTTTTATTCTCCCATTTTAGTAGAAGGACACTATGGAATTTACTTGGATTTTATTCGCTTTTGTCTGTGGTCTGGCCGTTAAAATGATTAACTTGCCACCCCTTATTGGCTTTTTGCTAGCGGGCTTTTTATTAAACTATCTTGGTATGCAACCGAGCAGTATTTTGGACTCTCTTGCCAGTTTGGGGATTACCTTGATGCTGTTTAGCATTGGCTTAAAACTCCATGTAAAAGATTTATTAAAGCGCGAAGTATGGGCCTCTACCTTGGCTCATATGGGAATATGGTCGGTACTCTTTGCAGGCATCGCTCTGCTACTCGGTATTCTGAGTTTACCTTACTTTCATATACTCGATTTCAAAACAGCTGCCTTGCTTGGCTTCGCACTCAGCTTCTCAAGCACCGTATGTGTAATCAAACTGCTAGAAGAAAGCAGCGAGTTAAAAACGCGTCACGGTCAATTGTCCCTTGGTATCTTGGTTATGCAAGACATCGTCGCGGTGGTCTTCTTAGTCGTAGCAACGGGAAAAATTCCCTCGATTTGGGCTTTGGGGTTATTTAGCTTATTGCTGATCCGCCCACTGATCAACAAAATTGTCGATAAAGCGGGGCACGGTGAAATGCTCCCTTTAACAGGACTGTTTCTTGCGTTAGGCGGCTACGAACTCTTTTACCTAGTTGGCGTTAAGGGGGATTTAGGGGCATTAATTATGGGGGTCCTGCTCGCGTCACACCCTAAAGCCTCTGAAATGAATAAATCGCTGATGAATTTTAAAGACTTGTTTCTTATCGGCTTTTTCTTATCCATCGGTTTTACCGCGCTGCCGAGTTTGAGCATGGTCGCCATGAGCTCGATCATTACCCTGATCATTCTCGCCAAATTCGCCCTCTTTTTTGGCGTGTTTACCAAGCTCAAATTACGCAGTCGGACGGCCTTCTTGTCGTCTGTCGTCCTATCTAACTACAGTGAATTTGGCTTAATTGTCGTGGCACTGAGTGTGGCGAATGGCTGGCTGGCCAAAGAATGGTTGGTGGTATTGGCGCTTGCTGTATCGTTCTCCTTTGTGATCACCAGCGTACTCTATCGCAACGTGCACCGCGTCTATCGTAAGAATAAAGAGACCATTCGACGCTTTGAAAGTACAGACTGCTTACCTGAGGATCGTTTCATTCAGCCTCCCAATGCCGAAATTCTGGTGGTCGGCTTAGGCCGAGTCGGACGCGGCGCCTTCGATTCGTTAAAAGGACTGGTGGGAGACACGGTGGCGGGGATGGATGCAGATCGCAACCGGATTAACCAGATGCAAGACGCACAAGAAAATGTCTTCTATGGCGATGGGGAAGACGCCGATTTATGGGAACGTTTAGACACCTCGCGCATTCACCTTGTCCTGCTTGCTCTGCCAGCAGCAGAAGACACCACCAATGTCGCCATACAACTACGTAAAGCCAACTACACTGGGCAAATCGCTGCCATTGCCCGTTACCAAGACGAAAGAGAGATTCTTATCAACAGCGGCATCAATAATGTCTTCAACTTCTACACCGAAGCGGGTACTGGTTTTGCGGAAGAAAGCTTGGCGCTGATTCGTCCACCAGAAAACGCTACAGCATAATAACGGAATAAATAACCTCTCAGGCTATTTATTTAAGACCCAAAAGGCAGTATCTCAAAAGAAGTACTGCCTTTTATCAAAGCCACTCTATGAGTGCTAAATACAGCTTGATGTCTCTGCTGCGCGGTTGAACTTGCACGCCGCAACATAATAATGAATGATACCAGCTGAACATAAAGCATTTTATCTTTTCAAACACACTATCTTCAATTTCGAGCGACGATGACAACGCCTTTATATGATCACGTTTCATTTGAAAGTTCAGGCATTAGCCTGTGGTCTCATCTCGACTCGCCATTGACAGAAGAGATGATTCAGAAACTTTTAAAACCCCATACCAGTGCCAACTATTTTCTGATGTTCGTCAATGACAGCCTTGTTCATTATTGCGTGGATTTAAAAAATATCACGGTATCTGCAGGGCAAGTGCTATTCATCAAGCCGGGGCAAATTCGCATTCCCCCAAGCAGTAAAAACAAAGCAGAATACTACAAAGTTATTTTCAATGAAGAAATCTATGGCCTATTACCTAGCCCTTGCCGTTTTTGGTTGGATCCGCTGAATGAGCAAAAGGTGGCTATGTCAACGCAGGCATGGCAACGAATGAATGATGCATTAATGCTCTTGCGCACCGCTATCCAAACAGCCGCTCCTTTAACTATCAGAATGGCGTATTTAAATTCGGTGTTACAGGAATTAGAACATGCTTATTTTTCTAACGTTGAAAAGGAACCCAAGAAACGACAGGTTCAATCATTCCTTCAGTTCCAAACCCTGATTGAAAACGAGTTCATCGCGCAGCCCGCCATTTCTGAAATAGCAAAGACCCTTGCACTGAGTGATACCAGCCTATATCAGCTGGTAAAAGAATGGGCTGGAGTATCACCGAAAGAATACCTTAATCGCCGAGTTGTTTTAGAAGCTCAACGCCTACTGATTTACTCCAATCTATCGGTAAAAGAACTAGCGGTACAGCTAGGCTTTGCCGATGAAAACTACCTTTCTCGTTTTTTTCGAAAGCAAACAGGGCAATCGATTACAGACTTTTTAATGAAATTTAACGATATGTCTAGCTAGTACAATGATCTGTCTCTGTGTCATGTCCGCCCGTTTTTCTACACTACCTCTATCACAATGTATCAAGAGGTGTCGTAATGAAGAGGGTATTAATCACTGGCGCAAATCAGGGAATAGGGTTGGCAACAGCGAAGCATTTGGCTCATCAAGGATATTATGTTTACTTGGCATGCCGTAACCTAGATGCCGGAGCATTTGCCGTTGAAACGCTAAAAGCGGAAGGGATTGAAAATGCCTCCTGTGTCCTATTAGACGTTACCGATCAGGCATCAATTGATTTAGCGGTAGAAGAGGTGCTAAAGCACTCGAATAGCCTAGATGCGCTCATCAATAACGCGGGTATTCTGGGTAACGTCAACTCAGATGGAAGCGTCTCCATTGAAGAAATTAAACGCGTTTTTGAAACCAATGTTTTTGGCGTGATAAGCGTCACACGTGCTTTTCTTCCCTTGTTGCTACAGTCTGAGGCGCCACGTATTGTCCATATTAGCAGTGGACTTGGATCACTTACGAATCAAAGCGACCCAGACTGGTTGTTTGCTCAATACAAAAGCGAGGCTTACTTTCCCTCTAAAACAGCCCTTAATGCTTATTGTGTGGCACTCGCCGCCAAACTTAAATCAACAAGGTGTAAAGTTAACCTTGTTGATCCAGGCTTTGTCAAAACGGCTTTTAATGGCTTTCAGGGGTTACATGACCCAGCTAAGGCCGCGAAATTTATAAGCTATGCCGCAACGCTTCCTGAAGATGGTCCAACGGGTTGCTTCCTCTCAGAGTCAGAAGGATCATCAAATGGCATAATGCCTTGGTAAACCCCACCCGATCAGACGCTATAAGCGCGGCTTAAAAATAAAAAAATTCCATAAAAAAAACACGGAATCATGCACATGACACCGTGTTTTTTATTCCATCTAGTTACTTACGCTGATGTCGCCTCATCTATCTTGGCTTTTACCGCTTCTGCCTGCTCTGTGAGTTCTGAATAACGTTTGATGTCGCCGCCACGCTGAGCTTGCATGGCTTTTTCCAGCAGTACGCCATACTCTTTATCGAGCTTTTTGATGGGGTCGAACTTGAGAAAAGAAAACATACTTGGCCCTTTTGTCATGTGTGTCGAGTTCATACGCACCTAAAGGGTTTTTAGATGTTTTAATTTGTTCGCATCAAACTCTAAAATGGGTTGGTGTTGTTTGCGATTCTCTGCTCTCTCTAGAATACGTCGCCTGTTCGTATCATCTACGGTGTGCCAATCTAAAATATCCTGTAAGGATCGGTGGCAGCCAATACAGATATCCTTGTCATTTAAGCAACATTGTCGAACACAAGGGGTTTGGATCGTCATAAAAATCGTCCCTAATTCCAATACACAACGCTATAGTTTATCCCTCTAATAGTGCCACATGATTAAAAAATAAACAAAAAAAAATCCTCTCGTAAAACATCTAACTGTCATAAACACACTCTAGGATAGTGCCAAACAAAGTATAGGCAGGTTGTATGCTGAGCGTGAATAATAAAATGAGACAGTATTGGCAGTTGTTTTTTTTCCTTTCCCCGCTGTTGCTGCCTTTGCTTTTATTTTGGGTGTTGCCTTTTATTTGCAGCATCTACATCAGTTTTACGGACTGGGATTACATCTCTCCCACCTACGATTGGGTGGGGATGGATAACTACCGTTATATGCTTGATGATAGCCAATTCCTTCAAGCCCTTAACAATACTCTTGTTTTTTCCTTAGCCGTGGTGATTCCCACCGTTGCCATCGGTTTAGGGTTTGCTCTGCTTTTGCAAAAGCGCTTCGCGGGCAGCAGTTTCTTTCGCGCCATTATTTTTTCACCCTGGATCACCCCCACCGTGGCAGTTTCCATTGTGTGGTCTTGGGTGTTTGATAGCAAACATGGCCTTGCTAATGAACTATTAGGGCTAATAGGTGTTCCTTCTGTGAGTTGGTTTGAACACGGCAATACGGCCATGTTTGTTGTGGTATTAGTAACCATTTGGCAAGCCGTTGGCTGGACCATGCTGTTTTTTATCAGTGCTCTTAATAAGATCCCTTCAAGCATTTATGAAGCCTCGTTAATCGACGGCTGTTCGGCTTGGACACGCTTTCTAAAAATCACGCTCCCCCTTGTGTCACCAACCACGTTTTTCCTATTAATCGTCAATATTATCAATGCCATACAAGCCTTTGACCAATTTCAAATATTAACCCAAGGCGGGCCTGGTGGTGAAACGAGAACCCTACTTTACTGGTTCTATCAGTTGGCTTTCCAACAATATGACATGGGATCAGCCACGGCCACAGCAGTCATCATCTTCCTTATTACTGCGTTATTGACCTCTCTGAACGTCTGGATTGGTAAACGTTGGGTTTATTATTAAAGGGCATTCTTGTGACAACATCGATTCAAGAAAACACTCAGCAAATTCACTTAAGCCACAAAACACCTTGGCTGACGCTAAAACACGTCCAACAAGCCGCAAAGTACCTATTCCTGTCGGCCTGCGGTCTTTTTATGGTGTTTCCTTTTCTATGGATGTTTTTTGGTTCACTCAAGACCAATGATGAGATTTTTTCAAATCCTCTCGAACTGCTCCCCCAGCATTTTCATTGGTACAATTTTGTTGAGACCATGCAAAGCGCTCCCTTTGGCTTGTATATTTTTAACAGTTTCGAAGTCGCGCTCTTCACCACTTTATTGGTACTCGCCAATTCCTCATTGTTTGCCTACGCCCTAACGCGATTTACCTTCCGTGGTAAAACCGCCATGTTTAGCTTAGTGATGGCCAGCTATATGCTGCCTGCGGCGGTCACCTATGTGCCGTCTTACATTGTGCTCGCCAAACTGGACTTATTGGACACCCATGCTGGGTTAATACTCTCAAACGCTGCCAGTGTTTTCGGTGTGTTCTATCTTCGTCAGGTGTTTCTTAAAATCCATCCATCGCTAATCGAAGCAGCTCGAATTGATGGTGCGAGCGAGCTGAAAATCCTCTGGGCCATTGTTCTTCCCCAGTGTAAAGCGGCGCTAACGACCTTAGGTCTGATCACTTTTATCACCAATTACAATAGTTATATGTGGCCCAGTTTGGTCATCAATACTGCGGATAAGAACCTCATCGCGACAGGAATACGCCAATTTTTTATTGCGCAAGGGAACTACGGGTTGAACTGGTCTCATATCATGGCGGCAAGCACCATCGCCGTTGTTCCACTGCTGATTCTGTTCATGATCAGCCAAAAAATCATCCTGTCTGGCATCGCCGATAATGGCATTAAAGAGTGACTTTTATGATTCGAAATACAGTAACTTGGATTGGCTCCGCGTTGATCGCCTCATCGTTATTAGTAAGCCAAATGGCACAAGCCAAAACAACGGTCGAATTTTGGTATTCTGGCGGTACCAAACCACAAATCATGATGAAAAAATTGATCAAGGAGTTTAACCAAAGCCAAGATCAATACACTATTGTTCCTTCTCTGCAAGGCAATTACACAGAGACCTATCAAAAACTGCAAGCGGGGCTGGCTTCTGGTACCGCACCAGCCTTGACACTATTAGGTGGCGACCGTGCCAAAATCATGAACGATCGTCATTTAGTAGAAGATTTACGCCCATTAATGACGCCGTCTTTTCACTGGGATGATTTTTTGGGCGCCTTTCGTAAGCAGGTAACAGACAAAGATGGTATGGTCTTCGGCTTGCCCGCTTACGGCACCACGCAAATTTTGTACTACAACAAAAACATCTTAGCCAAATATGGTTTCACTAAAAAAGATCTGTCAACTTGGCAGGGTCTGGCGAAAGTTGCTAAAGCCGTCACACAAAAAAACAGCGATGGACAAGTGACCTTCTACGGCTGGGAGCCGATGTGGGGCGCGGGTAACCTCATGGATGCAGCTTATTCCAATGGAGGCCGTGTGATTAGTAAAGATGGTAAAAAAATCCTTTTCGACTCCCCGCAATGGATTACCGTATGGGACAGCTTCCGAAAATGGATACACAAAGATAACATCATGCGCATCCATAATGGCGGTCAAGGCTGGGAATATTGGTATAAAACCATTGACGATGTGATGAAAGACAGAGCATTAGGATACACCGGGTCATCTGGCGACCAAGGGGATTTAGACTTCACCAAACTGGCGGCAACCATTCAACCTGGTTGGGGCAATCACCCTGCGGCACCAGAAGCCAGTGCATTAGTATTACAAATTCCTAAGGGCACCAGTAAAGCCAAAGCCAAAGGGGCTTTCGCCTTTATGGCCTTTTATACCGATGCCAAAAACACCGCCGCTTGGTCTATGTATACAGGTTATATTCCCGTTCGTAAAAGCGCAGAAAAAGATGCTGATTACCAAGCGTTTGTGAAAGATCATCCCCAAGCGTTGGTACCGTTAGAGCAAACAAAATTGGCCACTCCCCTTTTTACCGATCCAACCAAGGGTAAGATTATAGACGCGCTGAGAGTCGCAGCCGATCAAGTGGAAATTCAAAACATTCCAGCGGCAACCGCACTCAAACAGGCAGCCAGAACGGCACAACGCGCTTTAGATCGTGCTAATCGCCAACATTAGTCGGATCAGGCAGGCCTCTGGCCTGCCGATTCTCGGGAGATAAATCATGCTGCAATTCTCTGATGAAGTGAGCTTCGGACATCACACGCAAACCTTCACCGTCAGTGACCCCATCTCGACACTCACTATTGAAGGTTCGACTGTTAAGCGCGGCTTTCTTTACCTATTGGTTATTGATCCCAATGGGGCATTACGGGCCAATGTCTTATTAGAAAAAAGACACAAACGATTGGCCATGAGCGAAACACAAGCGAGTGTCGGGGCGATTAAAGGCGAATTACCAACGGGCACTTGGCGTTTGGAGTTTGTTAACGTAGAAGGCGAGTTTCGACAACTTAAACCCATGCAATACAGCCTAGACATAACTTTTGATGCGCCAATAGACAATGCCTTTGTTGGTGTCGAATCGCTCAAGGGCGACCAACACATTCACTTCGATATGCAACGTAGTCTGTCGTCTGAATCTCGTTGGTATCGAGGCGACTTACATGCTCATACTAACTTGTCTGATGGACAAAACCCTTTAGAAGACGTTCTGCCCATCGCCAAATCTCAAAAACTCGATTTTCTCTTTATCACTGAGCACAACATGTGCCATGGTCAATTACCCGAAGACCCAGAGTGTCTTATTTTACCGGCAATGGAAATCACCACAGATTTAGGACATTGCAATATTCATGGTCCCGCCAGAACCTTGGACATGCTGGATTCTGACATCACCAGTAGCGCCTTGTTGGATCAAGCCGTTGACATCAAAGAGCAACGGGGCAACTTAAGCATCAACCATCCAATGATGCTGCCCTGGCATTGGCATTACGATCATCTCCCTTTAAGGGCGATTACCTCCTTAGAAATATGTTGTGACCCCACTTGGTCGACCTCCCCCCAAGCCACAGAAAAAGCCTTGGCGTTATTAACCCTCCTATGGAATGCAGGGCATCGTGTTACCGCCGTTGGCGGCAGCGACAGCCACCTCACTCCAGAACAACGTAACCCCAAAGCGACTGAGCCTTCTATCTATGGCGACCCAGCCACCTATGTTTGGGCAAACACCTTAAATGGCGAGGCCATTTTGTCTGGCATTCAAGCCGGGCACGTGTACTTTGAGCGCACCTGCAAACTGCATGTCGCCATCAACCAAGGTAACGTGTTCCCCGGTGACGATGTGGGCAATGGGCTAGTGACCTGGCAAATTTCTGTCGATAACCAAGACCATGAGTTTTATGGCCAATGGATTGCTGATGGCGACCTCATCGCAGAACATGATCTCACCACTCAGGCACAAAGCATCCAAGTGTCCATGGAAGATTATGCTTGGGTACGAGTGGATATCCGTCGTCGAAACCGAGAGAAGCATGGCGGGCAAGGCGACATTGATGGCGTCATCAATGCCGTTTACAACGGTAACCGTCCCTGTTTCCACCAGCCGACGGCCTCTTACTGGTCAGATCTCAACCTAGCTAACACCATCAGTCTGTTTTAGATGTCTGAGACAAACAACATCCTATTTTGGTCTTAATCGTACACGGGAAATTGACATGGCAGCTGTCACGCTCAATCAAATAGAAAAAACCTACCCAAATGGCTTTCAAGCCGTTCATGGTATCGATCTGCACGTTCAAGATGGCGAATTTATGGTACTGGTGGGTCCATCGGGTTGCGCTAAATCAACCACTCTTAGAATGATTGCAGGCCTTGAAGACATCAGCTCAGGAAAGCTCAGTATTGGCGACAAGCAAGTTAACCACTTACCTCCGAAAGACCGTGGTATTGCCATGGTGTTTCAGAACTATGCCCTTTACCCACATATGTCTGCTTATGAGAATATGGCCTTTGGATTAAAGCAGCTCAAATTGCCTAAAGAAGAAATACAAGCGCGTATTAATCAAGCGGCACAAAGCTTGGAAATCACCAATTTATTACAGCAAAAGCCTAATGAAATGTCAGGAGGTCAACGCCAACGTGTCGCATTGGGCAGAGCCATCGTTCGCAAACCGGATGTTTTTTTGTTTGATGAACCTCTGTCTAATTTGGACGCTAAACTACGTGTATCCACTCGTATTGGTATCGCCAAATTACATCAAGACCTAAAAGCCTCTGGACAACAGGCCACGATGATTTACGTCACTCATGATCAAGTGGAAGCCATGACCTTAGGAGACCGAATTTGTGTACTCAATGCGGGCAAAATTATGCAAGTGGATAAACCCATGCATTTGTATCATTACCCTGCGAATAAGTTTGTGGCGGGGTTCATCGGCTCACCGGCAATGAATTTGGCCAAAGCCATGCTAGAGCGTAAAGACCAACATTGGTTTATTACGATTGGCTCCCTCTCATGGCGCTTACCGGATGTGTTGACGACACGTTTGACCGTAGACAGTTCTCAGCCTGTTTGGCTGGGTATTCGTCCTGAGCACATTCGTCAGGCAAAAACAGAAGCGAGGCATGATAACACCATCGATGTGGTCATTAGCGTGGTAGAAGCCATGGGGAATGAGCAATATCTCTACTTTGAATGGTTAGGACAAGAGTGGATCTCGCGAATGGGGCTGGAGGGCCTAGAGCATATTCAAATTAACAGCCCTCAAGCACTCACCCTTGATCTAACAAACGTCCATTTGTTTGATCAAGACACAGAACAAAGCTTACTTCGTCCCACTTTCTAGACATTAAAAAAGCCTCTCCCAATCTGGAGAGGCTTTATCGTTACTCTGATCCACCTAGAGGTATGAGATAGATGGAAACAGCTTATACATCTAGAAAGTCCATGATGCCTTCAGCGGCTTTACGACCTTCATCAATGGCGGTAACCACCAAATCCGAACCGCGCACCATATCACCACCAGCAAAGATTTTTTCATTGGTTGTTTGGTACATAAAGGCGCCTTTTTTCGGTGCTACCACACGACCACGTGAATCCGTCTCAATGCCAAAAGTTTCAAACCAAGGCGCTGGGCTGGCTTGGAAACCAAAGGCAATCAAGACCGCATCCGCAGGAATAATCTGTTCACTGCCTTCGATCACTTCTGCGACTCGACGGCCATTTTCATCTGGCTCGCCCATTTGAGTCTCAACGACTTTCACCCCTTCCACTTTGCCATCGCCGATGATTTCAACTGGCTGACGATTAAAGACAAATTGCACGCCCTCTTCACGGGCGTTTTTCACCTCGCGACGGGATCCTGGCATACTTTCTTCGTCACGACGGTAGGCACATGTCACCCCTTTCACCCCTTGACGAATCGCCGTACGGTTACAGTCCATCGCGGTATCGCCCCCGCCCAAGACAACGACTTGCTTACCTTTTAGGTTGATATAGTCGTCTTCACTTTCCTCGAAATCGAGGCAGTGGTTGACGTTAGAAATCAGGTAATCCAAAGCATCATAAACCCCTGGTAGGTCTTCCCCGGGGAAGCCCCCTTTCATGTATTTATAGGTTCCCATGCCAAGGAAAACCGCATCATACTCTTCTAATACATGATCAAATGGCACATCTTCGCCAACGGACGTATCCAAAACAAACTCGACGCCCATTTCTTCAAAAATTTCGCGACGACGGGTCATGACGCTTTTTTCTAGTTTGAATTCTGGAATACCAAACGTCAGCAAGCCGCCAATTTCCGGGCGTTTATCAAATACGACGGGCTTGATGCCATTACGAACCAGTACGTCAGCACAGGCTAATCCGGCAGGGCCCGCACCAACAATGGCAACCGTTTTATTCACTGGCACCACGTGAGACATATCCGGACGCCAGCCTAAAGCAAATGCGGTGTCGGTAATGTATTTTTCGACTGAGCCGATGGTTACCGCACCAAATCCCCCTTCCCCAAGGGTACAGGCCCCTTCACATAAACGGTCTTGTGGGCACACACGACCACACACTTCAGGTAAAGAGTTGGTTTGGTGGCTAAGCTCCGCCGCTTCAATAATACTGCCCTCACTGACCAGTTTTAGCCAGTTTGGAATGTAGTTGTGAACCGGACACTTCCATTCACAATAGGGATTACCACACTCTAGGCAACGGTGAGATTGATCCTTTGCATTGGTCTCTTCAAAGGGTCGATAAATTTCGACGAACTGAGACTTCCGAGTGATTAAAGGCTTCTTCTTCGGATCCTTACGGTCTACTTCGACGAATTGAAATGCGTTGTTCAAGCGCTCAGACATAAGCTGCTATCTCCTGTGGCCGCTTGCTTGCAAGCGGCACTGTTCTTCAAATGGGTCAAACTGATTCATATACGGTGTCCAAGACACCCCAACCAACAGCGTGTTTTATTCCGGACGTTGACGAGTATTCGCCAAAAGGGCCCCTAAACTGGCGGCTTTTGGTTTCACTAGCCAGAACTTACCAATGTAGTCATAGAAGTTCTCTAGGATTTCTTGGCCCCATTCGCTGCCTGTTTCACGCACATATTCTTCAATAACACTACGAAGATGCGAACGATATTCTTCAGTAATCTCGGTACCTACCCGTTGGATTTCCACCAATTCATGGTTGTACTTATCGACAAAGGTACGATCTAAGTCGAGAACATAGGCGAAACCGCCCGTCATCCCCGCACCAAAGTTGTACCCTGTATCCCCTAGTACCGTTACCAAGCCGCCTGTCATGTACTCACAACAGTGGTCTCCAGCACCTTCGATGACTGCATAGGCCCCTGAATTACGAACCCCAAAACGCTCACCCGCTGTACCAGCCGCAAACAATTTACCGCCCGTTGCACCGTACAAACAGGTGTTACCAATAATGGCTGATTGTTGCGATTTGAACATCGAGCCTTTTGGTGGACGAATCACCAGCTTACCACCCGTCATGCCTTTACCAACATAATCGTTAGCATCGCCTTCAAGGTACATATTCAAACCACCCGCATTCCACACGCCAAAGCTCTGGCCTGCGGTTCCGGTTAATTTCAAGGTTAATGGTGCATCAGACATGCCTTGGTTGCCATAACGTTTAGCAATTTCACCTGATAAACGAGCACCGATAGAGCGATCACAGTTTGTCACATCAAAAGTAAACTCACCGCCTTCTTTTTCTTCTACTGCGTCTTTTACCGCCTCCCACATTTTGAGCGCCAATAGGCCTTTATCATGGGGTGGGTTAAAGGGCGTCTGGCAATATTGCACTTTTTCCGCCGAGATCAGGTCATTTTGTAAAATCGGTGACAGATCCAAATTATGCTGTTTATCCGTTTCACCCGGCAAAATGGCCAGTAGATCCGTACGTCCAATCAAATCTTGCAGACTTGCTACACCCAGCTTCGCCAACCATTGACGGGTATCTTCAGCCATAAAACGGAAGAAATTCTTCAACATGTCAACCGTGCCAATAAAGTGCTCGTCTCGTAACATTTGATCCTGAGTCGCCACCCCTGTCGCACAGTTATTCAAGTGACAGATACGCAAGAATTTACAGCCCATCGCAATCATTGGCGTGGTACCAAAACCAAAGCTCTCAGCCCCCAAAATGGCCGCTTTCACAACGTCTAGGCCAGTTTTTAAGCCGCCATCTGTTTGTAGCCGAATTTTGCCACGCAGGTCGTTAGAGCGCAGCGCTTGCTGTGCTTCGGCTAGACCTAACTCCCAAGGCGACCCCGCATGGCGAATCGAAGTAATTGGCGATGCCGCCGTACCACCGTCGTAACCAGAAATGGTGATCAAATCGGCATACGCTTTGGCAACACCAGCAGCAATCGTCCCCACACCCGGTTCGGAAACCAGCTTCACTGAGACCAAAGCATCTGGGTTGACTTGTTTCAAGTCGAAAATAAGCTGAGCCAAATCCTCGATAGAGTAAATATCATGATGAGGTGGCGGAGAAATCAAGGTCACGCCCGGTACCGCATAACGCAAACGAGCAATTAAGCCATTTACTTTACCACCTGGCAGCTGACCACCTTCCCCCGGTTTGGCACCTTGCGCCACTTTAATCTGCAGCACTTCTGCGTTTACCAGGTATTCTGGTGTCACACCGAAACGACCAGAGGCAATCTGCTTAATCTTAGAACGACGTTCTGTCCCATGACGAGCGGGATCTTCCCCACCCTCGCCAGAGTTAGAGCGACAACCTAATTCGTTCATCGCCTGTGCTAAGGCTTCGTGTGCCTCAGGAGATAATGCCCCTAAAGACATACCAGCCGAGTCAAAACGAGGCAAAATCTCTTCAATCGATTCCACCTCATCAAGGGCGATAGGTTTGGCTTTATCAGAAATGGTAAACAAATCACGCAACATGGATGCTGGACGGTTATTCACCAGTTCGGTGTATTTGGTGAAGTCCTCAAAACGACCACTACCCACCGCTACCTGCAGATTACGTACCACATCTGGGTTAAACGCGTGATACTCGGCTTCGTGGACGTATTTTAAGTAGCCCCCCTGTTGGATAGGTTTACGCATCTTCCAGGCATTATTTGCGATCTTCTGCTGATCTTTCTGGAAGTCCTCAAAACGTGCGCCCTTAATACGACTAGGAACGCCTTTGAAACACAGATCAACGACCTTGTCATCCAGCCCCACGGCTTCAAATAGTTGTGCACCGCGATAAGAGGCAATGGTGGAAATACCCATTTTCGAGATAATTTTCATCAGGCCTTTGTTAATACCTTTACGGTATTTCACGTGGCAGGCAATCGGATCGCCCAATACTTCACCTTTATCAATCATATCGTTGATTAAACGGTACGACAGATAAGGGTAAACAGCAGTGGCGCCAAAGCCCAATAACACCGCGAATTGATGGGGATCACGAGCAAACCCCGTATCAGCAATGATATTTGAATCGCAGCGTAGACCTTTCTTGGTTAAATAATGGTGAACCGCTCCCACTGCCATGGGGGCAGGAATTGGTAATAAACCTTTTTCCAAATCGCGGTCTGTCAAAACGACTATTACAGCACCGTTACGCACCACTTCTTCTGCGCTCAGTTGCAAGTTTTTAATTGCTTGCTCAAGGGAGATCTCTTCTGGATTGTAATAGGTACTCAAACGCACCAAACGGAAACGATGATCATCCAATGCTAACAAACGGCTGTATTTGCGTGCCGATAAAATGGGCGACGACAGAATAATACGGTTAGCGTGTTTAGGCGTTTCTTCAAATAAGTTACGTTCGACACCAATACAGGTCTCCAACGACATCACCACAGACTCACGTAGCGGGTCAATGGGCGGGTTAGTCACCTGAGCAAACTTCTGACGGAAATAATCCGTTACAGGACGTGTCTGGCTCGACATGACCGCCATCGGCGTATCGTCCCCCATTGAGCCAACGGCTTCATGACCGCTCTCAGCTAAAGGACGGAAAATCTGTTCACGCTCTTCAAAAGACACTTGGAACATCTTCTGATAGGTGGACATTTGGTCTTTGGTAAAAGGTTCAAACTCAAGGGATGACTCTTCCAACAAAGATTCGATACGAATGGCTTCTTGCTTCAACCATTTTTTATATGGATGCATCGACTTAAGACGATTATCAATATCGTCTGTATGCAACACTTGGCCAGTTTGTGTATCAACCACCAGCATCTGACCTGGGCCAACACGACCTTTGGACACCACATCTTCTGGTTTATAACCATAGGTGCCAACTTCTGAAGCCAGGGTAATAAAGCCATTTTTGGTGACTACCCAACGTGCAGGGCGCAGACCATTACGATCCAGCATACAGATGGCGTGACGACCATCGGTCATTACCAAGCCCGCTGGGCCATCCCAAGGATCCATGTGCATCGAATTGTACTGGTAAAAAGCACGCAACTCTGGGTCCATGTTTTCGACGTTTTGCCACGCAGGTGGAATGATCAAACGAGCCGCACGGAAAATATCCACCCCACCAGTAACCAAGACCTCCAGCATGTTATCCATGGAAGATGAGTCGGAACCCGTTAGATTAACAATCGGTTTAAGGTCTTGTAGCTCAGGAATCAGCGGCGTGCGCAACTTGCTGCTACGTGCCAATGCCCAGTTACGGTTGCCTTCGATGGTGTTGATCTCACCATTGTGCGCCAACATGCGGAAAGGCTGGGCCAATGGCCATTTAGGCAAGGTGTTGGTAGAGAAACGTTGGTGGAATACACAAATTGAGGTTTGCATTTTTTCGTTGCCTAAATCTTTATAAAAGAATGGCAAATCCACTGGCATCATTAAGCCTTTGTAGGCCAACACTTTGTCAGACAAAGAGCAGATGTAGAAGTTTTCGTATTCCGCGAGCGCCATTTCACTTTGACGACGCGCCACAAACAAGCGTGTTGAGAAGGTACGTGCATCCATACGGTTGCTATCAACAAACACTTGCTCGATCCGAGGCAAGCATTCCATGGCGATCACACCAAGACAAGACGCATCGATTGGCACTTCGCGCCAACCCACGACATTTAAGCCTTCATCCGTCAGCTTTTGACTTAGCGTATCGCGTTGCTGACTGGCAAGCGCTTCGTCTTGATCAAGAAATACCATGCCAATGCCATACAGATCAGACAAAGTATGGCCAAATAAGGTTTGTGCCTCACCACGTAAAAACAAATCAGGCTTCTGAATCAGAAGACCACAGCCGTCGCCAGTTTTGCCGTCGGCTGCGATACCTCCACGGTGTGTCATACATGTCAAAGACTCAATGGCTGTCTTAAGCAATTCATGACTCGTATTGCCTTCCATGTGAGCAATTAAGCCAAAGCCACAGTTGTCTTTGAACTCGCCAGGACGATAAAGGCCTGCATTCATACACCAACTCCCACAGTTGAAACGTAAATAGTTTGAATAGAACTGAATTAAAAAATCGTCGGACAGATGAACTTTATTGAAGCTTTATTAAGGTGCAAAACGCGCTTCGAAATGATTGTTATTGCGTCCAATCTGCCTAAAAGGAAAATCATACTACCTCGCGACGAGACGCGACTCAAATCATGTTCGGCTCTTTTTCGCTTAATTTGGCGTTATTTAGCAGTGCTTTAACAGGAATTAGAGTGTCTAAGGAGAATTATCTATGGTTGGGGAATTTACAAACAGAAAAATCCTCTGTTCATTGAGATTTTTCAGAGAAAAATGGTTTTTTACACTTTTTATTGAGACAGCGAATAAAAAATAGACGCGAAACTGACGAAGGAAGACGTCCATTCAAGCCAAAAACCCTCTGACTAAGAGGGTATCCCCCTCTCCCCCAGACGTTTCAACTAAGCTTGTCATCATTAGAAGATTATTCTGCTTTTTTGATGTCTTGCTGAATGCCTCGTACACTTCGCGACCAAGGATCTAACTTGCGTAAGTCTTTTGGCAAAGACTCAGAGGCACTAATCGCTTCACTACGGTTGCTGTATAAACCATATACCACCACATACCAATCTCGGCCCTTGTGTTTCGTTTTAAAATAACTAAACACACTGATGCTGCCCTGATCTTTGATAAAATCTTTCACCGTACTGAGACTGTAGGTACCCAGTAACTGCAAGGTGTAATCTCTAGGGTTTTGCGTCAGCCACCACTGGGTTTTATTAAATGGGTCTGCACTTTTGTCTACATCGACACTCTCTTTTGAGACAGCTACGGGAACGGGGGTAGAGGATGCGACTGTCGAGTCTCCCGTTTCAGACGATGGCGCAATCGTTGGCGCAGGTTTCGCTTGCGGTGCTTCATTACGAATGGGCGCGGTCGGCACAGACTGCGTCATTGAGGGCTGAACAGATGTAACCTGATCTTCTTTAGGCTCGGCGGGAATGGGCGGTAAGCTAATTTTCCCTTCCCCAATTTTACGTTGCATTTCATCAATTTTAGCCATGGTGGCTGACGTAGACGTCTTCTGTTGTGACGCAACCTTAGGCGGCGAAAGAGGAATCACGTTGCTCTCTTTCGTCGTAAACACATCCTCGTTTTTATCCGCCCCAGAGCCATTAAATAAAACCGCCACTAGAATACCCAACATCACCACACACAATAACGCCATGTGAACCAAGGGAAACCCCAAGGCGATATTAAAACGGCCTTTTTTGGGTGGCTTGCCACCATTGCCCATCATGGCTTGAGCTATTTCATTAATGGGTCCTGGGTAACCGCCAGAGTCATGATGAATTTGTTTAATTTGCTTGTCATTGAAGGGCAAATTAATATTTCCCCCTACGGCGCGCACCCGATGTAGTAAGTACGCTCTCGTCTGCTCCAAGGAATAGGGCGTCATTGTCAAAGAATGGCTTAGCTGCTCATAACGCGTGCGCTGATAGGCATCCAGGTTTCGTCCTAGAGACTGTTCCGTGAATAACGCCACGTGTGGTACGGATTGATTTTCTGTCGCCAAAGACATCATATCTAGCAACATGGTAATGGCATCGGTATTTAGCTCTTGAGCATTATCAATCAGCACCAGCGCTTTTTGCCCACGGGATTCCAAATCATGAGAAAATTTCAATAAAGGCCCGAAGGTTGCCTCATTTGGCGGTTCCTTCATGAACTTGGAAAAGCCGCCATAAATGGCTTGCAACAACTGCCCCGCCGTCATTAGCATAGTGGCTTTGACTTCGCTAATAATAGTGCTGTCATCCTGATTACGGGCAAACTCCATTAAAAAGCGACTTTTTCCACTGCCTTTTGGGCCTAGCACGACAGATAGCAAATTACTGTAACGACTGAGGTGCTCCAAAAGCGCAAGCTGTTGGTTACCTTCCTCACTAGCAAAATAGGCAGAGGTGTCTTTCGAGCCGAAAGGATCCCGCAGCGTCGTTTTGGGCGGCTGATCAAGGGCTTTTTCTAAATCGAACTGAAAATTCGGCTCTGACATATTTGTCCTTTGGAAGTCGATACTAAGTTACTGACTGGCCTCTATGGCGTCGCTTAAACAAGCATTGAAATCATCCATTGGGAAATCCGATGTCACCATCGCATTCCCGAATTTCTCTAATAATACTAAACGCAAACTACCGTCTAAAACCTTTTTGTCCAAGGCCATGTGAGAAACAAAATGGTCACGAGTCATTTCCTTTGGCGGCAACACGGGCAGCTTTGCAGCACGGAACAAGTTTACAGTTCGGCTGAGATCCTGCTCGGTGATGTTCCCCATACGCCAAGACAAATCGGCGGCTAAGACACAGCCTGCTGCCACCGCTTCCCCATGCAACCAATGACCGTATCCCATTTGCGTTTCAATGGCATGCCCAAAGGTATGTCCGAGATTTAGGATCGCTCTAATTCCCCCTTCCCTTTCGTCTTGCGTCACCACATTGGCCTTCGCTGCACAGGAACGATAAATGGCTTCGGTTATTTTAACCGCATCTAACGACATTAAAGCGTCAATTTCTGCTTCTAACCAGTCAAAAAATGCGGCATCACAGATCAATCCATATTTAATGACTTCTGACATACCAGCGGACAACTCTCGCGGAGGCAAGGTTTCCAAGGTCTGTATGTCAATAATCACCGCTTGAGGCTGATAAAAAGCCCCTATCATATTTTTGCCCAACGGATGGTTCACACCGGTTTTCCCGCCCACAGACGAATCCACTTGAGAGAGCAGCGTGGTGGGCACTTGAATAAAAGGCACCCCTCGTTGATAGGTCGCTGCAGCAAAACCCGCCATGTCGCCAACGACGCCACCACCTAAGGCAATGACGGTAGTGGTACGGTTATGTTTGGCTTCCAACAAAGCCGTCATAATGCGGGCGTAGGTCTCTAGGTTTTTATAGGCCTCGCCATCAGGTAACACACAGGTATCCACTTGATAGTCTGGCGACAACAAATCAACCAACGCATCTAAGTAAAGTGGGGCGATCGTCTCATTCGTGACCACCATCACCTGCTTGCCATGAATGGCCGCATCAAAAAGCGCCTTTTGCTGACGAATACCATGGCCTATGTAAATAGGGTAACGGCGATCACCCAGTTCAACGGTTAACGTTTGCATTGAAAAATGTCTTCTCCGTTTTTAAATGACGTTTAATAGCATCTAACGCTTTATTAGCGACTGATTTTGGATGACGAGAGTCAGTTTCTACAATCACATTCGCCACCTCGCGATACAAAGGGTCTCGTACTTGAAACAGTTTTTTCAGTGTGGCTTTCGGATCACCATTTTGTAAAAGCGGTCGATGATTACTTTTGGAAGTACGATATAATTGTTGGGCGACAGAAGCATAGAGATAAACCACCAGCGCATTACTGTCACGCAGAAGCTTACGATTTTCATCTCGCATGACAATGCCCCCACCCGTCGCGAGCACGATACGCTCATCTTGATGGTTGAGCATATGAGCCAGTGTGCAGGTTTCACGCTTACGAAACCCCTCTTCACCTTCTTTATCGAAAATCCATGGGATGTCAGCCCCAGCATTTTCTTCTATGACTTTATCAGAGTCATAGAACTCTCTGGCCAGGGACTGGGAAAGCAAACGACCTATAGTCGTTTTTCCGGCACCCATTGGGCCGACTAAAATAATATTGGGGACGTTTATCATTGTATTCAATTACATCGGAATTAGCTGATTCAGGCTATCGCCTAGTTAACTGACATTTGTAGCAGCTTTGGTGTAATAAATACAAGCAATTCAACCTTTTCTTCTTGTTCTGAGTGTTTTTTAAAAAGCGCTCCCAGATAAGGAATGTCTCCTAGCAAAGGAACTTGACTGTTGGTTGTGAACTTTTCTTTACGGAAAATCCCGCCTAAAACCAAGGTTTCCTGATCTTTCACAACCACTTGTGTTTTTACAATATTGGTTTTGATACTCGGTACGCCATTCACCAGATCTCCGACAGAATCTTGATGGATGGTGAGCTGCAAAGAGATACGATTTTTTTCTTTCACATAAGGCGTCACCTCTAACACCAACGCCGCCTGACGAAATTCAACCTTCACGTTATCGTCATCTACCGTCTGATAAGGCACTTCGGTGCCTGATTCAATACGCGCCTTTTCCCCCTCCGACGCCACCACTTTAGGCTTAGACAATACTTTTGCCAGCCCTTCACTCTCTAACATGTCCAACGTAAAAGACAATAATCCCAGCCCATTGTGATTGGCAAAAGACAACTGACTTGTCGGAGCCAAGGCCCCTAAATCCACCGCTCCGCCCGCAGAAGTCCGTACGCTATCAGCTAGGTTCGCCTGCCAATTCACCCCAAACTGCGATTGAGCCGAGGTACTCACTTGTGCAATGCGAGCACTGATCTCGATTTGTCTTAGCGGCACATCCAGCCAAGCAAGTGTTTTCGTCAGCCCGCTCACCTCGTTACACGAATAAGTAATGATAGAGTTAGTTCTGTCATCCACCACAATAGACATTTTGGGGTACAGGGTTTTAAGCTGCTTACCCACTTCTTTGGCTTTAGCATTGCGCAACATCCAGAAAGATCGCTGACAAGAATGAGTACTTGCTGTGGTCGCTTGGGACGTTGCGGCAGGCATCAGTACCGCCACGCCATTTTGCCATTGTAGCGAGATATCAGGTTCTTTAGACACGGCATTAATCACGTCTTTCCACGTGGCATTTTTGATTGAGAGGGTGAGTACATCATCAATCTTGGGGCTGATCACCAAACTTTTATTCATTTTAGCCGCCAGCCAAGGCAATACTTCCTGAATAGGACGCGACTCAAAAAACACATCCATCGCCTGCAAAGGCGAAAAACAATACATCCCCATCAACAATAGGAAGACACACTTATTCATGAGCGCCTCCTTTTGGATAAAGACGTAAAGCTGCCACAGTCCCTGCTCGCGATATAAGACGCACTTGCTTTGACGAGATAGACGCCACAGAAGCGCCTAACTCGGGTAACCAGCTGCCTTCCGTCACCCAAAGAGTATGATGGTAAGCGTCTTTCAGCAGCGCCGAGGCCTTACCCTGTTGCCGCATAATGGATACCAACTGCCAATTCGTTGTCTTGACTGGACGCTCCCCGACACGCACTGGCAGCCAATTTTGGTAGGTGGCATTAGCTCGTGCAGGGACAACGTCAAATTGTAGGCGGCCTTTCCATCGTCCATCATTTTGCAACCACCAACGAACCGACTGCAGACGTAGGGATACCTGTTTCTGCGCCGTTTCTTGCAACGTCTGCCAATCCACCAAGGATGCTGTTCCGGTTAATTGCCAATGAGCCTGATGAGTTGCCAGCATAACCTGCAAGCGAGTCTGAAAAAGGGTCTTATTAATCCATGCATGATGACGTAATTGTTGAATCTGCCGCTGCCATTGTTTTTTAGCATAGGCATCTTGGAGAACCCGCTGTTCTGCGCGATTCACCTGATCAAGCCTTGATTTAATCGGTGAATACCATACGGCAAATTGTAATAACACCAGAAGGCTCAATAGTGGCCAACTGGGGGTAGGTAAGGACAGAGTGTTAGCCCGATGAAATCGAGATACCCACATTGATAACCTCCTTGTTACCTCTTTTACTCATACCTCTGACTTCGACCAAAGAGTGCCCTTCCTCTTGTACATTGAACTGCCAATCAGGAAACTCCGTTTGCCAACGCGCCAATAATGATGTCATCTCTTCCATAGATAGACTCAATGCGATAAAGGCTTTATTGTCGTAACTCTTCAGCGCGGATAAACGCACCTGCTCAGGTAAAGCACGAACCGCTGCTAATACTTTCGTCAGCAAAGGCGAGGGAGAATCATACAGCGAGATGTCATGAATCACTTGGTGATGCTCGCCCGCAAAATGCTCAAATTCCTTATTTAAATAATAATCATACAGCAGTAATCCCACGTTTAAGATCACACAAACCACAAAAAACGCCAACCATACGGTTCGATGTCGATGACCAATATCTCGGTCCGGCTCAAACGGCAATAACGCCTGTTGTTGTAAACGAAACCGGCCAAATGGCAACGACTGATAAGCATTCCAATGGGATAAAGGCACCACACAACAGCGAATACCAACTGCTTTAAACGGGCGACATACTTGCTCTACTAAATTTTGGTGGCAAGATAGTACAGCGAGGTGAGAGCCCCGTCGGCGACGGGAGACCTGATAATGAAACCACAGTGTTTCGGGTGGTGTGAAATGTTGTTCTGCCGCGCAAGCCAGTGCCGCCAACGAAGCCAACTCCCTTGGCACTTTATACTCTATGTCCTGCTCTGTTCTCGACAACCATTCATCAGGCAAGACAATAAAGCTAAATGCTTTGTTTTTGTAGCTCTCCGGGTCAACCTGCGCTTGCAGTTCGGCCAGGTTGCTCTCTCTTGGTAGAGGACCAGAGAAGTCTAATTGAGAAAAATCATGAACAGGAATATGCTCAATATCATAAAAACGACATGATGTGGCGCTATAAAAAACCACACAATCGGGGCTAATCGGCTTCATTATTCATCCTTGACGTATGCAGCTCGTTATTTACTAGGTATCCTACCAAATACTAGCAAGATAACACGATTTGCTGCAAAGTTAAGCACCTACATTGTGATGAAGTTCGCTATAATGGCGCTTTTTTAATCCATCTGTATCGGATCTGTATGTTGAAAGCACTCAAAATCTTCCTATATTTAACGATCTTTGGCATCGTCAGTGGCGCCATTGCAACCTTTATAGTCTATGAACATGTCAAAGATCGCATCCCCACTGTGGCAGAACTCAAAGACATTCAATTACAAATCCCATTAAGGATCTACACGGCGGATCACAAATTAATTGGCGAGTTTGGCGAACAACGTCGAACCCCCATCACCTATGCACAGCTACCGCCAGGATTAGAGCACGCCATTTTGTCGGCGGAAGACAGTAATTTCTATCATCACCCTGGGGTAGACATCATGGGCTTGGGACGCGCCGCTATGCAGTTGATTACCACAGGACAAATTCAAGGTGGTGGCAGTACCATCACCATGCAGGTCGCCCGTAACTATTTCTTATCTTTCAAACAAACTTTTACGCGCAAATTTACCGAAATCTTTATTTCCTTAAAAATGGAGCGCGAGCTGACCAAGCACGATATCCTGACCCTTTACGTCAATAAAATTTATCTGGGTAATCGCGCATATGGCTTCCAAGCCGCCTCTCAGGTTTACTACAACAAACCCTTAAAAGACTTAGACATTGCCCAATATGCCATGTTGGCGGGGCTACCCAAGGCACCATCCAGTTTTAACCCGGTAGCGAACCCTTCTCGTGCCCTTATTCGTCGCAACTGGATTTTGCAGCGCATGTTGTCTTTGGGATACATCACCAAAGATCAGTATCAAACGGCGGTAGAAGCACCGATTACCGCGAAAGACCACGGCATCACACCGCAAGTGGATGCAGGCTATGTGGCTGAAATGGTACGCTCAGAACTGCACGATACCTATAAAGACGACCTCTATACGGCAGGCCTCACTGTCTACACCACCATTGATTCCAAAAAACAGAAGGATGCAAATGAAGCGGTCTACGACGGTGTTCTGGCCTACGATACTCGCCATGGCTATCGCGGAGTACTCGATAAAAAGCCGGACTTATTGCAAGATACTCAAGCCGAGCAGATAAAAGCGCTTAACAGCTATTCTGGCTTACAGAAATGGCGAACTGCTCTGGTGCTTTCCACAACGGATCAAACAGCCAACCTGTTATTGTCTGATGGCACCACCTACACCCTACCATGGGATGGCATGAGCTGGGCAAAACCTTATATTGACGAAAACTCGCAAGGTCCAGCCCCCACTAAAACGACGGATATTATGCAAGCGGGTGATATTATCCGCGTCAGACCCGACCAAAACCAAGGCTGGCTGTTAGCGCAAATCCCCAAACTACAAAGTGCCCTAGTCTCTTTACGCAGCAAAGATGGCGCAATACAAGCCTTGGTTGGCGGGTTTAACTACTACGAAAGTAAATATAACCGTGTCACGCAATCCAAGCGTCAACCAGGTTCTAACTTCAAGCCTTTCATCTACTCCAGCGCCCTGAGCCACGGTTATACCGCCGCGACGACGATCAACGATGCCCCTGTGGTATTTAGTGATACAGGGCTAGCCAAAGCCTGGCGGCCAACCAATGACGGCGGTAAGTTCTATGGTCCAACACGTCTAAGACCCGCCTTATATCGTTCCCAGAACATCGTATCGGTGCGTCTATTGGATGATCTAGGTATTCCACCCACATTGAAATTTTTACGCCGTTTTGGGTTCAATCCAGACGAGTTACCCCACAACCTTTCGCTAGCACTGGGGACCGCTAACCTATCGCCATTGCAAATTGCGACGGGGTATGCCGTATTCTCTAATGGTGGCTATCAGGTCAAACCTTATTTGATTGACCACATCACTGATCGTAACAACAAAGTCATTTTTCAAGCCAACCCTGTCACCGTATGCGATAGCTGTACGCTGCTAGACAAGTCCTCCGATGGCGATCAACAAATGGGCTTATTTAACACACCAGAAGGCGTTCGCAGTCTTCCTGTCGCGCCACAGGTTCTGGACCCAAGTGTCGATTACATCATGTATAGCATTATGCGAGACGTTATTAAACTCGGTACGGGACGTCGTGCTCGTGTATTGGATCGCCCCGATCTTGCAGGTAAAACCGGTACCACCAACGATGGTAAAGATGCTTGGTTCTCCGGCTTTAATGGCAAAATCGTTGCAACAGTCTGGAGTGGCTTTGATAACTCAACCAGTTTGGGGACAGACACCAATGGCTATCAAGAATGGGGGGGATCGGTTTCCTTACCGACTTGGATCGATTATATGCGTCCCGCCTTGGAAGGCACTCCACCTGCTTATATCTATAAGCCTTCCTCATTGGTTACCGTTCGAATTGATCCAAAAACCGGACAACGGGCCTTACCAGGCCAGAAAAATGCCATCTTCGAGATCTTCCGTAAAGATCACGTGCCGCCGCGACGCACTCAAAGCAGTTTGGGGTCGGACAACGGCCAAGATAATGATGCCCAGCAAGAAAAACAAACCGATAACGCACTGGAAAATCTCTTCTAGGCAACCTGTTATTAGGCTGGGGTTAAGACATCTGTTCTACAGAAAAAACCAAGCTCATGGCTTGGTTTTTTTGTCTGTAGTGTTGGTGATACGTGGTGCTTAAGCACACTGAGCCTAGACAGACTCAAGCCCACTTTTGCGCGGGGGCTTGGTATGTTTCAAACGCCGCTAATAAATCTTCGGGGGTTTGGGCGCGTATTAGCATGTCTACATAAGGGGCTTTGACAAAACCGGCTTCAAACATACGATCAACCATCGTAAATAAGGGATCATAAAAGCCTTCAATATTGTAAAAGGCACAAGGCTTTTCATGAAGACCAATCTGCGCCCAGGTCCAGACTTCAAAAATCTCTTCTAAGGTACCAATGCCACCCGGTAACGCCACAAAGGCATCGGCCAATTCCGCCATTTTGGCCTTACGCTCATGCATGTCTTCAACCACGTATAAATCGGTCAAATTGGGGTGAGCAATCTCTTTGTCTTCAAGATGTTTAGTAATCACACCAATGACGTTACCGCCTGCGGCGATCATTGCATCAGCCATCTCACCCATTAATCCAACTTTTCCGCCACCGTACACCACTTCAATGTCTTTCTCAGCAAAATAGGTGGCCAGTGCCTTCACACCTGCAACGAAATTAGGATTGTTTCCTTTCGCAGAACCACAATAAATCGCAACTTTCATATCCATCCTCATTCTGTTGATGTTCTATTGAGTATCTTTTTTATTATGTTCCTAAGTATCAGAAACAAAAAAGACGATGCTTATCAACATCGCCTTTTTATTGTGTCAATCGCCTTGTTATGACACACAAGACGACCCATTCAGTTTACACGCCAAACTGGTCTAGATTCTGCAGCGGGTAAAAATCAGGGTAAGGTAAAGTAGCCACTCCCGATTCAATTGCCGCTTTCGCAACCGCATCAGACACAACCGTTAGCAAACGTGTATCCATTGGTTTTGGCAAAATATATTCTTTACCAAAACTCAATGCCGCACCACCATAAGCGGCCACAACATCCGCTGGCGCTTCTTCTTTGGCCAGATTTTTAAGTGCGTGAACGGCGGCGATTTTCATCTCTTCATTAATCTTGGTAGCACGAACATCTAACGCACCACGGAAGATAAAGGGGAAGCCCAATACATTGTTTACCTGATTTGGGTAATCAGAACGACCCGTCGCCATGATCAAGTCATCACGAGTCGCACGGGCAAGGTCTGGATTAATTTCAGGATCAGGGTTAGAACAAGCAAAGACAATTGGATTTGGTGCCATCTTAGCCAATTGCTCGCCAGTTAAAAGGTCTGGCCCCGAGACACCAATGAACACATCGGCGCCATCGATTGCATCGTCCAATGTACGCTTGTCTGTCTCATTAGCAAACATCGCTTTAAACTGGTTCAAGTCATCGCGACCAGAATGGATCACACCCTTACGATCAAGCACAAAGATGTTCTCAATTTGCGCGCCACACGCAATGATCAGCTTCATACAAGCCGTGGCAGCCGCACCAGCACCAAGACAGACAATTTTTGCCGTTTCGATGTCTTTGCCTTGCAGCTCAAGGGCATTCAATAAACCAGCGGCGGTAACAATTGCCGTACCATGTTGGTCATCGTGAAAAACGGGAATAGAACAACGCTCAATCAACTGACGTTCGATTTCGAAGCACTCAGGGGCTTTGATATCTTCTAAATTGATACCACCGTAGGTATTCGCAATACGCGCTACCGTGTCGATGAAGGCTTGTGGACTTTCTGATTCAACTTCCACATCAACAGAGTTTACGCCAGCAAAGCGCTTGAATAAAACGCCCTTACCTTCCATAACAGGTTTACTTGCTAATGGACCGATATTGCCAAGGCCAAGAACCGCCGTGCCATCCGAAATGACAGCCACAAGATTGCCCTTACCTGTATAGCGATACGCGGCTTCTGGATCTTTGGCGATTTCACGACACGGCTCAGCCACACCTGGGCTGTAAGCCAAGGATAAATCGCGAGCGGTTGCAGTGGGTTTGGTAATAGTGACGCTTAGCTTTCCAGGTACTGGATGTTCATGGTACTCCAGCGCAGCTTTTTTTAGATCTTCTGCCATTTTGATGTTTCCGTCTATTATTTGGTGTTTTATTAAAGAATACAAATTGGGCCTTAATTTTGACGACGACACGTCAAAAGGTGACACCTTATTATTATAATCACAGAACAGCCTATCACATCTCTCATTCAGGCATACCCAAATCCTGTAAATCATTTGGGTATTTGACCGACAAAACCCAAGATTTATAGCGTGATGAGCGACTTTTTCTATGATGTTGCCAACCACGGACTTCGACGTTATGCCCTTTTAAAAAGTAGACTTTCTGAGCAGGCCAATAGTCCTCAGAACTGAGGGGTAAATGAATAACCAGATCATGATCTGTCGCCAACCACCAGCCACCTCGGTTCTTTGTGATGGACGAGATCACTACCTGTGATACAACAAAACCGCTATGCGGTCGCCACGCCAGTGATTGCGTCCAAACACCGAGCCCCGCCTTTCGAGCGGTTTGCTCTGCTTGAATAAAACAAGATTGATAAGCCACATTAGGTGGTATCGCAATACGATATCCAAGCCCTTTCGATAGTAACTGACTTGATAATGAAATACGATCTTTATCGAAAACGTAGAAAAGATATCGTCCGTAATGATCACGGGGGTCTTTCCCTGCCTGCAAGTAGACATAATTGCCCACCAAAGCGCGTAATGTCTGGGTCGCCGCCACGGCATAGGGCTCATGGTGGCCTTTTTTATGGTCTAACTCTGGGGTATTAATTCCAATAAAACGCACTCGTCTACCATCGCTCAGATACAGGGTATCTCCATCGACTATGCGTTTCACTTTGGCGCGCTCAAGCGGGCCTTTAGCGTGACATAAGGCATTATCTGCGAGTGTTTTGGCAAACCCAGTAGTGCAAAATACAAACAAAAAAAGCGCCAAGATAACTTGACGCTTTTTCTGGAAAAACACGTTTATTCGACCAATTACTTAGTTGAACGACGCGCTCCGAAACGCTTCTTAAAGCGATCAACACGACCACCAGTGTCCAACATTTTCTGTTGGCCAGTGTAGAAAGGGTGGCATTGGCTACATACGTCGATGTGCATGTCTTTGCCAGCAGTCGAATTAAGAGTCAATGTGTTACCACAAGTACAAGTTGCAGTAATGGTTGCATAATTTGGGTGGATATCTTTTTTCATTGCGTTTACCTCAAGTTTGGTGTGCCGCCACTTAGTCTAATAATTAGCTTTCGCCGCCTACAAATGGGCTTTCGCCTAGCCAAGCACCGCACGATTCGTTGTACAGACATTGTACAGTGGTTCCAAGAGCTGCGTATTTTAGGGATCAATTGACTAATCAGCAACCTTTTTATAACGCTTTACCAATAAAATTCTCTCTCGCCCCCACTAGCCAGAGTAACGTACACTAGAGAGACTAGGATCCATTAGATGTATTTTTCAATATAAGGTTACGAATCCAAGCATGCAAGAGGCACTTCTTACTCCTTACCCATACGTGCAAGTGGCGCTACCCGTGCCCATGCGTACGCTATTTGACTATAAAATCCCTAAGGCCATGGCATTACGTCACGCCTTACAGGCCGGTATGCGAGTGAAAGTCCCTTTTGGCAAAGGCAGTCGTCTCGGCGTCATCGTTTCCTTTAGTCATACCAGCGAATGGGACGAAAACCAGTTAAAATCCCTTACCTCCCTACAAGATGAAGCCCCGGTTATACCAAGTGAACTCATGGCCTTATGTGAGTGGGCAGCACGTTATTACCACCACCCCATCGGTGACGTTATTTTTCATGCTCTGCCCGTTTCTTTGCGAAAAGGCGAAAACGCTGAATTTCGAACGGAAAACTGGTGGTTTGTGACAGAGACAGGTCGCACAATCGACATTGAATTACTCAGCCGAGCCCCCCGCCAGCAAGACTTCTTAAAAGCCGTACAACAACACCCAAATGGCATGAGTCAAAACGCCATCACCTTACTTGGTCTCATGCCAAATGCTGGCAAGTCTCTTGAACAGAAAGGCTTGATACGACGCGAACAACGTTCTTTCAATACAGCAGGCGAAAAGCACTCTCACCAAACACAAGTTCCTCCTGTGCTGAATCGTGAGCAAACCATGGCCATGGAAGAAATACTTGATATGAAAAATCGCTTTGGTGTGGCATTGCTAGATGGCATCACTGGCAGCGGCAAAACTGAAGTGTTCTTACGCGTTATGGAGAAACTGATCGCCGAGGATAAACAAGTCCTCGTTATGGTGCCTGAAATCGGTTTGACACCACAAACCTTTAAGCGCTTTGAAAATCGCCTCAATACCAATATTGTGCTGATGCATTCCAACATGACGGATCGAGAGCGTCTAGATGCCTGGCTGTTATCCTCAAGTGGTCACGCCAAGGTTATTATCGGCACCCGCTCAGCCGCCTTTGTGCCCGCCGCCAATCTTGGCATGATTATCATAGACGAAGAGCACGATGCCTCTTACAAACAACATGAAGGTTTTCGTTATCACGCACGGGACTTGGCCATCAAACGCGCCCAGAATCTAAGCATTCCAGTACTGTTGGCGTCGGCAACACCTTCCTTTGAAAGCCTCGCCAATGCCATACAAAAGCGTTTTACTTGGCTAAAGCTACGTCAGCGGGCTGGCAACGCCCATATTCCAGAAATGGAGCGTGTGGATTTACGCGGCCAAACGCTGGTTCACGGTTTTAGCGAGCAGGCTCTGCAAGCCATGAAGCGCTGTTTAGATCAACGTGAACAAGTGCTGATTTTTTTAAATCGCCGTGGCTATGCCCCAACGCTCATGTGTCACGATTGTGGCTGGATCGCCAGTTGTGATCACTGTGATGTCAACCTTACCGTGCACAAACGCGCCAATAAACTCCATTGCCATCATTGTGATGCACAAAAGGCGCTGCTTCATACTTGTCCAGAATGCCAATCAACTGAGCTTTTCACGGTGGGCGAAGGGACAGAGCAAATCGAGACGCAATTAAGCCCCTTATTCAAGGACGTACCGATTTTGCGCATAGACCGAGACAGCACCCAACGCAAATCGGCGATGACGCAACTAACACAAAAAATCCATGAGCACGACCAAGCCATCTTAATCGGCACCCAGATGCTCGCCAAAGGTCATCATTTTCCCAATGTGACCCTAGTCATCGTTATGGACGCCGACGCGGGATTATTTTCAGCGGATTTTCGCGGCATGGAACGAACGGCTCAGCTCATTACCCAAGTAGCAGGAAGGGCAGGACGTGCGAAAAAGCCAGGTCATGTGTTACTGCAAACCTATCATCCTGACCACACCGCCATCGAGTGCCTGTGTACATTGGGTTATGAGCAGTTTGCGTTGAATGGCCTATCAGAACGTAAAGCGCTCTCTCTGCCACCTTTCTATCATCAGGTCTTGATTCGAGCCGAATCCGGCAATGAACAAGAAGCCATGCAACTCCTGACCAATATGCGCTTAGAACTTGAGCCCCATTTCCCTCCAGATATTGCTATGGTTGGCCCTTATACCGCCATTATTGTTCGTAAAGCAGGCCAGCATCGCGCCCTGCTATCGCTCAAATCGGCCCAACGCGCCCCGCTCCATCAAGTGACCGCCATGATGACCGCATGGCTTGAGCATGCCACTCGCCAACAGCATAAGGTTCGCTACGCGGTCGATGTGGACCCACTGGAAACCTATTAGAAAACGCTAAATCGTCAATCCACGAGGCATTTACTTTACCTAGACTGGAAACTTAAGGTTCAAGCCAGCATAATGTGCCCTATTTCTAACAAAGCCTAAACTATGTTTACACCAATCAATATTGCAGCCAAAGGAAGTCGCCCGAAAAAGGGTGCAACACGCCGGACGCCCCCCCCACCAAAACGCAAAACCCCTTGGTGGTTATGGATTATTGTTCCGGTGATTCTAATCGCCTTTATTTATGGTTTAACCAGGTTAAGTCATGTAAAACAAAAGCCCGTTACTCAACCTATCCCAGCCGCCAAGCCAAAGGTCGAAAGCAAAGCGGCACCCAAAGCGGAAGCGAAGAAAGCCGAGCCGAAAAAAGCGGAAGCAAAGCCGGCAGACAAAAAGAAAGAGTCGTTTGATTTTTATAGCATTTTACAAGATAGCGAAGTCAAAACAGAGCACGTTAAGGCTTATCAGTACGAGCCTCGCGGTGAGCAGGATTTCCTCTATATGCTTCAAGCGGCCTCCTTTAGAAACCCTAAAGATGCGGACCGTTTACGGGCCAAGCTGATTCTATCCGGTATTGTCGACACCAGCGTGCGCAAAACCCTTAGCACCAAAGATGGTAAGCCGTGGTATCGTGTTGTCATTGGGCCATTCAATGATCGTTCTGTCATGAACCATATTGAAGATAAATTAGTCGATATGCGCATCGAGTCTTACCCTTACAAAATCAAAAAAGAAAACCAATAATCTTTTCCCATGACTTTCTTCTGGCGACGAACGCTCTTTTCAACATCGCCGCCAGAAGAAATCCTCCTTACAACTAGGGGTGAACTTTCCCTTGCAGACCCACCAACCCCACTAGAATCCCCAAAATAAAGCAAAAGACATTTCAAAAGTTCGCACATAACAAGGAAGACGTTTGTCAGACGCTCTCCTGCTTGAAAATCGTCGAACTGCCCCCACTTTGTTTAGAATCGAAACTGGAGTAGACCCATGACAACGATTTTAACGGTACGCAAAGGTAATCAAGTCGTCGTAGGCGGCGATGGACAAGTGTCTCTAGGCAACACAGTTATGAAAGGCAATGCACGTAAAGTACGCCGCTTATATCGTGGTGAAGTCATTGCTGGATTTGCTGGCGGTACAGCGGACGCCTTCACTTTATTCGAACGCTTCGAAGGGCAACTGGAAAAGCACCAAGGTCACTTGGTACGCGCCGCTGTCGATCTGGCGAAAGACTGGCGCTCCGACAAAGCATTGCGTCGCCTTGAAGCGATGTTGATTGTCGCCAACAAAGACAGCACGTTAATCATTACAGGGACCGGTGATGTTGTTGAGCCACAACACGGCGCCTTAGCCATTGGCTCTGGTGGCAACTTTGCTGAAGCCTCAGCCCGTGCCTTAATCGACAATACCGACCTATCGGCAAAAGAGATTGTTGAGAAAAGTCTAAACATCGCCGCCGATATTTGTGTCTTCACTAACCATAGCTTAACCATTGAAGAAATCATTATCGACCCTAAGCTTGAAGACAACTCAACCAAAAACATTTCCTCAGAAGACACTTCTGACAAAGATAATTAAGAGAGCCAAGATGAGCAGCATGACCCCAAGAGAGACGGTTAACGCGTTAGACAATCATATTATTGGTCAACAAAAAGCCAAGCGTGCGGTGGCCATAGCCCTACGTAACCGCTGGCGTCGCATGCAACTCCCTGAAGACATGCGTGCCGAAATCACCCCAAAAAATATCTTAATGATTGGCCCCACCGGGGTTGGTAAAACCGAGATTGCCCGTCGTTTGGCGAAACTGGCTAACGCCCCTTTTATCAAAATCGAAGCGACTAAATTCACCGAAGTGGGTTATGTGGGCCGTGATGTAGAATCCATCATTCGTGACTTGGTCGAAATGTCGATCAAAATGCTACGCGAGCAAGAAACGGCTAAACTGCGTCATAAAGCCGAAGATGCCGCAGAAGATCGTATTTTAGATGTGCTACTGCCCCCCGCACGAGGTGGTGACCCAGAATTGGAAGATAACAGCACACGCCAAGCTTTCCGTAAAAAATTGCGCGAAGGCAAACTAGACGATAAAGAAATAGAAATCGACGTGGCTGATACACCCATTGGCGTCGAGATCATGACACCTCCTGGCATGGAAGAAATGACCAGCCAGCTACAAAACATGTTCTCAAGCTTAGGCTCCCACAAAACCAAGAGCCGTAAAATGAAACTAAAAGATGCCCTTCGCCAAGTACGTGACGAAGAAGCGTCTAAATTGATTAACGAAGACGAATTAAAAGCCCGTGCGGTGGAAGCCGTTGAACAAAATGGTATCGTCTTCCTAGACGAAATCGATAAAGTGGCAAAAAGCTCCGAGCGCTCTGGTGGTGAAGTCTCCCGAGAAGGGGTACAACGTGACTTACTGCCTCTTGTAGAAGGCTGCACGGTCAGTACCAAATACGGCATGATCAAAACAGATCACATTTTATTTATCGCCTCAGGGGCATTCCATTTAACCAAACCATCGGATTTGATTCCTGAATTACAAGGTCGCCTGCCGATTCGAGTTGAACTGGATGCTCTTACGGTAAATGACTTCGAGCGCATTTTGGTAGAACCCAGTGCCTCACTGACGCAGCAATACATTGCATTAGCGGCTACAGAAAACATTAACATCAACTTCACCAAAGAAGGGATCCATCGCATTGCGGAAATCGCCTTCCAAGTGAATGAGCGGACAGAAAACATCGGTGCTCGCCGTCTACATACCGTATTAGAGCGACTGTTAGAAGAAGTCTCTTACTCGGCCAGTGACATGCCTGATGGTCAAGAAGTGGATATTACCGCCGCTTACGTCGATGAACAGCTGGGCGAGATCATCGAAAACGAAGACCTTAGCCAATACATCCTTTAATCCAACACAAAACAAGAGAAAGCACTCATGGCAACCACACCCACTCCGACAAAAGTTCACTACCATAAGAAGTCTCGTGAATTGGAGCTGGCGTTTGCTGATGGGCAAGTATTCCGCCTCAGTGCGGAGTACTTGCGAGTGCACTCCCCGTCCGCTGAAGTGCGCGGACATGGTTTAACCATCCCCATTTTACAAGTTGGCAAAAAAGACGTCGCTATTAACAATATCGAAGGGGCCGGCAACTATGCCCTAAAAATCACCTTTGATGATGGCCACGACTCCGGCCTCTACTCTTGGGATTACCTCTACAATCTCGGCCAACATTACGATGAACTTTGGCAAATATACCTAGAGCGCCTTGAAAAAGAAGGTCAGACGCGAGAAACTTCCGTGATTCAAATTCATCAAGTTTAACCCGTTGTTTTATCATCACTAGGAATTGTCATGAGCTCGCTTAGTTTGTCTGCCATTAGCGCCATTGAACGCGCCGTCAATCTTGCCCTAAAACAAGATGAACCTTCTCAAGCACGTCTCAGCAAACTGGCTGGCCAGCAAATTTTCCTACATATCGAAGACTTTTCTCTGACACTGCAAGTTCATATTCTTGAACAAGGCGTTATGTTGCATCGTCCAGAAAGCTTAGATGAAATCGACTTGGATCCTCGCCTAGATACCCTAGTTCAAGGGCCAAGCTCAGCCTATCGTAAGCTGCTCGAAGGCGATGGTCTGTTTGATGGTGACTTGCGCATTCAAGGCAACGCACAAGCCTTAATGACACTACACAAAGTCATGGAAAACTTTGAACTGGATTGGGAAGGCTTACTTGCCGATCATATTGGTGATCTGCCTGCCGCCGCCCTAGCTCGTCTGCTTCGCAAGCAATGGTCTTGGGGCAAAGAAACCGCCACCACGCTTCGTCTACAACTGGTTCAATACCTGCAAACCAATAGTCAACTACTGCCTAGCAAAATCGAATTCAACAGCTTCGTCGACGATATGGAACGCCTTGGTACACAGCTCGACCGCACCGAAGCAAAAGTCAGACTATTAGATAAAAAACGCGCTTGATAGAACGCTTACCAGATACAGGTAAACACGTTTTCATGTTCTAAGAGGCTTGGTGAACTTCATCAGGCCTTTTTAATAACCAACATAAAATGAACTCTAAGCGGGCTTCGCTCGGCTTAAATACACACCTGCAATGGTCACAACAAAACCAGTGATTTGTACCCATGTCATATGCTCATTAAATAAGAAGTAGCTTTCGACCGCCGCTAGGGGTGGAACCAATAGCATGACGGTGGTGACTTGTGAGGCTTTCACTTTGCGCAGTAGCCAAACCATTAAGAACACGCCACCACAGGATAAAACAATAATACCCCATGCAATAAGTGCGAAGGTTTCAAGTTGTACTTTAAAGACATGTTCACCTAGCACCAATGCAAAACAGAACGTCACGACGGCGGCGGCCAAATTTTGTATTGCCATTGATGAGAATAAATCGGAAGAAGAAATCGACATTTTCTGGTAAGTCACCCCTAGGGATAAGGATAAAATACCTAAACACGCAAACAATAAGGTGAGAAAAGAAACCCCACCATGGCTCAAATCCAACTCAAAAACCGGACTCAAGACCAACACCAACCCCACCATACCAATCAGCATTCCTATGATGCCTTTTATCGAGGTTTTTTCTTTGATCAGTAAGAAGGCAAGCAGGGTGACTAACGCTGGCTGTAGCGCTCCAATCAGCGCCATAATACCTGCAGGTAAACCTTTCGCGATGGCCACATAGGCGAATGCTAAGTAAAAGCCATTCATCAGCATCCCTGCGATAATGTGCTTAGGTAGTTCATTCCAACTAGGAAAGCGGCGCCTTTGAAATACGGCGATAAGAGTAAAAAGCCCACCCACCCCCAAAAAACGAATAGTGAGGTAAATATTAGGATCAATTAAACCAACTAAAAACTTGCCGGTAATAAAGCCAGTCGACCAAATGAGAACCAAGAGTACATACAAGAGCGCCATATAAAATCCGTTTTAAAGAGAGAGTTCATCAGAAACAAAAGTTTACATAATCGCATTGTAAGTTTTTTATCCCGTCATTGGCTAGCCTCTCTCCCTCAAGATGGCCTATTTTATTTTTTTACCAAGCCGCGATAATTTGCTGACGCGACAGCCCTTGACCAATCAAAAAATGCAGTTTGACAAAAGCCGCTTCGTAAGTCATGTCTAAGCCCGAGATCACGCCCGCCTCGACGAGCGCAGACCCTGCTGCGTAAGCCCCTGCGGCAACACTGCCCGCTCCACATTGACTAACGTTCACAATGGTCACACCACGGTCGGATGCAGTGTTTAGCAAGGCAAGTAATTCAGGGTCTTTATCTGGGGCGTTCCCCGCACCATAACTTAATAAAACAGCCCCCTTCACCTTATCATTCAGCAACCCTTGCCAATGTATTGCTTGTACACCCGGAAAGACAGGAAGAATCGTCACTGCGCTGTCTTGCATCGCTGGAATGTGAATACTCATGGGAGCGTGATGAATGTCTTCAGAACGCCAGCGCCAATCAATGCCTAATACGCCACGTTCTGGGTAATTAGGAGAACTAAAGGCTTGCCAATCCGTAGTGTGGGCTTTGTGTGCTCGATCCCCTTCGATCAATCGACCAGCAAAAAAGAGAAACACGCCTTGTACCCCTTCTTCACATGCTGAAATGGCCCCCATGACATTGATCATGGCGTCTGTTCGCACTTTATACATAGGTACTTGTGATCCGGTCAGGATAATGGCCTTATCACTATTGGCAAACATCAAAGACAAAGCACAGGCGCTATAAGCCATGGTGTCCGTACCATGAAGGACGATAAAGGCATCAAACTCATGCCATTTGCTTTCAATATCATGGGCGATATTTTGCCAATCTTGTGGTGTCGCGTTAGAAGAATCAATCAAGTTCTCATAACGTTGGATCACAAATTCATGAACGAATTCGTCCGATTCATTGAGGTGCTGGCTTAAGTGGTCGGCAAAAGCGGCGTCAGGCACTAAGCCATTATCAGAAGGTACCATGCCAATGGTGCCACCGGTGTAAGCAATATAAATTTTCATATTGGTCTCAAATTATGTGATAGCCAAAGAAACACGAAAAACAAAAAGGCGCGTTTCCCATGAGAAAAGCGCCTTTTAACGAGGTATGAATACAACAATATTCTACTTCATACCGTGACGGACAAACGCCTCGTTAGCGACTACATGCGCTCCAAGGTCTCAATACCCAACAAGTTCAAGCCTTGCTGCAACGTCGAGGCGGTCGCCAATGCCAATTGCAAACGGCTGATTTTCACGTCGTCTTGGGCATTCAAGATTGGGCAAGCTTCATAGAAGGTCATAAAAGTACCTGCCAAGTCGTATAAATACGCACTCAGAAAATGGGGCATCCCATCGTTCACCACTTGCTGAATCGCTTCTTCAAATTGCACCAGCTGCATCGCAAGCGCCCGTTCTTGAGCCTCTTGGATTACGATATCACCTTGTAAATCATCAATCTTCATTTCTGAACGACGTACAATGCTGGCCACACGAGAGTAGGCGTATAACAGGTAAGGGGCGGTATTCCCCTCAAAGCTCAACATACTGTCCCAATTAAACTGGTAGTCGCTGGTGCGGCTTTTCGATAAATCAGCGTATTTGACTGACGCAATGCCCACCACACGACCAATGTTACGCTGCTCGTCTTCTGGCATGTCTGGATTTTTAGACGCCACCAATTTGAAAGCACGCTCTTGCGCTTCTTCTAACAAAGCCGACAATTTTGCCACACCACCAGAGCGCGTTTTGAAGGGTTTGCCATCGCTGCCCATCACGGTACCAAATGGCATGTGTTCAAGACGAGCGTCCTGTGGAGCAAAACCCGCTTTACGAGATAACGTGAAGATCTGCTGGAAATGCAAGGATTGGCGAGCGTCGACGAAATACAAACAACGATCGGCTTTTAATGTATTGTAGCGGTAGCGCACGGCTGCCAAATCGGTCGTTGCATATAAGAAACCACCACCGCTTTTTTGCACAATAATCGGGGTAATTTCACCGTCTTTATTGGCAAACTCTTCCAAGAAGACACACTGTGCCCCATTCGATTCGGTTAATAATCCTTGTGCTTTTAAATCATCGATAACCTGTGGCAAATCATCATTATAAGCACTCTCCGGCATCACATCTTTTCGAGTTAAAGAGACACCCAACATGGTGTAGGTCTCTTCACAGTGATTCAGCGAGATATTGATAAACTCATTCCAAAGCGCCAAGCAGTCTTTATCGCCAGATTGCAACGCCACCACTAATTCACGGGCACGATTCGCAAATTCAGGATCTTCATCAAAGCACAGTTTGGCCGCACGGTAAAAGGTTTCAAGATCGGACAGCGCCATACTGACTTGTTGGTTTTCGGCACGTAATCGCTCCATATACGCCAACAACATACCGAATTGTGTGCCCCAATCGCCCACATGGTTCTGACGAATCACCTTGTGTCCTAAGAATTCCAAGGTGCGAACCACCGCATCCCCAATCACAGTAGAACGCAAATGACCGACGTGCATTTCTTTGGCAAGGTTAGGCGCAGAGTAATCCACTACCACGGTTTCTTTGATGTCGGCCATCGGCACATCTAATCGATCGCTGTGACGCAAACGCATCAACGCTTCACTCAACCAAGTATTTTTTAGAAAAATATTAATAAAACCTGGGCCTGCGATTTCGACTTTGTCGGCAAGATCGTCCAGTTCAAGCTTTTCTAATACTTGCTCCGCTAATTGGCGAGGGTTCATCTTTAACTTTTTCGCCACCCCCATAATGCCATTAGCTTGGTAATCACCAAATTGCGCTTTCGCCGATTGACGAACCAGTGCGGGGGCGTCTTCAGGTGCACCAACTGCCACCATAGCCGCTTGAATACGTTGATTTAACAAAGTTTGAATGTTCACAGGAAACCTTTAATGCTCGACTTAATGCACAACATTTTGTGCCGAATCAGAACCACACAACCCGTGTTTTGCTCTGGCAAAACACGGGTTGTGTGGCATGTTATAAAATTAGCTTAATAATAACCGATTTTTGCCTAGTTAGCGAAAAACAGCTTACAAGCAGGGTTGTCATTCTCATCTTGGTAAGGATAACCCAACTCGTCTAAATAACGGGTCACATCGGTTTCCTCACCGACGGCTTGTAGTCCCACCAACACACGACCATAGGCATCCCCATGGTTTCGATAATGGAACATAGAAATATTCCAATGACCGCCCAGCGTATTGAGGAATTTCAACAACGCACCAGGACGCTCTGGGAACTCAAAACTGTAGATCAATTCGCCCTTATCACTGTGCAGGTGCCCACCAATCATGTGGCGAACATGCACTTTGGTGGTTTCATCGTCGGTCAAATCGATGATTTCATAGCCTTTCAAATCGGCCAATAATTCTTTGCGGCTATGTGGACTGCCACCCAACGCCACCCCCACAAAAATCACCGCTTGGTTATCATCACCGTAGCGGTAATTGAATTCGGTAATATTGCGTCCTACTAGCGCCTGACAGAAATCTTTAAAACTGCCGGGCTTTTCAGGGATCTTAACCGCAATGATGGCTTCACGTTTTTCCCCCAACTCAGCGCGTTCCGACACATGGCGCAAACGGTCAAAGTTCACATTGGCCCCGCTGTTGATCGCAATCAGCGTTTGTCCTTTCGCCCCTTCACGCTCAATATACTTTTTCAAACCAGCAAGCGCACATGCACCGGCCGGCTCGGTGATAGAACGCGTATCATCATAGATGTCTTTGATCGCCGCACACATTTCATCTGTGGTCACAGTTATCACTTCGTCCACCGTATCTTTGGCAATGGCAAAGGTGTTTTTCCCAATTTCAGCCACGGCCACCCCTTCCGCAAAAATCCCCACAGTAGCCAAGCGAGTGGGCTCGCCTTTTTCCAAGGCGATTTTTAGGCAAGCAGCATCTTCTGGCTCAACGCCAATAATTTTGACCTCTGGACGAAGATATTTGATATAAGCAGAAATCCCTGCAATTAAGCCACCACCACCAACGGGCACAAAAATCGCGTCAATATTGCCTTCATGTTGGTGCAAGATCTCCATGCCAATGGTTCCTTGACCCGCGATGGTGTCAAGATCATCGAAGGGGTGCACATAGACTTGACCCGTCTCATCCATAATTTCGCGAGATCTGGCAGACGCTTCATCAAACGCATCACCGAATAACACTACTTCGGCACCATGGTTACGCACCGCTGTGACTTTGACTTCTGGCGTCGTCGCAGGCATGACAATTGTCGCTTGAATACCAAGCTTTTTGGCCGCCAAAGCCAATCCCTGTGCGTGATTACCCGCCGAGGCAGCAATCACGCCACGGGCACGTTCTTCGGGTGTTAACTGACAAATTTTGTTGTATGCCCCACGAATCTTGAAAGAGAAAACTGGCTGCAAATCTTCTCGCTTCAAAATAATCTCATTGCCTAATCGAGTCGATAATTGATTAGCACGAGACAGTGGTGTTTCCACGGCAACGTCATAAACGCGCGCCTGTAGAATCTTTTTGATCATGGTATGAGGCATAGTGTGTCCTAAATGAAAAATAAATCGACAACGCAACATCCTTGGTGACGCCTACGCTGTCGCTGCGAGTCAAAAAACTGAGTAGGAAATATACTCTTTTGGCTCACTTCACGCAAAGGTCGATCTCCCTTTGCGCGTCATCAAAAGCGCATAAAATCGGCAAATACGAGACTAACAATAGGCATCTGAAGCGCTTATAATACGCCCACCATCAGAGGAGGCTTATTTGTCATAATAATGCTCCCAAAATCAGGCGTTCTTTGCACCACCTCACACGTGGCAAGAGCAAAACACGCTTATCTCTATAATAAAAGAAAAGGCGAAACGTCCCATGACGCAAGATGAATTAAAGCAAGCCGTCGCCGAAGCGGCAATCGAGTACATTCTCCCTATGCTAAAGGCCGATACCATTGTCGGCGTCGGCACAGGCTCCACCGCCAATCTGTTTATTGATGAATTGGCCAAGCACAAACATCGTTTTGATGGCACCGTCGCCAGTTCTGAAGCCTCGACGTTGCGTCTAAAAGGCCATGGTATTCCTGTTTACAGCCTCAATGCCGTCAACGAAGTGCGTGTTTACATCGATGGTGCCGATGAGTCAGACCATCATTTAAACCTGATCAAAGGCGGTGGCGCAGCGCTTACCCGTGAAAAAATCGTGGCCGCCTGTAGTGATCTATTCGTCTGCATCGCGGATGAGTCAAAATTAGTGGATGTGTTGGGAGCCTTCCCGCTGCCAATTGAAGTGATTCCAATGGCACGCGGTCATGTGGCTCGAGAACTGGTCAAACTGGGAGGCACGCCTGTTTATCGTGAAAATGTCATTACCGATAACGGCAATCAGATTTTAGATGTCTACAACCTCGACATTCTTGACCCCGTGGCGCTTGAGAAAAGCATCAACAACATCGTAGGCGTGGTGACCAATGGTTTATTTGCCGCCCGCCCGGCTGACGTATTGTTATTAGGTACCAAAGACGGCATCAAAACCCTGGAAAAATAAATCAGACAAAGCCTTAGATTCTCTATCAAAGGCTTTGATCTATTTCAACGAGCTTACCTCGTCTAGAACCAGCGACTCTTACGCATAACCAGAAATTGAGTGGTGCCTAACAGCGCCAACGCACCACAAAAAATCCAAAAAGCGGCGCTATTATTTGTGCCAGGCATACCGCCGATATTGATACCAAATAACCCAGTTAGAAACCCTAAAGGCATAAAAATGCCTGACAATATGGACAGAACATACATCCGAGCATTCATCTTCTCAGATTGCGCATTCACGAACTCTTCTTGCATCAAAATACAGCGTTCACGCAATGAATCTAACGCCTCAACATAACGTGTCAGTTCGTTGGCCGCCTCTTGCACCTGAACCAGCTGATCTCTTGTCATCCATGTCTGGAATTCCACTATCAACTTGTGGATGGCTTCCTTTTGCGGAACAAGAAAGCGCCGTAAACGAATCGACTCCAAACGTCGTTGTACCAACTCACCACGCTGGTCGGCTTCAATGCGCTGACTCATATTTTCTTCTAAATCATCCAGCTCATCTTCAAGACCATCAATCACCGACGCCATGCGGCTAATCAAGGTATGTGTTAACGTCGACACTAAGTCTGCTGTACTCACTGGCCCTTCATTATTCTCCAAGTTCTCGATCACATCTTGAACCGATAGTAAGCGGCGTTTTCGAACCGAAATAATAAAGTGTGGTGTAACCCAGAGGCGCAAAGACACCATATCGGACGGATCAGAACCGGGGTTGAGATTAACACCTCTAAGCGTTAATAAGATCCCCGTCCCCATTTTCACCAAACGTGGCCGAGTTTCATCCGCAAACAAGGCTTCTACCAAGCTATATGGCACATCAGGCAACGAAGCGAACCATTCTTGTGCCATATCATCGCTTCTGTCCACATGTATCCAACGGCTCCCTTCTTGCGGCAGCGTAACCGGAAGATCACTTGCTTCTAATACCTTTGCTCCACCAGAACCATCTAACTCTAGATTATACAAAACAAACTCAGACATAACGTTTCCTTAAACGATTCTTTCACCGTAACCTAGTCGAGATAGCCTAGTCGAAATACTAAGCCATGGACAATTATTTTACCGACAACTCATCACTTGGCTGACACCTCCCTCAGGCAATGGCATAATTTCTACATTCTCTAAAAACAAGGAAAAGCAGACCATGCAAAACCTATCTCAAGTTTTAGCAGCCAGCGCCACCCCTGAGTCGTTACAATCTGTATTGAACGTCACCGTGAACACCTGTGTCGATATTTCCAACGCTCTCAAAAAAGGCTCTCTTGCTGGCATTTTAGGCATGGCTGGCAATGAAAACGTTCAAGGTGAAGAGCAGAAGAAACTGGATGTCATTTCCAACAACATGTTAAAAGACGCCCTGTTAGCCTGTCCCGCAGTGCGCGCCATTGCCTCTGAAGAAGAAGACGACATAGTACCCGCTAATACCAATGGCGAATACCTAATCGCCTTTGACCCACTCGATGGCTCATCTAATATCGACATCAACGCCATGGTCGGTACCATTTTTTCCCTCTACCGCCAAACTGGGGATAACCCTGCGACAGAACAAGACTTTTTGATCCAAGGCAAAGAACAAGTGGCCGCTGGCTATGTCCTCTATGGCCCATCCAGCATGCTGGTACTAACGACTGGGAAGGGCGTCAATATGTTTACCCTCGACCCTGATACTCATACCTTTTTACTCACCAGAGAAAACGTACAAGTCGCCCAAGACACCCAAGAATTTGCTATCAACATGTCCAACCAACGCTTCTGGGCAGACAGCATGCAAAACTACGTGAACGATCTTGTCGCTGGAAAAAATGGCAGTAGAAACAAAGACTTCAATATGCGCTGGGTAGCCGCTATGGTCGGCGATGTACACCGCATCTTATGCCGTGGTGGTATCTTTATCTACCCATGGGACAACAAAGACCCAAGCAAACCTGGCAAACTACGCCTAATGTACGAAGCCAACCCAATGGCCATGCTGCTAGAGCAAGCTGGTGGTAAAGCCCACACCCATACACAGCGGATTCTAGACATCCAACCAGAAGCCATTCACCAGCGCGTCGCTGTCATCTTAGGCGCTGCAAACGAAGTGGATAAGTGCCTAAGTTATTAACAGATCAGAAATAATGGATGCTTTTAGGCTCACTGTGGATGGGTTTATTTAGATTGGAAAAGACGCCGAGGAGCGTCTTTTTTATTAAGGATAGAAAATCAACATCAGATAAAACTAAGCCTACTTCACCTCAGCCATTTGAACGACTCAGCTAAAAATTGGTCGGCATTCTCCCTAACAATCTCACCATGAGACATGACCAATATTTTTGGACACCAATCGAATAACCGCTTGAAGTGTTTACGAGCATCAGACTTACCAAATATAAAGCTTAAACGCCAATCTAAAGGAGTTTTCCCATTAGGGGCAAGAATACCAACACATTTAGCAATCCCCCTTTGCCAATAAGTAAAGTCCTTACCTGAAAAGTTTTCGACCAAATCAGTGACAATTAACGTGCCTGAGCCTGTGTGGTAAAACACACACTCCTCCATTAAAGGAGACCCAGAAAACAACTCTTGCTCAATATCCGATCCCCAAGCCCAATCTTGAATAGTATTAAGAGAGCCATGGAAGGAAATATCACGACGTTTTTTGATCACCTCGTTTGTACCATAGACTTCAGCATTTGGATAAAACGCGATCCATTCAGGTAAGAAGAGGTGATGTAGATGATTAGGGGCAATCAAGTATTTAACGCGACCTAAACCGTCGAGTTGCGCTTTGATTGAGTCCGATAATTTAATAGGGCTATGAACCCAAAGCTCACCGCTCGTTAATCGAACCACTGTCATCCGAGTGGAAAATGGCAGCCCTAAGAATTGAACAGAGTCACCATTAAATATCCATATGCCATCTGCTAACTTTTCCATACTCCTCCGATCCTATCTGCATAATAACTCACCATGAGAACTCGCCTCAGACTTTACCGATTAGCGTAAAGCCAGCGCCATGACATATCAAGTGGGAGGGTACCATAGGATCAGCTGGTTCAACGCGACTGATGGTTTAAACGTTTCTTGATACGTAAAAAAGCCCCGACCATTTCTGATCAGGACTTTCTCAAATTAAATCTTGATAACGACCTCACGGATCTAACGCTATGTGTTATCCTGCTTCGCAGCGCCTCCGGCGTCTTTGGCTGGTTCCTTCGGAACATAACCAATCACATGACTGTCTAATTCAGCCTAGCCCACACTACCATCTGCGATGGCGAGCGCCTACGGCGAAAAAAGAGTCACTTCTGAGTTCCGAGATGGAACCCTTGATCTAACGCTCTATCTTTGAAAAGATTAACTCAGATCAATCGTCACCATGCTATTGGATTCGCGCCGACGCGTTGAGCCTGCGAAACAGGCGCAAGCGAATACGATAGCAAGGTGCGTCTAATTTTTAGGGAGGTTGACTCCCCTTTTTTATTTTTTAGATTTTCTGTAGACGAAAAAAAGCCCCAACAGCATAAGCTATCAGGGCTTCCTATTTAAAATCTTGATACGACCTACTTTCACATGCTTGTCTGTTATAGAGAGCCCAACACGACCATCGGCGATGGTTGAGATGCCCCATAACGAAAAAACCCCACCCTGCTTAGCAGGATAGGGTTTCTCTTAATTAAATCTTGATAACGACCTACTCTCACATGGGATCTCCCACACTACCATCGGCGATGGCACTTTTCACTTCTGAGTTCGGGATGGGATCAGGTGGTTCAATGCCTCTATGATCATCAAGAAAACTGGTTTGTTTTACTAGCAACTGTCTAATAAAACCAAATTCTTAACTGCCTAATAACTCATTAGGACTTCTTAACTTAAAGCTTGATAACGACCTACTCTCACATGACTTTCTAATTCAACCAAGCCCACACTACCATCGGTGATGGCGAGCGCTGCGGCGAATTTGAGAGTCACTTCTGAGAACGTCTGTGGCGTTTATCAGGTGGTTCAATGCATCTATGATCATCAAGAAAACTGGTTTGTTTTATTAGCAACTGTCTAATAAAACCAAATTCTTAACTGCCTAATTATTGATTAGGACTTCTTAATTTAAAGCTTGACGGCGACCTACTCTCACATGGGATCTCCCACACTACCATCGGCGATGGCGCTTTTCACTTCTGAGTTCGGGATGGGATCAGGTGGTTCAACGCCTCTATGACCGTCAAGCAAACAGGTGTGCGCAATGCGCAAATTCGTTCACTTGTCTCTGTTAACAATTCTTTTTTGAAATAGCGATAAC
>NZ_JAEMUI010000007.1 GCF_016461715.1 Marinomonas spartinae | reverse complement strand
CTCTCTTCCATAAGAAATATACTGGTTAAATATACAGTATAGAGAAGAATCGTCAAGTTACGATGGGTGTCCCATTAAGTTAAAGCTGTAGAATGCCTTGTTAAGGGGTGAAGCACGCAACACCGATGCTACCGCATACCACCTTAATCACTTAAACCAACGCATAGTAAAAATGCCACGCGTGCTGAATCCCTCTTGAACAATTTGTTATACGCGTCCTATCGGTTGTACTTAACCTTATTCAAAACTTCTTTTAGTTCATGCGTTTTCTCAAGGTTTACATCGTGAATATTGGCTAAAGCACAAACATAGTACAAGACGTCATATAACTCTTCTGCGATTGAACCTTTGAGTTCATCTAGCGTTGGTTGCCCACGTTTACCTTTGCGAATTGATTCCGATAATTCGCCAACTTCTTCGATTAGTTTTAAAAAATAGTGTTCAGATTGCTCTGGCGCATAATCGAATTCTTTTATATGACTTTGTAACTCAGATAACTTCATAACATCCTTTTTGTATCATTTTCCATTAAGCGTATAACGCTTAATGCATAGGTGTGGCTTTTTCGCGTCCCTTGCCTTTACTTGTTACTTTTGACTTGATGTAAGCCTCAACGACATCAAATCCTGGCTTCTTAGTCAGAACTGTTTTCTCAATATTACGGCAGTAATTACCAATAGCCATTGGAGAAGTTGCGTCTATGAAACTAACCCCTTCATGCCCACCTGATAGCAACGATTCAAAGTATTCACGTTGAGGCTCTATCAAGCGAAAGTGCATATCAAAGTTACTTCTCTTTCGACTCTTATCGTTATCTTTCCTAGCTCGCAATTCATCAATACCAACATGCAATAAAACGTATGCATCGGGAAAATCTAGTAAGCCTTGCAGAAATGCTTTTGAGTAAAAGTCTAAAACCTCATTCACAGGCTGAAAATTCAGATCATCGAATATCCAGTTATACCAAACTGGCTGCAAATGATCTCCATCCAAAATGGCTACTTTTCCTAACTCTGACTCTGTTTTCGCTAACTCCCAGCGCTTTACTTGCATCCGGAAATACCAATCATCTGGCTCATTGGATGAACGCTCAAACAACTCATTCACTTCAGGTATCCGGACATATCCATACTCACTTTCCATAAATTTGGAAGCAGTACTCTTGCCAACTCCACTAGCGCCTTCGAGACATATTATGGTCATTTAACTTCCTTGAAAGTAACGCCAAGCTAAAGGGCGCAAATGGAGCGCAGCGGAATTTGCGTCCATTTTGAGCGCCGTGTTATGTGGGACATTTTTGATGTATTTATTTACCGTCTCTCTCATTGATGTGCTGCTTTGTTTCATCTGGCACGATATCTGTGTAAAGCAACGCAAGCTCTTTTGGCTTGGTAATCATTTCATCAGCAATAAAATTAAGAACATGAAATAGTTTCAATGCGATTTCTCGACCATCTTCGAGGTTTATTTGGCCTGGATGCACTGCGTTATTTCCCACGACACGAAGCAAATCCAATGCCTGTTGAATTTTTGGACTTAATCCCTCGGCTACTAGTTCTTTAATGTCATTGTTAATATTTTTCCCAGACTTTCCAAGTTGTTTGAGAAGGAGTTGTAATGCCAACCTCAATAGCGCAGTTGCCCCTTTAGGTGAATCCGTAACGATAGTAGACGCTTCAAGGTATAAATCTTGTACCTCCTGCATCATATCATTATTGGGTGGCGCCACTGACATTTGTTTTGGGTAAACAATTTCTCTGTTAACCCAAAGTGTTACTTGGTTGCATGTTGAGCATGTGGCGACAGCGAAAATATCTGGCACAAACTCTAGCATGTGCCTATCATTGGCCACTTCTACTTCGCCGATAAAGTTACTAATAGCTTCCTGCTGGTAGTCCCTAACGTGAGTTCTGTAATCATAGAAAACATGTTTAAGAATGCTGTTTGCGGCATGGCTGGCGCTATTCGCGTCGAACCAGTTCTGTTGTGATACCACGCCACAATGGGGGCATTGAAATTTTTCGCTTTTAAATGTTGGTGTTAAGTCCAAGTGTGTTCTCCAATTCATCTAAGCACGTAACGCTCGCGTAATAGGCGCGAGCTTGCGAGCATCCTAATTGACGCGTTTGTTATGTACGTTTCACCGCGACCACGGAATATGTATGCCAATGCTTCATTTTACCCAATGGAGTCTTCGATTTTTCATCACGCTCAAAGAACCTGACAATTTCAAAATCCGAGAACAGCCCCTTGACCTCAGACTCCGTTAAAGGTGTTGTTGGACTACGATAATTATTAGCCCAACTGTCTTTGAAACCCATGAAGTCACCAGCAAACACCCCACCGACTTCAATTGAAGATTTAATGTTGCCCCAAGTCGATTCAAGTTTGCCTGGGTCAGCGAAGAACAAGCTTGAGTTTGCGATAACTACCCCAGATTTTGGATAGTCGAACAATTCAAAAGAAGACTCTACGATATCCACCAATGACTTTAACCCAAACCTGTCTCTACAGATAGCTACCGATTCAGGATTAATATCGAAGCCATGAACTTGAAAACCCTGTTGCTCTAAGTACTCGATATCACTGCCTGTTCCACACCCACAGTCAGTGGCTACTTTGAGGTTTGATTCATTGAGTTGGGCTGCAAGTTCAGTACGTTTTGAATGTGGGCGAGACAGTGCCTTTTCGTAGTACTGACGCCAAATTTCAGCATTTTCATCCATAATCTTATGATTTTCCGTAAAAGTACATAACGCCCCAAACAGCCGCGTGCATTTTACGTCGGTTGCTTTGGCTTGTTATGCATTTAACCGTGCCCATACTTCTTTTTCTTTTGGGGCGCTGTCTTTGAATTTGAGACGAACACTGCCACCACTACCAATGGTGCTAGCCCACTGTACGACACTTTTAATTGGATTAGGCTGCCATTTGTTAGCTAACAGCCAATTTTCAATAAGTTGCGGCGGCAAGCCAACACCATTTTTATGAAGAGTTTTTAGCGTGACTTTAATAGTGTCTTCGTCGCTAGTATGAAGAGCAGCAATATTCGAAGTATTAGTTAAAGACTCTAAAGCTTTAATGAGAATTGGATCCACTTTATGACTCCTTCAGTTTTATAGATGCATAACGCTTGCGGCAGTTGCGCGGTCTTTTTCGCGTCAACTGCCCGTGATTGTTAAGCATCGGTAGCCAGTGAAGCAACTTCATACTCCGTTTCATCACTCACTTCCTTTGCAGAAAATTCAGGTGGTATAAACGCTAGAGCTTCGGTTTCAGTTTTGAACTCTGCTTCAAGTATCGTGGGAATACCGTTACCAACGTTTATCGACATCTCGACTCCATTGTAAGGAAAGTAATATCGATGCCTAATAACTTTTATTCCTTCCATCTTAGATAAAGAGCCATATTCAATATCCGATAGATATATATTCGTTATTGGCTCGCAAATATCCGAAGTTTTCCCATATTTCTTACAAAGCTTATATTTAGTACCAATACTTGATTCTTCTTTCCGAAGACGCAGCCGTGAATCCGCTATATATAGATCAGTAAGCACTTTAGCTTTCAGCTCAGATAAATCTGGTAGTTTGTCGTCATGTACTAACCACCTTCTTTCAATTTCTAACTCAGAGTATTTCATTCTTTAGATGCTTAACGCAGAGCTTAGCGGCGAGTGGACGCGAGTCCACAGCCCGCCGCGAAGCGGTGTATTTAAGGCTGAACTGCTTCAGCGTCTTGTTATTGCTTGCCATATGTCTCGAAATTCTGAGAATGAAGAAAGCTTATAGTCGACGAATTCTGGTTTTAAGTTGCTCTTATTATTAACCCAAATAGTCCTCATTCCTAGTTTCTTAGAGGGTTCCATGTCAGCCTTTAAATTGTCACCTATAAAGACAGAATTATCCGAACTTGCACCTAATTTTTCTAGCGCGGCGTTAAAAATAATAGGATCAGGCTTTTTAATGGAAAGCTCACCTGAAGTAACAATAACGTCGAAAAAACATTCAAGACCAAGAGCTTTTATTTTATTTCTTTGAAAGAAACCCCGCCCGTTTGTGACACAAGCTATTTTTACACCTTCACCCTTGAGGTAATTCATGCACTCAAGGACGCCATCGAATCGTTTAGAGTAGTTCTGAAAGGACTCATCAAAATACTTGAGCATATTAGCTTCAATATCCGGCTCAATATTAAATTTACTCGCTAAGTTCTCAAAGACTTTTGCTTTTGGCTGGATGATGCAGTTTTCCTTCACAAACTCGTCAATGAATTGATTGGCGTCACCACCACTATCAAGGAACTTGTTGTGCATTGACTCTGCACATGCTTTTAAGCTCTGCGCTTTATCATGAACTGTACCGTCTAAGTCGAAAAGTGCATACATCCTTTTTCCTTGCAATAACGCCAACATAAGCGGCCGCCTTGGAGTGCAACGTAAAGGCGGTCCGGTGGAGGGCCTTCAGGCCCGGAACAAACTTGAATGACTTGTTAAACGAGGCCATGCTCCCGAAGTTCCTGGAGCCACTCTTGGCCATAAAAATCACCACCTTTCTCGCCCATGAACACTTCATTTAGAAACTCATCGACAGATTCGGCCAACCACCGCATATCCCCACCATCTGCAGACTCTGCGAACACCTCGCCGCCTTGGTCGTACTTGAAAATATACCCGTTATAGTCGTTGGCAAATTCGACAAAACCTCCGCTATGCGAGACTTGGTCAAGCCCGTAAATCCGGATTTCATCGAGGTTTGAGCCACCCCATTCCATGAGTAATGCCCGGTGTTCGTTGGAAAGCCGAAATCCTTGGACCTTACAAAATTCGTCGAGCTGAGCGCGAGTAGGCGGGGCAACAACCTCACAGAGATCTTCAGCGAATAGTCCAGAATTGATAGCTTGCCTCAACTTTTCGTACATAGCGGATCTTTACGTTTAACGTTTGTGGCACGGGCGAGGAACGAGTCCTGTGCCCACATTTGTTCTATTTAGTTCGTAGATGAAAGTAATTTCAACCCCAAACCACCATAAACAACTGAAAAAATCTTTAATATTTTGCTTCTCGATTTTCGATAAAACCTTACAAATGATCTACTTGAAAATATTGACGCATACGCCACGTGAATAATTACTGAAAGAGTGAAAGTGCCAACGATTGCAGCAATTGAAACCCAAGCTGGAGCGTTGTTAAATGTAGATAATGATACTATTGCAACCCAAGCTAGCGCAGCTTTAGGGTTCGTCATCATCAGCGCGTAACCTCCGGTAAAATATCGTTTGGGTATTAACCCATGTGTCTTAGAGGTCCTATCTGAGGCTTCAGTCTTAGCTGACTTATAGGCTTTGATGGCGAGATAAATTAAGTAGCACCCTCCAAACACCTTTATCAAAAATAGTAATTCAGCGTATTTAGCTATAATCTGAGTCAGGCCTAAAACACTTAGAGTCGCCCACGTCAAAGAGCCGAATGCGATACCAAGACCAAACAATAAACCCGCAGCTTTACCTTTTTCTAGCGAGATATTAAGAACACCAAAAACATTTGGGCCTGGTGAAAGTACTGCAAAAATAAACGCAGTATATGTTAGTAACAACGCATTTATGTACTCAACCATTTCCAATTCCCTTTAAATAGAATGCCTCAATTTGCGGCGAGCGTTAGCGAGTCCAGCAACATTGACTTGTTAGCCGTGACCAGCTCGATATCTGGTAAATTATCTGCGACTTTTTGATACGTCGTACTGTTAGCAAGGATGTCCGTAACAACTTGTAATGGTTCAGCCCATATTTCGGGTAAATCAGCTTCACCTGGTGTCACTATGGGAAATGCCAATTTCTCAACTGGCGGACAAAACTCTGCCGAAACTCCTTGTTTGTTGCCCCTAGCGTCTATGCGATACCAGCCATAGCGGTCTAGATACACGGCGTTTAGGCCATGGAGGCAAAAAGGTGGAATATCTGTAATAGTTAAACGTTGATAGCATAAGCCCGCTTGAATTCCATTAGCACGCAGCAATGCCGCCAGTAGATGGCTTTTGGCATAACAATAGCCAGTACCATGTTTAAGAACATCTGATGCTTTGCAAGTTACGGGGTTTTGCTCGTAATCCCAGCTATGCTTTATCTCGTCGCGCACAAATTCAAAGCACCTACGCGTAACTTCCTCTGGCTCAGAAAGCTCACTTGCAAGAGCCTTTGCCTGTGCGAATACATCTGGATTTTTCCAATCTATAAATTCTGATGATGCTAAATATTTGTTCATAATCTCGAACTCGAAAGACGGCTAACATTTTAATAGTGCGCATGCGCGTTTAGACAATTCCAAAAAGTTCTAATGAACGCCGTAAGTAACTGAATCAAAGTTACTTTACGAAATTACTCACAGAAACTAAAACTGGAAAAACGAGCATGCGTGTTTACAGATTTATCCACAGCACGTTATTTCTGATGCGTATATTCTTATTCATTGATACTAAAAGACTTTAAGGCATGCTGCCAGTGCAGACACGCAATTTTTTGATTATTTTTCAGACAATCCGTGCCAAAAATTGGCAAGCTGAAAAAATATACTGTATATTTATACAGCTTTAGGTCAATTATCCACAAGGAGTGTGTGATGTCTTCCAGTCCTTTTCTTAACTTTATTCGTAAAGATTTTGCGGGACACCCATATTAAATACCTAGCTACATCATACAAAACTATCTTCTTCGCAGAAAGAATTTATATGGAATTCATCTTTTATCGTTTCGTTAAGGGATAACTAACTGATAAAAAAGGCTGGTTATTGGATTTTTGGGCGAGTAAATTTACTAATACATGATTGGTATATAAAGAAAGACTATGAATGCTGGAATGAAGCTAAGTGAGTAGTCGGTTATGACTGGATCTTGGTTTTCTATTTAGTTTGTTTGAATCACAATAATGCACAATAGATTGTTCGGTACCAACAACAGCACCGGTTCTTGCGCCAAATTCTGTGGCGATACAAAGCCAATTTTCTGAGGATATATTGAGTCGTTGAAGAATCGGCAACAGAGAGGCATCTATTGAACCTCGCTTATCTTCTCGGATGATTCGCCCAGTTATATCAACCAATTCAAGGTAATCTGATAATTCAAAAGGTAGGCCATCCGGCATGTTTTCTCTGGGGTTACCGACAAAAGGATAAAGCAATTTTGGTTGCTTTTGATGTTTAGCTGCGACCACACGCTTTTTAACGCTGGTAAATTCCGAGGCTTCAGGCGTTTCACTTATTTTTGCCCTTAACGGATTAAGATCAACATAAGCCATACAAGCCGCTAATGCGGCTTCATCAAGTAACGCTTGAGACTTAAATCGTCCTTCCCAAAACCTACCAGTGCAGTTGTCTTCAAAATTTGCTTGTCGAGCAATTGGCTCATTAAGCTCTTTCATGAACCAGCTAATGTCCATAAGGCGGCTTCTATAAGCTTCAGCAGACGCTTCTACCAAAGCCATTGCACAGTCTGGCAATGATTCCCCTCTTACATATTGCTGTGTAAACAAGGTGCCTTTATGTAACTTATGCCATCTTTGTAGAACCTCCAATGTAGACCACTTCGCCGCTTTTTCTGCATTGATATGCAACACCACATGAAGGTGGTTACTCATTACCGCATAGGCACAAACATCGATAGCAAAGACACTGGCTAAGAATAACAAACGCTCTTCAACCCAGCCACGGCGGTGCTCAAAGCTTGCACCAGAAACCGGATCTTCTCCACATAAAAATGCCCTACGAACACAACGAGAAACACAGTGATAGTAAGGCGTATCTTGTAAACTAACTTGCTGACTTCTAGCTCTTGGCATGACGAAACCTCTCTTCCATAAGAAATATACTGGTTAAATATACAGTATAGAGTAAAATCGTCAAGTTCCGATGGGTGTCCCATTAAGTCCGCTAGGTGTCCCATTAAGTCCGCAACTTGTTATAGCCCAACCTAAATTTCGAATTCTATGCAATTGGTTTCTACTTCCCCATATTCTTCACAAATAATCTGAATATCAATCGTATGCTTACCTGACTTCAAAGGAACTATCATATATTCGTCATCAAATACCATTCGTCTCGTATGGAGCAAATTGTCAACTTTTACTGTGATTTTCTGCCCATCTAGCTTTGTCCACCATTTCTGATTAATAGGACGAATGCGCTTCCGATTAAATGCAGGAGTTAAATTCGATAACTGAGCGAATGTACTTCCAATCCCAAGCTGGGAATGCAAGAGTGATGTTGCCGAACTCTGCTTTCTATATTCAGATTGTGCGCGATTTAAGGGATTAAATGGGATGGGAGATTTTGGCTCACTATATTTTTCGTCATTTTCATATATATAGAGTCCTTCAGAGAACTCTATATCAATGTAGACATTATTGGCCTTTGTTGTTCCGCCGTTGGAAACCTCAATTTCTAGCGGGACCGAATAGTTTTTTATTCTAAAAATCTTCTCGCATTCAATATTGTATTCATCTATCTCACTCTGACTTGGAAGTGTGTTATTATAATTCTCTATATCTTCCTCAGAAATGAACTCTGATAAATGAGCATCTACATCGTTCATGCTCAACGTGACAGGGATCACGACCTTTTCATACGAATCAAAATTATCATCGACAACTGGCTGCGTTATATCAAGTTCTATTACAGGAGCCTTTAATGAAATCTTTGATTCAAGCTCTGCCACTCGTTCTCTTAGCTCTCTATTTTCTTTACTCAGAGCTGATAACTCCTTCGAAAGAGCTTCGTCGGTGTTAGCAGTATCTCCTCTAATCCATCCTACCCCTGGCTTTTGCATAATTTGCTTCATCAGCGATATTGAAACACTTTTAATAAGCTGATCTTTTGTCTCCCAAAATTGCGCCATTTTTGAGTTCGTTAACACTAGCTCTCTAAACTTATTTATGTCAGACAGGTCATCATCTCTCTTGTTCCTAGACAAGGAAACCGTGTCATTCATTACAAATGCAAGAATTGGTATTTTTTTCTCTAAAGCATACTCGTATTCTTTTTGAGTAAAGCTAATGCCGTCAGATGTTTTTGAGCCATATCTCAAACCTAAAATGAGAATGTAATAATCGCTCACTTCAATGGTTCTTCTAATTATTTCCCATTGATCTTCATCTTCCGCACTAAACATCTCCATACCGATTGGGATGTGGTACATCTCTAAAATAGCTTTAATGATGTTTTCTCTTTCATCTGCTAAATCAGAGTAAGTTGAACTCAAAAACACTTGATATTTTGTTGATTTCAAGACGGCTCCTTGAATTCTTCTTGATAGCTATAACTACTAAGCGGTTATACAGTGGCGAAGCCATGGCTATAACCGTCTGTTGAACGGCCGCGTTATCTATAGGGGATTGGCTTTTTCAGAATTGGCGACGTCCCTGTTAATATCGCAGTGCTTTTTCTCCCTTACTAAGGGATATTCCCAAAATTTAGGCGGAATTTACGTTTATTTTTTATCACAGTACGACCCTTTTTACTCGAATCCTAAGCATTAGGCAATACTCGATCCTCAGGCTCCATGACCTGATCCGCTTTCAAGGCAATGTATTTATGCCTGAGTCTGTTAACGACTATTCAAGCCCAACTGAGGGGAATATCTTATCTCTCCAAGATAAACCACATTAGGTTCACCACACACGGAGCAGAGACACCTCATTTTTCGTTGTCTCTGCGCTTACCGTCTTACTATTCCAATGACGCCAAATACGCTCGCCAGCCTTTAAAATGGGTGATGTCTTGCGCGTCTTCGATTCCATATGGCTCACAGATAAACCCTGCCACTTGGCTGCCATCGGCGAGTGTTATTTTGCCGATGCCGAGGGGCGCGGGGATGCCGGCAACAAAGCTGCCGAGGTGTTGTGTTGGCACAGACCAAACTTCCACGTCGATGGCATTACCATTGTCTTTATCGAGTATCAACCCAGGGCGAAGCGGAGGCCCGCCCGCTAATGCGTACATGCGATACATGGTGGCGGTGGTGGTTTTGGCTTTTAGGGTGGCGCCGCGTTCCGTTAGTTGCCAGTTAAGTGGCTGGCCTGCTAAATGCGCGCCGCAAACCATGACGTCGATGGTTTTCGGGTTGCCTACAGGGGTTGTGTTGCTTGGCGTTGCCACGACCTCTAAAGCCCCTTTGTTTAGGGGAAGCGCTTGCTGAATGCGGTTGGCAATGGACATTAACATACGGTCGCTAAAAGTCGGCCCCACAAGCGTGATACCAAATGGCATGTCGTTGTCTGTCATCACAGTGGGGACGGCAATGGAAGCCAGATCAATCAGGTTCATAAAGTTGGTGTAATAGCCCAACTCGCTATTGTGCTTAATCGGCTCAGCGAGCATTTCAGCTATGGTGAAGTGGCGCCCTGCTGTAGGCGTCAGCAAACAATCCACCTTTGCCATTTGAGCCAAACAAATTTGCTTCAAATCGTTAATGCGATATTGGGCTTTAAACAAGGCCGTTGCCGGCGGTTTGCCACCCGGCGCGATGATTTCCCGCACGACAGGGAAAATCGCCTCTGGATTCTCGTCGATCAGAGGTTGTGTGGCAATGTAGCGCTCGGACACCCAAGGGCCTTCGTATAACAGTTGGGCGATTTCATCAAAGGGAGCGTAGTCGATTTCTTGAAAGGCAAAGCCCTGCTCTTTAAGCAATGCTAACGTCTCGAAATAGGCTTTTTCATAGCTTTCATCACCAAAAAATTTCAATTGATGAGCAGGAATCACACCGACGGTTAACGGCCCCGTACGTAAACCATAATGGCGAGCTTGATTGTCGAAGGGGTTCTGGCGGCTGTAGCCGTCTTGTTCATCAAAGCCTTCTGCGGCCGCGAGCGCGATATTGGCATCATCGGTGTTGTAAGCAAAAATGGTAATACAATCCAAGCTACGACAAGCGGGTACCAAACCCGTTGCCGATAACAAGCCTATGCTCGGTTTCACACCAACTAAGTTATTAAAGCAAGCCGGAACACGACCCGAGCCAGCGGTGTCAGTGCCTAAGCTGAAACTGGCTAAACCAAGGGCCACGGCAACCGCTGAACCTGAACTGGAACCACCACTGATGTAATCGTAATGAAACGAATTATGACAAGCACCATAAGGCGAGCGGGTACCGTTCAAGCCTGTGGCAAATTGGTCTAAATTGGTTTTGCCAACGGGAATCGCCCCCGCATCGATCAGCTGTTGAACCACTTGAGCCGAGGCGCTCGGTGTGTAAGCAAACGCATCACAACCTGCCGTGGTCGGAATGCCCGCCAAATCGATGTTGTCTTTAATAGCAAACGGAATTCCCCATAGGGGGTGTGTGTCCATGTCTTTGCTTTTTAAGCCTTCCAACCAAACTGCTTGTTCCGTTTCAGTTAAAAGGTGAATCCAAATGTTGTGATCTTTGTAATCGGCTGCGCGCGCTCGGATGTCCGCCATTACGCTTTCAGGGCTGGTTGTACCCGCTTGATAAGCGCTGCGCAGGGCAGAAAATCCCATGTCCAATCCACTTTGTGTTTCTAATTGCATGCCCATAGTTTGCTCCTCAATCTTCTACTTTATTCTTCAAGAACGACAATCGCTTGCCCTGCATTAACGCGGCTGCCGTCTTTTAATAACAAATTCGCTACCGCGCCTGCGCTAGGGGCATAGATGGGAATTTCCATTTTCATGGATTCTAAAATCACTAGCAGTTGCCCTGCTTGCACTTGATCCCCTTCTGCCACTTGAGTTTGCCAGACACTACCAGAGACGGGGCTATCAACGACGGTCGCGTCTTCGCTCCAGGTGATGTCGGTGGAAACGGCTTCGGCTTCGTCTGTATCAAAGTGGAATTGACCATTGGCATGCCAACGCGCTAATTCGTCTTCAAAAGCTTTATTACGACCTTGTTTGAAGCTCTCAATGCTGTCTTGGTTGTCATCAATAAAGCTTTGATAGTCAGCCAAAGAGAAGGTGCTCTCTTCGATGCGTATTGGGCTCTTATTTCCAGGGAAAGTATCATGGGGGAAGTCTTTACGGATCTGCTCCAGTTCTTCGTGGCTCACTTCGTAAAAACGAATTTGGTCAAAGAAGCGCAATAACCAAGGTTTGCTGAACGCGCTGGTCTGACGATAGCGGTTCCACATTTGTAATGTTCGGCCAACAAATTGATAGCCGCCAGGGCCTTCCATGCCATACACACACAAGTATGATCCACCGATGCCCACCGAGTTTTCCGCGGTCCAGGTACGTGCTGGGTTGTATTTGGTGGTCACTAGACGATGACGCGGATCCACTGGCGTGGCCACGGGAGCACCAAGGTACACATCCCCCAAGCCCATCACCAAATAACTCGCACTGAATAGGATGTCTTTCACCTCGTTAATGCTGTCTAGACCATTGATACGACGGATAAACTCTAAGTTACTTGGACACCAAGGGGCATTAGAGCGTACGGATTGGGCGTATTTGTCGATGGCTTCTTGGCAGGCTCTGTCATCCCACGACAAAGGCAAGTAGACAATTCTTGATGGCACGGTGAGTTCATCAAGCTGTGTGCTTAAGGCTTGCTCCGCCGCTTCTAGATGGCTTAATAAAGCCGTGTAGCTCAGTTGTTGACTGTCGTAGTGAATCTGCAAAGAGCGAATCCCCGGTGTCAGTTCGCGCATTCCGGCTAATGGGTTTTGCTCTAGCCATTGCATCAAGGCGTGAGCACGAAAACGCAAACGAATATCCAGTATTTGCTCGCCATATTCCACCAGCAGGAAGTGATCTCCCGCCGCACGATAGACGATTTCATCACCAAACCGATCCGCCGATAGCGTTTTCAGAATCGGTGTCTGCTCTTCACAAGGGAAATCACAAGGGGCAATGTCGCGTTCAAACGCGGTGAGATTTGCCAAGCCGTTATTTTGGGCGGCTTCTAAGGCCACGGCGTCTTCCAAGGTCACAGGAATAAAACGGATTTTATCCCCTGCGCGAAGTTGACCCAGCTTCCATAAATCCGCTGTAATCACCGTAGCAGGGCAAACAAAACCACCAAGGGATGGACCGTCTGGCCCTAAAATCACCGGCATATCGCCGGTAAAATCCACACTACCAAAAGCGTAAGCGTTGTCATGAATATTGGACGGATGAAGCCCTGCTTCGCCACCGTCGTTACGTGCCCATTTCGGTTTTGGGCCGATTAAGCGCACCCCGGTACGGCTGGAGTTGTAATGGATTTCCCAGTCTGTGCCGAAGAACATCTTGATGTCTTCTGGGGTGAAGAAATCTGGCGAGCCATGGGGGCCGTAGATCACCCGCAATTCATGGTGATTGCCCAGCTGGGGCACCAATTCGCTTGGGGCATGTGTGGGCAAATTATCCAAAGACGCAGGTAACGTGTGCAAGACATCGCCTGTTTGAATGGCTCTGCCATTGTGACCACCAAAGTGTCCCAGTGTGAAAGTGGATTTCGACCCCAAATAATCGGGACAATCAAAACCACCCGCTACGGCTAAATAGGCCCGTGCGCCCTGCTCTTTGATGCGACCCAAAGCTAGCGTCTCGCCCGCTTTGATGGTCACTACTTGGTTTTGCTCAATGGCTTGGCCATCGATTGTTGCATCAATCATCGCCCCACAAATGACCAGGCATGTTTCAAAGCTGAATTTCAAACTTGGCCCTTGCAGGGTAATTTCCATGGCGGCGGCAGAGTCTGGATTATTCAGCAAGCGGTTGGCGAGACGGAAATGGTAATTATCAAAAGGGCCAGATGGAGGCACGCCCACATTCCAATGATGTTGGCGACCAGGAAAATCTTGCAAGGTGGTTTGTGTACCGCCACTGAGCACATCGATACGCTCGGGCTGGTAGACATACTGGTTGAGATAACGTGTACTCACTTCTCCGCGCAGTAAAACTGGGTCGATAACCAAGTTTTTCAGGTAGTCTAAGTTGGTTTCTGTGCCATATAGCACACAGTCGTCGAGGGTGGCTTTTAACTGGGCAAAGGCGCTCTCGCGATTCGCCTGATGGATAATCACTTTCGCCAGCATAGGATCAAAATACGGCGACACTTCAATACCAGTTTCGATCCAAGTATCAATGCGAACACCCGCGTCAGCAGCAGCATTAGTATTAGCCAAAGGCCACTGAACCTGACTCAACAAACCGGCACAAGGCTGAAAATCTTTATACGGGTCTTCCGCGTAAAGGCGCACTTGTACCGCATGACCATTCGGTTTTAACGCTTCACGTTTAGTGTCTAGGGCAAGGTCTTCGCCAGCGGCAAGGCGTATCATCCATTCCACCAAGTCCACACCGTAGACCATTTCGGTGACGCCATGTTCCACCTGCAAACGCGTATTCACTTCCAAAAAGTAAAACTCGTCCGTGTCCATATCGTAGATAAATTCTACCGTACCAGCATTGCGGTACTGAACAGACGACAATAATAACTCAGCGGTTTGATGAAGCTGTTTGCGCACCTCATCGGTAAGGTTTGGCGCGGGGCATTCTTCGACGACTTTTTGGTTACGACGTTGGCTAGAGCAATCGCGCTCCCCCAGTGCTAATGCGCTCCCTTTGCCATCGGCAAAGATCTGTACTTCAATATGACGAGCGCGAGCAATGAACTTCTCTAAAAAAACGCCGTCGTCCGCAAAGTTATTGGCACCTAAACGACGCACAGAATCAAAGCTGTCTCGTAAGCCTTTCTCATCGTGGCATAGATGCATACCAATGCCACCACCACCCGCCGTGCTTTTTAGCATCACAGGGTAGCCAATAGCGCTTGCGGTTTGGCAAGCGCTGTCTAAATCGGTGAGCAATTCAGAGCCTGGCGACAGTGGTACATTGGCTTTTTCTGCCAATTCCCGTGCTCTGTGTTTCAGGCCAAACTCAATCATTTGTTCGGCGGTGGGGCCAATAAAAGCAATACCTTCTTCTTCACAGCGACGCACAAAGGCCGCGTTTTCACTCAAAAAACCGTAGCCGGGATGGATCGCCTGGGCACCCGATTGTTTGGCTATATTGAGTATTTTGTCCATATCCAAATAGGTGTCGCTGGCACTGCCTTCGCCTAAGGAATAGGCTTCATCCGCGCGTTTAACGTGTAAACTTTTGGCATCGGATTCGGCGTACACGGCCACGGAGCCAATCTGCATGGTGTTAAGCGTGCGAATAATACGAGTGGCGATGGCGCCTCGATTGGCTATTAAAACCTTATTAAACATGGTTCAACCTTGTCCGGGCCGTCCCGGAGTGAGATAAACCTCAGTGGCCGTCCACTGGGCTAACTAAAACGATCAGCTCTATCGGTCGTGACAGAGTGCTTCATGAACAAAGCCTGTATTAAACAAGCCAGAATGTCTGAGTAAAAACAGGTACAGAAAACGCTCAGTCGAAATACAGTTCCTACATTTAACGACCTGCCGCCCCCATCCATTGGGCTGCTTATTTCGTAAGCTGTTTTCTCTATCAAGCATCTCAGACTACCAATTTAGTGTTTATCCCAGACCAACATATCCACTGGCGTTGGGTTATAGCCGTTACAAGGGTTATTTAATTGTGGGCAATTAGAAATCAGCACGATAATGTCCATTTTGGCCACCATTTCCACGTATTTGCCGGGGGCTGAAATCCCATCTTCAAAGGTCAAACCACCCGCTTGCGTCACAGGCACATTCATAAAAAAGTTGATGTTGTGGCTAATGTCGCGCTTCGATAAGCCAAATTCTGGGTTTTCAGTAATCGCTAACATCCAGCTATCACGACAAGCGTGCATACAACGTTTTTCTAGGTCATAACGCACAGTATTACTTTCTGTTGCGCAGGCTCCACCTAGCGTGTCGTGGCGACCACAGGTATCCGCGACGATCTCCAACATAACGTTGTTTTGATTGGAGCGAATTTCTGAGCCAGCGGTTAAATACACGTTGCCTTGCTCGCGAATGGTGTCCGTGGCGCTGTAGCGCTCGGCAGGATCATTGGCGTTGTAAAACAAGGTATCCGCCGCTTGGTTGCCTTCTAAATCGACAAGACGAAACGTACTGCCCGCTTTTACAACACCAATAAAATAATCCCCCGCATCAATATGGTAAGTGGTATTGGCATGCTCTGGGTTTAATAGGCTTTCTTTGATCATGATTAGGCCTCCGCGCCAGTGTCTGTGCTCATATCAGCACCAAGGTAATAAAGTTCGTTATTCGCAAAGCCACGTTGGTTTTCAGGGCGAGACATTTTGCAAAAATCGTCTTCCGCCACAGGGGCGGCTTTTTCTAACAGGATGGCAATCGGCTTTTTCGGGTAGCTGGCCGCGTTGCTCAATGGATGAGGGCACGTATGTAGCATCACCAAAGTGTCCATTTCAAAACGCAGAGTGACACTTGAACCAGCAGGACTGTTGCCTTCCACTAACGACATATTGCCGTCAGCATCGGTACCCACTCGACTAAATAAGTTCAAGTTTGCGGCGATGTCGGCTTTGGTCAGTCCATATTTGGCCATTTCCACCAGCATGGCATCGTGGCCATTTTGCATCCAATCATTACGATCATTTTGGTAGTCGCGCTTGCCCCACTTGGCGGCAATATGAGAGGCGTGACTGTTACCGCTGACGGTTTCATGCCAGCCCACGGAGTCTTCGATAATGGAAGCAAAGATTCGCCCCATGTCAGAATACAAGCAATGACCTTTGGTAAGTTTGAAAGTATGCTGCCCTTTTAAGGTGTCTGGCGCGTTGTAACGCTCCAATAAGTTTTCTGGGTTGTAAAACACCATGCCCACATTGGCATCGCCTTCGATGTCTGTGAGGGTCATTTGCATACCACGGCGCACACGCAGTGACCAGTGGCTAGCGGCCGGAATAATGGTTTCGTACTTTTTCATAATAAATGTTCCTCTGCGTTCTATTCCATACTCGAAATGGGCTGTTCCATTTTAGTAAGCGGTCGAAGCTGTTGATCGATTTCGTCATAAAGCGGCTCAGGCATATGACCTACCGGTAGGTCATAGGTGATTGAAGCGCCATAGGCATTGGGGGAATGGGGGTCATGACGCAGTTTGTCGAATACCCATAAGCGTGTGCCGAGGTAGAAGCCTTCTTTTAGATCATGGGTGACCATAAAAATGGTCAGTTTATGTTTGTGCCAAAGGTCCAATACCAAGGCATGCATATCCGCCCGAATGCCTGGGTCTAATGCACCAAAAGGCTCATCCAGCAGTAAAATGCGAGGTTTACAGATCACCGCTTGGGCAATGGCAAGCCGCTGCTTCATGCCACCAGATAACTCGTGGGGATAACGATTCAAGGCATGACCCAACCCTACTTGTGCCAGCATCTCAGCGGCTTCCTGCTTGGCGACTTTTTTTTCTTTGCCAAATAAGTAGCCAGTGATAGAGGATTTTTGAAAGCCCTTAGCCGCGATGACATTCTCCAACACGGTCATATGGGGAAACACTGAATATTGCTGAAACACAATGCCACGATCGGAACCTGGTTCGTTGGGAATCGGCTTACCATCCAACAGCAATTCCCCTTCGGTGGCCGTTTCAATCCCTAAGATCATTTTCAAGAAGGTACTTTTGCCACAACCAGAAGCCCCTACTAAGGTAATAAACTCCCCTTCTTGCACCGAGACATTGACCCGTTCGAGAATAATGTCTTGCCCGTAGGATTTACCTATGTTGGTACCTTGAATAATGGGCGTCACAGCGGCCTTCTTCACGTTGGATGCGGCAGTCTTTGTCTGAATAGATTGACTCATGCGCCCCCCTCCAGACTCCAAGGAAAGAGTCGTCGATTCAATCGAGCCAATAAGAAGTCAATCAAGAATGCCAGTAGAGTAATCCACGCCACATAAGGCAAAATGATGTCCATGGCAAGATAGCGACGTACTAAGAAAATGCGATAACCCAAGCCATCGGTGGAAGAGATGGCTTCTGCGGCGATTAAAAACAGCCAGCCCGAACCCAATGACAAGCGTATCGCATCAATCAGTTTGGGCATGATTTGCGGTAACAACACGCGAATTAAAATTTGGCTGGTGCTTGCTCCAAGTGTTTGTGCTTTCACCAGTTGTTCTGTCGGAATTTCCTGCGTTCGCCGCTGAATATCCCGAGCAATAAACGGGGTAATCCCGATGGCAATCAAAGTGATTTTCGAGGCCTCCCCTAATCCCACAACAATGAATAAAATCGGCAACAACGCCAAAGGCGGCACCAATGAAATCACGGTCAGCAAAGGGGAAAAACTGGCATTAACCACGGGTAAGGCACCTGTTAATAAACCTATAACCAATCCCAGCAACGCCGCAATCAGCACCCCCGCCCCTAAACGCCCCAGACTGCTCAACGTATCCTGCCAGAATACATAGTCCCCCGTCCGACGACTGGGCTCAAACGCCATACGGTAGATCGCATCGCCCATTTGACTGAACGCAGGCAGCATTTTATCACTGGGGTTGATCGCTAAGCGGGCATCCGAGCTCACCATATAGATCACCAATAACAGAACAAAAGGCAGTAGGCCGATAATAATCGCACTGGTTCTGCTTGGTTTTAAATTAATCATTTTTTTCATGTTGAGTCCCATGACCACTCTCTTCGCTCTTCTTCCCTTAGTTTTCTCAATGAAAACCAAGGGAAGCCAGACCTCCAGAGAATGCGTTTGTCAGGTGAGTTACAGTTTTCCGTCGGCTGCCATTTGCATATAGGTAGGGTCAAAGCGCAGTTTGATATTGTTTTTATCGCCAAATACGCCAGCCGGCATTTGAATACCAACCGCCCCTGCACTTGGCGCCCCATCACCTAATAAACCGTGCGCAAACGAGAATTCAGCAACGTGCTTCATGGTGGCGTAGAGTTGTTTACTATCGACCAACTTAAGAGCTGATTGTGGCGTATAGAACATGTGGGTTTTTGCCAATTGCGCATCGTAACCAGCAAGGTTTGTTTCCGCTGCCTCGGCCATGTCTGTACGAACTTCTTTGGCTTTCGCGCTGTTACCTTGCATCAAGCCCATGATTTCATACCAAGCACCAACAAGGGCTTTACCAAAATTAGGGTTCTCTTTAAGGGTTTTAGTATTGACGACCATGGTGTCTAGGATTTCGCCTGGGATTTGAGAAGAGTCAAACACATCATAGGTGTTCGGCATTTGTAGAATCTCACTGACAATGGGGTTCCATGTCACAGCGGCCGTTACGTCACTGGTGCCAAACACCGATGCCATGTCTGCATCTGAGGTGTTCACCACGTTCACGTCTTTTTCGCTCATTCCCACCGAAGCTAAGGCGCGGGCAAGTAAATAGTGAGACACACTAAATTGAACCAAGTTGACGTTTTGGCCTTTAATGTCTTTTAGATGCTTTTTGCCTTTCAAGATAACCGCATCATTACCATTGGAGTAATCACCGACAATCAACGCCGTACTGTCTACGCCACTGGCAGCGGGAATCGTCAAGGCATCCATGTTCGCCATAGTACAGCCATCAAATTGACCTGCGGTATATTGGTTCATGGATTCAACATAGTCATTGATTTGTACGACATCGATATCGATACCGTATTTGTCGCCCCATTTTTTGATAATGCCGGACTCTTGAGCATAAGCCCAAGGCATCCAACCCGCATAAATGGACCAACAGACTTTGAAGTGGTCTTTTGCCAAGACATTGGCAGACAGTAGAAGAGAACAAAGCAGAACGGTTAACTTTTTCGCGGAGTATTGCATAGCGGTCACCTTTTCAGTTTTTACATTACACACGGAGTACCCTTGGCAAATATCGCCATGTGGTCTCCCGGGCTTTTGTCCCGCCGTGTAACCTTGAAACTGACAAGGTCGAATGCTCTCGGACCAGTCACTATATTTTTCTATATAGCCGGAACCCTAGCCTTCTATTACATCAAATTGTGAAGCTCGACTTCCCAAGGGTACGAACTTGACTTACATAAAGCAGATAGTGTGCCAATTGCGCAATCCTCTTGTTTTAACAGGATTAATGAAGAATAGCGGCCTCAAACGTCAAAAAATATGCATAGAAAGAATGAAACATCTTGGGTCATAGAGCAAAAAACGCACTGCTATAGAGCAACCATATATTAATTAATTCATTTAAAATTAATTATTGACAGTGTTAATGCTCTTGTACTATTTTTTGATCTGCCCAAGAGGCCCGACAGATGCATGATTCCATTTTGATCAGAAAAGTCACGCGATCTGTAGTGCTTAAAACCGGAGGAAAATAATGATGAAAACGAAAGCCGGAACGATGACAGCCATAGCAGAAACCTTGATGGCCGATAATGTGTTTGCTATTCGCCAACGAATTAAGAGCCATTTAACTCTCAGGACAAATAGCCACCCACTTTTTATAATAGTGCGAGAGTTAGTCGCAAAAAGATCAAAAGTTCTCACAGCGCTTCTTTTATTCTTCCTATTGATTGCTGGCATACCGTTAGATTCGAACTTTTTCTCGCCCTACAACTTAACTTTTACCTTACAAAAACTGCAATTAGTCGGCATCACTGCCCTCATTTTTTTACCAAATTGATGCGTTACGCAACAAACCATGTTGAATACAGGGTGAGCATATCACCTGTTTGAAAACCCAAGCCCTTTTGACCAAGGTTAAACTCGTTGATGGATACCTTAAAAGACAATGTAGAGAGCATTCTAAAGCTCATTTATCAAAAACATCAAAACCAACAGCGCATTTTGATAGGCATTGCTGGGCCTCCAGGTTCCGGAAAGTCAACGCTTGCAGAATCCGTTGTCTCAGAATTAAATAACCAATCGATAGACAGAAATACATCCGCTTTATTGCCCATGGATGGCTTTCATTATGACAATGAGATTCTGATTCAGCGTCATTTACTCCCTCGCAAAGGATCTCCTGAAACCTTTGATGTCAATGGGTTAAGTCATTTACTGACGAATGTGAAAAAAGCAGAAGGAGATATTCGCTACCCTATTTTTTTTAGAAAGCTGGATCGCTCTTTTATTGATGCTGGGCTACTTAAGAAAGAGGTTGATATCATCATTGTTGAAGGCAATTACCTGCTACTGGATGCGCCAGAATGGAGAGACATTGCACAGCTATTTGATATGACTGTATTTTTACGGTCTTCCTTAAGTATCTTAGAAGAAAGATTAAAATCAAGATGGCTTGGTCTTGGTTATTCTTTAGGAGATGCGCTAAAGAAAACCCATGATAATGACTTGGTCAACGCAAAACTGGTGCTTAACGCCAGTCTCCCAGCAGACCTGACGCTCTATGAATAATCTTTAGTTGACCTGCGACTTAATCACTTAAGAACTTAGTCATTTAAGAATGTGGTGGGGGACTCTCGTAGCAGAGTATTTTGATTAATCATAAACTCTGTTGAAATTTGATAACCCGCCGCTCCTAAAGCACGAGCAACATGAGCAAAATGCCCGGCATTGATAACCGGTCTCACAATACCTTGTAAATCCAGCTTATCCAATTGTGCTTCTATTTCCCGAATAAGCCTCTCCCGAATCGTCGCAGGAAAAGCCCCATCAATGACAACCGTTTCAAAATCAATCACAGCCAAGGTTGAAACGATAGCGTGGCCTAAGCTACGGCCAGCGCGTTTTAACCAAGCACTCACCGCTTCTTCCCCTTGTGACCAATCAAACGCTTCTAAATAAATATCTTGCGCTATGGGCAATGTTTGCTCTGTCATCATGTGTTCTAACGTCACAAGGGATGCGTGATCAACTAAGCGCTCACCGCCACGCTCATCCGGTACACGTAATGGGCCAAATCCGCCGGCTCCGCCTCGTAATCCTGGGAAAACACTTCCATTTAAGACCACACCACCACCAATAAAAGTGCCAACAAAAAAATACACAAGATCTTGAGCTTTTAAATCTGGACCAAAAAGAAGCTCTGCTCTGGAGGCCGCTGTCCCATCGTTCTCAATAGAAACAGGCCATTCCACGATCTCTTTGATCGACTCCTTTAGATCAAAATCACGCCAAGTTTCCATTTCTTGTAATGGCGCATCAAAGTCCGATGCCCAATTCCATAACTCAAAGGGACAGGCAATATTAAACGCACTAATATCCTCATGCAGTAGCTGCGCCTCTGATAAAAGTGTCGATAAGTTCTCTTCGATAAATCTAAGAGTATTACTCGGTGTAGGATAGCGATGGTAGCTCACTATTCTGGCTTTAATGTCACCAATAAAATTGATAAGAACAAGATCAAAAGAACGCCGCCCCACTTTAAAACCAATATAATGCCGGACGTCTGGATTTAAACGAATCTCTGTCGATGGCTGGCCTCGTTTGCCTCGAATAAGATTACCTTTTAATAAAAACCCTTCTTTTTCCAATGCCCGAAAAATCATCGAAATGGCATTCGCTGACAGCCCTGTCATTCTGGTGGCTTCTGCCTTCGTCAAGGTTTTATGCACTCGCATCAAGTGCAGTATTAAGCGCGAGTTAATCCCTTTTACCGTCGTTAAATTCGACCCTTTTAGTGGTTGTGAGTGCATGAAAATCTCTTAAAAAATAAAGGCATATAACGCGTTACCAGAAAAATCTATCCTAACACAGGAGGCTTCCTCTGTAGCAAGCATCATCATACACAAATTTGAGACCATGATCCGCTCAAACGAACCTCAACAACGTGCTCCACTCCTCGTCCTATACCTCTAAAAAAAACGTTAAGAGAGACATGCAAACGCAATAAATGGAAATAAAAAAAGCCCCTACTTTTCAGTAAGAGCTTTTTCATTGTCATCATCATTATAAGTTTTGTGTTACTTTTTAACCGTGCTTCCGTACACCGACATTCGCTTATGTGTCCATTTTCCTATTAGAACTAGAACCAAGTTTCCATTTGTAGGGCGAATAACGTTCTACCACCTGAACCCATAGGTTTAGCGGTATTATCTAAGCTGATGGTGTAGTTATCTAACTCTTTACTCCAGTTCACATAGCTCACCGCGAAGCGCAATTCTGGGCGAGCAAAAAAGCCACCAGCCGTCGACATTTTCAGCGTTGGAGCAATGGTAGCTTTATAGAAGTTACCATTGGCACTGCTTGTGCCGTTATTGAGATCCATGTATTGGTAAGAACCTTCGTACACCATTTCAAAGTTATCGGTAAAGGCTTCAGACAAACGCACATTTAACGAGGCCCATTTGAATTCATCACCTGTTTTAATCCGGTCTTTGCTGTATTCTGCCATGAAGGCTGGAGCCACTTTCCAAGTATCGTTTAAGTTAGCCACACCAAACGTGAAGAAACGCACCGCTTTGGCTTTGTCATTCAAATCGCCGTCTGCGCCGATTCGTTTTAGCTCAGCACCCAGACCCTTACCAAGTAAAATACCTGTTTTCGAAAAGCCCTTAGATACACCATAAAAACTTCCGCCATGATAAGCGAACAAGGTATGTATACCACTGTTTGCACGTACCGTTGGCGAACTCACTGTTGAAGCACGTTGGTCGTTACCAGGCGAGGTCATACCACTGACCATGAATTGCCATGGACCAATGTGGTTATTCATGGTGGCAATATAGTTTTTAATATTGTTACTAGAGGTATCGGTGCCAAAATCACGGCCATAAATGGAGAAATTTGACTTCCAGTTATCACCTAACTGCACATCATAAATACCCGCACCCGTACCGGATAAGAAAACGATATCTGAGTCGAAGAAGTGGATGTCAAAGTTGTCGCGGTCGAAGCGCTTACCTGCCCATACTGTGGCATTTTTGAATGCGCCCGTAAAAGAGCTGATATCAGATAACTCCGTATAGATTTGACGAACGTTGAGCTGGCTCTCACTTGAAGTCCAATCATTGCTGCTTCGGTTACCATCCGCAATCATGATTTTATAAAGTGATTTGGTGCCGTTGTCGGCAACACTTTTGTGGATTAAATCCGTTTCTACATAGTTGTCATCTTCTAGTCCTAAACGGCCCACTGGCGCACCAAGGGCACCTGCCGCCGTCATATATGGGCCAGTTCCAATCACCTTGCCATCACCGGTAGCAGCACCATAACCGTGATTGTTCATCAACAACCCAGCACGTGCATAGGCATGGAATTCAAAAGAAGAGGCATCATCTGATGCTTTAGTGGCCGCTACCTTTGCTTGAGATGCTTTGTCTGACGCTTGCTCTGCCGTTTTTTCTGTCTTATTCAGGCGAGCCTGAAGCTCATTAATCTGTGTCTGCAAAGACTGAAGGCTTGTACTCGTACTTGCATTTGTATCAGCCGCCCATGCTGAAGACATTGGAAATTGCGCTGCTAGCATTGCGATTAGTAGAGTCTTTTTTGTTGTTATCATTTTTTTCTCCATCACATATCAAAATATGACAATTCATCAGGGTAAACATCATCATAAAAGTGCACAGGAGAAATGCGTTCACTGCTTTGATTTGAGCATTAATCACAGTCAACGCAATTCAATAAAAACAACATAACCTTAAGAGCGAGGTGGGTTTTATGTTGTTTTTATTCCCCCAAACATGCATGACGGAGAAGATACTCTAAAGGTTGACACTACGACCATAGTGTTTCCTTATTTATTGCAAATTAAGTTGAAATTAAGCCTACAACCTGAACTTTAAGGTACTTTTAAGTACATTTCACATCATTTTAAGATCATATTAAGATGAAATAGACTATTTTCAGACTTCCTTAATTAGCCAAAATTCAAGCAACAGATAAGAGAAGGTCAAAAGAATGGAGGAAAAATATCAAAGAAAAACAGGTCTAGGGAGGCTTCCCTAGACCGGGAGACATGTCATGGGGTATGAATGGCGCTGGCCCATCTTTTGTTATATATGCCCAACAACGCGAGCCATATGGTAGACGTTAACAAAACTACCATTTCTAAACGCATACGCCTTGGACTCACCTTCAATTTCAAAGCCGAACTTTTTGTACAAAGTGATTGCTCGTTCGTTATCCACATAGACGGTTAATTCGATTCGTTTTAAATTGAGCCAGTTGTCCGCTAAATCAATAGCCGTCTTCAGTAAAGCACTGCCCACACCCAAACCTTGGGCATCGTCTTTTACCCCCATACCGAATGTACCGACGTCTCGGGCTAGTACCTAACTCAAAGCCCAATTCCCCCACGACGTCACCATCTACTAATGCTACATATCGATAAACGTGATCTGGCGTGTTCTGGAAACGTTTTTCCCATGTATCCAAGGAGGGAAACGGTAGTTGTAATGTGCTGGTATAGGCATTTTGACACTCATAAATTCTTTTTACCGCTTTCGCGTCTGACGGCTCTGCTCGCCTTACTTCAATCATCCTAGTTCCTCTTTTCCTAAAAATGCATAATGCCTGCTATAAACAGCCGAATGAACCCAAACCCTGCACTAAAGCCAGCTCCCCATAGAATCTATGGGGAGCGGAAAAAAACACCCTCTTACTGTCGACTCTCCATTGTGGGGTCCCTAACGCCGCTTTTCTTCTGTCTGAGGGTGATTCGTCAGCCAATTATTACCTGAGTTGGCTTCGATCAGTTCTTTAACCGCCACGGTTTTGTAATACCCATGCTGTACGAAAGGATCTTGTTGAATAAGCAGATTCGCCTCTTCTAGGGTATCCGCAATCAGTATTTGAATGGCGGAGTCATCATCCTTAAAAGGGCCACATAAGTGGAGCTTGCCTGAATCATCAAGCTGCTGTAGATGTGCAACATGCTCGCCTAATAACGCTTCGCTAAAAAGGTTTTTATTTTTTCCTGAAAGCAACGCGACAAACTTGCTCATTATTTTATTCTCCTATCGTTACATTTAGCGACTTATGCATAATGTAACAATCCACATACCCAAGTTTGCCATGCCGATAGGCCAACGGGATGGTACCGATGATGTTGAAGCCAAGCTTTTTCCATAACGCCACAGCGACGTCGTTGGTAGAAACCACAGAGTTAAACTGCATTGCCTCAAACCCCAATTCCATTGCGATACGTTGGGAATGCTCGCAAAGCTGGCGAGCAATGCCTTTTCCTCGCGCCTTTGAGTCAACCATGTAACCACAGTTACAAATATGATCGCTTGGTCCCATACCATTAGGCTTGATGTAATAGGAGCCTAAAATTTGCTCACCCTCGACGAACACAAAGGTTTTCAATGGCAGTTCACACCATAATCTATAGGCCTCTTCTAGGGTGATATTTGGGTCAAAAGCATACGTTTCTTGAGCCTGAATGACCGATTTAAAACATGGCCAGAATGACTCAAAATCCAACCTCGTCATTTCTCTGATCATCCTGTTTTCTCCCAGCAATCTAATCTTGCCACAAACCTCTAAAAGGCTTTGGCTATCATTTATAACGCTTTATTAAGAATGCCTTGCTCGAAGGCTTCTTCCAATTGCTTTCTAATGACGTGCCATAGCTCAGTACTGCCCAGCCCAATCCGAGCGTTAAGGCCCAATATTTTTTCTTGAGATATATCATGAGCTCGCCAACTATGGCCATTTCCATGCAGGTTATGCAGCAATGGTGGGACACGATCTATCGCTTTGGCATAACGAGCATCGGGTGTTTCGCCTGCTTCAAATTCGTTCCAAAGCGCCAAAAACTCAGCACTCATTCCTTCGGGTAACATAGCAAACAACCTAGCCATCCCTGCGGCCTCTGCTGATTTCAATTCCGCTGTTTCGCTCGAATAAATGATGGTGTCTCCCGCATCAATCTCGCCAATATCATGAATCAATAGCATCTTAATAACACGATCAATATTAATCGCCTCATTCGCATAGTCTTTAAACATAAGAGCCGACATACACACATGCCAACTATGCTCAGCCGAGTTTTCAAAACGCTCCAAACCAACGGGCATCGTCTTTCGCAGTACATTTTTTAGTTTTTCGATTTCAATAATAAAATTAAGAACTTTTTCGATGTCTTCCATCCAACTCTCCACACGTTTGAGGCTTATCTTTTGTTAGTGGTAAACGACCTTAAAGCGTTCTAAAACCAGCAGCATATCGTCCTTTGGTTTGATACCTAACGCTTCGCACTCTAGCGAGAAAAACGCCCAATGGGCCTCTCGCCACCATGCCAATGTTTTGTCACCTTCCCCTTCCGATGCGGCAAATTCTGGCGTCACTTCGTTGTACTGACACTTAGAAACGGATGTAATTTCTATGATGCACACTGGATCGCCTTGCCAGTTCGTCACAACCTGAAGATGACCCACTACTGGCATGGGCTCTCCCTCGTGGCTATACCAATAATCCATGCTACAGGATGCTCGTTTCTCACCACGCAGAATTAAATCCGCACAGATATTGGCATTGTGTTCGTCTGAGCAAAAGTAATCGGCACTAAAAGAGGTGTATTTTTCAGCAAGGTCACGGGGTAAAGAGCTAAAATATTGTTCTAAAAATACTTTATGTCTCTCTTCCATCATTATTTCAACTCCATACTCTCTAATTTGGTCAAAGGTCATCTGCCGCTATTTACGACCAATTTGTTATGCCTTTTTCAGTGCGCTAAGGACAACGACCGAAAATTCATCCCACTTCGGCGCGCTAAAAGCAATGTCTCGTACGCTTTTGACCGCCTCAATCGCCTGATTAACCTCATAGCCTTTCGACTTAATAAGATAAGCGGCTAACGCTAAGCCGGTTCGATCTTTACCTGATCGACAATGAACAAGCACGATACCACGTTTTTTGTGGTGATCTATAAAATTGATAATACGAGGCAAAGACGTCAAACAAAGCTCAACATCCCCCTCTTTGGCGGGCGCGTTACTCGACAATGGTATATGTCCATAAGACATCCCCAATGCGGTTAACCTTGAAACATGAACCATCTCTCCGTCGTTTACCGAAAGAATGGCAACGATATTTTGCCGCTTCAGCGCTTCTAGATCCCACATCTGTTTGTCGGGACCACACCTGCCAGCGACAGACTCTTCTATGAAAAATAAATGTTCCATGAATTCTCTTCCTTCGCTCGCCCCATAACAACAACATCAAAGTACAAACAGCTTGTTAAATAGGGCCGTTAGTTATTTCTCCAAGAATTTATGAAATGCCTTGTGGTATGCGCAGCCCATCTACAAACTGCTTAGCCTTTTTGGGGCTTCTAATACGAACGAATTTGATATGACCATACTTAGGATCATTGATCATTTCTGCGTAGCGAATACGATTCTTTTTGTACGTTTTCAGTGTCCACAAAATAATAGAATCCTTACTGAAGAACACCTTACTAAACGTTTCGACATTTCCGGTTTTGTCCCACAATTCTTGTTTGGACAACGAGCGAAGGAACGCCCGCTTTACAGCTTGATAAAGCGTTCGAGTAAACGAATAGTCAACCCATAGGACAGTATCAACATTTACCCATTTGATTGGAGCGGTTCTATGGTAGTTACCGTCTAACACCCATTTTTCTTGAAGAAGTTGATGTTCAAGCTTGGCAAAGAATTCTTCATCGGTAGATTCCTGCCAGTCTGGCTTCCAGAACATAGCGTCCATTTCAAGATATGGGTAACCTAATTTCGTTGCTAACATACGACCCACGGTGGATTTGCCACTCCCACTGGTACCCACAATGTTAATTCTCTTCATAACTCCTACCGGAAAAATTTGAATGATTGAATAATACAAAACTTAGCTACGAGTGCATTCGTTAACGTGGAATCAGGCAAAAACTATACTATTTTTCATTTACTAATATTCATCAACGAGCCAATTGATAACGCAAGACGAAAGGATCTCGCTGATAATGTCGAAGTCCTCTGGATTTGGTTTTCTAAGCAGCAGTCGAGACGTTTCAATCAAAGTATAACTCCTGTACAAAATATTTTGTCTAAGGTGTTACTCTTAAACACTTTATTTACGGCGTGCTTGCCACTCAGAACGCAATACACCATATTTGACCGAATCATAATACTTGCCGTCATAGTAACGAACTTTACGCAAGCGTGCTTCTTGCTGAAAACCGAGTTTCAGAGCCAATGACATCATGCGAGGATTACCCGACCATGTCGTCATTCCTACTCGCTCAATGTCTTTCGTTTGAAAGAGATACGAGACCCATAAAGGAACCGCAATCGCAGCAATGCCCTTTCCCCAATAATTCGAGTCATAAATGACAATGCCCGCTTCAAGCCAACGCGTTTCCTCACATTCCCAGTAGCAGTTCACGGTTCCAACTGGAATATCATTCACGGTAATTAACTGTAAATCTAAACCACTCAATAACCTTTGAAAGGACGTTTTTTCAAACTGGTCTAGGGATGGATGGGAATAGGGAAAATACGGTGCATTAAATTGAGTCCATTCGTCATGCTTTGTTATCAGCGAAAAAATAAACGTCAGTTCATCCTCTCTAGCAGGTCTGATACCGACAGAAACGTCACTCATCATACTGAACCTATCCACTTGTTATGGGCTTACGGCTAATGGTTATGAACTAATTTTTTTATAAGCGACTATGTGTGATAGAAACAGTAATGAATACCTTTCGTTATACCTAACTTTATACTCAATTTCTTTTTCAGACAGTTTTACCCATCCATGATCAAAGTAATCATTAATATCATCAACAGCCTCATTTTCATCTTTTAAATGCTTTTTGTTCCATTGGTAGGAACAAGATACAAACAAGATGCCATTTAAAACCGTCGCTTCTTTTAATGCATCAACTAAGGTTTTAGGAGACTCACATTGGTCTAGAACATTTAAGCAAATTGCTAAATCAAACTGTTCTTCAAGCATTCCACGAGAAAAAGGACGCTCCAATAGAGTAAAGTTTACGTGTTCACAGCGAGCGGCAATTGATGAAGTATCAAAACTCAACTGTCCTAACGCCTTCAAACTTTTAATGTAGGGAAATTCGCACTTAACACCGTCAATAAGTATGCGCTTAAAATTCGATAACAATCGATTTGATGGCTCGACAACCGTAATGGAATGAATGCTTGGAAAGCATTGAATGAGCTCATAACAATTTCGACCAAGGGCGGGACCGACTTCTAAAACCTCCGTCGGCGATGCGTTTTCATTGCCGACAACATCTGCAATAAAGTGGGATACTTTTTTCGAGTGTTCAGACACTATAAACGAATCTGGAACAGACTTAGACTGACTTTCTAATGGCTCGGTAACGCCACTTTCTCGAAGTTTATCTAACCATTGCATCTCAAAGTAGGCGGCTAACCCCTTTTGATCCAAGTAAAAATCATCCAAAAGTCAGTCCTTCTAATCAGCTGTGCTTATCGGAGGAGGCATAACGCCTTACCAAGTGACAATAAAATAACCGAATTTACGAAGCACAATGCTATTCCATCGAATTGAATACCCGCAGATTTAAGAATTTGCCTTTAATACGGCCACATTAAAGCCTTTTAATGTGGGGCTGTTTCGGTAGTGGAATAAGTATCGTACAAAGTTTTGATCCACTACTTTGCCTTTAATTTCACTGGCATGACGTAGATAGAGTTTTCCTTCTTTACGCACCAAAATGGCTTGATGGGAGACATTCATGTTGGTGCCAATCACTTTTTTCAAATTCCAGTTAGGACGAATCATGCTGATGATGCTTCCTGTGGGAATTTTTTTCAGTATGGCAAGGTTAACTTTACTGCCGACTACCTGACCTGAGTTGTTTTTAACCGGGACGAATAAAGCGGTAAGGGGGACGTAGTCTATTTTGGCAATTTGTGGTTTAAACCCATCCCCTGCGTGGTGAAGGGCATGCAGGAATAATCGCTTTTGAGCCTCATTGGCAGACGTTAATTGCAAATTGTCCATGGTCATGTGTCGATACCATGATTTTTTATCAATAACGGCTCTGGCTTCTTTGGTTTGTTTTCCTGCTATTTTTTTGGTGATGTCAGTCAGGATATTACGATTATTGGGAAACCAATCGGCACTTGGAAAATGATTTCTTTTGACAAAAGCTACATCACCATCTTTGTAGCGTATATGGTCTAGGTTGGTTAAAAAGTCACTCGGACTATTGGATAACGCCCCCGCTAAAACCGTTTCCACATAGGTAGTACAGTCAAATTCATCGAAGCGATAAAGCGGATCTTGATCAAATAACCCCTCGCTGCCTTCGCCCAACGCCCCATCGGCATATGGAGCGCCAAGCAAGATGGAGCTTAAACGGGTGATTCTATCGACTAGGGGTAAAGACTCGCTATTATTGACCTGAATAGTGGTAAAGAATGTCGCTTCACGACGCGTAAAGCCATCTTTTGGCTGTGTGGGGGCCGCATTGGCCTGACTGATTCCCAGCAACATGGCTAAGACAAGCCCACCCGTCAACATCATCGTTTTTACGGTCACTCATTACTCCTCAACACGTCAATAAATTAATTTATTAAGATTATCGTAAATAGCCTATTAATGGGGATACCTTTACACTTTACCTCTTTTTCATTATTTGTTTTTGCACACTCGCTTTACCATTTATCTGGTATAAGCCATCTGCATAAAAAAACGACTTAACTACCTCACATTAAGAAGCCATTAAGCCGTTTTTCGTTATTTAACTCTGTGGCATTTAAAAACGCCTTAGAGGTTAAACAAAGCCTTATTCACCTTTAGGGTGCCAAGCATGCAAATGCGCTTTGCGCATTTTGTCTTTCTCTGCTGCAGAAGCGCCCCAGTCATTGTTGTAAACCTTGCCTTCCCAATCACCATAGGTTGGGTTAGGAAGCATAATAAATTTGGTGCCAAATAAATTCTTATCCTTCTCTACCGCCGCATAGGTTTGCTCTAGCGTTTTGGTTTTAAAGTCTTTGGAGAAGTCATTTAGGTTATCCCCCATCAACAAAGCAACATCGTAGTGTTTTTCAACTTCTAGACGACGCGGCTCTTTATTACTGGTGTCAGAGCGAAGCAATACATGCGAGTTGGTTACTTGTGGGAAGCCTAATTCACGCAAATTTTTCATGGTAGCATTACGACTGCTTTCTTTGCGGTTGGTAATGTAAAAGACACCAACCCCTTTTTTCGCCGCGTATTGTAAAAAGGCAACTGAACCAGGAATGGCTTTAGCTTCTGCAGCATTCATCCATTGCCCCCAAGTTTTACTTGAGTAGCTTTGATTTTTACCAATTAACCAAGACTCGTAAGCACTGTTGTCTAAAATGGTTTCATCGGCATCCACGATGACGGCGACTCTTTTCTTACCTTTATGATGGGCAAGGTAGTTATCTAGCTGCATTTTCGCGAGGTTAAACGCTTGGTAAGCCAATGCTTTATATTCGCCTGATGCTTGTACCCACAAGTTCGCCATCACCAACTGTTCATTTAAATCTTTGGTGTCATAGCTTGCTTCATTTGGCATGGGGGATTCAGCTATTTGCGCATTTAGCGCTTTAGTATCGCTACTGGTTTCATCTGCCCAACTAGGCAGCACCATACAGCTACCTATAACTAACGCGGTGGAAACAACAAAAGAACGAAGTTTTAAAGTCTGCATTGCTTAACTCCCATGGTTCATCCTACAAAGCCATCGTGAAATGGACTGTTTCATAAAAAATGCTCACACAATGTGAACATATGCGTCACAATATACCCCCAACCTCATTTTAGTTCGAGTGGAAAGTGTTTTAAAAGCGACGTTAATAAACGGTTTTGAGATAATCGCAATCCCCTTGCACCGTCACGCGATGCAGCCTTCTTGGTTGATCGTCATAATCTGTCACGGCAAAATGCTGAGTGACTCTATTATCCCAAATAGCCACTGAACCCGCTTGCCACTGGAAACGGACATGAAACTCAGACTGACGCGCAACGGCAAAGAGCCGCTCTAACAAGGTTTGGCTTTCTGCATGGCTCAAATCAGCAATTGAGCGAGTGAACTGCTCATTAATAAACAGAACGTCTTCTTGGGTTTCTGAATGACAAGTCACCATCGGACGAACAATCAGTGGGTAAGCTTGAGATTTTTGCGCCACTCGGCTGTTACCCGCCTCGTCTATGTCGTCGTAGCGGCTGCCTGCAAAGGCATGTAACCCATGAATGGCCGCCATGGAACGAAGCCTGTTTTGTTCGTCTTTTGCTAAGCTGGCAAACACCGCCGCCATATTGCACCAAATGGTATCGCCCCCTTTGGGCGGAACGTGTTGAGCATGCAAGATAGAGCATTTAGGAGGGGTTTTCTGCCAAGTCATGTCCGTGTGCCAAAAACTCTCGCCAGGTGGGTTTCCGCGAGAGGTTTCGATAACGACAACTTGATCAAACTCCGCTAAATGAGGGAAAAAAGGATGGGCAGGCTCTAACTCACCAAAGCGTTTACCGAGGGCTAAATGCGCTTCCGGCGACAGTTTTTGATCACGAAAGAATATGACTTTGTAGCGTAAAAAAGCCTGATAAAGCGGGTCAAAAACCGTGTCGTTCAACTCAGCCAAGTTAACGCCCTCAATGAGAGCCCCCAGTGAATCTGCTAACGGCGTGATGGTGAGTTTGTTATCAGTCGAATCCGTCATAGTGACCTTTGTCTCAAAACCTAGTTACTTTAATGCAGCGTAGACAGCCGCTTAAAGCGCTCTTCCCATTTGCCATCGTGCAAACGTTGACATGTTTCTTCACTATCAAAAAATACATGGGAATGAATGTTTTTTATTTTAATATTCACAACACTTAACTGTGCTTGAATGTGATCGTAAAAGAAGACATTTTGTTGCGCGTCTAAAGCTTGCTTTAGTTCATCGTCGGTTTCAAATACACAAACGATTTTTAACGATTGGGGGAACACATCGAAGTTGACCAAGTGCGTCAACCATATAAAGCCCTTAATCGTACCCAAGGCTTCATCACAAACGGCAGTTAACGCTTCTCTTAGGGTCTTCTCAATTTTTTTATCCGTTTTTTTCATCTCACCATATACCACAAACTAAGAGTTAAGAGTGTAACCGCTAAAATATGACTGACAAGTCTACTGGTCTCATTCTATCCGTGATAAATGACACAAGTTTTACCAGCTTTTTCTTCCGAAATATCGTATCATCCGCGCTATTTACTTTCGTTCACTCTTTAGACCTTGATACCTCTTATGATACGACTTTCGAATATCCAATTACCGCTAGACCACAACGAAGCGGCACTGGAAAACGCGATTTTATCGACCCTCAATATCGGTGCAGAACAACTCATCCGCTTTAATATTTTCCGTCGTGGTTACGACGCTCGAAAAAAAACACGCATCTTGCTGATTTATACCCTAGATGTGGAAACCCGTTGTAACGAGGCACTATTAAGCAAATTTGCTGACCATCAGCAAGTCAAAGAGACACCTGATTTAGAGTATCACCCCGTCGCACAAGCCCCCGCAACTCTCACCGAACGCCCTATCATTATCGGTTTTGGTCCTTGTGGCTTGTTAGCCGCCCTAGTGTTAGCACAAATGGGCTACAAGCCAATCGTTCTAGAACGAGGCAAAGAAGTAAGAGAACGCACGAAAGACACTTTTGGTTTCTGGCGTAAGAAGATTTTGAATACTGAATCCAACGTCCAGTTTGGTGAAGGGGGCGCGGGAACCTTCTCCGATGGCAAACTCTATAGCCAAGTCAAAGACCCGAAACAATACAGCCGTAAAGTCCTTAACGAGTTTGTGGCCGCCGGTGCACCAGACGAAATTCTTTACGTCAGTAAACCACACATTGGCACATTTAAATTGGTCGCTATGGTGGAAAAAATGCGCGCTCAAATTTTGGAGCTAGGCGGTGAAATTCGCTTCAGTTCCCGGGTGGAGGATTTACACATTGAAAACGGTCGAATTACGGGCGTCACTCTAGCAAATGGCGAACAACTGCACTCCAAACATATAGCCATCGCCATTGGTCACAGTGCGCGTGATACCTTTGAAATGCTCCACAATAAGGGCGTTTACATCGAGGCTAAGCCGTTCTCCGTAGGTTTTCGTATTGAGCATGAGCAATCGACCATCGATAAAGCCCGCTTTGGTCCGAATGCAGGTAATGAGATCCTTGGGGCGGCCGATTATAAATTGGTTCATCACTGTAAAAATGGTCGTTCCGTTTACAGTTTCTGCATGTGCCCAGGTGGAACCGTCGTTGCCGCCACATCGGAAGAAAATCGCGTGGTCACTAATGGCATGAGTCAGTATTCTCGCAATGAACGTAACGCCAACAGTGCCATTGTCGTCGGCATTGACCCTTCGGATTACCCCGGTGGACCGCTTGCGGGCATTGAATTCCAGCGCAAATTAGAAAGCCTTGCTTACGAACTTGGCGGCAGCAATTACGACGCACCAGCGCAAACCGTCGGGGCATTTTTAAGAAATGAAACGCCAAAAAAACTCGGCTCAGTCACGCCTTCTTTTAAGCCAGGTATCAAGCTCACGAACCTTGCTGATGCCCTACCTGACTTTTGTATCGAGGCGATTCGTGAAGCGATTCCCGCTTTCAACAAGAAGATTCGTGGCTTTGCCCTAGATGATGCCCTGCTCACAGGGGTAGAAACACGCACCTCGGCGCCGATTAATATCAAACGCGACCCTGATACCTTAGAAAGCATCAATATAAAAGGCCTGTACCCTGCAGGTGAAGGGGCAGGCTACGCTGGCGGCATCATGTCGGCCGCCATTGATGGCATTAAAATCGCCGAAGCCATGGCATTGAACATCAATAAGACAACAATCGGCTAAAATCATCCATTTTCAGGCTGCTTGGTCACAAGCAGTCTGTCGGCGGTATTTTCTTGGTAAAACAAACCATATGGAGCATTGTGGGCATGGCTACGTTGACTCAATACCAAGATGGTTAACAGCAATGCCAACCCTTCCGTAATGGGAGCCGCATACCAAATTCCCCATTCTGAAAAGAACAATGGCAAAATAAAAATTAACGGCAGAGAAAACGCATAGGTTTTCATAATTCCCAAAATCCCTGCTCTTCTTGCATCACCAATGGCCTGAAAAAACATGCTGATCATCATCTGTGGCCCCACTAAAAACAGTGCCAACGTTGAAAAAGGTAAAATCCGCACTACGCCATTAATGACCGCCTGATCACTGACAAATAACGCCCCTAAATCACGTCTAAAAACAAACGTAATGACTTGAAAAAACAAGCAATAGACAAAGGCGGCAGCCAGAGCGATTTTGATACTGGTATTGACTCGGGCTAATTGATTGGCCCCGACGTTATTCCCGACGATGGCTTGAAATGCCATACTCAGCCCCAGTAAAGGCAGAAAAATAAATGTCATTAAACGGGTGATAATGCCATAAGCGCCCACAGTCGTTGCGTAATTCGCTGCGTCCCACGTTTGCAAATTGTATAAAATAGCACCCGATGTGAGCGCCAGACCGATATAATTTAAGCTAGAAGGTGCCCCTAACGCCAAAAACGTCAACCAGTGCTGGCGAGATCTAGAAAGCAGAATAACCTGAAGCTTAATCTCATTGCGGTGGTATTTTCGGTACAAAAAAACCATTACTAAAGACACTGCCTGCGCTAAGACCGTTCCCCATGCCGAGCCTGCAACTCCCCAATGCATGCCAACAATCAGCCAATAGTTAAATAGACCATTGAACAATACCGAAGCAAGAGACACCACCGACATGAACAACACTTGGCCTTCACAGCGTAAGCTATTGCTATTAATGGCTAAAATAAACACCAGCGGTGAGCAGAACACTAAAATGGCAATGTAGCGATAACCCATGTCGGCAATTTGGCTTGAACTATAGCTGACCGCTGCCGTTAATGCGTGCCCTCCTATCAAAAAAAGCCCGATCAACACCCCAGACACCACTAACGACAAACTAATGGCTTGGGAGAAAACTTCCACCACACGAGAATACTCTCCTGCCCCTAATTGCCGCGCCATCAAACTGGCAAAGCCATTCGACACAAGCGTTGATAAGGCAACGATCAATATAAACGCTGGAAACATGGAGGTGACGGCTGTTAATGCGTCAGCCCCAACAAACACCCCCAGAAAATAGGCATCCACTAACGAAAAAGACCCATTTACCAACATGATCAAAATAATAGGGGCTGCCGTTTTTAGAAACACGATAGGCAGAGGGGAATGTAAAAAATAATTCGTTTTATGTGCTTCTGTCATGAGAAATCCTTTCCATTATGTAACTCAGAGAGATGCAGAAACTTCTCTATTAGAAAAGCTTTAATGTCATCAGGCCATGAGTCAATCGCTGTTTCAAAGCTTATTTTGCTATTGCGGTATAAGGCACGACTTGCTTCTTCGAAACCCGGTTCGTCCGCTAAAAAGGCTAGCATAAATTTATCTAACTGCTGTTGCTTAATGGCCACTCTATCTTCAATGGAAGCCTTTCTTTGCGCCTCATCCACTAGCCTTCTTAGCGCCGCTGATGCACCGCCTTTTTGCGCCGATAGCCATTCCCAGTGACGAGGTAACAAGGTCACCTCTTTGGCTTTAACCCCCAACTTGGGACGACCGCGCTTTCCCGTCTGTTCTTTATCTGAGGATAGGTTATTGAGCACCGTCTCTGTATCACCATACCAGCTAAAATCCACTCGTCGGCAACTCTCTTCCTCAAAAACCATGGGCTCGATATTGTCACCCAACTGCTTTACCTGATTAACAACCTCTTCCAGTGATCCTCTAGCAAGGATTTTTTTATCGTAGATGGCTAAATATTGTGCACTCATTATCCGCTCTCACTCGCGTTACTTATATTTTTACCCAGATATAAATATAATAGCAGGGTAATATTTTTTATCCAGATAAAAATATAATAGCAGGGTAATATTTTTTATCCAGATAAAAATGTAGCGAACTCCGTAAACATCACCGCAAAAGCTTTCAAACGCAAAAAGGGCCATCTAATCAAATAGACGACCCTTTTATGTAACCCTTTATAAACGAGGGTTACAGATGCGTTATAGACATTATTTTCTTAGGGAGTCGGCGCTTCTGCTAACGCAATCCCTCGATCAGCAAACACTTCTTTGGCTGCAAATAGCCCGTTTAGCGCCGCAGGAAACCCAGCATAGAGGGCCATTTGCATTAAGACTTCAACAATTTCTTTTGGCGAACATCCCACATTCAGGGCGGCATGGAGATGAACTTTCAGTTGCGGGGCGGCATTGCCCAGTGCGGTTAAAGCGGCCACCGTCGCCATTTCACGTGACTTTAAATCCAAGCCAGGGCGGCTATAGATGTCTCCAAAACCAAACTCGATCATTAACGTTGCGAATTCTGGAGCAATAGGCTGTAGTGCATCCACCACTTTTTGACCCTGTTCACCATCTATTTCGGCCAATTTTTTCAATCCTAATTGATAACGATCTTCACTCATTTCTGGCTCCCATTTCGTACCCATGTTTCGTGCTCAGTTTCATGATTGGTCCGCGACACCAACCACAATGGTTGCTACTATGACATTTTTCATAAGCGAAATATTTACCAATAAAAGAAAATCAGTTTTTCATAAATGAAAAATTCAAGGAGTCTGTAATGCGAGAATTAATGTGGGACGATACCAAAGCCTTTTTGGCATTAGCACGCTTTGGTACCTTAACGGCGGCGGCTAAATCGCTCGATATCGGGATTGCAACGCTATCGAGAAAAATAGAGCGCCTTGAGCACAGCCTAGAAACCCCTCTCTTCTTACGTTTTCAAACCGGCTATCAACTGACGGATGAAGGTAAGCATTTACTCAGCAGTGCAGAAGAAATGGAAAACGCTGCGTTTACACTTACGCAAAGAGCGGAAAAAACCACGCAATTGATAGGCAGAGTCAAAGTGGCCACCGCTGAAAACCTCGCGACTCAACTGGTGTTACCCGCATTAGGCCTCTTTCAGCAGGCTCACCCCCACTTACATATCGACATGGTTACCGACATTCATACCGTCAACTTACATCGTCGCGATGCCGACCTTGCCCTGCGTATGGTACGTCCAACCAATGGCAATGTCAGCTTTCAACGAATTGGAACACTAGGCTATGGTCTCTATGCCAGTCACCAGTATCAGGCAGAATCCAGTGACCATCATGAGAAATTTATTCAATGGGGAGAGCACTATGAGCAGTTACCCGCCGCACAATGGATAACTCAACGCTTGGCAGGAAAAGCTCCCGTTCTGACAACAACCTCCGTGGCCACTCAAGTCAGTGCGTGTCTGGCCAATGTGGGCTTGTCAGTCTTACCGCACCTTGTTGCACGACCAGCAGGACTGGTCTGCCTCGCTGATACTCCCGAGGTGAATCAAGAAATCTACTTGGTTATTCAAAGCGATTTAACACAATCCAAGCGCATTCGTGCCGTAGCGGATTTTCTGATTGAATTAGTCAAACAACATCAAGATGACTTAATCTAATGTATTTCTTCTGGAGTTTAACAGCCCCCTGCTGCCTGCTAGGAGAAGCATAAATACTCACCCTAGTTTGCCGATTCCACGCCCTTAATGTTACGACCATGTACTTGAACCTGCAGTTCGTGAGTTAACAGACGAATTTGCCTGAGCTCCCCTAGTAAAGACTGTAATTGGGATAAAACAAAGTAATGACGCTCATCATCCTCTGAGGGACAGTCGTCCAATAATTTTTTCAGGCGCTCAAATTCTGCTGAGCTATCGGATACCAAACTTTTTTGCTCAAGACTCTGGGCCACTTCGTGCAAGCTTTCCACAATATAGTTGCCAGCCGACACCAATAACTCATTACTGGGCTGCTCAATCAAAGCACCACGATGGGCCCCAAAAGCCGCAATGTAGTTAAATAAGGTGTGACTTCGGATCACCAGACGTTGCCATAACTCAGCATCACGCCGGAAATGCCCAGGCTCTTGTAGCATACTCACCAGCGTGGAGGTTAACAAAGCGTCTGCATTATAGGCGCGACGGCGGCTACGACGATAAGCTTGTTCGCTCATGTTCTCTTCGCGATAGAAACGCATCAGCTCCTGTAGATATTCCGCACTACGCCGCAGCCCTTCTGCGAAGGTCATCGGTAATTGGCGATAGAACCAATCGGGCAAAATAAAAAATACCGCTAACCAAGAAATCACACTACCAATCAAGGTATCGAACAATCGCGGCCAAATGACTGCATAACCGTCCGCAACCTGATTAAAGCAACAGACTACCATCAGTGTAATCGCGGCAGTTGCCAGCACGTAACGATTATTTCGCGAAAGGAAGAACACCACGCCCGCCACAACGGCAATCATTAACTGAATGACCTCCACTGGGAAGAGCGTTATCAGAGACCACGCTGCCACCAAACCGAGCACAGTGCCAGCCATACGCTCATATAAGCGTTTGCGGGTGGAGCCAAACGTTGGCTGACAGACAAACAAAGTCGTCAGCATGACCCAATAGCCTACATCCAAATGCATGTTTTGAATAATGGCGTACCCACAGGTCAACGCAATCGACATCCTTACCGCATGTCGAAATACCTGAGACTTTGGCGTTAACTGATCAAGAATTTGGCTTAAAATAGACCGAAATGTCACGCGTGGCTGAGGAATTTGTTGTGATGCATCCGTTAAAGATACGTCCTCTAGCTGTCGGGCTTTATCAAGCTCTTGTTGCAATGCCGTCACGTTATCGGTCAGCTGTCGCAACGAGCGAAAGAGACGCCATTGTGTTGGTAAAGCCTCTCTCTCTAAATAGGCCATAGAGCGTTGAACGCCCGCAATGGCCTCTTCACTATCATGAAGATCAATGGACTGACTGGTGCGGATGGCTTCACCAATTTGTCGGCAACTGGCCCCTGCAGCCGACAACTGACGCTGTAAGCGAAACAAAATATCGCTGTGGAAAAAGGTTTCGGCTAAATCCGAATAATTGTAGTGAGAGGAACTGGCTCGTTCATGAATGGCCTGAGCAATAAAATACAAACGGATGTAACGGCCTAATCTAGGGCTGGTTGGCTCATTACCAATGCGACTCACTAAAATTTCTCGCACTCGGTTCAAGGCGATCACAACCTGTCCATGCTGCCGAGCTAGATCCAGTCGTAACGCATCCATCGAAGCGCTACTGAGTATCGGAAACAGTCTAGATTTCACTTTGAGATACAGGCCCACTTCAATATAAAGCGTCGCCAAGGCTTGACGTAATGGCACATGGACAAACAATGCTGCCCAAATAACCGATAACACGCCGTACCACAAGGCCCCCAAGGTTAATAACACTGGCTCATGCCAAATAGGGACTTCATGGGTAGCTTGATTTAAACCTATCATGGTGTAAACAGAGAGGATCAATGTCGCTTGAGAGATCACACCATAACGTCGACCTAAGGCGCCTCCCATTGACAAGCAAAACGCGACCACAGAAAGACTGATACCAAATGCCCACGGATGCGGCATCAATAATCGCACGCCAAACGAGACAATAATAAATAACAATAAGGTAATGGATAATGCGCGGATTCGCCCCAGCCAATTGTCTTCCGTTTCCGCTAACGCGCTGGCAATGATTCCAAGAAACAGCGGAATCACTAAAGAGATATAATCCAGCCCCCAGCTTAACGCCATGGCCCCACACAGAGCGATAGACACACGAATACCGTAAGACAGTTGTCCAACGCCCCCGGCCTTAGTTAACGCCTGTAGAGATATCTTAAAGCGACCAATTGCCAAGAAAACTCTCCTAAAACAATGACAAAAAATGCCGTATTGGGATACAAAGTTGAAGTCTAAACGGACACTGATTGGACTACAAGCCAGCTGTGGCAATCCTTTAATGAACAGCAAAAAAATCCGCATTCTTAACCAGAAATAGGAATTTAACGGCTACCGCAAAGAAAACACAAAATTAAACAGCGCTTAGTGCAAAGAGATGTTAGTGTGAAAAACAGACAATCAATCGGTGGGACATGATTATGTGGTTACAAGCCTCCAGTACTCTTGAGTTTTATATTGAAACCCCTACCCCCTTTTTGCTTATGCTGCGTCCTCGTAGTGGCATGCAACAATGGATTGCCCGTGAAGAGTATGTTTTGTCACCCAGTGTGCCAGCGGTAGAATTTACCGATTCATTTGGCAATCTATGCCAACGTTTAGTTGCGCCGGCAGGCCACTTCACCATTCGCACGTCCGTGGAAATCGAAACCGCCGATGCTTCCGATTCAGCGCCAGGTGCGCCTTTTGTCGACATACAAAAACTACCAAACGACACACTGCCGTTTTTACACCCAAGTCGTTACTGTGATTCCGATCACTTTACCGAGATGGCGTCATCCATCGTAGTAGGGTTAGCACCAGGATACGACCAATGCTGCGCTATTGTGGATTACATTCGCCGTGCCATCGAATACACACCAGGCCAAGGGGAGCAGAATATCAGCGCCTCTCAGGTCAATGAAGCTGGCCGTGGTGTGTGTCGAGATATGGCCCATTTAGGCATTGCTTGCTGTCGTGCGCTCGCCATTCCGGCACGCATGGTAGTGGGCTATCTGGAAGGATTAGAACCCATGGATCTACATGCTTGGTTTGAAGCCTATGTGGGAGATCGTTGGTACACATTTGATCCCACTCAAGCGAACTTGCTTGGTGGCCGTGTGGCGGTTGCCTTTGGACGAGATGCCGCAGATGTTGCCATCTACACGCAATTCGGCCCTCCTGTGGAATTGCTCGATTTAAAGGTTCAAGTCACCAAGACATCAGAGCCAATAAACTAAAACCTGACCGTACAAGTAACGAATCGTTTTAATAGTAACGGAACGTTCAACAGTAAAAGAGCCGCTTAAGCGGCCCTTTTGGCTAACAATATTTATTTTTCCGAGCCAGGATGGGGGGTTGGGTAATCCTTATCCACCTCTAATGGCTTAGCGTATTGACTATTCCATAACTGCTGATGCAACTCAGCGATACGATTGGCCATCGCATCGTTTTGCATCACCATTTCTAAGTTACGTGAATTATCCATGTAACCACCTTCCCAGTTACTGGTCCCAACCCAAGCGATTTTATGATCAATTTCCATTGTCTTACTATGCAAAACGCGGGCATATGGAATAAAGCCTTCTTTGGCTTGAGGAAAGGTCACAATCTTAACTTGAATGTTTGGTAAAACCTGTAGGCTTTTTAAATAATCAATATCCGGTTTGCCCGTATTCCAACTCGACACCATTAACTCAATTTTCACGCCTCGTTGAGCGGCGGCGCGAATGGCGGTATCAATGATCGGATAATAAGGTCGTGGTCGATGAGTCGAATAAGACAAGGGGGCGTACGTCATCACCATGATTTTGACTTCGTGTTTTGCTTTGGCTAAAAGACGTGGCAGCTCACTCTGGGAATCCCCCACTCCAGGTGGGTTAAAGGCATTTGGGCTAGCAACCAGATAATCAGGTTGAGATTCATCCGCTAGCACAGTCGTGGTATTGAGCACGATAGGAGGTTGGCCTTGCTGAACCAGCGCTTGATTCATCCAGTCCACCTCAAAGATCGCCTGCATTTCACGAGCGATGGTTGTATTGGTTACCAACAAGCCTGTTTCATGAATCTGTTCTAAGGAACGCCAGTCGAAATTTTGACTGCCCATATAAGCACTCTTTCCACCGTCGATCACAAAATACTTCGCATGAATAATACCACCACCAATTTTATTGTAATCAATCAATTTAAACGTCAAATTGGGGATGGCTTTTAATTCTGCTATGGTCTTTTTATCGGAGATTCCTAAACCATGTTGATCCATTAAAAAGCGGATTTTAACACCACGCTCACCCGCAGCTCTTAGATGCTGGATTACTTTTTGTAAAGGACCATTTTTACTATTAGGCTCACCCGACACATAAAACTGAGCAATATCAATAGCGGTTTTTGCCTGATCAAACTCACTGCACCATACAGTGACAGCATTTCGTAAATCAGGCGTCGACAAACTGGTTCCACTGGGAATGGTATCCACCAGCTCCATACCAGACTGAACAAACTTGGCCTGCGCTCCAACACTCCATAACACCATCAAACCTACCAAAAAACGAAACTTCATCGATTGATCTCCTACTGTTCATTTGATGTTTATGGCACAAATAGATGACATTTAAAAGTCTATTTTTTGACCGACGAAACAACCCATAAAAAAACCAGCTCAGAGGCTGGTTTTTCGTGTTTAAATAAGCGTTTTTCGCTAGCAGGATCAACGGTGAGCAAAGGCTGTTTTGCTGCAATCCCCATCGATTTTGTTTTTCTCTTCTTCCAAAATCTCATCGGTAAACTGACTCATAAAACAGCAACAAATTCCTTCGCCAATCATGGTACGGGGCCCCATTGGGTGACCAATGTGCTTATAGACACCATGGCTGTGACCATGTGAGTGATCGTGGGAATGCCCATGAGAGTGATCATGACTATGAGAATGGTCGTGTGCGTGGCTGTGTGAGTGACCGTGATCATGAGAATGGTCGTGATGTTTGAGTAACACTGAGTGCTTTTTCTCCGAGTGATCCAAGGACTGAACTAAGTTAGTAAAGTGCTTAGTATCGAACTCCGATGGACCTTGGGTGTCATCTTGTGGATCAACAAATTCTGCATGGTGATGGTGAATATCTACTTCCCCGGCGGCAAGGCGGCGTTTAAAGGAACTCATCAGCGTTTCTTCACCCGTTGGCAATTCCCCTTGCATGATCTCTTCCACACGATGTTGGAATGCATCAATGACTTTCGTGTGGTCACTTAAATAATGGGCTTGAACGAAGGCTATCTCAGGGTTTGCTTCGGCGACTTTGTTCACATACCCTTGAATCCGTTTGATCAAGCGGCCAGTAAACAGGAAGTATGGTGCCACGACAATACGCTTAAAACCCAATTTCAGTAGCTTCTCAAGACCCACTCCGACAGAGGGATAAGTTACGCCAGAATAGACGGTATCCGCCCAACCAAACCCCATGTTTTCATTGACAATACGCGTTAATTTAGCTGCTTCAGCATTGGCAGAGGTATCAGACGTACCGCGTCCGACCACCACCAGCATGGTGTCATAAAGATTTTCGGGCGGGTTTTCTGGGTCCAAGCACAGGGATTCATAAATACGTGCTTGAAATGCCTCGATCATGTCGTCCTGCAGCCCTAATTCACGGCCATAGGTTATTTTTAAACCTGGATGCTTTTCTTCGTAGGTTGTCAGAACGGAAGGAATATCGTTTTTGGCGTGCGTCGCGGCGAACAACATACCCGGTATGGCATAAATTTCTTCGACCCCTTGATTCACCAAACTGTCTAAGCCCATATGAATATTCGGTGCAGAAAATTCCAGAAAGCCATATTCCACTGGAATATCAGGGTAACGTTCTTTGAGTCCCTTTGCTACAAGACCAAATTCACGTTCAGCGTCTTTATCTCGGCTGCCGTGACCACAAATCATAATGCCCTTTTTGGCCTGTTTTTTATTGCTCATCATTTCTCTCTACTTTATTCATCTCAGCTAGTCGTAGTCTAAATCCAACCAGCAAGGTTACAAGAGATCTTCTGCCCAAGATCACTGACGTTGTTCTTGTTGCTGATCTAGATCAAGCAACAAGGATTGAATTTTTTCCTGGTATTCCTCAGCGTTCTGCCACATACCACGCTGTATCGCCTCTAACAAACGCTCTCCCATTTCCTCAAGCGCATGGGGGTTATTATCGCGCATAAAGGCTTGATTGTCCGGATCAAGCAATAATCGATCCGTCACCTGCTCATATTGGTAATCCGCTACTAGATCGGTTGTTGCATCGTAAGCAAACAGGTAATCCACCGTAGCAGTCATTTCAAAAGCGCCTTTGTAGCCATGGGTTTGCATAGCCTCGATCCATTTGGGGTTCAGCACCCGAGAGCGCACCACTCGATTAAGCTCTTCTTTCAAGGTACGAATTTTGGGTGAACTGGGGTTAGAATGATCGCTGTGATACACACTGGGGGCTTCCCCACGAAACGTGGTCACCGCGTTGGTCATCCCCCCTTGAAATTGGTAATAATCATCCGAATCGAGAATATCGTGCTCACGATTATCCTGATTTTGCACCACCACATCCAACTGAGACAAACGCTCAACAAACGCTTCTTTCGCTTCTACGCCTTCGCCCTGGACCTTAATACCATGATTATCACTATCTTTATCAGTGCCATCACTATAGGAACCATAAGCGTAACCGCCCCAGTTCACATAGGCTTCTGCAAGATCCGCTTTGGTATCCCAACATCGCTCGTCAATCAAACCTTGCAACCCTGCACCATAAGCCCCCGGTTTGCTACCAAAAACACGGTAAGTAGCCTGACGATTGGCTTGCCCGTCGCTCATGCCTTGAGCAAGTAACTTGCTTTTACGTGCTTGCACATTAGCACGAATTACATTCCCCGTTCCGGGCTCTTCAAACTCCGCAATGGCTTGCACCGCCGCATCGTACAGTCGCATCACATTAGCAAATGCATCGCGGAAAAAACCGGATACCCGCAAAGTCACATCTACCCTAGGTCGACCGAGTTGCATGCAGGATAGAATCTCAAAATCGGTCACACGGTTCGACCCTGGTGCCCAAATAGGACGAACGCCCATTAGAGCAAAGGCTTGAGCGATATCATCCCCACCGGTTCGCATGGTTGCGGTTCCCCACACGGACAAACCCAAGTCTTTCGGGTAATCACCATGCTCTTGCAAATGTCGCTGGATTAAAGCTTCGGCCGATTGCTGACCGATTGCCCACGCCGCTGGGGATGGGATCGCCCGATTGTCCACTGAGAAGAAATTACGCCCCGTTGGCAACGTATCCAGCCGACCTCGGGTTGGTGCGCCACTTGGTCCAGGAGGAATAAAGCCACCAGCTAAACCAGTCAATAAGGCCTGTATTTCATTATGGGCACTTTGTCGCAACGCCTCCAGCAGACGCTGTTTACTGTGGACCAATAACACCGCTGTTTGCGGTAGTCTTGTGGCCAATTCATCTACCGATTCATCACCGATGACGTAACTCAACACTAACGCTTTAGCCAATAGCTCTAAACGCTCTTTCGTATCGGCATGGGTTCGCCAAGTCGATTGGCTCACTGATTCTAACAGTTCAGGCCGATTACCTAACCATAGTGCGCGCTCACTTTTCATTGGATCAAATCCGTCTTGCTCCAATGATAAATCGTTTACCAACCCATGAAGAATCCCTTGACTGGTCATATCGCTGCCTCGCGGTAAACGCAACAAGGCCACTAAGGTATCGGCTAATTTATCGGCTTCTGGTAATTCACCTAAGCGGTGCAAACCATGGCGAATTTGCGCCTCTTTGATGTCACATAAATAGGTGTCTAACCCTTCCAAGACCGAATCATCATTGCTGGCTTCAACCCCAACAAGCTCTTCCAATAAATGGGACTCTTGGACTTTGTTGAGGATCTGTTCGCGTAACCAGGTTTCTCGACGTATGTCCATGCCCATGGCTTGGTAATATTCGTCGACGAGATTTTCCAGCTCAGCCATGTCTCCATAGGTTTCAGAGCGGGTCATGGGTGGCATCAAATGATCAATAATCACCGCTTGTGCACGTCGTTTGGCTTGCGCGCCCTCTCCTGGATCGTTCACGATAAAAGGATAAAAATGCGGCATAGGGCCAAGGGCGATATCCGGCCAGCAAGACGCTGACAAAGCCGTGCCTTTGCCCGGTAACCATTCAAGGTTGCCGTGTTTACCTACGTGCACAAACGCGTCCACTTGATAAACGTGACGCAGCCAAAAATAGAACGCCAAATAACTATGGGGGGGAATCAAATCGGGATCATGATAATTCGCAGCGAGATCCAAGTTAAACCCTCGGGCGGGCTGAATCCCCACAAAGGTTTCCCCTAAGCGAATGCCCGCCAACATAATGCGACGTTGGCCATTTTGCTCGCGGCATTTATGATCGTCTTCTGGTGGTCCCCAGCGATCCCAAACGGCATGCTGGCACTCTAATGGCAGTTGATAGAAATATTGTAAATAGTCTTCTAAGGCGAGGCTTTGCCAACAGCCTCGTTCATGCAAGGTATTGGGATTATTGGTCACCGCGCCAAGCAATTCTTCAATCAAGGCATTACCGTGAGCGGGAATATTCTCAATCGGATACCCGGCACTCTCTAGCGCTTTTAATAAATTGACCGTCGATGCGGGTGTATCCAAGCCCACCCCATTACCAATACGTCCATCTTTGGTGGGGTAATTGGCTAACACAAAGGCAATGCGTTTTTGATGATTGGGTTTACAGGCCAAATGAGTGAAGCGCTTGGCAAGCTGAGCGACAAAACGCGCACGTTCTTGGTGTAATTCGTAACGTACCAAATCCACTTGAGCAATGTCGTTGTAATGACTTAAGGCTTTAAAGCTGACCGTACGCGTAATAATGCGCCCATCCATTTCTGGCAAAACGATTTGCATAGCCACATCTCGACTGCGCAAACCTTGGGTTTGTGCTTGCCAATCCTCTTCGGTACTGCCTGACAGAATCAATTGCAACACCGGAATGGGAGCAGCAAAGGCCGATTGAAAATCCGTCGGCTCAGAAGCCAGATCGGGACTGCCGACGCGATTGGCCGCAAAGCCTGTGGTGTTTAGAATCACCTTGACTTGAGTGCGTTCTACTAGCGACTCGATCAAGCCCACCGACACATCGTCTTTTAAAGAGCTAACCGCTACGGCCAACGGCACCAACCCTTCTTGCTCTAAAATCTCGATCAAGCCATCAAACATGGCGGTATTACCACTTTGTAAATGGGATCGATAAAAGGCCACAATAACAACTGGACGTTCCTCTGCCAAACCGTCAGCATAGTGGCGAGACCATTGCAAAAAGCCAGACGCACTGCCCCCATGATAAATCAACGCATTGGGTAAAGGGGCTGGTTCTTGCCATGGATAAGGCTGATCGAAATAACGATCCGCGAGGAAATACAATAATTGCTGAGAGTTACTTTGGCCGCTTTCGCGCAGATAGCGCCACACGCGGTGGCCGTCTTCTGGTTGCGCGGTGGAAGCCTTCATTAAAGAAGGATCTTGCGCATCATCTCCCGGCACAACAATGAAGGTTCGGCCTCTTTTGGCACGCGACCAATCCTGTAAACGCTGAAAACCATAGGCCCAATAATGCTCGCCGCCGAGCAATGACACCACAACGACTTTCGCGTGATCAAGTACCTTGTGTTCGTATAAATCGTACGCGGCAGGTTTCACCAACTGCATCCAATTGGCAAGGCGAACCGAAGGTAAGAGCGCCCCCTGATCAGACAATTGCTCCAAGGCACTGCCAAGCGCACCGAGCACACTATCTGCAGCGGCCAGAATCACTAAGTCGGCAGGAGTTTGTCCAAGATCGACAATCCCTTCATCGTCAACAAAGCCCCCTGGTTTGGCTGCTAATAAGTGCACTCTTTCTCCAATTGCTTTCTTGTACTCACTCGTTTTCCCGCGAAGGCGGGAATCTATAGGTTTTTCATTACGAGCTTAACATCGCTCTCTTAACCCCTCCCCTTATCAAGGGGAGGGAATATCTAGCTCCTCCCCCTTTTCAAGGGGGAGGCTGGGAGGGGGTTAAGCGCTCATCGCATCATGCAAAATGTTCTCAATGCGCTCTTTCTCAATACCTTTGCCGATAAACACCAACTGCGTTTTACGCACTTCTTCCGGTTGCCATAGGCGATCAAAGTAGCGATCCAATCGAGTACCAACGGCTTGGAACACTTGACGCATTGGCTTGCCATGAACGGCTGCAAAGCCTTTTACACGGAAGATGTTGTACTCTTCGATGAGTTGCGTCAGCGTGTCTTGCAATAGGTCTGACGACACTTCACCCAGGGACACCACAAATGAATCAAAATGATCGTGGGCATGATCATGGTGCTCACCATGGGCGTGATGATGATCATGATGATTATGCACCTCATCAATGCGGCTCTCGGTGGCAGCATCAATGCCCAATAACATATCCAACGCCGCTTCGCCGTTTTCGATGTAGACCGTTTTTACCGTTGTTGGTACTTCATGGGCGATAATGGCCTGCACGCGAGCACGCTCTTCATCGTTCAGTAAATCGTTTTTACTGACCACCACCAAGTCAGCAGCACTCAACTGGTCATCCAATAACTCTTGTAAACTTGGGTCATGGTCTAAGCTGTCGTCTGCTTGGCGCTGTGCTTGTACTTTTTCTTCGTCATGGGCAAAACGCCCTGCCGCAACGGCGGGACCATCGACGACGGTAATAACCGCATCGACCGTACAATGTTCTTTAATACCCGGCCAGTTAAACGCTTGAACCAAAGGTTTGGGTAACGCTAAGCCACTGGTTTCAATCAGGATATGATCAATATCACCACGGCGAGCAACAAGCTGCTCCATAACGGGAAGAAACTCTTCTTCTACCGTACAGCAAATACAGCCATTGGCTAATTCGTAAAAGCCATTATCGCTACGCTGGCCACCCTCTTCCACCCCCTCAGGGCAGTCCAGAGGACAAGAGCGAAGCAGATCGGAATCGATGTCCAACTCGCCAAACTCATTGACAATCACCGCAATGCGTTTGCCTGCGGCTTGCTTTAATACATTCGATAATAGTGTTGTTTTACCACTGCCCAAAAAGCCAGTCACAATGGTTGTTGGGATTTTATTGAGCTGCATAAGGAATCCTTGCTGTTATTTTTTAGGGTCACGTTGACGGTGAATTTTTCGAAAAATGTGTGCCTGGCCTTTATCGTAAAGGTAAGAGTCGGCAAAGTCGTCAGTATCTAACACATGGCCCACTAAGATAAGACTGGTTCGAGTAAATTTTTTCTCACGCACTTTCACTACGATATCCGCTAAGGTGCCCACCACATAATCTTGGTCTGGCCAACTGGTGCGATAACACACGGCCACAGGACAATCCGCCCCATAATGGGGAAGCAGTTCTTCAACGATTTTATGGATACGCGTCACCCCAAGATGAATGGCTAAGGTGGCCCCACTTTGTGCTAAAGCGGGCAATCTTTCACGTTCCGGAAATGGCGTTTTACCTTCATAGCGCGTCATAATAACGGTTTGAGAAACACCCGATAAGGTTAACTCTTTGCGAAGCAACGCCGCCGAGGCTGCCACGGCGCTGACGCCTGGGATGACATCATAATCAATACCTAAGGCTTCAAGACGGCGAATTTGCTCACCAATTGCCCCATACAAAGCGGGATCACCAGATTGTAAGCGGGCCACATCTTTGCCTTCTTTGGCGGCTTGTTCGATGACGGCAGTGGTTTCATCCAGATTCATTTGTGCCGTATCGTAAATCGCTTCAGCGCTGCCACGCACGCTGTCAATCACTTGTGTGGGAATCAAAGAGCCCGCGTAGAGAATAATCGGACAGCGCTCAATGGTTTTGACGGCTTTTACCGTCATCAAATCTGGGTCGCCTGGGCCTGCGCCAATAAAGTAAACCGTCATGTATTTCCCTTATTATCTTTTCACCAGCTTAAAGCTTCTTAGAATAGCCGCGTGGGGTGTATATCCAATGTTTCTCACCATTGACGATGTGTTTGGAGTCAGAATTTCCGACGCTGACCATGGTAAACATATCCACGTCTTTGGCATCCAGTTCGCCCAAGGTGGTAAAGGTAATCTCTTCTTCAGGGCGTGTTAATTGACGCCCAATCATCACAGGCGTGCTCGCGGGACGGTACTTCAATAACACATCGCGGGCGTGGTTTAATTGCCAATCGCGTTTTTTTGAAACGGGGTTGTAGAAAGACACAACAAAATCACCCGCACCACAAGCATGCAAGCGCTTATCGATGGTTTCCCAAGGGGTGAGTAGGTCTGATAATGAAATCGTACAGAAATCGTGCCCCAGCATCGCGCCTACTCGGCTGGCTCCCGCCTGCATAGCGGAAATGCCTGGGATGACTTCAATGTCCACGTCCAGCCACTCAGGATGGTTCTCTTTGCCCTGCAGTTGCAAATCCAGCAATTCAAATACCAAGGTCGCCATGGCATAAATACCAATATCGCCACTGGAAATTAATGCGGTATTTTTACCTTGTGCGGCCAGATCCAGCGCCAAACGCGCCCGTCCAATTTCTTCACCTAACGGCAAATTATGAAACGTTTTACCCGCGCTCAGCTCACCTAATAAATCCAAATAATAACCGTAAGCCACCCAATCACTGCATGCGGATAGCGCTTTTGTAGCATTGGGAGCAACCAAACCAAGGTCACCAGGCCCCATGCCCATTACAAATAATTTGCTCATTACATCTCTTCGTTATCGTCAAGCACACTTCACTACCACACGCACTCTATCAATAAGCGCCCTTAGAGCACGGAGCGCTTGTGTAACTGAGTGAAACCCAAGGGTAAATAGGACATATTGTACACCTGATGGGGATGAGACGGGATGAAAAGACTCCGTTTTATCGTGAGAGATATTCAGGTAAGTAACGTCGACGAGGCGTCGACAACAAAGCACAACTGAATCGGACAAGCATGAGACAGCCAGCCGCTACTTAACAGCAGAAAAAAGGTTAACGTCGAATTAAGATTCGACGCGAATAAGTTGGCATTTCACTTCTTTAAGATCGTCAATTTCGATGGCGGCTTTATTTTTCTCAGACCAAAAAGACACATCTTCTCCCAAATAGTAGGCGCCGGAGGCACTGATCGCTTGAGTTAAGTGATAATGTTTGTTTTTCCAATTCAACAGTGCTTCTTCACCATGAAATTGAATTTCCATAGGCTCCCCTTCACAAAGATAATGGACGACATTCGTCTGGGTATCGATCTGAGACACCTCATTATCCTTCACTTGCTTAGGTGGTGGCGTACTGCACGCCGTTAGCCCCAACATTAAACACACCATCATACTGTTGCGTATCGAAAACACCTTGATTCGCATAGAGACTCCGCTCATATTCTTTGGCTCACGTGTTCATGGCCACTCATAAAATCCTGCAGTTTGGTATATGCCAAACTCCCTGTTTACTGTGTATTAAAGCCCATCTTAAGCTTACTGGACAAGTATCCTGTCAGGTAAGCTGATTGCTAACGTCGATTTTATCGACTGTCACTAACACAGAATAAATTATAGCTGACCACGGGGTTAACCACTACAACATAGCGTTTCTTTACAGTACATATCTGCCTTCTACGGACACAGGAAATGTCAAACAAAGTGGATAGATCAACATTTTTACCATCAATCTCTTTGCAAAAAACCATGAAATCCGTATATTCTCAGGTACCCGGATGTATCCGGTTTCGTTCTCGGGGCGGGGTGCAATTCCCCACCGGCGGTATAGAGACAATCTAAGCCCGCGAGCGCTCAGTATTGGTTATGTTTATCATAGACAATACTGAGGTCAGCAGATCTGGTGAGACTCCAGAGCCGACGGTAATAGTCCGGATGATAGAGAGCGCGTCAGACAAAGTTTATATAGTCAATGTATCCTTGGATCTACTCAGTAGAATCCAACCGCAACTATTGTTATTAGAGATAGCTCATTGTATGAGTTATTTGTCTGTCCGTTCGCCCTGATTCACTCGTTTTTAGGAAAGTAAAAAATGAATCAGAGCTCAACGAATGTCGTAGACTTCAATCCAGCAAAACAACGTATTGCCTTTATCCATGCTTCTTGGCATAGCGACATCGTTTTAAAATGCCTTGAAGGCTTTAAAACAGAAATGGCCGTTCGTGGTTATAACCTAGACAACATTGATATTATCCCTGTGCCAGGTGCCTATGAAATCCCGCTACAAGCCAAATTATTAGCCAAAAGTGGTCAGTATGCCGCAATCGCTGGCAGCGCCTTAGTGGTGGATGGTGGTATTTATCGCCACGATTTTGTCGCTCAAACGGTCTGTAGCGCTTTAATGCAAGTCCAACTTGAAACAGAAGTTCCTGTCTTAACAGCGGTGTTAACACCCCATCATTTCCATGAACATGATGAACACTCTAACTACTACAAACAACATTTTGTGAAAAAGGGCATAGAACTTGCCAATGCGTGCGATGAGACCATCAAACTCACCGCCACAGCAAAGCAGTCTCTAAGCGCGTAAAGCAAATAGATAGAAGCAACTAGACAGTCCCTTCACCCATAGCGCATTTGTCTGTACAAATGCGCTATTTTTCACAACAAGAACCGTACCCTCCCTCGAAAACACCTCTTTTATTTATTCAAATTTTATGCTTTCGTGCAATTAGAAAGGATTTTAAATAAATCGTAAAGATGCCATTTTGGCAGTATAAAAGAAGATCCCTGCTTTTAGCTTGCTTTTTTCGCCATTTATTAACATTTTTCAACTTGATAAGATTTACCAATAATCTTAATAGTATTCTTGAGTCTAGGCTTTATTTTTCAAAAGATTATTATCTAAGAGATTGTTTCCGATTTATATAAAACCATATCAGTCAGTATGATAAGGAGATTTAAATGGGTGCCACAACAGAACAGCTCAACGAAGAAAGCACAATGTCACATAGCAGTGAGAGCATCGAACAAACGCTACATTCTTCCACGAAAGCTTCTTTTTCCTCTCCTGTTGAACGATGGATGGCCACCAACCTTGCAAAAGCAGGCATTATCATTAATGGGCCAAACCCTTGGGATCCGCAAGTACATAACACAGCCCTTTGGGACAGAGTCATACGTCAGGGGTCTCTCGGTCTAGGTGAAGCCTATGTAGATGGCTGGTGGGATTGCGAGCAAGTTGATGAGTTTATTTCTCGCATCATCAGCGCCAAATTAAATGAGCAGGTCACAGGACGCTGGGTCGTGTTACGTCACTGGCTTATGGCCACCCTGTTCAATCGACAATCCGAGAAAAGAGCCTATCAAGTTGGCGAGCAGCACTACGATGCTGGCAACGACTTATATCAAGCTATGCTGGATCCAACAATGGCCTATTCATGCGGGTATTGGCATGAAGCGAAGACTCTACATGAAGCACAATTAAATAAGTTGCGCTTAATCTGTGAAAAAGCACAGCTTAAACAAGGCGAATCGGTTCTTGAAATTGGCTGTGGCTGGGGGAGCTTTGCCGAGATAGCAGCCAAAGAATATGGCGTTAGTGTAACTGGTGTGACCATTTCGAAAGAGCAAAAGAAATTAGCGGATGAACGCTGCCAAGGCCTGCCCGTCGATATCGAACTAAAAGATTATCGCAGCATGGAGGGCCAGTATGACAAACTAGTTTCCATTGGTATGTTCGAACACGTGGGCCCAAAAAACTACGATACTTACATGAGCACAGCCCATCGTTTAATGAAAGAAGATGGCACATTTGTACTTCACACCATAGGCAGCGATCAAAGCAAAAATGGCACCGACCCCTGGATCGATAAATACATCTTCCGCAATGGTGTGATTCCATCTTTGAAACAAATCAGCGAATCAGTAGAGCCATACTTTGTTATTGAAGATGTACACAATTTCGGACCCGATTACGATAAAACCTTAATGGCATGGCATCAGAATTTTGCCGCTGCTTGGCCTGAACTGAAAGACCAGTACAATGAGCGCTTCTATCGTATGTGGTCCTACTATTTAAAAATTTGTGCCGGTGCTTTCAGAAGTCGCTCTTTACAGTTGTATCAAGTTGTCCTAAGAAAACGCCTGGATAGATTACCTCGCTATCACAGTGTTCGCTAATAGCATACTTTGTATAAAACAATCCCTGTATAAAACAAATAGAATAAGCCATATGCAGATATCACTCATAGAACAGACAGCCTAACGAATTATTATTCGTTGGATGTCTGAGTCTATCGTTATTAAGTCATCTTAGCTCACACCACCAACGACAACATATCCTCAATAAAGAAATCCAAAGAACGTTGCTCGATACGCTCAATGCCTTTTTGCTGATGCTCAGGCAGGTTGGCGTATTTAGAGGCCGCGCCAAAATCACCAAATAAGATATGTCCTTCTGCATTGATCAAGACATTATGTGCATATAAATCCCCGTGGGAGACTTTCTTTTGCTTGAAATGCGACACCAAACTTTGCATCTGCTCAATAATATAATCGACCGTGGCTTTGGAAAACGCCTGACCTTGAGTAAAAGTGTCTCGAGTACAAGACGCCAAACTCGGAGGTTGCCCTAAGTTAACATAATCGCTCGGAATCAGATCCATAACCAAAGCCGAGCAAACAGTTTCACGTATTTTTGCCAGTGGCCGGACAAGATTGTCATGGGCACCAACGGACAAACAAGCATCCAGTTCATCTTCCGGGTAACCATCGCTCGTGACCTCTCCTTTAAAAACTTTCACCGCCACCGTGTCAGCAAAGAGAAATGGATTATGACGCCAAGACGCTTGCCATATCATCCCCGAGGCGCCCTGCCCTAATAAATTATGCAGAACAACATCGTCATAGGCGACCGTCTTAAACTCATCATGTGTGTCTCTATCGGCGCAAAATGGATTACCAGAAAAAGCCAACCATGCTAAACGTGGTAAAGAGAGCAATACTTCAGGAAACGATGTCAGTCGATTCGCAGACAAACGAATCAACTCCAGGTTATGACAATTTGCCAAAGAATCAGGCAGTGATGTTAAACGATTACCCGCCAATGCCAGCTTTTGTAGACGAGACAATTCACCCATGCATTCAGGCAAGGCTTCAATACAATTGTCGGTTAAAATCAACCAACGAGTTATCTTGGGTAACGAACGGGCAGGAACCTCAACGATCTTGTTGTGTTTAAAGCCAATCATCTCCAACTTTTCACATTGTCCAAGCACATCAGGCAAACGCGTAAACAGATTGTTTGAGCAGAAAAGCACACGCAACTGCGTTAAACGGTGGAGATCCCCAGGCAGTTCGCTAAGCTGATTACCAGAAAGATCCAATATTTCCAGACTGTCAGCTAGGTCATAAATCGCCTCAGGAAAGTCCGTTAAATTAGCACTAAGCTGAAGGCGGGTAACGCCTTTTAGTTCGCCACTATTCAGTTGTTCTAGCGTATGCAAGAGAGAGCTCCATTAAAAATTTTCGCCATTATAGCGACTTCTTGTTAATCGAGCGACGCTTGTCTCCTTTACCATCCCTGTCAGCCGCTAAAACAGCTAAAAGAGACTCAACTTAACAGGACCAACACCAATGCCACGGCCCCTGGCAATCCCTGAACAAAGAGTATTTTTTTACTTGATGTGATCGCACCAAACACACCCGCCACCACCACGCACGATAGGAAGAAAATCTGAATGGCTTGACCCTGTGCAACCGCTTGCTCGAAGGTCGTTAAGATTAGCCCCCAAATAAGGCCCGCCGCTAAAAAGCCATTGTACAAACCTTGATTGGACGCCATGACTTTTGTTGCTTGCGCAAACTCTTTTTTCAGCCCGAAGACCTTCATCCCTTTTGGTTTATCCCATAAAGCCATCTCTAACACCAAGATATAAATATGTAACAAAGCAATCAACGCGGTCGCAATGCTGGCAATAACAAGCATAAAAAATCCTTTTCCAAAAGTTAAAAATTCACTTTAGAGCAAACTTACAAATGAATCACGCTTTTACATAAGGTTCAAGCCAAGAAAAAGCGAACCACTTGGGTTCGCTTTTAGGGTTTTCTTTCTAGCGTTTAGAAAAATGAGAGTTATGCAGCTGATTGAGTCGCTTTTTTCGCGATACGGTAAGCATGCAACAAGGGTTCAGTGTAACCAGATGGCTGCTCTTTGCCTTTGAATATCAGATCACACGCCGCCGTAAAGGCAATGCCACTGTAGCTAGGCGCCATGGACTCATAGAGCGGATCATCCGCATTCTGCTCATCCACAATCTTCGCCATACGCTTTAATGACGACATCACTTGATCGCGACTGCACATACCATGCTCTAACCAATTGGCAATGTGTTGCGAGGAAATACGCAAGGTGGCTCGATCTTCCATTAGCGCCACATTATTAATATCTGGCACTTTGGAGCAGCCGACACCTTGATCTATCCAGCGCACCACATAGCCTAAAATGCCCTGAACATTGTTATCCAGTTCCGCCTCAATCTCAGCAGAGGATAAAGCACCAGGATTCGTCATAATAGGCAGCGTTAAGATATCGTCTAAGCTGGCTCGCTCTCTGCTCATTAACGCTTGTTGTCGAGCGCGCACATCCACCGTGTGGTAGTGGGTGGCGTGCAAAATGGCGCCATTAGGAGAAGGTACCCAAGCTGTATTCGCCCCAGACATTGGATGAGCAACTTTCTGCTCCAACATGGCCGCCATTTCATCCGGCATGGCCCACATACCTTTACCAATTTGCGCTTTACCAGACAAACCACATTCAAGGCCAATATCGACATTCCAATCTTCATAGGCTTTAATCCAGGCTTGCTGCTTCATCACTGTTTTAGGAACAAAAGGACCCGCTAGCATAGAAGTATGAATTTCATCCCCCGTGCGATCCAAAAAGCCGGTATTAATAAAGACCACTCGATCTTTCGCAGCACGAATACACTCTTTCAAATTGACGGTCGTCCGTCGCTCCTCATCCATGATACCGATTTTTAAGGTATTACGTTTCAGCTGCAACACGCTTTCAATGCGCGCAAATAATTCAACCGCAAAGGCCACTTCTTCTGGTCCATGCATTTTCGGTTTAACAATATTGATACTACCGGAACGACTGTTTTTGTGAGTGGTATTACCATTTAAATCATGCATTGCTGCAAAAGCCGTGATAAAGCCATCCATTATGCCTTCTGGAATCTCATTACCTTCTTTATCCAAAATGGCAGAGCTTGTCATTAAGTGACCCACATTACGAATAAACAGCAAACTACGACCAGGTAACGTGATCGTCTCGCCTTCTTGTATGGCTTTGTAGGTGCGATCAGGATGCAAACGACGAATCATCGTCTGACCATTTTTTTCAAAGCGCTCTTCTAAAGAACCATTCATCAACCCAAGCCAATTGCGGTACACCTCTACTTTGTCTTCGGCATCAACCGCGGCAATGGAGTCTTCACAATCCATAATGGTGGTCACAGCGGCTTCGATTAATAAATCTTTGACGCCCGCTTTATCCGTTTGACCGATCGGCGATGTTCCATCAATTTGGATCTCAATGTGCAACCCATTATTTTTCAATAAAATCGCACTCGGTTGATTTGCCTCACCTTGGTAGCCAACGCATTTTTCGGGTGATGCAAGGCTTGATGTTTCCCCTGAAGCCAACACCACTTCTAACTGACCACCGACGATTTTATAAGACGTGACGTCCCCATGACGACCAAGCTTAAGAGGAGCAGCTTGATCTAATAATTGACGACCAAAGGCAATGACTTTCTCACCACGGATCGGGTTGTAGGCTTTGGTAATCTCTGCGCCCTCGTCTTCAGAGATGGCATCCGTACCATAGAGAGCATCATATAAACTTCCCCAGCGAGCATTGGCAGCATTTAAAGCAAAACGTGCATTCTTAACAGGAACAACCAATTGTGGACCCGCTTGCTCAGCAATCTCTTGATCTACCCCTTGCGTGGTAATCGTAAAATCTGCTCCTTCTGGTAATAAATAGCCGATCTCTTTTAAAAACTGCCGATACGCCTCGGCATCATGCTCTTCTTCTCGATGGGAAAGATACCAATGATCAAGCTGTGATTGCAGATCATCACGCTTAGCCAACAAGGCTTTATTTTTCGGAGCTAACTCATAAATCGCCTCTTCAAAGCCTTGCCAAAACTGCACTGGGTCAATGCCTGTCTCTGGAGCAATCTCGTCATTGACTAAACGCCACAGATTCTCATCAACCTGCAGGCTACCTTGCTGAACTCGCTGCGTCATAACCCTCTCCTTTATTTATTTTTTAAACCGTTTTGGTTTGATCAAGTTGTATCAGTTTATATCTAACTGAAACATTTGTAACGGACTAATCATTGCCTAGATGTACCATTATTCCACTAAGATAGAATCAAAAAAGCCCGTATTGTGACAAAAAAACTTTGCAACATAACAGCACACTGACTTGCGTTTTTTTTACACTTTTATGCAAAGATAGCGAAAACCTTCCTTTAAAAAGTAAATGCCACACGATACATAAAAAATAATCACTTAAAAATCAAAAAGTTAAAAAATCATCATTGCCAATTTAGCCCTTCTTAAAAGCGCCTCAGTAATGTGCAAATAGCAAGATCACGAAAATTTTTTCTCTCAATCGGACACTATATGACAATTCGGTCATGAAACTGTCACAAAAGAAATCCATTATTTATCACCAGGACGGCAACTCAAGAAGACTCGCGTCCTTGGATAAATAAAGCTATTAGGACAAGCCGCCAAATGATGGCTGCAATGTTAGTTCTCGAATGACAATTTGAAACGATTTTAGGAGATAACTCTGATGAAACGCATTATTGCAAGTCTAGCTGTTTGTGCAGCGGCAAGCGCAATCACGGCAACGTCTGCTTTCGCTGCTGACCAAATTACTGGTGCTGGCGCAACCTTCCCATACCCTGTTTACTCAAAATGGGCTCAAGCTTATAACGAAGAAACAGGTGTTCAGCTAAACTATCAAGCAATCGGTTCTGGCGGTGGTATCAAGCAAATCAAAGCAAACACCGTAGACTTTGGTGCATCAGACAAACCTCTTACTCCAAAAGAGCTTGATAAAGCGGGTTTAATGCAGTTCCCAACGGTTATGGGCGGCATCGTGCCAATCCTTAACGTTAAGGGCATCAAACCTGGCGAACTTGTTCTTGACGGCAAAACCATTGCTAACATCTACCTAGGTAAAATCAAGCGTTGGAACAACAAAGAAATCCAAGCGCTTAACCCAGGCGTAAAACTTCCTGATAGCCGCATTTCTGTTGTTCACCGTGCAGATGGTTCTGGTACGACTTTCAACTTCACTTACTACCTAGCTGATGTATCTCCAGCTTGGAAAAAAGACGTAGGTGTTGATGCCTCTGTTCAGTGGCCAGTGGGTACTGGTGGTAAAGGTAACCAAGGTGTTTCTAACTACGTATCTCAGTTGAAAAACTCTATCGGTTACGTTGAGTATGCTTATGCTCTACAAAACAAACTGACTTACGCTCGCATGAAAAACAAAGATGGTAAAATCGTTTCTCCTGCGATGGAAAACTTCCAAGCAGCTGCCGCTGGTGCAGACTGGAAACATGCTAAAGGCTTCTACCTAATTCTAGCAAACCAACCTGGTGCTAAGAGCTGGCCGATGACCGCTGCAACCTTTATCTTACTTCATAAAGATGTTAAAAACCCTGACGCAACGAAAGCCGTGTTAAAATTCTTTGACTGGGCATACAAAAACGGTGACCAAGCGGCCGCTAAACTTGACTATGTTCCATTCCCAGCTAGCGTGAAAACATTGATTCGCGATGCTTGGAAAAAAGATCTAAAAGCTGACGGTCACTCTGTCTACATGGGCTCTTAATACATGAGTAATACCAACATGACGCTCGTAAATAATCGTACGAAAGCGCATGCCGAGACCGCTGGTGAATTCCAGCGGCCTCCACGTTTTCTAAACGGCGAAGCCTTTAACAAAACATTTAAATGGCTTTCTATTGGCGCTGCCTTATTCATTCTAATGATTTTAGGCGGCTTCTTTGTGTCTTTAACCATTGGTGCGTGGCCAGCCTTAAAACAGTTCGGTATTGGTTTTATTTGGACATCCGCCTGGAACCCTGTTACCGAAAAGTTTGGAGCCTTACCCGCCATTGCTGGTACACTCATCACCTCCGCTATTGCCATCATAATAGCTGTACCCTTGGCCTTTGCCATTGCCGTTTATATTACTCAATTAGCACCTAAATGGTTACGTCACCCTTTAGGCATTGCCATTGAATTGTTAGCCGCCATTCCTAGTATTATTTATGGTATGTGGGGACTGTTTTACTTTGCCCCGATGTTTGCAGACTACGTTCAAGGCCCGATCATTAATTTGTTTGAGAATGTGCCAATACTGTCCACCATTTTTCAAGGCCCTGCCATTGGTATCGGCATGGCAACAGCGGGCATTGTACTGGCCATAATGATTCTTCCCTTTATTGCCTCTGTTATGCGCGATGTTATTGATACCGTACCTAAGCGACTAAAAGAAAGTGGCTTTGCCATTGGTGCAACGGATTGGGAAGTGACTAAAGCTATTATTATTCCGCACTGTCGTACTGGTTTGGCGGGGTCTATTTTCCTAGGATTAGGCCGTGCATTGGGTGAAACCATGGCGGTTACCTTTATTATTGGTAACGCGAACCGTATTACGGCTTCCATTTTTGCGCCAGGTAACACCATAGCCTCGACCATTGCCAATGAATTCCAAGAAGCCTATACAGAAATCCATTCATCTTCTTTGATGGCACTTGGTCTATTGTTGTTTATTATCACTTTCATCGTGCTGGCCATTGCCCGTATGATGCTTAATCGAATTTCAACCTAGGAGTTGACCGTGAACGCAGTCGTTAGACGTCGTCATTTTGCCAACCTCGTATCTCGTATGCTAATTCTTGCGGCCACGTTATTCGTGCTCGCGTTTTTAGTTTGGATTTGTGGTGTTCTTCTTTATGAAGGTTTTTCTGCTTTTAAACCCACATTATTCACCGAAATGACGCCTCCTCCAGGAGAATCTGGCGGTTTAGCCAACGCCATTGTCGGTAGTTTAATGTTGGTAGGGGTTGCCATGCTTGTTTCTACGCCTATTGGCTTACTGGCCGGAACCTATTTAAATGAATATGGCAAAGGCACTTGGTTAGCTTCTGTCGTTCGCTTTGTGAATGACGTTTTATTAGCAAAACCCTCCATTCTTGCTGGCCTTTTTGTTTACGAAATCATCGTTGCCCCGATGGGAGGATTCTCTGGTTGGGCAGGTTCTGCTGCGCTTGCCATCATCGCGATTCCTGTTGTGGTACGTACCACAGAAGACATGATGAATTTAGTCCCTAACAGTATGCGAGAAGCCGCTTATGCATTGGGGGCAAGCCGCTCACGAGTTATTCTAAGTGTGAGCTATCGTGCGGCACGAGTGGGTATTACAACTGGGGTGATCTTGGCTGTAGCTCGTATCTCTGGTGAAACGGCACCACTCTTGTTTACGTCGCTAAACAACCAGTTCTGGTCTACGGATATGTCACATTCTATTGCTAACTTACCGGTAATGATCTTCCAGTTTGCAATGAACCCATACCCTGATTGGCAAGCTCTTGCTTGGGCTGGCGCATTGTTGATCACGCTGACGATCCTTGTTCTATCCATTATTTCGCGCGTGTTTTTACGCTCAGCAAACTCACAACATTAATTGTGGAAGTGACCATGACTCCTTCAGAAATGCTAAATATTGAATCATCACAAAGCACTTTGACGACAGACATTGATATTACTGTACGTGATTTAAACTTTTACTACGGTAACTCACACGCGTTAAAAAACATCAACTTAGAATTCGGTAAAAAAGAAACCACCGCTATCATTGGTCCTTCTGGCTGTGGTAAATCGACGCTACTGCGTATTCTTAACCGCATTTACACCTTATACCCAGGACAAGAAGCGAAAGGCGAAATCATCATTAACGGTGAAAACATACTTGATCCGAAGGTTAATGTAGCGGCATTAAGAGCGAAAGTTGGGATGGTGTTTCAATCACCTACTCCTTTCCCAATGTCTATCTACGACAACATTGCTTATGGTATTCGTTTGTACGAAAAACCCTCTCGCCGTGAAATGGATGAGCGTATTGAAAAAGCCCTACGTGGTGCCGCACTCTGGGATGAAGTGAAAGATAAGTTACACGCCAGTGGACAAAGTCTCTCTGGTGGTCAGCAGCAGCGTCTTTGCATTGCTCGTACCATTGCACTAAAACCACAAGTACTGCTATTGGATGAACCTACGTCAGCACTTGACCCAGTATCCACCACCAAGATTGAGGATTTGTTAGATGATCTTCGTGATGAATACACCATCGTTATCGTGACGCACAACATGCAACAAGCCGCCCGTGTTTCACAAAAAACCGTGTTCATGTACATGGGTGAAGTGGTGGAAGTCGCGCAAACCGATGAAATGTTCCTACGCCCTAAAGAAGAGCGCACTAAGAACTATATCACCGGTCGCTTTGGTTAATATGAGCTAGTCTGCGGCCTGATACACATTAGGCCGCAGATACTGCATTAAACGATCCGGTTCCGCGATCGCTTCAAAACCAAACTGTTTGTATAAGCCATGGGCGTCTTTCGTGGCGAGCATCATACGTCGTAAGCCTTGTAAGTCCGGATGCGCAAGAATGGCAGACATCATCTTCTTACTAAGGCCAAGCCCTCGATAAGACTCCAACACAAACACATCCGCTAAATAAGCAAACGTCGCTCGGTCAGTAATCATGCGAGCAAAAGCCACCAACTCTCCCTCACCAGTTAATACACCAAAACAGAGTGAGTTCTCTAGCGCTTTTCGTAAGGTCACCTCAGGAATACCTTTCGCCCAATAACTATTGGCGATAAAACCATGAATCACAGAAAAGTCCATGTCGTCCAGATCCGTGGTAATTCGATAGGTCATCACTTTTTCCTTTCTATAAGGTTTTTATCAGGCTGTAATAAGGTCATAAACTCATCATCAGGTGGCATAGCCTCATAACTAGGAGGACTCGTTTCTTCTAACACCCCATCCCAGCTCGCTTTAGACGCCGTATATACATGCATAGCAACCTGAGTATCTGCAGGGTCGTCTAACAATCCGGCAGGAATCCAATAGCTCTCGTTATCTCTTGTCATATTGGGTACAGGACTGCCACACTGGGAGCAAAAATGCGATTTAAACCCCGTTTCTGTACGGTATTGACGGATCACATCTTGCCCCTGTTGCCAGGCAAAATGCGCCATTGGAACAATCATTGCGGCATTAGAAGAAGAGCCAGACACCCGACGACACAGAGAACAATGACATTGATATAGTTTTGGCAACACGCCAGAGATGGCAAACTCAACCGCACCGCATAAACAACGACCTTTCATCCTCTCTCCTTAAAAACGAGTTCTACTAGAAAAACATCAAAGCCATAAAGCAAGCGCTTGCCAGCCTTTCGCTATCCCCTCTTGGAGGAAAAAACACAACCCAGCCAAGATAATCAAATTGAAAAAGACCGTTAGCCAGAACACAAACCGAAAGCGTCTCTTTTGGGTTTTATGACGAAACACCTTTTGCCCAAGTAACGCTCCAGGCCAACCACCAAGAAGAGAAAACCGATGCAACGTCTTTTCTGGCGTTCGTTGCCGCTGCTTTTTCGCGGCGGATTTGTCCCATCCATATAAGCCAAACGTCACCGCACTCATCGCACCATAAAAACACAGTAAAACAATAGGATAAGACAACAAGATTTCACCAAGCCAATCTTCGAGCCAATAAAATTACCCCGCTAAGGAAACGAGATCAAGAACCATCGTACCTATGATAATATCCTTCTATTGAACGATTGACTAACAAGGGGAATGAAGAAGATGCAAACACATCAGTACCAAATGAAAGGGATGCTCATTACCGACTATCAACTAGCAGTACCGCTCGATTGGCGCACTCCAGACAAGGCCCCGACGATTACCCTGTTTGCCCGTGAAGTGGTCGCTTCTACCCAAGCACATAACGAAGCTCTTCCTCTGTTATTATTTTTACAAGGCGGACCTGGTGGTAAATCCCCTCGCCCCATGCCCGACTCGCTTCCTTGGCTGATTGAAGCCCTTAAAACCCATAGAGTCATCTTATTAGACCAACGAGGCACAGGTCGAAGCAGCCGTATAGACCGTCATCTCATCAGCCGTATGACCGCGGAAGAAGGTCGGGATTATTTGTTAAAATTTCGTGCCGACAGCATCGTGGCAGACTGCGAACACTTACGAAAAACCGTCTACTCAGGTCGTCGATTCGAAACTCTGGGCCAAAGTTACGGCGGCTTTATTACATTGGTCTACTTATCAAAAGCACCAGAAGGCTTGGCAGCTTGCTACATTACCGGAGGGCTTGCAGGGCTAGAAGCAAACGCTCAGCAGGTCTATCAATTAACAACAGAGCGACTCATTGAGAAAAACCAAGCCTATTACACTCGCTATCCAGAGGACACTCATACCATAGAAAACATCGTTCAAGTACTTTGCAAAGACAAGGTACTATTGCCCGATGGTGACCAACTGACTGTGGAGCGTTTCCAAACTCTCGGTATTGGTTTAGGGATGGGCCCAGGCATTGACCAGTTCCATTGGTTGATCGATGAAGCCTTTGCAGGCAGTCACCCAGATACGCTCTCTGACACCTTCTTAGAACAAGTTATGCACCTAACCAGCTACTATGAAGGCCCATTGTTTGCGGTGATCCACGAAAGCATCTATGGCCGCCCCAACGAGGCCACAAACTGGGCAGCACAGCAGGTTCGTCAGCAAGATAACACATTTGATACAACACAAACGCCCCTAATGTTCACAGGGGAAATGATGTATCCGTGGATGTTTGATCAAATAACATCCCTACGCCCGTTTAAAGAGGCTGCTAACGCCTTAGCCGCATACAAAAGCTATGCGCCACTTTATGATCTAGACAAACTCGCCAATAACAAAGTGCCCGTTGTGGCCGCCGTCTATTACAACGATATGTACGTACCAAGGGAGCTGTCGCTAAAAACCGCCAAACAAGTCGCTAACACCCAAGTCTGGCTCACCAACAGCTACGAACACGACGGTGTTCGCCAATCGTCTGAGGTGTTTTGTACCTTACAAAAAATGCTAAAAGACAATGGCGGCCCACTTGTCGATTAAACAGAAGATGACAAAAGCAAAACATCAAACCCACTGATGATCAGCAAGAGACGAAAAATAGCCTGTTTTTCGTCTCTTGCTGATCCTTCAGGCCGAAAATCTCAAACTCCGCTATAGAAGACCCTCAATTATGATTTTAATTAATTGCTACAAAAATAGTATCGTGTTCATAGAAACCATCCACTACGCTGAAGACAACAAAACTATATTTAAGGGGTAAGCGGATGTTTGGTAGCAAAAAACTATTAGCTCACATTGCCGAATTAGAAAAAGAGTTAGCCTCATTTCAAGAGACTCAGAATGGACTTCAGCAGGAAATGTTGTTTTTCGCCATGTCTCAAGAGGGAAAAATCCTAGACGTCAATTCATTATTCACCGCTTCCATCGGCTATGAAAAAAATGAACTCGTCACAAAAAACCTTAAAGACCTGATCCTCAAAAAATCCTTAGAAAAAGAGCATTGTAAAAAAATGCTGTCTGCGATGAGTGAGAAGAAGCATTGGCATGGTGCTTTGCAGATTAAAAACAAACACGGTAAAGAAATGTGGTACCGTTCGACCATTCAGCCTAAAAAACTAGCGGATAATTCTGTCATTTTAGAGGTCTATAGCGCTGAATTAACCAAAACCATTTCACAATCCAAGGAAATGGAAGACATTTTAAGCGCACTGCATCGCTCCAGTGCCGTCATTGAATTCAGTTTAGAAGGCATCATCTTAAACGCTAACGACAATTTCCTGAAAACCATGGGCTACTCAAAAAGCCAAGTAATTGGAAAGCATCACAGAATATTTTGTGAGCCAAAAGAAGCCGAATCTCAGGAATATCATGATTTTTGGCAGCAACTTCGCTCTGGTGCTTTTGTTTCTAATCGATTTAAGCGATTAGATAGCAACGGCAATGTTGTTTGGTTAGAAGCCTCTTACAATCCCGTTCATGATGACAGTGGCCAATTGTATAAGGTTATCAAATTAGCCACCGTGATCACGGAACAAATGAAGAGAGAATTTGCCGTCGCAGAAACCTCTGAAATCGCCTATGAAATATCCAAGAAAACAGATGAAAACACACTCAAAGGTATGAACGTTTTAGAATCCACTATCCAGACGATGGATGAACTTTCAGCACAAATGGGGGATGCGAGTAAAGGTATCGCTGAGCTCAACACTCAGTCCATCAAAGTATCCAGCCTAGTAGAGAGCATACGAGGCATCGCGGACCAAACAAACCTGCTTGCCCTTAATGCAGCCATCGAAGCAGCGCGAGCAGGCGAACAAGGCCGAGGCTTCGCGGTCGTGGCTGATGAAGTCAGACAGTTAGCTTTTAGAACAAGCTCTGCAACAGAAGAAATCATTCAGGTTGTAGGAGACAATAAGCTCCTGACTGAAAAAGCCGTATCACTGATTGAAGAAAGCATGGGGAAAGCGCATAAAGCGCTCGATTTATCCAACGAAGCAGGCAATGTGATGAGCGAAATACAGACAGGAGCAAGGCAAGTTGTTGATGCTGTCAGTCAATTAAATAAGTTATAGCGTCGACAACAGACACTGCTTTTTGATCGGTGACAACAGCCTTATTAAACTGTACTAGCTCGTCTGTACTGGCTCAGACCTAGTCTGACAACTTAATTAGGCCCATTTGACAGATGAGGGCAATGACTCACCCAAGGCTAACAGATGACGAATAAGCTGGCCTTCATGAGTGGTTTCATGCTCAAGCAGACTTAACAACAACGCCTCGCGTTCACTTGTCCAATCGTCAATGTCTGAAATCGCCTTTTCAAATACGGCGGCAGAAGCCGTTAATTTTTCCACGGCTTCAGACTGGTTCTCTGTTGAGTTCAGTGAACAGGAGAAACCGGCCCACTGCCCCTCAATCAGCGATTTTGAATAGCTTTCTCTCGCCCCAACAATACACCATATATGGTCACCAACGGACTTATTCTTCGCTACATTAAGATAAGCAGTATAACTCTCTGGGGTTAGTGAATTAACAATATCCAATACTGAAGAAAACCTTGCACGAATATTATTTAAAACCATGTCCCTCATTGAGCTCGCCTTTTTTTCATAGGCTTCAAAAAGGTCAGTAACAAGCACCCCGTTAATTTTCATGCCTTCCAAGTTCGCATCATTTATTTCAGTATTTGCTAAATTCAAACCACTAAAAGACACACTAGACATATTTATATTATGAAATGAGGCATGACTTAAGTTGATATTCTCATAGCGACTGCCGGCTAGATTAGCGTCATTAAACACACAAGACTCTAAATCACAGTCAGTAAATTGAGCATTTTTTAAAACGGCCCAATAGGATGAGTCAGTTAAATCAACAGCATTAAACTTAGCACCAGTCATATCTGATTTAGAAAACTCAAAGCCTTTGAATTTAGTGTCTTGAAATGGATTATGATTCTCTGACATTAAACTTTCCTTATTTAGGTCGTTTTTAAGAAAAAATAAAACTATTTATCTTTCATGGATGGGTCGTTAAGCAAATTTCCAATCTAACGCTTTCGCTTCATGCTCTTTAACAAAGCTATCTTTGTGGTCGCAATAAATATCTACATCATTTTGACATATTGCCGCACCTTCTCGCTTAATGGAAGCATACTCCGACGCAATATGAGGAAAAGCGATTAAATAATCTCGAAAAGCAAGATGCCTTTTCGCATCTACCGAACCTGACAAAAAAGCATGTACCTGATGACTTCTCTGTACATCACCTTTTTGGAAGTAGCGTCTACCTGCAATCCCAAATTCACCTTTTGCAAGATAGCCAATCGCCCCCATCAAATGACTTTCATCATCTAGCACTTCCAAGTTTTTTACTTCCATAAGAATATCAATGATTGGTTTAGCACAAAGCCCTTTTACCGATGTGCTACCAATGTGATGAATGGCCTCAACATTATCATTCGTGAATACAGATTGAATCAGTGCTTTCTCTTGACTGAATTGATCAGGCCATTCATCTCGGTAATCAACAACTTCAATAATTCTGATACTCATTTATCCTCCATGTAATTAGCAGAATGCAGAGATAAAAGCCTACAACCATGCTGGGTAGGCTTTCACCCACTCACAGCACTTTAGTCATATAATAGCGCCTACTTTCAATCGGAAAGTTGTTTAGCGTCATTTGTACACTATAACCCTGCTTTTCGTAAAATGGTTTCGCTTGGAAACTGAAGGTATCAAGAAAACTGGATTGACAGCCCTTACTGCGAGCAAATTCCTCAGCTTTGTTTAATAGTTGACGGCCCAGCCCCTTGTTCAAGTGGTGTTCATCGACCCATAGAAACTTAACCATTAACCAATGTCCCCAAATCTCCCCCACTAAGCCGCCTAATTTTTTTCCATACTCGTCATGCAAATAACAAGCGACATCCGTATGATAAACATCACCGAGAAACGGACTATTATGCTTACGTAACCCGGCACGAATTTCGTCAATATCAGATGGATCTGGTTGGGTAGTTACTTCTACATTCATATTATGATCCTATCCTATTAAAATAGAACGACAGTCTAAACCTGAAGGTCGAAATTAAAAAACCATCTATTATAATGACAATATAGCATTAATTAAAAACCGGAATATCTTTTTCAACCTCAACCCAATCAGCCTTAAACTTTGTAAATACCTGTATCTCAGCAGGAATATCGAAGTGAGTGGACACATTCCCCTTTGCAATATAAATATGGTTAGGGAATTTATCGTCATTAATACAGTTAACGGTTGAACCACACTTTTTACAAAAGGACTTCGAGAAGGATTCCGTCGCTTGATACTCTGTCACATATTCATGACCAAGCAGTATACTAAACTGCTCTGACGGAATGACAATCCAAGAGCTGTAATCCGCACCACTTAGAGAGCGACACATATTACAATGACAATTGAGTGCACGTTTATGCGGTAACGTTGCTGTCCATTGAATGGATCCACAATGACATTGCCCTGATATAGACTCATTCATATCGAACTCCTAAATATTTCTAGTCAGCAGAAGAAAGCCTATCATACCCGCCCCTTCAAACAACTCTTTTTATTCGTTTTTAAAATAAAGTTTTACCTGTAAAAATCAGATGACAGGACACATACAAAAGAGTGTTAAAAGCTTCCTTCTTTCGAAGAGTAAAATGCAAAAAAGCGGATAGACTGATCCGCTTTTTTTGCTTAGAAACGTTCCTTGATTATCCATATTAGCCATCATCCAAGACCGACATAGGATATTATGAGTATGCTATACAGTTTTTAAAGCATTCTGCCTAATACATCATTATCTTTGTTTTTATCAAAAAATCGATGTCTTAATGCCCCTAGTACATGAGCAACAATAAGACCTATCAATACAAAGGCTAGCCATTTGTGTAGTGCATTGGCTATTTCATATATATGGTTGTTTTTTGGTATCACTTCAGGTAAATCAAAGAAGAAAAAACTGACCCCATTACTGTATATATAGCTACTAGATTGAATATATCCCAATATAGGAATAACAACCATTAGAATATAGAATAATATGTGAGCTAGTCTTGCTAATTTTCTTTCAGGACCTGATATACCACTGGGCAAGGCGGGTAAAGAGCGTTTTCTTCGATAAATAAGACGCCCTATAACAATAATAAAAAGCAACAACCCGAATGATTTATGCCAAAAATATAATTTATCTTCGAATACCGCATTTGCTTCATCGTAAGGGGTCATATAGATGCCAACAGTGAGCAAACCTATTATAATTGCTGCACTGAGCCAATGTATCGCTCTGATGGATTTAGGATATTTCAATTTAACGCTCCTCTGTGTTTTTTATTTATACCGACAACCTTTTTGCTTTAACAAAGCAAAGCCGTCAGACACTCGTCAGAATTAGCAGACCACCCAATAGATAGATGACACTTTGGGGGATGCTTTCATAGAGTAAGTTCGAGTATACGTCGACGGTTTCACTGAAGTTATCAAGATTTGGCACCTTTTCTATTTGACTTAATCAACCATGAAAATACACCTTAAGTAGTTGATATACTCTATTATTTTCGAATATTTAGACTCTATGACACAGAGGGAGTTCATTTATTTTTATAAAAACTCATCATTTTTTTATCAAAATATGGCACATTTTTTCAATGTATTTGACTTTATCATCAGTCAACATCTAATAGATTGAAATAAACAATAGCTTCAATAGATTTATTAAATGGCGAGGAAAATAATATAAATGAGTGAATAAATACTACGCGTGAGAGAAACGAAATCGTAAAGCACTTTTATCGCTTTCTAATATTCAATCATGCGTGTGGTTTGAATTTTTTTGTCATACCCTGACAAGAGGGAGCAACAAGTTTGTATCCCAATTTTTCGTAAAAAGCGGGTTCATCCGCAATCATTGAAACATATGACCCTTCTAAAGCAACGGATGATAAATAGTGATCAATATACTCCATCACTTTTCGCCCCAACCCTTTCCCTTGATGCATTGGGTCAACGGCCACATCCACGATCTCAAAGTTACAGGCACCATCACCAACGACACGCCCCATAGCAATCAAATCCCCACCCTGTCGTATTGAAATTCCATACAGGCTATTTGGTAGGGCAACTGTGGCCGCCTTTAAAGACTTGGCTGATAAGCCCGCTTTTACGCGCAGTTCGCAGAATTCCTGCGGACTCGGAACGGATTCTTCGTATGTTATTGTCATGCTACTTCACCTCACTCTCTAGCAAACGTCACTGATGGCCTCATAGTGTCGTACTGATTATCTAAATTTAGGAGCACCCTAAGCAGAGTTTATAACGAATAAATATACCCTATCCCACTGTATTTAAAGCCAAAGATGGCAATCTCTCTATTCGTGATGTCAACAGGTAGCAGACTCCTATAAAACGGGTTATTAGCCGCCCCAAGCAAAGTCCACACAATCATTTGTGATTTATTTAAAGCAATAGATTGAGTTTTCATTTCTAAAAACAATTTACGCCCAATTCCTAAACCCTGAGCATCCGGATGAACATACAACCGCAGTATCTCGAAATCAGAACGCTCAGAGGGACACTTCCCAGCGGCATAGCCAAGAATTTCATTATCTTCTTCATAAACCACGACGCAAACAACATCACAAGCTATGTCTTCCTTTAATGCCTCAGCAAACCACCCAACAGACAACGAAGAGACCACTTCTGGATGGAGCAGAGGAAACAAACTCCCCTCCCACGCTTCATAGGTTAACACTGATAATACATCTACATCGGAGACATTTGCTGGCCGAATCATATAACCTCATTTATAACACACTTTTACTAATAGACAGCCAGAGAATTAATCTCAACAGGTGGTTGTCCCAATTAAGCTAAAGTCCGGTACAGGCTACGTGCTACTGTTTTTTAGTTGTATAGGTGGAATGCTGTACTAAGAGTTATTACAACCAAAAAGGAATCACCAACAGTATTTATAATGCCACTCAGTATGTTTAGTTTCAATTTTGCCCTAGCCACTAAAATTAATACTCCAGAAAATAAAATCCAAACGGACATGACCGCCACATGCAAAGAAGACAGAATTAAATAGTTAACTAGCTCCCTACCTGCGAATATTGGAACAACAGTAAGATAGAGGATAATGGCTTTCGCATTAAATAGATTTAACAGCAGAGCTTCTTTGAAACCGGCCAGATTGCTACTTAGTTCCGTTTTATTTTTAAAACTTAAAATTCCATTCAACAATAGCCAAATAACCTAAGAATAAAACACCAGAAATCTGAAATGCACTCATAGCAATAGAACTATCGGAAATTAAACTCGAAACACCAATACCTACCAAAAAACCATGAATAAGAATCCCAACAGCAGTTCCGAGAATTATACTAAACGCGCTACGTAAATCTGATATTGAAATATTTTACACGGCTAGGGTGAAGCTCGCGCCAGGTGACATTGCTATAGGCATGATTGCAACTATAAAACCCATAGTGTCTAGCAAGATCAAATCACCTCAAAGAGTACGACTAACGCCCGCGTAATAGGCGCCGAGCTTGCGAGCATCCTAATTGACACGATTGTTAGGTAACACACTGGAAAGACATATGTTTTGTTGAGATAGCTTTTTAATAGCGTATTCATAGAATTCTTGATTTCTTTTAGCTCCGCAGATATTGACGAGCTCTTTACCTGCTTGAGTGAAAAGTACTTTCCCCAATATTATTTGATTGTCTTTGTCCTTGTTAAATTCGATTAACGTTGGTAAACCAAAGTAAAAAATAACAGCATTTTTTCCGAATCCCATATTTATGTAGCCTGAAGTCGACTCAAACGAAATGAGACCAATTGCGTCAAGGTGTTTTATATCAGAAAAACTGATGCCATTTTTGGTATATATTTCATCTGATGTTTCAAAGATCAATGGTACCGGACCTCCAATCATCCAAGTGAACTGGCAAAATTTTGTGAACAACTCTGCATCCTTTTTATCCATTGATGCCACAAAATCGATGGTTCTCTTTGAGTAAGTTCCTGGAGTTGTTGCCTCACCTGCCAAGAGACTTGACCACAGCGATTGCATATGTGTATCAGATACTTTTTCGCATCGATCAAAGAAGTGGGCTACCCAATCCTCTTCTAAATCCTCTGTTTTAGCGTTGGGGGGCAACGCTGTAGCTGCTTGAGCAGTAATATTCTCTATATTTTCTTGCTTCCTAGCTTCTTGGTGCACTAGTCTTTCGATTCCTCGTTGCTGAATTTCCGTTAGTTCTATTCCAGCTAACGTTTTTATTTTTTCCGCATCTGCTTCCGCCTCAGCTTTTTTCCTAATCCTTCGTGGTTCGTAAAGCACCCCAACCGCATTTGAAACTTTTTCAATAAGAACGGTAGCAGGCTTTGCTAAATCGCCGAGATTTATAATTGAGTTTCCGTCAGACATAATTTCTCTCTGCTTACCTAACTACTAAGCGGTTATACTGTGGCGAAGCCATGACTATAACCGTCTGTTAAACAGCCGCGTTATCTATAGGGGATTTGCTTTTTCAGAATTGGCGACATCCCTGTTAATATCGCAGTGCTTTTTCTCCCTTGCTAAGGGTATTCCCAAATTTCAGGAGAGATTTACGTTTATTTTTTATGACTATATAACTCTTTTTACTCGAATCCTAATCATTAGGCAAGACTCGATCCTCAGGCTCCATGAGATCAATGGGGGTCGCCCATAAGTCAGCCTGTCTCAGAGTTATTGGTTTTAATCTAACCAACCGATAAACTTTTCGAAAGTAAAATTTACCGAAAAAAACACCTTAAAAAGACATTATTTTCAAGGCTCTAGAACAGTTAAAGAACAATCAATAACACTGACCCTTTTGATTCATACTTTTGATCGAAAATTCTCTGCAATTTCGGCCATATCCAGCATGAAATTAATGTTTCGTGCCCTTTCATGCGCTCTATCTATGACTGCAATTAACAAGTATGCATTTGGATTCATGAAGCCACGACAATAGATGAGGTGGAGATTGCTCAGCCTTCTGAACTGAACAATTTTTAAAGTCCATTTTTCATTGCCCTTTAGGTGAATATGATGCATATCAGCCTTAAGAACTGCATCTGGACGATTATATGAAGCATCTCGACCAAAGAGTAGCGGAGCATTCCCAGATTTTTTATACTCTCTAAACTCTGATACAAGGTTGGCCAACTCCGAATCTGGCATGGTGTCTCTTATTAGAGAAGAGGTAAATACCTTTACTTCCATTCGGTAAACTCCTCAGCATTATTTTTTTCTTTCTTCCTCTTCTCTAAAGCTTGATCAATTTTTCTGGATGAAACAATTAGCGATGAATCCGATGTTGGCTTTTTAGTATTATTACTGGACACATTTTTTACGGTAATTCTGATACTTTTCTTCATTGTTTTCTCCCTAGTTTGATACCACATTTTCTTTGAATATTTTTATACCTTTAACAGATGCATAACAGCCAACATCGTTCTCTACATAGTTTTGAAATGGCAACTTTTCTAGAAGCTCTTTTAACGAAAAATTGAAGCTTCTCACACAAGAAATAAGTGCCATCAATCCATTTTCTGTGTCGTCAGGTTTAAAATAGTACTCAGTTGAATTTGTGTCGCTTCCGTAGACATTAATCACCAAATAAGCGTCATCCCCGTCACCGAAAATTTTCAAATTGCAATCTATGCTGCTCATATCAATATCCTTTTCATTTACGATGAAATCCATCCATTGATAGAGGCTACTTAGATCTTCATAACTATTAGCTTTCATTTATATTCCTCGATATTCGATACTGATTATATGCTAACGCCCTGCTTAGGGGTGGAAACACATGGGCTAAAATTTAGGAGCGAAGCGACGCAGCCCATGTGTTTGCGGCCCAGCGAGCCTGCGAGCGACTACAGCAGTTTGTTATGTCTGTACTAGCATCACCATACCCCCAAGCTCACGTTTCGAAACCTTTACTGGATACTGGTACTGCTGGTTACCAAAAGTTATCGCCAATTTACAAGATTCGAACTCACCTCGGTGGTTTTTGACGTAACGAGCAAACCTTTCCAAAATTCTTTCGTCAGTTACAACTATTTGTGTTACTTGATCCGGATTACGAAAAATTGATTTAGCATCTGAGAGTTGATTGGAGTCGACTGGCTTAGCCACACAAGACAATACTAATTTTTTAGATTCAACAAAAACCTTGGAATTAATAACATTTATCTGGTCTTCACCAAATTCACGCCAAAATTCAAAAGGAGTTGTACCGATTCTTAAATCGACTGAAACTGTCATTTTTCCTCCTAAGGCATAACATTTTTAATAATACGCATGCGCATTTATCCAATAAATCGGTGTGCGCGTTATTCTGGTATTAGCCATTCAGATAAATTTAGCTAACATCATGATTTATATAAAATAATAGATCATAATGAGCGTTCAGACTTCAGCTTAAACAAACATGCTTGTTTTGTCTAATAACCGTGCATCAGGAGGGGAGAAATATGTGGCTTTCGTCTTCCTAGACGCCATGTTGACACTCTAATATATTTTCAAATAAGTGCCAATTAGAACATGTTGATATCTGATTGAAATTGAGCTGCGGCAAGCAAACAGTAGAAGCGCCTTCGACGCAACGAAGTTGCGCGACCCTATGGTGTTTCAGAGTCAGTTAAAAATGCCCTGTCCCCTATCCTCAAAACCAATCCATGCCTTACAGCCTAAAGCGTACCGAGAAAGTAAGTTGTATAAAATGTCGATCACACGCTTGGGCTGAAAGCCCGATAAAAGATCTTTTGGTTACTTTTGTATCATTTGACAAAAGTTACCCGCTCAGCAGAGCGGAATAAACGAGCAGCTCAAAGTAATTGAGAGGAAACAGAGTAATCCCATCCCTTCCCCTAGCCGTCGGGGTCAAAGCCCTTTTCGTGAAAGTACATCAGAATAGTTAGCTTGAATCAGGTCGAAAAGGTGTTCGACCCCATAGATCTCATTGTACCGTAAACACTAAAGCTGAATGGAACCGAAAATACCGTGAGTTGGGAATCCGTCTTAAACGCCTGTTATGTTTGGAGTTAAAGAGATAGGCACAGCTCTATTTCACGCCCTTCCACTAAGCGACCTGTTGATACAAAACCACAATTTTCGTAGAAACCTTGAGGGCTGTCTGATCCTACAACAACACTTGTATATAGAGCCGATATTCCGAATTCATTAACCAACGCTGACTTCAATAAATCGATAGCAAGACGACCATAACCCTTTGACTGTTGAGATTTATCGATCATGAACCGCCAAAGCTCAAATTTATCCGAAACTGTGTCTGCGTTTACTAAAACAAAGCCAATTGGATTATTATCAGAATAGATACCTTTAAACCAAGGAAAGCTCATAAAGTTTGCTTCAGCCAATGAAATAGCATTGCTATCAACATGATTTAGCTGATGTTGAGCTACCTTTAACTGGCAAATCTCATAGAAGTTCGTTTTGTCTATACTTCTTAATTCTAGGTTCATACTACCAATTTCCTTCGAAAACGCTTTGCTCAGCGGCGTTTGCGGAAGCAAACGGGAACAGTATGGTATGCAAGCGTCCGTTGCAGCATATTGTTATATGATATTTCGTTAGAACTCATCAATTCGAATCGACAGACTATTGACCATCTCACCGTCTATAGCGGCCCAAGTCGATATTCTCAATTTCACAGACCTTTTGAACAGCTGTCCTCTGGGACATTTCACACATGAAACGGTAAAGATTCGAAAATGATGTTGGTGGTCGAGAAATATTTTCGCACCACAACGCCAGCATGAACAGAAAGTGATCGCAAGCGCTCACGCTTGAGCCTAACAAGAATGGTTTCTTGCTAAGTTCTTCGTCCAACAGACCAAGAATTCCTACTAATCGCAAATCTTGGGCTGCTTTGATTCCTTCGACACCCTCGGGATGCGTAGTGTGACGGTCAGGGTATCTCCACACCATAAATTCCGCTTGGAGAGTGTTATTAAGGTAGGTTAACCATTGAAAAAATATCGGACGATTGGAGTGGCCAACCGGTGGAATAAATTGCGAACTGGCGTCTAGTTCACAAATGTAGATACAAATGGCAGGGCTTTCGAACAGGACAAGTTCGTTATGTACCAGTGTCGGGATACGCCCTGCCGGATTCAGCCTTAAATATTCTTTTGATTTTTGCGCGTTTGAATCGCGGTCGACAAGCCTTAGCGAATATTCGATTCCCGTCTCAACTAAAAGCAAGTGAGGAGCAAGGCTTGCATTATCAGGAAAATAGTAAAGCTCAAGCATGAAAACCTCTCACGATAATTTTTGGCATATAATTTTAATAGTGCTCATGCGCGTTTACCCAATAAATCGGTGTGCGCGTTATTCTGGTCTTAGACATTTAGATAAATTTAGCTAACATCATGATTTATATAAAATAATAGATCATAATGAGCGTTCAGGCTTCGGCTTAAACAAGCATGCTTGTTTTGTCTAATAACCGTGCATCAGGAGGGAAAATATGTGGCTTTCGTCATCCTAGACGCCATGTTTACACTCTAATCTATTTTCAAATAAGTGCCAATTAGCACATGTTGATATCTGCTTAAAATTGAGCTGCGGCAAGCAAACCGTAGAAGCGACTTCGACGCAACGAAGTTGCGCGACCCTATGGTGTTTCAGAGTCAGTTAAAAATGCCCTGTCCCCTATCCTCAAAACCAATCCATGCCTTGATAAGGCTCTGCATTGACAACATGATGTCTCCATGAGGAAACGAGGCGATGCTCTTAAAAGCGAATTTTTGGTTACTTTTTGGGTGCTTGCAAAAAGTTACCCGCTCAGCAGAGCGGAATAAACGAGCAGCTCAAAGTAATTGAGTGGAAATAAGTACACAGGAAGGCCCAAAGAACAACCCCATCCTAGCCTTCCCCTTAAAAAAGGGGAAGGAACCTGGATCCGACGCCTGCGCGGGGATGACGGCAAGCAAACCGTAGAAGCGACTTCGACGCAATGAAGTTGCGCGACCCTATGGTGTTTCAAAGTCAGTTAAAAATGCCCTGTCCCCTATCCTCAAAACCAATCCATGCCTTGATAAGACTCTGCATTGACAACATGATGTCTCCATGAGGAAACGAGGCGATGCTCTTAAAAGCGAATTTTTGGTTACTTTTTGGGCGCTTGCAAAAAGTTACCCGCTCAGCAGAGCGGAACTAAACTCGCCAAAACCAAGCTAATCAGAGGAATACCATCAAATCGGTAACACCAAATAACCCCATCCTAGCCTTCCCCTTAAAAAAGGGGAAGGAACCTGGATCCGACGCCTGCGCGGGAATGACGGTAAGCAAACCGTAGAAGCGCCTTCGACGCAACGAAGTTGCGCGACCCTATGGTGTTTCAGAGTCAGTTAAAAATGCCCTGTCCCCTATCCTCAAAACCAATCCATGCCTTGATGAGGCTCTGCATTGACAACATGATGTCTCCATGAAGAAACTAGGCGCTGCTCTTAAAAGCGACCTTTTGGTAACTTTTGTGTCGCCAGACAAAAGTTACCCGCTCAGCAGAGCGGAACTGAACTCGCCAAAACCAAGCTAATCAGAGGAATACCATCAAATCGGCAACACCAAATAACCCCATCCTAACCTTACCCCTTAAAAAAGGGGAAGGAACTTGGTGATTAGCTGCCCTCACCTTCTGTGCTGATTAGCGGGGTCAAAAAAGGGGAAAGAACTTGGCGATGACGATATGCCCCGTCAAATCCCCTAAAAAAAGGGGAAGTAACGGGGCATGTTTAAACATTGATAATAGTGGCTTTCTCAGAAAGCGGGCTATTGATATGACTGATAAATACCAATATCTCAGGACGGTAAATACGCTGTAATGAAGTACAAATACATTGGATACTCTCACTGTCTAAACCGTCAAACGGTTCGTCCAGCAACAATACCGGGGCATTACGCAGTAATAAACGCGCCAAGACCAAGCGTTTGCGTTGACCACCGGATAAGTCACGACCTTGTGCGCCTAATAGTGTATCCAAGCCTTTGGGTAGACTACGGGCCCAATCGCCTAAGGCAACGGCGTCCAATACTTCCCATAACGACTCTTCAGTGGCATTTTCATCCCCTAATCGCAAGTTAGCCGCTAAGGTTTGTTGAAAGACATAAGGGGTTTGTGGCAAGTAGCTGATTTGTGCTTGGTAGTCTTGGTTGTCGTATAAATCTATCCGTTGATCGTTGACCAAAGCTCCCCCTTCGGCCAAACAGTCCCCTGCTAATGATGCCAATAGGGTGGATTTACCACACCCACTGTTACCCCGTAACCAGATGGTTTCGTTCGTTGCGACTTTTAACGAAATCGGTTTATTCCCTAAACCAGATGATGCGTGGTATCCGCGCCAGTTGATCAACTCAAGAGATTTTACACGGGCAAGTGGCAGACCTAACGCGACTTTTTCCTCTGAAGCATCAGTATGCAACTGATTCATACGACGTAAGCCCACTTGCGATTGTCCTTGTGCCACAAAGGATTGTGCCAAGGGCAATACTAATTCGTTGACGGCTAAGACAGACAATACTAACGCCACCAGCCAAGCCCCATCCACACCAGGGATCAAAGAAAGCCCATTGGTTTGTGGCTGGTAACGCATAACAAGTAAGAAGAAGCTGCACAGCAAGGCGATGGTCACACTGTAAGAAGCCAAGCGACCTAGGCTGATCGCTTTTTGGATACGCAGCTCTGCCTGTTTCTGACGGGTATCTAATTCATTAAGGCGCTCGGCATATTGCTGCCAGTGGCCACGAATGGTCAGAGTAATCAACGCCGAGAATAAGCTTACAAAACGACTACGACGGTGTGTCCCTAAAATTTGCCCAACATGAACAGCGCGGCTAGCAAAATGACCACACAGATACGGTACGACCAAAAGATGAATCACCGCCGCGATAATAATAGGCCATAACAAAGTAGTGGATATCAATGACGCCAGTATAAGGACTGATAAATACGCCAATGTGGCATATACCCAAGGCATTAATACCACCAAGGGCCAACGAATAATTTGGTCTAGGTCACTGACCAAACGCTGCAATAAGTCTCCACGACTTTGTTGATGCAAATTCGCTGAGTCTTTTGCGACACGTTGATCCCACACCCACAAGCGCAATGTTTTTAGCAAGCCTAGTAAGTGATCGTGAGCAAATACTTGTTCGCCATAACGACCCGCAGTGCGCAAAATGGCCATCAAGCGGACCAGCGCCCCAGGTAGAAAGTAATTAAACGCTTTGTAGGTTCCTAACACTCCGGCTAAACCCGCTGCGGACAGGAACCAACCGGATATACCTAGCAGTGCAACCCCGGCAAGGCTCGCGACCACGCCCAGAAACAGAGGGAGTGCAAATCCTCGTGGGTTTGCCCATAGAAGACGTTTAAGCGATAGCTTGGATTCGTTGCTCATGCAAGCCTCCGTGTGTCAAAGTCCAATGTCTATCAGCCCAAGCAATAGGATGGGTATCGTGACTGACAACCAATAATGTTTTGCCTTTTGAAGCCAGGTTTAAAGTATCCAACACGGCCGTAGCCGTCTCTTCGTCCAAACCGGAGCAAGGCTCATCAAGTAACCAAACATCCGCCTTCGATAATAAAGCACGGGCAATAGACAAGCGCTGCATTTGCCCACCCGATAAACCTGCACCGAGTTCCGTCAATTTCGTTTCTAGGCCATCGGGCAATGCCTCAATAAAGACATCACATTGGCTTTTTGCTAGTGCTGTTTGCAGAGCCTCGTCCGTTGGGGGATCAATCCCCAATAATAAATTCTGGCGAATTGAGCCATTCACCCACTCAGGAGTTTGCGGTAACCAAGCCAAGCGGGCACGCCATTGGGCCAGGTCGACACTGGAAAACTCTTTGTCTTCAACAAAGCATTCTCCCTGATAGCCTTCTTCAAAGCCCAACAAGAGATGTAATAGGCTGGATTTCCCTACGCCAGATTCGCCACTTAACCAGATACGCTCACCAACACGTATTTGGTTGCTGATTGGTGCTAAGCGAGAACGCCCAGCCTCTTGCCAGCTTAATTTATAAAAGGTTAACAAGGAGGCTGGATGGGTTTTGACCACAGATAAGTGAGAAGGTTTGCTAACCGTTTGAGTGTCTTCTTTGGCTTGCTCTTCTGAGCGCGACAAGGAGGTATTGAAAATATCTAATAATGCAGTCGCCGCCGCTTCGGCTTTTTGTTTGGCGTGGTAATCGTTGCCCAGCTGACGCAGCGGCAAATAAAACTCTGGCGCTAACAGCAAGATGAAAAAGGCTTGTGTCAAACTAACGGGTGATACGCCTTTAGACCAGGGTAGCTGTTCCAACAAACCAAGGCCCAAATATAAGGCAATCATCGCAATCGCAAGGGAAGCGAAGAGTTCTAATGTTGCGGTTGATAAAAAGGCCAAACGCAATACACCCATAGTGGTTTTTTGATAGGCGCTGGCACTGTCTGACAAGCGTTCTTTCGCTTGCCCTGTTCGTCCAAGGCGCTTAAGTTCAGCCAAGCCTTGGTTTAAATCCATAAATTGATTCGATAACATCGCCAACACGTTAAATTGTCGACGATTCGCTTGGGCAGCCTTGTGGCCCACAAGGATCATAAAGAATATGACCAATGGGGCGGTGACCATAAAAATAGCAAAGGCAATCCAAGACACTGGCAACATTGCCAGCAAAATAACGCAAGGAATCAGCGACACCATAAACAACTGAGGTTTATAGCGGCTGTAATAATCATCTAATGCGTCTACTTGTTCGTAAACACGCGTAGACAGTGCCGCATCTTCTTCAATTCTCAGGCGCGCAGGCCCAAGTTTGGTCAAATGCGACACCAGTTTTTCCCGTAGAGAATAGCGAATACTACGACTCGCACTGGCACTTAATCGCTCACGGCCAAAGCTGGCTAAGGCACGGATAAGCAAAGCAGACAACGCGATGCATAAAATCGATACTGAGAAAGCCCCATGAATCACCATGTCGGAAAACACATTAGCAAGCGACCAAGCTTGCATAACCATCGCCACAGTGAACACAACCCCTAATAATTGAACGAGACGGTAACGCTTCGATTGTTGCCCAGCCCATTCATTCAAAAACATAAGTTCAGGGGGTTTAACTCGTCCTTGACGAGTTTTTTTTGGAGCTTTCTCTCGTTTAAACATAAGGCTTACTTTTGCTCCTCTTCGCCTTCGTAACCTTTAAACTCTAACCAAACCGCATTAATAATGCCGAATGAACAGGCGAGTAACACACCTAAAACCCAAGCAAAATACCACATAATGTTTCTCCTTTATGAGGTGCAGTAGGCTGCACCTCACATATGATGAATTAGTCTTAATCTACACTACTAGTAGAGAGAGTGTTTGTTCTTCTCAATGTGTTCTTTGCTTAAGCGGCCAAACATCACTAAATGGCTCCATAAGGTGTAACACAAAATGATAGGTACAAAGATACACGCCACAACAAACATAATTTCCATAGTATATTGGCTAGAAGTGGCGTCCCACATAGTCAAACTCATACTTGGGAAAGTAGAAGAAGGCATTAAGAACGGGAACATAGAACCACCCGCTGTGAAAATAATACCCGCAATCCCTAATGAAGAGCCGAGGAAAGCTAAACCACCTTTTTTCATGCGACTTGCAAACGCAGCCACTAGCAGACCCAATACGCCAATCACAGGAGCCAACATCAATAGAGGCACTTTACTGTAGTTAAGCAACCATGCGCCTGTTTCCACTTTTGCTGTTTTCATTAAAGGAGTCAGTACTTCGTTACCATTAATAGCGCTAGTAAGAACATAACCTTTAATATCATACGCTAGCCAAATACCAGCCAATACAAAGAACACAGCCCCAAGTATTGCAGTAATAGTGGTCGCTTTGCTCACTCGACGCAGCAAATCTCCCTCTGTTTTCATGAGTAACCAAGAACCGCCTTGGGTCATAATCATCATCAAGCTGACCAAACCACATAAGATGGCAAAGGGGTTCAACAAGGCAAAGAAAGAACCTGTGTAATCAACACGTAGGTATTCATCAAACTGGAATGGCACACCTTGAAGCAAGTTACCGAATGCTACACCGAAAATAATCGGTGGCACAGTGGAACCAAAGCCGATACCAAAGTCCCAGTTTCTTCTCCAACGTGGTGTCTCGATTTTAGAGCGATAATCGAAGCCGATTGGACGGAACCAAAGCGCAGCCAATGTCAGAATCATCGCGAAGTAAAACCCTGAGAAGGAGGTGGCGTATACTACAGGCCATGCAGCAAATAACGCACCGCCTGCAGTAATAAACCATACTTGGTTACCATCCCAGTGAGGAGCAATGGAGTTGATCATCACACGACGTTCACTGTCATCGCGGGTAATGATGTTTAAAAGACTCCCTACCCCCATGTCATAGCCGTCGGCAATAGAGAAGCCGATCAGCAATACGCCCATCAATACCCACCAAATGATTTTTAATAGTTCGTAATCCATCTTACAACTCCTTAGCTTGTAACTGATCGGTTTCTTTCTCTAGTGCGTAACGACCGGTATGCAGACTAGAAGGACCTTTTTTGGAGAAACGAATCATCAAGAACATTTCTGCGATCAGGAAAGAGGTGTACAAAGCGATGATTGCCACAATCGAGATCCAAAGATCGGTCTCTGTCAAACCTGACGCAGCCAAATTAACCGGTAAAATCTCACCAATCGCCCAAGGTTGACGGCCATACTCAGCCACAAACCAACCTGTTTCACAGGCAATCCAAGGCAATGGTAAACAACATGTCACAATCCGTAAGAACAAACGATTCTGGCCGATACGACGACGCGCGTTTTGGTAGAAAGATGCCGCAAAGACAATCAACATAATGAAGCCACATGCCACCATGATGCGGAAAGAGAAGAAGATAGGCGCAACATTTGGAATACTGTAGTTCACCGCTTCATCAATTTGCTTAGAAGTCACGTGGTTCATGTCATTAGTAAAGGCTTTCACTAATAGACCGTAACCTAGATCCCCTTTCACTTTTTCGAAGTTTTCTTTGACAAGTGGATCGGTAGAGCCGCTACGTAATTTCTCTAGCAACTGATTTGCGTAGATACCATTGATAATACGTTGACGGTTATGCGCTTTAAGCTCACTAATCCCCTCCACTTTACCAGTAAGAGAGCGAGTTGCGATAAGGCCAAGAACACCAGGAATTTTGATAGCGTATTCTGTTTCACCTAGCTTCTGATTAGGAAAACCGATCAAGGTAAAATCTGCTGGGGCTTTTTGAGTATCCCATTCGGCTTCAACCGCTGCTAATTTTACTTTTTGAACGTCACCTAATTCATAACCAGACTCGTCACCCAAGATAATGACACTGAGTACAGACGCCAAGCCGAAAGCAGATGCAATGGCAAAAGAACGACGAGCAAAGGCTAGGTCACGACCCTTAAGCATGTAGTAAGCCGAAATCACCAGTACAAACATGGCACCCGTACAGTAACCAGCAGAGACGGTGTGGACAAATTTCACTTGGGCAACAGGGTTAAACAACAAGGCGCTGAAATCCACCAACTCCATTCTCATGGTTTCGTAGTTGAACACAGAGCCGACTGGGTTTTGCATCCAACCATTCGCTATAAGAATCCATAACGCTGATAAGTTAGAACCTATAGCCACCAACCAGGTAACAGCCAAGTGTTTTCCTTTGCTTAAGCGATCCCAACCAAAGAAGAACAAACCAACCAACGTTGATTCTAGGAAGAAAGCCATCAGACCTTCAATCGCCAAAGGCGCACCGAAAATATCACCCACATAGTGCGAGTAATAAGACCAGTTAGTACCAAACTGGAACTCCATAGTGAGACCGGTTGATACCCCAAGAGCGAAGTTTATGCCAAACAACTTACCCCAAAATTTCACCATGTCCTTGTACACTTGCTTTCCTGTGAGCACGTAAACGGACTCCATAATGGCAAGTAAGAAAGACATCCCCAATGTTAAAGGAACAAACAAAAAGTGGTACAAAGCAGTTAGAGCAAACTGGAACCGCGATAAGTCCACTACAGTTTCATTAATCATAATGACTTCAACCCATTCACTTGATTGAGAAAAAGGCGAATACCGGCACTTTATCCTTAGAACATGCTCTTATTGTGATACGCCCACCGTAGCACCAAACATTTGGTACTTACTATAAGGACGGATTATAGGTTAGCCATAATTGCGAAACATTGCGTTAGATCAATATAAAGAGACCGAAAAGAAATGGAGTGCACAAGAGCGCCGTTTATAGACATAGATCAAAAAAATACGAAGTTTCATTAATTGATTGTTTTACAACCCCTTTAATACGGTAAGAAAGGCCAATTTTTCACCTATTCCAACGCAAACCTCCCTATATTGGAACAAACACTTTTTTAATAGAGAAGCAGAAGACAGAAAAACTGACACAAAATAGACACTGTCAAACACATCGCCAATGACAACTTAGAGACGTCGGTATTTTTTCCTTTGTAAAAGCAAATTTCTCATAAAGTTCTGGTGTACCATGCGCTGACACATGACTAACCGAATCTGTCATTCACGCGCTTTTATGTCGCCCGTTAACAAGTGAATTCATCTTCAAAAGCGCCATTACACATAGAGGACTGTACTATGATCACCATCCATCATTTGGGTGTTTCCCAATCTGACCGCATTGTTTGGCTAATGGAAGAGCTTGGCTTGCCATATAAACTGACATGGTATGACCGGGATCCTAAAACAGGAGGAGCACCTAAAGAGTACCTTGCACTGCATCCCACCGCTACCGCGCCCGTTATCACGGACGGTGACCTCGTGCTGACCGATTCTAACGCCATCGTAGAATATATTTGCCAACGTTATGCACAAGGCAAACTTTGCATTGCACCTGACAATGTGTTGTACCCTGATTACCTTTACTGGATGCAGTATCATAACCACTTGTTGTCCGTGTTTTTTGGCAAAAGCGGCCTTAGTGACGAGACGGCCGAATCTGGCTTTGCGAAAATCCTCCAACGTCGTGAAGACAGCTACTACCAGCATTTAAACAACCACTTAGCGGCCTCTGACTTTTTAGTCAGCAACGAACTAACCTGTGCTGACATTCTTATCATGTTTGACCTAACCACCTTTCCTCTTTTTGGTGGCAAAACCTTAGAAGGGTTAGACCATGTGCAAGCCTATGTCGAGCGTGTTTCCGCTCGTCCAGCTTACAAAAAAGCCATGGCGTTAGCTGGCCCAAGCGCGAAAAACCCAAACGCTTAACCTAGCATTTATTGCCTTATCATGGCTTAGAAAGAAAAATAGAACAGACATAAGAAAGCCCATCGTATGACGGGCTTTTTTAGTTCTCACTGTAGCTAAATTTATAGTATGCGCATGTACATACCAGAAGAGGTCGGCATTGTTGCCTTGGTAAAACCAAATTTTTCATAAAATTCTGGTGTACCATGATCAGCCATTATACTCACATACGCCGTCGTTGGTGCGTTTTCATGTAACCAATTCACCAGCGCCTTCATAATTAAAGAACCAACACCCTGATGCTGATGCTCTGGTAAAACCGCCATGTCAGTGATTTCAAAGAAGCATCCCCCATCACCAATCACTCTTCCAATACCGATTGGCAGGTTATTAGAGTACACGACAACGCCAAAAAGGCTGTTTTTTAAACCTATGGTTGCGGCCTCAACCGATTTTCTGGATAGACCTGCTTGAAGTCGTATGTCGATATAGTCTTCTACACTTGGAATTTCATTACGAACGTCGTAACTCATCAATTTATCCTTTTACCTATTCAATGGGATGTTCCAAACACTTCGCTTTCTACTAGCCCATGGATATCACGACTGTGCGGCGGGATAACGAATACGGTCACTAAGATGCCTTTGGGAAAGTATAAATATCACGACTCAGCCCATCTGGAAATTGACTTCGCCTTGATTTAACGCCTCCCAAACGCTCGACCAAAGCCCTCGCACTCTCATTTGAATCATGCATATAGGTTTCCACTTCATGCCAAGCAAACTCGTTATAAGCATGGGCAACGGCGGCGATGGATGCTTCTTTGGCATACCCTTTACCTCTTGAGGTTGGCAGTAACCACCAAGTCAGCTCTCTTGGCCAACCTAATCCTTGCCAAAAACCACATACACCAATAATGGTTGCGGACTCTTTTTCTTTGATCGCCCAAACACCAAAGCCATCAATATACCAACCGCCCAGGTCTTCTTTTAAACGCCCCAACGCCTTACCACTGGAGATTGGTCCGCCATAAGCTTTAGAAGCTTCACCATTGGTATAAAACGCATTATATGCTTCAACGCACTCAATGCTGGGAGGCACCAATAACAAACGCTCTGTTTCAATAGTTGGAATCATCATTAACAACTTCTTCTATTCTTATATTTCTAAGCTAAGCCTCACCTTCAGTGAGGATGTTCTAAAGCACAGTTCGCTTCGTCCGCTTCATTTTCTATTTGAATGGTGGCATGTTCGATTGAAAACTCATCGTGCAGATGGTGTTGTATGTGGTGTAAGAATCCCTCTGGGGTCACGTCTTTCACAACTAAATGCACGGTTAAGGCTACTTCCGTGGTGCTTAATGGCCACACGTGTAAATCGTGAATACGAGAGACTTCAGGTAAATTTTCTAGATAACGCCGCAATGCAGGCATGTCGATTTTATCTGGCACCGCATCTAGCGTGTAATTCATGGAGTCTTTTAGCAGCCCCCATGTTCCGATGAATATGACAGCGACAATTAGTAGACTGATCACAGGGTCGACCCATAACCACCCTTTCCACCAAATAAGTGCCCCCGCAATCACCACGCCTAACGAAACGGCCGCATCAGCCGCCATGTGCAAAAATGCTCCTTTGATATTCAGGTCGTGATGGTGATCTCCCATAAATAGCAGCGCCGTTACCGTGTTGATCACCACACCAATAGCGGCAACGACCATCATGGTCACACTGGCAACCGGCGCCGGATGAGAGAAACGAGCGATGGCTTCCCAAGCAATTATGCCCAATGCGGCCAATAGCATCACTGCGCTAATCAAAGACGCCATCACGGTGACTTTTCGAAAACCGTAAGTGCGCTTTTCGGTCGCTGCTTTTTTGCCTAATATGCTCGCTCCCCAAGCCAACAATAGACTCAATACATCGCTTAAGTTATGTCCAGCATCCGCAATCAAGGCTAACGAGTCGGCAGCAAAACCGTAGAGAAATTCAATGGCTGTAAAAAAAACATTGAGCGCAATACCGATAGCAAACGCACGGTTATAATGACTAACATGATGACTATGGTCGTGACTCATATAACCTCTTGTGGCAAATAAATGAGATCTATTGCCTTCTAACTTATAGGAAAGCAAAGCTTGAGAAAACCATTTCGTTCACTCAATCCCAATTAGAACGGCGCAGTCTTTTAACTTGTCCTTTTTGTTTTTTTACATCTAGGCGTTTTTTCTGAGCGGAGCGGCTTGGTTTCGTGGGACGACGCGCTTTTTGTTGTTTAATCGCGTCCAAAATCAGCGCCTTTAAGCGCATTAAAGCATCTTCACGGTTTAACTCTTGAGTACGATATTGTTGTGCTTTTATGACAATATCCCCCTCTTTCGTTAGTCGAGAGTCACTGATTGATAATAAACGCTCTTTATGAAATTCTGGTAAAGAAGAGCTTGCGACGTTAAATCGCAGGTGAATGGCAGAAGACACTTTATTCACATTTTGACCGCCCGCTCCCTGCGCTCGAATCGCGGTCAATTCGATTTCATGATCAGGAATGGTCACCGCTAGGGAAAGTTTTAACATAAAAATAAATGATCTTGCTTTATTAACTGTGGAACGCCATTGTATCAGTCTTACAGACTGTTTGCTTTGGTGCATCGTTTCTGGGTAAATTATCGGTTACAATCCCACTCTTATTTCGAACCATTAGGAGCTTTTTTGTGACTCAATTTCGTCCTTGTATTGATCTACACCAAGGCAAAGTAAAGCAAATCGTCGGTGGTAGCCTAAATGACAAAGGCGCTAAAGAGAACTTTATCAGCGAATACAATGCGGCTTATTACGCATCACTTTATCGTGAACATGGACTCACAGGAGGCCACGTGATCGCGCTTGGTAAGGGTAACCACGACGAAGCATTGAGCGCACTTCGCACTTATCCTGGTGGCTTACAATTTGGTGGTGGTGTGACAGCTCGTAATGCTGCCGAGTACCTAGAAGCAGGCGCATCCCATGTTATCGTGACCTCTTATCTTTTTAAGGATAAGGAGTTTTCATGGGATCGACTCGATAAAATCAAACGTGAAACTGGTGTGGATCGCTTAGTATTAGACCTAAGCTGTCGTCGCACAGAAGACGGTTGGTATATTGCCACAGACCGCTGGCAAACCATTACTTCCATGCCAGTGACCCACGAAAGCTTGATAGAGCTGGCAGATCATTGCGACGAATTTCTTATTCATGCTGCTGACGTAGAAGGCTTACAGGCGGGAATTGATGAAGAGTTGGTTGCCCTACTCGGACAAGGCTGCCCAGTGGCCGTCACTTACGCTGGCGGTGCTCGCTCTTTAGAAGACTTAAAACGCGTTAATGAACTGTCAAATGGGATTGTCGATTTAACCATTGGCAGTGCCTTGGATATTTTTGGTGGCCAAGGTGTAACGTTGGACGCTTGCATTCTATGGAACCAAGCACACTCCGCGTGACAGGCGATTTAACAATCGACTTTGATGAAACGGACATAAGACAACATCCAAAAGATGTTGTCTTTATAAGCTAATTGTTCTTTATCAATCGCTGCATTCAATGGCGAACCCACAAGTTGCAAAAAATATGTAGAAAACCGGCAATATGCTTTGCATCGACACTTTGTGCAAGAAATTAGCAAATTAATATGTTACAGTATTTCATTACAATTTCTAGACGGTAAAAGCATTTCTTTTTCAGATACACTCAAGGTCTTTCTATATTCTAGACAAAGGCCATTACATTAAAGCCTTGCACTGGGCTATAAACTAAAAATGTTGTTTTAAGGTTGGCGCTGTCCGAAACCAATCAAATCAACATAGGTGCACAGGATGAAAAGAATTTGATAAAAAAACTGGTGCGTATCCTGATTTTCTACGCATCTCGACATGGGCACTAGCATACCGCATACTAGCAGCCATTATTTTAAACTCTAATCTCAGGATTATACGATGTTACTACTTCGTGCTGGCGTATTAATTTTGCCACTATTACTCAGCGCTTGCTCAACGCCATTTTTAAAAGACATGACACACGCTAAAGGCGAGCAGACGACTAAAACAGAACAGACAGATAAGACGACAGAGCAATCAACACAAAAAACGACAGAAAAAACAGCAAGCAATAACACAGCGACAAAAGTAAAAACGTTTAAAGAGCAAAAAGAAAAACTGGATGCGTTATTAACCACCGCGAAGAAACAATATGACGAACTCCGTGTTCGAGCAGGTATTGCTCCCGACGAGCCACAAGTTAATATCAGCACCCTGACTTCTGCAGACGCGATTGCCAATGCCGAGCAGGATGTTATTGCGTACAACAAGCAAACGGCCGCAAAATTAAGTGCTCTTGATGCCTTGGTTGAACAACGTAAAAACGCGCCTAAAAGAGGCGACTTGCTAAAAATATTCATTCACAAAGCGGATATCTCTTTGCCGAAAGGCAACTTCATGACGCAACCACTCATTGGTCAATGGGTCAGAGGCGAAAGCCGTATGATTCGTTTAAAAGACAGTATTTTATTTGATACAAAACATTCTGAAGACATCAAAATCACCTACTCAGAACGTTACCAGATTTTGGTGAATGGCCAAGTCATCGGTGTGGTGAAACCGTTCTCTGACAAAAGTACAGTCCCTTTCGATGTCAATACTTCAGAAGACGGTGGCAAAATCAAAGGCGAGTTGGATTACAGTGTGGTGACGTCTAGTCAGAATTAATCTCACGGTTCTAACACTTAGGGCAGCCATTCCATAAAAATGCTATCAATAGAGGCGTTTTTATGGTTTGTTTGCTCTAGTTGCGTTTTTTGCCTTAGCAATTGGTTTACTTTAGGCACTTTGCGGCTGTCAGGACACTTGAAACATGTCGACGGGCCTAACCACAAACCAAACCGGCTTGTTGTCGTCGATGGCTCACCTGATCCAGCGTCATTTGAATGCTCGCTAAAAACTCACTAATCCGCAGCGCAAATAAACGATCTTTGAGTTTTGTCACTAAACGCTTGATGCGTTTCAGTGCCTGTCGGTTAATACTCATGATTCGATTCGGAAGATTTTTGTCTGATGCCTTAATAGCATGCAAATAGGCTTTACCAATATAGCCAGCTTCTGGGTTCATACTACCACTGTCTTTCGGTAACTCCCCCAAACAGACTAACAGTTTTTCCGATAACGCAAGATACTGATTCGCTACCATTTGAAACACATGTTGCTCAACAGTATTGGCAACTCGGCCCTGTACTTTTGCATTTGCATAGCCGCCATCGTAACTGATCGAAAAGATATCCCATACTAGGCAGGCATCACTGATTAACGGACTTCCATCGTCTTTCGCTTCACTCGTTTTCATTGTTACTCCCATCAACAAATGGTTTGTTTTGTGTAAATAACACAAATAACAACTAGGTTTTATGAAAAGTCTCTTACAAAGGCTATGCCAACTTACCAAAGCTGTGATTCTATGGGCCTATATTATCGATAAGCGATATTTTGCTAACGATTTTACTAACAGTAATCGGAAGAAATTACAGGTTCGCATGTCAGCTTTACAAGCTCGCGACCTTACCATTTTCAAGGAGAGGTATATGCCATCACCAAAGCTTTTTATGCACACACGTGATCCATTATTGGCCTCAGCGCTACTGGGGTTGTCTGGTGTTCGACAATTCGAATTGTCCATCAGCAACCAAACGGACTCCTGGTTGGAGCAACTGTCTGAATCTGGATGTCAGATCGCCCTTATAGAGATAGACAGCCTTAAAGATCAAGCTCTCGCTAATCTAGATAACAGCTCATTACTGCAAAGCGTGGAGTTTTTATTCTTTAGTCAGGGTGAACCTGACCCAATGCTCGATAATTTGATGAGTAAAGGGGCAGGTTTCCATTATCGTGCGCCATTTAACTACGATCTGGTCAACGCGTCCCTCGAAGAAAGTTATAAAGAGCTGTCGGTGAGAACACACCGTCAACAGAGCAGCACCAGTTACTTGGATCAGTTCTGCTTATTACTAGGCTCTTCCAGTGCGATGCATAGTTTGTACCGTACCATTCGCAAAGTCGCTGTCACGAAAGCCAATGCCTTTATCGTGGGTGAAAGTGGTGCAGGTAAAGAACTTGTCGCCAACAGTTTGCATGTATTTAGTGAACGCTCTAATCAACCCTTTGTTGCGGTCAACTGCGGAGCGTTAAGCCCAGAACTGATCGATAGCGAGTTATTTGGTCATGTGAAAGGGGCTTTTACTGGTGCTCATAAAGACCACATTGGCGTGTTTGAACAAGCCAAGGGCGGGACATTATTTTTAGATGAAATCACCGAAATGCCCTACGAGTATCAGGTAAAACTCCTACGTGTATTAGAAAGTGGTGAATATAAACCGGTCGGTAGTCAAACGATTAAAATGGCCGATGTCCGAGTCATTGCCGCCACCAACCGTTCGCCACAAGAGGCTATAGAAGAAGAGGTTTTCCGCGAGGATTTATATTTTCGTCTTGCGCAGTTTCCCATTGATGTGCCCCCTCTTCGGGACCGTGACGATGATGCCTGCGGGTTAGCACAACACTTTCTTACCTATCGTAATAAACAAGAAAACACTCACAAACAACTGTCTGATTCTTGCTTAACGAAAATTCGCCAGTACCCATGGCCTGGTAACGTTCGAGAGCTCAAATATGCGATTGAACGGGCTTACATTATGTCGGACGACGTGATTGAAGCGGATAACTTGGTTCTTCATGGGGGTTATCAGAAAAAATCATCTGAAATAGAGGCTTGTATACCACAAGGCATGAAGCTGGAAGATTTGGAAAAAATAGCCATTACCCAGACCTTAAAACAAAACCTTGGCAATAAAACTGACACTGCGCAGCAACTTGGCATCAGCGTTAAAACGCTTTATAACAAATTAGATAAGTATGAAAACGCCGCTAGTCAGCTTTAACCCTTATTAGCCTTAATAAAAAATGGCGAACCTAATGGGTTCGCCGTTTTTTATTCACCTTAACGACACATCATTAGCAACCATCTTATGCGTTCTCTGCCGAGGATGCTGTATGCAAATCGCTTGTTTGTTGCATCAAATCTTCTGGCACCACCACACTCAGTGACTGAGGATTGACAACAATCTCAATGCTATCAGCCTCTCGTTCTTCCCCATCAATTACATAACGACCGACACTGCTAATGTCGACTTTAACCCGCTTAGCCGAGCGGTGGAAAACCCCATTATTACCCTCTTGCGCAGCACTGTCTTCATGACGATCCCCTAAACCAAGAAGCGCCAACTCTGCCAAATTAAGAATCTGAGTACGCCCAGGGTCCAGCCAAGTTAAATCTAGCTCGCCATCCATGAAATTGGGCAACCCTTTTCCTTGTGCCAACAAAGTGGTAACCGGAGCGGCATTGGCTATGGTTAAACTTGGCGTGCGAATCACAAAGGGCTCATCATCATTAAGGGTGACAGAAAAGTCATGTATTTCATTTTGGCCAATTGCCTCCCACAGGCCTTGCAAATAAGCAAATTGTCCACTGGTATTCTTTTTAGTGCGATCCGCTTTCTCAATCATTTGTTGCTCAAAGCCTACGCCTGCTAACAACAGCATCAACTCGTCATTGCATGTTGCCGTATCGACACGCAGTTCGCAGCCTTCAATTAAGTTCAAACAAACCGTCTCAAGAGGCGCTACTTTTGACAAGGTTCCACACAACACCTGATTAAAGGCGTTCGCGGTCCCTAATGGTATAATGCCCAATTTAATATGGGTGCCAACCAGCGCACTCGCGACTTCAGTCACGGTTCCATCACCACCACAGGCAATAACCAAATCAGGCGAAGATTGAATGGCTTCTTTTGCCAAAGCGGTCCCATTCACCTCAGGCGTCGTCGTTTTTACCGTGAGGTCATAATAGGCCGATAAATAGCGGAGAATATCGCTCTTTTTTTCTTCCCACTCACGCCGTCCTGCTACCGGATTGGCGATCAACCAAGCGGTATTATGAACCTTCAGTAGTTTTTGATTATAGGAACGTTTTAATCGCTTAAACTGACGTTTATTGAGACGCGCGGTTTGGCGAATCCCACGAATTTTTTGCATGACATCATCTGGAGACATATCCGCATTTTGACTTAGCAAATACGCCGCCAGCATAAATACAGAACGCCCACGCCCTAGGGCGCAATGAATCACTACGGAGCGATCATTTTTACGATGGGTATGGATCCAGTTTAAGGCTCGCTGGATCTGTAAATCCGACGGTACTGAATGATCTAAAATGGGAATATTCAGGTAATCTATGTCGCCTTGATAGGTTACCCAATTAAGTGAACTAAACTCTGCGGTCACATCGAGAACAGCACCAATGTTTTCGTTTTTTATATCATGAACATCAGAAGGAAAAAGGCGTCTTGCTAAGTACAAACCTTCGTCGATTTTCTGCAATGCAGGCACCGGATCGTTATTACGCGCCCAACTGTTATACAGCTGAGTACTCCACAAAAAAGGTAAAAAAATCCAGCGAATATAAATAGGAACCGTACCATCGGAACGCTTTCTAAAGATGGCTGGCTTATTGAGAAGATAGGCAAGACTGACACAAAAAAAAGACAGGGCAAACCAAGCCCAAGCTAATTTAAAATACATGTTATTGGTAAGGATACACAAAAGAGCAAAAACGGCCGTGATAAGCAAATAATAATTTGGCTTAAACAATCACACTCTCCTTTAATCGTTTTGTCGTTCTTTTTACTGGCAACATCAGCCATATAATACACAATAACGAATTTACTCCTATGAGCGAACCCCCTAGCCATTAACAAGCTGGGGGATTGCCCAAAAACACACCCTAGCAATCAGAGTCTTTTGCATTCATGCCTTCTTTTGCTTTTTCACAGGCATCTTCGACGGCATTCCCTGCATCGGTTGCTTTATCATTAATCGCCTCACCCGCCTCATGCGCTTTATCGCTTAAGGCGTCACCTGTTTTTTTCAACTGGTCGCTGGCTTTATCAATGGTTTGCTCTACTTTATTGTCTGTCGTCGCAGAATCATTTTTTGACACACTATCGTGATCATCGCTACAGGCTGTTATAGACATTGCCGTTACTGCCACGAGTGCACCTTGAATTAAAATACGCTTAATGCTCATGAGAACTCCTTGTAAATAAAGTTTAGACTAATTTTTAAAAAAAGCTCTTTCATAAGGAAAGAGCTTATGTTCTTGATCTCTCGCCCTCATTAGTTCGTCGTACTAGATGAACCTGTTGAACCGCCAGAAGTCGAGCCATTGGCCGCTGGTGCAGCAGGAATAGAGCTGGTAGACGTAGACGAATCTGTTGATGCACCACCATTGTTTAAAGACTGTTGTTCAGTCGATGGGGCTTGATCCGCCGCTTTGGCGTCGTCACCGTCGCTAGATCCTTGACACGCAGCCAAGGTTGCTGCAGTCATCACAATAAAAGCACCTTGCAATAATGTACGTTTCATATTCATTGTTCTCTCTCCATTTCTCGGTTTAGTTATCTAAAAAGTAACCTTAAAAAAACAAGTACCAACGCATTTGCAAAAGCAAAATTGAAACTGGTGATACCAAACCATTGTTAACACCAAGCACAAATGACATTGCTTGTTTATCGCTTTCGATGAAGAGTATTGCGAAGGCTGTGCCAACTTCAAAAAAACATCACTAACCAATTGATTTTAAAATATTTTCTATTTTAAAAAAGAAATCTAATGGTCACTTTTCTCACCCAATAAAAGGTACTTTTTACAATAGCGATGAGTAACTGTTTCCGTCGGCGAAATGTAAAGACGCAAATAATGTGACCAAGTGGTCGAATAAGAATCGGCCACTCACGACAATGATCCGCTCAAGGAAGCAACTATCACAGAAACCATGATAGAGAAAGAATAGAAAGGGGCAAAAGTTAGACTCAAAAGCCCCACCAGAGAGTAGGATCAAGCATCTGGTGGGAGAAGAAATTACTTGTTTAGGTGCGCTGGCCTTGTTTTATAAAGTCAGCAATCCATTTCAGAACCGCAGGGGAATCCAGCGTTTCGCGCTCCACACTTTGCAAGCCTTGCTCTGATAATGCTTCTGGAATGGGGTTTGCCTTTAGCATATCGATCAAAGCGACCTCATAGGCTTTATTAAATTCAGGGTGCCCTTGCAAGGTAAAAATGTGATTGTCGTAGAGCAACCCAGCGTATTCACAAAAATCCGATTTAGCAAACACACGCGCTCGCTCAGGCTTGTCCACTACTTGATACTGGTGCATGGCGCAGATCGCAAAAGAGGTCACGTGATCAGGGATATAAGCATCATGACCAACACGTTGATAACGATGAATACCGACGCCCCATCCCCCTTCAAACCGCGCAACTTCCCCCCCCAAAGCATCAGCAATGATTTGATGACCAAAGCAAATGCCAACCAAAGGCTGCTTGTTGGCATCAATGTCGCGAATCAGATCATTTAATCTCAGCATCCAAGGAAGACGTTCATCAACATTTGATTTAGACCCCGTAATGAGCCAAGCATCACATTGACCTGCTGAGTCTGGGAAAACATCGTCACGCACATCAAATGTCTCAAACTCAAAGGAGGCATCCTGCTCTTTTAGTAACGTCACAAACATCTCAGCATATGAGCCAAACTCTGGTAACAAAGCGTCAGAGGTAATACCTGTCGCAAGAATACCTATTTTCATACAACCCCCTTTTTAAATACCTAATTTATCTCGAAAGGCATAATAAGCCGCTCCGAGGGCAGTATAAGGAACACGCAACATCCGACCACCAGGGAAAGGATACTGTGGTAATCCCGCAAACACATCAAAGCGTTCCGTATCACCTTGCAATGCGTCCGCTAACACTTTCCCCATAAGATGTGTGCTGGTCACGCCGTGTCCACTATAACCTTGCGCATAATAAAGGTTTTTACCAATACGGCCTACCTGTGGTAGGCGTCTCAATGTTAATAAAAAATTCCCAGTCCAGGCATAATCTATTTTCACATCCCGCAGCGCAGGAAAGGTTTTAAGCATTTTCGGTACAATTAGGGACTCTACCTTATCGGGCTCCCGAGCACCGTAGGTGGTACCACCACCGTAAATCAATCGACCATCCCCAGATAACCGATAGTAATCCAGCAAATAATTACAGTCTTCAACACAATGGTCAGTTGGTAGAATGGCCTTTTGCTGCTCAGGGGTAAGCGGTTCAGTCGCAATAACTTGAGTGCCACAAGGCATGGCTTTTTTCTCAACATCAGGCAGGATGCCCGTTAAATAGGCATTGCCCGCCACAACTACCTGCTTGGCGGTAACCGACCCTTTTGCCGTCGTTACCTGACATAGCTCGCCTTCAACTACCTTCGTCACTGCCGACCCTTCGTAAATGACGCCCCCTAAGGATTCAAATGCCTTGGCCTCGCCTAGTACCAGGTTAAGCGGATGCACGTGTCCACCCCAATGGTCTAATAACCCACCAGCATAACGGCCACTGCCGATGTGCTCTTGGATGCTGCTCGATGATAATAAAGTCAGTTGATCGTGACCATGAGCTTCCCAAAGTGCCTTTTTCGCTTTCAGTTCGTTAAACTGCTTGTCATTACAGGCGGCAAAGATGGCCCCTTCTTTTAAATCACAATCAATCTCATAAGTAGCCACTCGCTCACGAATAATGCGCTGACCTTCAAATGCCATCGCCGCCATTTGCTCGCCAACCACCTCGCCATAGTGATGCTTGATAAAATCAATATCTCGACTGTAACTGTTTACAAGCTGGCCTCCGTTTCGGCCAGACGCCCCAAAGCCAATTCGGCTTCCTTCAACTACAATGACCTTAAGCCCCTGCTCTGCAAGGTGCAATGCCGTTGAAATACCAGTGAACCCAGCGCCGACAATACACACATCGCAAGATTGCTCACCGATCAGCTCGCTACGCATGGACTTATCATGTGCCGATGCCGCGTAATATGAAGTGGTATGTAACGGATTTTCTTGGTCGGACACGGTCATAGATAGCCTCACACAAAACACATTAAAACAGTCAAAGTAGCGCCATTTGAATGTAGCACAGCGGGAAAGTCTATACCCTAACAGGGGTATGGCTAGACGGCTTAATCCTAGTAAATTCTACTGGCGTATTGAATTCTCGCTGAATTTGCTACGAATCTAAGTTATCGTTATACATAATCACTAGACAGACGTGTTATAAATCGCTATTTAGCAATACGCTGTATCCATAATTAAGCGATGCGAGCAATCATCCCTAAAACTTGTAAGAGAAGTGTTATGAGAAAAGTAACCGTTGCCGCCACTCAAATGGCGTGCTCTTGGAACATTGAAGAGAATCTAAACAAAGCTGAAGCCTTAGTCAGACAAGCGGCACAACAAGGTGCTCAAATCATTTTGCTGCAAGAGCTTTTCGAAACGCCTTACTTTTGCATCGAAATCAGCGAGTCTTTTCATGCTCTCGCTACAACGCTGGAGGAAAATACGGCATTCAAACGCTTTTCAGCGCTCGCCAAAGAGCTCGAAGTAGTTTTGCCATTTAGCTGGTTCGAAAAAGCGGGCAACGTGCGTTACAACACTGTCGCTATGATTGATGCTGACGGTAGTCTAATGGGCACGTATCGCAAAACGCATATCCCTGACAGCGATGGTTACTTAGAAAAATATTACTTTAGCCCTGGTGATACAGGCTTTAAAGTGTGGAACACACGCTATGCCAAAATCGGTGTTGGCATTTGTTGGGATCAATGGTTCCCAGAGACCGCTCGTTGCATGGCGTTACAAGGTGCTGAACTCTTGTTCTTCCCGACAGCAATTGGCAGTGAGCCAAGCCAGCCAGAACTAGACAGCCAGCCCCATTGGCAACAAGTGATGCAAGGGCATGCCGCCGCCAACCAAACGCCTGTTATTGCGTCCAACCGAATTGGTACGGAAACCGCGAAATACCGTGACTTGTCATTAACCTTCTTTGGCTCGTCTTTCATCACCGACAGCACGGGAGCAAAAGTAGCCGAAGCGGATCGTACGACGGAAGGGGTATTAATACATGAGTTCGACTTAGATCAGCTAGCCTTCCAACGTCAAGCGTGGGGGCTATATCGAGATCGTCGCCCTTCGCTTTATCATACCATTCAAACATTAGATGGCGTCACACCTGCTAAATCCTAACAAGGCTTTGTTAGACATTTGATCCGATCAAACACCTCTTTTTGAAGTGTTTGATCGGCTGGATGGAATGCTATACTTTCGTAATAAATGACTTAATAACACGATCATTAACATACAATAAAAACAGACCCAAAGACTGAGGCGAACGATGAGTAAGTTGCTGAACTCAACACCAAGACAAGACGGCTTTCGTATGCCGGGCGAGCACGAACCACAGGACCAAGTTTGGCTTGCTTGGCCAATACGGGAAGACAACTGGCGTGAGTCAGGTCAACCCGCTCAAGAAACCTTTACTGCCATCGCTAAAGCCATCGCCCAGGCCACACCCGTTACCGTACTGGCACCAGCGTCACATGTTATTACCGCCCATCAAGCACTAGGAGACGGTGGTATTCGCGTCATTGAAATACCCTATGATGATTGCTGGATGCGCGATACTGGCGCCACATACGTGGTGAATGATCAAGGCGAACGCCGTGGCGTTAGTTGGCATTTCAATGCATGGGGGGGTGATCTGGACGGTTTGTATAAGCCTTGGGATTTGGACGAAGCCATCGCCCCACAAATGGCGGCAATTACAGGTGACGATTACTATCAAGCACCTTTTATTCTCGAAGGCGGTTCCATCCATTGTGATGGTGAAGGCACTGTGTATACCACGGAAGAGTGTCTACTGCACCCCAGTCGCAACCCTAACTTAAGCAAACAAGATATCGAAGCCTATTTAGCCGATTATTTAAATATCGAAAAAGTCATCTGGCTCAAGCAGGGTTTGTTTAACGACGAAACCAATGGACATATTGATAATCTGTTGCATGTGGTACGCCCAGGTGTTGTCACGCTGACGTGGTGCGAAGACGAAAACGACCCTCAATATGCCATTAGCCATGCCGCTTATGAGATATTGAGCCAGAGTAAAGACGCCAAAGGCCGCTCAATAGAAATCATTAAACTGCCGCTGCCAGGCCCGCTCTATATGAGCGAGGTAGAAAGCAAAGGATTAAAGCCCACTTCACACAACACCATGATGCAAAGCGATGGTATGGCACGCAAAGCTGGAGAGCGTTTGGGGGGATCCTACGCCAACTTTTTAATTACTAACCATGCGATCATCTTTCCTTTATTGGATGAAAATAACGACGCAACAGCCAAACATATTCTAACGAAAGCCTTTCCTGATTATCAGATCATAGGGGTTCCAGCGAGAGAAGTGTTACTTGGAGGGGGTAACATACATTGCATTACACAACAGGTTCCAAGTCGCTTAACGCGCTGATTTAAGGTTATATTTTCGTTTGATCTCGTTAAGAAGTTTGTCAGTTAACCATCAGCAAACTTCTTTTTTTTATTAATAAAATCATCATCATACCTAAGCCATTATTGGCCATTGGAAAAACCCTTCTAAAAAGCTCACCAAATACTACAAAACTTTCCTAGATACCTATTTTCCCTATAACAACCCTGTGCTAATCTCACAAATGTCATAATGGCATTTATTGCCTGAAATGATGTATTTTGATTAGCCTTTTGCACGAGAGTCACCCAATAAATTGTGTTCTTATGTACTGTGCTCCAAATTAAATTTTTGCGTTAAACGCTTAGGGTAATACCAAATGGATACCACGTTCACCTTATTGACTTTAGGCTGGCAACCTTATTTCCAACAACAGCTGTCATTGGATGACTTAGAGTCGAACCAGATTGCACGTATTTGTTCTTGTCAAACTAACCATTATGAATTGATTAGTGAATCAGGATTGTTCCAGCTTGATCATCATGATGATTTACCTGAAATGGTCATCGGTGATTGGGTTATTACCGACGCAAATGGAAACTTCCTACGTCGCTTGGATCGCAGCTCATCCTTTGAGGACTGTGTGGCCAATGTCGATACTGTTTTCATTGTGAGTCCGTTAGATCAAGATCTTAACTTGCCTCTTATCAAGCGCTACTTAGAACTCACCCACGAAGCCCAAGCGGATGCGGTGGTGGTTTTGACCAAAGTAGATGCCTGTGACGATGCCAGCGAAAAGCGCGCTCTTATTGAGCAACTTGATCCCTTGCTGATTGTCGAAACGGTGAATGCATTAGATACTGACAGTCTTTCCTGTTTGGCTCCTTCCCTTAAAAAAGGCAAAACCATTGCACTGCTTGGTGGCGAAGGCGCTGGAAAGTCAGCTTTAATCAACACATTAAAATCCGTTAAGAGTGAGACACCAAGTGTCGAGATTGGGTCTTCTAAAGCCCTACAAACTTTACCTCACGGTGCCATTCTTTTGGATACCCAAGGTTTACGTGATCTACAAATCGCGCAATATAACAGCAGTAAAATCGAAAGCTACGCCGATATTCTCGCACTGGCTGAAGAATGCCGTTTTAGCGACTGCCATCACCAAGGTGAGCCAGGCTGCGCTATCGCGAAAGCAATAAAAGAAAATCGACTAGACGAAAGTCGTGTTGCCAACTTTATGCTGATGCTATCCGAAGACAATGATGATGACAGTTTCAGTAAATCGAAACCACAAGGTAAGTTTTACCGTAGTGCACAGTCTGACATCCGTGCTCGAAAACACAGTGCAGCTGAGTAAACGCTAAAGCCACACCGATATCCCTATTATTAAAAATGGCCCTATTGCAGGGCCATTTTTTTTATTATTTCTGATCCCTTACGCTCTTTTTCCATTCGTTTTCTTTTATCAAACGCCTAAACCTAAAAAAACGGCACTTAACAGTACCGTTTTTTAAAATATCTCTTTTGAATAACACTCACCCGTGATGCATTTAAACAGTTTACGTAAACTATAAAGCAAGTACATTGAACCTTTACAACCCCCTCCCAGCCTCCCCCTTAGTAAGGGGGAGGAGCCTTTTTCGGCAGCATTTCCAGTTCCCTCCCCTTATTTAAGGGGAGGGTTAGGGAGGGGTCGGACGTTTATATTCCTTTTATCTTTCGTTTTGTCATCCAAATGCACCACGGGCCACACCCGTAAACTAATAGGGTTGTTGATTCATCATGGCAATCCAGCGCTTAACATGTTCCTTAAACTCTTTCATTTTCGACTTTGGAATCGACTGCAAAGTCGGAATTTTTGCTGTCATTGGATCAACAGGTTTGCCATTAACGTGTAGTTCATAATGCAAATGGGGGCCCGTTGTTCGTCCGGTATTACCCGACAACGCAATCACTTGACCACGCTTAACATGCTGTCCTTTTTTCACCAATATTTTGCTTAAATGCAAAAAGCGAGTGCTGTAGATACCAATATTATTGATGTCTAAATATTTGCCCGCGTATTTCTGGTAGGCAACTCGTGTCACCACACCATCTCCCGTTGCAAATACCTTTGTTCCAGTAGGTGCAGCCAAATCAGTACCGTTATGAGGGGCTAAGCGCCCGGTTATTGGATGACGGCGATGTGGGTTAAATGGTGACGTCACGCGATAGTGAATTTTCGTCGGCCAACGTAAAAGCGCTGGCGTTAAACTATTACCATGCTCATCGTAAAAACGACCATCAGAATACAAGAAAGCACGATAAGTATGACCTTTAACGGTAATTTGCAAGGCTTCCAACTGATCACTGCCCACTGGCTGACCATCAACATCACCTTTTTGCAACACCACATCAAAAGCATCGCCTGCTCGAATGTCCTTTCTAAAGTCAAAACGCCCTTTGAGTAAATCTCGCACAATCACAATATTCGCATCAGAGAGGCCCAATTTCTTAGCAGATAAATAGAAGCTACCATCGATCGTGCCATGTTCTGCTTCTTGAACGTAATTTATCGGCTTGTTGTATTCTTTATAAGTAAAGCCGCCACCATCATGACGCACATAAGCAATGGTTTTACTCGGGTCTAAGCGACGGGACAAACTCTCTAGCTGACCATCCTTATCCGTTTTAAAGATTAAAGTATCCCCCGGAATTAACGGATCTAATACTAAATACTCTTCATCTGCTTCCAAAATGGCGTACATATCTTGACGCGAAAAACCAAGTTTTTGAAAAATACCATCCAGCGTTTCACCCGGCTTAATAACATGCTCAATCGCGTGAGGTACCGCTTTTGGCGTTGCCACTTGTTGCACAGGATCCACACTGTTGTCGTCTGCAGCGGGTTCATTGAATGTCGACGCAGACAACTCTTTACCCGACACATCAATGGGTTTCTCATTGGGTAAGGTATAAGTATTTGGATCAGTGTCTGAGCGAGGCTCAACTAATATTTGATAAACACACATTAGTAAAATAAACACACCTAGGATCACAATAAGCCAAGCTTTTGGTCCCGATGGCATCCAGCCAGAAAGGCGATTTTTAAAAGACATAAAACAAACTCATTAAAACAACAAAAGCGGTTCTATCAAGAACCCTTACAGCTCCCGTATCAAAAGATACGAGTACTAACAATTACTTATAAAAGCAAACCAAGCGAGCAATCATGCAAACATGACGCTCTTTATTAACACGTGCGCCCGCCGATGAAAAAACATTTTTCAGGGACTCAACAACAATTTTCACTTTCTATACCCACACCACTGTCTGTGCCTGCATTCGCAGTTGCCATATCATTTAGTAAGGAAAATACTGGGCTTGGCTATCAAAATAGTGCCGAGAATACGGCATTATTAGCACTAAGGAAATCCCCGAGACAAAAAAACTCCACAGCGATGACTGTATCACGATCAATATCAAAAATAATGCCTTCCGTCTTGTTCCGGCCATCGATCAAAGCTCAACAAACGCCTGACCAACACTGCCAAGCTCGGTTGCATGCCCTATTATATCGAAAACCAAGCGAGACACTAAAATGATATAAAAGCACCAGGACAAACACCCTGATAGACGCAACAGAATGGAATGATTAAGATGGTGTCTTCGCACTAGGGAAGGTACGAACAAAGGACCTACCATAAAACATTTACCTTATTAGGTTTAGGGCATGACACTTTTCTCTTTAACGAGCACACGACACTGTTATTTCGCTAGACGCGATTCGCTACGCTATGAAGAACAAACCCAACTTGTTGAAGAAATCCCGCTAGCAATCAGTATTAATCAGATCACCCATGCGGTGATGATGGTCACCCCTAACCATCTAGACAATTTTGCAATAGGCTTTGCCTTTAGTGAAGGCATCATTAATGGTAAACAGGATGTGAGAGACATTCAGCTCGAGGAAACCACCATAGCGCATCTTGGTATCACAGGATTAGCTCTTAACCTGGATATCAGCCCAAGGCAATTTGCCCATTTTAAACAACATAAGCAAGCCCACTTAGGGGCCACAGGCTGTGGACTCTGCGGCAAAGACTCCTTAGAACAAGCGCTGCCGCTACTCGAGCCTTTACCCGCAAGCCAAACCTTACCCACGGACATTCTGAAGACACTAAGAGAGATGCTGTTTGCCCATCAGGATTTAGGCAAAAAAAGCGGTGCCATTCACGCCGCCCTGTTGCTCTCTCCTGAAGGCCATCCCATCATTTGCTTAGAAGATATTGGCCGACACAATGCCCTAGATAAAATCATTGGTTACGCGATTAATCACAACATCCCACTTCACAATCACAGTGTAGTGATGTCCAGCCGCTGTAGCACCGAGCTGATTCAAAAAGCCGTCAGGGCAACACTGTCAAACCTGATTCATCTCGCTTCCCCCAGCACGCTGGCGGTTTCTTTAGCACGACGGTTAGGACTTACCTTGATCCACTTACCCAAAAAAGACGAGCCAAGAATCTTTGCCTCGTCTTTTCATGTAGACCACACAGAGGAACAGGGCCTATCTAAAAACTAGAAAGTGATGTGCCTATTGTGAACAACGACGCGGTATTTCAGTCGCCAAGCTATTGTCTCCAGAGTACGGGGAAGAACAGCACCAGCACAGTGAAGTACTCAAGACGCCCCAGAATCATCGCGGCACTCATCAACCAAGTAGCGACATCACTCAATGGCGCAAAGTTATTACCCAGTTCCGCAAAACCTGGACCCAACACGTTCAAACAGGCTGCTGTCGCACTTAACGCGGCCATAAAACTCAGGCCAGTGAACATCAGAAGAATCGTAAAAATAATGGTGGTCAGCGCCGCCAAGCACATAAACGCCATCACCGCATGACGTACCTCTCCGCTGATGGTTCGGCGTTGAAATTTCATGGTAAACACACCATTTGGGTGCACTAAGCGCTTAATTTCTAAGCCTACTGATTTTAGGGCGATGATATTGCGAATCACCTTGTTACCACCTGCCGTTGACCCTGCACAGCCACCAATATACCCCACGAAGATTAACAGCACAGCGGTGACAATAGGCCATTTACTCAAATCCGTTGCGGCAAATCCTGTACTGGTAATAAACGAGATGATATGGAAAAACGAATCCGTCAGAGACTGCCAAAAGCTGTGCTCATTGCCATTGTGATAAAGATAAAGCGACAAAATCACAGAAATCACCAAGATGATGATCAAGAAACTGCGCATCTCTTCATCTTTCCAATAGAGCTTAATGCTATGGGCTAGGTACACACGATAGTGCAAAGCAAAATTTGTCGCGCCAAGGACCATGAAGACATTACAGATCCATAATATCAAATTACTATGAAAGTAACCCATACTGGCGTCGTGGGTTGAGAACCCTCCTGTGGAAACCGTTGAGAAGCTGTGACCAATGGCATCAAACACAGACATGCCAGCTAAGTAGTAACATAGCGCGCACAAGGCAGTAATCGTGACATAAACCAACCACAGATAATGGGTGGTATTGGCGACACGCGGTGAGAGTTTATCGTCTTTAATGGGCCCTGGTGTTTCGGCTTTTAACAGTCGCATACCACCGATATTGAGCATCGGCAAAATGGCAACCACAAAAATAACCACGCCTAAGCCCCCCATCCACTGTAAAAACTGGCGGTACATCAAAAACGTCTTAGGCATACTATCCAAGCCGGATAAAATAGTTGCCCCTGTCGTAGTCAATCCACTAATAGATTCAAATACCCCATCAGTAAAAGACACATGTGCAATCGTGACAATAGGGATAGCCCCAAGCATCCCCACAGCAACCCAAGTCAGGGTCGCAAACAACATGGCTTCACGATTCGTCACCGATGGTAGAGGGTATTTTTTAAAGCCAATCAGGATGATCAGAGAAACGCCTAATGTGATAGAGGCTGGCAAGGTAAAATTACTCGCCACATGATCCTTAAAAAACATAAAGGACAATTCACCAAAGACTAGCTGAACCAACCCCATCCATAAGCATGGCATGGTGAGCAATCTTAGAACTAATAAAGGGCGAATCATAGGCGCCGACAACTCCTTTCAACCAACACGTAAAACCATACATGAAAACAAGGTGATTACCTTGCTGTAGCGGCGTGTTTCATTGAACACAAGCCTACTCTCCAGATAACAGCGATTCTGTATCCGACATACTTTATTTATTAGCGTCACTGTTGTCTTTTGAACAACCGATCATTCGGAAAGCATTAAGTGCTACATTCGTTGAAAAATGACACCTGTTCATGCTCCCATAGGAGAGGATTTAGAGTACAAGGTCGACATTTTGCCATAGAGCGAAACTATCCCCTAATGAAATAGTATATTTTTCAACAAAGAAATCTCATCTGCCACCTGTCCTACCAAGGACGAAGCAATACAAAAAAGCCCAGCATGGCGCTGAGCTTTTTAAACAATCGATATTTGGATATCGTTCGCTCTGTCCTAAAGGTATGGCACCTTAACAGCAGGACTATGGGTTACACATTCAACAACAGATGCTCTCGCTCCCAAGAGCTAATCACCTTATTAAAGGTTTCAAATTCAGACCGTTTCACTCCGATATAAGCATCAACAAACTTTTGTCCCATGATCTCACAAATTTCTGGGCAATCTTCTAACAGACGCAAAGCTTCTTCTAATGTTCTCGCCAAATCCACCTCACCCGTTTCCTGAGCAGAATTCACACTAGAAGGCTCAGTGGGACGCAACTTCTCTTTTAATCCTAAATAACCACAGGCTAAGCTGGTCGCAATGGCAAGGTACGGGTTGCAATCGGATCCAGGAAAACGGTTCTCAATGCGGTAAGCTTCTGGAGCCGACACAGGAATGCGCAAGCCAGCCGTTCTGTCATCTATCCCCCACTTCATATTTACTGGCGCTGCCATATCTGGCGCAAACCGTCGATAAGAATTAACATTTGGAGCGAAGAAACTAATAGCATTCGGGGTGTATTTTTGCAGCCCCCCTAAGTAGCAGTAGAAAGCTTCACTGTATTCACCGTTATCATTAAAGATATTTTTCCCGGTTTTTATATCAATAAGACTTTGATGGATATGCATGGCACTGCCTGGTTCATTTTGCATAGGTTTGGCCATGAAGGTGGCATGTATATCATGCTTAATCGCTGTCTCACGCATGGTGCGTTTAAAGATGAAAACCTGATCAGCCAAATCTAATGGGTCACCGTGCAAAAAGTTGATTTCCATCTGCGCCGCACCCGACTCATGAATCAAGGTATCTACATCCAGATCTTGAGCCTCACAGTAGGCATATAAGGTATCAATCACGGGATTAAACTCATTGACCGCATCAATGCTGTAGGAACGACGAGCCGTTTCACGACGGCCGGAACGCCCCGCTGCTGGTTTGAGTTCGTAATCAGGGTCATTGTCTTTTTGCACCAGATAAAATTCCATTTCAGGCGCAACAACAGGACGCAATCCTTCTGCTTCGAACAAAGCCAGCACACGCCGTAAAATCGTCCGGCTGGACAGAGGGTGTGGGTTACCTTCGGTATCAAAGCAATCATTGATCAATTGAGCCGTTGGCTCATCCGCCCAAGGCACAATACGCAAGGTATTAGTGTCCGGCACCAGAATCATATCTCGATCACGGGCGTCCACGATATCGTAATGATTGTAAGCCCAATCCCCAGTGACACTTTGAACCAGTACGGTTTCAGGCAACCGGCCTCCTTGTTCAGATAAAAACTTACGAGTCGGATAAAATTTACCTCGCGCATTACCTGTCATATCCGGCAGAGTGGACTCTATTTCTGTAATCGAATGCGTTTTAAGAAAATCCTCTAGGATCCCCATACATCACCTTTTTTGTTTGTGCTAATAAAGTTAACCAGTACCTTGTTTGATATTGTCCCTTTTAAGCAAAAATACCACTAAAAAATGATCAACGCATTGTTCTTTCTACGTTAGGATAGCTTACTATCTTTAAGAGACGCTTATCGAGGAGGCTCTTTTCATGAAAAATCAAGGCTTTGAAGCATCGTACTACGCCAATACGGCCAATCAGAATATACGTTTTCCCAGCTTAGAGGGGGACCAGGAAACGGATGTTTGCATCATTGGTGGTGGGTACACTGGCTTGTCTGCAGCCTTGCATTTATCGGAAAAAGGTTACCGAGTCACCTTACTCGAAGCTCATCGCATTGGCTCTGGGGCATCCGGACGCAATGGTGGTCAATTATGCCAAGGCCATAATATGAGCCATGCTGCATTAAGCCAAAAAGTCGGCAAGCACCACGCCGATTTACTATGGGACATGTCTGTCGAATCCGTCGAGTTAGTGAAGCATTTGATTCATCAACATCAAATTGACTGTGATTTAAAACCAGGGGTGCTGCATGTCGCCGCCAAAGCCTCTCATGTGGAAGACATACAACAGGCCGTCGACTACAAAAGAAACACCCTTGGTTATCAAAAAGTGCATTACCTCACCAAGCATGATGTTTCCGCCGCCCTTGGTACGTCCCATTTTCATGGTGGCGAATTGTATGAAGATGGCGCTCATATCCATCCCTATAACTTTTCCCTTGGGCTTGCTAAAGCCGCCCAAGAAAGCGGCGCGCAATTGTTCGAGATGTCCGAGGTGATTCACTATCAAGGCGGAAACCAGCCCAGCATACAAACCCCAAGAGGCACAGTAAAAGCCAGCTACTTACTGTTTGCTTGTAATGGCTACCTTGGCAAACTTCACCCTCAAGCGGCGAAAAAAATCATGCCGATCAATAACTTTATTCTAGCAACCGAGCCGCTTCCAGAAGCCGTTTATAATAGAATTAACCCTCAGGATTATGCCATTGCCGACTCCAAGTTTGTGGTGAATTATTTTCGACTGTCAGCGGATAAAAGACTGCTGTGGGGAGGTGGAGAGAACTATCGCTCACGCTTTCCGAAGGATATTGCCAGCTTTGTCAAAAAACACATGCTCGAAGTATATCCTGAATTAACCAACACCAAGATTGACTTTAGTTGGGGAGGCACATTGGCCATTACCTTAAATCGAATGCCCTATTTAGCCCACCAAGAGAAAAACGTGTTTATCGCCCAAGGCTATTCTGGTCACGGTGTCGCTCTGGCCACACTCACAGGCAAGTTAATGGCCGAAGCCGTTAGTGGCACTGCCGAGCGGTTTGACGTGTTCTCAAGCGTCCCTTGCGCCAATTTTCCTGGTGGCACCCTGCTACGCTGGCCAGGACAGGTTGCTGGAATGCTTTACTACTCATTAAGAGATCGCTTTTTCTAACTTAGCCGATTTGTTTTGGCCCTTTTTAGGAGACGATGATGAGACGGATTCATCGTCATTTTTTTGTAAGCGCTCTCAAAAAAGAGGGATTTAATAGCCTGAAAATCGAACACACCGTGTTAAAAACAACACATTCTTTATTTTTTCTCATTTCATTTTTTTATATTTCAGCCTGACTAGAAGACAAAAAAATTCGATTTTGCCCTGTTTTATAGCAGAAAAATAGAGAATATGGTGCGAATATCAACCATCCTATTTTTAGGATATTGTATCCCACTTTTTGCCATTGATCTTCACTGACCATCTCCTTACTCTTGCCGCTCTTTCCCCATCTTCCCAATTAGTTAAACCTTTAGTGTTGTGAGTAAATAGAATCAATGACCGATACAGAAAAACACATCATGAACAAGAAAACGACGGTCGTGGTACTGGCTATTACCACCGTCATCGCTTGTATCGCCGCCTATATTTGGTGGTCAAAAATAGGACAGTTTCATGAGTCAACAGAAGACGCTTACGTTGCCGGTAATGTGGTTAATGTCATGTCGCAAGTCTCTGGTACCGTAACAGACATCATGGCGGAAAATACCAGCTTGGTTAAGCAATCTGACCTACTCGTTAAAATAAACCCCGTTGATGCCCAGTTAGCACTTCAAGAAGCGCAGGCGAATCTTGCCAGTACCATTCGCGCAGTTCGCAACAGTTTTGCCGCTTTAGAAGAACAAAAAGCCAATGTTGAATTAGCGAAAGTCGCTCTGGATAAGGCAGACAGTGATTACCAACGGCGGGTTAAACTGAGAAAAAACAATCTCATTTCGAGTGAAGATCTAAGCCACTATAAAAGCACCTATATCAGTGCGAAAGCCTCATACGACGTTGCTCAAAAAGCCTACGATGCCATCAAAACCAAAGTGGATCACACAACCGTACTTACTCACCCAGATGTTCTAAAAGCCGAGTCCGCGTTAAAAAGCGCCTGGCTTGCTTTGCACAGAACCACCATTGTCGCACCAGTCAGCGGCTATGTTGCACAACGTAGTGTGCAAGTTGGACAGCATGTCTCTGCAGGCAGTACCTTAATGTCGATCGTGCCGTTAAATCATGTGTGGGTCGTAGCAAATTTTAAAGAAACGCAAATAGGAAATATTCGTGCCGGACAACCTGTTAGTTTAACCTCCGATGTTTACGGTTCATCAGTCATTTACCATGGTACGGTACAAGGGATCATTCCAGGAACAGGCAGCGCCTTTTCATTATTGCCAGCCACTAACGCAACAGGTAACTGGATCAAAGTGGTACAACGTGTTCCTGTACGCATTGCCCTCAAGCCACAAGAACTCATTGATCATCCTCTTAGACCCGGTCTCTCCATGAATGTGACGGTCAACACACAGAATGCAGGTAAAGCGGAATTAACCACCGTAGCAACACCTCCAACACCTTGGCGAACCGATGTATTCGACGATGGGGATAAAGGCGCCAATGCGCTTATTCAAAAGATCATTAAAGAAAACATGTAACCACTATGATCCAACGCATTAGCCAACATAAATACGTTCCTGCGCCGTCGCACAATTTTTTGATGCTGGCGACCATCTTCTTACTGATGCTGCTAAACTTCCTGCAAACAGGGATGATCGCCTTCGCGGCGGCCCCCTTAATGGGGGAGTTAGGCGTCTCACCACAGGAATACAGTTTAACGACGGCGGCATACGCTTGTGTCGCTGTCGTCACCATCTCGAAGCAGCGCTGGTTAATCGAGCGAATGGGCTGGAAATACTATATTCTAGCCTCGCTATTCATCTTTTTTATCGGCTGTTTGATCTGCTTTTATGGCAATAATTTCACGGTCTTTTTGATCGGTCACGTGGTGATGGGGTTTGGCGGCGCGGCTTTTATGGCGGGTGCACGGGTCATTATCACCTTATTTCCACCAAGTCCACTTCGACTCACGGGCATCAAAACCTATGCTTACGGTCTCACCATCAGCTCTGCTCTGGCACCGTTTTTAGTGGCAAACTTGTTTTTAGATGCCTCTTGGCAATATCTGTTTGCTATCTTAATGGTCTTCACTGTTCTCGCTGCCATCACTGCAGCGTTTTGTTTGCCAGGCATTCCAACCAAGAAAGAGCTACGCTCCCAATCCCATCCCTATCTCGTCATGGCATTAACAGCGGGCTCCTTTTTAATACTTTACGCACTGCGTTATGGCAGCTATGAGTTCTACAGCAATACCGTTTTAGTCAGCGTCATTTTATTGCTCGGATTAACCAGTATTTATTACTTTATTCGCAGTACCATTCGTCACCATCACGCCAGACCGCTGTTGTCGATAAAGCAACTTTTCGAAAGCAAAATCTACCGCTCCGGCGTACTGGTGTTTTTTACCTGCTATTTGATCATGGGGTCGAATAACTACCTACTGCCACAGATATTGCAAAAAGGGCTAGGCTTTAGTTGGAGTACAGTGGGGAACTGGTATGCATTAGGTTTAGTGTCTGCCATTCTTGGGGTATGGGTTCACATGAAGGTGTTTCCAAAAAGACCCAATGGGAAAAAGTTTTTCATGTTTGGCTTTTTTTGTTTAGGTTGTTATGGCTATATCATGTCGCACTTGACACCAAGCTCAAACATGCAAACGCAGATTTTGCCCGCCATTGCTTTCTTTGGTTTCTTTACTGTGTTTTTGCAAGGTACCGCAGCGGCAAAATCTTTTAAGGAGCTTGAACACGATGAAACCGCTTTTTCCCATGCTCAGCAGCTAAAAAATATGATTTCTCAGATCGGCATGTCAATGGGCACCGCATTCGCAAGTATTGGCTTACAGTGGCGTACCACGATTCACTACAACGCACTGAACGAGCATGTGGCAGCAAACAATCCCATTTACCAAAGTACCCTGCACCAAGTAGCAAATGCCTATGGACAAGTCAGCCAAGTCGTCGCCAATAAAATGGCCTTTGCCTGGATTGCTCAACATGTGAAGCAAAATGCCGTGCTATTAGCGGGGATCGATTATTACTCTCTGTTATTTATTGTTGCTATTATCGGTTTTATTATCATGGCGTTGCAAAGTCGCCTTAACTAACAAGCAATCACGTCGACTCACAAACACCGTCTTAGCAGACTGGAGAGACTAATTACCAATGGATTTTAACGATCTCTACTATTTTTATCTGACGGCCGATAATGGCGGCTATACTGCTGCAGAAAGGGCATCTGGAATTACTAAATCCCTACTTAGTCGACGGGTGGCTAAGCTTGAAGAAAAAGTTGGGGTGCAATTAATTCAACGTAACAGCCGGCAATTTTCACTGACCGAAGCCGGCCGGCAGCTTTACGAAGGGGCCATAAATATGGTCGCGGAAGGGCAATCCGCTTATGACTCGGTTGCTTTATTACAGTCGGTGCCCTCAGGGTTGGTACGAGTCAGTTGCCCAACCGTTTTGGCTCAACACCATATTTCCTTGTTATTGCCTGACTTCATGCGACAATATCCAAAGGTCACCGTCTCTCTTGATGCCACAGACAGAGATGTACAAGTCATCGAAGAGAGGGTCGATATTGCGTTGCGTTCCAGAAAGTCCTTAGATTGCGAGCCGGGGTTAGTGGCCAAGCCACTGGCAAGCAGCAAAATGATTCTTGTGGCGAGCCCAGACTTTATCAGCACTCACGGTAATCCAACCCACCCAGATCAGCTGTCTCATATGCCAACATTGAGCGAACAGCTCAATAAACTAGAAAGTCAGGAACATAAGTGGGAGCTATTTGGCCCAGATGGCGCCCCTTGCATCGTCAAACATCACCCTAGACTCTTTTGCTTAAACCGCTGGATTCAATTGGAAAGTGCAGTGCAAGGGATTGGCGTTGCCCTTATTCCTGCACCGGTTGCGTCCCCCAGTATTGAAACTGGGCAGTTGATTCAATTACTGCCAGAATGGACTTCCAAAGCTCATACTGTGCATGCCGTTTTCTCTAAACGAAAAGGCATGAACCCCGCAACACGAGTCTTTCTTGATTATCTGATTCTGCATATTCCTGAGGTACTCAAAGACCCCCCTTTCAGGACGGGACAAAGTCGATAAAAAAAGCAAACAGGGCCACTGCTTGCTTTTTTGTTTAACGATGAAATGCAATATCAATTCAGCTTCACATACTATTCAGATGTTGGTTGCCAAAGCGACGTCTAATTAGAAAGGATACGCCGTTGCTTGTTCTTTCACTGTCATCCATTGCCAATGAGTATAGGTATCCCAATCTGATGGACCACCGACCGCATTGCCATTACCTGAATTACCACAACCACCAAATGGGTTGATGCATTCGTCGTTTACTGTCTGGTCATTAATATGCAACAAGCCGACATGCAATTGACTAGCAATTTTTTGCGCTCGACTAACATTGGCACTGATGACCGCACCGGACAATCCGTACTCAGTATTATTAGCCAACTCAATAGCTTCTTCGTCGGTACTGAAGGTGACAATATTCGCCACAGGGCCAAAAATTTCTTCTTCAAAAGAACGCATGCCTGGTTTCACCCCCGACAAGACCGTTGGCGAATAGAACAATCCCTCATAAGTTCCCCCTACTTCAAGCGTCGCGCCTGCAGCAATGGTATCTTTTATAATGCTGTCCACTTTCTTCAATTGTGTTTCGTTGATTAACGGCCCAAGTGCGACTTGTTTAGTGGTAGGATTCCCTACTGGCAAGTGTTGCGCTTTTTCAACAATTTTCGCGGTCAATGCTTTTGCGACACTCTCTTGTACTAAAATACGACCTGATGCCATACAAATCTGGCCTTGGTGGAAATAGGCTCCCCATGCGATGTTGCTGGCCGCCACATCTAAGTCCGCATCTTCCAGTACAATCAGCGAGCTCTTACCCCCTAATTCTAAAGACACTTTTTTAAGATTTCGGCCACAGGCTTCACCCACCTTGCGACCCGCAGCCGTTGAACCTGTGAAGGCCACCATACCGATTTCTGGCGCATTACAAACGGCTTCGCCCGCTTCTACAGCACCAGGTAGCACCTGATACAAACCTTTTGGTAAGCCCGCAGCTTCAAAGGCCAACGCCAATAAGAAACCACCAGTAACGGGCGTTTGAGGATCAGGTTTCGTGACGATTGCATTGCCCGTTGCTAACGCTGGAGCAATAGAACGAATCGATAAAATAAGCGGGAAATTAAAGGGGGAAATAACCCCAATAACGCCATGGGGTATGCGTTTTGCTATGGAAGTACGACCCGCCGTAGTCGGTAGAGTCAAACCATTTGGTTCGAGCACCATGTGCGCCGCTAAACGCAAAATGGTTGAGGATTCACGAACCTCATGCTGACCTTTTTGAAAAATCCCACCCGTTTCGCGGGCGATATACATGGCAAATTCTTCAGCATGCTCATCAAAATAGTCCGCCGCACGATAAAATATGGCGGATCTTTCTCTTGGCGACATATCCAACCATGTTTTTTGAGCCGCCGCCGCATCCTTAGCAGCACGATAAATATCGTCAGCAGTGGCTAGCACAATACTGGAAAGAGAATCACCTGTGGCAGGCTCAATGACAGAAACACTGTTACCGGAGGCCTCGACCCAATCACCATTAAAAAAAGCATTATTCCAAGGCTTTGACTGTAAAACATCGGTACTCATAATCTTACCTTCTTTCAATTTATTATTGTTATCTACCCAGTATGCATACAACTGAGCATGGATAGTCGTTTTTCTTTCCCTCGGCGCCGTCCTAGCATTATATAGTTTTATTTATAAACAGTTTTAGAATCAACTTTTTTTATGACAAAGTACAATATAAATTATCTATTACCATAACGTCCTCATCGACTAATCAACTGATTGCCACCGAGCAGTCACTATGCCGCCGCCGTCACTTATTTAAGTCACTAGCGTTCAGTTATCTATCAAGAAATCATAAAAAATAAGACCAAATGCCATGACCAAAGAAAGGAAAAAGAAAAAAAATAGGAAATATTGTTGTAAGACAAAACAGTTTATGACATAAGTATAAGGAGGCAAAGGAAGCCCCTTTTGTCCAATCACATTCACCGACAAAAAAAATAAAGGTGTCGATTATGCGAATAAAATCTCTTTTAATGGCCGCAGCCCTGATGCTTACCACTGTCTCTTTCGCGCAAGCGGCTGAGCCTGAATTTACGTTTAAACTGCACCATATGTTGCCCCCCTCCTCAACGGCCCACACTAAAGTATTAGAACCTTGGGCGGAAAAGGTAATGAAAGAGTCTAATGGACGAATCAAAATCGTCATTTACCCTGCGATGCAATTGGGCGGTAAACCCGCTTCTTTATACGATCAGGTACGCAAAGGCCGTGTCGATTTGGCCTGGACGGTCGCAGGTTATACGCCTGGCCGTTTTCCTAAAATGACAGTCTTCGAACTACCTTTTATGGTTGGCTCTGCCAAATCCACCAGCATGGCATTGCAAGAATACTATGAAAAAGAAATGACGGATGAAATGCGCGACGTTCATGTCCTTGCCTTACACACCCATGCCCCAGGATCCTTGCACGTTCGCGATAAAGAAGTCAGAACCCTAGAAGACATGAAAGGCTTAAAAGTTCGTGTGCCGAATCGCATCATGGGGGATGCATTTTCTCTATTAGACGTAAACAGTATTTTTATGCCAGTGACACAAATGGCCAGCGCGCTATCTAAAGGTGTGGTGGATGTTGCCGTGCTGCCTTTTGAAGTAACAGCTCCTCTGAAAATTGATGAGCTAGCAACGCACAACGTTGAAATCTCTGGCAAGCGAGGTTTGTACTCTAACACCTTTGTATTTGCCATGAATAAAAAGGCTTACAACTCCCTTCCAAAAGACCTGCAAAAAGTCATCGATAATAACTCAGGCATTCCCCTAGCAGGTTTTATCGGCGACGAATTTGATAAAAACGAAAAGGTTGGCCGCGATGCGGCTGTCGCCGCAGGCAATGACTTTTATACCTTACCGGATGAAGAGGTCGCCCGTTGGAAAGCGAAAATGCAGCCTGTGACAGATAAGTGGATTGAAACCATGAATAAATCCACAAATGGTCGCGGTCAAGCACTGTACAACGAAGCAGAAAGCCTGTTGTCAAAATATGAAAAGCAAAATGGTGAGTCATGAGTGATACCCCCATTACTTCTGAGTCCGAATACCTAGGGAGCAATCCAGCTCTGACCTGGGTATCACGACAGCTCGCGATTCTTGGTGGACTCATTATGATGGCACTTGCCATCATGGTGGTCGCCAGTATTTTAGGGCGTCTTTTTTTTCAAACGTCTGTCACCGGAGACTATGAGTTAGTAGAAATGGGGTTAGGAATCAGCATTTTCTGCTTTTTGCCCTATTGTCACCTAAAAAAAGGCCATGTGGTGGTAGACATTTTTACCGCATCAGCAAGCCCACGCACCCTTTCGTGGCTTGCTATATTGAGTGATTGCTTGATGTGCCTTGTCGCTGCTCTATTAACATGGCGGTTAGCCCTAGGCGGTCTGGATGCCTATGACTACTTTGACTACACCATGATATTACAGTTACCAAATTGGGTCGTGTATGCCGTTGGCTGTGGTTCGTTTGCTCTATTAACACTCAATTGTCTCGACAGCATACTGACCTCTTTAAAAGGATTGAAACATGGGTAATGTGGAACTGGCATTATTAATGATGGCATTCTTGCTTATATTAATGGCCATTCGTATTCCAATTGCGCTCGCAATGCTCATCAGCGGTGGTACAGGCTATATCGCACTGGCTGGAACACCCGCCCTATTAAGCTATTTAAGTACTGCTCCGGTGGCGAAATTCTCAACCTATGATCTGTCTGTGGTGCCTCTGTTTTTATTAATGGGAGAAATCACCACACGTTCAGGTATCACTAGTGAGCTTTTTCGTACCTGTAATAAGTGGGTCGGCCATTTAAAAGGAGGGCTGGCTATGGCGTCCATTGCTGGTTGCGCTGCCTTTGGTGCCATTTGCGGTTCGTCTTTGGCAACCGCCTCCACCATGGGGAAAGTCGCCTTACCGGAAATGAAAAAGCACAAATACGCTAGCGGCTTAGCCGCTGGAACCCTTGCAGCAGGAGGGACATTAGGCATCTTGATTCCACCATCCATGGTGTTAATTATTTTTGCGGTCCTGACTGAACAAAATATCTCGAAGCTTTTTATTGCGGCCTTCTTGCCAGGTTTTTTAGCCGCTTTTGGTTACATGTTAGCCATTGCCATTTATGTCCGCATCTTTCCAAAAGCGGGCCCCCGTGGTGAAAAGACAAGCTTAAAAGAAAAAATCACCTCCCTAAAAGATGTCTGGCACATAACAGTTATTTTCCTAATCGTCTTAGGAGGGATTTACCTAGGCTTCTTCACGCCAACCGAAGCGGCGGCAGTGGGAGTGATTCTGACGTGTTTATTAGCCTTACTGAATGGCTCATTAAGCTTTAATGTGCTGATTGACTGCATCACCAGAACGGCAGTCTCATCCGCGATGATTTTCTTCATCGTCTTTGGGGCTGATTTGTTCAGTGTCTTCATTGCCCTCACACAGGTTCCTAGCCTTGGGGTCCAATACATAGAAAACGCAGGGTTTAGCCCTTATTTAGTATTAACGTTAATGCTACTGACCTACTTAGTGCTTGGCTGCTTTATGGACAGCTTAGCCATGATATTACTGACAATCCCTATCTATTTCCCAGTTATCATGGCAATGGATTTTGGTTTCCCGCCTGCGGATGTGGGCATTTGGTTTGGCATCCTCGCCTTGATCGTCGTGGAAGTGGGATTAATCACTCCTCCGGTGGGTATGAATGTGTTTATTATCAACTCGTTTGATAGTTCCTTGTCTCTCAAAGAAAGCTTTAGAGGTGTCATCCCCTTTTTACTCTCTGACGTAGCACGGGTGGTGTTGTTAATTGCCTTTCCTTCCATCACCTTGGTGTTGGTTCATGCGTTAACCTAACGTCTCTCTAAAAGTGTTTCCGCACAATCTAAATAGCCGTCATCAAATGGATTGATGACGGCTATTTACTATCGCTCCCTATATTTGATACATCCCTTGCGGATGCGCCAAAACGGAATATTTTACAACAAGCTCACAAGATGATTTCCCATACCGGAAAGCGCTTGTATTGAGCAAGTCGCACCAAGATTAATCGCCTCTCTTGGCATACCAAAGACAACACAAGAGGCCTCATCTTGAGCGACGGTGTATCCCCCTTTGTCTTTAATCTTCTTCAGGCCTTGTGCCCCATCCTTACCCATGCCTGTCAGTAAAACGGCCATGGCGGTTTTACCAATCAGTTCCGCCACGGAGTCAAACATCACATCCACCGATGGTCGGTGTCCACAGACTTTCTCGCCTATAACAAGATCGGTATAAATTAGGTTTCCTTTACGGCGTAAGGTTAAATGGTACCCTCCCGGAGCGATATAAGCAGTACCAGGCTTCACCACTTCTCCCCCTTGGGACTCAACAACTTGAAAACCGGTTTGCCGATTCAATCGCTCGGCATAGGTTTTCGTGAAACCAGGTGGCATGTGTTGCGATATCACTACCCCAAACTGTTCTGCGGGCAGCTGCTGTAATAAATCACGGATGGCTTCCGTGCCTCCCGTAGACGCACCTATCGCCAATATTCTATTAGAAGCATTTTTCTTTAATGGTATTTTAGCTGGAGGCGTGGCTGCCTTAGTCCGAGATCGAACATTCGCTCTAGCAGCTTGACGCACTTTACTAATCATTTCTTTTGCATATTTGTTCAGTGTCGAACCGTCATAAACTTTAGGCTTCGCGATGTAATCTACCGCACCGTATTCTAAAGCCGTTAAGGTGGCCGCAGCATGTTGCTCGGTCAAGGTCGATACCATCACGACTGGCGTCGGGTTCGCCTTCATTAAAACCTGAAGAAAACGCAGTCCATTAACTTCCGGCATCTCAATATCCAGCGTAATCACATCCGGAGATAGCTTTTTAACCTGCTCTTTCGCCTCATAGGCATCTTTAGCCGTTCCCACCACTTTAAGATGAGAATCTGACGATAAAATGCTGGTCAATAAACTCCGCATCAACTCTGAGTCGTCAACAATTAATACCCTTACTTGCGACCGCTCACTCATATACAACTCGCTCTTATATGGATAAAAAATGATCGTTATAAAATCAGGTCTTAGCAAACTGATCCCTTAGCAAAACATAGCTAAAGGTCTTAGACTAAAAGAAATCAATATCACCGCCTGAACTGTTTTCAACTTCTTCTTTGGCTTTTCCTTGATAGCGTTTCTCTTGAGCAACTACGTCAGATTGGTAAATATCGGCAAGCTGTTTCACAAATGCCTTTCCACTTTGAGGGAAAAAATTGACTTTTCGAGGGGTAATATCCAACACACTTGACGAGCAGACAGGGATATTTTCCTGCTTTAAATACATCATAATAAAGGCCACATTACGCTCCCCAACACTGGAAGCAGACGACAAGCTTTTTATCACGTTCGCACCACCAAATACCTTGGCTTTAATCCGTTCCCGCCTTGCCCCTAGTTTCATCAAATGGTTCACCAACAGCTCCATGGCATACACGCCATAGCGCCCTGATGATGACAACATACTGTTGTCTCCATCCTCACCAGGTAATAAGAAGTGGTTCAGTCCTCCAACTTTCGCCTCTTCATCAAACAAACACGCCGCCACACAAGAACCAAGTAAAGTGGTAATCATAATGTCGTCTTTTGACGCGTAATATTCACCAGGTAAGACCTTAACACCAGCGGCTTTAAACTTATTGTCATAGTACTTATGGGTCGCTAGGTGCTCTAAACTTTTTGAGTAAGAATACATATAAACACCTTACTTTTTCATGTATACGGTTTTACCAATGGGGTGCAAATACTCCGACATCCCTGAAAAATGTTCCGAGTGCCCTGCCACATACAAGCCACCCGGACGAAGTTTTTCGACTAATTTTTTCAAAATTTCTAACTGAGTTTCTCTATCAAAATAAATCATCACATTACGGCAAAAAATCACATCCTGTAGTTCATTAATTGGTAACCTCTCATCCATAAGGTTAATGCGCTTGAATTCGATCATTTTTTTAAGTTCCGGGATAACTTTCGCAAAACCAATGTTTGGCCCAGTCCCTTTACGAAAAAAGCGTTTCTTATCCGCCAGCACGTCCACTTGTTTCAAGGCATAAATGCCTTTCTGAGCTTTCGCCAGTACATTGCTGTCTATATCTGACGCAATGATTTTGCAGGCATTGAACGACTCAAAAGCCTTTACTAACGTCATGGCAATGGAATAGGGTTCCTCCCCCGTACTAGAAGCAGAACACCATACCCGCTGGACTTTTTCTCCACTCTTCACAAACTCCGTTAATATTTCAAAATGGTGTGGCTCACGATAAAAAGAGGTTAAATTCGTCGTCAATAAATTGATAAAGTGCTGTGTTTCCTCATCATTTTCCATCAAAAAAGCCAGATATTCCTTCACTGACTTAAAACCAAAACTCCTCAATCTCGGTGCTAAACGACTGTAGACTAGTGAGTCTTTACTATCTGCCAGCCTAATACCTGCCGCCTGACGAATAAGTTCACGAACAACATTAAAATCAGCAGGCGTATACTCAAAATCTCTTAGTGGGTCGGTCATAACGGCTAAAATTCTTCCCACTCATCATCATCGTCAACGGGTGAAGTAACGGGTTTTGACGGAGCGGGTTTAACATTGGCCTTCGGTGCTAATTTCGTCTCAGACACCAGTTTGGGAGACACCACAGAGGCTTTTTTCGCAACAGGTGGTTTCTGAATCATTGGTTTCTGGGTTGTCGTTTTCTCCACGGGTTTAGCAACAGTGGAAGGTTCTTTACTCACTGGCTTATTTACTGACGCACCAACCTTATGTGGCAATGTCTCTTTAGAGGCTGCTGGTGAGGGCAGAGGAGAGTTTGTTATAAATGTCGAGCTTTGGGAGTAATCGGACTGGCTCAAAACAAAGTTAGACACCTGATTGGTTAACAAACTCGCCTGATGTTGCATGCTTGCTGCAGCGGCTGCTGACTCTTCTACCAAAGCCGCATTTTGTTGCGTCATCTCATCCATTTGCACAATGGCTTTATTTATTTCATCTACCCCCGATGCTTGCTCAGCGGAAGCACTGGCGATTTCCGTCATGATGCCGTTTACACGCTTAATGGAATCAACAATACGATCCATGGTTTGACCCGATTGCCCCACCAAATGATTACCATTTTCTATTTTACCCACCGAATCCAAAATCAGACCTTTAATGTCTTTAGCCGCATTGGCAGAACGTTGGGCAAGCGTCCTCACTTCTGATGCCACAACCGCAAAACCTCGCCCTTGTTCACCTGCACGAGCCGCCTCAACTGCCGCATTCAAGGCCAGAATATTGGTTTGAAAAGCAATACCATCAATCACACCAATAATGTCTGAAATTTTCTGCGACGATGCGTTAATCGCCGCCATGGTATTGACTACCTCTGAGATCAAATGCCCCCCTTCTAACGCCACTTCAGAAGCTTCAGCCGCTAGAATATTCGCTTGATTGGCATTATCGGCATTCAATCGAACCGTACTGGTAATTTGTGCCATACTGGATGAGGTTTCTTCCAAGCTTGATGCCTGTGTTTCTGTTCTAGCAGATAAATCCATATTACCATTGGCTATTTCAGTAGACGCTCCCTTAATGGTCTCCGCTGCATGACGAATCTCACCCATCATCTTTGTGAGGTTTTCACTGGTTTGATTACAGTAACGCTTTAAATCGTTAAATTGACCTTCATAATCGGCAGTGATTCTTTCGGTTAGATTACCTTGGGATAACGCCATTAAGACCCGGCTGATGTCCTTTAAGCCATCATCTGAGGTTTTCACAAGATGGTTTAGCGAGTCAGAAATAAACTTCATAAAGCCTATTTTATTACTCATGCTAATGCGTTGAGAAAAATTACCTTTGGATGCTTGCTCGACAATTGCCGCAATTTCATTCTCAGCTTCTATCTCAGACGTTCGATCTAACCACTCTATGACCGAACCAAGACACTCACCGTTAGCACTGACTATCGGGTTGGCGTTCACCCTAAAAAACAAATTTCCTAAGGTTATTTGTGTGTCCTTGCTACTGGATAATTCCTCTAGGGCTAAAGAGTCCGTTGCAGTGTCCTGATTAAAAAGACTTAAGTGACTTCCTACCATTCTGCTAGCCTTGAAATTAGGTAACACTTTACGTAGCTCACCTTCGGCATTCGTCAACATCGCCGTCAGAGAATGGTTTGCATAAATGATTTTATGCTCATTATCAACGACCATCACATTGGTAGAGGTGACGTTTAAAGCTTGCTCTATTCTCGTTGTTTCAATCAATCTTGCTTCTATTTCAGTTTGTATCCTATCTCGCTCATCACGGGCTTTCGACAAACTCTGCGCCATTTTCATTAAGCCCCGGTTAATTGGTCCAAATTCATCTTTACGAGCCGTCTTTAGCTGAACGGCAAAGTTGCCATTAGACACTCCATCAACCGCCTTAATAAGCAACTCCAAACTGCTCTTAAGTGAGCGAATCACACCGATTGAGATAATCAGCAGTAGCGCAATCAAAGCACCGATAATACTGAGGTTAGTGAGTATCGTTTGGTTAGCTTGTTTAATACGCTCAAGCATCATAGAGGATAATACTTGATTACTAGATTGCCCAAAGAGGTAAAGCTGGTTAATGATCGCCGAACTTTCCTCAAAAAAAGAGTTCGGGTTATAAGTGGTAATGTCTTTACTAAGTATCTCTTCGTCGACAACCTTTAGTAGTTGACTAATGCTCGTATCCAGCCCCTTCATTTTGGCCAACAAAGCGTTGACTTGCAGGTTATCGCCCGATTTCGATGATACCTCTAAATTATGAAATAGTTTTTGCTCTGCTGATTGCAATAAAGAGGAGAGTGAGTTAATGCTGGTAAGCTGGGCAGGATTGACTATTCCTTTAGATAACGCCGCAGCCCCCTGCCCCCGCAACTGAGCCATATATTCAATCAAGGCGGGAAGGTTGTCGTTCGTCGCAATAATCAAGTGATAAGAGTTCGCCACAGGGTCATAACTTAACCCTGAGGTCTCCATAATCGCAGGAATAACACCGTACATCAGTACATTGACGACATCTGTTTGTTGAGCAAATGCCTCACTTGGTAACACCGTTTTCGACTCAACGCGTGCTTTAAGTTCAGAAAACGCTGTTTGCGCACGACTCAATTGCGTTAGCATTAGCGATTTAGGGTACTGACTATTTAGCAACTCACCAACCTGCTTGAAAGCAGCTAATACCTCACTTCCTTTGGCAGATAATGCCTTATTGTCATCATTACTTTGATTGAGATAAATGGCCGTTAAGCCTCTATATTCCTGAATTTTTTTTATCAAAAAAAGCACACTAGTAGACGGTTCGATACCATTAAGCTCCTGTTTAGAAGCCTCGACTAACCCCGTCTCAACTTCGTAAAAAAACTTCGTGGGAATCACAATGCATAAACACGCCAGAAGTCCTAATACCAGAAATTTGAAAGACAATTTTATATTCGAAAAGACACTCATTGCCCTCTCCCTAAACAGTATCTACCGTGTCAAATAATCCCAGCTCTTCACTGGAAACCAGAGCCTCAATGTCTACCACGATGACCATTAGATCATCTACCGCCGCCAACCCATCCAAATAACGACTGTCGAAAGCGGCCCCAAACTCTGGCGCGGGCTTAATGTCTTCTTCTTCAAAGTTCATCACATCCGATACACCATCAACCACAATACCGAGAATGCGATCCTTGATATTGAGCATAATGACGATAGTCCACTCATTGTAACTGGGCTCTCCCACACCAAATTTGATGCGCAAGTCCACAATAGGAACGATGTCCCCTCGTAGATTAATCACCCCTTTTATGTAGTTAGGCGCATTGGCTATTTTGGTCACTGGTTCGTAACCCCGAATCTCTTTCACGGACATAATATCGAGTGCATATGTCTCATCTCCCAATACAAAGGCGAGAAACTCTTTTGTTACAGAATGCACAGCACTGCTATTAGGTAAGGATGACATGATCAATCTCCTCTTCGAGTTCCAATGATTGAGAACTGACTAACGATTCAATATCTAAAATTAATGCCACACTGCCGTCCCCCATGATGGTTGCGCCAGCCACGCCTTTGACACGACGATAGTGTCGCTCAAGGCTTTTGATCACCACTTGCTGCTGCCCCAGCAAGCCATCGACGATCAGCCCATATCGTCTTTTCGCAGTTTCCACCAATACCACAATGGATTCACTGATATTGACAGGATGCTGACCGCCATAAAGCGCTTCTTCTAAGTTAATCAATGGCCAATATTCATCCCGTACCCATAGCAATTGCCTGTTTTGCATCACTTTTATTTGACTCTCTAATGGCTGAATACTTTCTACAATGTTCACCAGTGGAATCACAAAAACTTGGCTTGCGTTTTCAACACACATCCCATCCAGTATTGCCAAGGTAAGCGGTAAGCGAATTTCAAAGGTCGTCCCTACACCTTGATTTGACTCGATACTGACCCGCCCACCTAATGCCTCAATATTGCGCCTCACCACATCCATACCCACGCCTCGGCCAGACACATCCGTCACCTCAGCGGCGGTGGAAAAGCCAGGGGCAAAAATCAACAACCAAATGGCGGCATCGGTTAAGGGATCAGGCAGGGAAATACCTTTCTCTAGCGCTTTATTTAAAATGCGTTCTTTATTAAGACCCGCTCCATCGTCGCTAACGGTAATCACAATTTCCCCCCCCCTTTGCGAAGCAATCAGCTTCACTACGCCTTTTTCAGGTTTGCCCTTGGCAATACGCTCTGCAGGCGGTTCAATACCATGATCAACGCTGTTACGAATAAGGTGTGTAAGTGGGTCCGAAATTTTCTCGACTAGGTTCTTGTCTATTTCTGTGCTTCCACCTTCGATCACCAGCTCAATGTTCTTGGTTAACTTATTCGATAAATCTCGAACTAAGCGTGGAAAACGATTAAACACAAAGGAAATAGGTAACATCCTCACGGACATCACGGCTTCTTGAATTTCACGAGTATTGCGCTCAAGCTCGGTTAATGCCGTTTGCATTTTTTCGGCAATGCTTTCTTGCGCTTCACTGCCAATCAGATTCAACATGGACTGAGTAATGACTAACTCACCGACAAGGTTGACCAGCTTATCAATTTTAACGGTCTCTACTCGGATACTGGCGGATTCTGATGACTTACTCTCGGCTGCCGCTTTGCCTTTCACAACAGGCGTTTTATCCTCCTTGGCGGACGTTAGCTTGGTCGTCGAGACCGCGCTGGGCATTTGATTACCTTGTGAAGGATGAATCTCCTCCTTGCTTTGCTGATCACTGGGTGATGATGAAGCCATATCGGTCTCAAGTCTTTCTTGAAAAAAGCCATACCCTTGAGACTCTTCCGCCGTTTCTTCTTCTAAAGACGCTGTTTCGAAAAAACCAAATCCTTCGTCTTCAAGACCACTGCTGCCATTTATCTCTTCAGTCTCTTGCTCAAAAAAGCCAAAACCTTCATCGTCAAGAGCACTGTCATTTGAGCCCGCTACCTCCTGCTCAAAAAAACCAAAACCTTCGTCTTCAAGCTCAGTGTCATTTGCGTCCACTATCTCTTGCTCAAAAAAACCAAAACCTTCATCTTCAGCATCAGAGGCTGTTAATTCACTTGCTTCTTCTTGCACAGGGCTTTTTTGCACAGCCTCTTTCTGAACATCGTGAGCTTCTTGCAGAACACTTTTCAATCGTGTCTTACCTGACTCCACTTCGTCCCAATCAATCTCAATCTCTTCATGATAGTTATTGAGAATGATTTTTAATAAATCAATAGTTTCTAGTAAAACAGTGATCAAATCATTGGTTAAAAACAGTTCTTGGTTACGTGCTGAGTCAAGCAGGTTTTCCATCACATGGGTCAACCCAGTCATGGCCTTAAAACCAAAAATGTCACTCCCACCCTTAATAGAGTGAGCCGCACGAAACACACTATTGAGTGCCTCAATATCGGGCTCACCTTCTGGATCATAATCCAGCAAAAAGGTCTCCATGGTTTCTAGATGCTCTTGGGCTTCCTCAAAAAACATCTCACGGAATTGGCTCATATCATCCATACACAACTCAACTGTAATCAATAATGAATCGACGGAACGTTTTACTAAATGCGCTCGTACACTATGCTAGCCAAGCACTTTTTTCACCACATCCAACAGTTTAGAAGGATCAAAGGGCTTCACCATCCAGCCCGTTGCGCCCGCTGCCCTACCCTGACTTTTCAAGGCATCACCAGCTTCTGTCGTCAGAACGATTAAAGGCACTCGTGCATAAGCCGACATAGCTCGTAAGGATTTAATTAATGTAATACCATCCATACGGGGCATATTCTGATCGGTCAGAACAAAGTCAAATCGTTCACTCCGGCATTTTTCAAATGCTTCCTGACCATCTTTTGCCGCCGTAACCGCATAGCCAGCGCCCTTTAATGTCGCTTCAATCATTTGGCGAACCGAAGGAGAATCATCAACAATCAACAATTTTTTAGCCATCTCTACACCCTATTTAAGCAATAAGAACTGTCGTTTTATTTTCTGTTTTATCGTAACAATAAGACTCACTGACTTTTCTAATGAGTTTGAGTCCTCTACCGTGCAATTCGGTATCATCACTATCCCCTAATACTGACACGTCATACCCTTTACCGCTGTCTTTAACACCAATCATCATTCTCATGTCTTTCGCAAGCCATTCGACGGTTATCTCAATAAAATCATTATCTAACACTTTTTTTAAACCTTCAGATCGCTGTTCTAAATATTCAAAAAAGTTCTTTTCCTTTAACTCTGAGGAAAGGCTCAAAACACCATGATCAATCGCATTACTCACCAGCTCAGTTAGTACTAAAAATACCTTTTGCAAAAAATCAGTAGGAAACGGATATTTTTCAAGCATAGTAATAAAACTAGATACAATTTCTTCATTTGCAAGTGCTTTTCCCATCAGAACAGAACGAAACTCGATATCACCAATGTCCTTCCTACTTTGATCTGTTTGCAGAATATTCGATAGGCTCTTTTTTACCTTAAAAAAATCAACATAAGAGAAAGACATATCATCAGCATCATCAATAGATTCACTGAGAGCATGATATTTATTAATAACATCCAAAGGGTGCAAACGGTTAGATTCAAGATCTTGATAAATTTCTTGAAATGAGAGTAGCTTTCCATTGGCTATTTTATTTTCTATGACGCCATCACTCATCAGCATCGCAAAGCCAACCTCTTCCAAAGAAAAACGATCAAACTTAGTCGTTATCAAATCATTACTAAGTATTCCCAATGCCATATTCTTGGATTTTACTCGGGTGAAAGGCTGATTATTTTTATCCATCAATAACACATCTGGCATCCCGGCGTTCCAGATAGAAATTTCATTTTCCTGATAGAGAACTTCAATCATAATGCAGGAAATAAAACGATTATGTGGTACTGTTTGCGTGTGTTTTTTATTCAGCTCCAATAAAATTGCAGCAGTGGAAAATCCTTTGTTAATCAAAGAAGTAAAGGTCGTCACCATAGGATAAATAGTCAGTGCGGCCGCCATACCATGGCCCGTTGCATCTGCTAACATAATCATCAAATTACCATTCGGTTTCACCACTTGCATTAAGATATCGCCGCAAAACTTACCATGAGAAAGGCTTGCGTGCTCAACACCATCCAGTTCTTTTATGTTTTTATTGATGATATGATCGTAAACGTAAAAAGCTAAGGCTTCCTCTTGGTCTTTATCATGCATTATTCTTTCTAATAATACGGTTTTTCTTAGTTCTTCAAGCTCTACGCTGTAACTTTCAATGACACTGATAATTTTTCTAGAAAAAAGATAGACGTTGATCGGCTTATGCAAAAAATCTTTTGCTCCCAACTCATAAAAATCAGAAATGATTTTATTTTCTAAATCTCCTGTTAAAACGACCACGGGAAGCCGACTATTTTTCTCATGAATGTATTTCATAAAAGACTGGCTTGGCCCGTCCTCTAGATTCACGTCCAATATAATGAGATGAAATTCATTCTCATCAACCATTTTTTTCGCTTCTTTATTTGACGCGACAATGATCACTTCTAACTCATGAGAAGAAAGAATGTTTCTTATAAGCGACTGTGTTGGAAAAGAATCCTCAACTAAAAGGATCTTTTTTTTATTATTCATATTGATACAAGTTACCAAAATTGGCCATTTCTAAGATTTCTTTTGCATTGCCAGATACGTTTCTTACCACCCCTTTTTTATTTTTTTCAGCCAATAGGCGATGCAGTAAAACCATCATCCCCAGTGCAGAGGAGTCAATATATTGGACACAAGAAAAATCAAGAACAATATTATTGTTAGTTAGCAAAGCCTTTTCATACTCTTTGGTAAACCATTTATGGGTACTAAAATCAAACCTTTCTGGTAAAACAATCACAATATCAGTCATAAGAAGTCCTTATTCTAAAATAGCTCGACATCACCACTATCGACCCCTTTTTGTGAGACAGGGTTATGCCTTTTTTCTTTTCTCTGATTTAAAAGAGCCAGTCTTTCTTGAAGAATATTCTCAATTTCTTCTGCTGATCCACCATTAAAGGCTTGTAAGTTATCCTCAATAAATTTTAGCGTTTCCATGATGAATAATATGTTTTGACTATTGATGTCATCAAATTGCAACCCTCTCGTCGCTTGGTGAATAGCTTGCTCTAAAGTACCAGACAGACTTTCTAATTCGCTGGTTACCCGCGCGTCTGAATGTGCCTTTTTGACAATCCTGTCCAACGCAACATTCATCTCTTTTTTCGACTCCATGATGTAAGTCACATCATGAGCAGCGACTTTTTCCATAGAAACCGATAGCTGGTTGACCTGAGTTTGAATATTGTTAATACGAGACTGAATGGCTTCACTGAACCCAGTGGAGCGATTGGAAAGAGAACGCACTTCATCCGCTACCACAGCAAAACCTCGACCAGCCTCCCCCGCTCGGGCCGCTTCGATGGCGGCATTCAATGCTAATAAATTGGTTTGAGCAGCAATATCATCAATATCTTTTAAGGCTTTGGCGATTTCTGGCATTTGTTCGTTAATCACATTGACCTGCTTTAATAACTCCATAGAAGACGCTGACATCTCCACCGTGCTGGAAATAAAACGGTCAATGGTCTTTGATGTTCGGTTGGCAAACGCTTTCATGGCATTACTGTAGGTGTCTCCGCCTTCCATACCATCTTTGACCAACTCCTCAATATAACCAGACTGGGAAGTAACAAGATTGTCGATATCTCGAAAGGACTCGGTAAGTAACGCTACGGCATCCTCTTGAGTCTTTAAGACATTCGATAAATCGTCATCACACGAATGTAGCAATGGAATCAGCTCATTTTGGAATAAATGCTGTTGCACACTCTCCATGTCGACTACTGGTTTTTTGATGGTTTCACCATCATCAGTATTTGCAGGTTGATCCACAGTAACCAAATGCTTTTTGGCAACCACAATGACCGCTCCGGCGCCTACAGATAAGCCGATAAAACCCGCTAGGGGAGCAACAAACACAAACAGACTGCAGCAAATAACCAGCAGAAAAAAATACAACCACAATGTTTTTTTCATAACGATCCTAGTTACTAAATATAGGCCCTTGTATGAGCGGTTAAGCCATTGCTTGCTCAGAAAGTAGAAAAAATAAAGAGGGGTACAGTTCACGGCGGACAAAAAGCATGCATCGATGAGGTTTCAATTACGACTTGCTCCTGTAAACACTTTTTATAGGCGCCAAATAAGGCACTTTGTCTTCCCTACGTTACTTTTTATACAATGCAATTAAAGTAAGCGTAGTAGACTCCCCAATAAAATGTACGTTGAGTTTGTAATTTTTTTATACCAAGTGAACACTGACATAGACCTGATAGCATAAGGCTATAAGAGAGGTTTTTAACGCGGATAACTCGCTGATACAGCATCAATAATTTGTGGGTTTTGCTGTATAGCCTTATAGTTAAGCAAGGTACAAACAACGGATAAACATGATCATGTCAAAGCATGATCCTGACTAGAATACTATTTTGCCAGCTCACTTTTTGGATGGTCCATAATGCGCATCGTTTTCCTTATAATTGCTTTTTCACTGTTAACCGCTTGTAGCTTCATCAACACCAAAGCGCTCTCTCTACAAGAAGGGATGGATAAACAACAAGTCACGAATATTATGGGCAAGCCCATCTATCGCTCCTTCAATGGCACCACTGAAGCATGGCAATACGCCGCCTTTAATGGTGTAAAGCAATGTATCTACATTACCGTTTGGTTTAAGCAAGGTCAGATGGTTGCTATGACCAACCGTCAAGAACCTAGCCAAGATCAAAGCTGCTTACAAGGTATTCGAGAAATTGACTGGACACAAATTCCACGAGGCTTATAGTCGGTAATCAACGTCTTAGTGACCCCGCCAAACATAACAACAAAAAACCCACTAGAGGAAAGTATGGGCCAACAAAAACAAACCACCGCTACTCTAGATAGCGACCAAATAGAGCTGAACAATGGCCAATTACGCGTGGTTATTTTGCCTCTGGGCGCCAGCATTCAGTCTATTCATTTAAGCGGCTATGAGCATTCATTGGTGCTTGGTAGTGCGTCTCTTGATCGCTACTTAGACCAAGCGAAATACTTTGGTGCCGTGGTTGGGCGTGTCGCCAATCGTACCGCACAAGGTCGCGCTCTGATTGAAAACCAACAATATACTCTGCCCCTTAGCCCACCAGAAAAACACCATTTACACGGTGGCCCCTTGGGAACCAGCAGTAAAAATTGGTCCGTCGTCGAACATAATCTCGAGCGGGTTCACTTACAAAGTGTCTTGGCGGATGGAGAAATGGGGTATCCAGGTAAGATGGTTGTGGATGTCTTTTATCGGCTATATGGGACAGCACTAGAACTGGAAATTCTTGCTACAACAGACCAGCTAACGATCTGTAATTTTGCAGGGCACAGCTATTTTAACTTAGACGGGCAAGGTTCTGTACTCGACCACAAGCTCGCGATTCAAGCGGAGCATTATTTACCTGTGACAGAGGAGTTAATTCCCACAGGTGAGGTTCTCGCGGTTCAAGACACACCCTTCGATTTTCGCACACTAAGACGTATTGCCAGGGACGATTATTCTGGTTTAGACACCAATTTTTGTCTGGCCCAAGACAAACAGCCGTTACGGGACGTAGCGACACTTATTGGCCCATTAACAGGCATTCAAATGTCATTAAAGACCAATGAAACAGGCCTACAAATCTATGATGGTAGACACATTCAACTGGCTCAGGAGCACAATATTAATCACGGTGCATTAAGCGCTTATTCAGGATTAGCCATGGAAGCACAAGCCTGGCCAGATGCCATTAATCACGGCCACTTTCCCTCTATTTTGCTCTCCCCAAAAGATCGCTATCAACAGATCACACGTTATTGTTTTTCTTAACAGCGAGTATTATAAAGCGCCATAATAGCATCATTATCTTGATGCTATTATGGCGCAACAAATCAGACCGACTGATAGCACAGCCCTCTTGAGCACTACAACAGTACTTAGATACTAATCACCTCATCGGCGACTGGTTCTTGATACAGAAGAGCGATTTGATCAGGACGATTATCTTGAACCGCACGTTGGTTTAACGATCCTTTATCAGTAATTTCGTGGGCGTCAATACTAGCCGCTTTGGATTGCAAAATAATGCGTTTTACCAAAGTAGAGCTACCAGTACTGAGTTGAGCGAATTCCACCAATTTTTCTCTAAAGGCTTCACGTACGTTGCTATCACGGATGATATCCTCATAAGACACCTCTTCATAGCCAGGCATAATCGCACGACAATGGTTCCAATCTGGAAACACCATTGCTGTGACGAAACCTGCGTTTGAACCACATATCACCACGTCTTGAACAAACGGCGCCAATGCACTAATCAGTTTCGCTTTAATAACGCCAGAGCTCACCCAGGTACCGCTGTCCAATTTAAAATCTTCAGAGACACGTCCATCAAAACGGAACCCACGATGAGGGTTTTGCTCATCCACATAAGCAAACGCATCCCCAAGGCAATAAAATCCTTCTTCATCAAACGCTTTTTTATTCAACTCAGGTTGACGCCAATAGCCTGGCATAGTGGTCACCGCTTTGACCCGCGCTTCCAACTTTCCTTCATTAGGAACCAACTTGACCGTCACACCCGGTGCAGGCACACCGATCACACCTGAAGCAGACTCTTCAACAGAAGCAAAGGTGGCAGACGGTGCCGTTTCAGTACAACCAAGCCCCGTTAACATAGGGATTTTCTTGCCAGTATATTGGATGGCTAAGGCATCGAGATCGTCCCAAATATGTTGAGCTAAGCCAGCGGCGGCGAAAAAGGTAAACTGCAATCGAGAGAAGAAGCTTTCCGCTAGTGCACTGTCAGCTTTCAAATGCTTAACCAAAAGCTCAAACCCTTTTGGCACGTTAAAATACACCGTTGGCTTGACGTCCACGATGTTTTTCAGGGTTTTATCAAACAGTTTTTCGGTTGGCTTCCCATCGTCCAAATACAAAGCACCGCCATTGTATAGGGCAATCCCCACGTTATGGTTACCACCAAACGTATGGTTCCAAGGGAGCCAGTCCACCATAACAGGTGGTTTCTCTGCTAAAAATTGCATAACTTGATGAATCATCACCTGGTTAGCACAAATCATTCTCTGGGTATTGGTCACCCCTTTTGGGAGCCCTGTTGTACCAGAGGTAAACAAGATTTTTGCCACCGTATCGCCATTCACTTCAGCATTTTTAGCCTCAATCACAGGGTCCAGTGGATGATCCCAAAACGCATCAAATGAAATGGTTGGGTTGGTGATTTTTTGTGGTTTAACGTCCCCTTTAATCACCGCGACAGGAGTACTGGTATCCGAGCAAACAGCCTGTATGGCTCTTTCATAAGGCGCTAAATCATCTACCACAATCAACCCTGGCGTTAAAACATCAAAAATGTGCTTAAGCTTGGTATAATCTGTTGCGATTAAAGAATAGGCGGGAGAGACAGGGGAATGAGCAATACCCACATACATTCCTGCTAACGCCAGCATTAAATGCTCAACACTATTACCGCAGAGAAAAACGATTGGGCGCTCTAAAGAAACGGGCTGCTTAATCAACCAAGAGGCAATCTGGCGAATACGTTGCAGGGCTTGAGAGTAAGTTACCTCATCCCATTCACCATTATCATTACGTTGCGCAACAAACACTTGATCCGGCGTTTTATCTGCCCATAAAGCAAGCCGATCGGTCCAACAACGTGCATAGTCATTCAGCGCCTTCTGGCTACTGATTATTTGTACCCCATCTTCCCTATATTCGATATCAATAGGGTGAGCAGTCACTTTGATAGGATGAAATTCACCATTCATTTTAAGCTCCTAAAACCACGCTGGTTATTTTTATGTGGTTAAAGTTTTAGGGAAGCGACCATCATAGCCACAACCAATATTATTGTTATTCTCTCGACGAGACAGAAGCCCATCAGCGCTTGCAATAGCAGGATTAGCTCGCTAAGCGAGTTATTTAGCGGCCATCCGCAATGCACCATCTAAACGAATCACTTCGCCATTTAACATGACATTTTCAATGATATGCTGTGCCAAAGCCGCATATTCATCTGGCTCCCCCAAACGAGAAGGAAACGGAATAGCAGCACCCAATGATTGCTGAACGTCTTCTGGCAGCACATCCATCATCGGAGTTTTAAACAAGCCAGGGGCAATGGTCATAACGCGAATACCAAAGCGTGCAAGCTCACGGGCAATTGGCAATGTCATCGCACAAACCCCACCTTTAGACGCAGAATAGGCCGCTTGACCAATTTGCCCATCAAACGCCGCAACAGACGCCGTATTAATGATCACACCGCGTTCTAAATCCGCTGCTTGTTCGTTATGCTGCATTTTGTCAGCCGCCAAACGAACCATATTGAAAGTCCCCAACAGATTGACTTTTAAAGCACGCTCAAAGCCAGCTAAGCTGTGTGGCCCTTCACGTCCTACCACCCGTTCAGCACCAGGAATACCAGCACAATTGACAATGCCGCGAATTGGGCCAAAAGCGTCGACGGCTTTATCCATACAGTTTTGTGCCGATGCTTCATCAGACACATCTGTCGTCACAGCCTGAACGTGTTCACCAAGATCCGCTGCCACACGCTCTAACCCTTTTTCATTCATATCCGCTAATGTAATCTTTGCCCCCAAACCATGGAGGCGGCGAGCAACCGCTTCACCAATACCAGAAGCCGACCCAGTCACAATAAAATGATTATTTTTGATTTGCATATTAATTGCTCCAATGAAGGTATTAGGAATTCTTTTTACGATTTAGAAAGGCATCAATGCGCGCTTTCACTTCAGGACTGGTTTGCGTCACACCACAGAGTAAAGACTCGGTGTACATGCCCTCAGAAGCCGACATACTGTTAATATGACGTAATCCGGTGGTCATCGCCCAGTTAGAATATTTAGAGTTGGTTGCAATCGTCGCTGCGACCTCACGCGCTTTTGCTAACGACGCGCCATTGTCAACCACATAATGAGATAAGCCGATGCGCAACCCTTCTTCTGAATCGACATCTCGTCCTGTCAGCATCATTTCCGTCATTCGACTGGTACCAATAACATTTGCTACATTGACCGATGCACCACCGCCGACAAAAATGCCGTGGCGACCTTCTGGTAATCGATAAAAAGTTCCCTTTTCAGCAACACGGATATGGGCACAGATTCCCAGCTCCAAGCCGCCGCCAATGACAGCCCCTTGCATCGCCGCTACAACAGGAACCCCTGAATTTTGGATATGGCCAAAAACGCGATGCCACATATTCGAATGCTTCACCACATCAAATGGCTCACGTGCGGTGTGCTCACTTAGATCTAACCCTGCGCAAAACTCAGGGCCCGCCCCTGATAACAAAATGACACTCACCTCATCACTCAGATTGATAAATACGTTTTCAATCTCAAGACACAACTTATCATTGATCGCATTCTTCTTTTCAGGGCGATTTAACACTAGATGGCCAATACCATCTTCTACGGAAAATTTAATGTACTCGTACGTTGCCATGCGTCTGCCTCTATTCTTATGGTTATGCAGCCAAGGTCTGCCCATGTTGTTTATATCGTGAATAAATCATTAAAGTGATAATAGTTGTACACATAAACAAATGTCAAACTCAACATTCTATAATAATTGAAAATATTTAAATAAAACGGTGTGTTGCGACCTGTAAAAAGCCAGAAAAAAAGCCATCCGAAGATGGCAAGCCTTACAGCAACGGAACATCATCACCATTCGCCCATCCTGCGCAAACGGTGAACAAAACAAAGACCAAGCCTAGCGTTCGGACACTTTAATAATGGCAGCCATACCCGTATCACCCGCCGCACAACCAGTAAACAAGCCATAACCGCCGCCACGAATCGCCAGTTCCTCAATCATCTCAATAATGGCGCGTAACCCTGTTGGCCCCTGAGGGTGCCCCCAGATCAAAGAACAGCCATAGTTATTCATCGTCATGACATCAATATTCAATGCCTTAGCCAGTGCCACATCGTTCACCGCAAAGGGATTGTGTGTCTTGATCGCATCTATTTGTTTAATATCAAGATTGGCCATTTGCAACGCACGTTGTGCCGCCTCAATGGGAGCCGCTGGCATGTAAGCCAAATCATCCCGAGCTTGACCAAACCCCAAGACTTCTACCTTGATCTCTGGCCGAGTCGACAGAGCCTGAGCTTGATCACTATGACAAACAATAATCGCCGCATTACCATCCGCAGGATGAGTTTGGTTACCAAAGGTGATCACTCCCCCTTCCATAATGGGTTTCAGCTTCGCCAACCCTTCAGCCGTCGTAGGAAAAACCCCTTCATCACCTGTCAGAACCGTTTCTTCTTTTTTAAAGTTTGCGGTTGGCACAGACAAAGGCAAAGTCATAAAGCGCTTTTGGAATGCTTGGTTGTCTTTTAAAGCTTCTTGATACTGCTCATAACGACGTAAAGTAACGGCATCCAACTCTTCCCTCGAAATATCAAAACGCTTGGCAACATTTTCACCGGTTTGCATCATGGAATGCCCCCCCATTGGGTCATTCATCATGTTGTATGTCACCTGTGCTTCGCTCTCACCATAGCCCCCCATACCTTTTGGATTTGGGTAATAAATCTGTGGGCCGTTAGAACAACGATCAGCCGACATTAGCAATGACACCTTCGCCATACCACACATGACTTCCGATGATGCCGCAAATAAGGCCCGTGCACTGGTTGCGCAGACCTGATTAACCGCATGACCTGGGGTACGAATTGCCCCAAGATCATACAAAGCCCAAGGGGCACCGTTAAAAGATTGATACTGATTAATGGTCATACCCAACACACCAGAATCAAAAATCAGTGGATCAATCTCGCGTTTGGCCAGCTCTTGTTTCGCAACATGAGCGGCAAACTTCATCGAATGCAAATACTGTAGCGAGCCTTGCCACTTGGTAAACGGCGTACTCCAATAAGCACCATAAGGAATTTCAACATTATTAATAGACATAAACTTACCCCTTGTTATCTTGTAGCCGCTACTGCCATAGCTTTCGTTAAACCGCCCCATTGCTCATAAAAGATCTCTTCCGGCATGGTTTTCAGATCCTCAGCAATCACTGGTTTGAAATCCATCATATCAAGCACATCTTTTTGTAAATCCAGCCCCGGCGCGATTTCTGTTAACACCAAGCCTTCTTCCCGTAGCTCCAAGACACAACGCTCAGTAATAAAGAACACAGGCTGCTTATTGGCTTTCGCCACCTCACCACTAAAGGTAATATGATCCACGGAGTCGACAAATTTCTTCGTTTTGCCTTCTTCTACCACACGTACTTTTCCCGCTTCGAAGGCTAATTTCGCACCATTCACCAAGGTACCGCAGAAAACCACTTTTTTCGCACTTTGCGAAATGTTAATAAAACCGCCCGGACCAACTACTTTTGGCCCAAATTTACTAACATTCAAATTACCGTTGCGATCCACTTGGGCTAAGCCAAGAAACGCCATATCCAAACCGCCACCGTCATAAAAATCGAACTGCGCTTCATGGTTAATAATGGCTTCTGGGTTCCATGCTGCCCCAAAATCACCACCTGAAGCAGGAATACCCCCATAGGTTCCAAGCTCTGTCGTCAGGGTGAATAAGTGTGCAGCGTTTTCTTCCGCCGCCACCGACGCCACGCCATCAGGCATACCAATACCTAAGTTGACAATCGCCCCTTCGGCTAGCTCCATGGCGGCACGACGGGCAATAATTTTGCGATCAGAAAATTTTAAAGGAGGGATACCATTGGATGGTACACGGGCATTGCCTGCTAAGCCGGGGTTATAATCCGTGGTGATGGTTTGCATATGGTCTTCTGCCGGAGCAACCGTGACATAGTCAACCAACACGCCAGGGACTTTGACTTCTTTAGGTGGAATGCTGCAAGCCTCAGCAAGATACTTCACTTGAGCAATCACGATGCCGCCGCGATTTTTCGCCGCTTGCGCCATAGACAAAATTTCTGCCATCATGGCTTCTTCTTCAACGGATAAATTGCCTTTTTCGTCTGCCGTAGTGGCTCGAATCACCACTACATCAACTGGGAAGCTTTTATACAAAAGCCAATCTTCCCCTTCAATTTCAATACGTTTAACCAGTTCTTCTGTGGTAATGTTCGTTACCTTGCCACCATCGATTAATGGATCTACATACGTCCCCATTCCGACTTTGGTTATCACACCCGGCTTGTTACCGGCAATCTGACGCCATAAAGTGGTCAAAACCCCTTGGGGTAATAAATAGGCTTCGATTTGGTTATCCGCGATCAAATTCGCCATTTTGGGGGCTTGCCCCGTATGACCCGACACCAAGCGCTTTACCAATCCTTCATGGGCTAAATGGGACATGCCCTTTTCTTTGCCATTACCACAACCGCAGTCATGAACTAAGGTTAGATTCTGTGGGTGGCCCGTTTGCAAAAAGCGCTCTTCAACAGATTTCGCTACCGCCTCAGCAAAATACGACATACCAACGGTAGACCAAACCACACAGTCGCCATCGTTAATCAGGCCCGCCGCTTGATCCAAGGATATTACCTTGCTCATAAATCACCTTCTTTATTTTAGATTTGTTATAGAATGAACCGGATAAAACATTCCATTGTTGTACACCACAACAGTTATTTTTGTAAATAATTATTTTGCTAGCTGCGCCAAAAAGGCTTAAAAAGCAAACGAAAGGAAAGCAAACTCTAAGCGTTGGTAGAAGCACAGGTAATGAAAGAAAGGAGCAGAACTATTTGATAGCGCATACAACAATTAAGCATTACAATTATAAAAATTGAATAATAGATATAATAATTGAATAATACTCCCCTAGGTATGGCTTCACAGAAATAGCCATCTAGACGAATACAGAGAACTTAAGAGGTAGCCATGGCTCAAACCGACACAATTAACGACACCGATATCGACTTTGGAATGCTAGAAGAATCCGTCGGTTACCGATTACGGCGCGCACAAATGAACTTCTTTGCAAAGTTCAGCGAACTCTGTTCCGATTTAGGCATCAGCCCTGGCCTTTTCTCCGTTCTGGTGATTGTCGAAAAAAACCCAGGACTCACGCAAACTGCTGTTGCTCAGGCTCTTGGCAATGATCGATCTGCGATGGTGGCCGCGGTCGATAAACTGGAAAACATGAAACTCATCGAACGTCGTCCGGCGAAAAACGACCGCCGTTCCTATGCCTTATTTATGACCAAATACGGCCAAGAATTTTTTGAAATGTCGTCTAGAAAAGTCCGTGATTACGAAAATACCATGATGGCCAGATTGCATAGCGATCATGAAAAAGACCAACTGGTTGATATGCTCAAACGACTCTCCTAACCATGCCATGATAAAAAATAATGCCTTAGCTCCATGAGACACTATTTTTTATCTCCCTCCATGCATCACTTTTGAACAATGCTGGCCAGTTCGAATACTGGCCAGCGCTATACTCACCAACGTGGCTTGTAGGTTAGAACGAAACCAACACACCATAAATAATCACCTCATATTTATAAAAATATCGAAAGCAGTATCATGGAAAAATTGACTAAAAAATAATCCATCCCCCACTTTGTCAACTTCATCAGGTATACTGCTTTTAACGCACAGCTGAGAATGGTGAGTGGTAGTGTATGAACCTCGATAAGCCCACACAAGCAAGACTCATAAACATCGTCCGCCGGGCAGGCCAAGAGATCGTTATGCCTAGCTTTCGCCAACTGAGTGCCGCCGATGTTGAAACCAAAAGTAGCCTTACCGACCTAGTTACCATTGCCGACAAAGCCAGCGAAGCCTTTATTAGCAATGAAATTGAAGCTGCATTTCCTGATTGGGAAATCGTTGGAGAAGAAGCCGTCGCTGACGACCCATCAAGGATTGATAAAATCGCCACCGCCGACACCTGCGTGATCATCGATCCCATCGACGGCACTTGGAATTACGCTCATGGTTTATCGGATTTTGGCATCATACTTGCCGTGGTCGTAAAAGGCATCACACGCTTTGGCTTACTCTATGACCCCGTCAATGACGACTGGATTTACGCCAATCTAGGAGAAGGCGCGTTTTTCCAACGCACCACCATGGCGGAAAAAGGTAAGAATCAAGTGCCGACTCAAGCGCCTCTTCCCTTGCACATCATAGCTGAACCCGAGCTAGATAAACTCGCGGGCATCATGTCCGTTAACTCTTATAGCGATGACAGAAAACGAGACTTTGCCCTAAAAGCATCTCGCTTTGTACGCATCAACAACTTACCTTCTTGCCCCGCTTATCGACAAATCGCCCAGGGCCACTTTCATTTCAGCCTAACCTACAAAATGCTGCCTTGGGATCACGCAGCGGGCGTACTGGTTCACACCGAAGCGGGCGGCATCTGCCGAACCCTTGATGGTCAAGAATACAGTCCAACCCTGCTCGATGGTGAAATGCTCGCCGCCCAGTCAGAAACGCAATGGCAGGAATTGGCGGCGTATTTTAGACACTAGCTTCTAAATAGATAGCGATTTAAAAAAACTCTTATTAGACATTTATAGATCCAGTCCAAAGGTTGATACGGTCTGGTCTATTCTCTTCATATAGTCGCGTAGCAAATCGTACACTTTGATAAAATCTGGCCGTTCACGGTTTTCATTTCTCGACCATAAGGCAATATCTCGCCTTGGCCCAAGGGGGCCTTCCACTTTAATCATCTGTGCCTCTGACACGTCCCCCGTCATGAGCGTCATTCGCGCTGGCATACGCACCAACATATCTGACGTATTCAGAAGATGAAGTACCGAGCGAATACTCCCTGTAAAAGCAACGTTGGCCGCCTTCTGCCCAGCCAATTCCGTTGGTCGATCTAAAAACCCCGCACTGGCGCCCGCAATCATCCACTTTTGTTGTGCCAAAACTGCCTGGGAAATAACTTTTTTACTTCCATACAGCTTAGATTTCTTACCCACAAAAACACCAGAGCGATCACGGAAAAGCAGCTGTCGATCAAGCGAGCCTTGCGGCACAGAAAGATGGGCGGGCGCAAACAGAAAGTCGAGTTCACCGTTTTTTAATAAATCGATCTGGGCAGCGGCTGAACTGGTACGAAAGTGAAAAACATAACGTTTTTCGTGCAAGAAGAACTCTGTCATTTGCTGCACGGTGGCGAACTCCCACAAAGGGTCCACACCCACTACAAATTCATTGTGATAACCGTTGTGATATTGACGGATCACCTCTTCCGCTTGTTCTGTCTCCGCCAGAATGCGCTCGCCAATACTGGCAAGTCGAGCCCCAATATCCGTCGGTTCCACACCATAACGGGTTCGAATCAATACCGGCGCCTCGACACGCATTTCCAGCTGCTTAATGCTGCGGGTTAGCGTCGGCTGGGTAATATACAGCTGCTCACAGGCTCGACTTAACGATCCTTGCTTCACCACGATGGCCAATTGCTTCAATAAGTTAGGATTCATATATGCAAATTCTTTTAGTCTGGATCTAAATATCTATTTTTCCTTATATCTGAATTTAGTTAAAGTCCTTATAAGCTATAAAAATAACTTTTAAGAAAAAGAATAAGAGGACTCCTCATGCAATTTTATGAAAACGGTTTTCATCCCGGTAATCCACGGATCAATGATCCCAAAGATCGCGTTATTGCCCCACCATTAAAGCAACCGCTACCAAAAAAAGTTGATGTAATGATCGTTGGCTGTGGCCCCGCTGGCCTGAACCTTGCCGCACAGCTTTCTAAGTTCTCGACAATTTCTACCTGCATTGTTGAACAAAAAGACGACCGCCTCTTGGTGGGCCAAGCCGATGGGATTGCGTGCCGTACCATGGAAATATTTGAAGCCTACGATTTTGCCGATCAGATCAAGCAAGAAGCCTACTGGGTAAATGAAATTGCCTTTTGGCGACCCGATGATCAGAAGCCGGAAAATATTGTGCGTACCAGTAAAATTCAGGATGTCGAAGATGACTTGTCTGAAATGCCGCACGTCATTGTCAACCAAGCACGCGTTCACGATTTTTTTCTAGACATTATGCGCCGTGGTGCCAGTAAAATTGAGCCCCATTACTCACGTAAGTTGCTTGATTTAGAAGTCGATTACAACCATCCAGATTACCCCGTGACACTACAATTCGAACGTTTGGACTCGCAACATCTTGGTGTCATTGAAACCGTTCAAGCAAAATATGTCGTGGGCTGCGATGGGGCACGCAGCACCGTGCGCAAATCCATTGGTCGTGAACTAGTGGGGGACTCCATCAACCAAGCGTGGGGGGTCATGGACGTCCTTGCCACCACGGATTTCCCAGATATTCGACTCAAAACCGCCATCTATTCGAACAATCAAGGCAATATGTTGATCATCCCTCGCGAGGGGGGCTACATGGTTCGTCTATACATTGAATTGGATAAGCTAAACGAAAATGAGCGTTTTAATCGTGAAGCCATTACGCCCGACAGTTTAATTGCGGCGGCGAACCGCATCATGGCGCCCTATCATATTGACGTGAAAGAAATCGCTTGGTGGAGTGTGTATGAAATTGGACAACGCCTAACCACCGCTTTTGATGATTCAGAAACCGACCGCGAGCCTCACGTATTCCTTGCAGGCGATGCCTGCCATACCCACAGCCCAAAAGCAGGGCAAGGCCTGAATACTTCACTCAATGACACGTGGAATCTGGGCTGGAAAATGGCCCATGTACTGACAGGCAAAGCCGACCCCTCTCTGCTTCATACCTACTCGGAAGAAAGACAGAAAGTCGCTCAGATACTCATCGACTTTGACCGAGAACTGTCCACTATGTTTAGCGCCAAACCTAAGTCAGCAGACAATCCAGATGGCGTTGATCCCGCTGAATTTCAACGATATTTTATGAAGTCCGGCCATTTCACAGCGGGCGTGGCCATTCATTATCCCGCTTCTCGATTAGTCGGCAAGGATCAGCATCAAGCCTTAGCAACGGGCCAAATACTTGGCAAACGCTTCCATTCGGCCAAAGTAACCCGTCATGGGGATGCCAAAGTCGTCCATCTCGGTCACTCAGTCAAAGCCGATGGCCGATGGCATATCTTTGCCTTTGCTGGCAAAGAGGCCTTTATGTCAGAGTCTTGTCGGGTCAAAGCCTTATGTAATTTTTTACAAGAGGATCCACACTCCCCTATCAATACCTACACGCCAAAAGGCTCGGACATCGATTCTATCATCAGTCTCAGCGCCATCTTCCAAGAAGCGCATCGTGATGTGGAGGTGTCGGCACCCCATCCGCTATTGCAACCGCTAAAAGGCACGCTTGGCCTGAAAGACTACGAAAAAGTATACAGCGCCCAAACAAGAGAGGGCTCTTTCTACGATAAGCGCGGTATCGATAAGGAACAGGGCTGCATGGTGATCGTTCGCCCAGACCAATATGTGGCCGATGTTTTGCCTTTGGATGATTACGATCGTCTGATCGCTTTCTTTAAAGACGTTTTAATCAAACCAGCAGACTAGCAACATTTGCGAGCGTTTGTGGATGGTCTTCCCTTACTCCTTTTTTGCGAGCCCTTTCGGGGGCCATCCATCTTTTTAATCTACCCATTGTTTTCATCTAAACTGAGTTGTAATACCGACGAAGCAGCGTGCAACCCCAGCTGTTCTAATTCCCCTTTGGCAAACTTATCAGCCGCTAAACTGCCTTCTAACCACAGTCCATCAATAATCGCATTCACTTGAATGGCAAAACTCTGCACGGCCTTATTGTCCAACACCTTATCTTCTTGCTGAAAAGAGTCGGCGATTAACACCGCCAGAATATCCGTGGTATCCACATAAGCTTCACGGCGAATGGTCGCCATCTCAGGATCGCTGTAGGTTAAAGGCAAGAAATTCGCCCACAACAAAACCGTTCGCGGCGCCACAATCGGCGGGCTCAGGGTTGCCCGAATAAACTCGCGTAAACGGACTTTTGCAGGGACAGACTCATCCTCTACGCCCACACGTGCCGTCACATAAATATGCTCCAATAGCGCCGTATACGCGGCACGAATCAGCTCATCTTTGCCCGCGAAGTAAAAGCGAATTAAACCATTGGTCACCCCCGCATAGTCGGCCACTTTACGCACCGTCGCCGCTTGTAAACCTTCTTGGGCAATACACTCAAGGGCCGCTTCGATCAGCGCTTGGCGGCGCTTATTGCTTTCTCTTCGTTTTGTTTCCATGGTGTTAATTCGCTTTTTACCAATAAATCTATAGAGACAATGTCACGAAATGACGAGCGAAACCAAGCATGGTTAAACACGTAAGATAGTATTGGTTAGACAGGTCGGCCCACCTTCACAGGCAATACAAAGGGCATCGCCTTCAAACACATGTACTGTACAGCCCGCCTCTTCCATCATTTTTTTGGTTTTTGGGAAACCATCAATCATGATGCACTCACTCGGCCTCACCGGCAGTACGTTTAGATTCAATCCACCACTTGTCAAAAACTCATCCGCAGGCGCGTCCAACAGAGTAAAGCCTTCTTCCAACAAAAGTTGATAAAAGGCCGTTGGCATTAGAGGAGAGTAAATCAGAGCGAGCTTATCATCCAAAGGCGAAATCATCGACATAAGATGCAAGCAAGCTTCTGCCCCTTGCCAAACGGGTAAATCAAAACCAATGACAGTGATCTCATAAGGATTCAAAATCGCATTCAGCTGCGCAATGCCTTCACGGTTAGAACGAAAGCCACACCCCACCACAATGGTTTTGTCGTTTAGCCAAATAAAATCGCCCCCTTCAATACGCCCATTGCCAGTAAGCTTACCAATAACAGGCACACCAGCGGCTTCATAAGCCTCACCATGCATCGCAGGCTCTGGCACCCGCAAAGGTTTGCCCATGTTGAGCAACACCGTACCGTGATCCGTTACCAAAGAAGCATCTTGGGTAAACATGGCATCACAAAGGCCATCGCCATTGTCTTCAAGCCAAGTGATTTCCGCGCCAGACTCTGCCACCAGCTTGGCAAACACATCGTATTGGGCAATAGCTTTTGACGCATCAAACAGACTGCCGTAATGCCATTCTTTGGCATCCGCCGCGAGCAAACTCTTACCTGGACGACGCATTAACACACGCTTGATCGGTGCGACCATGGATTGACTGCCGAATGTTTTCATCTCTTTTCCCCTACCCTTCTGTGTTTCGTATTAGCACGAATTCTAAAAATTCAACGGATAAGCGACATTATTATGCACTTGCATAAAATTATGCAAGTGCATAATAAAAATTTTAGCGTTAAAAAAACCGAACACTTGGTTCGGCTTTTTCGAGACTTTTCCTTCAGCGGATCCATTTGGCCCAGCAATCAACCTCAAGCTTGGCAAATCAAATCCTCAGCACTTAAATGCGGTCTTTCTGCGACCAATTTCACTTCCGTTGTTGAATGATCAGGATTGCGCAACACGATCCTTCCATTCTGTAAATATGCAGCCGACACACCCGCTTTTTCAGCTTGCAGCATCGCTCGGCGTGACGCTTGAGCGGCAACCTGCTGCAAGGTTCTTAGATCGTGCAGAGGTTCTTTGCGAGCTTTACGAGAAATCATTTTAACTTTACTCATTACGACCTCCTATAAGTAAGCATTTGATTCTGTAAAAAGGATAACATTATATCAGCGAAACGCCACGATAGTTTATTTTCTATTCATCAACACAACGAACGAAGCCTCCAAGGTTACCAAGAGTTATCAGCAAAGTAGCTTTCTAGATAATCAATTAAAGCACGCACAGTAGGCGATAAGTGCTTGCGGGAGGAGTATAGGGCGTAGATGGTTAGGTCTCTGGGAGTCCATTCTGGCAATACGTGGCACAAGCGACCGTTGTGTAGGTAGTGGTTTGCCAAATAAGTGGGTTGCAGTGCGACGCCCATGCCATTTAATACGCCATGCAAGAGTGCTGTTGCTTCGTTAACGCTTAAACGACAATCCACCGATACAGACTCAAATTGCTCGCCTTTCGACAAGTGCCAAATATGGCGTTCAAAGTTTTTGTACCCCAAGCATGCGTGTTTCACTAAGTCCTGTGGATGATGGATTTCACCCAATGTGTGGCGTGTTTTTTCTAGGTACACCGGAGAAGCAACCAACACAGATTCGCACACTGCAATGGGTTTACCGATTAAGGATGAGTCTGGGTTGGAGGCGATGCGGATCGCAAGATCGATGCTTTTGTCCGTTAAATCCGCTGTGCTGTCTTCTAAATCAATATCAATACGCACTTGCGGATGCAGATCCATAAAGCCTTGTATTGCGGGCATTAATTGGGAATAACCAAACGACATGCTGCTGGTAATGCGCACCATGCCAGAAAGCTCCTGGCTATTGTTCACTAAGGCGGTGAGTTGATCCGCTTGCTGTAACCATTGTTCGACGTCTTTTAAGCAGGCTTCCCCCGCACTGGTGAGGGATACTTTGCGGGTTGTTCGGTGTAATAGGCGAATCTGTAGCCAATCTTCCATGGCTTCTATGTATCGCGTCACCATAGGGCGGGACATGTTCAAACGGGTTGCGGTACGAGAGAAACTCTGTGATTGGGCCACATCAAGAAATACTTTTGCAGCGGTGACTCTGTCCACTACTCTTCCACCTGCTCGATTTAAGAAACAAAGATGCTCATTTTTGTCTATTTTTCCGAGCAAGACAATTCTTTATTCTAACACCATAACTTTCAGGTTACTGGACAGCGTCGGTTAAAACCGTTTTCTCACGCGATTTCCACTCAATTTTCGAACTCAATAGGTAAGATACAATGCTCAAAGTTCACTACTTCTTCGACCCAATGTGCGGTTGGTGCTATGCCGCGTCTTCTTTGGTGGAGGTGTTGGCCAATATGCAGGCATTCGAAATTCTCTATCATCCTGGTGGTATGATCCCTAAACGGGCCATTGAACCGTCCTTTAGACAACATATTTTGCAAGCGGATAAACGCATTACCGAGATGACGAAGGTACCTTTTGGCGACAACTATATTGCCCGTGTAAAAGGACCGGAAGAATACGTTGTGGATTCTCTGCTCCCTACCCAAGCCATGATCGCAGGGGAAAAAATGGGCATTGATCGTCATACAATGCTAGTGGCGCTGCAAAAGGCTCACTACCAAGAAGGCAAACATTTGCACGAGCCCGAGGTATTGGCAGAACTAGCGCTGTCCCTTGGTTTAGATAAAGCCGAATGGGAGAAGACGATGACGCAGTCTAGCCATGCAATGAAATCGGAAATAACCCAAAGCCGTCAACTTATGTCGCAGATGCAAGTCAGTGGCTTCCCAACCTTTATCCTTGAAAAAGATGTCACCTGGATGCCTTTGTCTCACAGCGCATTCTATGGCAAGCCCACTGAATGGAAGGCGTATCTTAGTAATTTACTCTAAGACTGTAAGCCATTGCTTTCATAGGCTTTCTTTCTTCATGCATCCAGACACAATGAAGCGGCCGTATTGTTTAACATCATTCGGCCCTTCTGCCCTGCGTTTCCATGCCTCCGCCCAACGCTTGAATCAGCGTCACATGATTCTGGAGTTGTGCCAAACGTGTTGTCGCTAGAGCCACCTCTGCGGAACGTCGCCGCTTCTTGGCATCCAGCCAAATCCGCAAGGCAACTTGTCCAGCACGGTAGCGCGCTTCGTAGATTCTTTCTATCTCTATTGCTTCATTGAATATGCGCCATTGTGCGGCTTCTTGCTGAGCAAGTTGCGTTCGCGCTGACAGGGCTTTTTCGACGTCGGCGAAGGCGTTGTATAGCGACTTTCTGAATATGACAATGGCTTCTTCATAACGTGTACGGGCGATGGCTTTATTGATACGCATGTCGCGGACATTAAGGAAAGGCAACGTCAGGCCCGCTCCGAGTGTGGCCACTGGATGGGCCAATACGTTTAGTAAAGCGGTACTCGATGTACCAAGGCTGCCAGTTAACGAAAGAGCAGGATAGTAACGTGCTTGAACGGCGTCACTACTGGCCAAAACACGGCGCAAACGTAATTCCGCTGCACGCAAGTCGGGACGGCGCTGCAGAAGTTCTGCTGGCAATCCTGACTGCACCGACGGCAGTGGCCGCATCGGCAGATGCTCAGGAGCGGGAGACGGGGGCACAGCACCATCGAACAACACCATGAGCGACTGCTGCAATTCCGCTTTCGCTTGGACAAGCTGACTGAGTGCTAGTTTTTGTTCGGCAACGGCTTGCTCTGCCTCTCTGCGCTCTAACCCCGATACAGCACCCGCTGCGTATTGGCTCAATACTAGGGCATGAATGCGAACGGCATCGGCCACATTCTGTTTGGCCAAGGCGATTTGTTGGTTAGCAAAGGCCAGTTGCCAATACAGTTTGACCGTAGTACCAACCAGCGATAGAGCCACGGCGTTTCGATCCTCAGCGGTTGCCTTTGCCTCGAATGCAGTGGCATCACGCTGAGCTCCCAGCCGATCAAATAAGTCTATTTGCCATGTCACTCCTAGCGTTCCTGTAGTGGTTTTAGTAGAGCGCTGGGTATCACCGGACAGTGGACGGCTCACGCTGGTTGCAACCGTGCCGTTGAAAGCGGGTAATAAGGCATTGCCTGCTAAACGAGACTCAAGGGTCGCACGTTTCACACGGATGGCCGCCGCCATGAGGTCGGCATTACGAGCGCGAGCTAAATCAACCCAAGCATCTAGATGCGGCTCCTCTAACCGACGCCACCAGACATCAAGAGGTGTGGCCCCAACGTCACTTGTGACGTTTTTAAAAGTCGCCGGTAGTGAAACAGCCGGTGCGTGATAGTCAGTACGGGTGAGCGTGGAGCAGCCTGTCAGTATAACAGCGGCCAATACAACACTTTGCTTAAACATAGTCATCAGTCCCTCGCCAATGCTTGGATCGGATCCAGCCGAGAGGCATTGCGGGCAGGAAAAAATCCGAAGGCGATGCCGATCAATGAGGCACAGGCAACCGCTAGCAACATAGAGTCCACGGAATAGATTAATGGTAGATCGATCCCCGTGAGCTTAATCAGCCCTCCCACTGACAATGCCAATGCGATACCGATGAACCCACCGACCAAACACACCAATACCGACTCAATCAGAAATTGCTGTAGGATATCGACTTGACGTGCCCCCACTGCCATACGTACACCAATCTCACCAGTACGTTCAGTGACGGATACCAACATGATGTTCATCACCCCAATGCCACCAACAAGCAGTGCAATGGCGGCAATTGCAGAGATTAATAGCGTGAGCGTTGCACTGCTTCTCTCCACCGCCTGACGCACTTGGTCTGAGTTAAAGATGGAAAAATCCTTGCTGCCATGACGACGAACCATAAAGCTTGTCACTGCTTGCTCAGCGGCCTTGCTGGAAACCTTGCCCTTTAGACGCACGGTAATATTATCCAGATAAGACTTCCCTATCAGGCGAGTGGCGACAGCACTGTAAGGGACATAGAGGATGGGACTGGAGCCAGTAAAATTGTTTTGCGATGACTTTAACACGCCAATGATCTCGACTGGCATGTCTCCAATCAACACGACCCTACCGATTGGGTGAGCAGTGTGTGCAAACAAAGCGGCCTGTGCCCGTTGATCAATAATGGCCACTTGGGCAGATTGCTCGGCCTCACGTTCGTTAAAAAAACGCCCACTGGCAAGCTTCAAGCCACGTACTCGAAAGTAGTCTGCACCGACCCCGTTCACCTGAGCTTTTGCGGCAATATTCTGATAAAGGGCTGTCACACTGGTTGAAACATTAGGGGTTACACTGTCGATATAGGGTTGTGTTGCCAGTGCTTCAGCATCTCTTGCGGTCAGGGTTTCGATGGCGGCCGCCTCTAAATCACCAAAATCACTACCAGGATAGATATCCAGCGTATTCGTCCCCAAATCACTAATCTGCCTCATAACCTGCTGCTGGGCACCACGACCAATCGCCACCACAACGACCACGGCAGCAATACCGATGATAATGCCCAGCATAGTCAAAAAGGTCCGTAAGCGGTGTGCATTCATCGAACGTAGCGCCATACGGAATGCTTCCGTAAAGCCTCCCCAAAACGCACTCAACACATCGGCACGGGGTGGCAGTTGATGATGCAGAGCTGATGGCGGATTGCTTGGTTCGCGACGCTGGTCGGCGACAATTATCCCATCGCTGATTTCAATCTGCCGAGGAGCATGTGAGGCGACTTCCATGTCATGGGTGACAAGAATAACCGTATGTCCGTCAGCGTTGAGTTCCCGTAGAATATTCATTACTTCCACACCGCTGGCTTTATCCAGCGCACCCGTGGGCTCATCGGCTAGAATCACTGCGCCGCCATTCATCAAAGCACGCGCAATCGACACACGTTGTTGTTGCCCACCCGAGAGTTTACTCGGACGAAAATGCTGTTTATCTCCCAAACCAAGACGGGTCAATAAAGCGCTCGCCCGTTCATGGCGCACAGAGGCATCACAGTTGGCGTAGATGGCTGGCAGTTCAACATTGCTAAGAGCACTGATATCAGTCAGTAGATGGTAACGCTGAAAGATAAAACCAAAGTGTTCCCGTCTCAGTTCGGCTAATTCATCCCCACTCAGTGAACTGGTTTCTCGCTCTGCGATCCAATAAGTACCAGAACTAGGACGATCCAAACATCCGAGAATATTCATCAAGGTCGACTTACCCGAGCCAGATGCGCCGACAATAGCCACCATCTCGCCTTCGTCGATGCGCAGGTTAATGTCTTTCAAGATCGTGACAACACCTTCCCCAGCAGCAAATTCACGGCGCAAATTACGTATTTCAAGTAATGGTGATCCCACGGTTATATCCCCATCAGATTGGCTGACGAATTGCTCTCTGACCCAGCCTCACCGAGAACAACCTGTTCACCAGGCTTCACACCAGAAATGACCACCGCTTGGTTGGTCGTGGTTATTCCAATTTTCACCTGACGAGAAACCACTTGGTGAGTTTCAGGATTCACCACTCTAACCCGATAGCCATCATCGATACGCTCCCCCAATGCGGCTATGGGAATCAGCACAACGCCCCGCTCCCTTGCTACCAGCACAGATACCTGAGCTGTCATTGATGGCTTCAACACGCCCTTTGGATTCGGTACATCAAACAGCGCGTTATAGTAGATGGCTTGAGCAGTACTGGTTTCACCTTTGACAATGGATTTTGGGGCTGGCTCAACCTGTTCAATGTGTGCTTGATAGCGATGTTTCTGCCCCAGTGTGGTAAACCAAACCGACTGGCCGGGATGAATTTTATTAACATCGGCTTCCGCGATTTTGGCTCGAACGGTCATGACATTGAGCTTGGCGATGACCACAATCGTAGGAGCTGACTGGAATGAATTAAGCGTCTGACCCTGTTTGGTCACCACGGCGACGACCACGCCATCCATGGGTGCAGTAATACGTGCGTAGGCCAATTTGATGCGCGCCGTCTCTACCTGTATACGAGCTTGATCAATTTGTGCTTGCAGCGAGTTGATTTCCGCACGGACCACATCTCGTGCGGCCCGTGCCGCTTCGACATCGGCCCTTGCCGTGGCATCAACCGCTATCAACGTCTTTTGTCTATTGTAGGTGAGTTGTGCTTGCACCAATGTCGCTTGTCGAGCAGCCTTTTGTGCTTGTAATGACGCGACGGACGCTTCTGCATTACGCAATGCTAGCTGTTGTGGCTTGGCATCAATTTCGGCAATAAGATCGCCCGCTTTCACCTTCTGCCCCAGTACGACATGTAGACGCTGGACTTGACCTGTCACCTGAGCGCCCACATTGACTAGCTCCTTAGGCTGTAAACGTCCCAATGCCGTGACCGTCTGATCCAGATTGCCGACCGTCACAGTAGCCGTCAAAAAATTAGCGCTACTGGTTTGCATTAGATTTGACGACATCGCGACGCCAACCGCAATCACCGCCGCGACAGAAAAACCGATAAAAACCCATCGTCGATGAATCGACATATAACACCCTTTCTTACGTTGCTGTAGTTAAGAAAGCTGATTCTCACATTGCTCGATGGAGTATTGATTGATGTTGTGTGGAGGTTTAATGGAGGAACAACGGTTTGCGTTTTTTACGATATACCCAAAGCGATGCTAGTAGGCATAAGTGGAAAAACTTCCTGTCTGATCTCATAAGTCAGATGTGTTCATAATTAAGCGAGGAAACCACTGTCTAGAGGCTCTAGACAGTGGTTTTTAATTAGAATTGGTAATTCACAGATGTCCGTAGGACTGTTAAGGAATCTTCTGGGACATTTTGATTGTAATTCATATAGGATAGCTGCATCAGCGCAGACAAACCTTTAATGTCTTGGGACTTATAATCAACACGCAAAGACGCTTCATATCCACCATCTAAATCCGTACCACGACTGTGTTTTATCCCCTGTGCACTTTGTTGCCAAGAGGTATAACCAATTGTCGTTTTAAAACCAGGTATGTGAAAGCCATAATCTGCTGCAATCGATGTGGTTTTTAGGCCAGCATAATACTCGCCCTGTAAGCCTGGGTTGTAAGCACGAAACATGGGGACATGCCCTAAGGTCCCCGGGAAGCTCGCCGCATCTTGCACAGAAGTATACGCCAACTGAACACCAATACCGTTAAAGGTATTTTTAACAAGTGCGCCCCAGTAGCCAGTATTGGCACTGTTTTCAAAATTGGCCGACAGTGTCTTAGCACCGACCACCCAATTGGTATCCAATACTTTATAAGTCAACCCCAAAAAGCTTGTATCGTAATCCTTCGCCGTTACCGCTGTCGGTGGGTCACCTGCATTTTCATCATTATGGTTCGCCAACCATTGAGCTTCAATGTTTAAGCCTTTGATGCTTTTGTTATCCATATAGAGTGAAACAACGGGGTTGTGATAACTTTTACTGGTTTGGGTGAGAGAGCCATTGTTATCATCGCCATAGCGCATATTCCATTTCGTTACATACATAACACGCAGCAAGGTATTCTGAATATCTTTGTTCTCAATTACTGCCGCGTCAAACGAATCTTTCATTGGATAGACGCCGCTATTCATTAATAAAGGAGAAACAATCCCCTGTCGACCGATGCGTATGTGGGTATCGGTTATCTCTTTACGGAAACGATAATCAAGGAAAGCTCGATACAAATTTGTCGTATTGACCGTATCTCGATGATCATTTTCCCCACCGGATGTCGTTAGAGTGTCATTGTCTTGGAGTTTCCAGTCATAACCTGTTTCAGATCCCATGCCTACTTTAAAGCCGTAATAGGATCCTGTGAGGTAGTCTAAGGTCAATGCCGAACCCAAGACTTTCGCGTTGTTAAACGCGCCGGCGGCCGTCGCATCGGATTTGGTGGCAAGCTCTAGCGTATTACGAAGTTCACCAGAGAAGGTCCCACCTTTGATCGCATCCTGTAAACTGTCGGCCTGAGCATTGGCACTGATTACTCCTATCACAGACATTGTCACGAGAGTTCCATAATGTATTCTTTTCATTGTAAACAACCTTTTTATTATTATTTAAGTTCATTCCCTTTATGGAAATGTCTTCTGCATGCTGTTGCCTATATCAACAACATATTGCCCTACAATAAAAAACCCTAACGCTGAGGCATATCCGCAACGCTATAACCAAGACTTACCGTAGCATCCTCTGGTATTGCGGGTATCGTGGCATTCCAATCAAGCCACTGCTGTCTCATCTCCTCTAATTTTTCAGGATACTTTTTCCCCAAATTCGCTCGCTCACGAGCATCATTGGTTACATTAAATAAGTATTCATGCTCATCTACTTTTAGATATTTCCAATCGCCGATGCGCAAAGCCCGTTGATTACGATGGTTCATGCGCCAATATAGTGGCCGCTCAAACTCTTCCGTCTCCCCTGTTAGAACCGGCATCAGGGATACCCCATCCACAGGGTAATCAGGATCAAATTGACCATTTCCCGCTTCCAGTAGCGTTCGCGACCAATCCATTGTCATACAATGCTGCATGCTCACACTCCCTGGCTTGACCACCCCAGGCCAACGAACAATCCACGGCACACGAATCCCCCCTTCGGTCAGGTCCATTTTGCCGCCGACTAATGGCCAGTTATCTGAAAAGCGCTCGCCGCCGTTGTCACTGGTGAAGACAATCAAGGTATCCTTTGCCATATCATGCTCATCTAAAGCTGCCATAATACGACCGATACCTTCGTCCATATGATGAATCATCTTCCGATAGGTATGGATATTGCCGCCTTCTAGATGAAACAGTGTGGAGAGGTTATCTGCTAGGTGGGCATCCTCTCTCGTCTCCCAAGGCCAATGAGGAGCGGTATAATGAATACTCAAAAAGAACGGTTTGTTAGACGCCTCAGTTGCTCTTCGGTTAATAAACTCCAAAGAATGCTCGGAGATAAGATCCGTTAAATAACCGATCTCTTTGTGCTCTTCTTCATTAATCCACAGATCGTGATCGCCATAGCCACTTTTGTGAGAAAAGTAGTCAACGCCACCTGCCATAATGCCAAAAAACTCATCGTATCCAGACGATCTAGGGCCAAAGCTTGGCGGGTACCCTAAATGCCATTTCCCCATTAAGCCTGTGTAGTAACCGGCTTTTTTAAGTTGAGAGGGCAATGTCGGTATATGCGGAGGCAAGCCCAACACTTTACTGCCTTTACTCTTACTATTGATTGGCTCTTCTAACGCCCCCCGAAGCCGATACTGATAAGCCATGGTCATTAGCGCGAAACGGGTTGGCGAACACACAGGGGAATTCGCGTAACCTTCTAAGAAAATCATGCCCTCTTCCGCCAATTTATCGATGTTTGGTGATACGTCACCAAACTGAGCCTTGCGGCCTCCATAACATCCTAAATCCGCGTAACCAAGGTCATCTGCGACAATGTATATAATGTTGGTCATTATTCTGCTCCCTTAAAACGATGCCATATTTTAAAATCATGGCGTAAATGCCAAACCCACAAGAAGATAGCGAAACAAATACCGACTTGATCCCACAAGATATCTGGGACAAACAGCATAACGGCCGCAGCCAAGCGTGCCGCGATTTCATAAAAACGCAGTTTGTGTCGATGAAAACCTGACAGTGCGGTGGCAATCAACACAATTCCTACTACCAGTTTCATCACTACCCATAACCATGGTAACAACTCGAAACTCACACCAGATTGGCTCACTGTTAGTAGCTGTGGATTGAACGCAAACGCAAATGGGATAAGGAAAATCATGATGCCGACTCTAGAGGCCTGCACGGACGTACCAATGGGTCCACCATTCGATATACTCGCCGCCGCAAAGGCGGCGATCGCGACAGGCGGAGTAATGCACGACCCTACAGCGATGAAAAACACAAACATATGAGCCGTTAGTGGTGCCAAGCCCAATTGCTCCATTGCGGGTATAGCAATTGTCGCAACGGTTACATAGGCTGGTAACGTTGGCATCCCCATGCCTAAAACAATGCAGCATAATGCCGCAATCAGTAAAGAGAGCAACAGAGAGTTAGAAACAATGCTGGCCAGTAAAACACTGAATTTAACGGGAACACCTGTCGCAGATAAAGACGAAATAACAATACTCACGGCCGCAATTGCCATCAATAAGCCGGCAAAGGTTCGACCGCCAATGGCCAAGCTTTTTATTAGTGCCACAGGTTTCGCTCTAATTTCTGGATTAATCAGACTTAATGGAAATAACAGAACTAAGGCAACAATGGAGGCCCCAGATGGCGATAAGCCATACAGCAGCAAAGCAACGATGATGGCAAGGGGAATAAAGATAAGCATCAAGTTCATATAATCTTGCCTATTCGGCTTATCAACACCAACGATCTCTTCTTCCGCCTTAATACCAAGTCTGCGGCACTCGAATACGATCATGGCAAATAAACTGCCATAGTAAGCAATAGAAGGCACCAATACTGCGATCATCACTGTCATATAACTGACGCCAACAAAATTCGCCATCACCAGCGCGGCGGCCCCCATTATAGGCGGCATTATTTGCCCACCAGTGGAGGCTGAGGCTTCAACCGCTCCGGCAAAGTTTGCTGAAAAACCTCTTCGCTTAATCATTGGAATGGTGATAACACCTGTCCCTACGACATTCCCGACGGCGCTTCCAGATACGGTTCCGAACAAAGCAGAAGAAATAACGGCGGCGTGCGCAGGTCCACCTGCTGTTTTACGCATCCAATGAAAGGCAATGCGTATCATCGAATCGCCTGCTCCAACACCTTCCAGAACAGCACCCAGAATAATAAATGGAAAAACCGTGGTTATAACAATGGAAAAGGTACTGCCTAGGATCCCCGTATCCAGACTGTATAATAAGTTCTGGGAAAGCGTTTCATTAATATCATTACTGACGGTTTGTAATGGACCAGGCCAATAGTGACCCGTTGCCATATACAAAATACCAATAACGCCCAGTAACGTAACCGGCACTCCCCACATCCGCCAGCAAAAGAAAAGCGCACCAGCCGAGGCAATAAGAGCAGTCCACATTTCCTTTGGGCCGAACAAAAACATACCACTATCTAGTTCGCTGCTCACTTTATAGAAAGACCAACAGCACCACATCATCGCAAACATTAAGATGGTGCTAATAATCGAAATAATCAGTCCTTTTTTTTCAGTAAGGGACCTTTCAATAATAGATAAAGCAATTACAACGACGCACAGAGCAAAAAAACTTGCACGAAAAGGAACCAGTGGAAAGGGACCAAGACGAAAACCGCCAATAGCAGGCATGACATTTGCCAAGCCATATAAGCAGACTAATAAACTAAGGCACCCAGGAAGCCAAGAAAACACTCTAGGCAAGGTTCGAAAAGAAGACATGCAACCTCCCTTCATCGGAGAGATAGCTCTCCGATAAGTAAGCAGTTCAAAAATAGAAATTAAGAAGTCTGGCTTAATACACTTTGGCTTTAAGGCAATAATTTCGCTGGAATTTTAATCCCTGCTTCTTTATAAGCACGTACCGCACCAGGGTGCAATGTCATATTGACGCCAGAAAAATAGTTTGTGGTAAGAAGATCTCTGAGCATGACATTCGACTTAGCCAGGGCTTTTCTATGCTCGATGTAGTCCTTTGTTAATTTATAAGCAACCTCATCACTCATGCTTTTTTTAACAACCATCATCATCAAGGTTTGCCAAGTGATGACCTTTTTCTCATTGACTTGGCCAGGATAGGTGTGTGGAGGAATAACGGCAGGCTGCATACCAGCCCCTTCTGGCGGATTCATTTTGGATTTAGGTATTCCTAAAAGACGAAACTTATTCGTCAGTCCTAATTCCGCGACCGCTTGTGACCCTAAAGAAAAAGTCCCCACATACACATCAAACTGACCGTCTTGATAACTTTGAGTGGCCGCTCCCCAAGGTGCTTTGATCGCGTCATAGCTTCCTGGCATCAGCCCGCCCGCTTTTGCGAGTGCAATAATTTGTTGATTAGCCGCACCGGCTGGTGGTCCTATATATACGCGTTTGCCTTTTGCTTCAGGCCAACTTTTAATACCAGACTTGACGCTTGTAATGGCATGATAATAACTTCCCGGAATAGCAAATAAGGCACGTACATTCCCTGCGATTGACTTGGTTTTAGCTGCAATTTTGGCATATGGGCCTGTGCCTTTTTGAAAGTCTTCATATGCGAGAGGAGGAACAACGGCAGAATCTAGCTTGCCTAATGCTATTTTAAGAAGAGACTTGGTGAGCGTTTGATTGAGAGCAAGTTGAATATTTATGCCACTTTTCGCCCAGTATGGAGCCATGGCCTGAGGCAACATACCGAGAACACTGTTTTCACTGGCTGATTCCATGCCTATTGTTTGCGCCTGGCTGACGGTCGTAACAAACGCACTGGCACAAACAAGACCAATGATCCCTATCGGCTTCCTAAAGAACCTTTTGAAAGTATACATTTTATTATCCTGCTGATTTTATTTTTTTTGTTTAGCAGTAAACAATCTACCTTCATTTCATATATCCGTAAAATAGCAATTTGAATCTTTAATCATACAAAAATGAATACGAAAATTGGCTTGTTTGCCTGAATAGTGCAAACTAGTAGACCTTGTGTACACAAAAGAAGTGCCAGAAAATTCGATTAGAACGACGTCTCTTCTTCAATATATACGTACTAAAAATAACAAGAATAGGAGGTTTTATATGATAAATGCACCAACGCTGAATTACTTCGCCACGTTAGAAATCGAAGTGGCCAAGCCACAAGAAATAGGAAAATCAGTACATGGTGAACGTCGTCTCATCCCCATTTTAGGCGGTAAAGTTTCTGGGCAGAATTGGCAAGGAAAAGTGCTATCAGGCGGGGCTGACTACCAACTTATCGCCACTCCTAGACTGGCGCTTTTAGATGCACACTATACCATTGAAACAGACCAAGGAGAGTGTATTTATGTCCATAATAGTGCTATTCGAGTGGCCTCCCCTGAAGTGACACAACAAATCAAAAAGGGTGAACCAGTGGATCCTCAGCAAGTTTATTTCCGCTGTTCTCCTAAATTTGAAACCAGTGCAGAACGTTTCCAATGGATCACAGAACGTCTTTTTATCGGAGTGGGGGTTCGCAAACCCACATTGGTTGAATTAACGTTATTTGAAGTAGGCTGATACGCAGCTGAACAGTCGCAGATGACCTAAAGAGGCATTGTTAATGGAATCCAAACACCTTGTTTACTTATCTATTATTTTAGAAAAAGGCTCTATTACCGCCGCAGCCGAGCATTTAAATATTGCCCAACCGACGCTAACAAGAGCCATGGCCACCCTCGAAATGCAGGTGGGTACACAACTGTTTACACGCAGCCGTTTTGGTGTCTCAAGCACTCCAGTAGGTGAATCTTTAGCGAGGGAGGGTCGCGCGATTACTCGCAGATTAGACTCGGCAAAAGAACAGGTATCTCAGTATAAATTAGGTATTAAACACAATTTACGCATTGCTTCTGGCTCACTGTTCGCAATGGAAATATTGCCCATCATCATTGAAAAAATGTTGGAGAAGCACCCAGAAATAGCAATAACGGCAACCTGCTTAAATCCATCCATTGCTTTAGAAGGATTGATTGACGATCAATTTGACATCATTATCGCTCCCCAATCAACGGACAAAATCGCCCCAACACTCCATAAAGAACTCATTATCCGAGATAAAATCGGTATTTTTTGCGGTGAAAATCATCCACTAGCCAATGAAAAACACATTCAAAATAAGGATTTCATCGAGCAAGATTGGCTCAGTCTAGGCATCGCCTCTTACTTTGAAAAGCAAACGACAGAAATGCTGACCTCCTATGGGATTCATGGCACGAAAACCAAAGTGGTCTTTCGAAATGATGCGATGATGCTGATAAAAATGCTGTCTACAGGACGTTACCTTGCTGCCTTACCCAGTTTTCCAGTCTCAACCATTCAAAAACATTATCCCATCATTGAAATTAAAATGAATGATGTCACGCCAATAAACAGAGACTTGTATCTATGGTGTGCAAAATCGATAAAAGACTACACCGCTTACTTATCATTTAGAAATATAGTTCGTAGTGTCTTTGACGACCTATCTAAAAGCAACGAAGTGGAAAAATAGAGGGAAAGTAAAATTATTTCCCTCTATTTATAAGAGGATCGAGTTACCTATTTTCCGCCAATTTTGGTAGGCAAAACTTAGGTGACGTTTCCACTAACAAAAATGATCCGATACAAGCTATCCCCGCGACACCTGCAGCAAAGTAAAACGAAAATAAACTGATCACCCTATAAGTTTGATTACCTGAAAAGTAGAAAATGGAAATCCATTTAAATTCAGCCTCTGTTTTTTAATAGCAAATATTATTTAAACTTCTTAGAAATAATGGATTCCACAACCTGTGCAATGGCTAGCACATTTCGATCATGGTTAGGTAAGGATTCAATCGAAATACCAATAGGAAGTTTACTGCTAGGGCCTAAGCCCATAGGCAATGTAATAGCGGGTAATCGTATATTACTGCCCATATCAGTATTTCGAATAACCCGTGAAAAGTTTTGCGGTGAACTTGCTTCAGCGTTGGAATCTATGGCTACCTGAGGCGTGGTTGGAAAAATCAATGCATCAATTTGGTTTTCTTCATACGTTTTCTCGTAGACTCTTAATAATGCTGGTCTGTATTTTTTTATACCTTCTATATACAATGATTCAAGGCTTGGATCTGATTTATTTGTACTGAATGTTAAAGGAATAACCGCATCGTTAATGATAGTGTATACATCAGGGCTCTTAATCTCCGATCCCAGCTGTTCAATTGTTATACCTGTTTCTGTTTCTTTCAAATACCGAATTAATTCCTCCCGCGCTTCATATATAGCCACGGGCATACTAAATTTGTTAGCGAGATCGGTTGCGCCTTCCAACTCAACATCGACCACTTCAATACCTGATTTGTTTAGTGTTTCAATTAGGTCTCTAGAGCGCTGCGCTGTCTCTTTATCTAAATCGCTCCAGTGATAACTTGGCATACCAAGTCGTATTTTAGAATACTGTGGAAGGGCCTTTATACCTGTGATGACGTTATCAACTGTAATAATATCAGCAACACTATGAGCCATAGTCCCAGGAGTGTCACGACTAAACGAAATAGGGATTATACCGTCTGTCGGATAGCGAAGTGTTGTTGGACGAAAGCCCACACAACCATTTAAAGCACTCGGAATACTGACGGATCCACCGGTATCAGTACCAATAGCAATGGGGGCGATGTTTGCACCAACGGCTGCGCCACTGCCTGACGACGACCCCCCAGCGATTTTTGTCGTATTATGAGCATTCTTAACGCCCACTCCACTATCAGATTGATAGTTTGGGTTGTAGCCAGATATGCCAAAAGCTAGCTCTTGCATCGATGTTTTGCCGAGAATAACTCCGCCAGCCGATAGAATTTTTTCAATCAGTTTAGAATTGCTTTTTGGACGGTAATGTCGAAGAGCATAGGTCCCCCCAGTATTAACATACCCTTCTACATCAATATTATCTTTGATGGCAAAAGGTACGCCAGCTAACTCTGGACAGGCTCCCGTTGTCTTGACCATTTCATCTACATGTATTGCTTGGTCAATTGTGTGCTGCCTATTGATACTTGAAAAAGCATTATACTTATCAAGATTCTCTGCTCGATTAAGCCAAAATTTAGCTACTTCCTGTGCTGTCATTTTTCCTGAACAAATGCGATCTCGTATGTCACGAATATTAGTCATATCTTCTTTTCCTGCAAAAGTGGAGTTGCACTGAGCGACAGTAGTGTTAATAATAGATTTCTGTACATGATTTTTCCATAGTTACAAAATTTCATCTAACGTTAGTGAAAGTTTTACTGTTTGAGAATCCTCCAAATGGTGGAGGAAAAAAGATAGTTTCTGGCATTTATATTGCTTAACCACAACAAAAATAAGGAGCACTTTTATGCTGAATGAAAAAGATTTAAGTCATACTGCTTCGATAATTTGGCAGTTACAACAGCCAATTTCTTCAGAAGTGAAACGAAAGAATGTGCTATCAAGTTTATCTGAATTACTTAACTCAGAATTTATAGCTTCATACGTTTTTGATAAAAATAGCCAAAAATCCAGGAAAGGGGTTGCTCTAAATATAGATCAAGCTTCAATAGATAAATACAACTCTTATCAATACAGTGACGATATTGTCACGCCCATTGCTAGTATGCACATAGAGCCTGTTATTATCGATGAAGTAATAGAACGGAAGAGATTAGAAAATAGTGCCTTTTACCATGATTTTCTAGAGCCTAATGATATGCATCATGGTATTAACATGTTTATCTCCAAATGCGGGTTTCACATTGGGGATTTTAGAATATGGCGATCTAAACATAAGGCACCATTCTCGAAAAGAGAAGTAAAAATTTTAAGCCTACTTAAGCCCTACTTTGAGGAATCATTGTCTGATAAAGCCCCATTTTTGCCTCTTCTCACAGCAAAAGAGCTGGAGGTTGTGAAATTTTTACCCTCAGGTTTCTCTGATAAAGAAATTGCGCGAGAAATGGCCATAAGTTCTACAACAATACGTACCCATATTAACAGTGCGATGCATAAACTGAATTGTAAAAACCGTACTCAACTAGCCGTCCTGTTAAGTCGCCATACCAGTTAATATGAGTGTTTGCAGCAAAGGAAAAATAGCGCTAATTTTCATTGGTTGCAAATTTATTTCAATATAGCATGGCGTTTCGTTCCTGAAACGCCATAATTTAAGAATGAAAAGCAGACAAAATACTAAAGGATAAAACAAGAGTTTAAAGCCTATTTTTTTAGCATTGTATTCAAAAATTTTTAAAGTCCCGCTTAACGGCCTAACGTCTGCGTGGTTGCTGGTTGATGCATATCCTCACCTACTCGCTTTTTAAATTTCGGAGATGTCTCCAGCAATAAAAATGATCCGAGACAAGCTATCCCCGCGACACCTGCAGCAAAGTAAAAAGGCGCATTTAGTCCATACATATCCGCCAAAACACCGCTAATAGCAGGGCCAGAAAAACCACCAAGCAGTTCCGTTACGGCCATAACGAAGCCAAGCGTTCCGACAACGTGCTGACGGGGAACACTTTCTGATGGAACAATCGACATGACAATAGGAATGGATCCCAAACCAAAGTAGAAGAAGAATAAGCTGATCATCATATAAGTTTGATTGCCTGCCAAATACAACACGCTTAAGGGACACAGGATCGCAATCAGGGTAAAAACGCGAAAGACGCGAGCTCGACCAAACATGTCTGACAACATAGGAACAAATAACCCAGAGATGACAGCGGAAGCCCCCAGTACACTCATTACACTACCCATTTGATAACCGCTATAACCTTGAATTTTGGTCAAATACACAGGAATAAACGTCAGTTGAGAAAACATCCATGCCACCATCAGACAAGATAAAATGCCACTTAACACTACGTTTTTATTCTGAAAAACCCTTTTCAAGCTAAATGGCACAGCTTCGGTTTTTTTCTCTTTTATAACAGGGGAATGAGGTTGCAATTTGACATATTTATAAATTAAAAACGCCACAATCAAACCCGGCAAACCAACCACAAGAAAGGCATGGCGCCAACCATAATGCTCCGCAACAAAGATCAATACAATTGGCCCAAGAACTGAACCAAATAAGTTACTTGAGACATTTTGTACAAAGCCCATATTAAAACCACGACGTTTGTCTGAAGATTCTTCCAGTAATATTGACTGAGCAATCGGTAATACTGGCCCTTCTGCGATCCCCATTAATATTCGAATAATGACTAGCAGCATAAAACTTGCAGCAATCGAAGATAATAGAGTAAATATTGAAAACAAAACGACACACGCGACCAACACTTCAGTCCGACGCCCAAATCGAGTACAGAAATGGCTTAAAAAATACGCAGAAATGGCCCAAGACACGGATAATGCAGAGGATAAAAAACCAATTTGAGCATTGGTAATATGAAATTCTTGTGTAATAAACGGCATTAGAAAGTTGATGGATAGACGATCAACAAATACAAAACCAAACGTCAACCCCATAATAGATAATATTGTATTTTCTCTCGTTAATATTTTCATTGACTGTTCCTATAGGTGCTTATTATTCAATAATATTAATTATTTTTATCAAAATTTTTTAATTGTAAGTTAAGAGCTATTTGTCAGCCTCTTCCTCAGAAGAATTAACCTCTTCTGAATACAGTTCATGTGAGATTTTTCAAATTTTTGGATTAAAAATAATACGTTTACGTCGATCATTAAAAACAATTTCATAAGCGTATAATCGAGAAAAATGTCCTAAAAATCTTAAAAATTGCTGACATCCATTAACAGCATCAAGATTAAAAAC
>NZ_JAEMUI010000006.1 GCF_016461715.1 Marinomonas spartinae | reverse complement strand
CGGTTAAACTGTGAGTGTTGTAGGCATTAACAAATGCATCATTACAATAAAACTCCGCACCTCCTAGCTTACTCTTAAAAATAGCTTTTTTATCTACATCATCACTTTTAAAAACAATGCTTTTATAGCCAACAGGAAGCCCATCAAAATAATCCCTTTCACTTAAAATCAAATCTTCTTCACCAAATACAAGAGGATTGAAAAGGTATTTTAAATCTCCTTCAACATTAATTTTCAAAAACTCACCATACAAAGAAAGTAATTTGAATAATGTATCATGTGCTTTTTCACTAAAAACAATTAGACCAGCAAGAATATTAATATCAAAGTTGGCCTCCTTAGCATCTAGCAAATAGTTAAAGTGCATAGTCTCAGGCCAAACCTCAGATAAAGTATTATTTTCATGATGTATATTCATCAAATAATGTAATGGATTGATACCACTTCTCATTTTGGGTTTGATTTTTTCCGCTACTTTAAAATAGTCAAAGTCAATTATATCACATACATTTTCATAGTTTCTTGGAACGTAAATCAAAAATCACCATCCTAAGCCTTATTTTTAGGCATCATTACATTCTGTGGCATTGTTCCCATTTTAATCTTTAATTTAACTTGTCTCAACAAATTCACATATTGGGTTTTATTAACTTGAACTCTTAATGTATCCGATATCCACAACTCATAGTTATGTCTATGTAGACGTCGATGGGAAATAGTATCAGCCGTTGCCCAATCAAAATCTTTACCCTTCTCAGTACCATATAACCACACCCCATTCATAGGATCATTGATCCCTATTCCATGAGCATGTAATTGTAAGCGAGCTCTAAGCAGAGGCATTGCTGCGAAACGACCTTTTCCTGGAATTATATGATGAGCTTCATGCTTAACTGTCGGCTTAGGCTCTCCAATCGCAGTCAAAAATCTAGCAAGTTTAGTAGTTGGATGGTGATTTTCTTTAAATAAAGTTTCTTCATCCGATAATTCGTTAGCAGCTCTGTACGCGTCTAAAGATTCTTGTATCACAGTAATAGACTCCAACCTCTTACGCTCTTTTTCAAGATGATTATAGTCTTGATTTAATCTATTAATGACTTCTGCATCTTTCGAACCTTTCAGTTTTGCTTTTTTATCATAAAAAGCTTTGGCTTTTAGCTCATAATTGTAAATAGCCATTTCTAGAGGAGTAGGATTAGATGGGCGATCAGGTTGAGGATAGATAGCGAATGGTTGCAAAGTAATCTCCTTTTATATCTGCAATGTAAGCTGAATACAACATTACTAGAAAGCATCCAAGAACAACGCAATAATACGATACAAGACAGCAGTTTACCAGCTAGTCCTTCCGTTCAAACTCAATGACTTTGAAACGCCATAGCGTCTCGCTAAACAACTACATTGCCACATTTAGGCCGCCTTCTCTATAATGTCTGCTATTCCAACAATCCATGCAGTTTTACAAGGCGGTATCAAGTGCAGGTTATGTCGTTTTTTTCTAAGGTGATACTGGTGGTGATGTTGGTCGCCATCTCAGGTTGCAGTTCATCTCCAACAGGGCGTAAGCAGTTTGCGGTGTTACCTGATAGCGAGATGAATAAAATGGGTGTAGCATCTTTTTCATCTATGAAACAAGAAACACCAGCTTCTTCTAATGCAAAACTCAACCAAGAAGTGCAGTGCGTTGCAGACGCCATCATTGCAGTGTTACCCGCCCCATACCGCAGTCAAAAATGGGAAGTGGTGTTATTTAACGATAAGCAGGTTAATGCATTTGCCTTACCCGGTTATAAAATTGGGGTATACACGGGGCTATTGAAGGTTGCGAAAAACCCATCCCAATTAGCCGCCGTCATTGGTCATGAGATCGGCCATGTGATAGCAAGACACAGTAATGAACGACTATCAACACAACTCGCCACTAGCCAATTATTATCCTTAGGCTATCAAGTCAGTGGTGAAGAATCCGCAGAGAAAAAAGCGCTTTTCCAAGCCTTGGGCATTGGGGCGCAAATCGGTATCATTTTGCCGTTTAGCCGAACACAAGAATCAGAAGCGGATTTACTCGGCTTACAATACATGGCAAAAGCGGGGTTTGATCCGAGAGAAAGCGTTAAATTATGGCAAAATATGAGTCAGGGCAGTACCAGTCAAACACCTGAATTATTATCGACCCACCCTGCCAATGCTTCTCGTATTCAACATTTACGAAACAATATGCCTAACAACCTCGCCATTTATGAAGCCTTGGTCGCTAAACATAAACAGGCGCAATGCAGCGCATAGAAAAGGCCGCCAATTGCTTGGCGGCCTATCTGGTTTCGCTGGTCATAATACGCCCCTTTTATCTACCTTGTTTGGCTTTCAAAAACGACACCAGTTCGTTTTCCTTGATGACCTCTATCTGCTTACCCCGCCGGATAGAGAGGCTCGCTGTTTTGGCTTCTTGCGCGCCAATGATAATGATATTGGGGATTTTCAGCTCAAAGCCGCGTTTAATTTTACGACCAACAGAGTGGTCACCAAACTCACATAAAACGTTGATATCTTGTTGCTCTAGGTTGACGCGTATTTGATTAGCGTAGTCTAAGACGGAATCATCCACTGTCACTAGTGCAACGGGTTGTGGATGCACCCATTCAGGCAATACACCTTGCGACACTTCGAGTAGTATGCCGATCCATCGTTCTATCGAGCCATATACTGCTTGGTGCAAAATAATGGGGCGTTCCACTTCGCCTTGGTCATTATTGAATTCTAGGGCAAAGCGCTCTGGCAAATTGAAGTCCAATTGGACCGTTCCACATTGCCAAATTCTTCCCATGGCGTCTTGTAATGCTAGCTCTATTTTCGGACCATAAAACGCCCCCTCACCGACTTGGATCTCATAGGGTACCATTTCTGCCTGACAAGCCGACTTAAGTATCTCCTCCGCTCGGCGCCAAGTCGCCTCATCACCTAGAGCCTGCTCTGGTTGAGTGGAGATTTTCACCTCTAAGGCTTGGTAACCGTAGTCGTTATATATTTGTTTAGCGCGCTTAAGAAATAAGCAGATTTCTTGTTTAGCCTGAGACCAAGCACAAAAAACATGGGCATCGTCTTGAGTAAACTGTCGTAAACGTAGGCTACCATTTAACGACCCCGACGATTCATTACGATGCACTAGACCAAATTCAAACAGCCTAAGTGGTAAATCACGGTAGCTGTGTACACCCCGTTTATACATCAGTATATGAGCAGGACAAGACATCGGTTTCAACGCATATTCTTGATCGCCGTTTTGCTCGCCACCAAAGAACATATCGTCTGCATACATAGCCATATGACCTGAAATCTGCCACAGGGACTTTTTCATAAGCTGAGGAGTACGCACTTCTTTAAAACCATATTGGCGATAACAGCGTCGCATATGTTCTTGTATCTTTTGGAACAAATGCCAGCCATTCGGGTGCCAAAAAAGCATTCCGGGGGCTTGCTGTTCTGAGTGAAATAGATCGAGCTGTTCTGCTAGTTCGCGATGAGTTTTCATTTCTTTCTCCTAATGAAAGACATTGAGTGAAAAACTCTGAGCGAATAACAAGAAATAGACATTAAAAAAGCCCTCTGGCAATTCGCTCAGAGGGCTTTTTTAATCAAACAGCAACTACCCTCCAAACAACCTTGTGGTCGTGGTGGTAGCGGTGTTGCCTTTGAAAAAACAAAATAATCGGTTCATAACCAATATTTTTATCACTTAAACGTCATGATGACAACAACTAAAAATAAATGGTACCGATCCGTCTAGAAGCTCAGCCCTAGTTCCTTTAACGCTAACTCACATTGCTCTGCATTTTTAAATTGTATGGCTGACATACCAACCGCTTCAGCCCCTTCTACGTTATAGGACATATCATCGATAAAAACGGTTTCAGAGGCTGTTAAGTCATATTGACACAACAATAACTGGTAAATTTCTGCTTGAGGCTTCATAACACCAATATTAGCTGATACAACGACGCCATCAAATTCTGACCAAAAGTCATAAGTGGACTGTAGATACTCCACCGTCTTAACCACATTATCGGTGAGTGCGTAAACACCATAGCCTGCCGCTTTCACACGCTTCAGCAAATCGACGGATCCAAACAACAAAATCTGGGAGTGTTTGACATAATAAAACAGTCGCTCACACTCTAACTCAGACAACCCCATGGACGCCTGATATTGATGCTTGGCTTCTGCTTCAGTCACTAGTCCTTTATTCAGGTCCGCCCAGATACGACTATGGAAAAGGTCTTTTGCATACTGCTCCAGATCTTCCATGTCACCGAAAGTCAACCTTACTACCTCGATAGGAGACCAACGAACCATCACATTGCCTATATCAAACACGACGTTCTTAATGTTGCCTAGTTGCATCTATTCACCTTCGTCATATTGGCACAGCCGTAAAGCAGCCCATCATAGAAAAAACCAATCTTACCGAGGATTTTATCGAGACGTTATGTCAAAAAGATGACTTTTTATTTTCTTTAAACCATCGACTATTCACCGTGAGTACTAATGTCACTTTAGAATAAAATTTTGTACCAGCGTGACGAATGGAATACTCTTTAATCTAAATCGCATTCTCTTGATATTCATATAAATCGTTCATTTTTTATAATTATTAATTTTTGCGCATATCAGTCTATTTTACAACGCTGAATTTAAGGTTAGCTCTTGTATATCGATTATATCCACTTCCCTGTTAAGTAAACGTTTATACTTAATTAATTCGTCTTTAGGGATAACGGGCACTTCGATGCCTTGATAGCATAGTGGTATTGATTTAGAAAAGTCTATTTCCAACCTGTGCCACGAGCCATCGACGACTGATTGAATTCGAGTCTCCTGAGATAAGCCAATTTCTATTTTTTGTGAATGATAGATTAGCTGAAAATACTCTAAATCCCAGCTATATTCAGTGTAGCGCATTAAAGGCTTTGCAAGATATGAAGAAACCCTAGTTAACAGTTTGTTGGCGTCTGAATTACGGATATACAGGTCAATATCGACAACCTCTCGACTGCCGCCGTGAATGGTTGCCGCCAGCCCTCCAACAATCTGGTAGCCAATGCCTTCTGACTCCAATATTCCCTTAAGCCAACTCAAAGCGTTTTTTACTCTATCACTCATCTAGAGACCTTATTCATCTGATGGTACAAACGTCTGATATACAAGCTGGCTAAAGCCCTCAGTTAGCTTTTTTGTATGCCAACCATTGAAAAGTGATGACTTGCAATATTGAAACCTTCACGTAAATAAAACTTATGTGCGGGAAAACGCTGAACACCAGAATCTAAGTGAATTTGTCCACAACCCTTTTCCAAAGCATAGGATTTGAACCAATCCATTAAAAACTTACCCACACCACGGGAACGAAACTCAGTGTTGGTAACCAAATCTTCGATATAAATATGTTTACCCCACGCGAGTTTTTCACCAACGCTGAACCCAGCGACAGCCAACACACCCTCTGATGATTTAACATAGACGACTTGATAGCCATTCGATTGCTGTTTGTCGATTTGAGCAGACAAAGAATCGACATTATAAGTCGTACGAAGTTGTAACAACACTTCCAGTACGGATGCATAATCAGAGTTTTTCTCTAAATATTGGACTTCCACTTTTTCTCCCTTTAACAGCTAGATGGAATAAATGAGTATGTTAACGGCTCAATAACACAGGCTCGTATGATTCAACATATCATACTTTTCTTGAATGCAAGAAAGTGGATTGGGGCGTTTTGAACACTAATAAGACGCCCATTACAGTCGTTACAGACTACTCAGCGATAAATTGCCATAGGGCAAACGTGTTTATTCATAAGGCCAAAGCTTGTTATACAGGTAGTCTGAGACCTTTGCACGATGTCACGAGCGACGCCAAGACGCGGCAAAAAAAGACGAGAAAGCGGAGTTTATAGCGATAAATGAGCATTTTGAGTCTGTTTTTAACAAAGTATTGGCAAGCACAGTAGTCGTGCAAAAGTCTCAGTCTATATCTTACCAATGACCTTAACGAGTATCAGTTGAACAAATCACCGCTTCATACATCAAGTAACAAGAGAGTATTAGAAGCGCCAATAGGTTCGAGATAATACGATAAGAACGGGGAAAATCTCTAAACGACCAAAGATCATCGCAACACACATCAACCATTTTGCTGGATCTGTCAAACCACCAAAACCAGATGCCGTCTCACCATAGCCAAACCCCATATTATTGATACAGGCAGCGACTGTGCCAAATGCAGTGGGTAAGTCGTACCCCATTGCGACTAATCCCCATATAAAGGCGCAAGAAAAGAAAATAAAGAGAAAGAACAACCCCCATACCGACTGAATTACCCTATCAGAGACAGAGTCACCCCCAACCTTGATTTGATAAACAGCATTTGGATGGATCAACTGATCGATTTCTCTTGATCCTTGGCGATACAGAAGGAGAAAACGCATTGCCTTGATACCACCACAAGTAGAACCAACACAACCGCCAAAAAAACTCGCCCCCATAAGTAGCAACACAACTTGAGCAGGCCAATGGGGGAAATTCGCCGCCCCTAGTCCATTATCCGTCATAATTGACACAGCTTGGAAAAACCCATGAACAAGCGAGTCTTTAGCATCAAACGTGCCTGTTCGATACAACTCAAGACACACAATACTGACTATAATAAATAAGACTAAAATAAAAAAACGGACTTCCGAATTTTTAAAGATAGGCTTAAAGCTACGATTCAAAATAACGATATAATAAAGAGAAAAGTTAAGTGCCGCTAAAATGGAAAACACGCCGCCCACTATCTCAATCGGTGCGCTATGATAATATCCTAAACTGTCGTCATGGGTAGAGAATCCCCCCAGAGACACTGTCGATAAACTATGACACAAGGCATCAAACCAGTTCATCCCTGCAGCGTAATAGGACAATCCACACAATACAGCCATTGCTGTATAAATCACCCATAAGTTACGAGCGGTATCAGCCAGCCTAGGTGTCAATTTCTCCTCTTTCATAGGGCCAGGCATTTCAGACTGATAAAGCTTTGCTCCCCCTATCCCCAGAAACGGCATGACGGCAACCGCTAAAACGATGATCCCTAGTCCACCAAGAAAGTTGAGTTGAGCACGGTAGTACAAAATGGACTTAGGCAAAGTATCAATGTGACTAAGAACAGACGCCCCTGTCGTTGTAATGCCTGAGATCCCTTCAAAAAGAGCATCCGTCATTGACAGACCAAGACGACGATCAAGGTACAAGGGCAAGGTACTAATGATAGAAAAGCTAACCCAGAAAATAACAGCAACCATAAAACCATCTCGGGTTCTTAGGTTCTTATCACCGCCATCCGTTGCTTTCCAGCCTATCAAACCAATCGAAAAAGCAATAGCAAACGTAATCAAAAAAGCATGTAGCTCATTTTCTCCGTAGATAAAGCTGATAAGAATGGGAACCAGCATAGAGAGACTATAAAGAAGCACCAAAAAACTGCACAAATGCAATATTGTGCTAAACCTAGAACTATTTCCCATCTACAAACCTGCTCCTGTGAGCCTTTACATTAGTGCGCGCTATAATAAATTTTTAAGGCATAAAATATCTAGAAAAAGAACGAGAATAGCCGTAAAAAAACCGTAAAAAAATACCGATAAAGACCTGAGTAAAACGTTAACTCGGCTAAAAACACCAAATCCCCCACCCTAGCCCCTTGAAGAAAGGGACAGCGACAGCCATCAGTCACCAAGGTCAACGCCTTTTTCGATTCAAACACATCATAAAGTTAGCTGGCCTAAAAAGATGTTCGTTCCCTAAGTGCCCCGCTGATCACAATGGCTCCCTGACTATTTCAGATTCTCCACCATTTGTATTAAAATACTATGAAAAATCAACATATTAAGTGATATTTCGTTCACAGTAATGAGCATTTTATTTGCCAAAGTAAAAATAGCCTGTATCTTTACACTGCTTTTTAGATCTCTCAGCGAGTGCTGGTAGCGATTAGGGTAGGTTTTAATGAATATAGTCTTTCTTGGAACGTCATCTGGTGTTCCTACTAAAACTAGGAATGTGACAGGCATCGCCGTTCGTGAAGAAAAAGGCAGTGGCTGGTATCTTATCGATTGTGGGGAAGGAACACAGCATCAAATTCTGCATACCAATTTGTCAGCCAACTCCTTGCAAGCCATCTTTATCACCCATATTCATGGTGATCACTGTTATGGCCTACCGGGCATTCTCGCAAGCGCGGGAATGAGTGGCCGAAAAGAGCCTCTGAAGATTATTGCTCCAAGTGGTGTGAAAGAATGGGTCGAGGCCACGCAACAGCATACCCAGTTATATTTGCCGTTTGCATTAGAGTTCATAGGCTCAGATGATTTACCGTCTGTCGATTTCAGAAACGTGCGAGTGGAGACAGAAGCGCTTTCCCATAGAGTACCATCTTATGCCTATAGCTTTACTGAGAAAGATATCAACCCTAGTTTGGACGTTGAGAAGTTGGCGTTACATGGCATCCCTAGAGGCCCACTTTGGGGACAATTAAAAAAGGGGCAGGATATTGAGCATAATGGCAAATTGCTCAGCAGTAACGACTACCTGCTATACGATAAGCACCCGCGCAAAATGATTATTGCAGGAGATAATGACCAGCCTGAACGGCTATCGCAATTTAGTCACGGGGCAAACGTGCTTGTTCATGAAGCCACTTATACAAAGGAAATCGCCGAAAAAGCGGGAAATAGCTATGGTCATAGTTATGCTGAGCAGGTGGCGGAATTTGCTCAGCGCACCAATATTCCTAATTTAGTGCTGACACACTTTAGCCCGCGCTACCAATCCAACCCCAACGCATCTCCCTCCATAGAGGATATTTACCAAGAAGCCAAAGCCTGTTACTCAGGTAGGCTATATCTTGCCAATGACCTTGACGAGTACCAGCTGAACAAATCAGGTGAGTTAAAGAAAGTTTAGGGAAAGCCGCCCAAACCTACACCTATAACCAAATCAAAATAAACAGCCTTAATTTTTTGGAAATCAACAACACCGGCTGACTTATAGGTGGCACAGGCTGACTTATGGGCAACCCTATTGAGTTCGGTTTGATATTCGGATGGATTCTTCCAAACCGGACGCGTTTCGTAGATATAAACAGACTGGTTTTCTAAACGCCAACCCAGATCAAATTGGTTCCTAATATGAATAGGAGGTCTTTTCTAAAAAGGCGTCACCTGCCTTTTCACTTTATGAAATTTCGAACTCGCTTAACGCCATAAAACTTGATTCTTCTCTTGTGATGTAGCGCTTTGTACGAGCGTCCGGCGCCGTAGGCGCTAACTGCTGCAATTTGTTATACCCGCTCAGAATTTGCACTACGGTCTTGTCTTTTAAGTACGCATTTAAAAGGAGCCATTTTGTGGTCTCCATCTGCATAAGATGAAAAAAAACCTTCCAAACTGCGGCCATTCTCACGCAACATTAAACTTAAACTACCACGATCAATATGAGCGCAATCTTGATTTTCGTATTCTCCAGTTAAAATTAAGTTCTTAAATGAACCAGTAAAGCCGTAGGTATGAATATCACTTGCTCCGCCAATCTCTACAATCTGCCCCCTGACGGAGTGCCCAACACGCTTAATTTCAACTCTGACCTCTATTGGCGACATACCCGAACCAATTTTAAAAAAAAACTTTCTATCAATTAATTCGTCTTGATTTTCTCCGTTTTCGACATCAGGAGCACCTTTGATAATAAGTTCAGCTTCTATATCTCTCTCACCTTCTTTTTCTTGAGCAGAAGCCGCAACACTAAGTGATTTATTAGTATCATTTTTCTCATCAGGTTCTTCGCTTGGACTCTTTCTTCTACGTCGCCGACGCTCGACAACGCCAAAGGCAATATTAATTCTTCTTTTATCAATTTCTTCTATCCCAATAAATGGAACTAGCACCCCATTCCATACACCTTCAATCTTGGTATCTTTGTAAAGTAAGTTTTCAAGCCAAGGAGTAATATTAGAGCGCCAAACCACTGAAAATATCAGAATCAGCAATGATGTGACCACACCAGCAATCACACCATTAATTATCGGTTCCGCTAAATCCGCTTGAGCTTGATTTGAAAATGAAAACCAACGCCAGCATAAAATACCGAAGCCTAAAAAAATCAAATATGGCGCCAATTTACGCAAAGTTATCCAAAACCAAACTAGACATTTCATAATCATTGGTTACTTCCGTTTAAAGGTATAACGCCGCCACACGCAGCTTTTGTAGTGGAGGCAAAGCCGCAACGAAAAAGACGTCGCCGTGACTAGCTTTGTTAACTATTTGGTCTTGCCTCTGTAAATGTACTTTCACCGACGACCCAAGTTTTAATAATCTCATACCCATGCTTTTTTAGAAGCCGCTCAATCACCGGTTTGTCAAGAATTCCATAGTATGACGAGCCTTTTGATCCAGAATATAAGTATCCATGTAACATTTTCTCTCCGGATTCATATTTACTAAAATAAGAACTTCTATGTTGATTTACAAAAATGGCAAAGCCATCCTTTCTTAGAAGCCTAATTATATGCTCCAGCACGTCAGCTATCATCCTTTTACAAGGAATTGCCGACAGAACATTAGTACATGTAATTACATCATATTTAGACCTATGTTTATCTAAACTTTCATAGGGGACTGTTTTACAGCCACTATAATTTGACTTAACGTAATTTTTTACAGTAGTTCTTTCACCTCGTACACTCTGCTCTCTATTAAGCTGGATTTCGGAGTCTACGAATGTAACTTTAGATGCAACCAATGCGAGAGTATCAGAATATCGAAGTTTTCCGCACCCAAAGTCGAGTATCGAAGGCTTATTTAAGATACCTCCGATATAGTCATCTACAACTGAAGATTTCTGGCTACTAGGTTTGGCTGCATTTTCAGTCCTGATCTCTTCTCCCTTAATTTTGTAACGCATATTCATCCCTAAGTTCTAAAAAAAGACCGTATAGTCTGACTAGATATTTGGTCTGATTGATCTTTTGACTTATTAGTAACTACGAATAACCAATGCACCACAGCAATAAAGAACACTAACGCCAAGTAAATAAGGAGGCCTTTATCAGGAATAGAGCGATTGACGGCCCACAATGTAATCACTGTTATTAACACTACCAGAAAGTGCTCAAAAACAATCCAAAATTGTAGCGCATAACGCCAAAAAATATGGACGTAATGTTGATCGATATTTTTTACTTCTGGATAGTAAAGGCCGTTCATTATTTCCTTCACTCGCGCCCGATTAAGCTTCTGTGATAATCCAGTCCTTTTTAACATAGGAGCAACTATAAAAAGTCTATCCCATAAATATCGTAATAGAATTATTTTGGATAGCTTGTTATGTACTTCAAAAATACTGCTACATAACCATGCTATGACAGCACCAATCAAAGGTATAGCGCCAAACGAAAATAACCATTCTATCAACTCCTTATAATCTTTGATCGGAGGTGCTAGTGATCTGTCAATTTCAACTTTTGGAACCAGTTCGAAGAAACGCAATGCGATGAGAAAAACTAGAGTGCAAAGAAACGTCCACTTTCCCAACTTTGAGAGCATTTGATTGTAGTTTTCTGGTGATGGCATATTTTTCCGTATCCAAAATCTGGGCGACAATATCCACTTGTATAGTTATTCTATAGTGCGCATGCGCATTTATCCCATAAATCGGTGTGCGTGTTATTCTAGCCTTAGCCATTTATATAAATCTAACTAACACCATGATTTATATAAAGTTATTCATAATGATAAGCGTTCAGACTTCGACCAAAACAAGCACGCTTGTTTTGCCTAATAACCGTGCATCAGGAGGGGGAGAAATATGTGACTTTCGTCTTCCTATACGCAATCCTTACACTCTAATCTATTTTCAAATAAGAGACCAGCGGGGTCAAAGCCCTTTTCATGAAAGCTCATCAGAATAGTTAGTTTGGATGACGGTAATCAAGCCGTAGAAGCGGCTTCGACGCAACGAAGTTGCGCGACCCTATGGATTTTCAGAGTCAGTTTAAAATGCCCTGTCCCCTATCCTCAAAACCAATCTATGCCTTACAGCCTAAAGCGTACCGAGAAAGTAAGTTGTATAAAACGTCGATCACACGCTTCTCGTTAAAAAAGCGACCTTTTGGTTACTTTTGTGTCGCTAGACAAAAGTTACCCGCTCAGAAGAGCGGAACTGAACTCGCCAAAACCAAGCTAATCAGAGGAATATCATCAAATCGGCAACACCAAATAACCCCATCCTAACCTTCCCCTTAAAAAAGGGGGAAGGGACTTGGTGATTAGTCACCCTCACCTCCTGTGCTTGACCAGCGGGGCCAAAGCCTTTTTCGTGAAAGCACATCAGAATAGTTAGCTTGGATGACGGTAATCAAGCCGTAGAAGCGGATTCGACGCAACGAAGTTGCGCGACCCTATGGATTTTCAGAGTCAGTTAAAAATGCCCTGTCCCCTATCCTCAAAACCAATCTATGCCTTGATGAGGCTCTGCATTGACAACATCATATCTTTATGAGGAAACGAGGCGCTGCTCTTAAAAGCGACCTTTTGGTTACTTTTGTGTCGCTAGACAAAAGTTACCCGCTCAGCAGAGCGGAACTGAACTCGCCAAAACCAAGCTAATCAGAGGAATACCATCAAATCGGCAACACCAAATAACCCCATCCTAGCCTTCCCCTTAAAAAAGGGGAAGGGACTTGGTGATTAGTCACCCTCACCTTCTGTGTTTGACCAGCGGGGTCAAAGCCCTTTTCATGAAAGCACATCAGAATAGTTAGCTTGGATCAGGTCGAAAAGGTGTTCGACTCCTAATCCAATCAGGTAACTATTGTTGGACTGAAGTCCAACCTACAAATCGTCTTCGACGCAACAAAGTTGCGCGACCCTATGGCGTTTCAGAGTCAGTTAAAAATGCTCTGTCCCCTATCCTCAAAACTACTCTATGCCTTGATAAGGCTCTGCATTGACAACATGATGTCTCCATGAGGAAACGAGGCGCTGCTCTTAAAAGCGACCTTTTGGTTACTTTTGTGTCGCTAGACAAAAGTTACCCGCTCAGCCGTTCCTGAATTAAAAAGCGGAATAAACGAGCAGCTCAAAGTAATTGAGTGGAAACAAATACACCGGAAGACCCAAAGAACAACCCCATCCTAACCTTACCCCTTAAAAAAGGGGAAGGAACAAATCCATTACAAGTATCGCCCTTCCAAGTGCTTTCTAAAATACGCCGTCGGTCTTGCACTAAAAATAACCTATACCGTTAATGTAATCGCGCTAGGTGTTTGTAATGTATTTGTGCCCTATTACTGTCTATTAAAATCTGGAAAATCCATTTTTATCAACTTTGACTGACTAAAAATTGATCGTCTAAGTGCTATTCTTTAGCTAAAACAGATTTAACCCAATCTGCAAACACTAGAAATGACGGTTTTAAATGCTTATTTTGAGGATAAACGAGAGATAAAGACATAACCGGAGATTGATACTGTTCAAGGACTCTTATCAATGTACCGTTGTCGATGTAGGGTTGTGCCAAATAGCTTGCGATACGAATTAAACCTAAGCCCTGCAAGCCGCAGTTGATATAGGTATCAGTATCATTGACCGTCAGCGCTTCCCGTATTTGAATTTTAACGTTCTCTTCATTATCAAGAAAATGCCAATTAATCGCACGGCCCGTGTTTTGGCTTAGATAGCCTATTGAGTAATGGTTAGTTAAATCATCTAAATCCTTTGGTTTTCCAAAACGTTTTATATAGGTGGGCGCTGCAACAACCACCCAGGATGAAACGGTGAGTGGTCGCGCAACAAGTGATGTTGAGTCTTCAATTTCACCAGATCGAATGACACAATCATAGCCATCATGAAATAAGTCGACATTTTGGTCGCTGGTGCAAAGTAACAGTTCAATATCTGGATATTGATGAATGAACTGGCTAATCACGGGGAGTATAGAATGGTGAGCTAATGACGTGGGGATGCTTACTTTGAGCCTGCCTTTCGGCTTTCCTGCTTTATTTGGGAAGTTTGATTCGATCGCTGCAATTTCTGCTAGTATATGTCGGCATTGCACCGCATAGTTCTCCCCATCGGGTGTCACACTTAACTTACGTGTGGTGCGTTGCAACAGCCTTACACCTAAATAGTCTTCCATCTCTTTTACTATCCTTGAAACAGTCGACTTAGGCATACTAAGAGCCTCAGCCGCCTTCCCAAAATGACTAGCTTCGACTACTTGGACAAATACTTTCATGCCCTCTAAGCGATCCATAAACCCTCTATTATTCCAAATTCAAGAACAGTTTAACCAAAATTTAGCTATTATCACTTATAATAATCTAAATTACACTCTCAATCTGAGATAATAAGCAGAGAGTAAAGATTTTATGAATCACAATATAAATGTAAAAGACATACTTATTATAGGTGCGGGTCAACTAGGTCTAGCCGTTCTTAATGCCTTACAACCACGAGTATCTGCACTAGGTGGAGACGTAACGGTTTTAGTTTCACCAGATTCACTTGAGCATGGTACGACCCCAACCGATGAGTCATTAAAAAGGTTCTCTGATCAGGGTGTGAAGTTTAAGAGTTTTGATTTAGCGAATATTAATCATCAAGCGTTAGTTGCCTTTTTTGCCGATTTTAACACAATTATCAATTGTACTGGCTTTGTTGCCGGCCTTGGTACTCAAAAGAAAATTACACAGGCTGTTCTTGAGGCTAATGTTGCACGCTATTTTCCGTGGCAATTTGGTGTAGATTATGACGTAGTAGGTATAGGAAGTGGTCAACCAGTTTTCGATGAGCAATATGAAGTAAGAGGGATGCTGCGACAACAAAAGAACACTGAGTGGGTAATTGTCTCAACTGGCATGTTTACCAGTTTTCTGTTTGAACCCGCTTTGGATGTGGTGAACCTCGAACAAGGCTATATCAATGCGCTGGGCAGTTGGGAGAATAAGATAACGGTCACCGCCCCCGAAGACATTGGTCAGTTAACCACAGAAATATTGTTAGAGTCGCCACGAATCATTAATGAAGTGGTATTTGTTGCCGGAGATACCCTGAGTTATGGCGAATTAGCAGAGATCGTTGATAACACCACTAATAAGCGCATTAAGCGACATGTGTTCAATTTAGACTGGTTGCAAAGTGAGCTTGCTAAAAACCCTGACGATCAAATGCTACGGTACCGCACTGCTTTTGCACTCGGTGATGGTATGTGGTGGAACATCGATAAAACTTACAATTTTAAAAAAGGCATTGAAACTAAAAATACTAAAAATTGGTTAATAGAAAAATTGGCATAATTATCTATTAGCCATTAGTCGCCGTGATCAGTGAATAATGATCACGGCTTTATAGTATGGTCAGCAGCTTTGGCCTGATTCATTGACGATATAATTGGAAACACATGTTAGCAACTAGAGAGGAAGGTTCACCTCTTGAGGGCCGCTTCGTTACAAATACCGCCCTTCTAAGTGTTTTCTAAAATGCGCTGCATTTAATACTTCCCCTGTGGCGCGTTTGACGAGTTCATCTGTGGTGTGAAGCGAGGCTTGTGACCAGATGTTGTCGCTGAGCCATTGGAAGATTGGGTTTAGGTCGCCACTTTGGATAGCGGCGTCGAAGTCGACGTTTTGTATCATGGTGGCTTTGTATTGGGCGGCGTACATGGCGCCTAATGTGTAGCTTGGGAAATAGCCTAAAGCGCCGTCTGTTTAATGCTAAAAGTAACCTACATGGTTAATGTAATAGCGCTAGATGTTTGTAAAGCATTTCGGTCGAGGCAACCTAACCCCAAAGTGAGTAAAAAAGGGAGAATGAATCCCTTAGCAACATGGTTATATTGTTGCTCTACTTTTTGTTATGTAACGGACGATAAAGTAACGCCTCTTTTAATAATTATGTTCTTTTATCACATCAACAAATGCCCTGAGACTTTTAGACATGTGACGGTAGCGAGGAAAATAGATATGAAATCCAAGATATTCAGGACACCAGTCTTCTAAAACTTTGATTAAGTTGCCTGAGGTTATTTGTTCCTTAGCATAATTTTCAGGGACAAATGCGATTCCCATTCCCTGTGTAGCCGCACTGACCATCAAATTGTTATTGTCTAATGAAATATCACCCGGCACATCAACGGTTACAGACTGCCCACTTTTAAAAAACTCCCAATGATAACGTTTGCCACTCGGTAACCGTTGGCGAATACAATGGTGATGATTAAGCTCACTAGGTGTTATTGGGATAGGATATCGCTTTAAATACTGAGGAGAGGCAACGGTAATGAACCTGACTTTAGGACCAAGAGGAATAGCAATCATATCCTTAAGAAGAGACTCTCCAAGCCGGATACCGGCATCAAATCCGTCTTGAGTAATATCACTTAACTCACCATCACAAACGAGATCCAGCTTGATGCTGGGGTAATGTTCTCGAAATGTAGGGACAATTTGTTCCAATAAATAAGCTATCGCCGACTCACTACCATTAATTCGAACTTCTCCGAACAAGTGCTCTTTATCGTGACCAGTATCAAACAGCAATTGATCCAAATCACTAAGTATTGGCGATAAGCCTGAGAATAAATATTCGCCGGCTGACGTCAGGGAAACACTGCGAGTAGTACGTCTCAGCAATTGAGAGCCTAGATATGCCTCTAATCCTTTTATAACATGGCTCAAAGCTGAACGACTTACCCCAAGATGATCTGCCGCTTTGCTAAAACTACGCTGATGTGCAACCTCTCGAAAAGCCTCCAAATCATTGAGTGATGGTTTTTTCATTGTTGAATAATCCTAAACAAGTCATTCGAATTATTGATCATTAAACTACTAATAACAATCTTCTATAGTGAGTCCTCATCAATCAGAAGGAATAAGTATTATGGTCAACAAAACATGGTTTATCACTGGAGCCTCTTCAGGCTTAGGTTTAAAGCTCACAAAGCGGGCGCTTTTGCGCGGTGATAAGGTTTTCGCAACCGTTCGGAAAATGTCAACATTGGATGAGCTAAAAGTAAGTTTCCCTGAAAGCTTGCAAGTGCTGCAATTAGATCTCACCGAACTAAATTCAGTACGTAATGCCGTTGATACTGCATTCTTGGCATGCCAAATAGACTTTGTAGTGAGTAATGCAGGTTACGGCTTATTTGGTGTGGCTGAGGCTTTGACAGACCAGCAAATTGACCGTCAGATTGCCACGAACCTAACTGGATCTATTCAGCTTATACGAGCAGCACTCCCTCATTTACGCAAACAAAATACAGGCCGTATTGTTCAAATTTCTTCTGAAGGAGGACAAGTCGCCTATCCGAATTTCAGCCTATATCATGCTAGTAAATGGGGGATTGAAGGCTTTATTGAATCGGTATCTCAAGAGGTGAATGAATATGGTATTGATTGTGTCATCATAGAACCCGGCCCAACAGAAACTAATTTTGCAAAGGGATTGGACCTAGCTGACTCCCTAGATAGCTATCAAAATAGCGCTGCAGAAAAAATGCGACATGCATTGTTTAATGGTGATTTCCCAATTAAGGGAGACGCTGATAATACGGTTAAGGCAATGCTTAAAGTGATTGATATGCCTAAAGCGCCATTTCGCGTAGCGCTAGGAAGTATCGCCTTTGACAACATCCACCGTGCTTTAACATCTCGTTTGGCTGAACTTGAAAAACAAAAAAGCCTAGCTTATTCAGCAGATAAAAACTGATATATTCACTCTAATCTAAATAAACTGTATCAGGATAATATTGCTAAAACACGGCTATCCAAAAAGATAAGTTCAAGCCATTATGATTAAAAGGCTAGACAGTGGTCTGTCTAGCCTTGACCCACTCATCTAAATGATTTTACCTCTTTTGCAAATACCGTCCTTCTAGATGTTTTCTAAAATGCGCTGCATTTAATACTTCCCCTGTGGCGCGTTTAACTAGTTCATCCGTGGTATGAAGCGAAGCTTGTGACCACATATTGTCGCTTAACCATTGGAAAATTGGGCTTAAGTCACCGCTTTGGATAACGGCGTCAAAGTCGACGTTTTGTATCATAGTGGCTTTGTATTGCGCAGCATACATAGCGCCTAGTGTATAAGACGGGAAGTAACCGAATGAGCCGTCTGTCCAATGGATGTCTTGCATGCAGCCGTTTTTGTAGTTGTCTTTGGTGGAGATGCCAAGGGACGCTTTCATCTTCTCATCCCACAATGCTGGCACGTCTGTGTGCTCTATCACGCCATTGATCAAGTCGCGTTCGATCTCGTAACGCATGATCACATGTGCTGGGTAGGTGAGTTCGTCCGCATCAATGCGAATAAAGCCTTTTTCTACTTGGGTGTAGATTTTATAAAGATTTTCTTCGTCGAATACAGGATCTTGCTGTGCATTAAACGCCTGTTTAGACAAACGCGATAAGTGGTGAATAAAGGGTTTACTACGACCAATCTGCATTTCGAAGAAGAGTGATTGAGATTCATGAACGCCCATAGAGCGCGCTTCGCCCACGGGCAATCCAGCAAAGGCTTTTGGCAAGCCTTGTTCGTAGCGGGCGTGGCCTGTTTCGTGAACGATCCCCATCAAGGCTTGCACGAAGTCTTTTTCATCATAACGGGTGGTAATGCGCACGTCCGTTGGTACGCCACCGCAAAATGGGTGAACACTTTCGTCTAGTCGGCCACGGTTAAAGTCGAATTGCAGCAGCTTCATCACTTCTAAGCCAAGGGCTTTTTGTGTCTCAGTGGAAAAAGTGCCAGATGGCAAAAGGATGGATTCTGACTTCTGCTTTTCTAACACGGTTTCGATTAAGTCTGGCAACCAGGTTTTCACGTCAGTAAATAAAGTATTCAGCGACGCCGTTGTGGTGCCTGGCTCGTATTTGTAGAGCATGGCATCGTATGGTGTAAGACCGAGCGCTGCACCACGAATATTGGCTTCTTCGCGGGACAGAGCGACAACTTCCTTCCAATTTTTCTCAAAGCCTTGCCAATCATTTTCTTGACGCTGCGTACGCCATGCATGTTCGCATGTAGAACCCGCGATGGACTGTGCTTGTACTAAATCTTCTGGAACGATGGTCGCTTGCTGCCATTGGCGTTTCATCTCGCGTAGGCTGGCTTGTTGCTCAACGCTTAACGATTCTTGCTCCGCGTTGCCAAACCAGTCTTCTAACTGTGGTTGAGTGGATAAACGATGAACATGAACGGATAACTCTGCCATGGCGTTTGAGCGAGCTTCGCTGCCGCCCGATGGCATGTTCGCTGCGGCATCCCAACCGAGTATAGATTGAGCATGATTAAAGTGATTTAGTGTTTGGTAGTGTGCTGTTAACTTGTCGTAATAAGACATAATTTGTTTTTTCCTATTCGAATAAATAGACGCTGTCGGTTTCTTTTGGCGTCGCTGTATTTGAGGCTAGCTTAGCAACGATTGAACCTCCGTTGTATCAAATGCTTACCCTAGCGCCTGTTTCTTTCATAACCTGTTCAATGACGTTTTCAATCCACGCTATAGTAAGCCAATCTGGTGCGGCCGCAGCCCGAGAAAACGCAATCTCAACGGCGGGAAGGCTAGGCAAAAGCTCGCTGTCGATAATTTCTAATGCGTCATTCATGCTAATGCTGGCAATAGCGGAGATGGCTTTTTCTGCCACTAGAAGACGTTCAATAAGGGCGAGATTGTCAGTAACGCAATACAATCGGTAATCTATGCCCTTCTTCTGTAAACCATCGATAGCGCTAGAATGGAACTTACAACTTGATTCGTATAGGGCCAACGGCAACGGCTTATAAGACTGCCAGTCGAACCCTTTTTTCGCCACCCAAATGCCCTTGTCCTGAAACAAGGTTAAGCCTTCGTCACTGTTGGGGGTTCGCGTCACCAAAGCCAAATCCACTTCCCCCTTATCCATCAGTTCTCTTAATTCAGCCGATGTGCCAGTACGCACTCGAAAACGAATATTCGGCTGCATGGCTTCCATTACAGACATAATAACGAGGAGTAAATTTGCAACATAATCATTAGGACAGCCAAAATTAAGTAAAGCTCCTTGTTGTGGGCCTTTAATGGATTGCAAAGCACTTTCTTGCAGTTGCAGTATTCGCCGTGCGTAATGCACTAGCTGCTGGCCGTCTTCGGTGAGTACTTGATCTCGTCCTTGTTTGCAAAACAGCTCCGTACCGACCTGCTCTTCCAGTCGTTTCATCTGCATGCTAATGGCTGATGGTGTACGAAAGGTTTGCATGGCAGCTCGCTGAAAACTGCCATGGTCGACAATCGCCACTAAGGTTCTTAATAGTTCCGTATCCACTGCCTTCCCCTCGCGACTCTAGCCTCGTTACTTTAGCTAAATTACGTTAACTCAGTCGCCTTCTAATTTATTCATCAAAACGCGTTATGCCAGCCTTCAGTTTAATTGGCTTTTTTCTGTTGCTTTCTTGTTGCAAGATCAAACCATCAACTTACGAAGGAAAGACATATGATTCTGCATGATTTTTTGCCCTCAGGGAACGGTTATAAAATCCGTTTATTATGCGCCAGCTTGGGCCTCAACGTGACATTAAAAGAATATGATATTACTAAAGGGGAAACACATACAGAATCCTTTTTAGCCATAAACCCGAATGGAAAAATACCAGTGCTTGAATTGGATAATGGGCAATGTTTAAGCGAAAGTAACGCGATACTGCTCTATCTTACAGAACAGAATCACCTTACTCAGCAGCATCAGTCTGCTTTGTTGCCAACCGACCCTATCCTTAAAGCCAAAGTCTATCAATGGTTATTTTGGGAGCAATACAGCCACGAGCCAAACATTGCTTCACCGCGTTTTTGGTTAACCCATAACGCCATGACGGATCTAAAAAAACGCATGCTGCCAGATCGTATTCAACAAGGTCTCGCGGCATTGAAACAGATGGATGACACCTTGGCAAAACACATGTTCTTGGTGGGAGACGCGATGACGTTAGCGGATATTTGCTTGTTCCCTTATACCCATGTGGCAGAGGAAGGTGGTGCTTATCAATTGTCTGAGTATCCGAATATTCAACGCTGGATTAAACAGATTGAAGCCTTAGATTGGTTTATACCCATTACTCAAGGGTGATACACCTTAAGCGCTCTTTAATAGAACTATCGAGCGCTTAACATATGACTTTCTAATGCCTTTTTTGCGTTTTCAGTGACAATTCATAGCCACAAGCATGAGCATATTTAAGAAGCGTCGCCCAACTTGGGTTCGTATTGCCTCGTTCTAAGCGACTGATATTGCTTTTTTGAGTATTCATCTTTTCGGCAACTTGCTCTTGTGTTAACCCAGCTTTTGTTCGCATAGAAAGCAGTTGATCAATTAAATTAAACTCTGCTTCAAGCTTATCGTATTCCGCTTTGACATCAGAATTCTTGAAGGCGCGTTGTTTCAGTTTTTGTAAACTCATCTTTTTTGAACTTCCTTCTGGCGTTGACGTGCAAGCTTCAACTCATTTCTTGGCGTTTTTTGTGACTTTTTAACAAAAGCATGTAAAACATAAATATGCTTTCCTTTTAGGAAGCAAAACAAACTCCGCCCAATACCTTCTTGAGCCTTTGCTCTAATCTCAAACAATCCATTCCCCATAGAATCTGTATGAGGCGGACCTAAATTCGCGCTATGCTTTTCCATCAGCTCTAACAATCTAATCATTCAACCATTCATCAAACACAAAAAGTGTCATCCACACGAACGTCGGTCAGCACCGAGTTGGCAATAAAACAGGCTTCATGGGCTTGATGATGAAGCTCTTTTAACACCGCTGAGCTGGGCCTTTCACCAACAAAAGTGACGGTTGGTCGTAATACTACTTCTGTCATCATTTGTTTACCGTTAGGACCACGAGCCAAGACGCCCATGGCCTTATCGGTATACTGGTCGACAATAAGTTTTTTACGAGAGGCGAAGTCTAAAAAGAACAGCATGTGACAGCTGGATATAGACGCTACAAAGGCTTCTTCAGGATCAACATTTTCCGCCACAGACATAGGCAAAGGAACAATATGTGGTGAAGACGAAGCTGGCACAACCACTCCCCCTTCGAATTGCCATTCATGGGCACGGCTGTATTTTTTGTCCGAAAATAACTGTGAGCCCCGTTTCCATTCGACCGTTGCAAAATACTCCGACATTACTATGGCCTCCTCGTCAAAACACATTGAATAACACTCACTTTAAGCAGTACAGGCATTAAATTAAAGACAATTATTAAGCTATTTAAAAATGAATCCCCCGCGTCATTTTTGGCACTATGCGCATGCCCTACTCCCTCGCTAACCTCTATTGGTACATCGTTTAACTAACCCAATAAATAACAATAGGAGAGACAAAATAGAACACTGGATGACTTTCCAAAAACCCTAAGGCTCTTATTAAAAACGTAAAAGCCGAGACCTCTTTACAAGAAACGTCTCGGCTTTTTGTCTTTAGCTTTTCTATTGCTCTGCTATTAAATTTTTGCCCTTAATAAGCTGAAAACGCTTATTTATGGCAGCCACAGCCTGTGTGTTCGTCGCTCAGCGCTTGCCAGTTTTTCAGTTTGCTAGTGCCGCCGATGCCAGCATTGAAGCTGTTGGTTGGGTCGGTTTTTTGATAAAACTCACGCAACGCAGGTTTCGCAACGTATTCGTGGCCGACGTTATGTTCAGCTGGGTATTCCGCGCCACGAGCATCGTAACTGGATAGAATCTGCTTCTTCACCGCTTTCGCATCAACGCCTTTTTTCATAATGTAGTTTTGATGCATAACGTGGCAAAAGAAGTGACCGTAGTACATTTTTACGGCGACTTTGTCTTCGATGTCTTGTGGCAGCTCTTCGAACCAATCGCGTTCATTACGCGGGAATGCCACGTCTATGGTCATGATGGAACCAAGATCCTTGCCATTCATCACATGATAACGACTCAATGCGCCCCCCGTCACAAAGCGATGAAGGATGGCTTGATCGGCTTCTCGCTTAGTACACGCAAAGTAACCGCCTTCGTTATCTTTAAAGAAGTTGTCTAAATAGGCTTGCGCTTCATCGACACCGTCGTTACTGGTTTCGACAATCCAGTGATGTTCGTATTTTTCACGAAAATCTTCCATGCGCTTTGGCAGATGATTGGGAAAAAGCTGACTCATATACTGCATCATGATGTCGGAAAATTTGGTCGGCATGAACTTAAATTTGCCTGCCCATCTATCGACTGTTCGCTTTAAAGCAAACATTTTTGGAATGTATTTGGTGCCAAGTTTGTCGATCACCAAGTAGCTGTCTTTGCCGTATTTTTTACTGATGTCGTAGCTGCTGTTATGCATGTATTCGCCAGACACAGGTAGATTTTTAAAGGTCGACAGCATGTCACGGCGCATTTGTTCCATCACCGCTGGATCATTGGTGCCAATGTAAAAGACTTGGTACTTTTCTGGAATAGGAAAGGTATCGATGCGCACGGCAAAGACAGCCAGTTTGCCAGCACAACCGGAAGCCTCGTACAAACGTCGCGGATCGTTGTTAAAACGCGATGGTGTCTCGGCATCGACGTCCCGAATACGCTCATGATATTCGTTATCAGAACCGCGTTTGTCTGGGAATTGAATGTCTTTTTCTTGATAAGTTTTGTTTTGCAAATTTGTGAGAATGTCTTCTGGATCGCTTCCCAACTCAATGCCTAAGTTGTTCACCAATTGCAGTTCGCCATCGCCGTTCACTTGAGCAAACAACGACATTTCGGTATAAGCGGGACCACGCTGAACCAGTGCGCCACCTGAGTTATTACACACCCCGCCAACAATAGACGCGCCAATGCAAGAAGAACCAATTACTGAGTGAGGTTCCCGGCCGTATGGTCTAAGCGTGTCTTCCAAGCCAAATAATGTACTACCGGCTAACCCTATGATTTGTTTACCTTGATCGATAAGCTGAATGTCATCAATGCGCATGGTGCTGATAATAACAATAGGACGATCATAATCCGTGCCGTTAGGAGTTGAACCGCCCGTTAGCCCTGTATTGGCCGCTTGCATAATGACGATTACGTCAGCCTTCACACAGGCTTGCAAACACCGCCAAATTTCAACCAAACTACCGGGACGAACAACGGCATAAGCCTTGCCGCCACCAAGGCGAAAGCCTTGACTATAGGGTTTTGTCTTGTCTTCATCGGTTAAAGTGTATTGATTTCCTACGATGGCCTTTAACTCAGCGGCCAGATCTGAACTGCGGGGTGCTGTCATAAGAATAAGTTCGCAACCTATTGAGAGAAAGAAACAAGTATACTCGACTTAACGACGAGTAAAAAACACCCAACAGATAAAAAGCCTTGAAGGTAAAATAAAGAAAGCCAGAAAATCACCAAAAAGTGCGTATTTTTAGGATAAATGGCTGTTCCCTGGTTTTACTATATTCTCTACTTTCCCTAGCCCTATTCTATGTTGCTCATCGCCGCAGTATCCTTTTAAGATAATACGGTCACCATCCTCTACAAAGGTGCGCTGTTCACCATTGCTCAATGTTATGGGCTCTTTTCCACCAGCGGTTAGTTCTAAAAGCGAACCGGATTCTTCGCGAGTTGAACCCGATTGTGTGCCGCTGCCTAGCAGGTCTCCCGGCGTTAAATCACAACCATTAATGGTATGGTGAGCAACCATTTGAGCGATAGTCCAATAGGACTCTTTAAAATTACTGGTTGAAAGACGCTCTGCAGGCTGGTTATTCAAACGCATTTTTTCCGTTTCGATCCAGACCTCTAGTTTAATATCAATCGCACCCTGGGTACGGTTGGTTGCCGAATCAAGGTAATCAAGCGGTTGAGGATCGTTCGCCTCTCGCGTCCAATGGCAACGATAAGGAGCCAGTGCCGCCATGGGCACAATCCAAGGGCTTAGGCTAGAAAAAAAGCTTTTCGATAAAAAAGGCCCTAACGGTTGGTATTCCCAAGCTTGAATATCTCGCGCTGACCAATCATTAAACATGGACACGCCAAACACATGCTGTTCCGCCTCATCAATGGCGATGGGCTCACCTAGCGAATTGCCTGTGCCAATGAAAATGCCCAGTTCTAACTCATAATCAAGACGCTGACAGAGGCCCAGTGCAGGACGGTCAGATTCTGGTACCTTTAACTGCCCTGCTGGCCGCTTAAAAGCCTCTCCTGCGATACGAATGGAAGACGCACGCCCATGATAGGCAACTGGCACCCATTTATAGTTTGGCAACAACGGATTATCGGGGCGAAACAAGGCTCCTACTCGCGAAGCATGGTGTACAGAGGTATAAAAATCCGAGTAATCACCAATCTGACAGGGAAGATGAAACACCACATCGGCCTGAGGTATGAAGCAGGGCTCTACCACTTCTTTGTATTCAATGTGACTGAATAACGCGGTTAATCGCTGCCGCAGTGCGCCCCATTGATCACTCCCTAATCCCATTAATGAATTGAGTGTACTTTGCCTAACCGACTCTCGTAACGGTGGGCTTAGGTCATCAAATAATCCCGCTTCTTCAAGCATACGAAGGTTCACTACTTGATCACCCAGCCCCACACCGATTGAATGGCCTTGTTCCTTAGCGGAAAAGACGGCATAAGGCAGGTTCGCTAATGGAAACTCACAACCTGGCATATTGGCACTAGCCAACCAACTTTTCAGTTTTTTCATGCTCTCTCAATACCTCCTTTTAACCGCTCCAAACCTTGGTCTTTATTATTATGCTTGGTTCCCAACAACCCCACGGGCCACTTGATCCCGTTCAATTGACTCAAACAAGGCCTTAAAGTTACCTTCGCCAAAGCCATCATCTCCTTTGCGTTGGATAAACTCAAAAAAGACAGGGCCTAGCTGATTCGTTGAGAATATTTGCAGTAATAATCGAGGGGCCGTTTCTGTTGTGCCGTCGAGTAAAATACCACGACTCTTTAGCGCATTTACCTCTTCACCATGACCGGGTAAACGCTCCTCAAGCATCTCGTAATAAGTATCTGGCGGGGCGGTCATCAACTCAATACCACTGGCACGCAGTGAGTCGACACTGGCGAATAAATCCTCTGTTCGCAGGGCGATATGTTGAATTCCCTCCCCGTTGAATGACATAAGAAACTCTTCAATTTGCCCCGTACCATTGGACGCCTCTTCATTCAATGGAATACGAATTTTGCCATCCGGCGCCGTCATGGCCCGTGAGGTTAGACCGGTATATTCACCTTTGATATCAAAGTATCGAATTTCTCGAAAGTTAAACAAGGACTCATAAAAATGACTCCAATGTGCCATACGGCCTTTATAGACATTATGAGTTAGGTGATCGATCTCATAAAAACCGTGACCTTTAGGATAACGATCCACCCCTGGAAGGAACTCGAAATCAATATCATAGATTGATGTTCCCTCTTCGTAGCGGTCAATCAGATAGATAGGGGCGCCACCAATACCTTTAATAGCAGGCAACCTAAGTTCCATGGGGCCAGTCGGAATATCCATTGGCTTAGCCCCTTTCGAGAGCACATAACGATAGGCTTCATGGGAGTTTCTTACCCGAAACGCCATACCTGATGCCGCATTACCATGCTCCTGACCAAAATAGTAAGCTTCACTGCCTTTTTCTTTATTTAAGATAAAGTTGATGCCACCTTGACGGTAAAGCGCCACGTCTTTCGAACGATGCGTTGCGACTAACTCAAACCCTAAGAGACAAAACACCTCTGCGATTTTGTCTGGATTAGGGCCAGAAAACTCAACAAACTCAAAACCATTCAAACCAACTGGGTTATCAAACAGATCTGTCATTTTTGCATTCCTATTTAAGTATTTGAATTATGGTGCTTCATGCAGTGCAAATAGTGTGTTCAGATCTTTACAGGGGGCGGCATCGCCATGCCACGAACACTTCGTGACCAGTGTAGCGCGATAGATAGTGATAGGCGACCACCAGCAGGGTTAATCATGATGGCTATCCAATAGACTAGCAGGCTGAATAGATTCCCAACATTCCACATAGTCTTTTTGTCGTTCTGGGGTATTGGCAGCAAATGTTGTGATACGTTGTGAGGCACTCGTTTCAAACATAAAGGCAAGCGTACCCTCTAATTTGTTTGGTGCCAATGACGATGTGGACGCCTTAGTATAAGCCTCATGATCAGGCCCATGGGGGGCCCCCGCATTATGCAGACTGGCGCCACCTGGGAGAAAGCCATTCGGCTTCGCATCATACACCCCATAAATTAGTCCCATAAACTCGGACATAACATTACGATGGTACCAAGGCGGCCTAAAGGTATTGTCCGCCACTAACCAGCGGTTACCAAATACCACCACATCAATATTCGCCACGCCCGCCCGTAAGCCAGGTGAACTCAATACGGTAAAGATAGAAGGATCAGGATGATCATAGCTGATGGAGCCTAGCGTGTTAAAGCGCCTCAAATCATAGCGATAAGGCGCGTGATTTCCATGCCAACCTAAAACATCGAATGGAGAATGATCAAGGGTAAACTCACGAAAGTCTCCTTCTCGTTTTTCCATCACCCATGTCTTTATAGGTTGTTCAATATAGTTCGCCACGGGGTATTCAAAGTCTCGTTCATTCGCTAGACCATTGGCCCCGATAGCACCACGATTAGGTAATTCAAAAGGGGTTCCATAATTTTCTAACAAATACAGTTGGGTCGTCTGTTCACAAATAAACTCGACAAAAGCAGAACGCGGAACAACTGCGAGATGACCAACCTCAACTTCTAATACGCCAAATTCGGTACGCAAGGTGATCGCCGCACTGATCGGCATCACAAGCATTTCAGCATCATGATTTTGAAAGACAGGCTGTGGATCTGGATGCAGCGTAGCAATACTCGCGGACATGCCCGTTTGAGATGTCGCTCCCCCAGCAATGGTCAAGGTACGTACCGATTGTACCCAATGCCCTGCAGCGTCGGCTAATGGACACCATCTAAGGGGATCAAACGCAATGTGTGTATTACTCTCATCGGCTTGGGATACCCAGTTAGTGACCTCCACCCGTTTTCCATCAGCGCGATGGGCAACGCTTGGTCGGATGCGATACAACCAACTGCGTAAATTATGTCCTTGGCCTGCCGTAAAAGACGAACCACTAATCTGCTCCGCATACAAACCAAATGGACAACGCTGAGGACTGTTCTGCCCAATTGGCAACACACCAGACAGTGCCTCAGTCGAATGATGATTTCTAAAGCCGCTGAGATAGAACATAACTGAGCTCAACATAGCGAATGAAAAACCATAAAATCATTTCAAATGAAATGAGTCAAGCAGTTTTTCATTACTCTTCTTAAGGAGAAGTTCATAGAAACCCTATACAATGCACAACAATATTTTATCGTTAGGCTCTCTGTTTGCGTGTTAGAAGGTAGGACATGTTTGATCTCAATAGCTTTATTCCATATCGCCTTAATCAGGCGGCCCAACAGACCTCTGAAGCCTTGGCGCGCAAATACAGAAAACAACTTGGCTTAAGCATTCCTGAATGGCGTGTTCTGACGCATCTAGGCCGCCATGATAAGCTTTCTGTCAGAGATTTAGAAAAGTCCATTGGCTTAGCCAGAGTCGCCGCCTCACGTGCCGGAAGCAATCTTTGTAACAAGGGGTGGGTCAAAAAAATCGTCAACGAACAAGATCGCCGTTTGGTAGAATTTTCCCTCACCGACGTAGGCCGAGAAAATTACGAGCGCGTGACTTTTCTTGCAGAGTCGACTGAAGCGCTACTGCTAAAATCACTCGCTGAGTCTGATCGGAAAAAATTACTGGAGTTACTGGATAAAATTGAAGAAAGCGCCAGACAAATAATTTGATAGAGAGTTTTGGAATCAGATTAAGTCGAGGTTAAAACATCATTTTCATTGCTAACAAAAATGACTGAGCCTTATTTGCTCAAAGGAAAATTGCTCAATTAAGCCGCTAATTGTTAACTGAATAAATGAGAAAATCCGATATCAGCAAAGATATCGGATTTTCTATGAGGATTCAGTGCAGCCTTCTAGACCTTAATAACATGCTTAATGTCGCAGTTCTCAGACCTTTTACTCATACATTTAAAGGCCGTATCAAAGCCAATAGGCAAGCGCCTAAGCAACAACATTGATACGCTGCCCAATAGATTGCCCACTCAAGTTACGAGTAGGCGAGCTTGCTTGAACCCTACTAACATTGTGATCATCACTGTCACCATCACGCTCTGGGGCTAAGGTTGACTCGTTAACTTCTTGCGCAGAATAATGGGCTTTCGGGGTACTCACTGTACTCATAGATGATGAGCTCATGTTTGAACTAACATTCATTGTTTCTCCTCCAGTCTATTAAGCTATAAAATTAATAGCTTAATAGACGTTAACATTCCTTTCTGAAGCGAATCTTAACAATAAAAAAGAATGTTAGTTCAACCCTAAACGTTTACCCACCAAACACAACCGTCCGCTTACCATTCAAAAACACACGTTTTTCGATGTGACATTTCACCGCATTAAACAAAGTAACACGTTCGATATCTTGACCTTTTGCCACCAGATCTTCCACGTAGTGAGCGTGATTCACGACTTGGATACCTTGGGTGATGATCGGTCCTTCATCTAAATCGTTGTTCACGTAATGAGCTGTAGCCCCTACCATCTTCACCCCTTTTTCCCACGCTTGGTGATAGGGGCGAGCCCCCTTAAAACCAGGTAATAGAGAATGGTGAATATTAATCGCCCGGCCATCCAAGTATTCACACATGTCAGGAGACAATACTTGCATATAGCGGGCAAGAACCACCAGCTCAGTATCGTATTGCTCGATCAAACTCTTTACTTTTGCTTCTTGTTCTAGCTTGGTTTCCGCTGTGATGGGCAAATGGTAATACGGGATGCGATGCCATTTAGCGAGTTCTTCTAAATCCGGGTGATTTGAGATAATCACCGTCACATCAATGTTCAATTGCCCAGTTCGAAAACGGTAGAGCAAATCGTTCAAACAATGGTCGTATTTTGAAACCATAATCGCCACTCGAGGACGATGGTTTGGCTCAGTCAGCGCCCATTCCATGTTGAACTCTTGCGCACGAGCCGAAAACTCCTGCTCGAACACACTGGCACTAAACCCTTCTTTTTTAGGCAAAAACTCAACACGAATAAAAAATCGCCCTGATTCTCTATCATCAAAGGAGTGAATTTCATCTACATAATGACCAGATTCCGCCATATAGCGGGTAACCACGTCAACCGTACCAATAATACTTGGGCAGCTCGCGGTAAAAATCCAAGGGGCGATTTTTGTTGTCATAAGAGTCTCTCAGATAAAAAGTGTTAAATACGACCAAAGTTTGACATCAGGCCTCGATCACAAGGCCATATTCCATGCTGGCATCTTGAAGCCACAACCAGATATAGTCCGCGAAGCTACGTCTTATAATGAGTTCAAATGCGTTGTCACCGGTGCGGCGCAACATCATTGCGCCACTTTTGGCAAACACACTGGACACCACCTTGCCAATCGGGAAAACACTCGGGTGAACATCAATTGGCGTTGATTTTTTCAGCACATCAACCACATTGTCGCCAGAGAGTTGCAAGATAGTGTAACCACTACTCACATTCACTAAGGAATAATGCCCTGAGACAGAAGTTTGAAAATCGCTTTCCAATTGAAACGCCACCGTCGCAGGTACGACGATAAACCATTCATCAGGCGATACCCAACGTACACTGATATCGCCTTTTTCACCCGCTTTCTCCTCACTGGTCAGTGGTGTCGTTGGTAAAGCTACACCCAGTACGCTTTCGATTTCTGCCAATTGAACCTCATCAGGCTTGGCCCGTAGGATCAACAAACCTTGCAGCGACTTTTCTTTAAGATGCACTCCGCCTTGGCCTTGCCCACGACTTGCCAGCGTCTCTAAATCCGCATGGTGTAATGGACTTTCTCCAACGATATCGGCTGGGATTTGATTCATCACCATTTTGCCTTTCGTCGCCTCTACTTTTTCATTAAGCATTGCATCAGACATTTTGGCGCTCCCCCTTTGGATCTAAAAATACTGGGCTGCATATTTCCGCTTCGACAACACGACCATCAACCAAGGGGTAATAGACTTTTTGCCCCATTTTATCGTGGCCGCCTTTCACAAATCCCATAGCGACAGAGCGACCTAAATTGGCACTCCAATAACTGGATGACACATGTCCTACCATCGGCATAGGAATAGACGCTTTCGGGTCGAATACCCCCTGTGCACCTTCTGGTAGCACCACACTTGGATCAGTTGTCTTTAAACCCACTAATTGCTTGCGATCTTTTCTGACACAGTCTTCACGCTGCATGCCACGTTTGCCGATAAAGCTAAACGGTTTTTGCATGGACACCGCCCAAGGCATCCCCAAATCAAATGGGTGCACTGAGCCATCGGTATCTTGACCGGCAATAATAAAGCCTTTCTCCGCACGCAAGATGTGCATGGTTTCCGTACCGTAAGGCGTTAAGTTGAACTGTTTACCCTGTTCAAATAAAGCCTTCCAAACGTGCATACCGTAATTAGCTTGTACGTTGATCTCGAAAGACAGCTCCCCAGTGAAGGAGATACGGAACACTCGAGCCGGTACACCAGCAACGGTCATGGCTTTCCAATCCATAAAGGACATGCTTTCTTTGGACACATCCCCATCCGTCAGGGTTTCTAATAAGCGACGGCTGTTCGGACCAGAGATGGTCATGGTCGCCCAATGATCCGTTACACTGGTAAAATATACCTCCAGCTCTGGCCATTCTGTTTGATGATAAAGCTCTAGCCACGACAACACATGGGCCGCCCCACCGGTTGTGGTTGTCATTAAGAAATGATTTTCCGCTAGGCAAGAGGTTACCCCGTCGTCAAAGACCATACCGTCTTCGCCACACATCAAGCCGTAACGACATTTGCCCACCGCCAGTTTCGCCCAAGCATTGGTATACACACGGCCTAAGAACTCACGAGCGTCTTTACCTTGAATGTCAATTTTCCCCAACGTAGACGCATCCAAGATACCCACCGACTCACGAGTTGCTAAGCACTCTCGATTCAGCGCTTCTTGCATGGTTTCCCCTGCTTTTGGGTAATACCATGGGCGTTTCCACTGACCAACGTCTTCAAACTTCGCACCATGCTCCATATGCCATTGATGCATGGCGGTATAACGTTTTGGATCAAACAACTCACCACAATCACGTCCAGCAATGGCACCAAAGGTCACCGGGGTGTAATTCGGACGGAAGATTGTTGTCCCCGTTTCCGGAATGGATTGCTTCAAGTATTTCGCCGCAATCGCCATGCCGTTGATATTGCCCAGCTTACCTTGATCGGTACCAAACCCCATCGCGGTGTAGCGCTTAACGTGCTCGATGGATTCAAACCCTTCTCGACAAGCCAGCTCAATACCCGCAGCGGTCACATCATTTTGCAAATCGACAAATTGCTTAGGCGCTTTGTGAGTCGGTTTTGGATGCGGAATATGAAACAAGGCCATCGGTTCAGCCTCGGTCAAGGTTTCCGTTTCAGGAACACTCACATCGGCCATTTTCATTGCCAGTTTTTCTAATGCTGATTGCCCAACATTTATACCTTGCTCAAGCGCGGCAGCCGTTGAGTAGGCACCATTAATCGCGCCTGCTGTTAATTGCTGTTGCTGACTTGGTCCAGGCAAAAAGCCAACCACCTCATCATTCCATACAGGTCTTGAACCAGTATGGCAAGATAAATGAATAACAGGGCTCCAGCCGCCAGAGCTGGCAACGGTATCGGCTTTTACTTCAATCACCGCCCCCTCTACTTGGTCGCCCGCCTCATTAAGCTTGGCAATAGAGACGCCAGTGACACGTTTGCTGCCTTGTACATCCACCACACCAGAGCCGAGCATCACTGTCATACCACGCTCACGAGCGGCTTCGACCAAAGTGCCTTTGGGGTTCTTACGGGTATCAACAATCGCTACCACATTGTGACCTGCGTCATGCCAATCTAACGCCGCACGATAGGCATTATCATTGGTGGTCATCAGAACCAAGTCCTTACCTGGTACGACGCCGTAACGCTGAATATAGGTGGATACGGCATTGGCAACCATGCAGCCTGGTACATCATTATTGCCATAGACTAAAGGACGCTCATGTGCACCCGTCGCTAAGACAACCCACTTGGCACGTACACGATGCAAACGCTGACAAATTTGTCCATTGGGCGCTTTGTCAAAAGACTGATCTGTTAGGTGTTGATGAATGGTCAAAAAGTTGTGATCGTGATAACCATTCACCGTCGCATGGGTTAGCAGCTGCACATTATCAAAGCGGGCTAACTCTTTGACGACGTCGTCGACCCATTCTGTTGCGGGCTTATTGCCAATGCTTTCTTTACTGCTTAATAAGCTGCCGCCAAATTCGTTTTGCTCATCCGCTAAAATCACTCGTGCGCCGCCACGAGCCGCCGTCAACGCCGCCATCAGCCCGGCAGGGCCACCGCCAACCACCAACACATCGCAATGTTGGTTCATGTTGTCATATCGGTCAGGGTCGTTTTCTTTTGGCGAACGACCTAGACCCGCGGCCTTACGAATATAGGATTCGTAAGTTTCCCACATGGATTTTGGGTACATAAAGGTTTTGTAGTAAAACCCTGGCGGCATCATCTTTCCACCAAGTTTGCCCACCCAACTCATTAAATCATTCTCAACGTTGGGCCAACCATTGGTCACTTTACACACTAAACCATCATACAAGGCTTGTTGAGTCGCACGCACGTTAGGAATTTGTGTGGCTTCAGTGGCGCCCAATTGCATAATCGCGTTGGGCTCCTCTGCCCCTGCGGCCACAATGCCACGTGGTCGGCTGTATTTAAAACTACGTCCGATAATGTCCACGCCATTGGCCAGCAAAGCGGAGGCCAAAGTATCGCCTTCGTAGCCTTTGTACTGTTTGTCGTTAAAAGTAAAGGTGATCGGTTTAGATCGATCAATACGACCGCCAGTGGAAAGTCGACGCGTCTCTTTATGTGTCTGTTGAGCCATGAATAAATCCTCTACTCAGCAACAACACTTGGTTGTTCACCAAGCTTGTAGACTTCTTTGATTTCGTAGGTTTGCGTATTACGCGTCATATTAAAGAACTTACGACAGCCTGCCGCATGCACCCATAATTCATGGTGCAGCCCTCGTGGGTTACGACGAAAATACAAAAACTCTCCCCATTCTTTGTCTGAGCACGCATCCGGGTCTTTAGGCCGTTCTATATGGGCTTGACCTACAGGGTGAAATTCTTCTTCATCGCGACTTTCGCCACAATGAGGACAATAAATATGCAACATGGAACTTTCTCCTTTCCAGCCAACCTTTCTTTGCCAGAATGTCCTACTAGAATAAAAACGTAAAATCTAGCGCTAGTGAGCCACACCAGCTGCGCCGTGTTCGTCAACCAAGGACCCATCGTGAAAACGAAACATAGAAAACGGCTTCGCTAATGGGTGCATTTCGCCCTTCGCCAACGACGCAGCAAACACATTGCCTGACCCTGGCGTGGCTTTAAAACCACCCGTTCCCCAGCCACAGTTAAAAAACAGATTTTTGACGGGCGTTTCACTGATAATAGGACAAGCATCCGGCGTCGTATCAACGATACCGCCCCACTGACGGTTCATGCGCACTCGGCTGAATATTGGGAACATTTCGACAATCGCTTGGATCGTATGCTCAATGGTGCTGTAAGATCCTCGCTGGCCGTAACCGTTATAACCATCGATCCCCGCGCCAATTACCAAATCCCCTTTATCGGATTGCGATGCGTAACCATGTACTTGGTTAGACATGACCACGGTATCGAGAATTGGTTTGATCGGCTCAGACACTAAGGCTTGTAATGGATGCGACTCCAACGGCAATTCAAAGCCTGCCATCTTCGCTAACACACTAGAATTCCCTGCGACCACACACCCCACACGATCGGCTTTAATATCGCCATAGCGTTTGGTTCTCACCCCGACGACTGTATCGTCTTCAATGATCAAATCTTCCACTTCGGTTTGCTGGATCAAATCCACACCATGAGCATCGGCCCCACGGGCAAAGCCCCATGCGACAGCATCGTGACGTGCAATCCCAGCTCGTGGCTGCCAAGACGCGCCAAGCACTGGGTAGCGAGCGTTCTCAGAGCAATCTAGTGCAGGGACAATTTCTTTGACCTGTTTAGCATCCAACACCTCTCCATCGATACCGTTTAAGCGGTTGGCGTTCACACGTCGTTCAATATCACGCATATCCTGCAAAGTATGACCCAGATTCAAACAACCACGTTGAGAAAACATGACGTTGTAGTTCAAATCCTGAGACAAGCCTTCCCAGAGCTTCATCGCGTGCTCGTATAAATGTGCTGCCTCATCCCACAAGTAGTTGGAACGCACAATGGTGGTATTACGAGCCGTATTACCGCCCCCCAAGAACCCCTTCTCGATCACCGCGACGTTGGTCACACCAAACTGTTTAGCAAGGTAATAGGCCGTCGCCAAACCATGACCGCCACCGCCAACGATGATCACATCGTATTTCTTTTTCGGGGTTGGGTTGCGCCAAACTCGTTGCCAATTTTCATGATGACTGAAACTATGCTTCAGCAACGCAAAGCCTGAATAATGCTGCATTTGGTCAGTTCCCTATATAGACAAAAACCTACTGATGACAGCCACGATGATACGGGCTGTGATTTACAGAATTATGCTTGGAAACGTCCACACCATGACGATTTACGACAGAGGGGATGGCGGCTTTGGGTAAGCCCATCGCTCTAAGGGCCGAGCTGTTTTTGATCTACCTCAAAACGCCCCACCTTTTATATAAAAAATTAAATCACACCGAAAAATCTGCACACATTTATTTGCAAACAAATGCTTGCAATCTTATAGTCCTGCAAAGCGTCGCTCAATCAGGCTACAGCCATGCCGCCTATCAAACCTGAATTAACAAATGAAAAACGCACTTTCGGATTGTACCGGATACCATCGCGCTTAAAGCTCTGGCCCATCCTGTGCGGCTGAATATTTTAGGGATACTACGCATGAATGATCCGGCGGCCGCTTCTTTGCAGGCAGAACGCCTAGGGCAGAACAGTTGATTAAAAAGCTCGATGGCCTCCTGCTGGAGGCGCTAGAAAATGCGCCAAAGCCTTATGAAGATGCGGCAAAAAATTGGCTGCCATTTTCCATGATGGTGCATACCTTCCCCTATCCCGGCCATCTTCCTTATCGCAACGAGGACGAGGCGTTATGAGAAAACAAATCAGTTTCTATGCTCTGCTGATAGCCGAGGCTTTTTCAATTTCCGGTACCATGCTCTCGTCGATGGCTATTCCTTGGTTGGTGTTAACCATCACAGGCAGCCCGGTGCTAACGGGGCTAGTCGCCATGACGGAAATGATTCCTTATGTCATTGCCAAAGTGCTGGGGGGGCCTTTGATTGACCGGATCGGGGCAAAAAAAATTGCCGTTTTCTGCGACACTTTCTCTGTCATGATCATAGCATTGATCCCCCTGCTCCATTGGATGGATAAGCTCAGTATGCCAATACTGTTTCCTGTGGTGTTTCTAATGGGATTGCTTCGCGGACCAGCCGATGCAGCCAAAAGCTCGCTAGTTCCAGATATTGCCGAACTGACAAAAATGCCTCTCGAACGACTTACTGGTATGGCGGGAGCCATTCAACGACTCGCATCAACCATTGGTACCGCTGGAGCAGGAGCGTTAATTGCCTTAATGGGACCAAGTCAGGCTCTTGCTATTAATGCCATTGGCTTCACCTTTAGCGCCCTAATTATCGCCATTGGCATTCCTTTGATTTCTCCCGCCAAACACATTCAAACAGAGGGAAAAATTACTTCTTATGTTAAAGAGTTATTGGAAGGCTGGCATTTTTTGCGTAAAGATGTGGTTCTGGTCAGCATTGTCCTCATGGTGGCTGCTACCAACTTGCTGGACCAAGCCTTTTTCGTGGTGATGATGCCAGTGTGGGCTAAAACAAACGCCTACGGCACTGAAATGTTAGGAATAGTACTGGCTGCTTTTTCCGGCTCATCAGTACTGGGCTCCATTATCGCTAGCTTTATAGGGAGTCGTATGCCTAGGTTACCCGTGTACGTTATCGCTTTTTTACTCACGGGATTTCCCCGTTTTTTGGTATTTGCTCTTAGTGCCCCGCTGCCAATGGTTTTTATGACGTTATCAATCGCCGGATTGGCTGCGGGCTTTATCAACCCGATCTTATTTGCCGTGCTATTCGAGAGAACCCCGAAAGCTATGACAGGTCGGGTGATGTCTATTTTTCAGGCCGCCTGTTTTGCCCTGTTACCATTTGGTGGATTACTTGGCGGCACATTAGTCAGCTTCAGTGGGCTTTCCAACACGTTTATGGCTATCGGAGTAATCTATCTGATACTGACCCTATCACCCTTAACAATAAAAGGGTTTCGTGATTTTGGTAAACGAAAAATCAACGATTTTGAGGTGTCTTAGCCTTTGCGTTTTACCGTAGTTAAATTCATTTTAGATCTCAACAATAACCAACATACTTAGTTTAGATAAGAGAATCAGCCAATATAAGCCACGGACACTGAAAGATATGTTGCTAGCAAACTTTTGACCAGCTCTCAAACTCCCTTATTATCTAAGTGATGGCGCTTCACTTTTAAAACCGTCTTATTCAGAGGCGACTATGTAATCAGCTTTTGCATTGCTATATTGGTCGTTTTATATCCGTTTGACTTGTATAAGTTATATGCCGCTGTGTTATTTTCAAACACATGCAACCCGATCTTTTTAAAGCCGTTATCTTTTGCGTATTCTTCCGACCATTTTAATAATTTACTGGCGTATCCCTTACGCCTAAATTTTTCACCTACAAAAATATAGGCAATAAATAAGGTCTCATTTTTCTTTATCAACCATAAATAACCACACAATACATCGCCACACAGCCCTGAAAAAAAAGCATTATCAGCTTCATTTTCGAATAGAGAATCCAATTGATTCTTAGCTTTTTCATTGGCTTCAATATGGGTGAGAGCTTCATTCTTTTCGATATTTTTTGCAAAAGTGTCATACAGGGTTTCTTTTAAAATCTCAACTTCATGCCCAAGTGACTTTCTTATATTCATAATGTCCTCAACTAATTATTCCTGAAAAAAAACGAAATCAATAAACTCAAGTATGAATAATTATCACTCTAAGCTTCCCTCATCTAATCAAATTAGCTAAGTCCCTTCCCCTTTTTAAGAGGCTGTCGCAAAACTACTATGCTCATTACCTTTTGAGGCACCCTCTTTTTAAGGGACAAGAGATGGGAATTCTGTTTTTATCATACTGAGCTCCTTTTGGCTGGATAGTGAAGGGACTACACGTTAGACAAAACGCTTTGTTAGATTCGCCATTCTATGAGCAAGAAATTCTGCCGATAATAAATCTTGGGGGTGGACGGTGCCATTTGTGGATTGAGCAACGACGCCCAGTTGGCAACCAAGTCGGTTCACATCCATTGTTTCGCCATAAGAAGCATCTAAACCGACCCAAAGCATACCGTGCTGGCTAGAAAGCGTAGAAAAATATTGCAAAGTATTCGTTTGATCACCATTTAGCCCAGTTCCAGAGGTAATGCCTGCGGCCAGTTTTCCGGATAAGCTCTGATTCGTCCAAAAAACACTCGTTGCATCAGCAAAGGCTTTGAATTGAGCGGATGCATTTCCCATATAGGTTGGAGAACCAAAGATAACGGCGCGGCATAAAGACAGCTCATCTAGAACAGACGCCTTAATAAATCGGCCTTCGATAATGTCAGTCCCCTGAATGCAGTATGAGAATGTACTCAACCCTGCCAATTCAATTGCTCTTTGCGCCGCTGACATTAGCGTTGCCGTTATGTCCGTTTTAGAAAAATAGATTAACGCAACATCCGCCACATTGAATTCCCCCTAGAAATACCACTTAATCAAATCATTCATCCTGTCGACTACGATATAACGCCGCATGTTCAAGACAATACTCACCAGATAACTCTGCCATGATCTGAGCTCCTTGCAGCATTGCTGGTAGTTTGCCATAGGCCCAGACGCTTATCTCCTCACCTGACTCTTGGCAAATCACAGGAATACAGACTTTCCGATACCCATCTGGAAAGGTAATTCTTTCCAACGTATCCATTTCAGTTAAGACCTCTTCCGCCACCTCAAAAACTTGCCCTTTGATGGGGGAGCCTTCGCCAGGCTGTAAAACAAGCCAAGGTGAAAAGCGTTCACCAACTAAATAGAGCGGGTAACGTTCTTTGGTTGCAAAGTCGCCTCGGTAACGAATGCCTTTATTTGTTTTAAAGTTCGGAAACCCTTCTTTTAAGGTTCCAAATACAAAGACCTTGTACACAAAACATATTCCTTATTCACGGGGTCGTCATTATCATACCCTGTCGGTTAGTTTTTCCACCCACTTTGCTCGCCAATCTGGTGCGGGATAGTTTTCCGGCCAAAATTCGGTTTGTTTGGCAATAAGCCCAGTTTCTATGTCGACAGTATGGAAGGTAATGACTCTATCAGTTCGAGTACCATCTGAGACGGTCACGTCGGTAACAACTTGGCGCTCTTCAACGACGATGCTGTTTAGTTGAAAGGTCCATATCCCGTTAGCAGGATAGTAGCTATTGATATTGGCAAAGTTTTCTCGCCCTAAAATGACCTCATTGCTCTGCGGCCATTCACAACGAAAATTTTCCGCTAAATATTGGCTAGCGGCAAAGAAATCGTTGCTTCTCATGGCCTGCCAATAGGCTAGAACAATTTGTTTTGCTTCCATAGTAACCTTTACCTCAAGCTTTTTTTTCATTTACGCCCCCAGTCGTTAAGGCGCTTTATTTGCTGTCATGACTCGGTTCAATAGGAATCAATTTGGTACGGACAACACCAAATACAGCAAGACAAGCCCCCAGCAATGCAATCACTGACAAAATTAATCGGTAATGCACATCATCAATAAAAAAATTCAAGAGACTTGGGATGAGTATTAATGCATAACCCGCAAATTTGAATTTCATTGTTGCGGGGTCAATTGTCAACCATTGATCGCAATGTGGACATTGCACTTCAATTCTTTTTCCACCTTTTTGAATATTTTTAAAGGCTTTGTTTTTGCTAGCAGTATTGCAAGATGGGCATTTCATTTGGGCTTCCTTAGTGTCTTAGTAATGGACAAAACAAATCGCCCCATTCGTTTATCGACCATAAATAATATTACGATTGACTCTATATACTTCCTCAAAATTGACTAAAAATGCATATAAAACCCATTACTAAACTTACAAAACCGCTTTTTACTTTCATAAAAAGCCCCAGATCTTCCGCCGAGCCAGAAGATTGGTAGACTTCGCTGCACAATAAAACAAACAGAAAAATAAAGAGAGTCCTCCATGATCTTAACCGATGCTACGACGGCACAATCAAGTATTCGTGCGCAAAAAATCGTGTTTGCCCTAGTCGGCGCCGTTATCCTTATCACCACTTACTTAGGTAAAATGCCTTCCGGTATCATTGGTGCGATGGGCATTATGGCTGTAGTCGGCTTTATTCTAAACTATATTGGGGACAGGACCCCCATTATCAACCAATATTTCGGTGGCGGAGCTATCGTTGTCATTTTTGGTTCTTCTTACCTTTTCCACAACAGTGGCCTATTCCCACAAAACTCTATCGATACCATGACGACTTTTATGAAGAGCGGTGGTTTCTTAGGATTTTACGTGGCAAGTTTGGTCACTGGCTCCATTTTCGGCATGAAAACAGAGACCTTGAAAAAAGCTGCTCTGCGTTACATTCCGGTTATTTTGGCCTCAGCAGCGGTCGCTTGTTTACTAGCAGGCACATTATCTATGCTGGTTGGTAAAGGTTTCTACCATGGATTCATGTACATTGGTCTGCCTATTATGGGCGGCGGTATGGGCGCGGGTGCCGTACCACTGGTTCAGATTCTTCACTCAACAACGGGGGTCGACTCTACAACACTGATGTCTACTATGGTGCCTGCTCTACTGATCGGTAATGCTATTGCCATTATTATGGGTGGTTTGCTAAATAAACTGGGAGCTATCATCCCTAGCTGGACTGGTAATGGCGAGTTAATTCGTGGCGAAATCAATCTAGAACCTGAAGCATCAGAAAAAGAAGCGCCTACTACCATCCAAACGCTAGCAACAGGCGCTCTATTAGCGATTAGTATGTTTTTCTTAGGCTCTTTACTGCACAGTTTCATTGATATGCCTTTGTATGCATTGATGATCATTTCTGTTGCCATTATTAAAGTATTGAACCTAATGCCTGTCGAACTGGAACAAGCGGCACAATCTTGGTTTAAATTTGTTGTTGGCAATTTAACCCCTGCACTCCTAGTGGGAATCGGTGTGGTTTATACCAATATTAATCTGATCCTTGATGCCTTAACACCCATGTACTTCATTCTTGTATTAGCCACTGTGGTTGGTGCGATGATTGGTGCTGGTCTAATGGGTCGTTTGATGGGCTTTTACCCTATCGAGTCTGCCATTACTGGTGGTCTTTGTATGGCAAACATGGGTGGAACAGGCGATGTTGCGGTATTGGCTGCGTGTAAACGTATGAACCTAATGCCTTTCGCTCAGATCTCATCACGAATTGGTGGTGCATTTATGCTGATTCTGGCTTCGATCGTGATCCAGATGTTCTCTTAAGTCTTATTAAATAAGCCATCTCTAGAGAGAAGCCCATAACGGCTTCTCTCTTTTACTTCACTTCTCCCTTCCCTCCTTACCCATTATTTGTACATGTTGTATACTAGCGTTTCTTCTTTTATTTACCCTGATTCGCGAATGACCTTAAAGTCCTATCTTGCCCTAATCACATTATCGACCATTACCATTATTGTGGTTGCTGTGGGGGTGGTATTTGGTTACTCCTTAAAACAAACTTATCTAGAAGGTATTAGTCAGCGTGGCATAGAGCTGGCTAGAGTCGTAGCCCACGATGAAAAGGTCATTAAAGCCGTTCAGCAAAGCAATTCAGGTATACCGACCTCACTTGAACACTATATTGAGACCTTACGTTCCAGTACAGACGCCTCTTTTATTGTTGTAGTAAATAAACACGCCATTCGTTTGAGCCACCCTATTCCCACACGCATTGGTAAAAAATTCGTAGGTAATGATGTTTACGAAGCACTGGATAAAGGGCGTGATTATACGGATGTCTCCCGAGGCTCTTTAGGCATGGCCATTCGAAATTTCACCCCTATTCGCGTGGATGGCAAGATCATTGGGGCTGTGAGCATTGGTTATTTGTCGAAGCCAACAGGGGATCTAATCTATCGACACTTGCAAGAAGCGGCCCTTCTCGTTGGTTTTGTCTATTTACTAGGCATCGTTATTGCCGGTTTTTTTATCCTCAAACTAAAACGGACTTTTTTAAGCCTTGAGCCAGAGGAAATTGTCCAGAAGTTTAAAGAACAAGAGTTACTGCTCGATAGTATTCGCGATGGCATTATCGCCATCGACACTCACCAAAAGATCACCACAATCAATAATACCGCCGTTGAATGGCTCGACAGAAATATCCCCAGTCGCTATCAGGTCATCGGGGATCAACTTAGCAATCACTCTCAGGCCTTGTCACATTTTGCACTGGAAGCCAATGGCCAGTTATCAAAACGTGACTTCCATATTGGCAAAGTGGCGTTTTACGCTAACCTTTATCCTATGCATCACAAAAAAGGCCAATATGGCTACGTGATTGTGTTTTTCCCTAACTATGAAGAAAAATCCCTTGAGCAAGAGCTGATTACCACAAAAAACTACGCAGATTTATTGCGTGCTAAAACCCATGAGTATTCTAATCGGTTAAATGTTTTGTCAGGCATGTTGCAAAGCGAGCGCTATCACGATGCCGTCGAATATTTGCAACAAGAAAGCGACGGGTATCAGAAGATTCTCAGACAAGTGATTCACTCCATTGAAAACAGTGCCGTAGCTGGATTAATCCTTGCCAAGCAGAACAAAGCGCTTGATTCTAAAGTAGAGTTTCATATCGATGCTGACAGTTACTTAGGAGGCTACCCTGCCCAGGTCTCGGAGAATTTAGTAACATTACTTGGTAATTTAATTGATAATGCTCTACTGGCTGCCTGGTCCAATCGCGATCAGACCCCTCCAGAAATTAGTCTCTATATCAGTGACCGCAGTGCACATATTATGATTGAATTAGAAGACAGCGGTGCGGGCATTCCAGACGATTTAGAAAATCGTATTTTGGATTTTGGCATCAGCAGTAAACACAGCTCAGAACAACATGGTATTGGCTTATACCTAGTGAAAAAAATTGTCGATCAATATCAAGGCAGCTTGGATTGGGAACGTAGTGAAGCCCACACGACCGTCTTTAGCGTGTATTTAGATAAACAGGCACTAACGAGATGAATATGATTCCTGTCATGGTCGTCGAAGACGATATCCGAGCCAGCTATGTGCTCGAAAATACCATAAACCAGCATAACGAGTTTCAAGTCGTTGCGGTATGCGAAAGTGTAGCGGAAGCCCTTTTAAAAGCAGACGCCTTTTCCCCAGAATTGATTATGGTGGACATTACGCTACCCGATGGAGATGGCATTGACTTAATTCGTCAATTAAAAAGTCATAACTTTGACGGCACCTTCATCATGACAACCGCAGAGCGTGAAACCTCGACCATAGAGAAAGCCATCCAATTAGGCGTCATGGATTATCTGGTAAAGCCCCTACGCATGTCTCGGGTATTACAAGCCTTAACAGACTACCTTGATTTAAGAAAGCAATTAGCCAGATCCGGAAAAATTGATCAAGAAGGTATCGATGCCCTGTTTCGTAAGCCCGTATCACTCGCGAATCGACGAAAAACCCCAAAAGGTATTGATGAAAAAACACTCGAAGTATTAAACGAGCATTTAGAGACATTAGGAGAAAACGACTTTACCGCAGAAGAAGTAGGCAATGCGATCAATTTGAGCCGTATTACTACACGACGCTACCTTGAATATTTAGAAGAATGCGGACAAGTGACTATGACACTCGACTATAAAACGGGTGGTCGCCCTAAACAGCGCTATACAAAAACCTCTACATCTTGATAAACCCCATCAAATTAATGGGTACCGGGTCGTTAGCGTAACGAGGCATCTAGTTCATCGATTGCTGCGACCCATTGCTCGAAAAGCATAGAATACTTCGTTCAGACCGTAACATTTCATCTTGGAGAACAGCGCAATGGGACGAATGAAGCGTTGGTTTACTCACCTACTTGGCGTCAAAAGGCCGATTACTAATATTATTTTAGTTGGCATCGACTATCCAAGCTACGCCCTAGCGCAGGCCTTGCAAAATACCCATACTCACTTAAAAATCGTTGCCTTAATTGATGAGGAGCCATGGGTTAATAAAACTCAAATGCATGGTATTACCATTTATTACCCAAGCGATTTATGCGCTCTGATTAAAAAACATAGCGTAAAATGGGTTATTCAAATTGACGGTCAGAAGCCCAAACTCGCACCTGAGGTCATTCACGAAATTCAAACGAGTAAAGCGACTCTATTACACTTTCCTTCTGATATACCCCTCGAAGAGCAAATCGATCAACTAAAAACCATCCCTAATTAAATACAATAAGACAATCGTATTTAATATCGAATCAAACTCAGGTGATGAAGGCACCTCATGGCTCATCACCCTATTTGGAAAATTAACAGTAGCACACTGTCGTCCTCCAAATAGGATGATGAGTCGAATACGAAGTAATTAAGTGAAATAGCCTATTGATAGGCGACGGAAGTAGCAGAGTGAGATGCCATAGCAACCGCTTGGCTAGGCGAATTGATCGCATTCAGTAAAGCCTGTTTAGAAGACATTGCCACGACACCTAAGTGATCTTTAGAGGCCGCTTTAGGAAGGTCAATATCACCTCGTTGAGCTAGAATAGTTTGCAAAGCACCTACATTCACTTTGTCTTGCCCTTCTTTTATTTTGTTGAGTTCATCAGGTGTTAGCGAAGCAACTTTACCCCCCGGTAAGTAGATAGCCCCCGTCGCAAAGTCAACACCAAAAGCAACCACACCAGGTACAAAGAAAAACAGTAACCCAAGCGCATCCAATACTGCCACGCCCACATCAATCCTTCCAGACTCTTGACCGCGACGATCAGGGTATAAAATCGTTCCACATGCCGTTAGCTGAGTCACCAGTAGTGCCGCCACGACACCACGCGTCATCGTTCGAGTAATCGTTTTATTATTTGAGCTTACCATTACTTATCCTCGTATTACTGTTAGTAGAAATACTCTATCCCTGAATGCATGAACAGGCAAACCATGCCGTTTTAGTTTCACAAAGCTTTCGATCTAGAATAGCTTCATGACAAACATAGTGAAAGACGAAAAATAAAAAGCCCTTTCTTTAGCCAACAAAGAACTAAATACCCCCAACCAATAAAAAGATCAATAAAAAAATCTAATGGATAAATCTCTTTTTTCCGCTATGATGCAATTCAAAGCTATAAAAACTGACAAAAAAATAACAATAAATTTACAAAAATTACAACAACAAGGGATATGAAAATGAAACAAGCAAATTCTGCTCAGCATTTATTCTCTTTTTTAATGAAAGATAAAATTGTTGCCTCCCCCGGTTTTAATCGTTGGCTTGTCCCTCCCGCCTCTATTGCCATTCATTTATGCATTGGTTCTGTTTACGCTTGGAGCATTTTCAACCCAGCGCTAACCAAAGAGTTTGGCGTTGTGACCAGTGCTGCAGAAGACTGGAGTTTAAGCAGTGTCGTTTGGATTTTTTCAGTAGCTATTGTGTTTTTGGGGCTTGCTGCCGCCATCGCAGGAAAGTGGCTTGAAGAGGTTGGGCCTCGTTGTGTTGGCGTCACTGCTGCCTTTCTTTGGGGCGGTGGCTTTATTATTGGCAGTATCGGCATTTCCACCCATCAATTATGGCTTCTCTATTTGGGGTATGGCGTATTAGGCGGCTGCGGCTTAGGACTTGGCTACGTATCTCCTGTATCAACCCTGTTACGCTGGTTCCCTGATAAAAGAGGTATGGCAACTGGTATGGCAATCATGGGGTTTGGTGGTGGTGCTATCATTGGCGCGCCACTAATCACTTATTTATTGGCAAAGTTTGCCACTGCACCGACCTATCTTGGTACTGAATCGGCCGTTTATTTAATCACAGAAGGCGGTAAGCGTTTTGCTGAATTGGCAAGTGGTAAGGTAGAAGTAGTGGTCGCAACGGCTGCGGAAGCCGCTAAACTTCCTATGCCTGGCGATGCCGGTGTGTATGTGGTTGGCACAGGAAATACTGGCGCCTCTAGTGTGTTTCTTACCCTTGGCATTGTTTATTTTATTATAATGATACTGGCTTCTTTCGCGTATCGTATTCCTGCGAAAAACTGGAAACCGGAAGGATGGGTTCCACCCGTTAAAGACAATGCCATTAGCAACATGATCACGACCAATAGCGTCCATATTGATCAGTCGTTAAAAACACCTCAATTCTGGCTTTTATGGATTGTATTATGTTTTAACGTTACCGCAGGAATTGGTGTCATTGGTATCGCAAAAACCATGATGACAGAAATTTTTGGGACAACCTTACCCACGATTGCTACCGCCAGCTTTGCTGGCACTTATGTTCTAATGATTTCAGTGTTTAATATGTGCGGCCGCTTTTTCTGGGCATCGACCTCCGACTTTATTGGCCGCAAAAACACGTTTCATTGCTTTTTTGTCATCGGTACACTTTTGTACCTTTCCATTCCTTATGCCGCCTCTGCCGTCAGCGCCGATCCATCCGTCACTTGGCTCATTTTATTTTATGCGGCGACCATGATTATTTTTACAATGTATGGTGGTGGCTTTGCGACTATCCCTGCGTATTTGGCCGATATTTTTGGCACTCTTCACGTTGGCGGTATACATGGGCGTTTATTAACCGCTTGGTCAACTGCGGGCGTTCTTGGGCCGTTTGTTATTACGTATTTAAGAAACTTATCCGTCGAAAATGCCATCAAAAATTTAGCCAGCAAGATCGACCCCGCCGCGTTTCAAACCAAGTTTAACGCGCCTATCAGTCAATTAAATGAGTTAGTGACGGCCAAAACGGTCACGGTTGCCAAGTTAATGGAAATAGCCCCGATTGGTACTATTGACCCAACCTCTAGCCTGTACAACACAACCATGTATGTCATGGCTGGCTTACTAGTCATTGCATTTTTCGCCAATCTAATGGTAAGGCCGGTCCAAGCGAAACATCACGTAAGTCATACTCACCCAGACCTAAAAGCATAACGCAAACCCGGCACTGCCTAGCGCATTCCAGTCAGTGCCGTTATTTACACAGCAAAATAACAAGTTGAGACTTTTGCACGACTACTGCGCTTGCCAATACTTTGTTAAAAACAGGCTCAAAATGCTCATTTATAGCTATAAACTCCGCTTTCTCGTCTGTTTTTGCCGCGTTTTGGCGTCGCTCGTGACATCGTGCAAAGGTCTCAAGTTAAAACACTCTACACAATCAGCGGATAAAGCCGCTATAGACCCTCTGAGTTTGGCCGATATATTGGCTAAGCATATAGAGCCACAGGAAAAAAGAAAGTGAGCAAAACTACTCTGTTTTGAGGTTATTCATAGCCGTGCTTAGCGTGTAAAATAGGTTTGCTCAAAGTGCTCAGGATCGGATTTAAAGCAATCAATACAAGTCTGACAGACACAGCGTCGGTCAATATGATGTGTTGCTAAAAGAGCCAGCAAGGAATCGGGAACAATATCATGAAAACACCAACAATTATCCTGCGCGTTGCAGGCATTCGCCCTAGCACATATTGGGCATATTGCCTCACTCTTTTCTTGAACCATCACATCACCGTTAGAGAAAAATAAGCAAAAAAAATCCCTGCCTAGGCAGGGATTTTACTATAAAGATTTATAGTGAAATTATCGACTTACCAGCCAGTAATTTCTTTAAGTGCAGCACCGATGTCTGCTAGAGAGCGAACAGTCTTAACGCCTGCATCTTGTAGAGCTGCGAATTTCTCATCAGCTGTACCTTTACCGCCAGAAATGATCGCACCAGCGTGACCCATACGCTTACCAGCAGGTGCTGTTACACCAGCAATGTAAGACACAACAGGTTTTGTTACGTTTGCTTTGATGTAAGCTGCCGCTTCTTCTTCTGCTGTACCACCGATCTCACCGATCATAACGATCGCTTCAGTTTGAGGATCGTTTTGGAACATTTCTAGAATGTCGATGAAGTTAGAACCAGGGATTGGATCGCCACCGATACCAACACAAGTAGATTGACCGAAGCCAGCATCTGTTGTTTGCTTAACCGCTTCATAAGTCAATGTACCAGAACGAGACACGATACCAACTTTACCTGGCAAGTGGATGTGGCCAGGCATGATACCGATCTTACATTCACCTGGTGTGATAACACCTGGGCAGTTAGGGCCGATTAGGCGAACACCAAGCTCGTCACACTTCACTTTGCAGTCAAGCATATCAAGCGTTGGTACACCTTCAGTGATACAAACGATCAACTTGATACCAGCATTTGCTGCTTCAAGGATAGAGTCTTTACAGAAAGGCGCTGGAACATAGATAACAGATGCTTCTGCGCCTGTTTCTTCTACCGCTTCTTTTACTGTGTTGAATACAGGTAGACCTAGGTGAGTTTGACCACCTTTACCTGGAGTAACACCACCAACCATTTTCGTTCCGTAAGCAATCGCTTGCTCAGAGTGGAATGTACCTTGGCCGCCAGTGAAACCCTGACAGATTACTTTAGTATCTTTGTTAATTAGAACAGACATTATTATTTGCCCTCCGCAGCTTTAACAACTTGTTCAGCTGCGTCTTTAAGACTTTTCGCAGCAATGATGTCTAGACCAGAGTTCGCTAGAACTTCACGGCCTTTTTCTGCGTTAGTACCTTCAAGACGTACAACAACAGGCACGTTAACACCTACTTGTTCTACTGCACCGATGATACCTTCAGCAATCATGTCACAACGTACGATACCACCGAAGATGTTAACCAATACCGCTTTAACATTGCTGTCAGAAAGGATGATTTTGAATGCTTCAGCAACACGCTCTTTCGTTGCACCGCCACCTACGTCTAGGAAGTTAGCAGGTTTACCGCCGTGTAAGTTAACAATGTCCATAGTACCCATTGCTAGACCAGCACCGTTTACCATGCAACCTACGTTTCCGTCTAATGCAACGTAGTTAAGTTCCCACTGTGCCGCATGCGCTTCACGCTCATCTTCTTGAGATGGATCGTGGAACTCTTGCATTTTTTTCTGACGGTATACCGCGTTGCTGTCGATGTTGATTTTACCATCTAGACAGTGAAGGTTACCTTCGTCAGTAATAACAAGAGGGTTGATTTCTAGCAGTGCGAAATCATAGTCATGGAACATTTGTGACAAACCAAGGAAGATCTTAGTGAACTGCTTGATTTGAGCGGCATTTAGACCCATTTTGAACGCGATTTCGCGTGCTTGGTAAGGCTGTGCACCCACTAGAGGATCGATGATCGCTTTGTGGATTAGCTCTGGGGTTTCTTCCGCCACTTTCTCGATTTCAACGCCACCTTCGGTAGACGCCATGAAAACCACTCTACGAGTTGAACGGTCAACAACAGCCCCTAGGTACAATTCGTTTGCGATGTCAGTGCAAGATTCAACTAGGATCTTAGCAACAGGCTGACCTTTTTCGTCAGTTTGGTAAGTAACAAGATTTTTACCTAACCAGTTTGCTGCAAATGCTTTTACTTCATCATAAGAATCAACAAGTTTTACGCCACCAGCTTTACCACGGCCACCTGCGTGAACTTGAGCTTTTACAACCCACTTGTCACCACCAATTTTTTTCGCTGCTTCCACGGCCTCTTCAGGCGTGTCTACTGCGTACCCTGTAGATACTGGCAGGCCATATTCAGCAAAAAGCTGTTTAGCCTGATATTCATGTAGGTTCATTTGATTCTTCCGCTCATATAAATGATTGAGATAAGCTCCGCCCGTTAGGACAGAAATTGCCGGCTCAAGGCCGGCAAATCGAATTACGTATTAACGCTTTTTACGGTTAGCAATGTGAATTGCATGACCGTCAACGGCTAATGCAGCTTCATGTACTGCTTCACTCACTGTTGGGTGAGCAAAGACAGTTAATGCGATGTCTTCTGCAGTAGAGCCGAATTCCATTGCGATTACTGCCTGTGCAATCAAATCAGCAGCGTGACCACCGATGATGTGGCAACCCAAGATACGATCTGTTTCTTCATCGGCGATGATTTTTACAAAACCGTCAGTATCGTTTGCTGCCATCGCACGACCAGATGCCGCAAATGGGAATTTACCTACTTTGTATTTAACGCCTTCCGCTTTAAGCTCTTGCTCGTTTTTACCGACCCAAGCAAGTTCTGGATGAGTGTAAATAACGGATGGGATGCAGTCGTAGTTCATTTGTGCCTTATGGCCAGCAATAATATCCGCCACCATGACGCCCTCTTCAGACGCTTTGTGAGCCAACATTGGACCACGTACGATGTCACCAATAGCAAAAACGCCAGGAACAGACGTACGGCACTGCTCATCTACAAATACAAAGCCACGCTCGTCCAAATCAACACCAGCATCGCCCGCTAAACAGCCATCTGTGAAAGGCTTACGGCCAACCGCAACGATCAACTTGTCAAACGTCTCTTTTTGTTCTTCACCTTTTGCATCAAGGTAAGTCACTTCTACTTCTTCACCATTCACTTGACTACCCGTTACACGAGCACCAGTGCGGATGTCTAGATCTTGTTTCTTGAAGATTTTAGCCGCTTCTTTAGAAAGATCTTGGTCACATAGGCTTAGGAATGAATCTTGTGCTTCAAGCACCACCACTTCAGAACCCAAGCGAGCCCAAACAGAACCCAACTCAAGACCAATTACACCAGCGCCGATTACGCCAAGACGTTTAGGCACAGAACGGAACTCCAACGCACCTTCGTTATCAACGATGATGTCGCCAGTACGTGGTGCTGGTGGAATATTTACTGGCACAGAACCCGTCGCCAAGATTACGTTTTCAGCTTCCAACGTTTGCACAGAACCATCGTGCGCGGTGAATTCCACTTTCTTGTTAGCCAGCAACTTACCAAAACCTTCGAAGCTAGTCACACCGTTCGCTTTGAAAAGACCCGTAATACCACTGGTCAATTGGTTAACGATTTTGTCTTTGCGATCGACCATGGCATTGACATCCATAGCCATCTCGCCAACAGTAATACCGTGAACGCCGTAAGATTCTTTCGCTTCATGGTATTTGTGAGAGGAGTCTAGAAGCGCTTTCGATGGGATACAACCCACGTTCAAACAAGTACCACCTAGGCGAGGCTTATTTTCTTTGTCCAACCACTTTTCGATACAAGCAGTCTTAAGACCCAATTGAGCTGCACGAATGGCAGCGACATAACCACCTGGGCCACCACCGATTACAATAACATCAAATTTAGTAGACATATGCGTTTCCATTTATCTTGTCGAACTGTTGTGGTCCTTTTAAGACCACAACAAAGTCAATTCATAACATCAGTTTTGCTACGAATACTTAGATTTCTAGTAGAAGACGTGCTGGGTCTTCTAGAAGTTCTTTGATTGTCACCAAGAACTGTACAGCTTCTTTACCATCAATCATACGGTGGTCATAAGAAAGCGCTAGGTACATCATTGGCTTAATGACAACCTGACCATTTACCGCCATTGGGCGCTCTTGAATTTTATGCATACCCAAGATAGCCGTTTGTGGTGGGTTGATGATTGGTGTTGACATCAAGGAACCGAACGTACCACCGTTAGTGATAGTAAAGGTACCGCCTTGCATGTCGTCCATACCCAATTTACCATCACGACCACGAACAGCGAAGTCCATGATGCTAGATTCGATATCAGCAAGACCCATCGCTTCCGTGTTACGAAGCACTGGAACCATCAAACCACGGTCAGTCGATACCGCCACGCCGATGTCTTGGTAACCATGGTAGACCATGTCATTTCCGTCGATAGAGGCGTTCACAGCAGGGAAGCGTTTAAGCGCTTCTGTCGCCGCTTTAACAAAGAAGGACATGAAACCAAGCTTAGTGCCGTTGTGAGTCTTCATGAACAAATCTTTGTACTTCTTACGGATCTCCATAACAGGACCCATGTCCACTTCGTTATACGTTGTCAACATCGCCGCTGTTTGTTGAGCTTCAACAAGGCGCTTGGCGATTGTGGCACGTAAACGTGTCATTGGGACGCGTTTTTCAATACGGCCATCCGCACCCAACGCAGGCATAGCCGCTGGTGCTGCTTTCGCCGCTGGTGCAGCCGCTGGCGCTGAAGCAGGTTTTGCTTTCACCGCTGCATCAACATCTTCTTTTGTGATGCGACCACCTTTACCAGTACCTTTCACCTGAGACGCAGTTAAACCCGCTTCTGCTAATGCTTTACGGGCAGCAGGGCCCGCTACACCGTCTTCATCACTTTCTGCTTCTGCCGCAGCAGGCGCTGCCGCTTCTTGAGCAGAAGAAGATGAAGCTGAAGCACCAACTTGGAACTTAGCAAGCACTTCTGCACTTTGTACGGTCTCACCTTCTGCTTTAAGTATTTCACCAATAACGCCGTCAGCAGGAGCAACTACTTCAAGAACCACTTTGTCTGTTTCAATGTCGACAATAAGTTCATCACGAGAACATGCCTCACCTACTTTTTTATGCCAAGTCGCAACGGTGCCTTCAGCAACAGACTCTGGAAAAGTTGGCGCTTTAACATCCACACTTTCTGATGCATTGTTAGAACTAGAAGCGGCAGCAGGTGCTGCTTCTTTCTTCTCAGCAGGCGCTGCAGAAGCCGCAGCACCAGATTCAAAGGTAGCAAGGACTTCGGCACTTAGAACCGTGTCGCCTTCATTTTTATGGACTTCTTTTAGTACACCATCAGCTGGCGCAACGACTTCTAGTACTACTTTGTCCGTTTCGATGTCGACAATGTGCTCATCACGGGCACAGGCTTCGCCTGGCTTTTTGTACCAAGTAGCGACTGTACCGTCTGCTACGGACTCTGGGAAAACAGGTGCTTTAATTTCAATACTCATCTTATACCCTTATCTCTCTGACAGGCTATGGTGCTAACCAACTAAGGCATCGTTGACTAGCGCTTCTTGTTCTTCAACATGGACAGACATATAACCAGCGGCAGGCGCTGCGGACGACATGCGACCAGCAAAACGAATTGACAGTTTTGGATACAGCTTTTCCAATACTCGATTCATACGGTGACGGTTAGAATGCCAAGCCCCTTGGTTTTTAGGCTCTTCTTGACACCAAACCAAACTCTCAACATTTTTGTATTGCCCCAACACCGACTCAAGATCATCGTATGGGAACGGATACAATTGCTCTAGACGAATCACGGCAACATCATCTTTTTCAAGCTCATCACGACGATTAATCAAGTCGTAGTAAACTTTACCACTACACAACACGATACGTTTTACCTTATCTGCTTCAATGGTTTGTGATGTTTCTGGCAATACCGTTTTGAAGCTACCCTCAGCCAACTCTTCTAATGTTGAGATTGCCTGCTTGTGACGAAGCAAACTCTTAGGAGACATAATGACAAGCGGACGACGCATAGGACGAATGGCTTGACGGCGAAGGATATGGAAAATCTGTGATGGCGTTGTTGGAACACATACTTGGATGTTGTACTCCGCACACAATTGCATGAAGCGTTCAAGACGTGCTGAGGAGTGCTCAGGACCCTGACCTTCGTAACCATGTGGCAACAACATGGTCAAACCGCACAAGCGGCCCCATTTGTGCTCACCACTGGTAATGAACTGGTCAATTACCACTTGGGCACCGTTTGCGAAGTCACCAAATTGCGCTTCCCAAATAACCAAGCCTTTTGGCGAGGTTGTTGAGTAGCCATATTCGAATGCCAATACCGCTTCTTCAGACAAGAAAGAATCGTAAAGATCCAAAGTCGGCTGATCATCAGAAAGATGTTTTAGCGGAATGTATGTGCTGCCATCTTTTTGGCTATGAATCACCGCATGGCGATGAGAGAACGTACCACGCCCAGAGTCTTGACCTGTTATGCGAATAGGATAGCCTTGCTCTAACAAAGTGCCAAATGCTAATGTCTCAGCATACCCCCAGTTAAGAGGCAATGCCCCCGCTGTCATTTTATCGCGGTCTTGATAAATCTTTTGAACTTGACGCTGAACCACCACCCCATCAGGAATAGCCGTTAATTTTTTCGCCACTTCTTGCAATTTAGCAAGCGGATAAGTTGTGTCACCCGCATCCGTCCATTCGACGCCAATGTAAGGTTTCCAGTCAACAAACAAATCGGATTTAGGCTCAAGCACTAGACTCTTAGCAACATGGCGGCCATCATCTAAATCTTGGCGGTTTTCGCCAACCATTGCTTCGGCTTGCGCTTCAGTCAGTACATTCTCAGCAACCAAGCGCTCTGCATATAATGTACGAGTTGTTTTTAATTTGTTGATAACACTGTACATCAATGGTTGAGTACCTGAAGGCTCATCCGTTTCATTGTGCCCACGACGACGGTAACATACCATGTCGATCACAACATCACGGCCAAACTCATAACGGTAATCTAATGCCAATTGAGTAACAAACAACACAGCCTCAGGATCATCTCCATTCACATGGAAAATAGGCGCCTGAATCATTTTAGCTACATCGGTTGCATACTCAGTTGAACGGGAGTCATCTTGACGGTTAGTGGTAAAACCAACTTGGTTGTTAATAACAACGTGAACTGTACCACCAGTGCGATAACCGCGTGTTTGAGACATCTGGAATGTCTCCATCACCACGCCTTGTCCCGCAAATGCAGCATCACCATGAATCGAAATAGGTACAACGGTTTTACCGATTGTATCTTTACGGCGATCCTGACGTGCGCGAACAGAACCTTCCACTACGGGAGAAACAATCTCTAAGTGTGATGGGTTAAACGACAACGCAATGTGCACCTCACCACCTGAGGTCATCACATTAGAAGAAAAACCTTGGTGGTATTTAACATCACCAGAGGTATTAACAAGTTTTTTACCTTCGAATTCGTCAAACAGATCTTTAGGGCTTTTCCCTAATGTATTCACCAAGACGTTTAGACGACCACGGTGGGCCATACCAATCACAACTTCTTTTGCTCCTAATGAGCCAGAGCGCTGGATCAGCTCGTTTACCATTGGAATTAAGCTTTCACCGCCCTCTAAACCAAAACGCTTCGCCCCTGGGTAACGACTCGCTAAGTATTTTTCAAGACCTTCTGCGGCGGTTAGTCGCTCTAACAAATTCTGGCGAGTTTCTGGGGAAAATTCTGGACGGGATCGAACGGATTCCACACGCTGTTGTAGCCAAGCTTTTTCTTGAGTATCAACAATGTGCATGAACTCGTAACCAATGGTACTGCAATAGGTTTTTTCAAGCTCGGCGATGATCTCGCTTAACTTCATAGATTCCTTGTTAAAAAACAAAGAGCCCGTTTTAAATTGAGTATCAAAGTCAGCACCAGTCAGCTGATGATAACTAATATCAAGGTCTGCGACTTTTTCACGCTTTTGAAGCCCAAGTGGGTCTAACGATGCGTGCTGATGACCTCGAACACGGTAAGCATTAATCAATTGCAAAACATTGATTTGCTTTTGTTCATGTTCTGAACTTGCAGCAACACCCGTTGATACAGGCATTGTGCGAAATTTATTTTTGCCAATTTCTAAAAATTGTTGTTGAATTACTGAGTGCGGTAGATCTGTTGATTGAGCCTCACTCACGCGAGGTAGTTGATCAAAACATTTCCGCCATTCTTCCGACACAGAGTTCGGATCGACTAGGTAGCTTTCAAACAACCCCTCAACATATTCCAAGTTTCCACCTGAAAATTGAGAAGTGCTCCATAGCAACTCCATTAAACTTTCGTGCATTCTCGATCACCCTTATGTTCGAGCCAGCTACCGGGGTCCCGGTATGAATTTATCATGCAATCGATAACTCCAACAGGCCCGTTAAGGCCATAAAGCCTCGATTTATTGTTAACTTGCCACCACAATTGCTTCGTGCACTTATGCGTTAAACTCATGTAGAGAGAACCTCTCCTCATCCAATCAATTAAGCGCAACCTAATCAGCACCATGTTAAAAGCACTGTTATGCTAGCACGCAACAAATTCTAAAGCGTTTTGATTGCATTCTCTATATTGAAACATGCAAAAAAGGCGGCATTGAACAACACCACTCATGCCGCCTAGACTTTAGCTTGCCCTTAGCCACTTAGAACTAGTTAAGAGCAAGCTAAGATCGATCAGGTTGCTCTTTGCAGAAGCATGGTGCGAATGTTACCGATTGCTTTCGTAGGATTCAAACCTTTCGGACAAACATTCACACAATTCATGATGCCATGGCAACGAAATACGCTAAATGGATCATCTAAATCACTTAGACGCTCTTGGGTTGCTGTATCACGACTGTCTGCTAAGAAACGGTATGCTTGCAACAAACCAGAAGGCCCAATAAATTTATCTGGATTCCACCAGAAAGATGGACAAGCGGTTGAACAACATGCACACAGAATACACTCGTACAAGCCATCTAGCTTTTCACGCTCTTCAGGGCTCTGCAGACGTTCAATAGCAGGCACTGGCGTATCATTGAGAAGATAAGGACGAATTTTCTCATACTGCTTATAAAACTGCCCCATATCCACAACAAGGTCACGCACAACTGGCAATCCTGGCAGTGGTCGCAACACTAACTTGCCATTTTTCACCGCTTGGGAGACAGGTGTAATACATGCTAGGCCATTTTTACCTGAGATATTCATGCCATCTGAACCACATACACCTTCACGGCAAGAGCGACGGTAAGAGATGCTTGGGTCTTGCGCTTTTAATAAGTTCAATACGTCCAGCACCATCAAATCTTTACCCGCAGGCAAATCAATTTGGTAATCCTTCATATATGGAGCGTCGTCCACTTCAGGATTGTAACGATAAATACTAACTAACATTCTGAGTTACTCCTTAGTATTTGCGAATCTTAGGCGGGAAAGGTTCCATTGTTTTTGGTGCAAAGTTCACATCACGCTTGGTAACGGTTTTGCTTCCAGGATGGAACAATGAGTGCTTGAGCCAATTCTCGTCATCGCGTTCAGTAAAGTCATTACGAGCATGGGCACCACGACTCTCTTTACGGAACTCCGCTGGGATTGCCGTTGCTTCAGCAATTTCCAGCAGGTTCTCAAGCTCCAGCGCCTCAATACGTGCGGTATTGAATGCCTGACTCTTATCTTCAAGATTTAGATTTTCAACGCGCTTACGAATTGCTTCAAGCTCTTTCAAGCCTTTTTGCATGGATTCGCCATCACGGAATACACCAAAGTATAATTGCATCACTTTTTGCAGCTCAGCACGAACCGCAGCAACACTTTCGCCACCTTTTGTATTGTTCAACCGCTCTAGACGAACCATCGCTCTTTCGATGTCTGTTTCATCCGCATTGAGCGACTCAAACCCGTCATCCAAAGATTTTTTAACATGCAAACCAACAGCACGACCAAACACAACAAGGTCAAGTAGAGAGTTACCACCCAAGCGGTTAGCACCGTGTACTGACACACAAGCCGCTTCACCACATGCATACAAACCATGAATGATAACGTCTTCACCCGCTTCATTTTGTTTCAATGCCTGACCGCTAACATTCGTTGGAATCCCACCCATCATATAGTGACAAGTTGGGATAACAGGGATCGGCTCTTTCACTGGGTCAACGTGGGCAAAGGTACGAGAAAGTTCAAGAATACCTGGTAGACGCTTATTAAGTGTCTCTTCACCCAAGTGATCCAATTTTAGAAGAACGTGATCTTTATCTGGACCGCAACCACGACCACCAAGAATTTCAAGAATCATTGCACGCGCCACAACGTCACGACCAGCAAGGTCTTTCGCGTTAGGCGCATAACGCTCCATGAAACGCTCGCCATCTTTATTAATTAGGTAACCACCTTCACCACGACAACCTTCAGTAACGAGTGTACCTGCACCATAAATACCAGTTGGGTGGAATTGCCACATTTCCATATCTTGAGCAGGGAAACCAGCACGTAGTGCCATCGCAACCCCATCACCCGTATTAATGTGAGCATTTGTAGTCGATTGGAAAATACGACCAGCACCACCAGTAGCAATTACCGTTGCTTTCGCTTTCAGATAGACGGTCTCGCCAGTTTCGATACAAATCGCAACAACACCGACCACCGCATCTTCTTTATTTTTCACCAAGTCAATTGCATACCATTCGTTAAAGAAGGTGGTACCGCCTTTAAGATTACCCTGATATAAAGTATGCAATAGCGCATGACCTGTACGGTCCGCTGCAGCACAAGTACGAGCCGCTTGAGTGGTATCGTTTGGGCCCTTAGATTGACCACCGAAAGGACGCTGATAAATACGGCCATTCTCTTTACGAGAAAATGGTAGCCCCATGTGCTCAAGCTCAAAAACAGCTTGCGGGCCAACAGAACACATGTACTCGACTGCCTCTTGATCGCCAATGTAATCTGACCCTTTTACGGTGTCATACATGTGCCAACGCCAATCGTCATTTGGATCCTCACTGGCGATCGCACAGGTAATACCACCTTGAGCAGATACCGTATGAGAACGAGTTGGAAATACTTTTGTTATACAGGCAGTGTTCAAACCAGATTCAGTTAACTGAAGTGCGGCACGCATACCAGCGCCACCACCGCCAATAACGATGGCATCAAAAGAAATCGTACGAATATTAGCCATTACTTATAGCCCCCAAAGAACCTGAATGCCCCACACGATGTAAACAAACATCAATAAACCGCATAGAGCTTGAAAGAAGAAACGAATACCAGTTGGCTTAATATAATCTGTAGAAATTGACCACAGACCAATCCAAGAATGCACACCAATAGACAACAATGTCATCAAACTGAAAACGCGCATCCAAGTTGAACTGTAAAGCGCACTCCACTGTTCAAACGTAAGATGAGGATGTAATAAAAGATAACCGATAATAAAAATGGTATAGAGAGCTAATACCACAGCGGAAATACGCTGCATCATCCAGTCATACAGACCAGAGCGACCAAAGCTTGTAATTTGAGTTACCATATCCACACCCCAGCTAACACAATAAGAACCACTGCAATGACAATGTTTGCAACAGCTGCATTACGTCCACTTTCTAATTCTTCAAAGTGTCCCAAATCCATAAACAGGTGTTTAATACCTGCGACGAAGTGATACATCAACGCTGATACAACACCCCAGATAACGAACTTAGCAAGGAAGTTTGTCTGAAGCATATTCACAACCTGATCAAATCCTTGTTGAGACTCTAAGGAAACATCAAACGCATATAACAAGAAAATCAAACCTATAAAGAGGATAATTCCCGTCACACGATGAATAATAGATACGATTGCTGTTACCGGCATTGATATTGTTGAAATATCAAGGTTGACTGGTCTTTTTTTATTCACGACTATTTACACCATCTTATATAAGTGAATGGTCCATCACGACCCAATTTCTATCTGTGAACCAAACGCAATGCTTACATTACGTTGTCACACCATAGGCCTAATCGAAAATTGCATCGATTTGCAAACGACATTTTCTGTTCAAGCAACTACTCTTGAATGGCATACGCCGACAAATCAATGAAATCATCGGGAACGCAATTATAGACTAGCGAAAAATGGGAAGACAAATAGACTAGAGCAAGGGTTTTCAATGGTCACCATTCACAAGCTGAATGTACCCATAAGCAATAACAATAATGGTGCTTAATTACAGCCAAAAGACTGGTTTTTAGACTGAAATATTGTTTATTTTTCAAAGACTTAAAACGAAATAAGGATAAAAAAACTTTATGAGAATGGCTTTTATTGTCAGATAATTACAAACAAAATTACAATATTGTAAACTCTTTGCAAGTGTAGAAGATTGACTTTTATAGTGCTGAGACAGTATTTTTTCCCCACCTTCTGGGTCAGGAGGGTCTTTTTTGACTTCTTAGCCCCGGACCAGAATTCGAAGGAGAGCATAAATGGCCGATAAAAAAGCACGACTTACCGTAGACGGGATCGATAAAACCATCGAACTTCCTGTTATTTCAGGCACCCTTGGCACAGATGTTATTGACGTACGTGGCTTAGGTGCAAACGGTGTTTTCACTTACGACCCTGGTTTTATGTCCACAGGCTCATGCGAGTCTGCAATCACATACATTGATGGTGAAGCTGGCATATTGCTACACCGAGGTTACCCCATTGCTCAGCTTGCTGAGCACTCAGACTACTTAGAAACCTGCTATCTTTTGCTTTACGGAGAACTTCCAACGGCAGAAGAGAAAAAAGAATTTGTCGATACGGTTAGCGCTCATACAATGGTTAACCAGTCTATGCATAAATTCATCGAAGGATTTAGAAACGATGCCCACCCGATGGCCATTATGTGTGGATTAGTTGGCGCCCTGTCCGCTTTTTACCAAGACCACATGGACATCACTAATCCACGACATCGTGAGATCGCCGCATTCCGCCTCATTTCTAAGATGCCAACGCTGGCGGCAACTTGTTACAAGTACTCGAAAGATCAGCCCGTTATGTACCCTCGTAACGATCTGTCCTATGCAGAGAACTTTCTTTATATGATGTTTGCAACACCTTGCGAAGAATATAAAGTCAACCCTGTTTTTGCGAAAGCAATGGACACCATTTTTGTTCTGCATGCCGATCATGAACAGAACGCTTCAACTTCAACCGTCCGCCTTGCTGGCTCTTCAGGAGCGAACCCATTTGCCTGTATTGCTGCTGGCATTGCAACACTTTGGGGGCCAGCTCATGGTGGCGCAAACGAAGCCGTTCTTACTATGTTGGAAGAAATTGGCGACGAAGACCAAATAGATAAATACATTGCCAAGGCCAAAGACAAAGACGACCCATTCCGTTTAATGGGCTTTGGACACCGTGTCTATAAAAACTTCGATCCGCGCGCTAAAGTAATGCGTGAAACTTGTGATCAGGTATTAACAGAACTCGGCCAATCTGATGATCCGTTGCTAAAAATTGCAAAACGCCTAGAGCAAATTGCCCTTGAAGACCCTTATTTCATAGAGCGTAAATTGTATCCAAACGTTGACTTCTACTCTGGCATCATCATGAAAGCGATTGGTATCCCAACGAGTATGTTTACGGTTATTTTTGCGATGTCTCGCACCATTGGCTGGATTTCTCACTGGAATGAAATGATCAGTGGCCCATATAAAATTGGTCGCCCACGTCAATTATATGTTGGCAAAACACAACGCGACTATCCAACCAAATAATCTTTAGCTGTTCGCTAATAAATACAACTAAAAACGCGCCTTTCGGCGCGTTTTCTTTACTAAACTTTTATCACGAAATATCGATAATTTAAATTCTACTATTCGTCTTCTTCAACGATTTCAGTGATGATCTTGGAGGCGCATTTCACACACTCTCCTTCAATCCAAACGTCATTCCCCTTAGTGTATTCCACGGGATTTTTCATTCCTAAGTCCATCTCCATGCACTCATTACACCAAGTTTGAGATAAAAAATCCGCTTGCTCGGCCTCATCTCTGGCATAAAAATCACGCTTGACTATTTTATCTTGCTGGTCAGACACTATTGAGCTCCACTGTATTTGAAATATTCAATATTGTTACTCACATTCGGAGCACTCGAATCGGTAGAGGATACAGGATCTGGTGTTTGTGAAGTAGCGCTAGACTGCTGAGTCGTCTCGACAGTATTTGCTGAAGGTATTTCAGCTCCACCACTATTCGTCTGTGTCGCTGAAGCCTGTGTTACTGGAGGCTCCGTCACGGACGGCGGCACATCGGCCTGCAGCAAACTACTTAACTGAATACTGTCCATCAATTTTTGCTTATCGCCATTGATAGCAACAGAGAATACGACAGAGTTACTGGTCGCTTTCACCACATATACATCTCTCACCACCCCCACACTCTCTAAATATTGCTGAATTTTCTGCATGGCAGCGTAATTCGTAACACCCGAAACAGACAAATCAAGGCGACTTTCCGAGGCGCTGTTTCGAACGGCTGCGTAACGCTCAGACAATGCCTTTGCCATATCGGCACTGGCTTGATCCGCCAGATCCTGTAAGTTCGTGCCAGTAAGTGAAAATTGCTGAGTGTCATTGCCGATTATCATCAACAAACTTCCTGTCAAGGACCCCGAATATTGTGACACACGCAATGCAGCAATAGCATCGGTCTGATAGCGTTGACTGGCAGTTTTGATGGTATCTTCAAAAAAACCCCACACATCCGATGGCGAGATAGCCGCAGCATCCACAGAATCCATCAAAGGTGCATAAATGGGCACGCCGTAGTTTGTCGATGATACTGCCAAGTCATTCAACAACTCCGAAGGGGAGTTTGCACCAGATAAAGTACGCACCCCATTATTATCATCCACCGCCCAAACCAACACCGACGGACGGTTATTTCCCCAAACCGGCAAGTTGTGCTGAGTCAAAAATTGATCTATTGACTCATGGTAGAAAAAGACATTGACCTGCTTACCTGCCACTAAATCACCATTTAGTGGCAGCAAGTCCTTTAGTGACGTTACAGAGTGTTGCGCCACCCATGTTGGGGCCGCTTTTTGCGCCTCTTGCAATAAGTCACCTGTGATTGCCGCTTTATCACCCGACACTCTAACCAATACTTGCTCAACCGCTTGAGAGAATGCATCGCTCAACATTTGATCTTCAGACTCGGTGGCCGGTAATTTAATGCTGGCACGATATAAATCTTTAACCGGAACAGCCGACGCCATCGACACATAAAAAATACTGATAAAAAATAAAAAAATACGGATTTTCATAGCCCCTTCCTTCGTTTATTTGCTTATTCTACTGCCTTAATGCCAAAGAACCATAGCCCTAATACGCCACTATGCTAAAATGCCTCTTTTCCCCGAACATGATAAGGCATAGGCAATGACCAAATCGGATAAAACATCGATTAGTTATAAAGACGCTGGCGTTGATATCAACGCTGGAAATCAACTTGTTGAGCGCATCAAGGGCGTTAGCAAAAAAACTCGCCGTCCGGAAGTGATGGGGGGGTTAGGTGGATTCGGCGCATTAACTCGCCTTCCAACCAAATACAAAAACCCTATTCTTGTTTCGGGCACTGACGGCGTCGGTACTAAGCTTCGTCTAGCAATGGATCTCAACCAGCACGACACAATTGGCATCGATTTAGTCGCCATGTGTGTCAACGACCTTGTCGTCGCAGGCGCAGAACCCCTTTTCTTCTTAGACTACTACGCGACAGGTAAACTAGATGTTGACGTGGCAGCAAGTGTCGTCACCGGCATCGGTGAAGGCTGTATACAAGCAGGCTGCGCACTCGTTGGCGGCGAAACAGCAGAGATGCCAGGCATGTACCACGATGGCGATTATGACTTGGCAGGCTTTTGTGTCGGCGTTGTCGAAGAAGAAAAGATCATTGATGGCAGCAAAGTGACCGTAGGCGATAAACTGATTGCTCTAGGCTCCTCCGGTCCTCATTCTAATGGCTACTCTTTGATACGAAAAATTCTCGACGTCAGCAAAGCCGACCTCAATCAAGAAATCGACGGTGTTGCACTGAAAGAGGCACTAATGCAGCCCACTCGCATTTACGTTAAATCCATTCTTAAACTAATGGAAAGCGTCGATGTTAATGCCCTTGCACACATTACCGGTGGCGGTTTGCTCGAAAATATTCCACGCGTTCTTCCTGACAATACTGCAGCACGCATTGACGCTTCTAGCTGGAAACGCCCCGCTGTGTTTAATTGGTTACAAGAACAAGGAAATGTTGAACAAGAAGAAATGTACCGTGTTCTTAACTGTGGCGTTGGTATGGTACTGTCTATTGATGCTGATAAAGCGGATGAAGCCTTAGCCATTCTAAAAGCAGAAGGCGAAAACGCTTGGATCATCGGTGACATTTGTGAACGTAAGGATGGAAAAGACGTGCTTATCTCTGATCTAGAGGCACAGGCATGAGCTTCCCCATCGTTGTCTTAATTTCTGGCAGCGGTAGCAACTTGCAAGCTTTGATTGATCAAAGCTTGCAAGGGACTCTAAACGTAACCATCAGCGCCGTGATCAGCAATAAAACCGACGCTTATGGGCTCGAAAGAGCTAAAAAAGCGGGCATCCCAACGCATGTGCTGGATCATAAAAGCTATAATAGCCGCGAAGAGTTTGATATAGCATTACAATTCGTGATTGATCAATACCGCCCCAAACTCGTGGTATTGGCTGGCTTTATGCGAATTTTAACAGAAGACTTTACTCGGCATTACGAAGGAAGAATGCTTAATATTCATCCTTCTTTATTGCCTAAGTTTAAAGGATTAAATACGCATCAACGAGCGATTGATGCCAAAGAGACAGAACACGGCGTGTCGGTACACTTTGTTAGCGCAGAGCTGGATGCAGGAGCAGTCGTTGTACAAGCGAGGACCCCAATAGAGCCGTCGGATACCGCTGACACACTGGCTGAAAGAGTTCATAAGCTTGAGCATATTATATACCCTTTAGCAGTGAAGTGGTTTAGCGAAGAACGCCTGACACACCAAGACAAATATGCTTTTTTGGATGGTCAAAAACTGCCTTTGAGCGGCATTGATTACCAGGAAAAACCATAATGATGTGAGGACAGACGAGTATGATATATCTAAAGAAGTCACTTTTTACTTTGGCAACCTTAATGATTATATCGTTACTCCCTGTCCAAGCAGCCAGCTCTTCCCCCGACTCTTTTTTAACGCCTTACTCCGCTGTCTATAGCACCATTTGGTCAAAAGGCATTAAGCTAAAAATAGAAGGAAAACAAACACTTAAAAAAGCCCCTAACAATCAGTGGGACTTTATTTTCACTGCAGACAGCCTCATTGCTTCCCTAGATGAAAGAGTGCATTTTGAGGTAAAGAACCACCAAATACGCCCTCTTCATTATCAGTATCAAAGTAGCCTACTTGGTAAAAAGCGTAATGCTGTGCTGGACTTTGATTGGCACTCAATGAAAGTGCGCAACAATGTTAAAAATATACCATGGTACATGTCCATCGAGCCCGATACTGTCGACAAATTGAGCGTCCAATTGCAAGTTAGAGAAGATGTAAAACTAGGAAAAAAACGATTTAGCTATAAAATCGCTGATGGAGGACACATTAAGACTTGGACCTTTAAACGAGACAAGGAGGAAACCATCAATACCAAACTAGGACGCATTAAAGCCATTAAAGTCACCCGAACGGATAACCTCGATAGTGGAAAAAAATCCTCATTTTGGTTCGCCCCTAAGTATGATTACCTTTTAGTAAAGCTTGTTCATAAAGAAGATGGTCAATCGTACGACCTAGATATTGAATCTTTCAAAAAAGGCTAATTTTAGTTTATTTACCACCCTGCTCTAATTGCTCAGAATAGTTAACATTGATCAACTCCGACGCCTCTTCACACCAATTTAGAGGTTGGCAACCATGAAATTCATAAAATGCCATGACACTTTTTTTCACATCTTGAGCAAGAAAAGCCGATAAAGCATTCCGAGCAGTCAATACGGGAAGAGCCGCATGCAATGGATGTCGTTCTGCTGCTGTCGCAATATAATGGATTTGATTCGGCTGGCGTTTAATAGCCTCGAGCAAAGCGTGGAAAATCGTTGAAGTAACACAGGGGCTGTCGCAAGGCGAAAGCAGTAGGAATTGACTCGTTGCGTTATGTAAACCCGCCATAACACCAGATAAAGGACCTAAATCTTGATAATCCGCTAAATCTGTTATGACTTCAAAACCAAGCGCCTCGTAGTCTTCTTGATATCGATTTGCGTTAACAGCAACATCTGATGTGATTTCTCTTAACGCCATCGCGACAGAAACCACCATGGGAACACCTCGAAAGCACTGTAACCCCTTCTCTTTACCCGACATTCGCTGAGCTTTGCCACCAGCGACAATCAGCGCGGAAACTTCTTCAGTATTATAATGATAAAAAGACACAGTCATAAAAGTCACATCTGATGACACAATGGAGTGGTTTGAGAAAGGAACGTACACCACATCTCTAATGAACAAGTTTAGGAGCGTTTTGCACCAATAGCGCCAAGGACAGGCGATCTTTCGTGTGAGTTTTTTTAAAAATTGTCGTTAAATGCGCTTTAACGGTTCTTTCAGTAATGTCCATTTCATTTGCTATTTGCTTATTAGACAGGCCATTTGAGACAAGTGTCGCCACATTACGCTCTCTATCCGATAACTCCACAAGCACATCTTTCTCGTCCTCACGGCTTTGCAATAAATCTTCCTTATCATCACTCGCTCCTTTTAACGAAGCCGACTGAGTAATGAGACTATTGATAAACGTCTTCCCTCCCCAAATCTCTCCAGAGTCAACTACAGACAAGACTAATTTCAACTGTTCTCTTCCGATATAGGGTGAACATTGCCCTAATACCCCAACAGAAAAAAGTCGTAGCGCAGCGGCCTGGCTCGCTTGATTAGGAAAGACTATTATAATTTGCTTAGGATACTTGCGCTGTAAAGAAACAACGCTCTCCACATTGGCTGAAAAGTCGTTATGAGCCAAATAAATAAAACAATACTTATACGTTTCTTCTGAGGCCAAAGCGTTATCGATTTCACTAAAGCCATGCTCACGACACAACGTGACACTAGAATCAACGATTGTATTCCAATGATTCCAAACAGCCTCATCAGTACTCAAACACAATATTTTCAAAGTATTCCTCGTTCTTTATGCAATACTGACAACAAATCTTACGGAATCTAACCCATTAAAATCGTTAACTTTTGTTACACAACGGCCATTTTTAAAAGAAATTTGTAATTAACGTTCATGCAGCGCATTCTCTTTTGCTTTTAAAATAGGTTTAAACAAGTATTGCAAAAGTGTTTTTTTGCCTGTAATGATATCGACCGTTGCTTGCATACCAGGAATTATTGGTAGTGGGTCTTTTTTGGTACCAAGGTAATTATGGTTCGTTCGCACTCTAACTAAATAATAGCTTCGTCCTTCTCTATCGGATTTATCCACAATAGTATCGGCACTAATAGTTTCTACATGGGCTTTTAATCCCCCATAAATAGAAAAATCATAGGCGGTCAATTTCACCATCGCTGGCAGACCTGGCTTAATAAACCCAATATCTTTGGGTTTTATCTTAGCCTCAATCAATAGGGTATCATCAATGGGTACGATATCGATTAGATCCATCCCTGGCTTGACAACGCCACCAATAGTATTGATTTGAATCTGTTTAACAATACCATTCACAGGAGAACGTACTTGAGTCCTAGACACCCTATCCTGCAATGAGAAATTCGCTTGTTTCAATTGATCTAACTTACTTTGCACCTTATTAAGTTGCTCTTGTGCATCAGACATAAACTTTGCATCGCTTTCCACAAGTTTATTTTGTGCTTCCTTAAGCGCAGAGTAAGCCCTAGGTATGGCAAGCTCCGTGGCATCGAGATCCCCTTGTATCTTATTCACATCCCGTTCTAATTGTAAAAGCTCTACTCGAGAGACGGCACCTTGCTTATAGGCAGGCCGCGTCAAAGTAAGCTCTTCAGATGATAACTTGTAGCTTTTCTTAAGGTTTTCTAACTTAGACTGCTGCTCAATGATCTCTTGTTGTTTTTGATCGACCTGTTGTTGGAAGACTTGTTTGTTTGCTTGCAATGACTCTATTTGAGTATTATACAAATCCATTTCACGAGCGACTAAATCTGGATACTTTTCAGCAAAAGACTGACTAAAAACAGGTTTCTTACCATCTACTTCAGCTTGTAAACGAACAGAACTGGCATATAAGTTCGTTGATTCTGCTTCCTGTTCACGAAGGGAAGACAAGGCAGCAGAGTTGTCAATGGTCATTAGTATTTGACCTTTTTTCACAGTAGCCCCTACTTGGGTGTTAATCGACTTTAATATACCGCCCTCTAAGTTTTGAATTTGCTGAACTTGCTGCGAGGGAATCACCGTGCCAACCCCAACCGTTCTCTCCGTTAACGTAGTATGGTCCGCCCAAAACGCCGCAATGACGAGAAAAGTGAAGATCACCCACAAAATGATACGACCACCCCGTGGGCTTTTAAGCATCAAAGCGGAGTTACGATCACTTAAAAACTCAAGGTCTCTTTGCGCTATGTTTTTTTTGCTGTCTTTCATATAGTTAGCTAACCTTCAGCCTGCCTTGTCTTAACGCTTCATGCACTTGTGCTTTAGGTCCATCTGCTATCAGACGACCATTATCCATAACAATAATTCGATCTACCATATCGAGCATAGAGGCTTTATGGGTAATGAGTATTAACGTCTTATCTTTCATGGTATCCACTAATCGACGTTTCATACGAGCCTCCGTCGTGTTATCCATTGAGGCCGTCGGCTCGTCCAAAATAAGAATAGGTGGATCAAAGAGTAACGCTCTGGCAATAGCAATACTTTGTCGTTGCCCACCGGATAATTGCATACCACGCTCTCCAACAATACTGTCCAAGCCGTTCGGCTTGCGGTTAGCGAACTCAGAGACGCCTGCCAATTCAGCCGCACGAACAACGGCTTCATCTTCCATATAAGGCACCCCCATCAGAATATTGTCTTTGATAGAGCCATAAAACAGAGTAACGTCCTGGGAAACGCTCCCCACGTTGCGACGCAGGTCTGTAGGATTAATTTGTCTAACATCCACTCCGTCAACACGCACAGCACCATCAATAGGGGTATACAACCCTGTCATCAATTTACCTAAGGTCGACTTGCCCGAGCCAATTCGACCAATAATGGCCACTTTTTCACCCGCATTAATGGTGAAATTTATATGACTAAGCGCGGCCTGTTCTTGCTCTGGATAAGCAAAGCTCACTTCATCAAACTGAAAGTTTCCTTCAAAACGAGGTCGATGCACAAATTTGATATCATCAGGATTTTCAACAGGTGACCCCATAATCCCATTAAGGGCGGTAAAGGCCGATTTGGCTTGGTTATAACGAGTGGCCAACCCTGCAATCTGACCCACAGGACCAAGTGCACGCCCAGTCAGCATAACCGATGCGACAAGTGCCCCCATTGACATATGTCCTTCTGAGATTTGATACACCCCCACAATCACAATCACTACCGTGGTTAACTGTTGCACCACCATCGCAAAGGACGAACAAGACTGCGATAACTGACGAGTTTTCACCCCCCAATCGGCAATGTTACCCACTGCACTTTCCCATTGTTTCTGTAAGACACCTTCTGCATTATTTAACTTGACACTTTCGGCGTTATATAAGCTTTCAATGAGTATGGCGTTTTTCTGGGAAGAGGTCTTTTGACTTTCTTCTATTGAGCGTCGTAGAGGAACCTGAACAATAAAGCTGTAACCCAGGATCAAAAAAATACTTACAATGGGAATATAACCAACAGGCCCACCTATCAACCAAATCACCGCGATAATGATGAACATAAAAGGAAGATCAACCAGTGTGGTAATAGAAGCTGAGGTAATGAAGTCTCGAATACTCTCAAATTCCTGAAGGTTCTTTGCAAATGCCCCAACCGATTTCGGTCTAGATGACATTGTAATGTTGTTGACCTTAGAGAAAATCTTTGCAGAGATAAGAATGTCTGACTTCTTACCTGCGATATCTATAAAATAGGCACGCAAAGTTCTAAGTAGGAAGTCAAAAATATAGATGGTTACCACACCAACGGCCAATACCCATAATGTATCAAACGAATTATTTGGTACCACTCGATCGTACACATTCATCGTAAACAGAGGACTGGCCACGGCAAAAATATTGATGAGTAGTGAAGCAATGAAGACATCTCGATAAATCCGCCAAGATTGCGTAATCGTCCCCCAAAACCAATGTTTATGAGACACTTTTTCCTCTTCGTGCTGAGAGCGACGATCGAACTTGTATTGGGGACGCACGAAGAAACAATAGCCTGAATAGGTTTCATGAAGGTTATCTAGATCAACTTCTACTTCTCCCTCACCCGACTCTGGACGGAGTACCGTTGCCGTATGGCCATTCGTATCGACACGCAGCAGAATACACGCTTGTTTATCATGTAAGAGCAAAACGGATGGCAATACCATATCGGGAATTTTACCAAGCGGACGTTTTACTAAACGCGAGCTAATATTGATACGCTTAGCCGCACGCTTAAACATTTCTGGCGTCATTTCGTTATTTGTAATAGGCAAGCCCGCTGCAATAGAATCCGCAGAATAAGGGTTGTGAAAATATTTACTTAGTAAAACCAAGCAATCTAACAGCGGATTGGGGTACTCTAATGAGGCCCCATCAATGCTCCATTGGGGCTTAGGATTGACAGGTTCTTCCTCAGAACCTTCTGATGAGAGCTCTTCATTTTCCAGCTTATTATCTTCCACCTCTTCATGTTCCAAATCAGCATCAGATGACTCATCCTTCTTTTTTATCGTTTGATCTGAATGGGGCGTCGTCTCAAGTGAAGCAAAATCGTTCTGTTTTGGACTGGTGGAGTCAGACATACTGCACATACCCTTTAAAATATTGTAAAAAACATAGGTTTATTTTGCTAAGCTTATACATAATGGCTATAGAATAGAGCTTATTACAAGCGAAGGGAAGAACGCTTCTTTATAGAGACAAACATATAAGTTAATACATTACAGGAGCTTAGATGCTTTACGCAAAATTAAACAAAGAAGGGCACATCATCGATGTTGCGACGTCGCAATCCGATGAGTTCACACAACTTGTCGCCCCTAATGATCCCGTTGTTGCCGCGCTTCTTGAAGAAAAGCTTAAGTCATCTGAAGCCAGCACCGAAGACATACTAAAAAATTCGGACAATGAAATGATGAGGATTCTAGAAGACCTTATCGACCTACTAAGTGCCAAACGATTGATCCAATTTACCGAGCTTCCTTTAGCGGCCCAGAAAAAATTACTCAGTCGTAAGTGGATCCGTGGTGTGCACAGTAACAACTACGATGAGCACCTTATTCTAGAAGACAGCCACAAAATGAACGGGCATGAAGACTCTCTTATTTAATCTTCATGCCTATTGCGGGCCCTCAGCGTTATGTCACTATACCGCCAGATAGATATTACATATCTGACGGTAGGCCAATTGCGAACCCTTGTCCACCCGCCACATCAAAACGCTGCAAAGTAGACAGTTGATTCACACTCTCGATCCCTGTTGCGATGACTTGAATATTTAAACTGTTGAACATTTTACATAGCGTCTGCATAAAAAAGGACTCTGACTCTCTACCCGCTACCAATTTTGTATAAGAGGGATCCACTTTAACATAGTCTGGCATCAAAACTTGTAAGTAGTGGAAGGCCGAAAACTGTTTACCCACATTATCAATGCCAAAGGTCACCCCATGGTGCTTTAACATTTGAGATAGGTCAAACGCATAATCTTCCGAAGCGAGCACACTTTGTTCCGATATTTCAAACGTCAAAAAGTGGCGTAACTGTCCATCCAGACCTCTCAATACACTATCTAACCAATCAACAAACGATGGTTTAATGAATGCTGATGCTGAAATATTGACAGCCAAAGGTGATGTTAAACTATCATGACGCGCTTTTATGTACGTGATAACCCGTTCAATAATCACTTGGTCTACTTGATCACCTAAATCAAACTGTTCAGCCAAGCCGATAAAGTAGCCAGCATGATATTGCTTACCTTCATACTCAAGGCTGGAAAAGACCTCTTCATGCAGGGTTCCTAACTCACTCTCAAATAACGCGACTCTTTGTTTACGTAAAGTAAAGGCTCGATGTTCAATGGCATACTCCAACATCTCCCTCCATTCGATACGACCAATCGCCATTTCCTGACCTGTTTTGACATCAAATACTCGGCTGGTATTCATGCCTGCCATCTTAGCCTCCCGCAACGCCGCATCGGCTTGTGCCATGGCGCTAGATACATCAATGTCTCCGGTAATAATAACTGCACCAATGTTCGCAACCGCATCGGAATAACTGATCTTCGAAGTCACTAACTCCAGTAAACTGTCCATCATATCATTCACGAGATATTTCAACCGATCTTGATCAACATTAGGAATCAAAACCACAAAGTCCGCACCAGATAAACGTGCAACCGTCGCTGCCGATGGCAGACTCATTACCTTGCCAGTCAATATTTGAGCAGCCGATCGAATAAATAAATCCGCAGCCTCATACCCTCGCTCGTTATTTAGCTTGGCAAGGTCCGTCAAGCTAATCAAAGCAATCCCATCCATGGTTCGATCATTGCTCGCGAAATACGCTTTCGCTTGCCTATCAAAAAAATGTCGATTGCCAAGCCCGCTAACAGGGTCTTGAAACGCTTTAGATTGCAGCCATTGCACCGCGTTTGCCTCAGCCTCAAATTCCTTTTCTAATTTCTCAGCCATTCTATTCATAGACAAAACAACAGATTTAAGTTCGCGCGTTTTGGGAATCTTAGTCATTTTTAAGAAACGACGCTGCTGGATAGCTTCCGCTTGCTTCTCAACCTCAGACAGCGGTTTAAAGAGCCAACGCAATCCCAACCAACCCAATGCAACCATCACAACACCAATCGCAATAAAGGATAACAGCAAGTCACGTGTGGCTAGCCAAAGTTGATAATAGCCATACCCAGCACTGCCTGTAATATAAACTTGTCCCAACTCGTTCCAACCATTTGATACAACCGCATTTGCAACGGGGACATTAAAATCAATCATGTTAATAAACCACTGCGGGACACCCACAATTTTGGTTTCATTTTTACGGATAAGGTCGGTGTTGTCGGCATAAAAATGCACGCGCACTTCTGAAAAATAACCACTGTCAAACACCGCATTTACTGTACTAACAATGGATGCTTTATCTTTGTCGGCCATGTAGCCGGACAGTGACATGCTTAACGATGTCGCACTGTCCTGAGCCGTTGATGCTAACTGATTGACTAGATAGCCTTTTGTCGTATTGAAGTTAATTCCCATCACGGCAATCAGGACCAACGACAAGATGACAACAATCATCATCAGCAACTGGCGGAATAATGTCATCTGATTCTCCTAGTTATTGTACTTAGCAAAACGGTTGTTAAGATCTTTCCAAAGACTCAATCGAGAAGAGCCGCCCACTAGAATCCCTCGCCCTTTTTCCTTAGATAACCATAAGTTTCTTGCATTAAATGAATAAATTGGCTTTAGATCAGGCCGTCTTGTCGCTGGCTTTAATTCTTTATCTAAATTATCCAAAATGACAGGAATAGAAGTCGGTGTATGGTAATAAGCCAATACCATATGGTGCTGATCTAACGTCAATGATTTAACGTACACAAGACGCAGTTTATCATCGGGGACACCAAGTTCCCTAAGGGTAAAGTATTTGGCAATGGTAAAGTCTTCACAATCGCCCCCATCGGTTGCTAGAAACTCAATCGGTGTTGCCCAATAATCCTCTTTTCCCCAATGCTGAAGATCACTCACAAACGGTAACTGATTAAAGAAGTTATTCACCACTTCTAATTTTCTAACAATGGGGAGTTGTTTAGAGTTGTCGACTAAATGGCGCCAAGCCAGTATACGTTTCTCCGCTCTTGGGCCATACTCTTTGCCAATTTTTGCTGCCAGAGCCAAATATTTATTTGATATATCCGCTTGCAAATCAATTTGCGGCAAGATGCAAAGAAGCAGCAACACAACAATGAGCCGCCATTTTTTTCCATTGAAAAGCGAAAGAGAGAGCATCAGTCCAATTGACCTATGACAGCCATGACAACTTATTTAGAAAACTTAGCATTAAAATCAGCTAACTGTTCCGGTGTTGCCGCTGGCTGGTATTTTTCTTTCCAGTCATTATAAGGCTCCCCATAAACATATTCACGAGCAGCATCATAATCGATGTCTACACCTCTTTTTTCAGCTTCAGCAAGATACCATTTACTTAAACAATTACGACAAAAACCAGCTAAGTTCATCAAATCAATATTTTGTACGGATTTGTTGTCATCTAAATGCTTTAAAAAGCGACGCAATACAGCGGCTTCAATTTCTGTTTGCTTATCCATTGTCTTCTCCTAAAACTCTTTTTAACCCGCAATCTCTTTACCGAATAGCAATAATAGCGGGAATAGGTCTAATAGTGGCTGTATTTATTACCCTAAACGTCACGATTTCGATGCTGATGCCCTTCTGGTTGCTGACGCCATTGAAAGGCTTGAGCTGAGACCATAAAATCACGCAAAGGTTGCATATTTTTCTCGGTCAACTGTTCAATAGCATAAGCACACGCCTCTAACGTCGATAAAGCCTCCTCTTTCGGCGACTTACGGATGGCATAATCGTTGTGAGGAGGGGAAACGAAATGCCACGATATCATCGCTTGCAACTTAGGAGTTGACAAAAAAAGACGCTTTGCTTTTCGCCATGTTGCATCAATCAAAATGATACCTTCAATCTCCGCTTTTTCCTCTTCTGTCACCTGCTCTAAAGGGCTTGAACCTTCATTGGGAAAGACTAGCCGCCATCGATCAAGCGGCAATACATCCAGTGCAGCGTGCAACTCCTCACCGCTCTGTGCTGAAATGCAGCGCAGTGAGGGTAACACCAACCGTAATAAAGTTAGCGTATTCTTAGCATGTTTCGCTTCCCTTTGGTCTTGAATGACCACCACAGGCAATGGGTTGTTGATAGAGGGGATCCATTGACAGACACACTGAGTGACAAGAAAAGAACAGCCATCACAAACCAAACGATGTGAACGGGACATTTGCTAGACTATTTTTGCCAAATACGCCTTCACAACTTGATCCCAACCTAAATCAAGCGCTTCTACCGTCAAGGCATGTCCGATAGATACTTCGGTAATCCGACCCGATTGGCACAAAGCTTCAACGTTCGTTAAATCCAAGTCATGACCTGCGTTTACACCTAAACCTGCGTCTAGAGCGGCTTGGGCGGCCTCTTGATAGCGCGCAGCAATGGCATCAAAATCGTCTTTACCGTAATGGCTCGCATACTCTTCTGTGTACAATTCCACACGATCAGCCCCCACCTCCTTCGCCAAAATCATATTATCAGCATCTGGGTCCATAAATAACACCACACGAATACCTTTTTCCTTGAGCTTAGCAATAACTGGACGCAATGCATCCTGATCACGGGCCACATTCCATCCATGATCGGAGGTTAATTGATTCGGGTCATCCGGCACTAAAGTACATTGATGAGGAGCCACTTCCAGCACGACACTAAGAAACTGCTCATCTGGAAAGCCTTCAATATTGAGTTCTGCATCAGGATAGCGCTTAAGCAACTCTTTCAGATCATAAGCATCTTGATAGGTGGCATGCCTTTGGTCGGGTCTTGGATGAATAGTAATACCAAACGCCCCTAAATCTAATGTTCGCTTTGCCATATCCACCATATTCGGATAATTTCTGCCACGAGAATTCCGCAGTAAGCCTATTTTATTCAGGTTAACGCTCAAATGTGTCATATAACTTCTCTCGCTATCATTGTCTTCGCACCGCTACCATAGCAATCGCATGAATATACCTACCATTATAGAGAAAGGCGCCGAGCGCTTCACTAAACTCTTACACTTTGTTATCACGACACACGTCTTTCCAAGCATTATGGTAAACTCTCCCTAGAGCAGATTCGTTTTGGACCGTCTCTGAAAAAGAGGAATAACTGATGAAGTATGAAGCCTTCCAAAGCATTTATGATCGAGCGGCCCAGCGCCACGGAGGTACACTGGCAGTAGAACAAACCTTAAATAGACCGTTCTCCGCTGAGGCACTCAAGCAAATAACGGATGATCGATGGTTAGCGGCTTTTTCCCAAAAAATATTTCAATCTGGCATTAACTGGCAGGTCGTACGAAATAAATGGGATGGCTTTGAGGACGTCTTTTTTGGTTTTGATATCGAAAAGATGCTTTTGATCCACGACGAAATGTGGGAAGAAAAAGCCAAAGACACGCGTATCATTCGTAATTTAGGCAAAGTGATGACCATTCGTGAAAATGCATTAATGATCCACGAGTGTCAAACAAAGCATGGTACTTTTGCCGCATTTATTGCGAACTGGCCCACAGAGAACATCGTTGCCCTATGGACATACCTAAAACAACATGGGAAACGGTTAGGTGGCAACACTGGCCCCTATACATTACGAACGATGGGCAAAGACACTTTTTTATTGACCAAAGATGTCGAAGGCTATTTACGTCAGCACAAAATTATAACAACAGGAAGAAACACTCAGTCCGCCCTATTAGCGGCACAAACTGCATTTAACCACTGGCACAACGAAAGTGGCCGTTCTTTAAGCGAAATTAGCCAATGCATCGCAATGGGTGTCAATTAATTGCCCTCCCCGCCCACAAAGGAGCTGGCTAATAAGTCACCCTCCAGCATAAGAGTCAGCATAAACACGCTACAACACATACATTAGGAGAAAACATGGCCGATTTACGCATCGACATTATTTCAGATTTATCTTGTCCATGGTGCTATTTGGGATACAGCCGCCTAAAACAAGCCTTAGATCAGTTAGGCGATAATTACCTTATAGATCTGCGTTGGCAACCATTTGAATTACATCCCGATCTACCAATAACAGGCGCAGACAGAGAAACCTATCTAGGCGCAAAATTTGGCAGCCAAGAACGCCTCAATGAAGCAACCCACGCCCTTCAACAAGTTGGGCTTGAGAATGGTATTACCTATAATTTTTCGGACAAGGATCGCGTCCCCAATACTAAACTTGCTCATCAATTTGTTGCGGCGGCAAGCCAAGTCAAACTGGATACACCGCTAAGCTTAGCGTTATTTGATGCCTATTTCACACAAGGTAAAGACATTGGACAAAAAAACGTTCTAGAAGACGTAGCACGAAGCATTGGCATGAAAGACAAGGACATTCAGCTTGCCTATGAAGAGAAAACTCGAAAACTCGTTGATAAAAAAATTAAACAGCTTACCCAAGTCGATGTCACCTCCGTTCCGACCTACGTAATTAATGACAAATATATGTTACATGGCGCCCATCAACCTGAATCTTTCTTAAAAGTACTGAGTGATATTGCCGAGGACACTGTAAGAAGCTAGCCCTGCTAACGAGATGTGTACAGATTGAGCGTCATTAATCTGTACACTCTCTGTACAGAGAGTAAATCTATTAGATTTCACTGATACATAAATTTTTATTTTTTGATAACCATTACCATTTGCATTAGAATCAATCTATCGAATACAATTGAGAGTGATTTTCATTTATGTACGTATGTCTCTGCAACGGTGTCACGGATAAAAAAGTGAAGGAAGTGATTCAGGAAGGTGCGACCACGATGCGCGAGCTATATAAAGAGACTAACTTGGGAAGTCAATGTGGCAAATGTTGCCAATGCGCTAAAAAGATACTAAACGATGAATTGATCAATATTGCAGAAACACAGGTTCAAATTCAAGTTGCCTAAAGGCTCTCACACAATAGTAAGAGCCTCCAGACAATCAACACAGCACTACATTTGAGACTGAAGATAGTTTTCAATGCCAGATGTTTTGATCAAAAGCTGTTGTGTTTCCAACCAGTCAATTTGCTCTTCCTGCTCTTCCTGAATTTTCTCTAGCGTATCACGGCTCATAAAATCCAGTTTGTCTTCACACCGCTTTATGACATCTTTTAATATCGTCAACGTGTCTAATTCCAACTCTAGATTCGCCGCAATCATCTCTTCGCTGTTTTCACCAATACGCAAACGGCCGAGATCCTGTAAGTTAGGCAGTCCCTCCAAAAATAAGATTCGCTCAATCAAACGATCTGCATTTTTCATTTTTTGGATCGACGCCTTATAATCTGCTTTATCCAGTTTACTAAAGCCAAAATCTTTAAACATACGAGCATGAAGAAAGTATTGGTTAATACCCACCAACTCGTTCGCTAGTACCTTATTTAAACCCGCGATAACAGCCGAATCACCCTTCATCAAAAGCTCCTTCAATTAGCTCATTTGAGATTGAATGTAATTTTGCATACCAATCTTGTCCATTAGGCCAAGCTGCTGTTCTAACCAATAGACGTGGTCCTCTTCAGTATCAAACAAAAGCTTCTCTAGGATTTCTCGAGTCTGATAATCGCCTTCAGATTCACAAATCGCAATGGTTTTACGAACTCCCTGAACCACTTCTAACTCAAGAACCAAGTCATTCGACATCATCGAGCGAACATCTGTTCCCACCAGCAAATCACGACGTTTGGTCATGCAAGGAACGCCTTCAAGAAAGAGAATACGCTTGATAAGCCAATCACAGTGCTGCTTCTCTTCGTCCATTTCATGGTTTAAGCGTTCATACAGCTTTGCCAGTCCCCAATCATCATACATACGAGAATGAATGAAGTACTGGTCAATCGCAGCCAATTCATTGGCCAACAACGCGTTTAAACTATCAATAACTTTTTGACTACCCTTCATAACTCTTTCCTCCTAGGCGCCTCGATAAGGCATAAGAATACTCATATCCACTAAAACTAGTACTTTATCCATCTCATTATCTATTAATAAAACAAAGAGAAAAAGAAAAACCTAATAAAAAATATTAATCAGCCAAAAGGTCTCCCTCTATTTTTGCGGACTTCCCTTCGCCTTTTTTCACCTCTAACCGATCAATGCGCTGGAATCCACGAGGCAACTTCAGGCCGCGACGACCACGCTCACCACTATAATCCATTAAATCTTTCTCAACAAATGACATAAAGCGCTTACCCGCATAGGCCATTAAAAGATCGTCAGGCAATATACTCGCCATAGCAATCAGTAACTCTTCTCGCTCAGCGGCACGGGCACTTGGAATGCTCAGCATTTTATTACCTTTCCCCTTGGCCATTTTAGGCAAAGAAGCCACATCAAATACCAACATGCGCCCTTCATTAGACACCACCACAACCTTGCCAAACTCAGGATCATCCACCAATACGGGGGCCATCACTTGCGCCCCTTTTGGCAAACTCAAGGTAGCCTTACCCGCTTTGTTTTTAGCGTAAAGGTCTTTTAACTGAGCAACAAAGCCGTAACCTGCATCACTGGCAATCAAATAGTGAGCATCTTCATTATTCAAGACCGCTGAAACAATAGTAACACCACTTTCTAATGAAATACGCCCCGTAATTGGTTCACCTTGTCCTCTGGCAGAAGGCAATGAGTGTGCCTTAATAGAGTAGGTTCGACCATTTGACGCTAATAACACCAGCGTTTGATTAGAGCGCCCTTTTGCACTCACCAAAAAGCCATCTCCCGATTTATAACTTAGTCCCTCTACATCGAGATCATGCCCCTTACCGGCGCGAATCCAACCCTGTTTCGAGATCACCACAGTAATTGGATCGTTTGATAACAATGCTTCTTCACTAAATGCTTGTGCTTCTTTACGTTCAACAATGGGAGTACGACGCTCATCACCAAAGTCGTCTATTGCCTCACGAATCTCTGTAGAAATCAGTTTTTTAAGTTTAGCATCGGAAGCCAACAAAGCTTCAAGGTGTTTACGCTCTTTCTCAAGCTCATTTTGTTCTGCGGTAATACGCATCTCTTCCAGTTTGGCAAGATGGCGCAATTTCAGCTCAAGAATAGCCTCGGCCTGAATATCACTTAACGAAAAGCGAGACATCAACTCCACTTTTGGCTTCTCTTCGTTACGAATGATCTCAATCACTTCATCAATATTTAAAAAGGCAACCAGCAAACCTTCTAAAATATGCAGTCGATTGATTACCTTATCTAAACGGAATTGCAAACGACGTCTCACCACATCGATACGGAAACGTAACCACTCCGCTAAAAAACTTGGTAACGTCTTTACCTGTGGCAAACCATCTAAGCCGATTACATTCATATTCACACGATAGGACTTTTCTAGATCCGTCGTGGCAAATAAATGTGTCATCAACGATTCAATATCGACTCGATTCGACTTAGGCACAATCACTAAACGGGTCGCATTTTCATGGTCCGATTCATCACGTAAATCCACGACCATAGAGAGTTTTTTAGCAGGATTTTTATCTTGCATTTGGGCCGCTATCTGCTCAAGAACCTTGCTTCCTGATACTTGATGCGGCAGCTCACTGACTACCACTTCCCCTTCGATAACCTCATAACGAGCACGGGCTTTTATCTGCCCTTTACCCGTTTCATAGAGCTTACGGATATCCGCCCGAGGCGTAACGATCTCACCACCTGTTGGAAAATCAGGGCCTTGAACAAATTCCAGTAAATCGTCTAAACCTGCTTTTGGGTTATTCAGAAGATGAATACAAGCTTCACCGATTTCACGTAAATTATGAGGAGGAATATCGGTTGCCATGCCTACGGCAATACCCGTTGTGCCATTTAACAGCAAATTTGGCAGGCGTGCAGGCAACACAGAAGGCTCCTGTAACGTGCCATCAAAATTTGGCACCCAATCCACAGTGCCTTGAGACACCTCTTTGAGCAGCACATCTGCATATTTAGATAAACGGGATTCAGTATAACGCATGGCTGCGAAGGATTTAGGGTCATCTGGTGCTCCCCAGTTGCCCTGTCCATCAACTAATGGATAACGATATGAGAATGGCTGAGCCATCAATACCATGGCTTCGTAACAAGCACTGTCACCATGAGGGTGAAACTTACCTAACACATCCCCCACAGTACGAGCGGACTTTTTATACTTAGCCGTTGCCTTCAGGCCCAGTTCGCTCATCGCATAAATAATACGGCGCTGAACCGGTTTTAAACCATCGCCAATATGAGGCAATGCTCGATCTAAAATAACGTACATCGAATAATTCAAGTACGCCTTTTCTGTATAGTCTTTCAATGAAAGCGTTTCATTGGACTCAAAATTTGACAACTCACTCAAGGAGGTTTTCCTTCTACCGCGATTTTAGTGTGGGTTTATGAGCACACTACCCATAAATAAATTAACTGTGCGTACTATAAAGAAACACCCTTACCAACTGCAACCTTCACACCAATATTATAATGGAAAGACGAAGCTTCTCATGCTTCAATAAGGACGTAATAATAATCAGGAAAGAATGGCGATGATTAAGGTAGTCAAACAATGCTAGCGCAAACACACTACCATCTTGGAAAGGAAGCCCATGCAATACTGTTACATCACTGCGATAATCTTCGTGTTCGCCTAGAGACACTCACCCAAGCAACCAATCCAATACGATTCTACCATGGTTTTCAACACACTTTTCTATTCGTTTTAAAAGGCGAAGTCTTTCTCAAATGCCAACAAGAAGACAGGCTCCTGAAAATGCATCAAGGTGTTTTGCTCCCCAGACGCCACACCACGATTGCCACCATACTGGCCCCTCAGGTAGAGATTTGCGTTATTACTTTCTTTCGTGAGCCCAATAGCGACTGCGAGAGTGACTTTAAAAAAGTCTCTTCCGGCACCGTTGAAGCGTCAGCGGAACGCTTGGGTGTGACATCCTGGCCGCTATGGCAAGGGAAAAATGGGGCTATCAATATTAATTTGTATCCAGCACACTATAAAGAATCAACTTACTATCACAAAAACACTGGGCAGTTTTTATTGCCTCTTCACAACGATTCATTAAAGGTAAGCACCCATATGAAAACCGCTGAGCCACTCTCTGATCATGGATTATTCATAGCAAAACAAACGCCCAAAGCACTCTATAACACAACGGACAAAAGCACGAGCGTACTTTGCATCTACACTCCCTACCCAGAAAAAGGAAGAGTGATGTTATTGGCTAAGCCACTCAATGATTGAATACCAAAGAGGTCAAAACATGATCCTCCCACTGTCCATTAATCTTTAAATAATCACGCGCTATCCCTTCCTTCACAAATCCTAAACGAGCAAGAACTGCCGCGCTTTTTTCATTTCGGGGCATATAATTCGCTTGTATTCGATGAATACCAGATTGATTGCGCATATACTCATTACCAGCGGTGAGTGCCTCGTGCATCAAACCTTTGCCTTGTTCGCCTTCTCGTAAGCTATAGCCTAAATGACAGGCCTCAAAGACACCACGAACAATATTAGAATAATTAACATATCCCACCATCCTCTGCTGATCCTTTGTCAAAAAGCACAAGGTCACAGCTTTATCTTCCAAAAAGTCACGACGCATTTCCTCCACTCTGAGTCGGCATACCTCTAAAGAATAATAGGACTCGCTTCTAGTCGGCTCCCAAGGCGCAAAAAAATCTTTTTCTTGATTTACATAGTGTTGCAACAAGCACACTTGAGAGCGATCAAGCACTCTCAAAATACCACGTTCCGTTTCAATATAAGGAAAACGTGATGAGTAATCAGGTGCCTGGGACTGAATAAACAAACGGTCATCCAACACCTCAATCAAACGCAATGCATGACTTTGAAACCAAAACTGCTCCCCAAGATATAACACGCGATTCAAAACTTTGTTGTCTTTCCACGCCTCAGCATACTTTCTCTCTGACCAGTAGGTGATAAAAATAGAACTCTCTCCGTCATATTTTTCCTCTCCCAAAAAACCCGACTCCTCTTTTGCCTGTTCGGATACTTTAGACATCATGACATGGTAAGACATATCATCCAAAAGTAAGGTTGAGGTCAACACGACAGCGTAATATGGAGGCTTGAAAGAAGGTAGAAAAGTCATAAGAATCCTGTATTAAAAACAGAGCGCCAATAAAAAATGCTCACCCCATCTTACCAATTTGGCGATAACAGGAGCGAGCACGAGTATGTACGCATTTCTGGCGTTGCACGTTAGCGATCAAAGATCGTTAGACTAAATAGGTTGAGCCTTGCAATACCTTTTTATAGATATTAATCAAATTTTGCTGATCCTCATCAGACAGAGAACTAGCGGCCACTTTATCAGCGTATCTTGACGTTAATGCTTTTTCATCATAACTGACGTATTTCAGCACATCCTGAACACTATCACCCATTAAGACATGATCAATCCTGAAGCCATTATCGGTCAAGTATACATCTACCGACGGTGTATCTCCGAATAAATTATGCAGGTCTCCTAAGGTTTCTTGGTACGCGCCTACCAAGAAGAATCCCATTAAGTAATCACCGTCTTTTGGCGGCGGCGGTAAAGGTAAAGAAGACTCAATGCCTTGTCCATCCACATACTGATACAGACACCCATCAGAGTCACAGGTGACATCTTGAATTTTCCCTCGGAAAGACGGTGCCTTATCCAAGCCTTGTAGCGGCAATACAGGGAATAACTGATCGATGCCCCAAGCATCAGGCATGGATTGAAATACGGACAAATTAACAAACAGTTTTTCTGCAAGACGCTCATTTAGTTCGTCCATCACAGGACGATGACTGCGATTACGATTATCTAGCTTCGGTAATAAATTCCGACAGGCTGCAAGAAACAGATTTTCCGCTTGGGCCCGTTGCTCTAGGTTTAGCTGGCCATGATTATAGAGCGTCAGACTATCGTTAAAGTCGTCCAACAAATCATGATAAATTTCCACTAAAGAACGGGTGTCGACTTCGTCTCCCCCCTTTAAACTCTGATAGCAGCTCCACAATCGTTGTATTTCCAATACAGCATCTTCATTGGGTGCTTCAATGGGTAAAAGCTCTGCACCGTAAGAAAACACATCGGCAATCATCATGGCATGATGAGCGGTTACTGCGCGACCAGATTCAGAAATCAAATTTGGGTGAGGCAAATCATATTGCTCACACACATTGTGAAACGCAAACACGACATTGTTAGCATACTCACTGATACTGTAGTTCGCTGAATAAGCATTCTGGCTACGAGTTCCTTCGTAATCCACACCCAAACCACCGCCAACATCCACCCACTTCACAGGCACTCCCATCTGGTGAAGTTCAGAATAGTAGCGAGCACACTCTTTTAGACTGTTTTGAATATCACGAATACGGGTAATTTGAGAGCCTAGATGAAAATGAATTAACTCCAGGCAATCCAGCAAGCTTAAATCTCGTAAACGATCAACAGCACGTAGCAACTGCGAAGTGGTCAAACCGAATTTGGATTTTTCCCCTCCACTGTTACCCCAGTGAGTAGTACAAGTAGAGGCTAAACGGATACGAATACCAATGCGAGGCTTCACCCCAATTTTATGGGCTTCTTCCAAAATCCAATCCAATTCATGTAATTTTTCAACCACGATAAAGACTTGATGGCCCATTTTTTCAGCCATCAGAGCAAGATGAATGAACTCGCGGTCTTTATAACCATTACACACAATGATGCCATTAGGATTTTGATGCATTGCTAACACTGCCATCAATTCCGGCTTACTTCCCGCTTCTAACCCCACCGTGGAAGAATTATCAGGCTGACACCCCGCAATCTCCTCCACTACACGGCGCTGTTGGTTAACTTTAATCGGGTAAACAATGGCGTAATTCGCCTGATAGTCATAATACTCAATTGCCTGACAAAACGAATCAGTAATTTTTTCAATTCGAGAATGCAAAATATTAGGGAAACGAACCAAACAAGGATAAGGAATGCCTTGGCTTTTAAGTTGTTTCGCCAATTCGGTCAGATCTATACTTTTTTCTCGATCAGGTAATGCAATTGTACGACCCTCTTCATTAATTGAGAAAAAGCCCGCACTCCAATGATTAACGTTATAAAGCTCAAGCGAATCTTTGACTGACCAAGGCGTCATTTTGCCTCCTACTAAATAAACCGTGTAACGGTACCAAGTTTTTAATCTAACTTAGCACAGTATTGTTAATAACTCGTAAAACCAGCAAGCAAAGACATGCTAGTTTGTACAAATAATAAAAAAGCGGGGCTAGGAACCCAATCCTAACACCGCTTCGTTGACCCGTTAAAATGACCTAGGACACGTGCTCGCCATGGGCTTGCTTATCCGCATGGTAAGATGAACGTACAAGGGGACCACAAGCTGCGTGTTTAAAGCCCAGCTCTTTTGCCACTTCTTCATAACGTGCAAACTCTTCAGGAGGTACAAAACGAGCCATTGGGAAGTGATGCTTAGACGGCTGTAGATATTGACCGATGGTCAACATATCAACATTATGGGCACGCAAATCTTTGAGCACATCAACAATTTCTTCGAACGTCTCTCCCATTCCCACCATCAAACCAGACTTGGTCGGTACATCAGGGCAACGCTCCTTGAATTTTTTCAATAAATCCAGAGACCACTGATAATCTGAACCTGGACGAACTTGACGGTAAAGACGAGGAATCGATTCCAAATTGTGATTAAACACATCTGGCGGTGCCACTTCGAGAATATCTAATGCCGCCTCCATACGTCCTCGGAAATCTGGCACGAGGGTTTCGATCTCGATAGTAGGGCTTAACGCGCGGGTTTCACGAATACAGTCAACGAAGTGCTGAGCCCCGCCATCGCGCAGATCATCACGATCCACTGATGTAATGACCACATACTTCAATTTCATATCACGAATAGCAATCGCTAGTTCTTTCGGCTCATCTGGGCTCAATGGATTAGGACGTCCATGTGCCACATCACAGAAAGGACAACGTCGGGTACAAATCTCCCCCATAATCATGAAAGTAGCTGTACCATTGCTAAAACATTCACCCAAATTAGGGCAATTAGCCTCTTCACAAACAGACGCTAACTTATGTTCACGCAGTGTTGACTTAATGCGAGCGATCTCAGGCGAAGCAGGCATACGTACACGCAACCAGTCTGGCTTACGTGGAATCTCTTCAGTTGGGATAACTTTTACAGGAATACGCGCCATTTTATCAGCGCCACGAAGTTTCTCGCCCTGGACGACGCGTTTGCGTTCTGCAGTCATTCTATTTCCACCCTTTTTGGATCGTCGGATTGGCATATCCGAGCTGCCCAGCCAGCGCATTAGCTAGCTGAGTTTTAACTTGTGAAAAATCAATATCATTAGTGAGACGGGCCATATCAACCATCTGAAGTCCTTGATAGCCACAAGGATTAATACGGTTGAATGGTGTCAGATCCATATCAACATTGAGCGCCAAACCATGAAAAGAACAACCTCTCCGTATCCGTAAGCCGAGTGAAGCGATTTTTTTCTCATCAACATAAACACCAGGCGCATCCGGCTTGGGGTAAGCCTGTATATTATGATAGCTCAATACATTAACAATGGCATTTTCAAGCGCACTCACCAAATCTCTAACCCCTATACCTAGGCGTTTGAGATCTATCATAACATAAACGACTAGCTGACCGGGCCCATGATAAGTGACTTGCCCTCCTCTATCTACTTGAATGACTGGAATGTCGCCAGGTGCCAACAAATGTTCTTGTTTACCGGCTTGTCCCTGAGTGAAAAGAGAAGGATGCTCTAACAACCAGAGCTCATCTTGATCTTCTTTGGTACGGACTTGGGTAAAGTGTTTCATTTTTTCCCAAGTTTCTTCGTAAGCGACGGTTCCTAGATCACGAGCAATTAAGTCTTGATCCATTACATAACCATCTTAACAAATTCAATATCCATTAAATCAGCGTGAAGAGCAGATAGCTGCTCTTCACCTGTTGCTAGAATACGAAAGCTATAACTAACGAAACGCCCCTTGCTTGAACGATTTATCCCAGTTGCCTTAGGATCCAACTCTGGTGCATGCACCTTCAATCGCTCAACAATTTCAGCGTGTCCACCCTCAACGTCAATGGATACCACCTTGATTACATAATTTTCACAAGGAAATTCAATTTTTGGTGCATCCACCCTGTTGGCGGCTTGATCGCCATTTTTCGTAATTAAAGCCATTAATATTCCACTTGGCCGTTAGGGCCTAAAACAAATTCATAAAAAACAGTTTGATTTTATCAAACATACGTTTGAAGAAACCACCTTGTTTAACCGGCTCAAGAGCAACAACATTACGCTCAAGAATCGTATTACCGTCAGTACCAACGATAATTTTACCCAAGACATCACCCACCTTAATAGGGGCTTCAATCACAGGTTTCAACTGCAGTTTAGCAGGAATTGATTCAGCATCTTGGCGTGGTAATGTCACAAGCACATCATCCGTAAAACCAACTTTCACGCTATTCTTAGCGCCGCCCCAAACGGTAGCATTAGCAATAACCTGACCTTTACTATACAGCTTACGGGTTTGATAATAACGGAAACCGTAATCCAATAGTTTTTGTGACTGAGTCGCACGTGCCTCATCTGTTTTCGTGCCCATAACGACAGAAATCAAACGCGTACCATTACGAAGAGCAGAAGCCGCTAAACAATAACCAGCCGCTTCAGTATGACCCGTTTTCAAGCCATCTACTGAAGGATCACGCCATAATAGGCGGTTACGATTTGGCTGACGGATGCCATTATAAGTGAAATATTTCTCTTTATAGAAATGATAATTCTGTGGGTAATCATTAATGATTGCTCTGGCCACAATCGCAATATCATGGGCACTAGAGTAATGATCAGGGATAGGATAGCCTGTTGCATCAGAGAAGTGCGAGTCCTTCATACCAAGCAATTTAGCATGCTGATTCATCAAATCCACAAAAGCAGACTCGCTACCAGCAACATGTTCTGCGATGGCAACCGTGGCATCGTTACCTGACTGCACAATCATTCCTTGAATCAAGGTTCTTAGTGGTACGACACTGCCTTCACGAAGAAAGGTTCGAGACCCCCCCATACGCCAAGCTTTCTCACTGATTCTCACTTTATCATCAAGTGAAATATCACCTCGGGCCAATTCGTACTCAGTGACATACGCCGTCATTAGCTTTGTCAAACTGGCTGGAGGCAATTTCTCGTCAGCATTGTGCTGAACAATGATATCGCCCGTTTTAGCATCCATTAATATATAACTTTTAGCTGCTATTTCAGGTGGCGCTGGGATAAAAGTAGGTTCTGCGCGAAGTGCAGTGGCCGTTAAACCTAGAAATACGGATAAGAATATTAGGAATCGCTTCATACTGTACAACATCGTCTCATTGGAAAAGTTTACAAATGATACTAGAGGCAATTTGGAATCTCTAGTACGCCAACACCGTCTTTACGGAATCAGAGCAACACGTATGGGTTTTGTAAAGCCTGCATCCAGTAATTTTTTCTGCCACAACGCCAACGCTTCATCGTTCGAATAAGGTCCTAAAAACACCTTATACAACCCATCACTTTGTTTGATTATTGCTACTTTAATCTGTGTATCAAATACCTGAACCAACCTATTTTTTAAGCGCTCAGCCGCTTCTTTTGTTGAGAAAGCACCGGCTTGTAAGTGGGTGAAAGTTAAGCTTTTCTCAGCGGATCTCTGATCCTCTTTAGCGGGCTCTGAAGCCAATACTATAGGGGGATTTACTTCTTTTTTAGAAGACCCCGCTGTATCCAAATCTGGGTTATAAGTGCCGCCTTTAGGGACCGTAATAGCCTGAATACGCACATGAGCAAGCCCCTTTTTTTGAAACCCTAACCTTACCGCTGCGGCGTACGATAAATCGATCAATCGATTACCATGAAACGGTCCTCTGTCGTTCACTCGAACAATCACAGTGCGACCATTTCCTAAGTTTGTTACCTTCAAATAAGTTGGTATTGGTAGGGTTTTATGAGCGGCAGAGAAGGCATACATATCATATTTTTCCCCATTTGAAGTGGTATGACCGTGAAACTTCAGACCATACCAAGACGCTATTCCCTCAGCGACATAACCTTTTGCCGACTTCATCACCCAATACTTTTTCCCCCAAACTTCGTAAGGGCTTTTATTACCACCAACACTTCTTGGCTCCCATTTGGGCACCAAATCAGGTAGGTGATCCACTTTTACATCATGATCGGGTGCTTTATCTTGCAAAAGGCTATAGCGCCCTCCTCCAGATGCTCGGTCATAATCAAGTGGCTTTGAAGCGTTACTCACGCAGCCACTCAAAGACAACAGGGACATTATGGAGAGCACTAAGAGGCTAGTGAGCTTCATTACTATCGATACTCTTTGCAAGCTCAAGCACAGCCATCGCGTAGCGTCTGCTTGGGTTGTAATCCATTATTGTGTAGAAGTTCTCATAGGCCAACCAGTAGGTGGTTTCATTTTTTGCTGTATGCAATCCGATCAGCCCCATTTTTTCAGGTAGAAATGGCTGGCTAGGCAAGACGCCCAACTTAGACCATTCTTCTGCTGTCTTCACTGGCTTACGTTGAAAATTCACCCAATCAGAGATTTTCTTAGCATCTTTTACCTGTGCTAAAACCAAACAAGGCTTACCGTATTCCCAGCCATGATGCTTCATATAATTTGCGACACTACCAATGGCATCCGCATCGGAGTTCCAAAGATCCACATGACCATCACCATCAAAGTCTACGGCTAATTTTTGGTAATTGGTCGGCATAAACTGCACCATGCCCATAGCGCCAGAGTAAGAACCGTCTGTTCCCCCAATTTTCCAACCTTCCTTGCGAGCAAGTAGCAAATAAGCCCGTAATTCCTTTTGAAAGTAGTCTTGGCGACGGGGATAATTAAACGCCAACGTCGCGAGGGAAGTAAAAACATCCTTTCCCCCAGTAATGCGGCCGTAATAGGTTTCAACACCTATTAACGCAACAATTACATGCCAATCGACGCCATATTCTTGCTGCGCTTTTTCCAGCCAATAGTGATTTTTCTTGGCAAATGCCCGCCCTTCCTCTATGCGTTTTTTAGTCAGGAAATTTTTCCGATAATCATAAAAAGGTGTGATCACTTCAGGCTGATTATTGGATTTAGTGATAACCGTTTCACGAGGCTTAATCCGCGAAAAAGCCAACTCTAACGTTGCTTTGTTATAGTGATCTTCCCGCACCATCTGCTGAATAAATGCCTGTACTTCTGGGTCTGCGGCATAGGAGTCTTTATATGAGTCTGGGGCATCTTTCAACAGCGTGTTACTGACCCCCAGTCGATTACCTTCCTGCAGTGTTTCTTTGCTTTGGCTCATGGTACTGCACCCAGACAGACCAAGCACTAGTAACATCCCTAATGCTAGTTTTATCATCATCTCGCTCTTTTATGTGTTTGCACTGACATCAGAATTCCAAAGGTTGCCATGATCGTAATAATAGACGTCCCTCCGTAACTCACGAGTGGCAAGGGTACCCCAACCACAGGCAAAATGCCTGAGACCATGCCAATATTTACAAAAACATAAACAAAAAACGTCAAAGTTAGACTACCTGCTAACAAACGCGCGTAATTATCTTCAGCATTCGCAGCAATATATAAGCCACGGGAAATAACTAATAGGTAGCCAAATAACAGCAAACAACAACCAATCAAGCCAAATTCCTCTGCTAATACCGCGATAATAAAATCCGTATGGCTTTCGGGTAAAAAATTGAGTTGCGCTTGGGTGCCTTCCATCCATCCTTTGCCATATAGCCCTCCCGAACCGATGGCCGTTTTGGATTGAATTATATTCCAACCTGCACCTAGGGGATCACTTTCGGGATCCAGCAGCGTTAACACTCGTTGTCGTTGATAATCATGCATGAAATGCCATAGCACATAACCCGCAATAGGAGCTAAAACAGCCGCTCCCAGAATGTAACGCCACCCCAGTCCGGCTAAAAACAAAACAAAAATCCCCGACACAGCCACCAGCAATGCCGTCCCTAAATCAGGCTGTTTGGCAATCATCAAAACGGGGACTATGATCAAACCAAGCACCACTAAGACTTCATTATACCTAGGCGGTAATTGTCGATCAGAGAAGTACCAAGCTATCGTCATGGGCATAACAATTTTCATCAATTCCGAAGGCTGAAAACGCAGCCCACCAGGTAAGCCTAACCAACGCTGAGCCCCCTTAGCACCAATACCAAACAGTAATACCGCAATTAATAACACCACTATAAAAGCAAATAGCGCAGGCGAGGCACGACGCATGTATTTTGGAGGAAGCTGAGCAAGCCCTAAACATACCCCCATACCAATGATAAAACGCACGCCTTGCCGCTCTACCATGCCGATATTTTCACCTGATGCTGAATAAAGTACAATCAAGCCACCCGCCATCAATAACAGCAAGGCGCCGAGTAACAAGATATCCAGATGGATTAATTTCCACAGGCGAGCATTAGTAAACGCCACCACCCTTTCAAAAAAACTATCTCTCACTTGCTATTACCTTTTAAATAGTCATAACGCTTGGGATATTTTCCATCAATGTAAGCATCAAATAATTTTTTGGTTAATTCGGCAGGCTTTGCTGCACTACCACCGTTTTCAAAAATCGCAAATATCGCAATTTTGGGTTTATCAATAGGCGCAAAAGCAATAAACAAAGCATGGTCATGCAATCGCTTAGCCAGTTTATTGGCTTCATATTCTTGGCCATCTTGCAAGCTGAATACCTGCCCAGTCCCCGTTTTACCGGCAATGGTATAATCAGTCCCATCTATACGACGCCCTGTACCTTTGGGGTCGGTAATCACCTTATGCATAGCGGTAATAATTTTGTCCCAATTGCTTTGATCCTTCAAAATCAGGTTATGCACTCCACCTTTACCGTCAAAGGTCGCTGGCTTATCTCCAATATCCTTCACCATACGTGGGTAATAATAATGTCCACGTGCCGCAATAATGGATACGGCCGTTGCCATTTGCATAGGCGTAGCCACCATATAGCCTTGCCCAATACCCACGTTCACCGAATCGCCTGTATACCAAGGCTGATTGTATTTGGCTCTTTTCCACGCCTTAGAAGGCAATATGCCATCGCTTGCACCATATAGATCCAGCAAATAGCTTTTGCCAAAACCAAAACGAGATAAAAAGTCATGAATAGGTGTGATCCCCATTTTATCCGCTAGTTGATAGAAATAGGTATCCACCGACTCGATAATGGCACGCTGAAGGTTAATCCAGCCATGTCCACCACGTTTCCAGTCACGGTACTTACGCCCACCAGGGTTAATTTGATAATACCCTTTAGCAAAATAGCGTTCAGTCCATGAAGAATAGCCGTATTGAAGGCCTGCTAGGGCCATATAGGGTTTAATCGTCGAAGCGGGCGGGTACCCTCCACGCAATGCTCGATTAAACAATGGTAGTTCTTTCGAATTACGCAAAGCGGCATAGTCTTTACTTGAAATGCCTCGGACGAATAAATTCGGATTAAATCCAGGCTTAGAGACGAGGGCTAAAATACCCCCTGTGTTAGGATCAATAGCGACCACAGAACCTTTATAATTTCCTAGCAAATCATAAGCGTATTGCTGTAGCCGAGCATCCAAATACAAATGGATGCTTTTGCCGGGTACTGGCGGTGTCCTGCCCAGTTCCTCCATAATACGTCCACGGGCGTTGACTTCGACCTTACTAATACCAGGCTTACCAAATAGAACATGCTCATAATACCCTTCCACACCAGTTTTACCGATGAAAAGAGCCCCTTGATAGGCTTGTTTATCCACTCGATCTAGATCTTTTTCAGTGATGCGACCAACATAACCAATGGCATGAGCGAACGCTTTTCCATAGGGATAGTATCGCGTCAACTGAGCCTCGACTTGCACACCATCTAATTTATATAAATCCACAGCAACACGTGCCCACTGGGCATCCGTTAACTGCGACTTTAGAGTGATTGGTTGGTAGGGACGGCGATACTCTTTGAGTTTTTGTTCAAAGTCATGCCATTCGTCAGGAGTGATATCAATAACGCCTGCAAGCTGTTTTTTTAACCAAGCAACACTTTTAATGCGTTCGGGGACAACCGTTAAACTGTGTATCGGCCGATTGTCGGCTAAGACAACACCATTACGGTCATAAATCAAACCACGAGTGGGCGGAATAGAAAGCAGTAATACTCGGTTATCATCAGCTTTAGTCTCATAAACCTTATGTTGCAGTATTTGTAAATAAAACAAACGCCCCAGCAAAACGCTGACGAGAAGTAGAACAAAAACAGCCGAGGCGATGATGCGATTTCGAGTGACCTGTCTCTCTTGACGATAATTACGAAAGTTTTGATGTCGATGACTCACCTAACGCCCCTTTAGCGGTGGTATGGATGATTATTCATCAAAGTCCAAGCACGATAGATCTGCTCGGCTAAAAGAATCCTTACCATTGGATGAGGCAATGTTAAACGAGACAGCGACCATACCTGATCGGCCCGTCCCGTACACCTTGGATCTAGGCCATCAGGGCCGCCGACGAGCAAACTTACATTATAGCCGTCCATGCGCCATTGTTCTGTTTGTTCAGCAAGTTGCTCCGTAGACCATTCTTTTCCCAACACTTCCAACGCGATAACCTTATCACCTGATGGAATCGCCTCGAGCATCGCGTCGCCTTCCTTACGAATCGCCTTGGAGATATCTGTGTTTTTGCCGCGAGGCGACATAGGAATTTCCAATAACTCTAGAGCAAAATCCTTAGGTAGACGTTTAGCATATTCGTCGTACCCTGTTGTCACCCATTGGGGCATTTTATTACCTACAGCAATCAGTCGAACGCGCATTACAGGTGCCTTACATTACTTCTGGTTTGATATCCCATAGTTTTTCAAGATCATAGAAAGCTCGAGCCTCTTCTGTCATCACGTGCACAACCACATCATGCAGATCAACCAAAACCCAGTCACTTCCCATACCTCGACCTTCTGAGCCAAGAGGCTGAAGGCCCTGTGCCTTAAGGTGCTCAAATACATTTTGTCCAAGTGCATTCACATGACGTTTGGAAGTACCGGTACAAATGACCATGTAATCCATCATGTCAGTATGATTCGCTACGTTCAACACAGTAATCTTGTCCCCTTTTACATCCTCTAGTGCTTCGACCGCAAAAGCTAAGATTTGATCCGCTGTGAAGTTAGGTTGACTCATATTTTTACATTTTCCTATAGATATAAATTATTTTGCTTAATGTAGTTCTGTACAGGTTCGGGTAATAAATAGGCAATGGACTCTTGCTTTTTGCAAAGCGCCCTTATCATGCTAGAAGAGATCTCTAGAGACGGCAACATTTCGAACCAGACAAAACCTGAGGGCGCGCATTGTAACTCATGAGCTGAGGTGGCACGACAATTTTCGCAGAATGTCTGCAACTCTGAAATAAAATCAGGTTCCCACCCTGGGCGGGACACCACAAGAAGGTGCGCATACTCAATTAGCGCCTGCCAATTATGCCAAGTTGGCAATGACAAAAAACTGTCCATGCCCAATACCATAATAAGCGGCTCGTCCGGCCCAACCTCTTGACGAATTTCTTTTAAGGTATCAATCGAATAACTCGGGCCTTTACGCAAAATCTCGCGTGAATCCACTAATAGCCGCTCATCACAAGAAATCGCTTTTTCAACCATATCAAGACGCTGCTGTGCGGTTACACTGGGTTGACCTTTATGCACAGGCTGATAGCAAGGAATCAGTCGTAAGGCTCTAAAAGCAAAGCGGTCCACAATTTCCACGGCTGCACGCAAATGACCATTATGGATGGGATCAAAAGTCCCCCCCATAATCGCCGTACCAGAAGGATGCTTTCTTTCTTTTAAGGATGAACGCGTCACTGAATTAATTATCACGGGTATGACCATCGCCCAATACAATGTATTTTTGGCTGGTTAGTCCCATCAAGCCCACAGGCCCACGTACGTGTATTTTATCGGTTGAGATACCAATTTCGGCACCAAGCCCATATTCAAACCCATCAGCAAATTGGGTTGATGCATTGACCATCACTGATGAAGAATCCACTCCTGCCATGAAAGCGCGAGTTTTGGTATAACTGTTGGAAACGATTGCATCCGTATGATGGGATCCATATTTATTGATGTGCAAAATAGCCTCATCAATGTCATCCACTAACTTAACGGATAACTTAGGCGCTAAATACTCCGTATACCAGTCCTCTTCTGTGGCTGGTATTACAGAAGGCGAAATGGCTTGAGAGCCATCACACCCGACTAATTCAACCCCTTTTTCTTGATAAGCAGCGACGAGACGAGGCAAAATTTCTTTCGCCACACCCTTATGGATGAGCAAAGACTCCATCGCACCACAGACACCGTAACGTCGAGTTTTAGCATTCATGCAGATAGTAAACGCCTTATCAAGATCCGCTTCATCATCAATATAAACATGACAATTACCATCAAGGTGTTTGATTACAGGGACCCGGGCATCCTGACTAATGCGCTTGATTAAGTTCTTGCCGCCACGAGGTACAATCACATCCACATATTCAGCCATCGTAATGAGCTTACCAACGGCATCACGGTCTACCGTATTTAACACCTGCACGGCTTCTTCTGGTAAACCCGATTTTTTTAGCCCCATACTCACTGCCCGCGCAATCGCTTGATTAGAATGGAAGGCTTCCGAACCACCCCGTAAAATAGTTGCATTACCAGACTTCAAACATAAACTTGCCGCATCAATCGTCACATTAGGTCGAGACTCATAAATGATACCAATCACCCCTAAAGGCACGCGCATTTTGCCAACCTGAATGCCAGATGGCCGATACACCATGTCTGTGATTTCACCAACGGGATCAGGTAACGCCGCGACCTGCTTAAGCCCTTCAATCATCCCATCGATACGAGCATCGTTTAGTAACAGACGATCCAATAATGCGGCATCAAGCCCTTTTTCCTGTCCATTAGCCATGTCTTTAGCATTTTCTTCTATCAATCGAGGTCGTGCATCTTCCAGTGCTTCTGCCATGGCGCGCAAAGCGTCGTTTTTTTGCGTAGTGGAAGCTTTAGCAAGTAGACGAGAGGCGGCTCTCGCTTGCTGACCAATTTGATTCATATAAGATTCTAAAGACATTATTTGAACTCTAATCCAGTAAACATAAAATGAAAATCGCAAAAGTATCACGTCGGCTTAACCTTGACAGTATACTATCACAATATTTTTATTGATTTTGCTCAGAATTAAGGGAAAAAGGAAACCAAAGTGTCTTCATTTCGTAATTTCACCTTTTCTACCATTGGTATTACTCATTCTTGTTATAAAGAGAAATTTGGTATTCCACGCCAGCCAGGGCTCGTCTCCGAAGCCACTGCCCGCATTGAACTGATAGCCCCTTATAATCGACTCGATACACTAGATGGGTTAGAGCAATTTTCCCATATATGGGTTCAATTTATTTTTCATGCCTGCTTAAATGAAAAATGGAAGGCCAAGGTTCGCCCTCCTCGACTTGGGGGCAAAGAAAAGCTGGGAGTGTTTGCCACCCGATCAACCCATAGACCAAACCCTATAGGTCTATCGGTAATTAAGCTGGGCAAAATTTACCAAGAGGAGAAAAAAGTCTTTATCGATTTACACGGCGCTGACCTATTAGACGGCACACCCATTATCGATATAAAACCCTACCTTCCCTATGCCGATAGCTTAGCTAATGCGCAAGGCGGGTTTGCCCCATCCCCTTCTCCTGTGATGGACGTGTGCTTTTCACCATTAGCAAATCAACAATGCCAAGACTATAAAGCATTGCATAATCGAGACATTGCCTCTTTAATTAAACAAATTGTCCAACAAGACCCTCGCCCTTCCTATCTGGTGGGGCAAGTAGATCGAGAACACGGTACAACTGTTTGGGATATCAACGTGAAATGGTGCGCTCGTGATGATCATATGGAAATCCTCTATCTAGAGAATATGGAAACAAGTTGAGAGAACACCTATACGAGAAAATGGCCACACGAATACTTCACAATAAGTAACCGATGGGCATGCAATTGATTGAAAGACGAGCGGAGAGCGCTATGAATAAGAAAGATTTCTTAAAGACTTACAAAGCCATCAACAAGATGAACCTCTCTGATGCTCAATCGGATTCCTCTCCTCAAGAACCAAAGCTGTATCGCTCAGAACAGGATGAAAAACTGATCAAAGAAATGCATTTTGCCAAATTTCAGAAAAACTTACACAGAACCCAACACAGCGAAGAGTTTAAAAAACTCGTTGAAAAGGAAGAGTGGGACGAACAAGATATGCAAAAACTACTTGCCAGCTTAAGGTAGCCAGCCAAGAAACAGACTATACCCATAGTTATCCACATGTTTTGTGTATAGTTTTCCTGTCAATGTGTTAACGCAAAATTGACCAAAAATTTTGATAAAAAAAAACGGGCCGAAGCCCGTTTTTTATTCACTAAGATTTTACTTATTTAAGATCTTAGTTTTGGTTTTCTAGTTGCGCTTTGATCAAATCACCGATAGTGGTTGGACCATTTGCTTCAACTTGTTGTTTCTCTGAGTGAGACTTAAGTGCTGCTTTTTCTTCAGTTGCATCTTTCTGCTTGATAGAAATCGCAATAGTACGAGCCTTACGATCAACATTGATGATCGCCGCCTCAACTTTATCGCCTTCTTTCAATGCTGTTGTTGCATCTTCAATACGCTCACGGCTGATTTCAGATACTTTCAACGTCGCCTCAACACCTTCAGCTAGAGTGACAACCGCACCTTTAGCATCAACAGATGCAACAGTACCATTGACGATAGCACCTTTATCGTTTTCAGCAACGAAAGCAACAAATGGGTCTTCTTCTAGCTGTTTAACGCCAAGAGAAATACGCTCGCGTTCAGCATCGATAGACAATACAACAGTTTCAAGCACATCACCTTTCTTGTATTGACGAACCGCTTCTTCACCGGCTTCATCCCAAGATAGGTCAGATAGGTGAACAAGACCATCGATACCGCCATCAAGACCGATGAACACACCAAAGTCAGTGATAGACTTGATTGCGCCAGAAATCTTGTCGCCTTTGTTGAAAGACGTAGCAAACTCTTCCCATGGGTTCATAGTGCATTGCTTGATACCCAAAGAGATACGACGGCGTTCTTCGTCGATATCAAGGATCATTACTTCTACTTCATCACCAATCTGAACCACTTTAGATGGGTGAATGTTTTTGTTCGTCCAATCCATTTCAGATACGTGAACAAGACCTTCTACACCTTCTTCAAGCTCAGCGAAGCAGCCGTAATCAGTCAAGTTAGTTACTTTAGCGGTAACTTTAGTACCTTCTGGGTAACGTGCTTTGATAGCAACCCATGGATCTTCACCCAATTGTTTAAGACCTAAAGACACACGGTTACGCTCGCGGTCAAATTTAAGGACTTTAACATCGATTTCATCACCAACAGCAATGATTTCGCTTGGGTGCTTAATGCGTTTCCAAGCCATATCAGTGATGTGTAGAAGACCATCAACACCACCAAGATCAACGAACGCACCGTAATCTGTAAGGTTCTTAACGATACCTTTAACTTCTTGACCTTCTTCAAGAGAAGCAAGAAGTGTTTCACGCTCAGCGCTGTTAGTCGCTTCCATAACGGCACGACGAGAAACAACAACGTTGTTACGTTTTTGATCAAGCTTGATAAGTTTGAACTCTAGATCCACACCTTCCAAGTGAGATGTGTCGCGGATTGGGCGAACATCTACCAATGAACCTGGTAGGAAAGCACGGATGTTAGCGATATCAACAGTGAAGCCACCTTTAACTTTACCATTGATAACACCATTGACGATGGCACCTTCTTCGTAAGCTTTTTCAAGAACCGCCCACGTTTCAGCACGTTTCGCTTTTTCACGAGACAATTTAGTCTCACCGAAACCATCTTCAACAGCATCTAGCGCAACTTTAACTTCGTCACCGATGTTAAGGTTGAACTCACCACTTTCCGTTAGGAACTGAGAACGAGGAATTACGCCTTCAGATTTAAGACCTGCATGAACAGTTACCCATTCGCTGTCGATATCAACAACAATACCAGTAACAATTGAGCCAGGCGCCATTTCGACGCTTTTTAGGCTTTCTTCAAACAGTTCTGCGAAGCTTTGAGTCATTGTATTTCCTATATAGTTGGCCAAAAAATCTTAGCCTTATCCGTACCACCAGCAAATACGGGTCAATTTTTATGAATGTTGCGACAGAAGTATGCTGGTCTCCTATCGACTTGTATAAAATCCAATCTATTCTAGCACATTCTTGTAAAAAACAGTACACGCACAAAAGAACAGGTTATGCGAGACCAGCCTTCACTGCTTCAGCAAAAACCATCTCGACAACCTGTTCTATTGTTAATTCTGTGCTATCAATCACTAAAGCGCCAGCAGCTGGCACCAGAGGCGCAATGGCTCTATTGGCATCGCGCTCATCTCTTTCTTTAATCGATTGAACTAATTCGCTAAGATTAACAGTTTCGCCTTTTTGCTGCAATTGCTGTAAACGTCTTTGTGCACGCTCTTCAGCGGACGCTGTTAAAAAAATCTTAATGGGTGCATTGGGGAAAACAACCGTCCCCATATCACGCCCATCCGCCACCAGACCAGGGGCTTGCGCAAACGCTCGTTGACGCAACAGCAAACCTTCTCTAACTTCCGGAATAGCAGCCAATTTCGAAGCATCATTTCCCACATCTTCCGTTCGAATTGCTTGTGTGACGACCTCACCTTCCAACACAATCTCAACCTTTCCCTCATCATCACCTTGCTGGAACTGAATATCGAGATGTTCGGCCAACACTTTTAGCGTATCAACCTCATCTACAGACATTCCATGATGGGAAACAGCCAACGCCAACAATCGATACAAGGCACCGCTATCAAGCAAATGCCATCCCAGCTTCTCTGCGACTAACTGGCTAACAGTTCCCTTGCCAGCACCACTTGGACCATCAATCGCGATGACTGGGGCTTGGTTAATCATAAATCTTCCTCTTTCAATGCTATTGAGCAACAGCGCAGTGAAAACCTACTCGCGCTGCTACCTCTTGTAATTCTGTAAACTCGTTTAATATTTTTTGGCAATCATCTACTTTTGTTGATCCAGAGCCTCGCACAGCAATGGCTAACATCGCTAGCGCAAGATGGTAATCACCGGCACAATCCATTTCGCCGCCAGTAGGAAGACCACCAACAATTTTCAAATGTCCTGAATGGTATTCACATTCAATACCCACTTGTACAAGTGCATCCACTAAACACTGCACTCTATCCTCATGATAATAAGGCAATAAATTGATACCACTTAGAGAACTAGTGCCATTAGAGCAGGCAGCGACAACACACAACAAAGGCAACATATCGCGCACCTCATACACCTGCTCTGCATTAAGCAGCAAAGGAGACAATTGAGCAAAGGAGACCATCAATTCTCCAATATCAAAGCCCCCCTCTTTACTTCTCTGCACAGAAAAGTTTGCCCCTGCTGCCGCCAGTATCGGCCAATAAGCCTTTGCCAATCGCTCGCAAAATACATTTTTTAATGTCAGCTTTGACCCTGGAGACAAACTCGCCAACAACATCCACCAAGCGGCTTTCATTGCATCACCAGGCAAAACAATCTCACCGGCCTTTGGCATTAAGCCAGAGCGAGCAACCCCGCCCTCCTGACTCTGCAACTGAATGGAAAAACTCGCAAACACATCTCGATTGACATCTAATGTCGAACAACCTTGCAACCTTGCCTCTTCAGGTAAAAAGAGCAACGCCAGCAATGCCGTCGTATCCAATAATTCTTCACCATATGGGGTAATCAAGATTCTGCCATCCAATGCACTAGGCTCAAGCACGACAGGCAAACAATCAGCCGCACTTGGCGTTAGACGACTTCCCATAGAACGCACTAAACCAAACAAGTTCCCCATAGGTCGATTGAGTAATACACCTTCAGCAATCACCTTAGAAGAAAAGCTCTGAGCCGCTAAAACTGGCAACAAAAGATGCAAACTCATGATCGACTCATGGACATTAATCGGAGCAATGGGCGCCTTTAAGCCCTTGAGACCAACACCATGAACCCGCAATTGACTCGCAGACACTTGCTCAATCACGACCCCCATGTCTCGAAAAGCTTGTAAGGTAATTAATACATCACCGCTCAAATCAACATTCTGTAATACACTGATCCCTTCTGACAGGCAGGCTAGGGTAATCGCCTTATGTGACAAAAATTTGTCACCCAGCAAAGAAATTTCTCCCTTTATCGAAGAAACAGGAGACACATTGAGCGAAATAGGCTTTATTTCTTGAGAGCGTCCAGAAGTTCGGTGCTCCAACAAACGCAAAAAGTGATCCCTGGCAGACTTAGCCCGTGTAAATACGCCAAACATGCCAGCCCCATCACCTTGCTCTATGGCTTCTCTCATCACGGCGAGACGCTCAGTAAAATGATCTAACGTCGCTAACGTCGCTTTTTTATTCGAAAGAAAGACGTCGCGCCACATGACAGGATCACTCGAGGCGATACGCGTAAAGTCACGAAAACCACCCGCCGCGAATTTAAACACATCTTGGCTACGATCACTGTTCGCCAATGCATCAACCAAAGTATAAGCCAAAAGGTGAGGCAAGTGACTAGAGGACGCAAGCACATAGTCGTGATGCTCCACATCCATGCTCACAACCTCCGCACCAACAGCCATCCACAACTGATGCAAACGATCCACCAACACAGGATCACTGGCTGGCAGCGGGGTCACAATCGCCATATGCTTTTCAAACAAGTGCGAATTGGCCGCCAACACACCACTTTTTTCCGCACCAGCAATCGGATGTCCAGGAATAAAGTTTGCTGGCATATTGCCAAATACTCGCTTAGCGGCCTCCACAACACTACCCTTTGTCGACCCAACATCGGTCAACAAAGTGGTTGGTTTTAAATAAGGCTTTATCTCAGACAAGACTGACTCCATCGCCCTCACAGGCGTAGCCAGTATGATAACATCCATTTTTACAATGAACTCGGCAGTAAGTTTTGCCGGATGATCAATAACCCCTGCTGAAACGCCAAGCACCAGCTCAGACTCACGCCTATCGGCCCCATACAAAGTCGCCAAACCTCGCTCTTTCAGTGCTTTAGCGAAAGAACCGCCAATCATGCCGAGACCAACGACCAACACATTCCCAAACAAGGGCACTTCTTTTGTATCCATATCCAACACGCTTATAAGACCCTTATACCTAACGGTATTCGCCACATTATCAAGCTCACAGCACGGCGACTGGATAAGACCCCAGCACCCTGACTTCCGAGGCCCTAGCCTTTAACTCTTCAATCACAGACTGACAAGCCTTATCTTGATGATGACCAACAAAGTCGATATAAAAAACATAATCCCAGCGACTCACAAGAGATGGCCTCGTCTCCAGCCGTGTCATGTCCACACCATTGCGATCAAAAGCGGCTAACAAATGATACAAAGCCCCTGGTTCATTTTTGGCACTGATGAGCAAAGATGTTTTATCACAGCCACTTGGCGCCACATCCTGTTTACCTACCACCAAAAAGCGCGTGGTGTTATCAGGTCGATCCTCTATATTGGCAGAGACTTTTACCAACCCATAAAGCTCACAGGCAATTTCACCAGCGATGGCCGCAATTGCTTTACCGGACATACCAGCCTCTGAGGCAAGACGCGCCGCCTCCGCATTAGACGAGACCGCAATACGCTCAGCATGTGGCCAGTATCGATCCAACCAAGCACGACATTGCGCCAATGATTGTTGATGAGAGTAAATGTGCGTCACATCTGCAGGATCAATATTCGGGCTCACCAACAAATGATGATGGATACGTTCCTCAACTTCCCCACAAATTTTTAAGTGGGTATCGCGAAAACTGTCTAATGTATGATTCACGACACCTTCTGTGGAGTTCTCAACAGGCACCACACCATAATGCGCCGCCCCAGACTCTACCTCGCGAAACACCTCATCGATGGCCGCCATAGGAGAACTGATAATGGACGCCCCAAAATGCTTTAAGGCAGCCTGTTGAGTAAATGTTCCTTCAGGTCCGAGAAACGCAATACGCATTGGCCTCTCAAGCGCCAAACAAGAGGACATGATTTGACGAAAGATTTTCGCCATTTCTTCGTTCCCAAGCGGCCCTTCATTGCGCTCCATTACTCGACGCAACACTTGCGCCTCGCGCTCTGGGCGATAAAACACCACGCCCTCTTCGCCTTGCTCAAGCAGTTTCACTTCTGCTACTTTCTGAGCACAGCGTGCGCGCTCATTAATCAGCGCCTGAATTTGTGAATCTATCGAGTCGATACGATCTCGCAACAAAGGCAAGGTATCAGGGATGTTTTGAATAGAATCAGACATTATTATTTACCGTAACGCCCTTCAAAATCGCGCATAAAACCAATCAGAGCTTGCACGCCTTCTATTGGCATAGCATTGTAGATACTGGCACGCATTCCCCCAACAGAGCGATGACCTGCTAGTGTTCGCAAACCTACCGCCTCAGCTTCCTCAAGGAATTTCGCCTCCAAAGAAGCATCGGCCAATGTGAATGTCACGTTCATACGAGAACGATAGCGAGGGTCAATGGGGTTGGAGTAGAAATCACTGTTATCAATGGCGGCATACAAGGCATTGGCTTTGGCAATATTTTTCTGCTCAATCGCCGCCACACCACCTTGAGCCTCTAACCACTCAAACACTAAATCGGCTAAGTAAATAGCAAACGTTGGCGGAGTATTAATCATGGAATCATTGGCAGCAAGCGTGTCAAAATTCCAAACAGTCGGTAACGTGTCAGAGCTACGCGCAAGCAAGTCTTTACGAACGACACAAATCACGACACCCGCTGGACCTACGTTTTTCTGGGCACCCGCGTAAATTAAACCGTATTTGCTCACATCAATCTGGCGTGACAAAATCGTTGACGATAAATCCGCTACAATCGGCAGAGAAGTTTCCGGTAAATCGGCAAATTCTAAACCACCGATAGTTTCGTTAGGGCAAAGGTGCAAATAAGCCGCTTTCTCATCCAGATTCAGCGTCGAGAAGTCCGGCACGGTACAATATTTCTGCTCTTTAGAAGATCCCGCTAAAATGACGTTGGTATATTTCTTTGCTTCCTTGATGGCCTTTGACGACCAAGTTCCTGTGTCGAGATAGCAGGCAGAATCATAACCATGAGTAAGGTTGGCTGGGATCTGAGCGAATAGCGTCGATGCGCCACCCTGTGCAAACAAAATCTCATAGTCATCGCTAATGCTCATCAGGCGCGCTAAACGCGCTTTGGCCGATGCCAAAATTGACATAAACTCGGCGCTACGATGGCTCATTTCCATCACCGACACACCAGCACCATGCCAATCTAATAGCTCAGACTGTGCTTTTTCAAGAACCGCTTCAGGAAGCGCTGCTGGACCAGAACAAAAATTGTATACTCGGCTCATCCCGCCTATTACCTCTAAAAAAAATCAGGACTGATAACAGAAAAACGACGCACCTAGGTGCGCCGTTGTTTTTTTACTCTGCGTCTTCGTTAGCGTCAGGGTCTAAGCCAGCTTTTGGCTCTTCACCATCCACAATACTCTCAGGCGCATCACCACCTTTTTGCAGCTCATCTGCAACAACATCGTCGCTAGGCAGTTCACTCTCATCATCCTCAACCACACGAACCACACCCACTAGATGCTCATCGTTGGTTAAACGGATCAAAGTCACACCTTGCGTATTACGACCCTGGCAAGACACCTCAGAAACCCGGGTACGAACCAAAGTTCCTTGATCGGTAATCAAAATGATCTCATCTGTCTCATCGACCTGAGTGGCCCCAACAACCGGACCATTTCGCTCGGACACTTGAATACCAATAACCCCTTGACCACCACGTCCATAGACCGGGAAATCATCGATCATAGTACGTTTACCATAACCGTTCTCACAAGCCATCAACACGGCCGTACCCTGCTGCGGAACAATCAAAGAAACGACTTTGGCCTCTTCTGATAAACGGATACCACGGACACCTGCTGCAGTACGCCCCATGGCACGAACATCCCCTTCATTGAAGCGAATCGTCTTACCAGAGCTGGACACCAACATAATGTCATCATTGCCTGTGGTTTGCGCCACACCAACCAAAGCATCCGTTTCATCCAAACTCAAAGCAATCAGACCCGTTGAACGTGGACGGGCAAAATGCTCCATCGCGGTCTTCTTAACGGTACCATTTGCTGTTGCCATAAAGATGTAGCTGCTCGCCTCTTGGTTCGCATCCTCATCATCCACTTCAGAATCGCTTTTCTCCGGCGCTGTTAACGGCAACAAGGCCGAAATGTGCTCACCTTCTGCCAATGGCAACAGGTTAACAATAGGACGCCCCTTCGAGTTGCGGCTGGCAACCGGAATTTCAAATACTCGCAACCAATACACTTTACCGAAATTAGTAAAGAGCATCACGGTGTCATGACTGCTGGTGACCAACAGATGGCTAATATGATCTTCGTCCTTCATCGCGGATGCGGACTTACCTCGACCACCACGACGCTGAGCTTTATATTCCTCTAACGGCTGAGACTTTGCGTAACCCGTATCCGAAATGGTGACTACCATAGGCGCTTCGTCAATTAAATCGGCAATCGTCAAGTCTTGACGAGAGGTCAAAATCTCGGTACGGCGAACATCACCAAAACTGTCTCTAACCTCTTCCAACTCTTCGCGAATGACTTCCATCAGACGTTCAGGATTAGACAGGATATAAAGCAATTCAGCAATTACGTCGATCAAAGAGCGGTACTCTCCCATCAACTTCTCATGCTCAAGCCCTGTCAAACGATGCAAGCGTAGATCCAGAATGGCTTGTGCCTGTTCAGGGGAAAGGTGATAAATACCGTCCACAAAACCATAGCACTCATCCAAATCATCTGGACGACAGGCATCCGATCCAGCACGTTCTAACATCGCCACTACATCGCCAGGCTGCCACGCTTCTGTCACCAGTTTTTCTTTCGCTTCGGCAGAAGTGGGCGACGTACGAATCAGCTCAATAACACGATCAATGTTCGCTAAAGCGACCGCAAGACCTTCAAGAATATGGCCACGCTCACGGGCTTTGCGAAGTTCATAAATTGTACGACGGGTCACCACTTCACGACGGTGTTTAACAAAGCACTCAAGGATTTGCTTTAAATTCAATAACTGTGGACGCCCATCAACCAAGGCCACCATATTAATACCAAACACCGACTGAAGCTGGGTTTGAGTAAAGATGTTATTGACCACTACATCGGGGTTTTCACCACGACGCAGTTCTACAACGATGCGCATCCCTTCTTTATCGGACTCATCACGCAGTTCGCTGATACCTTCCAGCTTCTTCTCTTTTACAAGCTCTGCAATTTTTTCAATCACTTTCGCTTTGTTTAGCTGGTAAGGAATTTCCGTGAACACAATCGACTGGCGATTGCCTTTTTCCATATCTTCGATATGGTGACGAGCACGCATATAAATGCGTCCGCGGCCCGTTTTATAAGCTTCAACAATTCCTGCTCGACCATTAATAAAGGCCGCCGTTGGAAAATCTGGCCCAGGAATATGCTCCATTAACTCTTCAATGGTGACATCAGCGTTATTAATTAACGCCAAACAGCCATCAATGACTTCCCCTAGATTGTGCGGAGGAATATTCGTCGCCATCCCGACCGCAATACCCGCAGAACCATTGACTAACAAGCCAGGTACACGAGATGGCAAAACGGATGGCATAAATTCAGTGCCATCATAGTTAGGCACAAAATCAACCGTTTCTTTCTCTAAGTCCATCAATAAATGATGAGAGATTTTTTCCATGCGGATTTCTGTGTAACGCATGGCAGCCGCACTATCACCATCCACCGAGCCGAAGTTACCTTGACCGTCAATCAAGGTGTAACGCATTGAGAAAGGCTGCGCCATACGAACAATGGTGTCGTATACCGCCACATCACCGTGCGGATGGTATTTACCGATGACATCACCGACAATACGCGCCGATTTTTTGTAAGCTTTATTCCAATCGTTCTTTAGCTCATTCATGGCAAACAAAACACGACGGTGAACAGGCTTAAGCCCATCACGCACATCTGGTAACGCTCGCCCAACAATTACGCTCATCGCATAATCAAGGTAGGAACCCTTTAGTTCATTTTCGATACTGACGGGAATAATTTCTTTGGCTAATTCACCCATAGATACAACCGATCCTTATGCCTCGGAGTCTGATAGACGCCCTGATATCTTTTTATAAGCGCAGCATTGTACCATAAGGAATTAAATAAGACCTCTGCGGCGTCATGTTTTGTTCATGATTTATCGTCTGAAAAACCCACTTTTTGCTCCTTACTTTTTTATTGATCTCCGTCACATATCGCACACACCCCACAGCAAATCGCCCTTACCTATCTACAGTTCCACTTTTTAATGTTGGTCAGCCTACAGGTTGTCGTTATAATGAAAGCACACTGAAATCTTTTACATTTAGCGCATACTAAGAACACACTAAACTCTATCGCTTTACATCCGCGTAGAGATGACGAAAAGACACCCACTAAAACTCTATTTTGGAACCCAACATGACAGACAACACAGAACACAAAACCAATGTCGATCTAACTGAAGTGGCAAAGTTCGAAGCACTTGCCAGCAGATGGTGGGATACCGAGAATGAATTTAAACCCCTGCACGACATCAATCCACTGCGAGTGGACTATATCAATGAACACGCAAAATCACTTAAGGGTAAAAAAGTCATTGATGTCGGCTGCGGCGGTGGCATTTTATCCGAAGCCATGTCCAAGCTAGGTGCCCAAGTGAAAGGCATTGACATGGGAGAAGCCCCTCTTGCGGTAGCAGAACTGCACAAGAAAGAGTCAAAACTACATATTGATTACGAGCGCATCACCGCCGAAGACATAGCGGAGCGCGAAGCAGGCCAATACGATGTTGTCACCTGCTTAGAAATGCTGGAACATGTTCCTGACCCCTCTTCTGTCATAAAAGCCTGCATGAAACTAGCTAAACCTGGCGGGGATGTATTCTTTTCCACCATAAACCGTAATCCTAAAGCTTATTTGTTTGCCATTATTGGTGCCGAATACATTCTAAACATGCTCCCTAAGGGGACACATGACTACGCAAAATTTATCCAACCCTCTGAACTTAGCAATTACGCCCGACATGCAGGTTTAGAGGTGCAACACATAATAGGCATGACTTACAACCCAATTACCAAGCACTATAAGCTGACCACAAAAGATGTATCCGTCAATTATATGATGCATACTCAAAAGCCGAACGCATAAAACCATTACGTTAAGAAAGAGAGAATTGCTATGTTCGATTACAAAGCCCCAGAGCAATTATTAAAAGATAAAGTGATTTTGGTCACTGGCGCAGGCGATGGCATTGGCAAGGCAGCAGCAATCACCTACGCTCAATACGGTGCCACCGTTATTCTACTTGGAAGAACCGCCAAAAAACTGGATGCGGTCTACGACATCATCAAAGAAAAAGGCTACCCGGAAGCCGCCATTGTGCCTCTTAATCTAGATGGTGCTGGGGAACATGACTACACAGAACTTGCCAACACCATTAAAAATGAGTTTGGACATTTAGATGGTATACTCCATAACGCCAGCCTGCTAGGCGAGCGCACTCCTCTTTCTGCTTACAACACCAATACTTTTGAACAAGTCATGAAGGTCAATGTCCATAGTCAACTCCTTCTTAACCAAGCACTTTTACCTCTACTGGAAAAAGCACCGAATGCTTCCATTGTGTTTACCACGTCAAGTGTCGGAAGAAAGGCAAGAGCATACTGGGGCGCTTATGCAATCTCTAAGTTTGCCACGGAAGCCATGATGCAACTACTTGCTGACGAATTAGGCAACATCTCCAACATTCGCTCGAACGCAATTAACCCTGGTGCGACCAGAACCCAGATGCGTGCAGCCGCTTACCCTGCCGAAAACCCTGAAACACTACCCACCCCAGAAGAGATTATGCCCGTTTATTTATATTTGATGGGCAATGACAGCCTTGAAATCAATGGACAATCCCTAGACGCACAGGCGCAAAAAGCCTAAAAGGCAAAAAAAAGAGACGGTCAGCGTCCTCCGCCACCGTCTCTTTTTTAGTAAATAAGTCCTCCCCCCCTCAACACAATACAATGACAACTAGCCACCACCAATCAACTGATTCAATTTCTCTTCTTGTGTTTTTTTCGAGGGGGTTGTCGCCCCATCATCTGTAGACGCAGGCTGCTTTTCAGCCTTATCTGCAGAGGCGCTGCCGCCCATTGACTTACCACCATCATCTGGCGAAATGGCCGAAAACTCTCCCGCATCGGGTTTAATACCTTGAGACTTTTCAGCGGCCTTTACAGACTGCTTTTCATCCGCATTCAATTTATTCAATTGATCACCAAAAATGCCCACCTCTGGCATCATTCGTAGCCGTTTTTCCTGAATCGCCTCAGGGATATGCCCTGTAAACAATACAGTGAAAGGCGCCTCCTCGGTGCGACGATTTATTTCGTTATATATCTCATTATCTTTTGCCGCGATGGCATTTTCTTCTATATAAGCACGAGAAGAGCCATCTGGAGACACCACCACCGTCGGTTCCTTGACGGTAGGCTTGGATTTTTCGACAGGAATAACATCTACCTCATTAGGCGAATCGAGCACAACTTGGTGCTGGGCATGAATAATCTTATCACCGTAAATGATATTAACAGGCTCCTCGACTACCCTTTGCGCACAAACCGTTAGCGGTAAGAACAAGACAGCCCAAACAATGCTTTTCATGACAACCCCAAATTACGCACCCAGACACCTCAAAAGACAACGTCATGTAGACTATAAAATATATCCTCCTATTAAAAAAGGAGACCAAGCTAAGCTCAACCTCCTTTTCGTAACACGACGGTACTAATATGTAAATTACAGTGTAATTACATCAAATTCGACAACAGGGTCAGCATCCGCTTCATAATCCACACCATCAACCCCGAAGCCAAACAATTTCAAAAATTCATCTTTATAAAGCTGGTAATCCGTTTCTGCGAACAAGTTCCCATCATTGACTTGCGGCCAAAGATCACGACAAGCCTGTTGAACATCTTCACGCAATTCCCAATCATCCAGACGCAAGCGGTTACTGTCATCCACAAGCTCTGCTGGATTATGATTGTTGTACAAACGTTCAGCAAACATACGGTAGATTTGATCCATACAACCTTCGTGAAGCCCTTTTTCGCGCATTACCTTGAATACCATGGCAAGATACAGGGGCATCACAGGAATCGCAGAAGAGGCCTGAGTCACAACCGACTTAAGTACAGCCACGTTTGCACCGCCTTCAAATTCAGCAAGCTGATCATTGATTGCATGCGCCGCACGGTCCAAGTCTTCTTTTGCTTTACCTAGCGCACCGTGCCAATATATTGGCCAAGTGATATCAGAACCGATATAAGAGTAAGCAACGGTACGAACGCCTTCCGCTAGTACGCCAGCCTCTTTAAGAGCAGACATCCAAAGTTCCCAATCCTGACCACCCATAACCGTTGTTGTCGCTGCGACTTCTTCTTCTGTTGCCGGCTCAATTTCCGCTTCAATAATCACATCTTTATTGGTATCAATCGCAGTAGAACGGTAAGGCTGACCAATAGGCTTAAGAACAGAACGAACCACTTCCCCTGTGTCTGGTAACTTACGAACAGGCGACGCTAAGGAATACACCACCATATCCACTTCACCAAGATCTTGCTTGATCAACTCAATGACTTTATCACGCGCTTCATTAGAAAAAGCATCGCCATTAATGCTTTTAGCGTACAAACCTTCTTCTTTTGCTGCTTTATCAAAGGCGGCAGCATTATACCAACCAGCGGTACCTGTTTTCTTTTCTGTTCCAGGCTTTTCAAAAAACACACCAATCGTCGCAGCACCAGAACCAAATGCAGCAGCAATACGAGAAGACAAGCCGTAACCGCTAGACGCCCCAATCACAAGTACTTTTTTTGGCCCATTTTGAATTTGACCTTTACTTTTTGTGAAGGCGATCTGATCCCTTACGTTTTGCTCACAGCCCACAGGGTGAGTTGTCGTACATATAAATCCGCGAATTTTTGGTTTGATGATCATATATAATCTCTCAATGACATGTTTTCCTTACGCCTTGTGATCCGTCAATCCTAAGAATCAACCACACAAGACAAATTTGCCCACCATGATACAATAGCTCAATGAATATGTCCTGACCTTGAATCAAAATTCAACGATTCAAACTCAGTCTTAACCCTTTTAAAAAACAAAGAGATCAAGGTGCACCTACTTATCATCGGCTATGTTTGGCCTGAACCCAACTCCTCTGCAGCGGGTAGCCGCATGATGCAGCTCCTCAACGCCTTTCGCAAACAAGATTGGCAAGTCACCTTCGCTAGTCCCGCGCAACCAACTGAGCATATGGCCGATTTAGAGGCTATTGGCATTCAGACGACGCAGATCCTTCTTAACGACGAGTCTTTTAACCAGTTTATCCTCAGTGCCAACCCAGACATGGTGATGTATGATCGCTTTATGATGGAAGAACAATTTGGCTGGCGTGTTGAAACATACTGTCCAAATGCCTTGCGTATACTCAACACAGAAGATCTCCATTCTCTTCGTCATGCCAGACACCAGGCAGTCAAACAAAATCGACCATTCCAGTTAGAAGACATGTATAACGACCTTGGCGTTCGAGAAATCGCCGCCATTCATCGCTGCGACCTAACCTTGATGATTTCAGAAATGGAAACCAAACTGTTAATCGATGAATTCCAGGTACCAGAAACACACCTTTTTCACCTACCCTTTATGCTCCCACCGCCACAAGAAGCCGCCTCGCTCCCCAGTTTTGAAGCACGCCAACACTTTATCAGTATCGGCAACTTCCGCCATGCACCGAACTGGGATGCGGTACTACAGCTGAAAACGAAAATCTGGCCCAGTCTTCGCAAACGACTCCCCAAAGCCGAACTGCATATTTATGGCGCCTACCCACCCCCTAAAGCCACCCAACTACACAATGCAAAAGAAGGTTTTCTTGTAAAAGGCTGGGCAGAAGATGCTCAGGCCGTCATGCAACAAGCAAGACTCTGTTTAGCGCCATTACGCTTCGGCGCAGGCATCAAAGGAAAGTTGGTTGAAGCCATGCAGATGGGCACGCCAAGCATTACCACACACATTGGTGCAGAAGCCATGCATGGGGCACTACCATGGAATGGCGTCATCACTGATGAGATTGACAAATTTATTGAAGCAGCGGTTTTCCTATACGAAGACAAAACCAATTGGGAATTAATGCAAAAAAACGGCGCGACGATTTTAAACGCACGTTATTTGGAAACGGAATGGACTCCGAAGCTTATCACCAAGCTCCAACAGCAATATCAACAAAAGGAAGACTTAAGGAAAAAGCATTTTTTCGGCAAAATGCTCAGACATCACTCAATGAAAAGCACTCAATATATGTCTCAATGGATTGAACTGAAAAACCAACGCGATGCAAGCAAGGGCTAGCAAGAAAGCATCAGCGCCAAAAGCAAATTAGCCAGACACTAATTTGCTCTTAGCTTCTCGTTCTCGCACTTTTTTCATAACGGCCAACTGAGACGCTTTATTCATGCTACCCCATAGACTAATCTCTCGACCACTACGGTAACAGCCAACACAAATATCCTCTTCGTTTAACAGGCAAATATTAACGCAAGGGGATTTAACCTGGGACTTTAACTTACCCATGATAGTGACTAATCCTCATCATTTTCAGATGCACTCTGGCTCTCTTTTAATTTTTTCTGTTCCGCATTCCAAGCTCTAAGCTCTTCATAGTAAGTATCCCAGACACAAGGGGAACATTCACTTTCACAACATTCCCAGTCTTCCGGTGGTGTTGGACGCTCAGACATAAACAACCTTCTACTTGCTTTTCAGACCATCAAAAAAAGAAAAACTCTGACGAAAAGACCATCTCGCCAGAGCTTTCACGACCTTTCTCTATCAACTACAATTCCGCGTTATGGTAAACGCGCTGAACATCATCCAAATCGTTTAGCAGATCTAGGAAGCGTTCAAATTGCTCAACGTCCTCACCTTCAATCGGTGTTGTGTTCTGAGGAACAAACTGAATTTCATCCACATCAAATTCAATATCACCAAACGCCTCTGTCAGTGCTGTTTTTGCTTTATTGTAGTCCGTGTTAGGAGCAAATACGGTCACTTTACCGTCTTCTAGCTCAATATCAGTAACATCGACGTCTGCCATCATCAGCGCTTCCAGCACCGCTTCTTCATCGTCACCAGAAAAAACAAAAATGGCACTGTGATCAAACATATGACTCACACTACCTTGACTGCCAATTTTACACTTCACTTTGTTAAAGCAAGTGCGGACATCCCCAAAAGTACGGTTGGGATTATCAGACAAACAGTCAACGATCACCATAGTGTTACCAGGACCAAAACCTTCGTAACGAGCTGTATCAAAATCTTCCCCGCCACCGCCTTTCGCTTTATCAATTGCTTTATCGATAACGTGCGTTGGCACCTGATCTTTTTTCGCGCGCTCAATCAAAGAACGCAGTGCTAAGTTGCCATTTGGATCAATACCGCCGGATTTTGCACAGACATAAATCTCACGGCCATATTTGCTGTAAACCTTGGCTTTTTGATCAGACGTTTTTGCCATGGACTCTTTGCGGTTCTGGAAGGCTCTGCCCATTACATATTCCTATTCTATTCGTTCTTAAAAGTAAGATTCTAACGTGTCCCCCAAAAAGAAGGAACTCTTTCACCATTATAAAGACGATAAAAAGCCTGTCAGCCTAACCTGTTATGGAATAGCAATCAGCAAAGAGTAGGTCCCCTTCTATTTTGTTAGCAGTCGCTTAATCACACCAGCAAGCACCGCCACCGCCTTATTAATGTCATCCAATGAGACACGGGCAAAACTTAATCGTAAAAATGAATCCTTTAGTGGGCTTTCAGTAGGAAAAAACGGTACGCCTGGCAGCACCAGCACGTTTTCTCGCAAAGCCTCCGCCAATACTAGCGTCGATGACACACCATCAGGTAAACGCACCCAAAAAAACATACCACCGGCAGGAACAGTAAATGTCACCAAATCGCCCAACTCCGATGACAACGCCTGTGCCATTACGTCTCTCTTACGCTTATATACCTCCTTCAACGTCGCCAAATGAGCAGGAAACCCACCAGAAGACAAAAAATAAGACACCATCGCTTGCCCTAGGCGGTTTGTATGAAGATCAATCGCCTGTTTTACCTTAACCAAATACGGAGAAAAAGCGGGACACGATACGGAATACCCAGTACGCACACCTGGCCATAACACCTTAGAAAAGCTGCCTAAATACAACCAAGGCGCCGTTTTCAACAACGAACAAATTGGTGTTAAGTCAACCTGTTCGTAGCACAAATCGCGGTAAGGATCATCCTCTATTAACAATATCCCCTTTTCATCCAACAAGGCTGCTATGTCTCGTCTACGTTGCAGGCTATAGCAATGACCAGCGGGGTTTTGAAAATTAGGGATTAAATACAGAGCTTTGGGATGACAAGCATCAATCGCTTGACGCAATGCCTCTAATGACATCCCTTGTGCATCGGAAGCAACATCTTGAATCGTCGCCCCCTGTAAACTAAAGACCTGACAAGCGGCTAAATACGTCGGCTGCTCAGTCAAAATCGTCGAATCACCATCCAATATTAAGCGGCTAATAATATCCAACCCTTGTTGCGATCCTGTGGTAATCAACACATCATTCGTCACAGCCGATAAACCTCGATCCGCAACAATGGAGACGACTTGCTCACGAAGGCTTAACTCACCTTCACTCGGCCCATATTGACGGCTATCCGCTAACACATCCAGACTTGGGTAAGCAGGCATGTATTTTTCATCAGGCAATCCCCCAGCTAGCGACAGAATGTCTGGTTGTTGGCTATAGTGCAGCAACTCGCGCACCAAAGACTTTTCTATTTTTTGAGTATGAGGCGTAAGCAAGTGGGAGATTGTCATCGAAATATCCTGCAAATAAAAAGAAGTGCTAAAATAATCCGCCACAACTTCAGAGGAAAAAAGACACAGATGTTAGCTAAATCAGGAATACAGATTCATGATTTAACGCAGCTAAGAACAAAGATTTATTATTATTCCTCATTTATTACACGGCTCAAAAGTAGCTATAATTTCCATACGGGCCTTATAATCGACCATAACTTTTTCTTTTTTATAAAAGCAGACATGCAAAGACGTTCTCAATACGAAGACGATTAAAGCTGTTCTTTTGCCTTAGCCAAAGGATTCAACGTACTTTATTATGACCTTCACCAGAAAAATCAAAATCCGGCACAAACTCTTTGTCGTTTTCGTCCTTAGTAATATTTTGGTCATTGTCTCCATGTGGCAGGTCTTCCAGTGGAGCTTTGACAAGGGCTTTGTATCCTACGCGACCGCACGTGATCGCGATTTTCTAGAGCAAATGGCCAACCGCACAGCCAACCTCTATGCTTACTACAATGATTGGTATTTTCTCGTCCAAGAAAGCCGAATGGAAAAGAAATGGAATCAAACTCGATTAGAAAATTTGCGGGATTTGATTCCACCTCCAAGCACGCCTAACCTAGACCTCATTTATCCATCTCAATACTATCGCCAACGTTTTTTACTATTTGATAAGAACCAAAAAAATCTGATTGGTCATGTTCCATTTGATAAAGCGGAAACCCATGCCGTCATCGTCAATAAACAAATCGTGGGGTATGTTGGCCTGAGATCCATGCGCGCCGTTGTGCAGGATCAAACCCTGCGCTTTGTTCAGCAACAAGGGGAAGCCTTTTTGTTGATTTCTGCGTTTATTCTTGCCATCGCAGCCTTATTGACTTGGCCTCTTGCCCAATGGTTAAGCCGTCCCATCTGCACCATAAGAGAAGCCACCAGAAAATTAGCGACGGGAAAATTTGACACTCGAATTAAGATACAAGGCACCGATGAACTAGCGGATTTAGGTACTGACTTCAACCATCTAGCAACGACACTGGAGAACACTCGGGAGTCTCGCAAGCGTTGGGTTGCGGATACCGCCCACGAACTGCGCACGCCCGTTGCCATTTTGCGTGGTGAAATTGAAGCCATGCAAGATGGCATCATTAAAGTCTCACCGGAAAGCTTAGAATCGCTGCAACAAGAAATTGTCCATATTGCCCGCCTAATCGATGATTTAAACCAATTATCCATGCACGACATGGGCAACTTAAACTATGAAATGGAAGAAGTCGATTTGGCAGACGCGCTTGAGCAAACCACTCAATCCATGTCTTTGATTTATAAAGAAGCGGGATTAGACTTAGAGCTTGAAGTTACCACAAAGCACCCGATATTAATTAATGGTGATGAAAACCGCCTTCATCAACTCTTTGCTAATTTGATGAATAACTCATTAAAATACACAAATACGCCAGGAAGACTTAAGATCACCTTGCGAGAAGAGAAAAATTTAGCCATTGTTCTATTTGAAGATACACCACCGGGTGTGAACGAAGAAGAAAAACAACGAATTTTTGAGCAGTTTTATCGCGTTGAAAATTCACGTAATCGAGCAACTGGCGGCAGAGGCTTAGGTCTGGCCATCTGCACCAATATTGTCAATGCCCATCAGGGTACGATAAAAGCCTATCATTCCCCTGATGGCGGCTTAGGCATAAGAATAGAGTTTCCTTTACATTAATAATATGGAATAACAAATACTATGAGCAAAATACTGATTGTTGAAGACGAACCAAAATTAGCAGAATTAGTTGCGGCCTACTTAGATCAAGCTGGCTATGAGAATCACCATATTGACCGTGGTGACCAAGCCGTTGACTACGTAAAAAATAACCAAGTAGATCTGATCCTTCTTGATTTGATGCTACCTGGCTTAGACGGTATTGAAATCTGCAAGCAAGTTCGTCAGTTTAGCGGCGTTCCTATTATTATGGTCACAGCGAAAGCCGAAGAAATTGACCGCTTGATCGGCCTTGAAATGGGTGCGGATGATTATGTTTGCAAACCATTCAGCCCTCGCGAAATTGTGGCACGCGTTAAAGCCAATCTACGACGCGTTGAATTAGATCAAACCGAATCTCCTCGTACTGATGGCTTTGATTTAGACGTTGATCGTCTTCGCGCCACTTACAAAGGTGAGTTGATCGACCTAACAACGGTAGAGTTCCAATTACTACAGCTTTTAATTAAAGAACCAGGACGCGTATTTGGTCGTGATTTGATTATGAAAAGCATTTATGCAGACAGCCGCGTTGTTAGTGACCGTACAATCGATAGTCACATCAAAAAATTACGTAAAAAAATCTCTGCAGTCGCCCCAGAACTTAACGTCATTCACTCTGTTTATGGCGCTGGTTATCGTTTCGAAAACAACGACTGATTTGCTCTCACTAAGACGAACTTTCTAACAAGAAAGTTCGTCTTCTATACCTAAGGAACCACGTTGAATAATTTCTGGGAGATATTAGGCTTTTCCCTATCTATCACGATACCCATTTTTTTAATTTTGGTATTAGGCGTTGCTCTTTATCGGATACGCTTAATTAATGATAACTTTATCAGCGTCGCCTCAAAACTCATCTTTAATATTACCCTCCCTGCCCTCCTGTTTATCAGCATATCCAGAACAAACATTAATAAAGACACCGATTTTTCTTTAGCTATTTATGCGGTTGGCTCAGTGATTGTTGTCTATGTCTTACTGGAAATCCTTGCTTCTCGAATCATTGCCACAAAAGCCGATAGAGGGGTGGTTATCCAAGGCGCTTTCCGATCTAATATGGGGATCATTGGCTTGGCTTACTGCGTCAATGCTTATGGAGAGAGTGTTTTTTCAATTGCTTCCATTTACCTTGGCAGCGTAACGATTTTATTTAATATTCTATCGGTTATCTGCTTAAATCGCTCTATGGACGCTCAAAAGAGCATCACATATACCCTAAAAAGTATTGCAAAAAACCCGCTTATCATCGCGATAGTAGCCGCCTTACTCTCGTCTTACTTCGGGGTGCATATACCGTCTACCCTTCATAAAGCCGGCAGCTATTTTGCACAAATGACCCTTCCATTGGCCTTAATATGTGCGGGAGCCTCATTAAATTTCGGCGCATTAAAAAAAGACATGTCAACCGCTCTCCTTTCCGCCATAGGAAAACTGGTCCTAGTCCCTTTATTAATTACATTAGGCGGCTATTTTTTTGGCTATCGCGGCATGCAACTTGGCGTTCTTTTTCTAATGTCCTCCGCTCCTTCCGCATCGGCTGGCTATATCATGGTCAGGGCAATGGGTGGTAATTCCGCCTTAGCGGCCAACGTGATTGTCTTGACAACCATTGCCTCAGTATTCAGTACGAGTATTGGTGTCGCAATACTAAGCAGTCAGCATTTAATGTAGCTGTTATGATACAACGCAAACACCATAAAAAAGGGTTTCATACCCACAATGAAACCCTTTTAAATATTACTAATACAACAAATAGACTAGCGAGTAATAGGTTGAATTTTTAGCTCCACTCGACGATTTTCTTGGCGGTTGGCCGCAGTAGTGTTAGGCACTTTGGGTTGATACTCTCCCATACCAATGACGGTTAAACGCTGAGCATTTACACCATCCATAATCAGCAAGTTTTTCACTGACTGCGCCCGTCGCTTGGACAACTCTAGGTTATACTGTTCAGACCCTGTATTATCGGTATAACCTTCTATTAACAACACGGTTTTGGGGTAATGGTTCAGAATTTTCGCAACACCGTTTAATACTGGATTAATACTAGGATTAACAGCGGCACTATTCGTCGCAAATGTAATGTCCCCTGGCATAATCAAACGCAGATTATTTCCCTCACGAACCACTTGGACACCCGTTCCCGCCAACTCGTTTTTAAACTCTTGCTCTTGATTATCCATATAGCGACCAATCGCCCCCCCAGCCAACGCCCCAACTGCGGCGCCCCAGACGAGACGACTATTGTCATTGTCACCTGTCGCTTTCCCCAAGAGCGCCCCTATAGCTGCGCCAATTCCCGCACCTTTCTGAGTATTATTGGGATTTGTCGCACAACCACTTAATGCAATAGACATCGCCACTGTACCGATAACTAAAGTCTTTCTCATGTTTTCCTCGCCAGTTTATTTTATACCAATGTCAAAGTGCCGGACGGCAGAACAAGAACCCGACAACCAGGCTTCCACCATGCTTACAAACATCATACCACAAGGAAATCACCACTAAATCGTCAACAAGTCGAAAAAGCAATCCGACGAACAATCAAAATAATTTTTAATGATAACTACTTGCATTAAGGGAAAAATAATACTTTAATGATAATCATTATCAACAACGAAAAAAGGGCAAGCAATGCAAATTGATCTTCATCATGCCTACAACCACCAAGGCGACATACAAGAACGTTACGCTTCCGTGATCTCAGGCTACAAACGCCATATTGCCCTAATGCCTAATCTGGAGTTAATTGAACAGCACATTACTTGTCAGCAAGATTGTATTCTGTCCGAACAAGCAGAACGTGGGCTCTATTTCACCATTATCAGCGATGATCCGATTAAAACCACCAACGACATTCATTCTATTAGCGTAAGCTATTTACCTAAAAACTGGTCGGGCGATTTTTACCTAACACAAGGCGATAAGAAATCACTTATTCAGATACATATTCTGCCCGAACAATTAGCCCATGCTTTAGGAGAAACGGAAGATCAAACCCTTCTATACTTTAGTTGTCTTTTCCATACCCTAGAAGCGCAAGAAAACACCTTAAACCTACCAGTTACCGACACGATCAAGACTTTATGGCAAACTATTTTAGCTCACACAGGACAGAATCTTAGCCTCACAGGGCATGTCTACGCTTGTATTTTTACCTTTATAGAACAATTAAAAATGCTTAAACACATTGCGCAATGCAATGACTGCCAAAGCAAAATTTTCCATGCACAAAATTTGCTGGAAGTCCCCAAAAATTTAAGCCTGAAACCTCAACTTCTAGCTCACCAGGTCGGTCTTAATGAGGAGGCACTTACACTTGGTTTTCACTACCTTGTCGGCCAGTCTATCTCAAGTTATAGCGAACAACGTCGCATACAATACGCAGCCGAACAATTACGCAAAAATCCTAATGCTAAAACCAGTATCGTTGCCGGTAGTGGCTTTTCCGAGAGTCAATTCGAAGCAATGTTTATTCAACACTTTGGCATCAGCAGCCAGCATTACGGGCAAATCCATTAAGCAATAGGAAAATAAACACCAATGAACACAGCATCCATTGCATTGATCTATGGCACTGATACTAACAACACAGAAGAAGTGGGTATTAAAATCGCAAAACAGTGGGAAGACTTAGACGAAGACGTTGCCATCCACAACATTAAGGACATTGACTTAAGTACTTTTGAGCGCTATTCAATGCTCATTTTAGGCATCCCTACTTGGGACTTCGGAGGCATTCAATCCGACTGGGAAGAGATAGGCGACACACTGAGCACCTTATCACTTACTAATACAACCATCGCCCTATATGGATTAGGTGATCAATTTGGCTATGCTGACTATTTTTTGGATGCAATGGGATGGTTATATAAAAAGTTACAACCCACTGGTGCGACATTTATTGGTCAGTGGCCAACAGAAGGTTATGAATTTGAAGCATCTCAAGCCTGCACAGAAGATAAAAAGCATTTCGTCGGTTTAGCCATTGATGAAGACCAACAATTTGAACTCACTGATCAACGCATTGAACAGTGGGTTATCCAACTTTACGCCGAAAGAGCGATATTAATGGAATAAATATCACTGACTGGTCCACGGGTTATCGGCAACTCAACAACATTTGGACGACTGCTCATTCGCTGCCCCGAGTGACCAAATGATGCCAATAACAAGTGGGATATTTATCGCCAAGCTCTTCGGTGTGAAGCCCGTGACCGCCCCTCTGTTTCTCTCCTGCTTGGGGGGCGGTTACGAATTTCTTTTTGTCGATAACTTCGATAAGATGGAATCCTTCTACCATTGATAGAGTCCCCATGAATCTCAACTTGCCCGATATTGCCTTTCTCTTACTTGTGATAACCCTCGTTTGGGGATGGTGGCGCAACGGCGCAGTACGCGAGCAAGCGATCCTCCTCGCCAAGCAGCATTGTGCAAAACACAACCTACAATTACTGGATGATAGTGTCTCAAGAAACCGCTGGAAAGTCACATGGCAGCATGGTCAACCCAATATTCAGCGATCTTATCAATTTGAATTTAGCTCTACTGGACGCTCAAGATATCCTGGAAGCATTACCTTTGTAGGAAACACACTAACTGACATTTGGTTAAGTCCCCACGATATTTAGACCAGCCAATCGACTCTTTACCTTCAAATTTCCCATCATAAAGAAGATTTATCGTGACAAATTTGCCCAATAAAGACTATATTTTATTATGGTTTTAACAAATGCTTACGAATAATTTGCTTTTCGAGACAAACTAACCATAGAATGAAGAACAGAGCTGTTCTCGATAAGGATTAATAACTTACGATGGAAATAAATTGACACCTCATGTCAGACATAAAAAATGTTTCTCCAAATAATAAAATGTATGCAGGTATCTCATATGTTGGCAAACCTCAGCTTCCGCTCCAAACTCATCTGCTTGTTATCCGCCACAATCATTGGCTTTGTTGCTGTTACAACCGTCGCATTGTATGGCATTAATACACAAAATAATGCCTCTCAACGTTTCGAAGTCCTTACTAGTATTGACAAAAACTTAGACTCTCTTGTTATTACGCTACTACAGCAATATGAACAGATAGATAATCTCAACGATAAGTCATACAAAGGCTTCTTAGAAGGGGTAGAAAAAGAATATAAATCGGCCTCCTCTGAACTCTCATTTGATATAAGCCACGTTTCTTCCCCCACTGCTAAATCCTTACTGGGCAAAGTAAAAAGTACTTTTACCGATTACAACACCGCGTTAGTTGCATTGATTGCACAGAGGAAGCTGGTCGGTTTTAATGGTAATTCTGGGCTCAAAGGTGATATCTCAAACAACGGTCAGAAACTAACGGATGAAGTTTCGTTTCTTAGCCTCATTAAACAAGAGTTTTTGCCCGTGAGAGAAGCGGAGAAAAACTTTATTTTTGAACCAACAGCCGCCAACAAAGCCGACTTCCTCAGTAAATTTGCTAAATTCGAAACCCGCGTTAATAATTTTGGCCTAAAAGAGCGGTTTAATGATCAAATCCAAGCTTACATCAATTCCGTTAACACCTTTGATCAAGCCAATAATAAACTCATCAAACTCCAAGCTGATTATGAGAAAAACAGCACATTGCTTAATGACTCAAGACTGAATGCGGCAAAATTCCTTCAAAATGCGGTTTCTGACGCCCGTGATAAAGCCGACGCCAGCTCACAACAAGCTGTCGTCCTGTTGATCGTTGTCAGTATTGGGGTGGCCGTTTCATCAGGGCTACTGCTACTTGGCATTGGGCGCAGCGTGAATAAAACCCTGAAGCAAATCATTCGAGATCTAGCCAAGGTCAAAAGCGGGGATCTTACCGCTCAATTACCCATCAATACAAAGCGCAATGACGAGTTTGATTCACTTTGTGGCTCAGTGAATGAAATGACAGAGGGTCTTGGCTCCGTCATTGGAGAGGTGGTTGACACTTCCGCAGAAGTAGCCAGCATGGTAACCGAACTCAATAACTCCATTAAAAACATTGCAGACAGTAACCGTTCTGTCAGCGAACAAACCAACTCCCTTGCTGCAGCAACGGAAGAAATCTCCACCACAATCCACAGCATTTCAAATACGACTGAGGAACTCAGCGCCCAATCTAAAAATACTTACGACTCCGCTAAGATAGGGGCCAATACAATCAAGTCAACTATATCGAATTTGGCCAATACTATTTCGATTGTTAACGAAACGAGTACACAGCTGAACGCGTTAGGAAAATTGTCTAAAGACATCGACAATGTCATTGGCATGATCAATGATCTGGCGAACCAAACCAACCTACTCGCACTGAACGCCGCCATTGAAGCAGCACGGGCAGGCGAAGCGGGTCGAGGCTTCTCGGTGGTAGCAGATGAAGTGCGTTCTTTAGCGGAAAAAACAGTTGAAGCAACGTCCAGCATTACTGATATTGTAAACACCATCCAAAGCTCCACACAATCGGCCATTGCCACCATGGAAAGTGGACAAGAAAGCCTACATGCCATTGAAGAATTGAGCGGAAAAGCCGAAGAGGCGATTCAAGAGATTGAAAGAAATGCTCAAACCAGCTCCCATTCTTCTATTGATATGGCGCAATCCATTCAGGAAGTCGCAAAAACAGCCGTGCATATGAGTGAGGAAATGGATCGTATTGCTCAGCAGTTACAACGAGACAACAGCTACATAGTCAATATTGAAGGCAACACACGGGAAATTCATGGTCATGTCGCTAACTTAGACACCAAAACTCGAGTTTTCACGACGAAGAAAAGCGGTTGAATATGCCTCAATTGTAGAGCCGTCAAACGCCTAAAACAGTACATACCTAAAAACAGTGCACACATAAAAGCCGATCATCAGATCGGCTTTTTGCTATCTAACCTCTATATTTCTAACATCAAGGATTAAATCACAAAGCGGCGTATTCTTTTTCCCAGCGTTTTGCTTCTTTTTTAGAGGGGCCACCCAGTACATTGACCGCCGTACGCATACGAGCACGAGAAATATCTGAGCCAAGAATATCCATAGAATCAAACACAGAAACTGAAGCCGTCGTACCTGAAATAGCCACAAATATAGGCGCAAAAAACTCCTTCGGCTTAATATCCATAGCTTGAGCAAGTGCTTTCAGTTCATTAAAAATGGCATCTTTATTCCAAGTCTTTAACGCTTCTAGCTTCCACAAGGCAAACTGCATGGCTTTACGTAGCGTCTCTTCTTCCATTTTTACGGAGGCAAAGTCTTCTTTCGTAACGGGCAACATACCTTTCAAAAAGAAGCCAGCCACATCCGCTACATCAGAAAAGGTTTCCACACGAGGGATTATCAAAGGTAAGATCTTCATTAAATACTCAGGATTTAATGCCCATTCAACGTACTTTTGAGCAAAAGCTTCTGGCGTAAGATCCTCACGAATCCATACGCCATTTAGCCAACTCAATTTTTCAACATCAAAAACGGGGCCACCCAAAGAAACGCGCTGAATATCAAAGTGTTCAATCATCTCATCCAGAGAGAACTTTTCGCGCTCATCCGGCATAGACCACCCCATACGACCAAGATAGTTAATGACCGCTTCTGCCATATATCCCATGCGTTGATAATACAAAATGCTGGTTGGGTTTTTGCGCTTAGATAATTTCGATTTATCAGGATTACGCAACAATGGCATGTGACAAAGTGTCGGCATTTCCCAGCCAAAGTATTGATATAACAGGATGTGTTTAGGCGCAGAGTTAATCCATTCTTCCCCACGAATAACATGGGTGATCTTCATCAAGTGATCATCCACTACATTTGCTAAGTGGTAAGTCGGCATACCATCTGCTTTTAAAAGCACTTGCATATCGACTTGTGCCCAATCGATTTCAATCGAACCACGCAACATGTCTTGCACAACACAGGTTCCCTCTTCTGGGATCTTCATGCGTACAACATAAGGCACACCAGCCTCTAATTTTGCTTGAACCTCTTCTTCACTCAGCAATAGCGCACGGCCATCGTATTTTTGCATCAAACCTTGTTCTTTTTGTTCAGCGCGCATTTGCTCCAGCTCTTCTGCCGTTTCAAACGCATAAAAGGCATGACCCTTTTTCACTAACTCGTGGGCATATTGACCATAAATATCGCCACGTTCACTCTGACGATAAGGGCCGTATGGGCCACCGATATCAGGTCCTTCCGACCAATCAAGACCTAACCAACGTAACGCATCTAAGATCATTTTCTCAGATTCCGGTGTACTACGAGCTTGATCTGTATCCTCAATACGTAAAATAAACTTACCACCCATTTTTTTGGCAAAGGCCATATTAAACAAAGCGATATAAGCCGTACCTACGTGGGGGTCGCCAGTTGGTGAGGGGGCAATGCGTGTTCTTACCTCAGACATAATGATCTCTTTTATCCGGTTCGTGAAAAATGCGACCATTATAATCCCCTTAAGTCTAAGGAGTAAGGGTGATTTAATATCTTTTATGATCAGAAGTTTGATGACGGTAAAACATCCCTCCTATCTGCATAATCTGCTGCAAATATAAAGGGAGAGCGACCAGATTAGAGCAAGAGAGGTGCCATCACGGAAAATAGGTTAACTGAGAAAGCCTTACGCCGACATTAACATCCACTCTTAAGGTGACGAGCTGACGCGATAACAGGCATTGTTCATACCCTCCAGACAAGAGGCTTTGAATACGCGCTGAATAATCCTCTAAGTGGTTGTATATTTCTTCAATGGTCCCATGCTTTTCCATAACCGAAAGAGCCGTTTTCGGGCCAATTCCTTTCACACCCGGCACTCGATTAGTCGTGTCTCCAACCAACGCCCAATAATTCGTTAACATACATGCTTCAACACCATATTTTCCAGGCACCCAAACTTTGTCATAACCCAGCTTGGCAAAATAATCGTATTGCAAAATAGACTCGTTATCCAATAACTGCGTAAAACCTTTATCCGTCGAAACAATATAAGATTTCACCCCTTGCTTAGCAGACTTAAACGCCAGCGTCGCAATGACATCGTCGGCCTCCCAACCCACCAAGCGAAGACAATGGATGCCATTATAACGAAACACCTTAGCAAACCCATTGAGGGAATCCAACAAAGCATCATCCATTGGCACACGCCCCAACTTATACTCTGGATAAAGCGTATGTCGCCAAGTTTTTCCACTGGAATCAAACACAACCACCATATGAGAGGGAGAAAACTGCTGAATTAACTTCACTAAAGCATCAATACTAATACTTTGTGTTCTTTCTATACGCCTAACCACATCTTGCTCAGACTCAAGTGCAGCGTATAGGCGTCGAATCAAGTTTAAACCATCGACAATCAATAATCGCTTTTCCACGCCAAACCCTTTATCTTATCCACACAGCCATTACTATTTACGAGGGCAAGGTTATCACGCTCCGCATTTGAGCACGACCTCTTTTCTAATAAGCCCATGAACCATAATAGAAGCAAGCAAGAAGGAACTTATGAAGAAGCAAGTCATTGTTTTAGCTATCACTTCACTACTGACGCTGGGAACAACAAACGCAATTTCGGAACCTCTAAGAGCGGTCATTGGCCTTAACAACAGTCAAGTGACAGAAAATACACGAACCTCATCGGGCTTATCCCTTAGCCCTATTCCGGGCACATTACTCCCTTTGAACGAAAACTTTCAGCCTCTTATTCAGCCCATTCAATCAGACCTGCCTAATTGGTCAAAAGCGCTTGGTCAACATGTAAGGGTAGATAGCAAACAACGCGCTCTCTCCTACACTGGTAAGCTCACTCGGATGAATGCCAGCAACCTAACATTTACGCTGGACATAGAGGGCCACAAAGCCCAACTGCCTATTAACGATTTTTACCTCATTCCTCTACAAAATGCTCATAACTCAGCCGCAAAGGAAGACAGTTACCGAGGCAAAATAAGCTATCAGTCTAATGAACTGAGCTGGTCACCAAAGCGAGTGTTGATCATCAATAAAGATCACATTTCCATTATTAATATGGCAAACATTGAAAACCGCTCGGCTAATAAGATCACACTTAAAAACAGCCTATTGCATTATGCCCAGTCAAAAGCACCTTTATTTAAAGCAGAGCGTAGTACCTCCTTAATGATGAACGCCAGTGCTGATAAACACGTAAATTATTCAGACAGTGAAGTGACTTATCCGATTAAGGAACTTACATTACCTGCTAACACGCATTTACTGACACAAATTAGCAAAGAGACGGTCAACATTGATAAAAGCGTCAGCGAAGCAACCGTTTATACCGCCGTAATAGCAGACACAGTAGAACTGCAATTTCATAACAACTTGACGTTTAAGCTCAAGCATGCAAGTTTACCCGGAACCTACCAAACCTATTGGCAACGAAACGGTCTTTTGATCCCTAGCGATGCCGTCTTCATTCCGTTAGCGCGGGCCAAGCAAACGCTTCATATCACCACCAATAGCAACCTCGACATGACAGGCCAGTTGACACTGATTCACGCTTCATCAAAAAAACTGCCAGCTACACAAGAGTGGAAACTCACCCTTAAAAACCACTCCAATGAGCCCAAGTTATTTCAACTAATGCAACACACACAAGGTGTTATTAGCAGTGTGGACGAAACAAAACCATCAGTAGGAGAGATAAAAAAACACAGCGCAAATAGTATTCAATTGACCGGAACCTTAGCTGCAAATGAATCCAAAACGATTCTTTATACTGTTAAGATAAACGAATGAAAATCTAAAGCGAAACGAACAAAACCTTAATACACCTAAAAAAGTCCACACAATATCGCATATTGACCGATTAATTGTGGTATCACTCCATGATATGGTGATGGGTAATAATAGATATACTATTTCACCCCCTGCCATCTTATGATTGCTTAGGGTAATATAACTGTATTTCATACTACGAGCCTACTAAAATCTATGAAAAAGCATATTCTTACATCACTGATTACCGTTGCCACTTTGAGCAGCACCGCTTCTCATGCAGAAGGTCTGTATGACGTCTATAAACTTGCTCTTAGTCACGACCCAGGTCTTCGCGCTGCCGAAGCGACCTACCGAGCTGATAAAGAACAAATTGCAGTCACTAGGGGGAACCTCTATCCGAGTATCAAAGCGACTGGCAGTCTTGGATATGCTAAAACCAACCCGCCCTCTGGCAGTACCGTAGACACTCGCTCAAACAGCGTTGGATTAGATTTAAACTATCCAATCTACTCGCCTGCCCTTAACTATGGTGTTAAAGACACTGAACTTGGTTACCAAAGCGCAGGGGTGAGTTATGACAACACCAAGGAAAACTTGGTACTGACAACGATGACGGAGTTTTTTAATTTATTGATTGCTCAAGCCACTCTTGAGACCACCGAAGCGCAAGTAAAAAGTACCAAAAGTCAGCTTGATCAAACTCAGAAGCAATATGATGTGGGCTTGAAATCCATTACCGATTTACAAGACGCCAAAGCAAGCTACGATGCGGTAAAAGTACAGGAACTCACCGCCAGATCCGATGTAGCTTATGCACAAAAGGCCTTGTTACAACGTACGGGCAAAGTCATTACCGACATTCCTGAACTGTCTAAAGACTATCCAATCAAGATGGATCCAAACGTCACGGTTGACGAACTGATCCAAAAAGCGATCAAAAATAACAAGGAACTGCACATTTTAGATATTGCGGTTGAGAAAGCGCAAAACAATATTGACCTGAAAAAAGCCAGTGGCCGTACGCCAGTAGTTAGTCTTGTAGGTTCTATTTCGCGTAGCGATGCCAATAACGACCCTGAAAGCGTTCAATCACCGAATGGTGCCACTAATACGTCTTCTGTTGGCTTGCAAGTTAGCATCCCTCTTTACTCAGGTGGCGCCATCAACGCCTCTGTACGCCAAGCGTCAGAGCAAGCTAATGCGGCAATTGAGAATCGAGCTAGCCAATTACAAAGTATTGAACTGAATATCCGCAATACCTTCTTAAAACTGCAAACGTCAGTGGCTCAAGTTAAAGCACAAAAAGAGCTTATTAAGTCTCGTCGCAGTGCACTACAAGCCAGCAGAGCGGGCTATGAAGTAGGGACTCGTAACCTTGTTGAGCTACTACAAGCACAATCTAACTTATACACAGCGATCAGTGATTACCAAAAATACCGTTACAACTTCGTGATCCAAAAATTGACGCTAGATGAAGCCGTGGGCGATCTGAACGAAAACAAAATCGTTTCGCTTGATAAATGGTTAGTGGAAGACCCCTCTACTCTAAAATAGCCATCAGCAAGCAATAATATATAAAGCCTCGCTTTACTAAGTAAACCAAAAAACGCCGCAAAATCATTTCTGCGGCGTTTTTTTATACACTATGACTCAGTGGATCAAATCGCTTATTTGGCCATTAATTCTTTACGTCCCGTAAAGCGAGCCAATACTTTATATAAGCCATAGGCATCATGGCTGCCTGCCAACTCACGAATCGAATGCATACCGAACGTTGGTAACCCGATATCTAAGGTTGGTACACCGATTTCTCCCGACGTAATAGGTCCAATGGTACTACCGCAGGCCATGTCACTACGAACAACAAAGCTTTGTACTTCAACCCCCTCTTCTGCGGCAATATCTCGATAAATACTAGCGGTCTCACTGTTCGTCGCATAACGCTGATTGGTATTGACCTTGATCACAGCACCGTGATTAATGCTTGGGGCATGGTTGCCATCGTGCTTGCTAGCATAATTAGGGTGCAATGCATGAGCATTGTCTGCCGAAATCATCATAGAGCGCTGAATAGACTGCACAAAATGCTCAGGGTCTGGCGACAAACGGCGCAACACATCTTCTAAGAAGGGGCCATTTGCCCCACAGGCCGACATGCTTCCCACTTCCTCATGATCAGTACAAACCAACAAGCTAGGGCAAACCTCTTGAGAATCCAACAAAGCTTTCATACCGACAAAACAGCTCAATAAATTGTCCAAGCGTGCGGAACAGATGAACTCTTTATGCAATCCTACCAAAGCAGGCGGCTGTGTATCGTATAAACTCAATTCAAAGTCTAAAATCGACGCGACATCAGACTTAGGGTACTGATGTTCAATCTGCTGGGCCAACAAAATGTGAAAATCCAACTCTTGATCAACACCACATAAAATCGGCAAAAGCTCTTCTTGAGGATTCACCTTAAACCCTTCATTAGCTTGGCGATTAAGATGAATGGCCAAATTCGGCACTACAGCAATTGGTTCTTTAAAATCAATAAGACGACTTACAATATCGCCCTTGTTGGTTTTAAAAGTAACGCGACCAGCAAGCGATAAATCTCTATCCAACCAAGTATGCAGCAAGGCGCCACCATATACTTCCACACCTAACTGATGATAACCATGACGCTTAACATGAGCATTGGGTTTCAACTTCAAACATGGACTGTCTGTATGAGCCCCTATCATACGCCAACCAGTTCGGTTAACATCTTGATGAGGTACAGTAAACGCAATCAAAGAAGACTCGTTACGAGTAACAAAGTATTTTCCACCCACATCGATAGACCAGTCATCTTGCTCAAACAGTTCAATAAAACCGTTCTCAAGTAACCCTTGTCTCATACTATCGGTGGCATGAAAAGGAGTAGGAGAGGACTGAAGGAAAGATAACAGTGACTGATTAAAACTAGAATGTTGCATAATTTCTCTAAAGGACAATACCTTAAAAAAAGTGACTTTATTAGCGGATAGGCTAGCCTTACTGCTCCGTGTCTAATATGATTTTAATCAATGACGTAAAACAGACTAAGAGAACCCACTCCGGATGAATTATAAACGCCTTTTGTCTTGCCTATTAACTGCTTTTCTCTTTGTGTCAGTGCAAGCTTCTGCTTATACAGAACTGAAGCCTCTACCAGTATACAATGAAGTAGCAAAGCAACTGTTTAACAAACTTGAAACCGAACACTATAGCAAACCGATAATCGACAATCGAATCTCGGAAATGGCATTCAAGTATTATATTGATGATTTAGATCCAACAAAAAGCTTTTTCCTAGAAAGCGACGTCAAGGCGCTATCTCGCTATAAGGACAGCTTTGATGACGCCCTACGCGAAGGCAATACTCAAGTCGCTTACACAATTTACAACCTATATCAAAAACGTGTTGAGAACCGCCTGAACTATCTGGAAAAACACATCCCAGACATGGTCAAACACTTCAACTATACCAAAAACGATACGCTCTCGAACGACCCAGATACACGCAAATGGGCCAAAACCGAAAAAGCATTAGACGCCTATTGGTATAAACGTATCAAAAACAGTGCTCTAACATTAAAAATGAATGGTGACAATAACGACAAAATCATCAAGACCTTAACGCGCCGTTATAAAAACCAGATTCATCACCTTGAGCAGACTGACTCAACAGACGTCTTTCAAATTTTCGCTAACGCGATTACCGCCACTCTCGACCCACACACAAGCTACTTTGCACCACGCGCTTCTGAGACATTCAACATCAATATGAGCCTGTCCTTAGATGGTATTGGTGCGGTTCTTCAAGGCGATGATGACTACACCAAGATTGTTCGTCTGATTCCTGGTGGCCCAGCGGCCAAACAAACCAAACTGGCGCCGAACGATAAGATCATTGCCGTTGGCCAAGAAGGTAAACCCATGGTTGACGTGGTTGGTATGCGCCTTGACGATGTGGTAGACATGATCCGAGGCCCTAAAGGCACTAAAGTAAGATTGGAAATCATTCCAAGCAAAGGCAGCCAAACCAGCAAAATCGTCACCATTGTCCGTGAGAAAGTCAAACTGGAAGATCAGTCTGCCAAAAAAGACATTATTGATGTCAAACGCGATGGTAAAACCTATAAAATAGGCATTATCCACCTCCCTACCTTCTATTCAGATTTTGCCGCCATCCAAGCGGGCGACAAAAACTATAAGAGCTCAACTCGCGATACGAAGAAGCTTATTGAGGAATTAAAGAAAGAAGGCATTGTCGGATTGATTTTGGATCTACGTAACAATGGCGGTGGTTCTCTGCAAGAAGCCGTTGGTATTGCAGGGCTATTCATTCCAGCCGGTCCGATCGTTCAGATTCGTGACAAAAACGGTCACATCACCGCGCTGGGGGATAACGACGGTAAAATTGCTTACGGTGGCCCAATGGCCGTTTTAACAAACCGCATGAGTGCATCGGCGTCTGAAATTGTAGCAGGTGCACTAAAAGATTATGGCCGCGCCCTCATCATTGGTAGTCGTACTTTTGGTAAAGGCACCGTCCAAGTTCTACAAGACATGGACAAAGGCCAACTAAAAGTAACACAGGCTAAATTCTACCGTGTGTCTGGCGAGAGTACGCAACACCGTGGAGTGATTCCTGACATCGCCTTCCCTTCGTTGATTGACACCAAAAAAATTGGTGAAAGCGCGCTGAAAAACCCACTACCTTGGGATAAAATTCACGCCACTCGCTACCCAACTTACTGGGATATGGCGGCCTACGACCCGCTTCTAGAAAAACGTCATGAAGAGCGAATCAAGCATGATCCAGACTTTATTGCTCTTGAGGATCAGATCAAAGCGTATAAAGAACAGGAAAAACGCTACAAAGTGATTTCCTTGAACGAGAAAACGCGTGAGGCTGAAGAAGCGGCCATCAAAAAACAGGATCTAGACATCGAAAACACACGTCGTAAAGCCTTAGGCCTAAAACCAGTGAAATCCCTTGATGATATCGATCCTAAAAAAGATAAAAGTGACCCTTATGCACAAGAAGCGTCTAATATCTTGCTAGACTTTATCGCCATCAATCAACAAGCGGCCAAAGAAGCCCAAGAAAAGCAAGCCGAAGCAAAACAAGCGAGCAGCAACTAACATTACTCGCGAAGTTAACGCTTAAACTTAGCAACAAAGGGCTCGACAAAGGCAGTCTGGTTATCCAGACTGCCTTTTTATTATTGATATGTTGGTTTTCTTTATGAGCCTCCCACTCGATTGTCTTGGCGACGACTTTTGCCTTAAATGACAAATTAAAAGATAATAGCGACCCAATGTTTAACGTCCGGTGTTTTCGTCTTTGCATCAACCGCGAAACAACCACACACTGTAACGACCCAAGAATGAAGTAGAACCATGGCAAAAGCGTCATCTGATCGTAATACCATTGACTTGTTTGGATCTTCGCGAGGACGCCCAAGAAAGCAACCTCTAAACCGAAAAGATCAATTAAAACTAAATAAGCGCGTTCAAAGAGAAAAAGAGAAAGCACTGGGGTTCAAACGTTTGGAGCTGGTCATTGATCAAGACACCATCGACAAGCTGGATCAATTGTGTGAATTAAATGATGTAAAGCGCGCAGAATGGCTTACGATGCAGATTGCTTTGTCTTTTTCTAAAGCCAAACTCAGTAAAGCTAAAAGGAACAGCGAAACAAAAAGTAAAACCAATAAAACAGCGACACGCAACGAACAAGTCATACAGCAAACCGCTGAATAACTTTTACGTTACTTTTTTGTGCATAGCAGCGGATTCCGCCTCACTGTTTGCTATACTCCATCGCCCACTAAACACAACGAAAACAACTGACGATCCATGGCCAAGCTGTATTTTTACTATTCTGCAATGAACGCAGGAAAATCAACCATTCTCTTGCAATCTGCGCACAATTACCAAGAGCGGGGAATGCAAGTCATGTTATTAACCGCCGCTATCGATGACCGCTATGAACAAGGTCAAATTGCGTCACGTATCGGCATTCAAGCCGACGCAGCTGTGTTCAATCAAGAGTCTGATTTATGGTCTCAGATTCAGCGCACACACCAAGAGCGGCCATTGAGTTGCGTGTTGATCGACGAGGCTCAGTTCCTCAGTAAGCAACAAGTACAGGCTCTTAGCGATGTGGTCGATGAGCTCAATATTCCGGTGCTCGCATTTGGTATTCGTACCGATTTCAAAGGTGAGCTGTTTGAAGGTAGCCAAGCCCTCCTCGCTTGGTCAGATAAATTGATTGAATTAAAAACCGTTTGCCATTGCGGCAGTAAAGCCACCATGGTGATTCGTCTTGATGCACAAGGCATCCCAGTAAAAGAAGGTGCCCAAGTAGAAATTGGCGGTAATGATCGCTATCTTTCTGTGTGCCGTAAACATTTCAAAGAAGCCGTGAGAGACTAATTTATGTGGTTCAAAAACGCCCAAATATTTCAGCTAAAAGACACAGAATCACTGAATACTAATGAACTCATCGACAAAATTCCTGAATTTCCGTTAAAAGAATGTGGATCACAAGAAGAGTTCTCCTTTGGTTGGCTACCACTGATTCGAAACAGTGAACAATGGAGCTTAGCCAGCGACCGTTGCTTATTATTCCGTGCAGGCAAAGAAGAAAAGGTTCTACCCTCTGCCGTGGTTCGTGAAGAATTAGAAGCCAAAGTTGCAGAAATTGAATTAATCGAAGGTCGCAAAGTCGGTCGTAAAGAAAAGTCCGATATGAAAGACGAGTTGGTTTTTACCCTTCGTCCCAAGGCCTTTTCTAAACGTACAGACATTTGGGCTTACATTGATTTACAAGCTAAAATTTTAGTTCTCAACAGCACCAATGCCAGCATGACAGAACAACTGTTTAAACACTTGCAAACGACCTTGGGCAGTTTTCCAATGACACCATTGCAAGCGCAAGTATCACCTGCCTCTTTAATGACAGAGTGGCTGACAAAAAATGCCGTCCCAGCCAGCCTAGAAACAGGCGATGAATGCGAGATTCAAGACAGCTCAGAAGACAAAGCCACTATTCGCTTTAAAGCACTAGAACCCTTATCTGAAGATGTCACTCGCCATCTTGAAAGCGGTATGGCCGTTAAAAGCCTCGCCCTTCGCTGGTCTGATAAATTAAGCTTCGTGCTTCACGAAGACTTAACACTGCGTAAGATAAAATTTGACGATGCCTTAAAAGAGGCCGCTTTTAACGACTCCCAAGGTGGTGGACTATCAGATATGGATGCGAATTTTTCCCTTATGTCATTGACCATGAGAGAGTTTTTTGATTCATTCTGCTTATGGTTTGAAATTCCGCGAGACTAGACGATTACTGACCTGCCCAACCTTTTCCACAGATTTCGTGGATAAGGTTGGGGAGAACATTCGCCAAGCTAGACACCATGGCTATTTGCAAAAAAAGTGCACTAAATCGCCGTGGTGTTCACCGGGGTAAAGGTATTCACTCAGTCTATTTATCAAACGATTTATATGGACAATCTATGTCAGAATTACAGCAAGAACAGCGCATTGCTAAACGGGTCACACTCATCGGTGCCATCTGGGATTGTCTGCTTGGTATCGCCAAAATCATCGCAGGATACTTTTCACAGTCGCAAGCCTTAATCGCCGATGGCATTCATTCTTTATCCGACTTAGTCACAGACGTGTTTGTGTACTTTGCTTCATCAAACGCACGCCAAGGTCCGGACGAAAATCATCCATATGGTCATTTACGCTTTGAAACCGTTACCACCGTCTTTCTTGGTATCGTCCTAATCATTGTCGCGTTTGGTATAGGCTATGAATCCATCACTTCACACACTCAGGCCGAATTTACTTGGTACGGGTTAGCCGCACTGCTTGCCACAATCATTATTAAAGAGATTATCTTTCACTACACCAAAAATGCCGGTGAAAAGATTCAAAGCAAATTACTGATTGCCAATGCATGGCACAGCCGCAGTGACGCCCTATCATCTGTAGCGGTGTTAATCGGTTTAATCGGTGTGTCTTTTGGCTATGCTTGGGCTGACATGGTCGCTTCCATCGTTGTGGCGTTGTTGATCGGTAAAATGGCCGTAGAGATGATTTGGGAAAACCTCGCAGAATTAGTGGACACGGCCCCCGACCCTAAACTCATCGCACAAATAAAAGGCACAGCAAACAGCTTAAAGAATGTCATGGCACCACACGACGTGCGAGCGCGCTCCATGGCTGGTAAAATTTACTTAGACATGCACATTCATGTACCAAGCTACGCCAGTGTCAGCGAAGGTCATTACCTTGGGGATTTGGTTGCTTACACCATCAAAAAGGCTCACCCTCAAGTGGCAGATGTCATGGTGCATATCGATACGGACGATAAAGTTCAAACAGACAGTTTTCAAAATACCGACAATAAAAAACCACCCCATTTAAATTTGCCAGCTCGTCATCAAATCATGGCAGACTTAGGTTTTTTACTGCGCCAACATACAGACTATCTAGATATTGAGCATACTAAGCTGCATTATCTAGCCGACGGTCTAGACATTGAACTGATTGGCTTACTCGATAAGGTGCCAGAAGGGCGTCAACTTCATCACCTTACCCAGGCTATTTATCTAGACATGAAATCGGCACCTTATGGCAACAAAGTGACGGTATTATGGCAATCACCTGAAGTGGATAAATAAAAATAGGCAAGTTTTAGAACGAAAACCAGTAAATTGACAACCTTGCTCGTGACGGCACGAGCAAGTTCTACTCAAAGTTACTTATCCCTTTCCAGTTCAGCGGTCACGGTATGATGGCTCTGTGGCATCATCCTCTATCGACGATAACCCCTCTTCTTCATAAAATCCCTCGTCATTGGGCACTTCTATAGGCAAAGCATCTTCTTTATTAAGATGTCCTTCTGGCAAGGATTTGGTTGTTTTCGCCCCCATCTGTTTTAACTTTTCAGCGCGAGCCAATAAGTTACCACGCCCCAGTGTGAGTTTCTTCAACGCCGAATCATGGCTACGATTTAGTGCATCAATTTTACCGCCGATATCGTCCATATCCTGAACAAAACCGACAAACTTGTCATACATTGCTCCCGCTTGACGAGCAATTTCAATAGCATTCTGACTTTGTTTTTCGTTGCGCCAAATATTTTGAATGGTACGAAGTGTGGCCAATAAGTTGGATGGTCCGACGATAATAATATTATGCTCAAACGCCTCACTGAATAGGCCGTTATCGCCTTGTAACGCTAAACCAAAAGCCGCTTCAATCGGGATAAACAAAAGCACGAAATCCAACGAGGTGATACCTGGCAACTCATGATACGCCTTGGCACTTAGCTCTTTCATATGACGACGCACGGCCTCTAAATGCTGTTTCAGTGCTCGGTTGCGTTCCTCCTCGGTTTCCGCCTCCATATAGGCCAAGTAACTGACTAAGACCATCTTCGAGTCCACGACAATTTGCTTACCTTCAGGCAAATAAATCACCACATCCGGTTGCAAACGTCGCCCTACCTCCGACTGAAGGGAGACTTGAACCTCGTACTCTCGGCCTTTCTCAAGACCAGACTTCTCTAAGATGCGCTCAAGAATCACCTCTCCCCAGCCACCTTGCAACTTATTCTGCCCTTTCAAGGCGGACGTCAAACTGACCGCATCATCACTAATTTTCTGATTCAGTTGTTGCAAGCTTTTTATTTCTTTCACCAATGAAAAGCGCTCCCGCGCCTCTTCTTGATAACTCTTATCCACACTCTCTTGAAACTTTTGAATCTGCGAGCCCAAAGGCTGCAATAACGACCCTAGTTGACGCTCATTTTCCTTCGCTAAATATTGTCCCTGCTGCGTCATGATCTCTTGCGCTAACTGCTTAAACTCCGTCTCATTCTGACGCTTTTGCTCACGATAGAAAGACTCTTTTTCCTGCCATACCGCCTGTGCCGCGGCAAACTGCTGCTCTAAAGTCAGAGATTCTTTTTCTAAATAATGAATATGATCTTTGGATTGTTCCAAAAGTCGCACTAATTCATCATTTTGTTGCTGCATTTTTGCTTGAGTGAGGTGCCACTGACGACGCATAGCCTGTACAATGTAGCCTGCAACACAAGAAACTAATAAGGTGCCGACGCAAAAGCCCGATAACACCAAAACGGATTGCCAAAGCCAATCTGACATAGAAAATAAAACCCACTATTTTTATAGAGAAAACAAGAATTAAGCCAGTTTACATGGATTACTACTTAAGCCCAACACACATACAACGCTTTGATCTTGAAATTAAAAATAGCCTGTTTATCACCACGGTCAGCCGAACCAAAGGTCGTGAAGCGGCAAAAACCTTTCTTGATGCAATACGCCAGCGCTACCCAGATGCCAACCATCATTGTTGGGCGTTTGTGGCAGGTGCCCCAAACAACGTACACCTTTGGGATCAAAGTGACGATGGCGAACCTAAGGGCACAGCGGGTAAACCCATGTTAAACGTCTTACAACACTCAAATTTTGGTGAAACCACCGTTGTCGTCACTCGCTATTTTGGTGGCATTAAATTGGGTGCTGGTGGCCTTGTGCGAGCATATAGCCAAGCAGTACAAGAGGCGCTCAGCCAAACAGAACACGAAAACATTTATCCACGTTCACCTGTGCAATTAGTTATCTCCTACCCTTTACTGGGCAAGGTTGAATACTGGTTAGAACAAAGTGATATCGAGATAAACAACAAAACGTTTAGTGACAATATTGTCATGGACCTCGCCGTTATTGAACGAACTTGGCCTGAACAAAAGCAAACGCTGACAAATTTATGCCAAGGCAGCCTAACATTAATCGAATCGGACAAAGAGTAACTATGTACAAAACGGGACAAAGATGGAGTAGCCGCAACGAACCTGATCTAGGCGTCGGCATGATCACAGAAAAACAAAGTAAATCCTTTGTATTGCACTTTCCCGATGCGGAAACAGATCGCCAATACTCAAATGACCAAACCAGTCTTGTGCGCCGCACTTTAACCCCTGGAGATCAACTTTCTTTTCAGGATGAAACCTTCACGATATTGGAAGTAGAAGAGATCGATGGACTGGTGGAGTATCGTATCAGCAACGACGATGACTGGTTAGAAGAGTCTGTCATCCAATTTCCACGTAACGACAAAAATGAGCTGGATTACATCTTGTCTCTTTCTCCAGCACGCCGTATGTGGTTCGACCTACGCCGCCATACACTGGAGCACCAAGCCGACAATGCCGCCTCTCCTGTAAGAGGTTTGATGGGGTTGAAAGCCGAGTTGCTACCACACCAGATTTACCTAGCACACGATATTGCCAATCGCCCAAAAGCACGCGCTTTGTTGTGTGATGAAGTCGGTATGGGGAAAACCCTAGAGGCCGGGTTAATTTTACATCAGCGCTTATTAAATGGCCTTTGCAAACGCGCCTTAATTTTGACCCCCACCAACTTACAACACCAATGGTTGGTCGAAATGCTGCGCCGCTTTCATCAACCTTTTAGTTTGATCAGTGAAGCCGTCTACGAAGACTTCATGGAAGGCGATGACAATCCATTTGAGCAGCAACCCTTTGTTATCGCCCCAATTGATTGGGCCAGCCAACATCCCCATGCTACACAACACATGCTGGAAGCAGAATGGGATATGGTGATTGTCGACGAAGCTCACCACTTGGCTTGGCACCCAGAAACACCCAGTATTAGCTACCAAGTGGTTGCCCGTCTCGCGGCAAAAACAGAATCCCTACTGCTGCTAAGTGCTACGCCAGAACAAACTGGTGAGCGTGAACACTTTTCTCGTTTGCAGTTATTGGACGCAGATCGTTACCATAATTTTGAACAGTACCAAGCTCAGCAAAAAGAGTTTAAACAAGCGGCCGAGCTGGCTGAAATGTTGTTACCTCTAACGGAAGAAGAAAACAGCGATCTATCGATAGACTGGGATAACGCCTTCGCCCCCTATTTAGATCAGGTTAAATCGAAAGAGTGGTTTGCCAATCTAGACAAAAGTGGTGAAGTACGCATGAGTGGGGCACAAGAAGCCATTAGCTGGCTGATTGACCGTCATGGCACGGGCCGCGAAATGTTTCGCAACACACGGGCTGCTGTGGGCGGCTTTCCAAACCGTTACCTACACGCTTATCCGCTCGAAAACAACGAGCACTTTGCTTCTGCCAACCACCATGTTCAACCCGAGACCGATGTGCAAGACGGACTCTGGGAACTCGACCCACGCTGGGTTTGGCTAAAAGAATTCCTAGAATGTCAGGCCGATAAAATTCTGGTGATTTGTCATACGGCTGATATGGCCCAATGGCTAAATGATCAGCTCACCTTTGCTGGCTTCCAAAGTGCCGATTTCCACGAACAGATGCCACTGATCCACCGTGATCGCGCAGCGGCGTATTTTGCGGATGAAGAAGGCGCACAAATTCTTGTCTGTTCAGAAATTGGGTCTGAAGGCCGTAACTTCCAATTTAGCCATCACATCGTCATGTACGATTTGCCAGAACACCCCGACTTGTTAGAACAGCGAATTGGTCGCTTGGACCGTCTTGGGCAACTTCATGACGTGCAAATCCACGTCCCTTACCTGTCCAATAGCGTTCAGGAACGCTTATTCCATTGGTTCCATAACGCTCTCAATGCTTTTTGTCGCACAACAAGTGCTGGCGATAAAGTAGAAGAAGCCTTCCGTGAAACGCTGCACGCTTACCTACGAGGAGAAGACGACGATCTCAGCTTACTGGACGAAGCCAAGGTCTACCATGAAGCGCTATTACGGCAAATGGAAGAAGGTCGTAATCGCCTATTAGAAATGAGCTCGTGTCGCCCAGAACAAGCTCGTGCTTTGATCCAACAGATCAACGAGCAAGCAATTCACGGCCTGCATCACTATATTGAAGATGTAACCCATGCCTTTAATATTCATGCGGAATGCATCAACAGTGACCCAGATGAAAGCGCTTGGTTTATTCGCCCCTCCACCGACATGATGCTAGAAGCCCTACCAGGCATCGAAGAGGAAGGCAAAATGCTCATGTTAAACCGTCGTCAAGCAAGCCAGCGTGAAGATGTCGCCTTTGCCACCTGGGAGCATCCTCTAATCACCATGCTAATGGATGAAGTACAAGGCTTTGATTCTGGCAAACTGACGTCTGCCATCTTACCTATCGCCGCCCTACCAGAAGGCACGGTGTTGGTAGAAAGTATGTTCGTCATTGAAGCAACAGCTCATCCACGCCTGAAACTCGCGCAATCGCTCCCCATGACACCTATGTGGCAATTATCCGATTCTAATGGAAAATTCCTGCATCAACAGTTTACTGCTGATAAATGGGCAGAAAAACTCAAAGGCGTCCCCAATCGTGTCGCCGAACAATGGGTAGCAGCGCTTCGTTCCAACCTGATTGAAGTGCTACAGGCTCATCAGCTCAATGCACAAGATCAGGCGCGCCCTATTGTTCAAGCAGCGAAAACCTCTTACCAACACCGCTGCCAAAATGAAATCGAGCGCTTGAGCGAGCTAAAAGCCTTTAATGATGCCATCACAGAAGACGACATCCAGCGTCTTGAAACGAATATGCAAGAAGGTTTGACTCGTATCGACGAGCATCAAATCCGCTTGGATGCTATTCGTATCATCTTGACCACCAAACCGGAATAATCGTCTGTGTTAGAGATACTCTACGAAGACGATTGGTTCGCCGTCATCAACAAACCTGCTAACTGCTTATCTGTGCCCGGTCGGGGCCCAGATAAGCTAGACTCTATATTACATAGAGCCGCGTTGCAGTTTGGCGAAGCCTTCGCTATTCACCGCTTAGACGAAGCCACTTCTGGCTTAATTCTGGTCGCTAAAACTCACGAATGCCAAAAGCGAATGTACGCCCACTTTCGCGAACGGGACGTTAAAAAGGAATACCGCGCGATGCTGCGCGGTCATCTTCTTGGTGAACGAGGCGAAGTACGCAAACCTCTACGTTGCGATTGGCCCAACCGTCCCAGACAAATTGTCTGTACCGACGAATGGAGCAAAGACTCCATTACCTATTGGGAAAAAATCGCCTATGAAGATAACACGACTCGCGTTCGACTCGTGCCTTTTACCGGCCGTTCTCACCAATTGCGCGTCCATATGCAAAGCCTAGGGCACTCGATCATCGGCGACGAATTCTACGACCCAGAGTATGCAAATGACCCTCGCTTGTTATTGCATGCTTATCGCTTAGAATTTCGACATCCGTTTACCAAGGCTTGGGTAGCCTTTGTAGCACCCTGTCCTTTTTAAATTTGATGACTAACCTCTTATCAATGGTTTTGAGCGACTAGCTTATTCCGCTCTGCTGAGCGGGTAACTTTTATCCAGAACCATAAAAGTAACCAAAAGGTCTCTTATCGGGCTTTCGCCCAAACGTCTTCTTCATTTTGTTTAATACTGGTTTAGCAAGACGATTTTTATCGTAAGGCATAGATTGGTTTTTTGGATATGTGAGAAGGTATTTTTTTACTGATTATGAAACTCCATAAAGTCGCGCAACTTCGTTTCGTCGAACTAACTGCCTTGGGTATGCAGATTTTCTGTAGGTCAGACTTTAGTCTGACAGTAGATTCAGGAGGCGAACATCTTTTCTGACTAATAGCTTTCAACTCTTCTGATGAGTTTGATAAAAAAGGGCTTTGACTCCGCCAGTTATACGAGCAAAGACGTTTCTTATTGACTCTGAAATGCCGTATAGTCACGCCATCGGGGTTGCGTTGAATTGGGGATTTCAAAGCTAGAAAGAGAAGTATTAATTCCTAGGATGAATTAAGGTCTATTTGAGGTGATTTTGCGGTAGTTGTGACTGGCCTAAAACGGCAACGACTAAAATGAAATCACTCTCCTTGATGAAATAAGCATTGTGTTTACCAATAGGGAAATAAAAGCCATTGAGGTATATCTCATCACAGCTTCTGCCTAATCCCGGGTTATCCGCTAACATCTGAAAACCAGATAATAGGGTTTCTCTATATTTTTCCCACTGCGATTCGGAAAAATTATCGATAGTATAGTGTTTAATTTTACGTAGGTGTTGTTGAGCCAAGTTACTCAGTTTGTATTCTTTGCTCTGCATATCAATAATTATAGCGTACTTAAAAAGCTTTGACCGTCAACGACATTGCCTTTAGCCAAGTCTTCTTTGGCAGATTCAAAGCAATGTTTTAGGTATTCCGCCTTCATCGCTTCAAGCTCTTCATAGTCTCTGATAGACATTACAACTACAGCATCTTTGTTGTTCTTGCTAATCTTCACGGGCCCTCGTTGAGCACTCATAAGTAACTCCCCAAAATTTCGTTTAGCATCATTTGCTGTTAATGTGTTCATGTTCAATTCTCATATTTGGAAGTACAATAGAATTATAATGTTTCGAGCGAATAGATCAATATAATTAAATCGTGCGATTTAAACAAAAACGCGACAAATCATTTAAAACGCTTTATAGCGGAATTAGACACCCGAGTCAGCTGAAGCTGTATGTTCTCAGGATTAAGTAAAACTAAAGAGAAAGCTATGTTTTCACTAGAAGTAGAAAAAGGATTAGAGTTAGCGCTTGTTCATCCCAAGTTCGCTAAAGCGTATCTACAAATTGTCACGCAGCAACGTGACTATCTTGGTCAGTGGTTGGCATGGCCACCTCATGCGCACAGTGAGGATTTTTTCCTCACCTTTATTAAGCAAGCTCTTCACGATTACGCAGATGGTAAGTCGTTAAGTTGTGCTATGTTGTTTGAAGGCGAAGTGGTCGGCAATATTAGTTTCAATACAATTGACCATAGTCTCAAACGGGTGGAGATCGGCTACTGGCTCAGTAAGGATTATCAGAAAAAAGGCATTGTCACGAAGTCGGTTGCTAAGCTGATTGAGTTGGCTTTTACCGATCTTGATATGGAGAAAGTGCAGATTTCCGCAGCAGAGGAAAATCAGTCAAGCCGATCTGTTTGTGAGCGTTTAGGTTTTACACTTGAAGGCATTATCACTCGAAAAGAGAATCTCAATGGTAAAGTGGTAGATCATGCAGTCTATGGCTTAAACCGAGCCAACTGGCTGATGGATCATGACAACTAGAGCTATCCATTTGGCTGATGGTGACGACAAGTTCGCCCCAACAGCCAATGATAATTGCCTTAAGTTTTCACCGTTTTAATTCGCTTTAGCAGGTTGTTTTACCGTATTTTCAGACACTTCCACCATTGGGAGCGTTTTATTTTCGTCCCCTGTTAACCATAAAATAGCACTGCGTTTTTTATCGCTACGCGGATGCCCTATTAACAAAAGATGGTAAGGGGTGTCTGAAGGCAGTCCCATATAACGGATAGGGTCTTGAGTGGAGCCCGTTCGATCAAGGATCAAGTAATCATATTCGCTGTCTTTCCCCTCGAGAATCCGTTGTGCTCGGGCTTTATCTACCATAGGCACGGACCAATCGTCATATAAATAAAAGATAGACGACATGGTCTCTGAAAAGCCAATGCCAGCAGTACGCTCCCTTTTATCCTGCGGGATTTGCTTCACAAAAGTATTAAGGTCATGCCTCATGTCTTTAGCGATGTCTACGGCGATAAATACATGATGAAAAATGGCAATAAAAAATAAAGATGAAATTAATGATAACTTAGTCCAGGCAGGCCACTGAGTGACTTCGACTTTTATCATTAAAATAATAGCAAATAGCACCCACAGCGCCGTCACCTGCCAACTGGAAAGCCACAACATAAGAGCTTGCGGCACTTTATTGCTTGGTAAGAGCTGAGCCCATAAAGGTGTCATAGCAAATACAGCTATAATGACAATCATCATTACCAAAAAGGCACGTCGATACCAGTCGGACCATCTACCTTTTAGTGTCATTAACGCAGAAGCTATCATTAAGGCAAACAAAGGCATTAAAGGTGCAAGGTACATTGGTCTCTTGGTTGCCGAATAGGACAAAATAAAAACGGCAAAGCAAAACCAAAAGAGAAAAAAGCCATCAAGCCAATTCACTTGGTGTCGAGTCACGGCTCTTTTCACCGAAGAGGCTAAACCAATAATAAAGAAGACAGACCAAGGTAATGTATATTCTATAATACTGCTAACGTAATAAAACGGTTTGCCCTGATGGTTATGACCTAAGGTTTTCGTCGAGGAGCCGGTTAAGCGCCCTATCTGATTATCCCAAAACCAGGCATGCCAAAGCGCAGGAGACGCTTGTTTATAAAAAGGATACACCCAAGCAGCGATCACTAAACACATTATGATGAATCCCATCATATGGAAGAACAACACACGTCCCCATGTTACACTTTGATGGGCACCTCGCTGCCTTAGATAGACGTAACGAATAAAAAGTACCAGCCAAGCAGGCCCAACACATAGGATAATGGCAATAGGACCTTTGCTTAAAAACGCCAATCCCGTTAATGCCCCTGCCAGTAACACATAACGCAATTGAAAACGCAGGTAAGCTTCTGCAAAAGCCCAAATGGCAACAATAGAGGTAAACATCATCATGGCATCAACCCGCAGCCAATGAAAGTTCAGCAAAAAGCCTTCACTGGACGCCAACACACCAAGGGTTAGCCAAGCATACTCCTTCCCTTTAAGCAGCCATGCTAAACGAAACGTGACCACTAAAGATGCTAAACACAGTAGCCCTAATCCTAATCGAGCCGCCATCAAGGCATCCAACCCTGTCAGATGCATCAGTGACACACAATAGATAAAATACAACGGCGGCTTTTCCACAAAAGGAATACCCGCAAAATGCGGTATGATCAGATTATCAGAAAGGTACATATCCTTAATAACAGCAACCACTCTGGGCTCATCTGGTGTCCAGACGGTGTGGTTGAACAATCCGCTAAATACAACAAAAATGATGCTAAGCAGCAAAAAGACCTTCCAAGAATCTTTGCTATTCCATTCCATTAAGGTGTTACGACGCACACTTATCTCCGGTAAATCGATGTATATAACCAAACAACAGGTTAAAAAATCATGAAAATATAAAACTAAGTTGAAAATACTTTTAAATTATTCCAACTCATCTAAACAAAGACTTCTTCTATTTGAGGAATACTGATCCTTTGGTGTTTGACAATATAAGAGTCATCATCCTTAAATAGCGATAAGTCTATAATGGATCATTTATCCTTTTGCTCCATTAGCAAATCAATGATCCATTGCGGATCATCTAGAGGTAGGTCGTGACCTGCTTGAGGATGTTCTATCAGTGGCACTTTCCAACGTTCTGCAATTCGGCGTGAGGCACAGCTTTTTACCAAATGATCATAGGAACTGGCAAGTAATAAAAGTTTTTTGTGGTGCGTCAGATGGGGTATCTCAAAATTTGCTGCCGCCCAAAGCTGACGAATAAGGTTGAAACATCCTGGGGAGGACGCTTTTGCCCACTCATACCATTGTCGCTCCAAGGCTTGTGGGCTTGATTGCATATTGGTTGTTAATAAACGAACCTGGTGCTCTTGTTGTTTTTTAGAAATCAGTCCGAATAACAGTAAACGCAGCATGGCACTTAAGCGCATTCGTTGCCAAGGCAAACTACACCCTTTCATACTGGTGTTGATTACACAAGCAAATGAGATGTCTTCTGGGAAACGATTCAACCAGTCAAGAGCAACCATGCCCCCCATGGATAAACCAATTAACGCTATTGGGCCTATGGCAGCCTGTTCTTTTACCCATAGTCTATAATAGTTAGTCGCCTGGACAATGCTGGTAGGGCTTTTTAAGTGCGCTAATGATCCATTTCCTGGTAAGTCTGGTGTCAAAATTCGATCTTCAGGAAACCTCTGTTGCAATAGTCTAGGAAATTCCCCCCAGTGACGCTGATCTCTCCCTAATCCTCGCAACAAAAGCCAGTTCACGCTATTGCTCCTGAATCTCTGCTCAGTCATTTTGATACCAATGCTTTAAGGCTATCTTATGCATTCGTTGGCGCTGCGACTCTTTTGGCAACCATTGCGCCATATTGGCACTGGCACGCCAAAGAATCTCAATAAGATAGAGGTTTTCTCGCAACACTCGTTTTACTCGGTGGGGCTTAATCGGGTGAAACATTCCTAAAAAGGAACGTAATTGTAATGGGTTTTTCTTGACCCAACGCCAAGATCCTAACTCCAGAGTAAGCGGCAGCAATGTCTGCTGACGGGAATTTGCTTTAAGATACAAATAATCCCATAGGTCACCATGACAAAGATAATGGTGAGATTGAGGTTCAAGCAAATAACGATGATTCGGATGGCTATGCTTTAACAATTTTTTCAGCGCATAGTAATCTGCGATATGAGGCACTGGCTGTCGAGTACCAGCCATAGGAAACCAAAGCCGATCTTGAGCTCCAAAGCCCGAATGTACATCCAAAGCCATCACCATTGGACTTTGCTCACAAAGACGCTCCACTAAATCACATAAGGCTTGGGCTTCCATTTCTAACGGCTTCCCTAAACCACCACGAAACCAAGGTAAATGACGAGTCAATCGCTGGCCACCAAAAGGCCAAGTTATAGGGTCTAATGCATCCAATGGCGCATTTCTCATCAAATCCACACCATTGCCATTACCACGATGCTGACGAGCCATTCCCACTGGATTTAATATCGGTAAACAAACAAAACGCACATTTTCCAATGCCATCTGCAATTGTTGATCCCAAATCAATCGATGCAATAAAGAATTGAGATAGGCGAGTACCACTTGCGAGCCAATACGTTCAACACCATGCACCCCGCCAACCAGCAGGAAAGTAGGCACATTGGGACGATCACTGCCAAGAAATACAGCATCCACGGGATACTGCTCGGGGCCATCAGAAAGTTGAGCCAGTGTTTCACGATGTACGCTGGGAATATCCAAGCGCAACAAACGTTGTAGTTCAGCCAATTCGGATAACGTGCTTTGCATAACTGCCCACTTCCTGCTTACCTTTGTAGACAGTAAAAGAGAATCATGGCAGTTATATGACAATAGAAAATAATACTTTTCCGGTAGGAGCACCTTGCAGCTAAATTAAATTCATATACCCTACGAAAAAGATCGCCCATTAGAAATTAAGCCAACAGTCATGGATTTAGTATTCGACATTTTTGCATTCTTGATAATAATCGCATCGATAGCAGGGATACTCCAGCATTTACATATCCCTATTACCTATACAGACATTTTAATAATACTCGTATCTATACTAGGCATCCTCGTTTTATATAAACTTAAGAAATGGAAGATTGCCGATAATATTGGCGCGTATTTTTCTATACTTCAACTCATTGGCGCCACAATAATCAATATCCTCTGCTTAGTATTTGGGGCAGCCTGTGCTTATTTTGGTTTTAAGCATCCGTTGCTGCTACTAAAAGGGGAAAGCCAAGTGTGGGCTCGCGAATGGGGACCCATGCACGGCTATTCTGCGGCTATTTTTGGTGTCGTTGTTGTTTTGTTAATAGTAGCATTTATATATTTCTCTATAGCCAACCACAATAGAACCAAAAAACGTTAAGCGGTTACTCTATAAACATCTCTCCCAAACCCAATGGGCTGCCTGATGCACTAGACTATGCCGCCATGCCACCTTATCTTCTTGTCGGTCGTAACCGCCGCCAATAACACAAGCGACGGGTAAGTTTTGTTTAATACACGTTTGGATAACGTATTTATCCCGTTGCAAAATGCCATCGTCTGTCATATTGACGTGACCTAACCTATCATCTTGATGCACGTCGACACCCGCATCGTAGAAGATAAAATCGGGCTGATGCTCGGCAAGCACCTTTGGTAAGGTTTCCCTTAAAATGGACAAATACAAATCATCGTCAGCCCCTTTAGGAATGGCTATATTAACGCCATCAGTTTGTTTAAGAGCGGGGTAATTTTCTTCACAGTGCCAAGAAATTGGCACAATATCGGTTCGGTCTTTAAAGAAGGCGATGGTGCCATCTCCTTGGTGTACATCGCAGTCTAAAATTAACACCTTTTTTGCTTTGCCTGAATTCACTAACGCTAACGCTGCGACGGCTAAATCATTAAAAATGCAAAAACCCGCACCACGTGCAGGCTGAGCATGGTGCGTTCCACCTGCCAGATGACATGCCAAACCATGCTCTAATGCTAACTCGCTGGTTAAGAGAGTACCGGAAACAGCACGTAATGTTCGTTCAACCAACCATTCTGACCAAGGCAAACCGATGTCTTTTTCTTCTTGCTTGGTGAGTTCGCCACGAATAAAGCGCTGCACATACCCTTTGTCGTGGGCCTGCATTAAGGTCGTTAAGGATAATGGTGAGGGTTGATGTTCATTCTCTTCCGTAAGAATACCTTGCGTTCTTAACGTTTGTGCCAAGAGCCGAAATTTATGCATAGGAAAGCGGTGCCCTGCTGGAAAGGGGATGCTGTAATGGGGGTGAAAAACAAGTGGAAGTTGGGCAGCCATAGTCTTAATAATCCATACTAGATAAGACTATGGTAGCAATTTTTCATGGGATTAAAAAAAGCGTCGTAACAATTATTTTTTCCGCGCCACCAGAACCTTGCGAATGGCAGCATTAAAAGAGTCAACAATATGAGGAGGAAAACCTTTGCCACTTTCAAAATTCACTTTTTGGATGGCACGCATGGAACTCTTTCTGTATTCTTCGCCCGATTTACCCCAAACGATATCAATAAACATGACGGCCACAGCTAAAATAAATGCTCCTTGTGGAATCATCGAGCCAACAAGTTGCTCAGGAAACCCTGAGCCGTCAAAGCGTTCTTTGTGGGCCATCACCATGGAAACCGCCTCGTCCCAACCTTCGTGTTTACTCAATAATTGAGCCCCCACCATAGGATGATTCCATTCAGCTTGTTTGCGCGCCTCTTCATCATCTTTGCAATTTAAGATCACCGCCATCCCCATATTATGCATATAAGCTGCCGCGCTTAATTGGGCGGGATCTTCCTGTTGTTTGCATTCAATATTAATCAATTGGCAAAGCTTTAATATACGCTCACTACGTTCGGGGGAATAACCTAACAAACGATTTAACTTGGAACTGAATGCCTTAAACTGCTCTATATCAAACTCTTGCTCCTTGGTATATTCCACCTTGACTAAAAGATCGGCTGTTCGAGCCGGAGTCTCAGCTGCCTCAAACTCTTTCTTCTCCGTTGAAATATCATCCAATAAGGTCTTTGCCAAGGCAGGACGCTGTTCATCGTCTTCACAGGCATAAAGCGTATCCAAACCATTTTGCAATACATTTAACGTGGCCGTTTCTGCGCCATGGAATTTATAGAGCTGCATCAGCAAATTGCCGATTTGCTCAACCACAACATTAATTAATTCACCAAGATGATAGTGGTACTGAATATAACCGCCTCGCATACCGTCGACGATTTCTTCAAGGCGATGCAATGCCCCCACAAGTGGATCTAAAAAGCACACTGAGCAATTGCCCTTCATGCTATGTAAAGAACGAAACAAATTGTCTAACTTATCAAAGGAAAAGCCATCATCTTCAATGCTATTGATGATCTCTTCGATTTCTTGCTGTGCTTCCTGATAGCACTCGAGAAGGTCATCCTTGAGCTCTTTTTCCAGCGCGGAAAAATCTTTACAGGCGAATTGACTCATATATCCTCATCCATATGAAGAGCATCACAACCCAAGGCGTCGAGAGATAAGCAACTCATTGAGGGCATTGGGTAAATTTTCTTTAATTGTAGATACAATTTTATAAATCATATACTAAGAGTATGTATCATTATGCAAACGGAGAATAATATGTCTAATTACTGGCTCATGAAGTCTGAACCCGATGCTTTTTCCATTGATGATTTAACACAACAAGGCCCCTCTCCCTGGGATGGCGTTCGAAATTATCAAGCACGTAACTTCATGCAAAACATGCAAATGGGTGACCTCATCTTTTTTTACCACTCAAGCTGTAAACCAGCCGGCATTGCTGGCGTGGCGAAAGTGGTACGCGAAGCCTACCCGGATCACACAAGTTGGGATCCAACCAGCCATTATTATGATCCTAAATCCTCCCCAGATCATCCTCGCTGGTTCATGGTGGATATTGAACTTGTCGAAAAATGGCCAAGTATTTTACCCCTTAGTACTTTAAAACAAGATCCAGCGCTTAGTGACATGTTACTTACCAAAAAGGGCAACCGCTTGTCTGTCATGCCAATTAAACCAAACGAATGGCAGCACATTAACACACATTTAAACCCAAATAATAAACCAAGATGATCGTAGGAAATAAGGACTATTTTCAGTTTAATGGGTTCGAATGTTCAACACCCCTGTGATTCGGAGGCAAAGCCAAATATAATAGCGCCAAAGTCGATAGACGAATAATTTTTTAGGTTTATAAGTGACATGGCAAAAAAACTCTTTATCCAAACTCACGGCTGCCAAATGAACGAATACGATTCCTCTCGTATGGCAGATTTACTTGGCGAAAGCCATGAGATGGAACTCACAGACAATGCGGAAGAAGCTGACGTGCTCCTTTTGAACACCTGTTCTATCCGCGAGAAGGCGCAAGACAAGGTGTATCACCAACTTGGCCGCTGGAAGAAGCTCAAGCAGAAAAATCCCAACTTGGTCATTGGTGTGGGCGGATGCGTTGCGAGCCAGGAAGGCGATGCTATTCGTAAGCGAGCCAAACATGTTGATATGATTTTCGGGCCCCAGACACTGCATAAACTACCAGAAATGGTGAATTCTGCGGGTAAACACATCCCGATTACGGATGTAACCTTTCCCGAAATTGAAAAATTCGATCACTTGCCTGCACCGCGTGTAGAGGGGGCAGAAGCCTTTGTGTCCGTTATGGAAGGTTGCAGTAAATACTGTACTTTCTGCGTGGTGCCTTATACCCGTGGGGAAGAAGTCAGCCGTCCATTCGATAGTATTTTGAAAGAAGTGGTACAGCTTGCAGAGCAAGGTGTACGTGAAATCCATCTATTAGGGCAAAACGTCAACGCTTATCGTGGCGAAACCGCAGAAGGTGATGAAGCAGATCTTGCCGATATTATTCACGCTGTAGCACGCATCGATGGCATTGAACGCATTCGTTTTACCACTTCTCATCCGGTAGAATTTACCGATAGTTTAATCGAAGCCTTCCGAACCGAACCCAAGTTGGTAAGCCATCTTCATTTACCGGTACAAAGCGGGGCCGACAATATTCTCAGCGCTATGAAACGCGGTCATGATCGCCAATATTATATTGATAAGATCAATCGCATTAAGGACGCACGTCCTGGCATCAGCTTGTCTTCAGACTTTATCATTGGCTTCCCAGGCGAAACCGACGAGGATTTTGTCGATACCATGAATTTAATTCAGGAAATCGGCTTTGATCATTCTTTCAGTTTTGTTTATAGCCAGCGCCCAGGTACACCAGCGGCAAGCCTAGAAGACGACACCCCAGAAACATTGAAAAAAGAGCGTTTAGCCATATTACAACGTCGTATCAGTCAACAAGCGTTTGACATCAGTTTAGAGATGGTTGGTGAGGTTCAGCGCATTTTGATCAGTGGTTATTCACCCCGTGATCCTGGACAGCTTCAAGGCCGAACTGAAAACAATCGCATTGTTAACTTCCGTGCTTCCGATCCTCAATTGATCGGTAAATTTGCAGACGTGGTGATCACAGATGCTTATTCAAACTCCCTACTAGGTGAGTTGATCAGCTCTGAACTTGACACCGATTTTGTCCTTCACTAAGTAAGGTAACTCTTGGAAACGACACAGACAACTCAACAAATGCGCCTTGCACCAGCCGAAGCTAATGCTTTGGCTGTTCTATGTGGGCAACTAGACGAAAACATCAAACTGATTGAAAAGCGCCTTGATGTCACCATTCGCTACCGTGGTGATCTGTTTGATATTTCGGGCGAAAGCTCTGACAATGTTGCCGCCACAAAAATCCTACTGGAAAACTTGTACCGTGAAGCCCGGGCACAAGGGGTTCTTTCTGCCGAAACCATTCATTTGTATTTACAAGAGTCGGCCATTGAGTCTTTGAGCAAACACGCAAAAGATAACGGTGATCAGTTGGTCATCAAAACACGCAAAGCTTTTATCAAGCCAAAAGGTAAAAACCAACAAGGCTATGTAAAAGAGGTGCGTAAAAACGATATCAACTTTGGTATTGGCCCTGCCGGAACGGGAAAAACCTATTTAGCGGTTGCTTGCGCTGTCGAAGCGCTAGAAGCGGATCGTGTCGAGCGCATTATGTTGGTTCGACCAGCGGTTGAAGCGGGTGAAAAGTTAGGCTTTTTACCTGGCGACTTATCACAAAAGATCGATCCTTATCTTCGCCCTTTATACGATGCGCTTTATGAAATGCTGGGCTTTGAATTAGTCGATAAACTGATAGAGAAAAACGTTATCGAGATCGCCCCGCTGGCCTTTATGCGCGGTCGTACTCTAAATAATGCCTTTATCATTTTGGATGAAAGCCAAAATACCACTCGCGAACAGATGAAAATGTTCCTGACGCGCATTGGCTTTGGCTCCACTGCCGTCATCACGGGGGATACATCTCAGGTAGACTTACCTCGTGGTACATCGTCTGGTTTGGCTCATGCTATGCATGTGCTTCGTGGCGTCAATGGCATTAGTTTAACGCACTTTGCAGCGTCCGATGTGGTTCGTCATCCACTGGTTCAACGAATTGTTGAAGCCTATGAGCGTTTTGATACAGAAGAGGAAGAGGCAAAAAAAGCACGAACTGAAGCCCGCTTACAGGCACAAGCTGAGCAAGCAGCGTCTGCCAGTACCTCCACACCTAAGAACGAGGCTAGCTCCTCCCACTCAGCCACTAACGAGAGTAACAAAAGCTAATGGCTCATTTGGAATTAGATTTACAAATTGCCTGCGAAGCAACACAGAAATTACCCAGCAGCGATGATTTTAAGCAATGGGTAACCACCGCCTTACCTTTATCTGGCGATGAATACGAAGTCACCATCCGCCTAGTTGATGAAGAAGAAAGCCAAGCACTTAATAGTGAATACCGAGGAAAAGACAAACCGACCAACGTCCTGTCTTTTCCTTTTGATGCGCCTATGGAACTTGATATCCCCTTATTAGGCGATTTAGTCATCTGCGCACAAGTTGTTGAGCGTGAAGCCATTGAACAAGAAAAACCCTTATTGCATCATTGGGCCCATATGACCATACACGGCATATTGCATTTACGTGGCTATGATCATATAAATGACGATGAAGCAGAAGAAATGGAAGCCTTAGAAACTCAGTTATTGGCTTCTCTTAATATTCCAGATCCCTATTTGATAAAAGAGTGAGTTCATAACCCCATGAGCGAAGACCGATCGAGTAACACCAACGATCAACAAAAATCTTGGTTTGAGCGTTTAACACAAGCATTTAACGACGAGCCCCGCAGTAGAGAAGACATCATCAAACTGCTAGAGGCGGCGGTTAAATCAGACATTATTGATCGTGATGCCTTTACGATTGTTGAAGGTGCACTGGAAGTGTCTGAGGTACAGGCTAGAGATATTATGATACCGCCCTCTCAGATGGTGGTGATCAAATCAGAAGATGATCCAAAAACCTCAATTCGCAAAGTCATTGACTCCTCGCATTCACGCTTCCCTGTGGTTGGTGAAGAGCCAGATGAAATATTAGGTGTGCTGCTAGCAAAAGACCTGTTACCACTCCTTTTTAAAGACGAAGACATTGTTATGGACGATATTTTGTCCTGCCTTCGTCCCGCTAACTTTATTCCAGAAAGTAAGCGTCTCAATGTGCTACTCAATGACTTCCGAACTAAACGCTACCACATGGCATTGGTTTTGGATGAATACGGTAGTGTATCGGGCTTGGTTACCATCGAAGATGTTCTTGAGCAAATCGTTGGTGAAATTGAAGATGAAACCGACCGAGAAGAAAATGAAGACATTCAAACAACAGGTGAAGACAATGTCTTCTTAGTGCCTGCGTTATGTCCAGTTGAAGATTTTAATGAATACTTTAAAGCCAGCTTTAGCGAAGAAGAATTCGACACCATTGGCGGCATTTTGGTACAACAATTTGGTCATGTGCCTGTGCGCGGTGAAGAAATCATCTTTGGAGGTATGAACTTTTACGTCTTAAAATCCGATGGACGACGCGTTAAAACCATTAAAGTTTCACGATTGAATACAGAAGCGATAGAGTAGTATGCCTCACTCCCACCCCAAATCGGCCACAAGCAAGCAGGCGGGGTGGAAACGCCCTTTTTTTATCAAATTACCTTCTCCCATCGCATTGTGCTTAGGCTTCTTAGCTGGCGCACTGGGTGTTACAAGCTTTTCACCGTTTAATTTTTGGCCCAGCTATTTTATCACCATTGTGGTTTTCTGTTGGCTAGTCCTAACCAGCGATAGCGCCAAAAGCGCCGCGTGGCGAGGAACTGCTGTCGGTTTAGGCTTTTTTGGCTGCGGTGTCTCTTGGGTATTTGTTAGCATCGATACCTATGGACAAGTAGGCAATATTATTTCCGCGCTTATCACCTTTGGTTTTGTGCTTATCCTTACTCTGTTTTGGACTCTATCCTCTTGGGTGACTTGGCGATTGGTTAAAATATTTACCCGTATCCCGCCCGGACTTATTTTTGCCATCAGCTTATTAGCGTTCGAGTATGCACGAAGCACATTTTTTACGGGCTTTCCCTGGTTACTGCCAGGTTACTCGATCCAGACATCTTGGCTCTACGAATTACTCCCCATTGGTGGCATTTGGCTAACCAGCGCCATTGTCGTATTAACGTCCAGTATTATTACCAGCTGCATCCTAAGCCGTCACAACCATGCCATTATGATCGCCATTGCACTCTTGGCATGGCTTGGTGCCGCTTATCTACAGTATTTCCCTGAACAATGGGTGAAGCAAACAGGACAATTCAAAGCCACACTGGTACAAGGCAATGTCAAACAGAGTGAGAAATGGCAAGCAACAACTGCCCGCTCATCCTTAGATTATTATGAGTCGGCAACCGTGCAACATTTAGACAGCGCTTTAGTGGTTTGGCCAGAAACCGCTATCACTTACCTCTACCAACAGATCCGACCACACTTAAAGCAATTAAATGACTTACTGATCGAAACACATACCACCTTAGTCACAGGCGTGCCAGCTTTCAATAAAGAAAAGAACACCTATTATAACGCCATGTGGGCAATGGGGGACGGAAAAGGTCTTTACTACAAACGCCATCTCGTTCCCTTTGGCGAATACATTCCGTTCTCATCCATTATCGGTCCGGTGCTTGATATTTTTGGCATGCCTATGTCAACTTTTTCGCCAGGCGGAGCCCATCAAGGCCTGATACAAGTGGGTAAATGGAAAGCGGCCCCGTTTATTTGTTATGAGATCGTCTATACAGATCAAGTACGTGATCTAGCCGCCAAAAGTGACTTTTTGATCAACATCAGTAATGATGGCTGGTTTGGCGCGTCTATCGGCCCATGGCAACATTTGCAGATAGCCCAGTTTAGAGCAAAAGAAACAGGACGCTATTTAGTTCGTGCGACGAACACAGGGCTCACCGTGGTGGTAAATGAAAACGGAAAAATCACCGACGAAGCGCCGCAATTTAAGCGTACCACCATGACGACAACAGTAAAAACCTTTAGCGGATCAACACCCTATGTCAAATGGGGGGAATGGCCCGTTGTACTATTAATGACCCTCTGCTTGGTATTATCCTACGCTATAAATCGAAGCTCTAAGCCGTCGGATAAGCAATAAATAGCCATACGAAAAGAGCCACGTTATTTAACATCGCGTGGCTTTTTTCATTATGCCTGCCCCCTGCTCTAGTCGTCTTTTTCTTGGTGAGTCGACATCAAACCGTAATGGCACACTTCACAGGGTTCCAGAGTGCCGTCTTCTGCTTTGATGTTATCGTGCCCACATGCCATACAGTGATAAACACCCGCTTTAGCTTCTTGACCAGCCACATGACACTTTTCTAAAGGGACGGGATTATTATTGGCATGGTTAATCAGCCATAATAATGCGGCATCTTCTTTTGCATCTAACTCTTTGGTCAGTTCTTCCCCTTCTTCTAGAACCAAATGCCAATTGGCGTCAATCCAAGCTTCGGTGTATCCCATTTTATCGTGCCAGTAGGCTTTCATTAAAGATACGTCGTCTAGAAACCAATCCTTCGCCCCTTTCAAAATTTGGCGCGCCTCTTCGACAAGATCGGTGTTGTTTTGCTCATTTATCGGATCTTTTTTCATTGATTTCATAACTCCTCTTCTATGTGCCTTCTCATTAGAGCCTCATCTCTATAAAATAGCGAATATTCTTAGTTTCTGTTGGGCTCTACACAAGTTTCCTGTCGATTCAGCTATGTTTCCTCACTTGTGATGCTTTTGTGTAGTTCAATCCAACCTAACGCCTATTATGGGATCATTAAACATCATGCAAGAACAATACAATCCTCAGCAGATTGAACAAGCAGCTCAGTTATTTTGGGATGAAAACAAAGTATTTAAAGCCGTAGCAGACGCCAGCAAAGAAAAATTCTACTGCCTCTCTATGTTCCCTTACCCAAGTGGCCGTTTACACATGGGGCATGTGCGTAACTATACCATTGGTGATGTGATTTCTCGTTACCAGCGTATGAAAGGCAAAAACGTGATGCAACCCATGGGTTGGGATGCCTTTGGCTTACCAGCAGAGAACGCCGCCATCAAAAATAAAACGGCCCCCGCAAAATGGACCCAAGAAAACATTGCCTACATGAAAGGCCAACTAAAAGAATTGGGCTTTGCTTATGACTGGGACCGTGAAATAGCCACTTGCACACCCGAATACTACAAATGGGAACAGTGGTTCTTTACTCAATTAGTCGAAAAAGGCTTAGCCTACAAAAAAACCTCTGCGGTTAACTGGTGCCCTAATGACCAAACCGTGTTAGCGAACGAACAAGTAGAAGACGGCGGCTGCTGGCGTTGTGGCACGACCGTGGAGAAAAAAGAAATCCCTCAATGGTTCATCCGTATCACCGCTTACGCGGAAGAATTGCTTAACGACCTTGATAAACTTGATGGCTGGCCCGAAAAAGTGAAAGCCATGCAACGTAACTGGATTGGCCGCTCTGAAGGGTTAGAGTTCAACTTCTCGGTTGCAGGCAAAGACGCGCCTCTATCGGTCTATACCACGCGTCCTGACACGATTATGGGAGTCACTTATGTGGCGGTTGCCACACAACACCCTCTGTCTTTAGAGGCCGCTCAAAACAATGCCAAACTTGCTGAGTTTATCGAAGAAAGCAAGAAGATGTCGACCACAGAGGCCGATATGGCCACGGTTGAGAAAAAAGGCATTGATACGGGCTTCAAAGCCATTCACCCCATTACAGGGGATGCTGTGCCTATTTACGCTGCCAACTTTGTGTTGATGGATTATGGCTCGGGCGCGGTTATGTCTGTTCCTGCTCACGATCAACGCGATTTTGAGTTCGCTAAAAAATACTCACTTCCCATCAAACAAGTGGTCAAACCAGCGGGTGATGAAAGCATCGACTTGGAAAAAGAGGCCTTTACCGAAAAGGGCATACTCTGCAACTCTGGTGCCTTTGATGGCTTATCCTTTAAAGAGGCCTTCGACACAATTTCTGCATGGATGGTCGAACGCGGAGTCGGCGAAATAAAAATCAATTACCGCCTGAGAGATTGGGGCGTCAGCCGTCAACGCTATTGGGGGGCTCCAATCCCAACGATCAATTTAAAAGATGGTTCTGTCGTACCCGTTCCAAAAGATCAACTGCCCGTTGAACTACCAACGGACGTTATTATGGATGGCGTCAACTCCCCCATCAAAAACAACCCTAGCTTCTCTGCGATTACTTATAATGGAGAAGCAGCGGAGCGTGAAACCGATACCTTCGATACTTTTATGGAATCTTCTTGGTACTTTGCTCGTTACTGCTGCCCAGATGCCACCGATGCCATGTTGACCGAAGAAGCAAATTACTGGCTGCCCGTTGACCAGTACGTGGGCGGAGTGGAACACGCTATTCTTCATCTTTTGTACTCACGCTTTTTCCACAAACTATTGCGGGATGCAGGTCTTGTGAACTCCGACGAGCCATTCAAACGCCTATTAACGCAAGGAATGGTAAACAAAGACGGCACGAAAATGTCCAAATCCAAGGGCAACACGGTTGACCCTCAGGAAATGATTGAACGCTATGGCGCGGATACAGTTCGCTTATTCGTCATGTTTACTGCACCACCAGAGCAATCCCTTGAGTGGAATGATGCGGGTGTCGATGGCGCTTCTCGCTTCCTTCGTCGTCTTTGGTCTTTGGCATATCGTCACACAGAAGCAGGCACGCCTAGCAAGTTGCTGATAGATGAATTAAACGGTGAGCAAAAATCATTACGTCGTAAAACTCATGAAACCATCCAAAAAGTGACCGATGATATTGAGCGTCGACAAACTTTCAATACAGCTATTGCGGCGGTAATGGAGTTGTGTAATGAAATCAGCAAATTTGAAGATCAATCACCTCTTGGTTTGGCCGTTGAACATGAAGCATTAGAAGCGGCGATACTTCTTCTGTCGCCTATCGTGCCGCATATTGCCCATCAATTGTGGATTGAGCTTGGCCATACAGATAACGTTGTTAATACCCCTTGGCCCGTCCTTGATGAAGCGGCACTCGTGAAAGACGAATTAACCATCGTGGTTCAAGTGTTAGGCAAAAAACGTGCAGAAGTCATTGTTTCAGCCAATGCCGACAACAAGACTATCGAAGACGCGGCACTTGCTCATCCGAACGTGACGAAATTCCTTGAAGGAAAAACCGTCCGTAAAGTGATCGTCGTGCCAGGTCGTTTGGTCAATATCGTCGCGAACTAACGTGCCAAATTAGGGATGGTTTAGCGGCCTCCCTAATTTCCTTTTATCGCTTTAGAGATCATGGATATGATAATACCATTGAATAAAACAACCCGCTTTTTGTTACTCATTGTCTTGTCGTTTAGTGTCGTCGCTTGTGGTTTCCATTTGCGCGGACAAGTCGCCATTCCTGAAAGCTTAAAACGACTGGTATTAACTTCTGATTCTGGTTCTCCAGACTTTGATACCGCATTACGCATTGCGTTAACACGCGCGGGCGTCAAAGTTGTGGACGCAAAAAATGCGGGCGATGATGTACTTGAGTTAAAAGTGAACCATCTTAAAAAATCCGATACAGTACTTGCACGTAATAGTTCAAACGACGTGACTCAAATACAACGTGAACTAAGTGGTGTTTACTTTATTCGCCAAAAAGATGGTAAATCCATCTATGGTCCTCGCAACTTTAGTACGACCCAAATTCTGTCGAACCAAAATGCGGAAGAAAGCACAAAATCGGCGTATAACCAAACAGAAATGCAAACGATGGCAAATGATCTTGCCAATCAGCTGGTTTCTGACCTTGCTTATGCACCCGTTAAATAGCGGCCTTATAGCGCATTGATAATAAGATTGCTATGAAAGTTAGAGCAGATCAACTGCCACAACAGTTCAACAAAAACCTCGCCCCCATTTATATTATCTCTGGGGACGAGGTGTTATTGTGCCAAGAAGCCGCTGACAGTGTGCGCAAAGCGGTATTCAACAATGGCATTAACGAACGTTTACGCTATGTAGCAGATGCTCAATTTGATTGGCAAGATGTGATTAATGAAAACCAAAGTCTGTCGCTTTTCTCTAATCAGCGATTGTTTGATATTCAAATCGACAAAATGGGGGAAAAGCATACTAAGGCACTGGCACAATTATCCCAGTCATTAAGTGATGATAATGTTATCTTACTGACCTTACCTAAAATAGATGCTCGCTCACAAAAAGCGAAATGGTTTTCTCAGCTTGAGAGCAAAGGTGTCTTTGTTCAAATTTGGCCAATCGATGCTAATCGCTTACCGGCTTGGGTTCAACAACGGGCCCAAGCTCTTGACCTCTCACTAAGCCGAGATGCGGCCAGCATGATTTGTGAACGCGGCGAAGGTAACTTACTCGCTCTTTCACAAGAACTGGAAAAACTGGCACTGCTACATGGTGCAGGCAGTAAAATTGATGCAGAAAAAGTCGCTGAATCGGTAGCTGACAGTAGTCGCTATTCCATTTACGATTTAAGTGATCGATTACTGATGGGCAAAACCAAAGAAGCCATGCATTGCTTAAACCAGTTAGTAGGAGAAGGGGTAGAATCCAGCATTATTCTCTGGCTGTTTAACCGCGAAATACAGACACTTAGTTCGCTTTTTAAAGCCATGCAATCGTCCGGTCTAAGACAAGCCTGTCAGTCTCAAAAAATTTGGGATAAGCGAATCCCCTTTTATGAAAGTGCTCTAAGCCGTCATAACCACATCACTCTTCCCTACTTACAAAACTATCTGGCGTTGATGGACAAACGTATCAAAGGGTTAGAAGGACCCGACATAGACACTGGGTTTCGCAATCTCGTGATGATGTTTTGTGGCTTCAAACCCGTGGCCACAGAACTGGATCTGCCAGTCCACTAAAATAATGCCATAGCAAAAAGTCAGACCCACCCCACTCTCTTCTTATGCCTGCCCTCGCTGCTGACGACTGACACTAATGAAGATAGCCAATACGGCTGTGACAGCAGCAACCCAGAGACTTACCTGGATACCTTGGTCTTCTGATAAAGTATTACTTCCTGATTGTCCATAAAAGGATAAAACCACGCCAACCAGAGCGGCTCCCAAACACTGCCCAAACGTTCGCACAATCGCCAACACACCGGAGGCATAGCCACTTTTCTCTCGGGAAACGTTCGACAGCATTTCGCGATTATTAGGACTCTGAAAACAACCAAAACCAATACCACACAACAAACTGCGCAGACAAATATCCCATACAGAAGGCTGATCAGGCAATAATGCGAGCAGTATGACTCCCAAAGCAAATAAACAGGAGCCTATAACAGAGATGACGGCAGCGGAATAACGGTCTGACAGTTTGCCAGCATTTGATGCGGCTAAAATAATGCCTATAGGCCAAGGCGTGAAAAGCAATGCCGAATCAAACACACTGTATCCATAAACGGTTTGGAATAAAAATGGCAATGCAATAAACACGATCCCTTGACTAATAAAAGACGCTAAAGACGTTAAGGCCGCAAGCGAAAATCTCATAGACAAAAAGATTTCCAGAGGCAGCAACGGCTTGGGAGCAACACGCTGACGTTTAATAAATAGCCACCCAGCCACAATCGCTGCCACACCATAGGTTGTCGCGATAATCAGCGTTTCAGAATAAAGAGCACCGTGACTGAGTTGAGAGAAGGTATTCGCCGTCATAATCAACGACCCTAACATCACAGCGGATAACAACCCACCAAGCACATCAAACGGTTCACGACGGATACTGTCAATACGGGGAACCGCCCGCAACGTAAACAGAACCGCCATGATACCCAATGGAATGTTGATAGCAAATAACCATTGCCATCCCAAAGTCGACAACAAGGTTCCACCAAAAATGGGGGCCACCGCCGTAATAGAGCCTATCAACAAAGCATTCAAGCCTAATATTCGCCCCAATAATCGATTAGGAAAAACGGAACGTAAAATCGCTGGTGAAATGCTCAACGTAGCGGCACCACCAATGCCTTGCAATAAACGCATTAAAATAAGCATTTCGAGCGACGATGACAAAGCACAACCTAAAGACGCCAAGGTAAAAACCACCAAGCCAATGGTGAACTGCAGGCGAAAACCAATGCGTGTCGCCAGTGCTGAAAATATCGCCAACGTCATGGCAGCCGTTAACAAATAACCATTAGACACCCATACTGCGTGACTCGCTGACACTCCCAGTGTTTGAGCGATTTTCGGCAACGCAATGTTCACCATGGAGCCATCAAAGACGGCCATGGTCGTTGCTGTCATCGTGGCCACCATTGCTAAACGACGTTCGGATCCTACCAATCCATCATCACCTGGCTCATCGGAAAATAATATCATGTAATAAAGATACCTCTTATGTAATAAAGACTCTTTGACATAGAGAACTCGCAAAGTATAGGCTTGCTGTTAACATGGCGGAAGGCGCATTAATGATACTTATAAACTGCACATAACGCCTCATCTATTACCAATCAAATTATCAACTAGGTAATTACACTGTATGGCTGAACCAGACCTAAATCTATTAGTTGCACTTGATGCCCTACTGACAGAAGAGAGTGTTGCGGGTGCCGCAAGGCGGCTTAAACTAAGCCCTTCAGCAATGAGCCGAACCCTGAACAGGCTTCGAGTTGCTACGAAAGACCCATTACTAGTAAGGGCCGGACGTCATATGGTATTAACCCCTTATGCGCAAGAGATACGAAATCGTACCCGTGATACGGTCTTCGAAGCTCGTAATATACTCAATCCCCTTTCATCCCCTCTCAATTTATCGACATTGAAGCGAACCTTTACCATTCGAGCGAATGATGGCTTTATTGAAGCGTTTGCCGCATCACTTATATCGACAGTCGCCGTATCCGCACCACTCGTTCGCTTACGCTTTGCCTCCAAATCAGAGAAAAACGTCAAATATCTTAGAGAGGGGCAAGCGGATCTTGAAATAGGAGTACTAGACGACACAATGGGGCCAGAAATACGCTTACAAGCCCTGTTTAGAGACAGATTTAGTGGTGTGGTCAGAAAAAACCATCCACTCCACAAAACAGACAGCATAACACCTGAACAATATGTATCTTACAGCCATGTCATTGCTTCACGTCGTGGTCTGACAAAAGGCCCTGTGGACAACGCCTTGACGGCATTAGGTCTAGAACGAAACATAGCAGCTATTGTTCCAAGCTTTCCCGCCGTCCTTACGGTTATACAGACTTCAGACCTAGTTGGACTAGTGCCCGACTCATTTTTAAACAATCACAAAAAGCTGAATGGCCATGAAATGAGCGCTTTTCATACCTTTGAACTCCCTGTAAAAACAGACACCATCACCATATCTCAAATGTGGCACCCTCGGCTAGATAAAGATCTCGCTCATCGTTGGTTACGCACATTAGTACTGGATGTTTGTCAGCAAAAAATGCCAAATTAACCTTTCAAAATATCACGTCTGATAAAATGCCTATTGCCATCGCGTTCCTCTTTCATGCTTAGAAAGAAACCCATCAATGTTTTAACCTGAATCATGTTATTCGCATAAAGTGCCGTCAATATCACTCTACTAAACTACACTTTAATGATGAAAGAGATAAGTTAGGCTCATCCACAAGACAGACAACAATAGAGGTCACTTTATCTATGGCTTGGTTTAAAAAAAAACTCTCCACCGCTAATACGTTGCAAGAAAAGGAATCTGGCGTAAAAATTCTACAGTTACGGGCATCAAACCTATCCATTGAATCCTTGTCAGCTTTATCTTTTAGAAAGGAAAATACTCAACTTATTTTGGCCTTTGTATCGTCAAATTTGGACTTTGAAAAAATCGTCCAGTCCATTCAAACTTATACGCCTTTTTGTAGCAAGGTCGTCGCCGTCATGACCTCTGGCGAACTAAACAGTCAGAACAAGCATTTTTATCAAACTACTGAAGGTGCTTGGGATAGCATTGTTTTACAGAGTTTCAGTGAAAGCATTCTGACATCAACCGAAATCAAAACTATTCCGTTGCATTGTGAAGACTTGAAACAAGGAAAAATCACACACGCTAAGCAAGAAAGGATCGACATGATCCAAAAAGAAATTAACCAAGTTTCTTTGAAAATACCGGTCAATTATCAAGATACCGTTGCCATTACCTTTTTTGATGGCTTATCCGCAAGCGAAAACTTCTTTATGCAAGCACTCTACAACAGTGAACGTTTCCCTTGTCACTTTATTGGTGGGTCAGCGGGCGGTAAGTTAGACTTTAAACAGGCGTCGGTTTACGACGGCGCCAAAGTCGCTCACAACGCCAGCGTAGTCATTTTTGCTAAACTGGCCAAAAACATCCGCTATGGCATTCTGAAAACTCATAACTTTCATAAAACAAACAAAGCTTTTTACATCGCAGAGTCTGACCCACAACAACGTACCGTCACCAGTGTTATATCAAAAGAAACGGGTAAAATCGTGAATGTGATCGATCACCTTTGTGAACATTTCAATTGTGCTCCAAAAGAGTTAGAGCAAAAACTGGTTAGCCACTCTTTTGCAGTCGAAATTGGCAACGAGCTATTCATCCGATCCATTGCCAGTATTGATACAGACAACAAGATTCTGCATTTTTTCTGTGATTTAGATTTCGGTGATGAACTCATTTTGGTAGAAGCAAAAAACTTTGCCAATAGCACAAAACAAGCCTTAGATGCATTCCTACAGGGTAAACCAGCCCCCATTGCCATGCTTGCGAATGACTGTATTCTGCGCCGTTTGAACAACGCCAATCAGTTAAAAGAGCTAACGGCCTTTCAAACAATTAAGGCGGCTGGCTTTTCAACCTTTGGTGAGTTGTTAGGCGTACATATGAACCAAACCCTAACAGCTTTATTCTTTTTCCATGTTCCTGAAGGCGGTGCTTTCTCAGATCCGTTGGTAGATAACTTCCCAATATACTACAGCAACTATAAGCAGTTTTTTGTCTTATCTCGACTCAATAGCTTAATGCAAATTAATCGGTTACAAACCCATCTTATTGAGTGCTTGTCGGAATATCGCCCCTTACTGGATAATATTCTTTCAAGCTTTCACACCATTACAGATTATGCACAGCACACCGAAGTAATCATCAATGATGTTAGCGGCGCTTTCCAAAACCTGAAAGAAGACGTCGATACCCAAGAAGAAAAGTTAAGCGTATTAACACAGGATGTGCAACGATTAAAAGAAAGCTCAGACCAAGTGCTAGCCATCCTCAAAGTCATCTCGGGTATTGCAGAGCAAACTAACTTACTTGCGCTTAACGCTGCGATTGAAGCAGCACGAGCTGGCGAAGCTGGCCGGGGCTTTGCCGTAGTCGCAGACGAAGTGCGACAATTATCACAGAATACTCAAAAAAGCTTAGATCAAACAGGTGATACCATTGCCTCGGTAACAGAATCAACCACAACCATAGGCCAAACGGTAGAAGTTATGGAAGAGTTTATGGCTCGTATGAGCCAGAGTGCACAAACCCTAACGGAACAAATCGTCACACTAGGAAATGCGTCTAGCAATACTAGTAAAGACGTAACACAGAGCATTCAAGCCATTACCGAGATGACAAATCGAGTCTCTGAGATAGATAAAGAAGTCAGCGTGATTGAACGCCTTAAATTAGCCAATAATTTATAGTTCATCATCTAGCCCAGTCGCCTGACATCCATAGAAAAAAACACGACCTTTTGTTGATAAGCCTTTTTTTCTCTTGTCAGGCTGGTACTATCTCGGCGAACCTCTCTACCTTCCATTTTGCGCCAGGTTATATCTTGATGAATAACACCACCAGTATTGAAGAATTAAGCGTTTGGACAACACCTATATTTAGCACCCAACTGCCTGACCATGAATATCTAAAGGACGCGCTTCTTGATATCGTCTATCAACAAAAAGCCGCCCAATCCACAGCTATCGAAAGCCTGATCGCACCATCGGCAAAACATGCTCTGCACGAAAGTACACTGGACTTCTTAGAGATACAAGACGCCACCATTATGGAGGTCAAACGCACCTTAGAAGAGCTAATATTAGAAGTGGCCAGTAGCTTAAACCAAGCTTATTGGCCCGAACACACTCAAGCAGAAGCCCATATTATTGAGTCTTGGTATCATGTAACACAAACGGGTGGTTATCATGACACACACTCCCATCCAAACTGCTCTTGGTGCGGAATTTATTATTTAGAGCCGGGTGAGGCCGCTGTGAAAGGCAAGGGAGGAGTCAACCGTTTTTATGATCCAAGAGTCAATGCCGAACACTATTCTGACCCAGGTACGGCCTACTTATCGAATCAAGGGGTATGGGATTTCTTACCAACAGAAGGCCAAGTAGTGGTTTTTCCGTCTTATTTAAAACACTCGGCCCTACCCTATTTTGGAGAGAAAGACCGAGTAGTCATCGCATTTAACAGTGCTATTGATCTGTATTAATTGCAATGGTTCTAGGTAGTCGCCTTCACCCTTGTGCTTCTATAATCACTCATCAGGAGCACAAGTGTAGGTTTGTACCAGACCATTTTTCCCCCAAGACTCCAAGCGCACATCAAACCCCCATAAACGCCTAAAGTGCTTAATCACCTCAACAGTATCATCATTGAGAGGTCGGTCACCATCCATGACATGACGCAATACTAAACTACGATCACCGTTAATGTTCACCTTCTGCACCTGAATATTGGGTTCACGATAACTAAGATTGTATTGCTGCGACAAGCGCTCCCTGAGTTTTTGAAAGCCTTCATCATTGTGGATCTCTTTAATTTCAACAAAAGGATCTAGCACATCGTTTTCCATGCCGAAAAACCGGAAATCACGCATCAACTTAGGCGATAAATATTGCAGAATAAAGCTTTCATCTTTGAAATTACGCATAGCGAAATCCAGCACTTCCAACCAAGGCTTACCAACAATATCCGGAAACCATTCTCTGTCTTCTTGGGTTGGGTTCTCACACATGCGTTTGATGTCAGAATACATGGCAAAACCCAAAGCATAGGGATTAATCCCCGAATAATAAGGCGAGTCAAAGCTTGGTTGATACACCACATTCGTGTGGGATTGCAAAAATTCTAAAATAAACCCATCGTTCACTTTGCCCTTATCGTACAAGGTGTTCATTAAAGTGTAGTGCCAAAATGATGCCCACCCTTCGTTCATCACTTGAGTTTGACGTTGTGGGTAAAAGTACTGTGCCATTTTACGCACAATACGAATCAGCTCTCGCTGCCAAGGGCGCAATAATGGCGCATGCTTCTCTAAGAAATAGAGTAAATTTTCCTGCGGCTCTGAAGGGAAAATACGTTCTTTCTTAGCCGCTTCCTCATCTTTTTCGGCAACAGGAATAGTCCGCCATAAGTCATTTACCTGTTGCTGAAGAATTTGCTCGCGCTCATCTTGGCGAAATTGTTCTTCTTGAGCAGAAAGTGGCACAGGACGCTTATAACGATCCACCCCAAAGTTCATCAAAGCGTGACAGGAATCCAGTGTTAATTCGACTTCTTCCACGCCATATTTCTCTTCACACTCTTGTACGTATTTCTTGGCGAAGACCAAATAATCAATAATCGCCGTCGCATCCGTCCATGTTTTGAATAAGTAATTGCCTTTAAAGAACGAGTTATGACCATAACAAGCATGGGCAATAACCAATGCCTGCATCATCATATTGTTCTCTTCCATCAAATAAGCAATACATGGTGAAGAGTTGATCACAATCTCATAAGCCAAGCCCATGCGGCCACGCTTGTAGTTTTGCTCTACTTCTAGAAATTGCTTTCCGTAGGACCAGTGATGATAACCTAACGGCATGCCAACAGACGCATAGGCATCCATCATCTGTTCAGAGCTGATGATCTCAATTTGATTCGGGTAAGTATCTAGTCCATATTCTCTGGCAATTTTGCCAATCTCTTCATCGTATTTTTGAATCAACTCGAACGACCACTCAGGCCCTTCGGACAAAAACTGACGCTTTTTTTTACTGGCCACTTGACTCATTTTGCCTCCTTTGGAACAAGTCCCGGAAAACAGGATAAATATCGCCAACATCAGTGATATGCCGCATCGAAAAATACCGTGGATGGGCTGCTTGAACCTGCTCGTAGGAATACCACAAACTTTGGTGATCGCGAGGAGTGATCTCAATATAGGTAAAGTATTGAACCTTATCGACAATGTCTTCCTCAAGAATCTTCCGGCAGATCATTGAGTCATCATCCCAGTTATCGCCATCCGAAGCTTGTGCTGCGTATATATTCCAAGAATCAGACGGATAACGCTCTTCAATAATTTTATCCATCAATTTCAAGGCGCTGGAAACAATGGTTCCTCCTGTCTCACGCGAATAAAAGAACTCTTCCTCTGACACTTCTTTAGCACTGGTATGGTGACGAATAAAAATGACGTCGATCTTTTCATAATTACGACGCAAAAATAAATACAGCAAAATAAAAAACCGCTTCGCGATATTTTTAGTCTCCTGTGTCATAGAACCCGATACATCCATCACGCAAAACATAACCGCCTGAGAACTGGGTTTGGGCTCTTTCACATGGTGGTTATAACGTAGATCGTATGTATCCAAAAAGGGTGTACTGCTAATCTTTTGCTCTAATAACGCCTTCTGTTCCTCCAATTCAGCAAGACGATGATCATCCCTAAGCACCGAATCTTGAGCTAATAAACGCGCGATTTCCGCTTCAACCTCCTTAAGCTGACGTCGCGGCCCACCGCTCATCACCATGCGGCGCGCATAGGCATTACGCATAGAACGCACAATATTTAATTTAGAGGGCGTACCATCGCTTACCACACCAGCATGACGTAAGCTAAACTCCTTAATTTCTTTCAGCTCTTTTTTGAGTAAATTAGGTAACGCAAGATCTTCAAAAACATAATCGAGAAACTCTTCTTGAGAAATTTGAAACACAAAATCGTCTTCCCCTTCTCCTGAGTCACTCGCATCCCCATTGCCAGAACCACCACCCGAACCACCTTTTGGTTTAGGTATGCGATCGCCGGTTATAAACTCCTTATTACCAGGGTGGACAATGGAACCTGTTCCACCCTGTCCATGGCCGAAACTGGGCTCATGGATATCTTTTTGAGGAATGGTAATTCGTTCACCACGATCTAAGTCTTTGATGCTCCTTTCATTGACCGCTTCTTCAACGGCTTTTCGAATATGTTCACGATAACGACGTAAAAATCGCTGGCGATTCACGCTGCTCTTATGTTTACCGTTTAGGCGGCGGTCAATTATGTATGACATACCCACCTCCTTTTACTGATCAGACAAAACAACCTAGTCTTACTCATAGACGCTTACTCCATACGCTACTGGGACTTACGTACTCGTAAATACCATTCAGACAGCAAGCGAACTTGTTTTTCGGTATAGCCACGCTCCACCATGCGTTTTACAAATTCATTATGCTTCTTCTTATCTTCACTGGACGATTTCGCACTGAAAGAGATAACAGGAAGCAGGTCTTCCGTGTTAGAGAACATTTTTCGCTCAATCACTACTCGAAGTTTTTCATAGCTTAACCAACTAGGATTTTTACCATTATTATTGGCTTTCGCACGCAAAACGAAATTCACCACCTCATTACGGAAATCTTTAGGGTTACTGATCCCAGCTGGTTTTTCGATTTTTTCTAACTCATCATTGATAGAAGAGCGATCCAAAATATCACCGGTTTCAGGGTCACGATATTCCTGATCTTGAATCCAAAAATCCGCATAGGTTACATAACGATCAAAGATATTCTGTCCATATTCAGAGTACGACTCTAAATATGCTGTCTGAATTTCTTTTCCGATAAATTCCACGTAACGAGGTGCTAAATACTCTTTTAAAATTCGTAGGTATCGATCGTGACGATCCTGATCAAACTGTTCCTGTTCAATTTGTTGTTCAAGTACATACATAAGATGCACTGGGTTAGCTGCGACTTCTGTTGGATCAAAGTTAAACACGCGCGATAAGATCTTAAAGGCAAAACGCGTTGATAAACCGTCCATGCCCTCATTCACGCCTGCGGCATCTTTATACTCTTGAAGTGACTTCGCTTTTGGATCTACATCTTTTAGCGATTCCCCATCATAAATACGCATTTTTGAGAACAAACTGGAGTTTTCTGGTTCTTTCAAGCGAGATAAGACGGAAAACTGGGCGAGCATTTTTAGTGTATCTGGCGCACAAGGCGCGTGATTCAATGAACTGTTCTCTAAAAGCTTCTGATAAATAGAAATTTCTTCTGTCACACGAGTACAATATGGCACTTTAACGGTGTACACACGGTCGATAAAAGCTTCATTAGTTTTATTGTTTTTGAACGTTTGCCACTCGGATTCGTTTGAGTGAGCAAGAATCAGCCCATCAAATGGAATGCCACCAAGCCCCTCTGTTCCATTGTAGTTACCTTCCTGAGTTGCGGTTAACAACGGATGTAATACTTTGATTGGGGCTTTGAACATTTCCACAAATTCCATGATGCCTCGGTTACCCCGACACAAACCGCCAGAATAACTGTAGGCATCGGCATCATTCTGTTCAAAGAATTCAAGCTTACGAATATCCACCTTACCAACTAGGGCTGAAATATCCTGGTTATTTTCATCGCCTGGCTCTGTTTTCGAAATCGCCACTTGATTGAGGGCTGACGGATAAACTTTCACCACACGGAATTCTTCAATATTCCCGTTGAATTCCTTCAGACGTTTGGTGGCCCAAGGAGACATAGACGTTTTTAAATAACGTTTTGGAATGCCATATTCTTCTTCTAAGATGTCGCCATCTTCGGCAATATCAAACAAGGATAAAGGGGACTCAAATACAGGAGAGCCTTTAATCGCATAAAAAGGTACGGATTGCATCAGCTCTTTGAGTTTTTCCGCCAAGGACGATTTTCCCCCACCAACAGGACCTAGGAGATACAGAACTTGTTTCGACTCCTCCAAACCTTGGGAGGCATGGGTCAAAAAAGCTACAATTCTTTCAATCGCCTCTTCCATGCCATAAAAGTGCTCAAACGATGGATAACGTTTGATTAATTTATTCGAAAAAATACGACTCATCCGTGTGTCTTTAGAAGTATCTATAACCTCTGGATCACCAATGGCCATAAGTAAGCGCTCTGCTGGGGACGCATAAGCAGACTTATCTTGTTTACATAAAGTTAGATACTCATCGAGAGACATTTCTTCGTCTTTTTGAGCGTCATAGCGAGATTGGACATGATCAAAAATACTCATTACAGCATCCTCTCAAAATCAGTGTGGCTAGGCTTGTAGCAAAATGACCCTCAAATTTTTTAGCAAAATCACCAGAAAAATTTATCAGGTTCACTCTTTATATTTAGCATAGTCTGGCTGGTACTCAAGCCTATCAACGTAAAATTAAAAAGCTTAGAGCATATGCAATATGCTCAACAAAACAACAAATTAGAAGAATAAGTGACTGAAAAGTAAGCGCTTTAAGGAGTGTATCCACCCTCCTTATAAACAAGAAAAATTCACATTTAGATACAAAAATACTCTTTTTCTGTTCAAAAAACACTCACTCTTTATAGATATATTATTCTTTAAGAAGAAAAATAAAGACTGGTCTCCCTTGCCTTGAGTTACCAATAATTACCACAAGATCTTCATAAGGCATTCACAATCTATTGATATATGTAGTAATTTAGGTGGTAAATTACTAACAAGGTACATAACTTAAGTACATTATCGAAGAAAGACACAGACAGCTTACTTGTCTCGACAATAGCGCCTGCATTGTTCTAGTTCTATGAGCCCATGCAGACTACGAGGCGTGGAAAACGTCTTCCACTCTTTCTTAAGCCTTTTCAACGTCATCAACAGGTAATCATATGATTTTTGATTTTCAGCAAACGAATCCATTAGACCGTTACCATCTCATGACACAGACCGTCACTCCCAGACCCATTGCGTGGATTCTGACCAAGAATGACAACACAACTTATAACTTGGCCCCCTTTTCTTTTTTCTCCGTTATTTCTCCTGATCCTGCTTTACTGGTTGTGTCCATCGGCAACAAATCCGATAGTGTACAGAAAGACACCAAGCGCAATCTCATCCGCGAACAGGAATGTGTCTTGCATATTCCAAGCTTGGAACAGATTCATGCGGTCAATGATAGCGCTGCCACTTTGGAATACGGTGTATCTGAACTGGAGAATGCAGCGTTGAGCCTAACGTCTTTCGCACCATCGTTACCACGTTTAAAAGAAGCCAAAGTAGCCATGTATTGTCGTTTATTCGAGTTGCATAACGTTGGAGACTCTCCCTTTAGTGCGTGCTACCTAGAGATACTCAAGTTGCACGTAGATGATGACATCATCAAGCAAGAAGGGGACCGAAACATTATTAATAACGCACAACTCAACCCAATTAGCCGACTGGGTGGAAGTGATTATGCCGTTCTTGGAAAAACACTGACGATCAAACGCCCCAATTAAGGGCATACAGAATCGAGGTAATAAAATGGATGTGATAAAACACGTAAATACCCTTCCATTTATGGAAGACGTGGACGACGAATTGCGTCAGTCATTAGTAGAATTAGTCAGCGTCAGAACACTCGATGCAGGTGAAATACTCGCGAAACAGTTTGAAATTGGTCAATATCTATACTTTTTACTGGACGGTGAAATCGCCATCTCTATTCCCCTACGGGAACAAGGAAAAGCCTATAATGTGGGGCTAATTAATAGTTTATTTGCCCCTATTGGTTGGTCAGCATTTCGTCAGCCTTCTCGTTATGCCACAACCTTTACTGCGACCAAGTCAACGAGCTTGCTTGCTTGGCCAATTGTTGAGTTGCAAAAATACCTAGACGCGAATACAGACTTTGCTAATCATTTTTTGCAGTTTGTTTATGAAGAGTCATTACCTGTTCTAACGACCATTCAAAACCAGACTCGCCCCTTCTTTTCCAACGAGTCTCTGGCATTTGAAACCACTCGGCCACTGTTGAACCCAGATACCCAAGTACAGTCATTAAAAGATTCCATCGAATTACTCAATTATGCTCAGTTCTGTCAAACCTTCACCCAAGCGGAAATACATGCCTTAGCAAAACACGCCTCCATCATTCTTGCCCATCAAGGTGATATTATCAGCCAACAGGATCAAGCCCCCGATGGGCTATATTTTCTGGTGAAAGGCAAAGCAATTATGAGCTACCAGACTGACAGTGGTGAACTCATTACTACACGCTCTCTTTCTCGCGCGGGTACTGTCTTATCTTGGTGCACACCAAATAGCCGATTACGTAATCGAGCCTCTATTATCTCATCACGGGATAGCAGCATTTTGTACATTCCAAAAGAGGCATTAGCAACCTTGTTTGAGGAATCACCAAAATTTGCCATCAAATATCGATATCGGCTAATTTGGTTGGTTGGTACGCATTTGCTCTCTGCCCGTATGCGCTATTTATCACAAATATCGAATGATGAAGCGTTAGCGGTTAATAATGTCATAGAGCAAAATACGGCCATTCTTCCCGTCAGTTCACCTCTTTACAAAGTGGCCGAATTACTGAAAAGCGTGATCACCACAGACGAAGCGTTTGGTGTGCTGTATAAATGTCTTCACTTTGGCGCGCCCCTAGAACGCACTATTTCAGGCATGTGTTTAGACATACTAAAAGACTTACAACGGGAAAATGCCTTTTATCGTCATTTGCAAACAACCTACGACACCATTAATAGCCTCCCTAAAGAAACACCCGCACTTGATGCGAGACGATTCGGTACTGAGCAATTTAAGCAGGCTTTTAAACAAGTTCCCTACGTCATTAAAGGACTGGAGAACTTACCCAAAAAAGCAGGTAGCCTTTTTATCTACAATCACCTTTTAGGCTCGCAAACCAATCGTCTGCCTAATGGCTTTCGTTTCTCAGTCGATGCGCAATTCATCAGCGCCATGATCATCGATAAAGAGTATGGCATTTCCGGGCAACGAGTTGTTCGCCGCAGCGCTGAAAGTGAATATTGGCGTGATGACTACTACGAACGCTTTGGTAATATTTTTGTGAGTAGTTGGGAAAACTTAGGTAAGAACCCGGCAGAACACGATGCTTTTATCAAAGAGTCTCAAGAGACCCTGCGTCAAAATTTTCCACTGATGATCTCGCCAGAAGGTATGAGTTACTCGACACAAGACTCACCAGGTAAATTCCTGCCTTATGCATTCGAACTGGCCCGCTCGATGGAACAAGATGAACCCTGGATCGTTCCCATTGTCGCGGTCAACTTCGACCAAAGGGCGGATCATAATCTCTATACCGTTATCATCAAACCGGCCTTTAAACTGTCTGATCGAGTGGATTCAGACGACCCTAGCGCCTTGCAGACTTTCTTAGTCGACTATCAGGAAGAGTATCGTGGCTATGTGGCCGAAGCGGTTGAGCTGGCTCGTGAGATTCGACAGTACCCTATATTAAGTGGCCGAAATGGCTACCGCTCAAATGTCATGAGTTTAAATCAGCTGGACGTAGAGTTTGAATCCGATGTCCGTGAACTAGAATTCCGTCTCGCCAGCCGCCACAGCAAAGAACGTCCAGTTGCCTTTTATGGCTCTTCCACTATGCGTTTATGGGAAGACATTGATGACAAGTTAGCCCATAAAGATGCAATCAATCTTGGTTTTGGTGGCGCCACCCTCGAAGCTTGTGTGTATTACTTTGAGCGCATTGTACTACCCTATAATCCACGTTCTTTAGTCGTTTATGCTGGTGACAACGACATTGGCAATCATAAGGACAGCAATAAAGTCATTGAACTCTACATCGATCTTTTGCAGAAAATTGATCAGCACCTACCCGGTATTCCTGTGACCTTAATCAGCATAAAATGCAGTCCAGCACGATCAAGCATGCGAAAAACCATCGAAGCAGCTAATCTTCAAATTGAACGTTTAGCCCAAACCCGACCCAATACACAATATATCGATTTATTTTCCGGTCTAATAGATAAAAATGGCGCCATTAAGGACAACCTGTTTGAAGGAGACAAACTGCACTTAAACAAAAAAGGCTATGCTATTTGGTTAAAAAGCTTATTAGAGCTAGAAGAGTTTATCTTTCCTTAATGGCATTCGGATACCAACAATGATAGAGGCAGAATGCATTGTCATCTCTCTATCATTATTGGGTGGCACATTGGTAGACATTTCACACTCTGTGACTCGTCGTATGTATTGTATTTTGAATGGATGTAATGAAACATGACTGATAATAAATTTCGCCTAGTAACAAGAAGTGACTTCGATGGATTGGTCTGTGCTGTTTTACTGAAATATCTTGATATCATCGATGATATTTTGTTTGTGCATCCCAAAGATATGCAAGATGGCAAAATTGATATCGGCCCCAAAGACATCACAACCAACCTCCCATATGTCCCAGGCTGTCACATCGCCTTCGACCATCATTTGAGCGAAACCGTTCGCAATAAGGGCAACATCAAAAGCCATATTATCGACCCTGAGGCACCTTCTGCTGCCCGTGTTGTCTATGATTACTACGGTGGAAGCCGTAAATTTCTCAATATCTCCAATGAAATGATGGAAGCTGTCGATAAAAGTGACTCAGCTCAGTTTTCCAAGGAAGACATCCTCGATCCTAAACGTTGGGTTTTGTTAAACTTCATTATGGATGCCCGAACAGGCTTAGGACGTTTTCGGAACTTTCGCATTTCAAACTATCAACTGATGATGAAATTGATCGACTATTGTCGTAACCACTCGATCGATGAGATTCTTGCCTTAGAAGATGTCCAAGAAAGAGTCACGATTTACCACGAACATAACGAACTGGCTAAAAAACAAATTCAGCGGTGTTCAACTGTCTACGAGAACCTTGTAGTGTTGGATCTGATAAATGAAGATTTAATATACGCCACTAATCGCTTTGTTATCTATGCCCTATTCCCTGAATGCAATATTTCAATCCATAAAATGTGGGGACTTAAAAAGCAAAATACGGTCTTTGCGGTCGGTAAATCGATTCTCGATCGATCTTCGCAAACAAATATTGGCGAATTATGTTTACGCTATGGTGGTGGCGGTCACTTAAACGCTGGTACTTGTCAGGTAACAAATGATCAAGCAGAACGAGTACTGGGCGAATTGATTGAATCCATTAATCAAGATGGTTAAGGAAAGAGGTGAATAACTCCTTATCATAAGGGCTCTTTCTAAAATGCTTAGCCTCTTACTCGCCCAAAAGCATGCTAAGGGGCTAGCGTAAAAAGACGCTTAACCCCAAGCCAATTAATAAACACCCCATCATACGGTCTACCCAAACTCTATTGCGTTTTAGCCAACGCAATAGAGGGCCTCCTGCCAACAACAAGGCGACTAATAAATACCAAACCGTATCAATGGCGAACACCATCCCCCAAAGCTGCATTTTTAACGCCGCCCCCATATTGCTATTAATATATTGGCTGAACAAAGCGAGAAAAAATAACGCGGCTTTTGGATTCATCAAAGCAATGGCCAATCCATCACGCGCCGATTGCCAGTAGGATACACTTGATACATCATGCTGCTCTTGACTGCCTTGGCCGGCAAAGCGCAAAGCCTTAATCCCTAGCCAAGCAAGATATAAACCACCCAACATCGCCATCACATGAAAAGCAGAGGGGTAATGAATCATTAAAATGGCCAAACCTTGCATGGTGAATAACGCCCATAAACCTATACCAAAACCATGGGCAAGTGCGGCAACCGCACCATGATAGGAGGATTGGGAAAGTGTCACTCTAAGAATAACCGCCAGACTTGGGCCAGGAGAAATCGCTCCCATTACACAAATTGCCGCAAGGGAAAAAAAAGTAGCAGTATCCATATTGTTATTATTTATCCTTTATCAGATAACACAGCATATGAAGGAGAAAGGGGTCAACCCTATGATAGAACGTGAGATTCTTGCAATCGATGTTTCAAAATATGCGTCATGCAAGCGACCGTCAGTGGCCTGGAAAAATAAAACCCTTGTAAATACTGACAACCAAATTCACGCAATAAATCCCATTGTGCCTTGGTTTCAATGCCTTCCGCCACCACTTCCATTGACATGCTATTAGCCAAAGCGATGATGGCTTTGGCCACATCGCGATCATAGAAATCCGTGGTAATGCCATTGATAAAGCTGCGGTCTATTTTTAAGGTATTAGCATTCAATTTCTTTAAATAGCCAAGCGATGTGTAGCCAGAGCCAAAGTCATCTACCGAGGATTTTACCCCCATTTCCAATAAACTGTTTAAAGACAACGTTGCTTGATCTGGGTTCGCCATAATGGCGGTTTCGGTCAGTTCAATTTCAATATAATTCGCAAGGTATGGATACTTTGCTAATATGTCAGCAAACAGCGTAACCAATTCATGACGGCTCGCATGAGTGGCAGAGACATTAATCGAAACAGGTAACAATTCAAAACCTGCTGCTCGCCATTCGGCCTGTTGATGCGCGACTGCACGAATTACCCATCGATCCAACTCGATAATCAAATTGGTTTCTTCGGCAATGGAAATGAATTGATTAGGATAAAGCAGCCCCAATCTCGGATGCTGCCATCGTACTAGGGCCTCTAGTCCACAGTGCTGTCCTGTCTCCGCCTCTACTTTCGGCTGATAATGGAGCTCTAACTCTCCATTTTCAATTCCCTTGCGAAGCTCAGACTCCAAACGCATTCTTTCCGGTGTCACGTCCGTCAGATACTCACTTTGCCAGAAACGGTAGCACCCTTTACCGGCACTTTTCGCCTTATACAAAGAGATATCAGCATAACGCATGGCAGTCACCATATCAGAAGTATGCTTGGGCAACTCGACAACTCCCAAACTGGCACCGACATAGACTGGGTTATTGTCGATCATAAAAACACTAGACAGGGCAATGACAATTTTCTCGCAACGTTGGGCAATTCCATCATAATTCAAATGCCCTGACAGGATTAATACGAACTCATCCCCCCCTTGACGAGCAATCATCAACGCATCAGGAATGCTTTCACGAAGCCGCTCACCAACCAAGGTTAATAAAGCATCACCAGCATGATGACCTAACGAATCATTCACATATTTAAAACGATCTAGGTCCAGATAAATAAGAACTAAGGGTTCTTTCGTAAAAGCCATTGAACGCAATTTTTGGCTTAAAAAACGCTCAAACTGTAGTCGGTTAGGTAGCCTAGTTTGGGAATCAAAATACGCAATCTGATGAAGTTTTTCTTGCGTCTTTTTTGATTCTGTAATGTCGTTAACAATCGCGATAAAGTTAACAATTTTGCCATGGCTGTTTTTGTACGCTTCAAGCGACAACCATAATATTTTGTCTGATAGGTCTGAGCTTGAAAAATACACCTCTCCTGACCAACTACCGTGCTCTATAACATAACTCCACATGCCTGAAATAGACATACTGGCCGTCCAAGCACAGCTTAAGCGCGACATAATGCCTGAAGCAAACTCACTACGTTCTAAGTGGAAAATCTCACAGGCAACATCATTAAAATCAACGATATTACGCTGACGATCCAACAGAATATTACCCTGCAAAGATGACTGAAAGAAGCGTGACGACAATTTTATCCGTTCAGAAGTATGGTAACTATCGGAGACATCCTGCAACACTCCCAATAAACAAGTGCAAGAGTCACTCTGCTTAAACCCCCCACGAATCACAACATGGCGTTCTTCTTCATCCGTTAAATAAAAGGTTGTCTCGATTTTAAAAGACTGCTTATTGGATGCAGCATCACTAAAAAGCTGCATGATCTTAACTTTATCTTGAGGAGGTACTAAGCTGAAAAACGTATTAGCAGAGATTCGCGTCTTATCACATGATATGTCAAGCAAGGTCAATAATTCTGCAGACAATCGAAACTCTTGACGATCGATATCGTATGTCCACGCGCCCATTTTCGCTAACCGATGGGCTAATCTCAAATCGTGAGCAGAAGCTTCTAGCGCTTTTTTATCAAGCTTACGCTCGGTAATATCCGTCATCGTCCATAAACGGCCAATATGATTACCAAGCTGCTCGCTGATACGACATTCATATTCTATATAACGGCCATCTTTTAGTTGGATTTCACCAACCGTGTCTTGGTCATGATGAATTATGGCATTAAAGATGTGTTGGAAAGTATCAAGATCATCAAACGCTGGCCGCATGAATTGTTGCAAGCTGGATGGTGTAATTTCATAACCGTAAGAAGCTGGCAAACGCCACATGCTGGCAAATAATTGATTATAGCGAATACAATTTTCATCGTTCTGCACAATAATAAGCATGGCGTCTTTTGCGGCGTGAAAGGTTGCATCAAACAGTTCTTGACTCATATGAAGGTAATCGCGACCTTGATACAACTCGTTGGAAGCAAGCTCTAAAGAACGTTCTAATAACTGTATATGCTGTTGTTGCTGCTGCATTGATTGAGAAATTTCTTCAATGAAAGAAGCTGTATCAGAATCTAATTCGCGCCCTTTCAAATGTCGTTCCATCAGTGTTTGAAGCATATCCAGCATAGTTTTCTCACACAATTACCCACCGACCAGACACACTTTTTGAGTATTTGGCTCCATGGAAGTCGGAAGGTTTTTTATTTGGGAATAATAGTAACAAGGCCATACTATTTAATAGCTTGGACGAATATTAACCGATTGCCAATGGAATTACTAACAAGTTTAAGCGCTTTTTGACTATTGACCTTTATAAATAAAACAGTCAGCATAGAACGGCATTAATAGAGATAGATTCATAACATGATATTTTTGTTCTTAACTCCAGCAAAAAAACGCAACGGCGATAAACGTAAGGTGAAACCATCTTGTGTCGCTGGCGTGCGGATTTAAGAAAACTTTTCCCCGGCAGCTTCATCGCTGACGGGCCTATGCACTCCTCAGCGACAAGCCTCCGGTTACTTTAGTCAAAATACAAGTAACAATCATTGAGGTAATAGTATGTTTCACGGTGCCATCACCGCATTAATCACCCCTTTTCGTGACGGACAACTTGATGAAGTCGCATTGCGAAATATTGTCCGCTGGCAAATAGACCAAGGTATCAATGGATTAGTTCCTGTCGGTACCACAGGAGAATCTCCCACCCTAAGCGAAGCAGAACATAAACGTGTCATAGAGATCACAGCCGAAGAAACCAATAAAGCGGTGCCCATCCTCGCGGGAGCAGGCTCTAATAATCCGGTGGAAGCGGTTATCTATTCAGACTATGCCTACCGAGCAGGCGCCGATGCCACGTTACATGTTGCAGGTTACTACAATCGTCCAAATCAAGCGGGCTTGTATCAACATTACAAACATGTCCATGACAACAGCCAACTCCCGATCATCATCTATAACATTCCACCGAGAAGTATTGTCGGCGTAGAGGTTAATACGCTCGCCCAGTTAGCCGAATTGCCTCGCATTATTGGTGTCAAAGACTCCACTGGCGACCTCACGCGTCCTATTCGTGAACGCGCGCTCATCCATAAACCTTTTTGCTTCTTAAGTGGCGATGATGTTAACAGCGTCGCCTACAACGTTGGCGGAGGAAATGGCTGTATTTCGGTTTCGTCCAACGTTGCGCCAAAACAAATTGTCGAGCTGCAGCAGCTCTGCGCGGAAGGTAAATTCACCGATGCTATGCATCTACAAGACAAGCTGTTTGCCCTTCACAGTGCATTATTTCTGGAACCCAATCCCGCAGGCGCTAAGTACGCTATGTCATTGCTTGGGTTATGTACCGAAGAGTGCCGTCTGCCGATTACCGCATTACAAGACAGTAGTAAATCGGCGATCCGCCAAGCCATGGAATCACTAGGTTTATTATAAGTTTTATTTATTTTTAAACCATCTGCCAAATAACTTGATGGAAAGACAAGCCAATCGTTTTAATAATTGGCTTGTCTTTTCAGATAAAAATAATTATTTGTCATGTTTTATTGCTACAGTAGAGGCTCTAGATCATCCTTTTTTCTTTTGTCTCTGCACTGGCACAAAAGAAAAAGACACAATCACTCAAAACACTTAAACCTCCAGTCATAGGGAGATATCAATGGCTAAAGTACATTTTGTTGGTGGTGAAAAAGGCGGTGTGGGTAAATCCATGACGGCTCGAGTATTAGCACAATTTTATATTGATAATGAGAAACCTTTTCTAGGTTTTGACTGTGATGCCTCTCATGCTACTTTTTCCCGTTTTTACAGTGATTTCGCTTCTCCCATTATTGTGGGTGAAGAGGACAGCCTAGATGGTATGCTCGCCTCTATCGAAGAATACCCGGAGCGTGATTTAATTGTCGACTTGGCGGCCCAAACAGCCGAGCCGCTAGGAAAGTGGATAGAAGAAACCGATGTTTTTGGTCTACTTGATGAAATGGGCTACCAAGTCTGTCTTTGGCATGTCATGGACGATGGCGTCGATACCATTACCTTACTTGATCAGCTCCTAGAGCGCTACCCACAAGAATCGGTAGACTTTGTCATCGTCCAAAACTATGGTCGAGGTAATGACTTCTCTCGTTTCCAAAAGTCTGACACCTATAAAAAGGCGGTAGAACGCGATGCCTTGATCATTGAGCTCCCCAAGCTACAAACTAAATTAACACAGAAGATCGACTTTAATAACAGCAGTTTCTGGGCTGTCGCCAATGACCGTAGCATCATGAATATTGCCGAACGCCAGCGCATGAAAGTCTGGTTGCGTAATACTTATGAACAACTAAATCAGCTCGGTTAAGCTTTTTATCGTTAAAGCAGAGTAAAGCAATATTCATCAAGCCAAGGCTAATTCCTCTTATGAGTCAGGGCCTTGGCTTTTTTATGGGATTCATAAAAACGCCTCTCTAACACAGTATCTGTGTCAGAGAGGCGCTTGAACGCTAATAATAGCGAATACTTACACTATCATGTTAAGCCGTTTTTGCTTCGGCCTCTTCATGGTACTCAACCTGATGCTCATCATCTTCATCAGGAATAACGGGGGTTTCATAACTAGAGGCGATACCCCAGAAATAGGTGACCAGAGAAATTATCACGAGAATGATGATATCCACGGGCGAACTAATATAGTCTTTACCACCGAAACTACCGACATAGGATAAGATGAAAAGAGCAACATAATAAGCAAGCAACCAAACGGCACGCTTAACATCACCTTGACCTTGATCGTTCTTGGCAAATAAAGCATACCCCACCCACGCTATCATCAACACAGGCAATAGCAATTCATTGACTCCCCAGCTACTCCAGTAAATCAACAAAGTACTTGCGATGAAGGCCAGCGGACTGATAATTGCGAAGGCAGGTAACACAAACGGACGCTTCAAATTAGGAAGACGCTTACGGAAAACCGCCGCACTGACAGGACCAGGCATATAAGTTAATACGTTAGCCGATGTAACCGCTGCAATCAGACCGCCCCAGACTTGGAATTCAGAAGGTAGCGTCCAAGCAATGGCTAGAATCAAAGACAACCATAATGCGCCACGAGGCACACCAGACTTCTTATCCACCTTACCCAGTGACTTAAACAGACGACCATTTTTTGCCCAAGCAAACAAGATACGACTTGCGCCCGCCAAATAAATATTCCCAGTGCCCGCAGGTGAAATAACCGCATCCACAAGAATTAAGTTAATCAACCAAGCAAGTCCTAGTGAGCGAGCCAAATCCGCGTAAGGCGAATTGAAGACATTAGCAAGACCATGCCAACCATGTGCTTTCAATAAATCTGATGGCACGGCTCCCATAAAAGAGAATTGCAACAGAATATAGATAACAAAACTGGCTCCTAACGCCAACATAATGGCAATCGGAATATTTCGCTGTGGGTTCTTCGCCTCACCAGCAAAGTCCACTGCTTGGCGAAAACCAAGGTAGGCGAAAACAATCCCAGCCCCTGTTAACGACGCAAACACACCGTGAATTCCACCTGGGTGGGTTGCAGGAACCTGCAAGTTCGCACTTTTGAAGTAACCAAAAAAGGTGACGATAGCCACCACAGGAACAATGAATTTAATCGCCGTAACAATCGTATTGATACGCCCGAAAACATTCACACTCCAATAGTTTAATGCGAAGAAAAATACCAATAAGAGGATTTGCATAATGAAGCCAAGATCCGTCGGACTGCCGTCAGACTGACCTAACGCAGGCCACCAATACATGGCATATTGACGAACCGCCTCCACTTCAACACCAGCTGTACTGGTATAAGCCAATAACGCACTGATACCAATAACAAAACCAACAAGATTACCATGCGTGAAATTTGGATAACGAACAAATCCACCAGCACGTGGCACACTTGCCCCTAATTCGGCAAACACCAAACCAATAAACAGTACCATAATGGCACCTAACGCCCAGGCGTAGCCAGACCACGCTCCAGCAAAACCGGAGCTTCTTAGTGCGGCATAAAGCCAACCGGAACCGATCATAGAACCGATCCCGAGTAGCGTTAAATCTAACAATCCTAATTTTTTCTTAAGCTTACCATCAGACATAGCTGTTCCCCTACGAAAGCAAAAGGTTGGAAAAGTGAACTATATTATTATTTTTACTTAAAGATGCTTCTTTCTTTAAATAATTAAGTACTGATTTATCACTATTTTCCTAAAATGTGTCAACTATTTGAAAAGGATAGCCTTATTGATTTAAGACAGTGAAACCATACTGGAGGCAAATTAGCAAAAAACCGCCAAGGTAAGCGATGACGAATAAAAAAATTGTTTAACAAAAACA
>NZ_JAEMUI010000050.1 GCF_016461715.1 Marinomonas spartinae | reverse complement strand
ACCAGTACATCTTTTATGGTGTAATCTTCACAGATAGCTTTAACCACAAATAGATTCATGCCAACAGGTGGCGTCACGGCCCCGATTTCCATATTGATAACCAGAATCACGCCAAACCAGACAAGGTTGATATCCAATGCTTGTAGTGCTGGTAACAGAATGGGGACCGTGACAAGAATCGCTGCGGCCGCATCCATAAACATACCCAGTATTAAGTAAAGGATGTTGATTAAGATTAAAAACTGAATGGCGGATAAATTCAGTGAGTCTATCCATTGTGCTACGTCTTGAGGCACTTGTAGAAGTGACAGTGTGTTACCAAATACGGACGCCCCTGCGATTAACATCAGTATCATCGCACTGGTTTCGACACTGGCCATGGTGGCTTGCCAGAAGAGTTTAAGTGATAAACTGCGCTTAACAAATATGGTCAGTAATAGGGCATAGATCACCCCGACACCAGCGGCTTCTGTTGGGGTGAATAGTCCCGTATAGATCCCGCCCAGCACCACTGGAATCAATAACAAGCTGGCAATCATATCGAAGGTGATAGGGGCTTTCGCCTCTGCCGATTGCTCGCTATTTGTAGGGTTAATGGGATGCTTACGCATGGCATAGATGGAATAGAGTGAAAACAATCCAGCCAACATTAAGCCGGGAATAATGCCAGCTAAAAACAACTGGTTAACAGAGCTATTGGTGACTAATGAATAGAGAATGAATGAAATGCTTGGCGGTATCAAAATCCCTAATGTACCCGATACGGCAACACAGCCTGCACTGAGTCGTTTTGGGTAACCACGTTCACGCATCTCTGGAATACTAATCGAACCAATAGTCGCAGCAGTTGCTGTGGAGGAGCCTGAAATCGCAGCAAAGATAGTACTGGCTAAGGTGGCGGCGATGGCGAGCCCACCAGGAAGTTTTCTTGTTATGCGATGAGCAAAGCTAAATAAGTCTTTTCCAGCTCCCCCCTTGAGCATGAGCTGGCCCATGTAAATATAAAGTGGAATGGCAATAATAACAAAAGAGTTGAGGTCGCTATAGGCTGTTTGTGTGAGCGCGTTAATGCCAGGCCCAACACCAATGGTTATCATGTAACCGAGCATACCACTAATGAGTAGTGATACGGAGATTGGCAATCCCAGAATCATGAGTGCCGCCAAGGCACACAGAGTGATCGTAAAGGTCATTTATGAGTTCCAATAATTATTTGTCAAATACTCATCAATCGAGACCTTTTCACGAAGTCGCGAATTTAATGAAGCATGTGATGTAGCAATGTCTTTAATCGGTTTGGCTGATATCCAGTATGAACTTATGTAATTCAGCCACCGCCCAGACACCAATCCCAATGGGAACAGCAGCCTTCGCAACCCACACTGGCCACTGAACCACGTCTAAGGTGATTTCTTGCATGGTGAAGCTGTCTAATGCCTGCAAAAAGCCTGCGTACGACATAAAACACAAAAAGCTAAACAGAATTAAAAAGCGCAGAATGATCAGTAGCTTTCCCCGCCCGATTAGATTTTCTATGGCAATGCCTGCTGTCACATGATGGCGGCCCATTGCCGTCGCAACTGTGCCCGTAAAGGCTAACCAAATTAGACAAAATAAATCGAGGTCGTAAGTCCAAGAATTGTCTATGTTCATCATGCGCAGGACAATACCAGCAATGATGGACATGGATAATAAGATGAGGGATAGTGCCGCGATGATGCTGACTAATTTAGCCAGCCCTCCCGTTAAATCCCTTACCCATTTGACCAAGCGGCCAAATGGGGATGTCTCAGTTGGATGTGTCATTGAATTTACCTAGAAAAAGGAGGCGTGTTAGTTGCTGTAGGGTTTTAGGTCATCCAAAATTTTCTGACCAGTTGCCCCTGTTTCTTTAAGATACAGTTTACGCTCCATGACACCAGCGGTTTCTTTCCAAGGCGTTAACTGCTTACCAGTTAATTGCGTGACTTGGTTGCCTTTAGATTTCAGGAACTTGATATCATTAGTAAATTCATTTTCAATGTCTTGTACGGCCGCTTTTTCGGATGCCTTGGCCGCTTTGGTGATCACGTCACGCTGTTGTTGGGTTAGTCCTTTCCACCATTGTAGGTTGACTTGAACAGGGTAAACCAAAGGTACATAGTGGATTGCGGTAACGTATTTACCTACTTCAAACCATTTACGTGACGTGATGGTCGATAGACCCGATGTTGCGCCATCTAAAGCGCCTCGTTGCATAGAGGTATAGACTTCACTGGAGTCCATGGCAACTGGAGTGGCGCCTTGGCTCTTAAGGAACATAGCAGAAAGGCTGCCCTCAGAGCGCATTCTTAACCCTTTTAAGTCACTTGGAGTAACGATGGGTTTTTTGTTATTGATATAAGAAGTGGCATAACCATAGAAGCCCCAAGCAACAACATGAACACCGTGTTTTTCCATAATAGCATCGACATCTTTACCCAGCTTACCATGTAACGCTTTTAGTAATGTTGGCGCATTTGGTGCAAGAAAAGGAATGGTATCCCACTGTAGCGCTGGCGC
>NZ_JAEMUI010000005.1 GCF_016461715.1 Marinomonas spartinae | reverse complement strand
AGTCTGCTCCAAAAACAAAATTAATGACATAACTTTACACTTTACAAGCATTATTTATAAATAAAAAAGGCTTAGAGTAATATGTAAGTTTACGATCTGTTACCATATTGGTTATGTGATGGATCGGGCTTAATTCAACAATAATAAAATGCTTTTTTCGGGGGAAACCTATATGAGTAATTGGAGCTCGACACAACGTCACGTGGCATTTGCCTCTTTCGCTAGTTGGTCGCTTGATGCGTTTGACTTTTTTATTTTGGTATTCGTGTTAAGTGATTTAGCAAAAAACTTCCATAACTCCATTTCTGATGTTGCCGTTACGATAATGCTGACACTAGCTGTGCGTCCAATTGGTGCGTTAATTTTTGGACGTTTGGCAGAGAAATTTGGACGTCGGCCTATTCTTATGTCGAACATTGTCCTTTTTTCAGTATTTGAATTGCTTTCTGCTTGGTCGCCCTCATTTGAGGCCTTTATGGCGTTTCGTATTTTATACGGTATCGCTATGGGGGGAATCTGGGGTGTGGCATCGGCGTTAGCAATGGAGACGATCCCTAGTAAATCTCGTGGCTTTATGTCCGGTATGTTCCAAGCGGGCTATCCTGCGGGCTATTTACTTGCTTCTATCATCTTTGGGTTGTTTTATACCCATGTAGGCTGGCGTGGTATGTTCATTATTGGTGCCTTGCCGATTTTGATGCTTCCTTATATTTACTTCAAAGTGCCAGAGTCTCCTGTTTGGTTGGCGAATCAGGTAGTCAAAGAGAACGTGTCTATTATTGGTACCATTAAGGATAATTGGCGTGTTTGTGGTTTTATGGTGTTGTTAATGACATGCTTTAACTTCCTCAGCCACGGTTCTCAAGATTTGTATCCAACGTTCATGAAAGTGCAACATGGGTTTGATGCACATACTGTGAGTATCATAGCGATCTGTTATAACATCTCTGCCATTATCGGTGGTATATTCTTTGGTTCTTTATCTGAACGTATTGGTCGTAAGAAAGCCATTATGTTTGCCGCTTTGCTGGCGTTGCCAGTGATTCCATTATGGGCTTTCTCTACTGGCTCTGTCTCCATTGGTATTGGCGCATTCTTAATGCAATTTATGGTTCAAGGGGCTTGGGGTGTCGTACCAACGTATCTTAATGAGTTGGTACCTGCGAATGTTCGCGCTATTCTCCCAAGTTTTGTATACCAAATGGGTAACTTACTTGCTTCGGTCAATGCAACAATACAGACGCACATTGCGTCGGCTCATAACGGTAACTACGGTTTGGCGATGGCCATTGTTGTGGGAACGGTTGCTTTATTAATTGCTATCTTGGTATCGCGTGGTAAAGAAACACGTGGTGTCGCTATGACGGCAGAAGGGGCTAAAGTATAGAGTGTTTGTCATTCACTGAATGATGTATTAAGTAAAATAAGCATTAAGTAAAAGAGTAACCGGATAACATCTGGTTACTCTTTTTTATTTTTTGGCGCTTTTATAGTATTACTTTTTATGAGTTAACGCTTATTTCAGCTGGCAAACCGCATCGGTTTGAATGGTCAGAGTTGATTGGTAAGCGCACTCATAGGTTTTATCTTTAATAGAAGCCGTAAAGCGTACCGTCTTATCATTGGTTTCTTTATTGCTAATGACAACATTTTCTGGATTAACCCCTAGAGAGTAAGCGGCTTTTTGTTGCAGAGTCTGCTCTGTTGTCAGTTGGTTTTTAAGCGCCGCACAGGCGGTTAATTGTGTGATGGCGAGAGCAAGCAAGATACACTTTTTCATTCTATCTCCGTTTTCAGTACACCTAGACAGGCGAGTTGAACATTGTGTTATGGTACTTTTTAACGTTGTCTCTGTCCGTTATTCAATCTCTTTATTATGTTGGCTTTTCTTTTTCTCAGGGTGATTGTTTGCTTCTGTTAATCCTGCTTCACGCTGCACCGCTGCAAGAATGCCTCTTAAAATTCCAAGCTCTTGCTTTTCAGGTCGAGAACGATTGAAAAAGCGATGCAGTTTGTCGAGTACTTTTCCAGGATGATTACGAATGATGAAGTTGATGCCGTATAAGGTTTCTTCAAGGTGTTCGTAGAATCGTTCCATATCTTGTTTAAGAGGATATTCTCCCACGTCTTTATTGTGAGTAGATTTATCTTGGTTGGCCATCCATATTTCATAGGAGACAATTTGTACCGCCTGAGAAATATTCAACACAGGGTATTCATCGTTAGCATCTATGTATACTTGGCGATGGCACTGAGCAATTTCTTCATTTAATAAGCCCGTTGTTTCTCGTCCAAAAACAATGGCAACTTGGTGTTCTTTTGCTTCAGGGATAACGGTCTGGGCACATTCGCGAGCATTCATAATGGGCAGTTGGAAAGTGCGATGTCGTGCGCTTGTGCCAATGACCAAACTGCAGTCATGGATCGCCTCTTCGAGCGTATTGACGATGGTTGCGCGTTCTAATAAGTCGACTGCACCTGCCGCGCGACTAGTTGCTTCTTCCGAAGGATAGTCATTTGGATCCACTAGATATAAATTGGTTAATCCCATGTTTTTCATGGCGCGAGCGATGGCGCCAACATTTCCCGGGTGGAATGTGTTGATCAGGACAATACGGATATTACTCAGCATGGCGTTAGAAATACTCGGTGTTAGGGTCGTCTTGGCGTTAAGGATTAAGCGTGAGCGATTGCTCTGTGCTGGCAAATTTTACGTTGTCTAAGACGACTTTGCTTGTGTCATTAAATAGGAATTTTTTGCAGGCGTTATGATACAGGGAACCCGTCTCTAACACCAATCGATAGCGTCCTTCGGGAATGAAGTTTGCAGCAAAAGGCTGCTTGGCTTCAAGAAAGATGGAAAAGGGCTTTCGTCCATCATAGGATTGAAAAGTTAAAATACTTTGCTCAGGAAGATGGTTTAAGATACGAAGACGACTACTGCCATCAGCTTTTCCGATGACTTCACCCTGACTTGGAGCGGTACCTGGATAACCAATACAGCCCGTGGCAACGGCATGCTGAATGGTGCCAAAGCCAACATCTTTTGCTTGTATCCATCCGCTCACATTATTGTAGCGTACCGTTAACCATCCACCTTGTTGCTTGATGCTTTGAACATCGGTATAGGCCGGTAACTCTTGGATCGATTTCGTATTTTTATCGGGTTCAGAGTATAAATTCGTTGGAACGAGAGTATAGGCATCACCCACGCGATATTGTGGATACAAACCAGGAATATAAGTGGCCACTTTTTCTTGTTGTGTTGATCTTTGATGATCTTGCCAAAATAGTGTGGCGTAGACCCCAGAAGCGAAACAAACAATATAAGTAGCGGCTCTAAATGCGGCTTTGGCGGCATACAGGCGAACAGGCTTCGCTTGACTTGGACGATTTGCTTGAAAGCTTGGTTCATTCAGGGTACTTGGCTCATCATCAAACATATAGTAGGGCGGAATGTCGCTTGCTTGTTCTGCTGAACCTGAATTCGCCTGATAAGTCTGTGAAGAATACTGACTGTCTGAATATTTGCGCTGATTATATTGAGTTGAGTAAGAAGAGGACGCTTCATCGTTGGCATAACCTTGTGAGGTGAAGCCTTTTGAGGCCTTAAAAGCTTCTTCATACATGGCTTTAACGCGCTTTTCATTGAGAGTATTACGCGCTGCTTTGATGGCTTCTTCTCTGGCTTTTTCCTGTTGAGCACTGTTTCGCTTCATTTGCTCATAGGCTTTTTGCCGTTCTTTTATATAGGCTTCTTGTTCTTTATCTGTGGCTTTTGAGTGGGAATAATAGCGGTTTTTTGTCGTGCTACTTTCTTGGTGGAATTGATAGGGTTTCCACTCTCCTCCTTGCGAACCTTGCTTTATGGCCTGCAAGACATTTTCATAGGCGGCTTGTAAACGCTGGAAATGTTCTGTGGTATCCGTATGTGGGTTTTTATCTGGATGATAGCGTCGGGCCAGACGACGAAAAGCCGCCTTCGCCTCTTGTTCATTAGCGTGGGTAGGAATTTCCAATAATAGATAATCGTCTATTAAGCTCATGCTATCCTGATAAAAATACTCATATAAAAGAGCATTATGCATGATTTAGCGGCGCTGACAAAGGTAGATGTTTTCCAATTACTCACGCATAAGAACAACTTTTCTTGCAATCCTGTGAGCTTTCTTAAAAGATAGGCGCATTTGCAATGTATCGATTCAATTTAGGAATGTTATGAGTAATCAACTTACCCATTTGGACACTGAAGGTCATGCTCACATGGTAGATGTGTCAGATAAAGACATGACGAAACGTATGGCAAGAGCACAAGCGATTATCGAGATGAAGCCGGATACCTTGGTTAAGATTATCGAAGGGGGTTTACCAAAGGGAGACGTATTGGCAACAGCTCGTATTGCTGGTATTCAAGCGGCTAAGAAAACTTCAGATCTGATACCTTTATGTCATCCATTGATGCTAACCAAAGTGACAATCGATATAACGGTTTTGAATAAAACACAAATTCAAGTGTTGTGTTCTTGTTCCTTGAAAGGAAAAACAGGGGTGGAGATGGAAGCGCTAACCGGAGCTAGTGTGGCTGCGCTGACCCTCTACGATATGTGTAAGGCTGTCGATAAGGGGATGGTGATTAAAAATGTCTCGCTGCTGGAAAAGCAAGGTGGCAAAAGTGGCGATTGGTTAGCGACAGAACACAAAACTGATTGATAGGAGGGGGATATATGAATGAATTAAATGTGGTTTTCTTTGCGTCTCTTAAAGAGGCTCTTGGCATTGAACGTTATGTATTGGAAGGAGATTTGCCAATGACCATCAAAGAACTCAAAGCGCAATTAGCTAATCTGCTGAGAAATGGCGATGCACTATTGGATAAGGGCATTCAGTCATCCATTGATTTCGAATTTGCCCGTGATGGCGACATGGTGAAGCAAGGGACTAAAGAGGTAGCTTTTTTTCCACCTGTTACAGGTGGCTAAGATGATTAAAGTTCAACAGGAAGATTTCGATGTTCAGGCACTCTATGATGATTTAGTGGTGAATAGTGAAACCGGTGCTGTTGCGATGTTTGTTGGTCTAGTGCGCCACTTCTCATCCTTACCATCCCAAGACTGTACCTTTGAGTTAGAGCATTATCCAGGAATGACTGAGCATAATTTACAGACAATTGTCGAGGATGCTTGTTCGCGTTGGTCATTAAATGCAGTGACCGTAGTGCATCGTGTCGGCAAGTTAGCGGTACAAGATAAAATTGTCTTTGTTGGGGTGAGTGCGTCCCATCGAGCAGAAGCCTTTCAGGCCTGTGACTTTATAATGGATTATCTCAAAAGTCGGGCCGCATTTTGGAAAAAAGAAACCCAAGGGGATAAAAGTAAATGGGTGGATGCCAAGGAGCAAGACGAAGAAAGCCTAACCCGTTGGGAGTAAGGCTTTCTTGAGGGCAGGGTAGGTGTTTAGTGTGGGCGTAATGTTTTTTTGCGGCCACTGGCGTGGCGCTCACGGTATTCGGTGTCTATATAGCGATCGGTTGTTGCCATGCTGGCATGTCCTGCGTCCTCACGAACGTGCTCTTTCGGGCGAGTTTTTACATCTTCCGAGATGCCGGTGTGACGGAGCCAGTGAACGGTTGCAACGCGTAAATCTTCCGCATCGGCCTTCATGCCATCATCGCACATGCGCTGATAAGTCGTATCAAAACAAAACTGTACGATATTACGAATCTGTCTTGAGCTGGTCATGGGTCCTTGACCACGATTTTTCGGAATTAATGGGGTGTTTTCCGCAACGGTTGGTAATGGGGGGAGATCTCGGAATTGGCGATATCTCGCAAGGGCGCGCAGCATATCGTCAGAGACTGCAATGAGTCGCTCTTTATTGCCTTTTGACAGTACTTTAAACCACCAATGACCGTCTGCGTCTTTGGTGAAATCTCCCATCACGGGGGCGGATCGTTCATCGGCGACCAACTCTGAAATACGTAAGTACATCCCCAGTAGTGCGTTCATGATGAAAAGTGTGCGCTCATGGGTTGCAGGATCTTCTTCCGCCAACATTTCAGCGGTTTCAATCACATAATCCCATTGTAAATTAGAAATGCGTCTTACTTGTCGTCTTGTGACTTCTTTTTTGACGAACTTACTCTTTTGACGAATCAAAGCCACGGGGTTCTGGTGTACCGCTTCTTCTTGCATCAAAAAGCCATAATAAGATGACAGGATGGAAAAAGTTGCCCGAATGGCGGCTTGTGATAGGGAATACTTTTTTGCCACAGGAACGTCGCCATTACTGAATTCTAATTTACTGATATGACTGACAAAAGGTCGCCATTCTTTATTAGGAACACGGCGCCCCATATGTTGTTTAAAGCGAGCAACATTTTTAATGCCTATCCAGCTTTCTGGTGGTGTGATGCAAAAATGGATAAAGGCTTCGATCTGATCACGCCGTAATTGAGTTGTTGGTGTGGATTGCGTATGCCAAGACCACAGGAGTAAACGCTCAACTTCTCGACGATAGGAATTATACGTGGCTTGAGAGCCGTTATAGCTGTAGATAAAACAAAGGGCGAGTTGTAGGTCGCGTTTGTAATCTGGATCGTTTAAAAATGGCACATTCTCCTTTAGCTCAGTGGCGATGTGCTCAAACTGAGTGAAAGGGTTGGGTAGATGTTCTAGATTGTCAATTAGAGCAAACGGAGTCATGATAGTATGCATATAAGGGTTTGTTTCATCATACCAAAAAAACGCACTGAAAAAACGGTTGTTTTGTGCTTGTATGAGCCTTAGCTAGCTGGAACCTGTTGTTTTAATTTATAAAATATTCAAACCGTCCTGCTTTTTTATCATGGTTTCTATGGGGGGCGGGTATCTATAGATTAGATGCTTTTGTGTATTATTTTCCTTTCAATATTCTTCCTTTATCTTTTGATGGCTGAAAATATATTTGTATCTTTCTTGAGGGCTGTAAAAATAAAATACGGTATTAGTGTTTTTTGTCTGTTTTTTAGTGATTGTGCATGTTTGTCTCACATATAGGATAGATATGTACACGTGTGTATTAGGGGTATTTATTCTTCTATTTGTTGCTATTATTTTAATCAAGCAGCTAGATTGTAGTGGAAAGAAAATGAGCTGCTATTCGATTAATAGTAGATGGAAATGGAGTATATAATATGAATACACTTACTAAAACATTATTGGCTGTAGTTTTTTCTTGTTCCGTTGCGACGGCTGCCATGGCAGCGCCTGGTGACGCAACCTATGGTCAAATCACTAAAGCTAGAGCAGAAATTCAGTCTTTGGATCAACAGTTGATGAACAAAGGCGTTAGTGTGAGCCAATATAAAGTCAATCAGACGTTATCTCCTGTTACACAAGCGCAATTATTGCAAAATCATGAAATGAACCTACGTTTGAAGCTGAATTCATTAAACTCTCAAAATGCACAATAATATATGATTGATGCTAAAAGATAAAAAGGCCAGTATTGGATTGGCCTTTTTATATTTCTGATGATATTTATTAGAGAGTAAGGAGGGAAAGATGTATTTATTTAAAGCTATTTTAATTATGCTACTTTCTATTCCTGTTTTGTCTTTTGCACAGCAATATAATGCTGATCTTACTAATGGTGAGAATAGCATGATGAGTAAAGTAGAATTGCTGCAAAAGAGTAAAATGAAGCTGGCTGATTTGGTGAATCAGTTGGATGCTATGGGTGTTGATGTGCATCAATGTATGGATTACAAACAACCTAAAACATTATTTGAAGAGCAGATGATCGTTCAGACAAAAATCAAACATTTAGAAAATACTTTGTATAAACTGCAGAGAGCACGTTTCAACTATCAGAATCTGTATTCATCCCGATAAATGCTCTTCGAATCTATGGCTGTTGTTTAGACAGTGCCTTTTCTAGTCGTCTCGAATACCTTCTTCCTTTTCCGCTTCTTTTATCATGTCTATTTCACTTTGAGTTCGTCTGATTGACGCTTTATCCTTATCTTTGGCGTCTTGCAAGGCCCTGAAAAGCAGTCTTTGTGCTTCTTTATCCTGTCCTAAATTAAAATCAAGTAACGCCTTGTAGTTAAGCGCCATTGGAATGTTATGCTGATATCTGTAATAAGCAATATCGGCTTCCCATACCTGTTTCTTTTCATAAAGATAGCGAGGTGCCTGGGATCCTGTGTATTTAGTATGTGTAAACGTGGCGTATAATGTTCCAAAAGAAAGATCATTCGGGGCGAGATTAAGGACATTCTGAACAACTTTCAATGCTGCTTTTTTTTGTCCATCTGATTGCAGGCTAAGTGCTTTTAAATAGCTAACAAAACGATTCTGAGTATGAATTTTTGCTAAAAAGGTTAGAGCTTTTTGTGGTGACTGCTCTAAATAGGCGACTAACGCTTGAGCGAAGTTATAGGCATCCTCATTGTCTATGGATTGTAAAAGAACATAGTCTATTCTGTTGCTTAATATGGCACGGTAGGCAAGCATCGTTGCTCTAAAAAAAAGGAAATTCTGACTGCTTTCTTTTTGTTTGAGTATGCTCTCTTCTTTCTGGAAAGACATGCTATCCGCGATCCGAGTTTTAGGTAGCGGGTGGGTCGATAAAAATTCTAATTGCGGGCGCCCTAACAGGGCTTTCAACATGGCTTTAAATAAATGGTTCATACCTTGAGGGTTGAGCCCTGCTGCTTTCATATAGCGTCTGCCTTGTCGGTCTGCTTCTTGTTCTTGCTCTCGGCTATAGGTCAGTGTATTTTCTGCTTGGTTTGCCATGCCACCGATCCAGAGGGCGGATGTTGCGTCCGGGCCTGCGCCGGCTGCGGCAGCAGCGATGCTAGCACCAATCATGACCAAGGTTTTGCTTAATTCCTGGCTGGAGAATTGAGTTTGTCGTTCATAGTGATTGAGATCTAGGTGGGCAACTTCATGGGATAGCAGGCCATAAAACATATCTTCATCGGTGATCATTTCCATGATGTCTGAGTAAATAAATAAATGGTTTCCTGGAATGACGAAGGCGTTACTTTGCGTGCTGTTTAATAAGGTAATCTCGACCATTTTATTATCTAGGCCAGTGTGCGGCAAAATGGTTGCCAATGCTTGTCGTACATAATTGTAAGCGGGGGGAAAGGCAATAACTGCTTGGCTACCATTGATTTGTCGAAACCAGTGCTGCCCAACGACGTAACTCGGATTGGACAATGAACGTTCGTCTTTGCTGCTTGATAGATTGGGTAATTCAGCGCGACTTGGACTTGAAAAAGTGCTAAAAAAAACAATCACTAAGATGGCTAAGTTGGTTATAAAAGGAGAGAATGGTTTCATAATCGGCGAATGTTCTCGTCATGGAGATATGAAGGGTGATTAAAGGTAATTATGAGTGTGATGCCATAGTAGATGCAAGACAAGATGTGTGTCCTATGCCGTTACTGAAAGTTAAAATGGCGTTGAGTAAGTTACAATCAGGTCAATTATTGGCCGTGGAAGCGTGTGATGCTGGGTCATGGAAAGACATTCCTTTTTATGTGGGGCAAGTGGGACATACGTTGCGACATAAAAATGAAAAGGATGGTGTTTATATATTTGTTATTGAGAAAAAATAGAGCGGACCAGATATGTTTAAAATTGTAGATACTCTGATTAAGCGTTACTTCTCCAATGAAGAGGTTGTGGTCTTCCTACTGTTATTGATTGGGACGCTCTGTGTTCTCGCTTTTTGGGGAGGAATTTTAGCGCCGGTTTTAATCGCGATAGTACTGGCATTTTTATTACAAGGAGCCGTTGAGCGGATCAAGCGTCTTGGCGTCAGTCATACCTGGTCAGTGGTAATTGTCTTTTTGTCTTTCTTGGCAAGCTGTGTGGCGTTTATCGGCATTATGGTTCCCATTATTTGGGAACAAGCGGTTCGTTTTGTGAATGACTTACCTCGTATGATTGGGGTGATTCAACAGGCTATCGAAACCTTTGCGCAAGGCCATACCGCGCTGGTTAGCCAAAGCGCTATTGATGAGGTGGTTAATTCTTTGGCCACGGAGTTTGCCAGCGTGGGCCAGTGGATTGTGTCATATTCCATTGCCAGCATCCCTTCTTTATTCTCCATTGTGATCTATTTTATTTTAGTGCCACTGGTGATGTTCTTTTTATTAAAAGATCAGAAAGAGATACTAGGTTATATGACCTCTTGGTTGCCAAAAGAGCGTCGTATGTTGCGTAATATCGCCAATGAAATGAATGAACAAATTGCCAATTACATTCGTGGCAAAGTCATCGAAATGATTGTCGTTGCTGTTTTTACCTATATTGTTTTTGCCATTATGGGGTTGAAGTATGCTCAGTTGTTGGCTTTGCTTGTCGGCTTATCCGTACTGATTCCTTACATTGGTGCGGCGGCTGTGACCATTCCTGTTGTTGTCGTGGCTTTTTATCAATACGGTGCGAGCAGTGATTTCTGGTATTTGGTGATTGCTTACTTGGTTGTTCAAGGGTTAGACGGCAATATTCTAGTTCCTTTGCTTTTTTCTGAAGCCGTAAACTTACATCCGCTAGCCATTATCTTGGCGGTATTGTTTTTCGGCGGTATTTGGGGTTTTTGGGGGATTTTCTTTGCGATTCCATTGGCAACTTTAGTCAAAGCGATTATTAATGCTTGGCCAAGACAAAACGAGCTGCCTTCTTTATAAGGCTGGTTTGATTGGACTGTTGTTTAAATCTGTTATGTAATAAAAAACGCCATTCACTATGAACGGCGTTTTTTTGTTTCTGGTGCGGACTTTTTATTGATTATTCAGTATCCATGACACAACCGATAAATACTGAGAAGGCTGGCAGGACGATTTGTCCGTTTTCAATGTACCCAGCTGGAATGGCTTCAGGTAATACCAGCGGTGTTAATGAAAAATGACAAGAAACAATTTTCGATTGTTCGGCGGTATTGATTGCTATGTACAAAGATTTTCCGTTATAACTTCGCAAAAAAGTCAGGGTAGACACATCATGGTATAAAAACTCAATGTCGCCGTGAATCAGCTCAGGATGTCCGCGTCTTAAATGTAAAAAATCTCGATACGCATGCAGAATGGAAGAGCGTGTACCTTCTTGTTCTTCGATGGCGAGGGGCAAATGGCTTTCCGCCACGGGGAGCCAAGGAGACGTGTTACTGGTAAAGCCGCCTAGTGGCGTATTAGTCCACGGCATAGGGGTTCGACAGCCATCACGGCCTTTAAACTCAGGCCAAAAATTGATGCCGTAAGGATCAACCAGTTGTTCATAGGTTAATTCTGCTTCCGGCAGTCCCAGCTCTTCTCCTTGATACAAGCAAATACTACCGCGTAACGAAAGCAGCATGGTCATGTAGGCCTTGCTCTGATTAGGCATATGCTTGTTTTTACCCCAGCGGGTGGCTACTCGTTCCACATCGTGATTGCCGATAGACCAACAAGGCCAGCCATCCCCTAATCCTGCTTCAATGGTTTCCATGGTGTGCCGGATATGTCCCATAGAGGAATCATGGGTTAATAAATCAAAGGAATAGCACATGTGCAGTTTATCATTGCCTTGAGTGTAAGCTGCCATGGTCTTAAGTGAAAAGTCGCAGCCTACTTCGCCAACCGTGGTGGTTTGTGGATATTGATCGAGTAGTGCCCGTAGACGTTGTAAGAAGGCTATATTTTCAGGTCGTGACTTATCATATAGGTGTTGCTGATAGGCATAGGGGTTGTCTAGCCGTACACCGATACTGCCTTCGACAATCTCTTCTTTAGCAGGGTTATCACGTAGTTCGAGATCGTGGTAATAGTAGTTGGCTGTATCAAGGCGAAAGCCATCAACACCGCGTTTTAGCCAAAATTCTACCGTCGCTAAAATGGCATCGACTACGTCTGGGTTGTGAAAATTTAAGTCAGGTTGACTATCTAAAAAGTTGTGCAAGTAATATTGTTTGCGGCGACTATCCCAATGCCACGCGGGGCCACCAAAAACGGAAAGCCAGTTGTTTGGTACGGTGCCGTCTGGTTTGGCATCGGCCCAGACATACCAATCTGCCTTGTCGTTGTCATGGCTTTGCCTTGACTCTTCGAACCAAGGGTGTTGGTCGGAGGTATGATTAAGCACTTGGTCTATCATAACTTTTAAACCGTGTTTGTGCGCTTCTGCCACAAGATCGTCAAAGTCTTTGAGTGTGCCGAAGATAGGATCTACATCACAGTAATCCGATACATCGTAACCGAAGTCTTTCATAGGAGAGGTAAAAAAAGGTGATAGCCAAATAGCATCGACACCTAACGATGCAATGTAGTCTATTTTTTGGGTGATACCTGGAAGGTCTCCGATTCCATCGTTATTTGCATCAAAAAAACTACGCGGATAAATTTGGTAGATTACCGCGCCGCGCCACCACTCGATTTTGTTTTCCATACCAACCTCGTTTAATGAGATATCATTCAGGTGCTTGTTTCTTAGGGCTTGCTTTACACTAAAGTTGTTTATTATTTAAGCATAGATCTTGCCAAACTGTTGTACTTGGCGTGCGATTTCCCTCTTTTGAATGTTTTGTGCATCTTAGGCCTCTTGTCGGTGTAGTTTAATTTCCTTGAGCTGTTTTTAGTAGATCGATAAACGCTTGCCCAGCACGACTTAAGGTGCGTTGTTTGTGGTGGATAATGCCTAGCCGTCTTTCCACATTCAAGTCTGCATGATGAAGTATTACCAGTTCGTCAGTTACGAGTGTGGAGGGGAGCATAGACCATCCCCAGCCGATGTGAACGAGCATGGCGAGTGTTTCAAAGTTGTTGGTATTCATGCGCACTTTGGGTTTAAGACCTTGTTTGCCAAAGGCGCGCTCTGCAATGAGTCTGGTAAAGGTATTTTCGTTGGGTAATACGCAGGCATGATGGGCAAGGTCTTCTAGGCTAACATTCTCTATGTTAGCTAATGGATGGTCTTTGCTGACAACACAGGTCAATGGGTCTGACCAAATAGGAATGGCCTCAATTAAGTGATTTTCTTTGTCTGATAGCGTGATGATACCAATTTCCGTCAAGCCTTTTAATACTTGCTGGTAAGCATCTTCGGATTGGGTGAAGTCAATTTCCAGTTGTACGTTAGGAAAATTCTCCTGAAAGCGTTTTAATAAAGGGGGAAGTCTTCTTAATCCAATATGGTAACTGATGGCGATTCTGAGTTCACCGCTGACGTCTTCCATTTGTAGTGTCATGCTTCGCTTTATATCTTGTAAATCCTCTACAATTTTACGTGCTTTAGGCAGAAGCCTGACGCCTGCTTCTGTTAGTTGGACTTGTTTTCCAATACGGTCAAACAGCTTGGTTTCGAGGCTACTTTCAAGTGCTGCGATGCGTTTACTCACGGCTGGTTGTGTAATAAATAGAGCTAAACCCGCTTCCGAGAAAGACTTTGTTTCAGCCACTTTTATAAAGGTGAGAAGTTCTGCAATATCTAGCATTCTTAAATATTATCCAAACCATGAAAATTATGAATTTGAGTAATTTGAACAAAAGTTCTAGGATACTTCAACAGGATATTTAGGAGAGAAGTTATGTCAGCCAAAACCCTTTATGACAAGTTGTGGGATAGCCACCTTGTACAGCAACGTGATGATGGTAGTGCGTTGATTTATATTGATTTACAGCTACTTCATGAAGTAACGTCACCGCAAGCGTTTGAAGGTTTGCGATTGGCTGGTCGTAAGCCTTGGCGTGTATCATCTAGTCTAGCAACACCGGATCACAACGTTCCAACCACCAAAAACGAGCGTGTTAACGGTGTTAATGGGATTGAAGATCCTGTTTCTAAAATCCAAGTCACTACATTGGATGACAATTGCCAAGAATTCGGTATCACTGAATTCAACATGAAGGACATTCGTCAAGGTATCGTGCACGTTGTTGGGCCAGAACAAGGCGCGACGTTACCAGGTATGACGGTTGTTTGTGGTGACTCTCATACATCTACTCACGGTGCGTTTGGTGCGTTAGCACACGGTATTGGCACCTCTGAAGTGGAACATGTATTAGCCACGCAATGCTTAGTACAAAAGAAAAGCCGCAATATGCTTGTGCGTGTTGACGGTGAACTCTCGCCTTGGGTGTCTGCGAAAGATGTTGTTCTGGCGATTATTGGTGCCATTGGTACGGCTGGAGGAACAGGATACGCCATCGAATTTGGTGGTACAGGTATCCAGTCTTTATCAATGGAAGGCCGCATGACAGTATGTAATATGGCCATTGAGGCTGGTGCTCGTGTCGGATTGATTGCAGTCGATGACACCACCATAGAATACGTAAAAGGGCGTCCTTATGCACCAAAAGGAGAGCATTGGGACATGGCGGTTGAGGCTTGGAAAGACCTAGTGTCTGACAAAGACGCACAGTTTGACGAAGTCGTCGTTATCAAAGCTGAAGACATCAAGCCGCAAGTCACATGGGGCACGTCGCCAGAAATGGTTATCGCCATTGATGAGCCAATTCCTCGTCCAGAAGATCAAAAAGACCCAGTGAAAAAAGAAGGTTACGCCCGTGCTTGGAAGTACATGGGATTAGAAGGCAAAACCATGTTGTCTGATGTGGTATTAGATCGTGTGTTTATTGGTTCTTGTACGAATTCACGTATTGAAGATTTACGCATCGCAGCTGACGTGGTGAAAGGCCGTAAAGTGGCGCCGACCTTGAAGCAAGCCATTGTGGTACCGGGTTCTGGTTTGGTTAAAGCGCAGGCAGAAAAGGAAGGTTTAGACAAGATATTTGAAGCCGCAGGGTTGGAATGGCGTGAGCCAGGTTGCTCCATGTGTTTGGCTATGAATGCGGACAAATTAGGGGCTGGTGAGCACTGTGCTTCCACTTCTAACCGTAACTTTGAAGGTCGACAAGGCTTTGGTGGTCGTACCCATTTGGTGAGTCCTGCCATGGCGGCTGCCGCGGCCATCGCTGGCCATTTTGTTGATGTTAATGAGTTTGTTAAACACTAGGAGAACAGCATGCGTCCTTTTACGAAACATACAGGGTTAGCCGCTCCTTTGGATTTGGCAAACGTTGATACCGATATGATTATTCCAAAGCAGTTCTTGAAATCCATCAAGCGTACAGGATTTGGTAAAAATTTATTTGATGAGCTGCGTTATGAAGATGAAGGTAAGCCTGATCAGGAGTGTGATGGTCGTCCGATTCGTGAAGAGTTTGTTTTAAACCAACCCCGTTATCAAGGGGCAAGCGTGTTATTGGCTCGACAAAATTTTGGATGCGGTTCCAGCCGTGAACATGCGCCTTGGGCATTGGATGATTACGGTTTTCGAGCCATTATCGCCCCAAGCTTTGCCGATATTTTCTACAATAACTGTTTTAAAAATGGTTTATTGCCCATTGTCTTGGCGTCAGAAGAAGTGGACCAATTGTTCGCTGAGGTGACCGCTAAAAAAGGCGCGGAAGTGATTGTTGACCTTGAAGCTCAAACAGTGACTTCACCTTCTGGTGAGGTATTTGAGTTTTTAGTGGATACCTTCCGTAAGCATTGCTTATTAAATGGTCTGGATGATATTGGTCTGACATTGCAAAACGAAGACAGCATCCGCCGTTTTGAAGAAAAACGCATGGCAAATGCCCCTTGGTTGTTCTTATCGCGTGGCGAGTAGTATCGCGGGCTGATTGTGTTTTGAATCGTGTTTTTAGCCTTCACAAAGCGTTTTGTGAAGGCTGATTTTAAAGAATTGAGGATAAGAAAATGGCTAAGAATGTATTAATTTTGCCCGGTGATGGCATTGGTCCTGAAATCGTTGAGCAGGCCGTTCGTGTATTGGATGCGGTCAATGAGGCTTTTCATTTAGATATCACTCACGAAAGTGCGTTAGTGGGTGGGACGGCATATGACGAGACGGGCACACCTCTTCCAGAGTCCACTTTGACCAAAGCAAAAGCGGCGGATGCCATTTTATTGGGAGCAGTCGGTGGGCCTAAATGGGATAAGTTGGACATGGCGGTTCGTCCTGAAAAAGGGTTGCTGGGTTTGCGCTCTAATCTTGAATTGTTTTCGAATCTACGTCCTGCAATTCTTTACCCTCAATTGGCAGGGGCATCTAGTTTGAAGCCTGAAATCGTGGCAGGTTTAGATATCTTAATCGTTCGGGAATTAACGGGTGGTATTTATTTTGGTCAACCACGAGGTATTCGTACGCTAGAAAATGGTGAGCGTCAGGGATTTAATACTTACGTTTACAGTGAGTCTGAAATTCGTCGTATCGGTCGTTCCGCTTTTGAGGCAGCACGTCAGCGTGGCAAACGCGTTTGCTCTATCGATAAATCCAATGTATTGGAAGTGACTGTACTTTGGAAAGAAATCATGGAGGAAGTGGCAAAAGAATACCCAGATGTGGAGCTAACACATATGCTGGTAGACAATGCGGCTATGCAGTTGGTTCGCGCACCTAAGCAGTTTGATGTTATGGTAACAGGGAACATGTTTGGCGATATTTTGTCGGACGCGGCGGCGATGCTAACGGGCTCTATTGGAATGCTACCATCGGCTTCTTTGAATGCAGAGGGGCGTGGTATGTATGAACCCTGTCACGGTTCTGCTCCCGATATTGCAGGAAAAGGTATCGCAAACCCGTTGGCGACGATCCTTTCTGTTGCTATGATGTTGCGCTACTCTTTGGATGCAAAAGAGGCAGCGGATGCCATCGAGGCGGCAGTGAGCCGTGTTCTTGATCTGGGATTGAGGACATCAGACATTGCGTCTGAAGGATGTGAAACGGTTAGCACAAAAGCAATGGGTGATGCGGTACTTGACGCATTGGCTGTTGGATTGAAAGCCTAATCAAAAGGATTAGGCATTAACTTGGGATACTGCTCTTGGTATGAGTGGCCCCACCAATAAAAGGGTTTAAAACCATGTCAAAACACACTGTAGGTTTAGTCGGTTGGCGCGGAATGGTTGGTTCCGTGTTGATGCAACGTATGCGTGAAGAGAAAGATTTCGATTTGATCGAGCCTGTTTTCTTTTCCACGTCGCAAACGGGTCAAGCTGGCCCAGATATTGGTAAAGACATTTCATTGCTTCAAGACGCGAACGATATTGAGTCTTTGAAGAAAATGGATGTGATTATTACCTGTCAAGGCGGCGATTACACCAAGGCCATTTACCCTCAGTTGCGTAATGCTGGTTGGCAAGGTTACTGGATTGATGCGGCGTCTTCATTGCGTATGGATAAAGACGCTATCATTGTATTGGATCCAGTCAACCAAAAGGTCATCCAACAAGGTTTGAAAGATGGTGTAAAAACCTTTATTGGCGGTAACTGTACGGTATCATTGATGCTGCTTGCATTGGGTGGTCTGTTTGAAAAAGGCCATATTGAATGGATGACCTCCATGACTTATCAGGCTGCGTCTGGCGGTGGTGCTCGACACATGCGTGAGTTGATCAATCAAATGAGATTATTGCATGGCTCTGTTGCGTCTGAGTTAGCGGATCCGGCGAGCGCAATTCTAGAGATTGATCGTAAAGTTGCAGAGCAAATGCGTTCCAGCTCCATGCCAGTCGATCAATTTGGTGTGCCACTAGCGGGCTCACTGATTCCTTATATTGATTCTCAGCTTGAAAATGGCCAAAGCCGCGAAGAGTGGAAAGCCCAAGCAGAAACCAACAAAATTTTAGGGAATACTGGTGCGCCTATTCCAGTTGATGGTTTGTGTGTTCGTATCGGTGCCATGCGCTGCCATAGCCAAGCCTTTACCATCAAGCTGAACAAAGACATTCCGGTTGCTGATATCGAAGGTATTCTGGCCCAGCATAACGACTGGGTGAACGTAGTGCCAAATGATAAAGAAGCAACAATGAAAGGCTTAACACCAACGGTTGCCACTGGCACACTTAACATACCAGTTGGTCGTATTCGTAAGCTGAATATGGGGCCTGAATACATCAGTGCTTTCTCAGTGGGTGACCAACTACTTTGGGGGGCGGCAGAGCCACTTCGTCGTATGTTGCGCATCTTGCTAGAAGATTAATCGTTCTTGAATAGCGAGTTGATTCTTAAAAACCCGCTTTTTAAAGCGGGTTTTTTGTGTCTGGGCGTCCGTATATTTCATATTCATTGTTGTAAACAGAACTCCGCAGTATGCAAAACGTTCCCTAAAAATCATTTTCTCCAGTGGATAGCATATTGCTGTCACTCCCTGTACATTGGTTGCTCGGCCTGTTCATTTTTAAAGGTCTTTATTGGCTAATGATAACGCCTATTTGTGTTATTTTTTTGCAATATTGGCGTTCAAATAGGAGTGCTAAATGCAAGCTAAGTTTTCCGTTCAAATTGATTCCTTTCGTAAAGTAAGTCAGATTCAAGGTGCTTGGTCTGACCAAGATTATCGCGATCTTTTGAGTATTATGGACTTTGAGGATGATGTAGACAAAATGGACGCGGCTGAGCTCCGTGAGATGTGTCTGATGTCGTTAAACGATCTTGGGCCTGCAGATGCGGCAAAGGCTGTGTTGGTACATTTATTTCCAGAACTAGAAAAAGGCAAAATAGACCAAGTCAGCCACGATATGGTTGATGATCGTTCATGGGAAGAGTACCCAGACTGCATGTTGCACGAGCGTTTCTTTAATGCTTACGGTTTATTGCGTGAAGCCTTTAATGGAACCTTTGCACGTCCTACTGGTGTTGAACTAAAGATGACGGTGACAGCAGAGCATGTTGAGGACATGACGATTTTTGATGAGTCGCTGCATTCTTCCATCGTGCGTTTATTAGCCAATGGGCAGGGTGATGATGCTCTGATCAATCGTTTATATGAAGACCAAATCAAAGGGCCACAGTTCCCCGAGGCCCCCGGCCTCGTTTGGCAGTTGAAGCAAGTAATGGATGAAGGTTTAGCTCGTCAATTTAGCTTGGTTAGTTCCTATTTTTGGATGGAAAGCTTTGAGCAAGTGGAAAGTTTTGATGCCGTGTCCCATGCGGATGAAGAGGGTTAGCCTTATTTTTCTATACCTCTTGTGTGGTTAAGGCTACCAGTTGTTTATTCGATAAAGAGGTGTAGAGCACAAAGAGATCGAATAATGTTGTTAACGTGTCATTGTGGCAATGTCAGTTTGGAGTTCAGCACTATGCCCGACGAAGTGGGGGTGTGTAATTGCTCTATTTGTCGACGTTATGCTGCTGCTTGGGCGTATTTTCCTCCCGAACAGGTTCAAATCAACAGTAAAGTGAAGACTGTTTTCTATTGTTGGGGGGATCAAGAGGTTGAATTCCACCGCTGTGATTGCTGTGGCTGCTTAACTCATTATGTGACAACAGAGAAATGCCCAGATACTATTTTGGCCATTAATATGAGAATGGCGGAAAGTGATGTGCTTTCACGTATTCCTGTTCGTAAAATAGATGGCGCATCGGTTGCTTTGAAGCAGCGTGGGGTGGGTTGTTAATGGTGCTGTTTCGTATAAAAGTAGGGAATTGCTGGGACCTGTTTTAAGCATTTTCTGTTTGCTCATGCTTTTTTTATGCGGACAAGTAAGGCTATGTTGACACTGGTGTGACCTAACTCATTGTTGTGACAAATTTGTTATCAAACTTGTGAAACAATTTACAAATTTAGGATTGAAATTCATCGCAATAGTCCATAGGTTATTACTATCTACCTAACATAAGGAACCAAGACGACTTTTTTACAAAACAGCTTTCCAATAAAAATGAAGGAAATTCTCTATGTATACATTAAACATTAGCGGTCACCACGTACAATCTGGCGAAGAAGTTCAGCAGTTAGTTAAAGAGAAAATGGATCATTTGGCCCGCATTAATCAACAAATCACTAGTATTAAAGTGATATTAAATACAGAAAAGCATGAGATACATCGTTTGATAGTGGAAGCCAGTGTGCATATTCCTGGTCATGACCTTTTTGCCACGGTGAAAAACGAGCAACAATTAAAACCTGCATTAGACGCATTGGTCGCTAAATTAGAAAAGCAGTTAGTGAAACATAAAACCAAACATGCGGGTCGTCAGCATCATATTAATGCAGAAGACGTGGAGAGTATTGGAGAAAGGGAGCAACAAGCTGAGTTTGACGAATTAGTGGAAAGGGAAGTTATTTAAATATTGGTCATTATCCTTCACTTTACCTTTTAATGATCTTAAGGTGAGTGTCAACAAACCTAAGCCTCGCTAAGCGGGGCTTTTTGTTATCTATTCTTTGTCTTTTATCCTAAAACAGTATTACGGCGAGCGTTTGATCTAAAATGGTGCGTTTTAGCGGGCTAACGTTTGGTTTTAGGGCGACTAAGTGTGTTTGCTCTTTAAAAGTAGGGCGTTCTGTTAATAGTTATTGTGATGCTAAGGCCCAGACAGTCGCTTTTGTTAATGTTGTGATGCTTATTTCAAGGAAGCGTTACCTGTTTGAGGGTATTTTTTGGTAATCTTTCAAAGTTGGTCTGATTTTTGTATTAAATATAAGTACTGTTGCACCGTGGACCGATTTGGGTTTGCTAATAAAGCATGCAGATATCATAAAAAGGCAACAACCCCAATGGTTTGAATGAATCGTTGGGGTTTTTTTATGTCTAAAATTTCCTTTCTAAGATTGTGTGCGTAAGGCTCTAAACACTTCTTAAATATGTCGGAAGAAATAAAAAAGCCGATGTAGATTGCTCTACATCGGCTTTTTAACACTTGTCTAAGCTGGTTTAAGCAGTTGTTGCATCTGTCGCAATAACGCTAGATGCTTTTTTCACGTACTCGCCCATTTTGTCGAAGTTTAGGTACTTGTAGACTTCAGCAGACATGCTGTTAATCTTGTTCGCGTACTCTAAGTACTCTTCAGGCGTTGGTAGTTTGCCTAGTAGAGAGGCAACCGCAGCAAGCTCTGCTGATGCTAGGAATACGTTTGCGCCATTACCAAGGCGGTTAGGGAAGTTACGTGTTGAGGTAGAAACCACAGTGGACTTCTCGGCAACACGTGCTTGGTTACCCATACAAAGTGAACAACCAGGCATTTCCATGCGAGCACCGGCTTTACCGAAGATGCTGTAGTAGCCTTCAGCGGTCAATTGCTCAGCGTCCATCTTGGTTGGTGGTGCAACCCATAGGCGAGTTGGAACCACTTTACCAGCGGCGTCTAGAAGCTTACCAGCGGCACGGAAGTGGCCGATGTTCGTCATACAAGAACCAATGAAGACTTCGTCGATTTTCTCACCTTGAACGTCAGAAAGCAGACGAGCGTCATCAGGATCGTTTGGTGCACAAAGAACGGGTTCTTTGATGGTTTCTAGGTCGATTTCGATAACGGCTGCGTATTCAGCATCCGCATCAGCACGCATTAGACTTGGGTTAGCCAGCCATTCTTCCATGGCTTTCGCACGGCGTTCAAGGGTACGAGCATCACCGTAACCTTCAGAAATCATCCAACGTAACATGACGATGTTAGATTTTAGATATTCAGCAACTGATTCTTCAGATAGGTTGATAGTACAACCCGCAGCAGAACGCTCAGCAGAGGCGTCAGACAATTCAAACGCTTGTTCAGCTGTTAGATGCTCAAGACCTTCGATTTCTAGGATACGGCCGGAGAAGATGTTTTTCTTACCTTTCTTCTCAACGGTTAGGTAGCCTTCTTTGATGGCTTGGTAAGGAATTGCATGGACTAGGTCACGTAGTGTGATACCTGGTTGCATTTTGCCTTTAAAGCGAACTAGGACAGACTCAGGCATATCAAGAGGCATGACACCTGTTGCTGCCGCGAAAGCAACCAAACCAGAACCTGCTGGGAAAGAGATACCTAGCGGGAAGCGGGTATGAGAGTCACCACCCGTGCCCACTGTGTCAGGCAGTAACATACGGTTCAACCAAGAGTGGATGATACCGTCACCTGGGCGCAGTGATACACCACCACGGTTCATGATGAAATCAGGAAGGGTGTGGTGAGTCGTTACGTCGACTGGTTTTGGGTATGCTGCAGTGTGGCAGAAAGACTGCATAACAAGATCAGACGTAAAGCCTAGGCAAGCCAAGTCTTTTAGTTCGTCACGAGTCATTGGGCCAGTCGTATCTTGAGAACCGACGGTTGTCATCTTAGGTTCGCAGTAAGAGTTTGGACGAACACCAGGAAGACCACAGGCTTTACCAACCATTTTCTGAGCAAGCGTGAAGCCTTTATCGGAATCGGCAACGGCACCTGGAAGTGTGAACAGGTCAGTCGCACCAAGACCTAGTGATTCGCGCGCTTTGGTGGTTAAACCGCGGCCAATGATCAGAGGAATACGGCCGCCAGCACGGACTTCGTCTAGCAATACTTGAGTTTTCAACGAGAACGTGCTGATCACTTCGTCAGAGTCGTGTTTTTTCACCACGCCTTCGTATGGGTAGATGTCGATGACATCGCCCATATCCATTTTATCAACGTCCATTTCGATGGGTAGGGCGCCAGCATCTTCCATGGTGTTGAAGAAGATAGGAGCGATTTTACTACCAATACATACGCCACCAGCACGTTTGTTTGGGATGAAAGGAATGTCATCGCCCATGTGCCATAGCACAGAGTTGGTCGCTGACTTACGGCTAGAGCCTGTCCCCACAACATCGCCAACGTAAACTAAAGGATAGCCTTTTTCTTTCAATTCTAGGATTTTGCTGATTGGTCCGATTTCGCCATCCACATCGGGTGTGATGCCATCACGGGCCATTTTTAACATGGCGTTAGCATGCAGTGGGATGTCTGGGCGAGACCAAGCATCTGGCGCAGGTGATAGGTCGTCAGTGTTGGTTTCACCTGGTACTTTGAAAACGGTAAGCGTAATCTTTTCTTCCAGCTTTTTCTTGGCAGTGAACCATTCGCCGTCAGCCCAAGATTGGATGATTTGCTTAGCGAATTCGTTGCCTGCTTTTGATTTTTCTTCCACATCGTGGAAAGCATCAAAAATTAACAATGTGTGAGACAAGGCTTTTGCTGCAATAGGGGCAAGCTCTTCGATCTCAAGGCATTCGATAAGTGGTTGAATGTTGTAACCACCTAACATAGTGCCAAGAATCTCAGTAGCCAATTTTTTGTCAATCAGTGGAGAAGTTGCTTCGCCTTTTGTGATGGCAGCTAAGAAGCCTGCTTTAACGTAAGCAGCTTCGTCCACACCAGCTGGCACGCGATTTTTAAGAAGATCAAGAATAAATTCTTCTTCACCTGCTGGTGGATTCTTAAGTAGCTCGATCAAAGCAGAGGTTTGTTCTGCATCGAGAGGTGTCGGTGGAATGCTTTGTTGAGCGCGTTCCTCGACATGTTTACGGTATGCTTCTAACACAATAGTTCCCCTTAGGTTTTTACATCAGTGTATATCTTGTAACCGATGCGTTGAGGCGTAAGTTCAGATAATTCATTATTAAATGATCTGAACACAATAGAAATTTAATCCTTTGGCGTATTTTCATTTTATATAAAAAATAGGCTAAAGGCTTAATAAGTCCCATAATAATTTCGAATAGGTGACATTTAGCGGAATTATTCTGATTTAGGGGTTAGGGCGGAATCTGGAATAACACGCACGACACGGAACCCCCAGTTGCTGGCTTTGAGTTTAGGTTGCGCACGATATCGGGTAGAGCTACGACCCACTCTTGGAATGTCAAACCATGAACCACCGCGCAGTACGCGGCTATCGCATTTGTTTGATAACCAGACCTGGTTACTGGTTGGCGCGCCGTCATAATTTTTGTGGTAACAGTCTTCTACCCACTCAGCCACATTACCAAGCATGTCATATAGCCCAAATGGGTTGCTAGCTTGGCTACCGACTGGCGCGGTTGATACCCCGTCCCATTGGCTGCCGCAGCTGTCACACACACTGTAGCCGGCTTTGACTTTGTTGCCATACCAATAGCTGGTATTGGAGTTGGCTCTGGCTGAATACTCCCACTCTATTTCTGTCGGTAATCGGTACTCTTGCCCCGTTTGTTCCGATAGCCATGCCGCATAGGCCTTTGCATCGTACCAGCTGACATTAATCACGGGGCGATTGCCTCGTCCCCAGCCATTATCAGGGGGAAGTGGTCGCCCTGTTGCTTTGGCAAAGCGATCATATTGTTCAAAAGTGACTTCATATTTGCTCATATAAAAGCCCTTCGGAATCTTCACTTCATGAACGGGCCTTTCATTATCGTCGCCTATGTGTTGCTGATCTCCCATTAAAAAGGTCGAAGGGGCAATTTTCTCGACTTTAGGCGCTTTTCCGCCGTCTTTTAATGGTTCCTGTAGAACTTGTGGTAGGGCATTGAATAATTCTTCAGGTGTTTTTTCTTTGGGTGTTTCTGCTTGAGCAATAATGGGTTTCGGTGTGGGCTCTTCAGGCCATAATATCCAGGACGCAAAGGCGACTGAGGTGATCAGGCCCGCTGCGATCAGTATATTTTTACGTGCCAATAAGAGCGAACGTCTACGATCTTTTGGCGGAGTCTTTTCTTCGGCAACTTCTGGTCGGTATAGGTTTGCCCGCAATAAACGCATGACTTCCACTAAGGACTTCGGGCGATGACGCTCTGAACTGCGAGTCCAGTTTTTGAGTTTTTTCCAAGTGTCATTACTCAGATACGGATGAGAGTTGGGTAGTTGGCTGGGCTGAGTTTTATCTAAAATGGACTCACCTAATAACGCCGCCATTAGTAGGCGCATAAAGCAATAACGATCTGAAATAGGGGAGCGATTTTGTGTCTTTTTCAGATACTCAGGTGGAAATAGCCTCGGGTCCATTTCGTTATTGGTGATGCTTTCCATCCAGTGATGCGCGCCAACACCAGTCATGATACCGATGCCATTCACCACTTGAATGGCACTTAAATCCAAGTGGCCGTGGAAAAAGCTTTTTGCATGAATCTGATCTAGGGCTTTGGCAATGGTGTCAAATAGGCTGACGACCACGTTTAAGGGAGCGCCATCAGGGTATTTGCCTAAAAAACTGTACAAGCTCTCGCCACCACACACGGCGGAGCAAGAAAATACCCATAGCTTGGAATAGAAAGGTGGGTAATTTGGGGTAATCGCTGGGTGTTTTAGCTGGGCGTATTTGCGTGCATTTTGGACAAAGTCGTCAACCTTACCGCGATCTTTTTCATAAAATCGAATGACAAAGGATCTTCCACCATGATCCGCAACCCAAGATGCTTTATTCTTACTGGTTGGGTAATTTAAAACATAAGGATCCAGTTCTACGCCAACATGCTGGCCGATTTTTAATTTATTTATGTCGTAGAATTCTATCATTAATCGTTTGATGTCCAAATCAAGACAATACTGCCTATGTGTATACGATGAGGGAAGGTGACTAACGCTTTTATTGTCTCATCTTTTATGAGAATTGCTATTAGAGACTGAGAGTTAGAAGACTTATCCATCCTTTCCCTAGTATAATCCCGTTTTTTAAGATGAAAAGGTAGAGTAATGTTATCTGCGTATCCTGAGCTTGTGGCTTTTCTTCCCTGTCGCTCCCCTGATGCCTGGGTGAATTGGGCTCTTGAAAACCAATCGCTGCTGTTAAATGATCATGCACACTGCGAAAAAAAAGCTGCCTCAACGGCAATGAGTTTAATGTATCGCTATGTGGATCGTGATAATTTGCTGCATAAAATGTCTCGCTTAGCCCGTGAAGAATTATTGCATTTTGAGCAGGTGCATAAATTGATGCGTAAGCGTGATGTTGCCTATGAGCATTTAACGGCATCTCGCTACGCGGATGGTTTGCGAAAACATATTCGAACTCATGAGCCGGCTCGTCTGGTTGACACTTTAATTATTGGCGCCTTTGTAGAGGCGCGTTCTTGCGAACGTTTTGCTGTGCTGGCCCCCCATTTGGATGCAGAGCTGTCTAAGTTTTATCAATCCTTGCTTAAATCAGAGGCTCGTCACTTTGAAGATTATTTGGCTTTAGCAGAAGAATATGCAGGCGAACCGATTACAGAACGCGTTGAATTTTTCCGTAAATTAGAACATGCTTTAATCATTGAACCTGATGAGGAATTTCGTGTTCATAGTGGCCCGCCGATGGTTGCTGCCGCCTAAAAAGGGCAGTATGGCGGAATAAGATATATGGTAATTGCACTAATACACAAGGTGTAGCGGCTGTTTTTGTTATTACGAAAGGCTACAAAGCATTTCATATTCATACTAGGTATTTGAGTTTAGGGTGCTAGACTTATCGGTGTAACAGCTGATGATTGAAGAGGTGAATGATGGGTATGCAAATGAGTGAGCAATTGCCAGATGTTACCTATTGGTTAGCATTGGAATTATCAAAGAACGATCAAATGATAAACCTTGATAAGGTATATCAAGGGTCTGTGGAATTGGATTATTTGTATCAACTATTAACCAGCAAAGCTCAACAACATTGGTGGCAAACCTATGGCGTTGAACTTAATCCAGTCGTCGTGAATAATGCTTTTTTTCGAGCCGTAGCTTTATTACACGAGCGTCATTTAGAATTTTCACGTTTGCGAAAAGGCGCTGAAACTCAATGGGTAAAGGAGCTGCTTCATCTCAATTAAATCATCTGGTCGCATTGTCCAAACGGAGCATCTTGTTCTGATTGGCTTGCTGATAATAAATTTATATGAATTAAAAACGCCCAACTTGAAACAGTTGGGCGTTTTTGTTTTCGGCGCCAATGGCTAATTCGTTATGTTAACTCGCAATTGGCTCCAATGCTGTTGAGTATATTAGCCTAATGGTTGGGTGTGAACGTTTTTTAAGGCGCTCAGGCCATTGGCTAAAAAATCCTCTAGATTAGCGTTAGCTTGTACGTAGGCTTGATCGTCTAGGGTGGCTAACCAAACACAATCATCCCAGTCTCCCAATACACAACGGCTATAATCCGTGAGGATGTGGAGTGCTGGGCGATGGGTATGTCCATGGATAAGAAGGTTAGCATGGTGCTCTTTTATAGATTGAGCAACATGAGCTTCCGTGACATCTGTGATGCTGAACGATTTGTCTGATGACATGCTTTTGCTGTCATTGCGTAATTGTTCCGCTAGTGCGAGTCGTTGTTCCAGCGACATGGAGAGTACTTGAGTTTGCCACTGTGAGGATCGGACCATAGCGCGAAGCTTTTGATACTCAATATCTTCTTGACAGTATTCATCACCATGAGTGAGAAGAATAGAGTGGTTATCTTGTTTTATTAGCGTTTGCTCACTGAGTAGTGTTGCGCCAACTTCCTGACACCAAGTATTCCCGATCAAAAAGTCACGATTGCCATGAATAAAATATAACCCTATGCCTTTATCTGACAGACTACGAAGAGCCTGTTTGATTGGGGTGTTCCAGTCAGCTTGATAATCGTCGCCGATCCAAGCTTCATAGAGATCACCCAATATATAGAGACTGGCATCGCTGTTTGTGTGTTTGTCGGCGATTTCTTGCAACATACGAACAAACGCGCGGATTAAATCCGGACGTTTGTCGTAAAGGTGCAGATCGGATATAAAGTAACGAGTCATTAGCCCTCGCTTTTAACCAATTCCGCTTTTTCGATGATGACGTCTTCGACAGGCACATCTTGGTGGCCTGCTTTCACAGTGGTTTTGACTTCTTTGATCTTGTTAACGATGTCCATACCCGCAGTGACTTTACCAAATACCGCATAACCCCAACCGTCGGCTGATTTGCTGCGGTGATTGAGGAATTTGTTATCGCTTACGTTGATGAAGAATTGTGTTGAAGCGGAATGGGGATCCATCGTGCGGGCCATCGCAAGTGTGCCAGTTAGGTTTTCCAAGCCATTGTCAGCTTCGTTCTCAATCGAGGGTTTCGATTCTTTTTGCGTCATGCCTGGTTCAAACCCTCCTGCTTGTACCATAAAGCCGTTAATGACGCGGTGAAAAATCACGCCATTGTAGTGGCCTGCTACCACATGATCTTCAAAGTTTTTTGCTGTTTTTGGGGCTTTTTCGTAATCCAGCTCAACATGAATGTCGCCGAAGTTGGTATGTAAAATGATCATTTATAATTCCTTATCTTGATAAAAAGAAAATCGTATTCAATGTTTAATCGATATTAAGCATTTTATGTGTTTGTAGGCTGAGACGCCACAGTGGATGTGCTAAACAATAGTGTAATGTGGCTTGTTGGGTGTCAATTAGTGGAATTTGGTCGGTTGTTAAGTGGCTTTGGTCCATAGGTTGTAGATAAAAATGTGTAAAATCCAAGCCTTCAAATAACTCTGGGGTGATGTGTGTTTGTGGGTACACCAGCTTGAGTTCACTGCCTTTGGTGACTACTAGCGGTTTCGTCGTTTTGGGGCTGACACATATCCAATCAATGCCTTGTGGTAGTGGAAGCGTGCCATTGGTTTCAATGGCTATGGTATAGCCATACTGCTTCATTTCTGCAATGAGTGCTTCATCAAGCTGTAGCGCGGGTTCGCCCCCCGTAAAAACAACGTATTTGTGTGCTTGACCAGTGGGCCATAGGGCGTCGATGTGTTCGCGTAATTGTTCTGCCGTTTTAAATTTTCCACCGTTTTGGCCATCAGTGCCGATGAAATCGGTGTCGCAGAACTGGCAGTCAGACTGTGCGCGGGTTTTCTCTTGTCCTGACCATAAATTACAGCCAGTAAATCGGCAAAATAGAGCTGGACGGCCAGCGTGCGCTCCTTCGCCTTGCAATGAATAAAAGGCTTCTTTAATTGAGTACATGTGTTACACCAGTTACGTCTCGAAAAACAGTTCGAGGTAAGGGTTCACTTTAGTTGTTATGTTATCGATGTGCTGGGAATTTGTGGAACAAAAGCCAGTCACAACCGACACAAGCAGACTAAAATCAGGGTAAGTGAGTCATTAACGTATGTTGATGAACACTTAGGCTTCATATTCCAGTGGGTCTGTCTTGCCTTGTTCTGCAAACGCTTCTAGTCGTTCGTTACAGGCACCACATTTGCCACAGGATTTTTCTCGGCCATTATAGCAAGTCCATGTTTTAGCGTAATCTAAATTCATCGCTAATCCCGCTTTTAAAATGTCGCCTTTGGACGAATGCAAAAATGGAGTGACAATTTCAACGGGTTGGTAATTGGCAATGCTAGAAACGGCATTCATGGCCGCGACAAATTTAGGGCGACAGTCAGGATAAATATGGTGATCACCCGAGTGAGCGCCATAGTATACTTTACCTGCTTCCAATGAAACCGCATAAGCAATCGCCATAGAGAGTAATACCATATTACGATTAGGGACCACGGTGGATTTCATATTGTCACTTTCATAATGACCTTCTGGAATGTCTTCATCACTGGTGAGAGAGGAGTTAGCCATTAAACTATTAATTGCCGTGATATCGACGATTTTGTGAGGCACCTGCAATTCGCTGCAAACTTGTGCGGCGACTTGTAGTTCCTTGCTGTGTTTTTGTCCGTAATTAAAAGATAGGGCGTAAACCTCTAGTCCGCTTTGAAGTGCGGTATTGAGAACGGTAAATGAGTCCATTCCCCCGGAATACACCACGACGGCTTTTTCTGACATATCTGTTACCTCTAATTACTTGGGTGATGAGAGTATTGGCTTATTACCTAAGCATGGGTAATAAGGGCGCGGATTATAGCAGAAGGCCGATAAATCGAACTAGAAATCATGAAAAATTCAATTGAAAAAAACAGATGTTGAAAGCTCGAAAGAGTTAAGGTAAATTATTTGCGTAACTGGTTACGTATTTTTTGATATGACGCTAAGTCGATTATGTTGTTGGTAAGCTGGAGGGGGCGAAAGTGGAGCAATTTGGTGTATTAACCTTAGGGAGTCGTCTAAAGAGGCTAAGTGATGATCTGTTTAGTGAGGTTCAATCGATTTATTTGCAGTGCGATATCCCTATATCGTCGACGTATTTTCCGATTCTTCGCTTGTTACAGCATGTCGGTGGGTTATCGGTCGTTGAAATTGCCGAAAGGCTAAGGCTTAGTCATCCCGCTGTCAGCAAGCAAGTTACCAAAATGACAAAGGAGTGCTTGCTTGAGAAAACCCTTGATACTCAAGACCAGCGACGCTCTTTATTGAAGCTATCAGAACATGGTATCCAGGCAATGCAGCGGGTAGAGCCAATTCTAGAAGAAATGAAAGTGGTCATAGAAAATATGACGAATTTTTCAAGTAGCCACTTTATGGAGGGGTTATCTGAACTGGAGAAACAACTCTTTAGTGGCAGTCTTGCGGATAAAGTCATGGATCGTTTGGGGACAATTGCGATTGTGCCGCTTGCAAAAAAATATGAGCGAGCCTTTTATGACCTAAATATGGCATGGTTAAAACGCTATTTTCCTGATCAGATAACAGAGAAGGATCATGAGTTACTGAGTCATCCACAACGAGAAATTATTGATAAAGGTGGTAGGGTTTGGGTAGCCATAAGAAAGACGCCAACATTTGACTCTGTTGTTGGCGCCATAGCCTTTGTGCCATCCCATGACACTTCATCCAGTAACAAGCGCAGTGGTGAGGTATGTAAGTTAGGCGTAGCGGAACATTGCCAAGGAAAGGGGGTTGCCCAAGGGTTATTGTCTCAGGTGTTTGAGTTTGCTGAACATAATCATCTGTCTAAGTTGACGTTAGAGACTGCATCTTGTTTGACGGCGGCACGACGACTCTACGACAAAAATGGCTTTGTGGAAAAAGCCTTTCCTTACGCTTCTCCATATGAAAGGGCGGATGTCTATATGGAAAAATCATTGGGTGATCATATATGAGTACCTTTAAGGAAATGCGCCGTGGTTTTGTTGCTTCCATTCCAATGATTGTTGGAGGTATACCGTTCGGTTTGTTATTTGGTTCTCTAGCATCTAGTCATGGTTTGAGTCCTTGGTTTGCCATTGCGATGTCGGCTATTGTGTTTGCAGGGTCTGCTCAGTTTGTTGCCCTTGGGTTAATTGCCCTACATGCGCCTATCTGGGTCATTGTTTCAACGACTTTTATCGTTAATCTACGTCACCTCTTGTATGCCGCTGACATGGTGAAATTTGTTCGTCATTTGCCCCTACCCATACGCTTTATTATGGGCTTTGGACTCATTGATGAGACTTATGCGGCGGTTCGACCAATGTATTCAGTGGGGGCTGTCAACGAAGCCACAGGCTATAAAGTGTATCTGGGGTCTTTTTTATCGTTTTATGTCATGTGGAATCTGACCACACTGCTGGGGATTTTAACGGGTGAACTGATTCCGGGAATGAGCGACTGGGGATTAGAGTTCGCGATGGTCGCCACTTTTATTGGCATTATTACTCCTTATTTAAAGCACAAGTCGTTTTGGTTGTGTCTTGTCTGTGCGGGGGGATCTTCCATTTTGTTATCTGGGTTACCCAATAATTTAGGTTTGCTGGTGTCTGCATTAATTGGTGTTTTGATGGGCGTTGTCGCGGATGTAATGGTGAAGCCTGCGTCACAAAATGATAAAGGTGTTCAGGAGGTGAAATCATGACATTGCCCGATTATGTTTTGATTATTGCTGGTATGTTTATAGTGACTTTTGGAGTGCGTTTTGTCTTGTTTGCTCGAGCAGATAAGGTTGTTATGCCTGCTTTTGTTGAGAAAGCATTGAAGTTTGTGCCTGTGGCTGTGTTGACTGCGATTATCACGCCCATGGTTTTAATGCCAAACAAGCATCTAGATATTTCGCTGGATAATCCTTGGCTGTTAGGAGCCATTGCAGCGTTTACTGTGGGGGTTTGGCGTCAGCATCAGCTGTTGACTATTGTCGTTGGAGTGCTGGTATTTTTTGTGGCGAAGTATTGGTAAGAAAGAGGGGGCTCGTCAATAAGTTACCCGAAGAAAAAGAGACAAAAAGATTTTACGCTCAATATCCAAGGGAAACCTAAATAATATATACTTGGCGATCAAAGTAACAATTATTGTTAGACGAATATTAATCGGGACTTACATCAAACATGTCAGAAACGTCAAAACCAGGTAATTTCATTACCCAAATCATTGATAAAGATAACGAATCAGGAAAGCATGGAGGCAAGGTGCTAACGCGCTTCCCACCTGAGCCAAATGGCTATTTACACATTGGTCATGCTAAATCTATCTGTCTAAACTTCGGCGTAGCGCAACGTTACAATGGGCAATGTAATCTACGTTTTGACGATACCAACCCTGAAAAAGAGAGTGTTGAGTACATTGAGTCTATTAAGCACGATGTCGAGTGGTTAGGCTTTGAGTGGAAAGATCAGCCCAAGTTTGCTTCTGACTATTTTGACCAACTGTTTGACTATGCGGTTCAACTTGTGCAAGCCGGTAAAGCTTACGCATGTGAGTTGAATGGCGAGCAAATGCGTGAATACCGTGGCACCTTGAAAGAGCCGGGTAAAAACAGCCCGTACCGTGATCGTACCGTGGAAGAAAATATGGCCATTTTTATGGACATGAAAAACGGCAAATACAAAGATGGTGAAGTGGTGTTGCGGGCCAAAATTGATATGGCCAGCCCAAACATTAATCTTCGTGATCCGATTATTTATCGTGTTCGTCACGTTCATCACCACCAAACTGGTGATAAATGGTGCGTTTACCCAATGTACGATTTTACTCATTGTTTGTCGGATGCCATTGAAGGGGTAACGCATTCCATTTGTACGTTGGAATTCCAAGATCATCGTCCATTATATGATTGGGTGTTGGAAACCCTAAAAACCGTTCATCCTCAGCAAATCGAATTTGCTCGGTTGAATTTGAACTACACCGTGACCAGTAAACGTAAACTCAAACAGTTGGTGGATGAGAAGCATGTAGACGGTTGGGATGATCCTCGTATGCCAACCATTTCCGGTCTTCGTCGACGTGGTTATACGGCTCAATCTATTCGCAATTTCTGTGAACGTATTGGTGTTACAAAATCGGACAGCGTGGTTGATGTGGGTATGCTTGAACACGCGATTCGTGAAGATTTGGATGCGAATGCTAACCGTGCCATGGCGGTTTTGAACCCCATTAAAGTAACGTTGACCAACTACCCAGAAGACAAAGAAGAAATCTTCACAGTCAGTAATCATCCGAAAAATGAAGAAGCTGGCACTCGTGAGGTGCCGTTCAGTAAATCGCTCTATATTGATGCGGCAGACTTTGCAGAAGTACCTCCTCGCAAGTGGAAGCGTTTAACATTGGATGGTGCAGTTCGTCTACGTGGTGGTTATGTGATTACCTGTGATGAGGCGATTAAGAACGAAGCGGGTGAAGTGGTTGAACTGCTATGCCGCTACGATGAGAACACCTTGGGGGTTAACCCAGAAGACTATAAACCAAAAGGGGTGATCCATTGGGTGAGTGCAAAACATGCTGTTGATGCCACCGTGAATTTGTATGACCGCTTGTTTGTTAATGAAGCGCCTGATGCGAATTATGAAGACAAAACCTTTTTAGATTTTATCAACCCTGAGTCATTGACTGTTTTAACCAATGCGAAAGTGGAACCGTCTCTTGTTTCTGCGCAAAAAGGTCAGGGCTTTCAGTTTGAGCGTGAAGGGTATTTTTGTCGCGATTTGAAAGAAGAGGGTATGGTCTTTAACCGTACTGTAACGTTACGTGATTCTTGGGCGAAAATCGAAGCAAAAGGAAAGTAAGAGCATGTTGAAGATTTATAACACCCTAACGGGCAAAAAAGAAATTTTCAAACCCATTGTCGAAGGCAAAGTCGGTATGTATGTCTGTGGCAATACCGTGTATGACTTCTGTCACATTGGGCATGCTCGCGCGATGATTTCCTTCGATATTATCTCACGTTTTATCCGTCACCTTGGTTATGATTTGACCTATATTCGCAATATTACGGATGTCGATGACAAAATTATCAAACGTGCGGAAGAGAATAATGAGTCGACTCAGGCACTGACTGAGCGCATGATCGCGGCTCAACGTGAAGATGAGTTGGCGTTGGGTAATAAAATGCCTGATCGTGAGCCCAAAGCCACAGAGTTCATGCAAGAAATCATTGATATGGTAAGCATCTTAGTTGATAAAGGATTTGCTTATCAGGGCGCTTCTGGTGATGTGTACTATCGCGCGGCTAAATTCAAAGATTACGGAAAGCTAAACAATCGTAAGCTTGAAGATATGCTCGCTGGTGCACGTATTGAAGTGGAGGCATCGAAAGAGCATCCCGCTGATTTTGTATTGTGGAAGCCCGCAAAAGAAGGTGAGGTCGCGTGGGATTCCCCATGGGGGAAAGGCCGTCCTGGCTGGCATATTGAATGCTCTGCCATGTCGACGAGTTGCCTAGGGAGTCATTTTGATATCCATGGTGGGGGGCCTGATCTTAAGTTTCCTCACCATGAAAACGAAATTGCTCAGTCTGAAGCGGCAACGGGTAAGGATTATGTTAACTATTGGATGCACTGTGGTGCCGTGCGTGTGAACAATGAGAAAATGTCTAAGTCATTAGGTAATTTCTTCACGGTTCGCGATGTGTTAGCGAAATTTAATCCAGAGGTGATTCGATACCTAATGGTGTCGAGCCAGTATCGCAGCCCAATTGATTACTCGGATCAAAGTTTGCAGGAGGCGAAAGTGGCGCTGGAGCGTCTTTACACAGCGCTACGCCAACAAGAGGTTGCTGATTCCTATGAGCCGACCAAATTTACTGAGCGTTTTGAAGACGCGATGAAAGACGACTTCAATACCGCTGTAGCAGTGTCTGTTCTATTTGAATTGGTTCGCGAATTGAATAAAGCTAAAACGGAGTCGCCGACAATGGCACCTAAGTTAGCGGCGGAATTGCGAGCATTAGCGGAGTTGCTGGGGCTACTTGGTCAGGATCCTGAGTATTTCTTGCAAAACAGCACTTTGTCAGAAGGATTAGATGAAGCGGCGATTCAGGCGTTGATCGATGAACGTACACAAGCCCGCAAAGATAAAAACTTTGCTCGCAGTGATGAAATTCGTGATGAGTTGGCAAGACAAGGCATTGAGCTGTTGGATAGTCGCGAAGGAACAACGTGGACACGCCATTAGTGGCTTGAGGTTTTTTCGTAACATCTAGTAGATAAAAAGGCGATGTTTTTAATTGGCATCGCCTTTTTTACTGGGAGCGACTTGAATACTGGAAGTTACTCAAGTGATGCTGGTTGAAAGTGTTATTCGCTGCGGTGAACGCGAACGGCTAGCACATCACATGGTGCACCATGAAGTACGCCATTGGCAGTCGAGCCTAATAAAAGAGCTAGGCCATGACGGCCGTGACTGCCAACAACGATAACGTCGACGCCTTTTTCTTCTGCAATGCGGTGGATTTCACTTTCGATGCCACCTTGAGTGACACAGGTTTCTTTGACAGGTACGTCGATTTGGCCTTCCAAGACGGCCATGCGTTCTTTCGCCGTGTCTTTAAGCTGATTTTGTATGTCAGTGATGTCAATCGGGACATCGCCTCCATAAGCGTAATTGAGAGACTCAATAACGTGTACAATGATGAGTTCGGCTCCCATGGCCTTAGACAGTTCGGCTGCTTTGTTGGCGACTTTAATGCTCTCGTCAGTTAGATCAATGGCAAGTAGTATTTTTTGGTACAACATAGGATACCTCCAGTTTGGATGCTGATTTTAAGTGCTTAAATGCGAATATCAGTTTCTATTTATTTTAGTCTATATGTAACGAGCAAGGTGTATGAAATTAGCGATCATTATTTTTATTACGTTATCCATTATGGGAGCAGCCTCATGGATTCTCCCTACCAAACGAGAGCGGCGTTTGGGAGAACTACGAATGAACGCACGACAATTAAAACTTACTGTTCAGCTTACATCAATCGGGCTACCTGACAAGTGGGATAAGTCAAAAGACGTGCAAAAATTTTATGCTTATTGCTTATTTCGAGACAAACCGCTTGATTTAATTGAAGAAGAACTTTGGTTGATCTCTTATGAGGTATGGAAATACCTTCCTGTCGTGTCAAGCTGGTGGATGAGTAAAGAGCTAAATTTAACCGATCAGGATAAGCAAGATTTGTTGACATTATCCGGTGTTGCCACGGCTATTAAGATCAATAAAGACGGCGTATCAGTGTACTGGGATGAGGAAAAAGGAGACGAGGATACCGTTAAACTGATTTCAAGGTTGGCCCATTCTTTAGCAAAGCCGTCCTTGATTTGAAACTGGGAAGACTGAAGGGTAAACAAACATGTGGTCAAACAAACAGCTGATCACACGTTTAATGTTTGGTTAATTGGCTTTGTCTATTGGTTATCTGCATCCAGTTGCTTGTTGATCATGTTGGCCACATCGTTATTTGCTTCAATGTTTTGGATCAGTTTGCTTAGCACTTCTTCTGGGTTTTCAGCATCCTTAATGGCGTCTAGCTTAGGTTGCATGATGCGTTTCATCTTATCCATGACGTAATCCTGGAGTGCTTTCTTTTCTGGCCGCTCAATGGAGTCGGACTTGATATGAGACAAAATAACGCCATAGAGGGTTTGTGCAACGCGCAAATCTCCGCCATTAAAGTTTTTGTTGGCTTGCACCATTTGTCGGTTTAACTGAACCCATAAATTAAGCCAGCGAAGGTAGTCATAGCAGAGCTTGTAATGGGAGTTGCTAATGCGGCCCCGGCGACGAAGATAAAGTAACATTTTAGCTGTTTTCGTCAGGCGCTCTTTGTAATTGGCTTTTTGTTGGAAGCTAAGGGCTTCTGGCTCAGGGTTAAATTCAACGGGTAATGCATTACGATCTTCTTCTGCTTTGGCGATGCGGACTTCTACTTTTTCTGGATCGTCAGAATATTGTAAAAGTTCGCGAAGTGTGTCTAGATAATAATCGTAAAGCACATCGGTCACGATGGTGTCCGTATTAATATCTTTTAGACCTCGCAGATGATATTCGGCGCGATCCGCTCGATTGGTCAGTTGTAATTGCTTAAAACGACGTTCTGTTAACTCTTTTTCTTTCTGTTGGGCACGTGAACCAATGACAACTGAAAGAACGACTATGATCATTAAAAAAGCAATAGTAAGAATTTGAAGTGTTGCCATGATTGTCCTTGAGCAATGAATTCAGTATGTTAAATAAGAAATACTTAGTTCAGCAAGCGATAATATGCGAAACAATACAGCGATCACTTGTCATATAAAAGGTGTTTGCTTAATATCAGCGCCCCGAAGACTAATTTACGCAAAACGAATTTTGCAGACGTACTCAAAAAGAAGGCTTATACAGTTCAATGGGAAAATCACTGGTTATCGTGGAATCGCCAGCTAAGGCGAAAACCATCAACAAATACCTAGGCAATGACTTTGTTGTTAAGTCGAGTGTGGGTCACATTCGCGATTTGCCTTCTGGTACGACAGCGAAGTCAACGCCTCAAGAGCGTGCTAAGCAAGCGGCTTTGACACGTAAGATGAGCCCTGAAGAAAAGGTGGAGTATAAGCGTCGTAAGTCACAGCAGCAGCTTATCGCTCGCATGGGCATTGACCCTGAAAATGACTGGGAAGCCCATTATGAAGTGCTGCCAGGCAAAGAGAAGGTAGTTGATGAGCTAAAACGCTTAGCAAAGAATGCCGATCAGATCTATCTGGCAACGGATTTGGATAGAGAAGGGGAGGCCATTGCGTGGCATTTGCGCGAAGCCATAGGTGGTGATGACAACCGCTACAAAAGAGTGGTCTTTAATGAGATCACTAAAAAAGCCATTCAAGCCGCGTTTGAAACGCCCTCTGAGCTTGACATTAACCGTGTTAATGCACAGCAAGCACGTCGTTTCTTAGATCGCGTAGTAGGTTTTATGGTGTCGCCTTTACTTTGGGCGAAAGTAGCTCGAGGCTTATCTGCTGGGCGGGTTCAGTCCGTTGCTGTACGCTTAATTGTTGAGCGAGAAAAAGAAATTCGCGCCTTTGTTCCAGAAGAGTTCTGGGAGTTGCAAGCGTTACTAAAAACGCCAGCGAAAGAATCGATTAAGTTTGATGCGGTAAAATATCAAGGCAAAGAATATCGTCCGGTTAGCAAGGAAGAGTCTGATGCTCATGTGGCCCGACTGGATGGTGCGAGTTATCACGTTAGCAATCGCGAAGATAAGCCGACCAGTAGTAAGCCTTCCGCCCCCTTTATCACCTCGACGTTACAACAAGCGGCGAGTACGCGTTTAGGCTTTGGTGTGAAAAAAACCATGATGCTTGCCCAGCGCTTATACGAAGCGGGTTACATCACATATATGCGTACGGATTCGACCAACTTAAGTGTTGAAGCGGTTGAGGCGCTACGAGAGTATATTTTATCGAACTTTGGTGATAAATATTTACCGAAAGAGCCACTACGTTACAGTAGTAAAGAGGGTGCCCAAGAAGCCCATGAAGCCATCCGTCCATCGGATGTGAACGTACGACCGGATGATCTGCAGGGCATGGAAAAAGATTCCCATCGTCTCTATGACCTGATTCGTAGTCAATTTATGGCATGTCAAATGACGCCAGCTTTGTACACATCTACCTCTGTTACGGTGACGAGTGGGGAATACGAATTTAAAGCTAAAGGGCGTATTTTGCGCTTTGATGGTTACACTCGGGCTATGCAGTCGTTCGCGAAAAAAGGCGAAGACAATATCCTACCAGATGTGGCTCAAGGGGAAACCTTGGTGCTTGACTCTTTGTTGCCCGAGCAGCACTTTACCAAGCCTATCGCACGCTTTAGCGAAGCCAGTTTGGTAAAAGAGCTGGAAAAACGTGGTATTGGTCGTCCCTCTACCTACGCTTCTATCATTTCAACGATTCAAGAGCGCGGGTATGTGCGTGTTGAAAATCGTCGTTTTTACGCGGAAAAAATGGGAGATATTGTTACCGAGCGTCTAGTGGATAGCTTCCATTCTTTGATGAATTTTAGCTTTACTGCTGAGATGGAAGAACAGCTGGATGACATTGCAGAAGGTAAAAAAGACTGGATTAAAACGTTGAATGCGTTTTACAAAGACTTCAGTGGTATGTTGGCTAAGGCGGAATCGCCAGATGAAGGGATGATGCCTAACGAGCCGACACCGACTGATATTGAGTGTCCGACTTGCTCTCGTCCTATGCAAATCCGTACGGCGAGTACAGGGGTGTTCTTATCTTGTTCCGGTTATTCGTTACCGCCCAAAGAGCGTTGTAAGGCGACAATTAATTTGATTCGCGGCGATGAAGCAATTGCGGTTGATGATGAAGAAGGGGAATCTAAGGCTCTAATCGGAAAGCGCCGCTGTAAAATTTGTGGTTCTGCCATGGACAGCTATTTGATGGATGAGCATCGTAAGCTGCATGTTTGTGGTAATAACCCTGCTTGTTCTGGATACGAAGTAGAGAAGGGATTCTTTAAAATCAAAGGTTACGATGGCCCAGTGCTGGAGTGTGATAAGTGTGGCTCCGAAATGCAGCTTAAAACGGGTCGCTTTGGGAAATACTTCGGGTGTACAAACGAAGAGTGTAAAAATACCCGTAAGCTATTGAAAAATGGTGAGGCAGCACCACCAAAAATGGATCCTGTTCCTATGCCAGATTTGGCTTGTGACAAAGTTGATGACCATTATGTATTGCGTGATGGAGCAACAGGTCTGTTTTTGGCGGCCAGTCAGTTTCCTCGTAAACGAGAGACGCGTGCGCCGTTAGTGAAAGAACTGCTGCCGTTTATGGATCAGATTGATCCTAAATATCACTTTTTCAAGACCGCGCCAGTTAAGGATAATGAAGGCCGTCCTACGGTGATTCGCTATAGTCGTAAAACGAAAGAGCAATATGTGATGACCGAAGAAGAAGGAAAGCCAACGGGCTGGAAAGCTTACTATGTTGGTAGTAAATGGGTTGTTGAAGAAGGTAAGAAAAAGAAATGAGTAGCGCTAGTCAAGCGAGTGTTACCAACCAGAAGTTAGACGCAGCACGACGTTTTTTGCAGAAAAGCCAGCAGTGTGAAGAGTCTTGGTTGCTCGCTGGACTAGAAGGAGCGTCTTTGTTTCACCTTCGCAGTGCCTTGAACGGTTTGCTACAAGAGATCAAAACGGCTTATAGTCTGAAATCAGAATTAGATATCTTGAAATTACAACATGCAGCGAAAGAGATAGGGGTTGTGGTACCCACATTGAGCGAGCTAGCAGATCTTGCTTTACAACCCCTTTCTTGGCTGAATCAATTAGAGCAAGCATTCATTGCCCAGTTGGAATGTCACTATACATCGTTTTCTGGTATGAGTTCGGACAATATAATTGGTAAAGGATCGGATGCCGGTGCTTCAGTTGGTCTGTACTTGTCCAAGCTTGTTGAGTTGGTGTTGCGTTTTAGAGAAGAATCATCAGAGTATTAATTATGAAAGAATCTTATCTAGAGATTGTTGAACTCGATAATGGCGACATTGTGTTGAGACCAGCAAGTGAAGACGGAGAAAGTGTTGAGCCGCTGGCCACCTTGGTCATTTCCGATACAACGAAGTCATACTTAAAAGAGCGGTATTTTGAATTGGCTAAATGCATGTTTCATGCAGGTATAGACTTTGTTTATTCTGATGAATCCGCTTTTGGAGACGATGCTGAGTACTTAGAAGATTTGGAAATGCGCCCTAAAATCCTGCATTGATCAGGACGATATAAAAAATGCGAAGCCATGGCTTCGCATTTTTCTTGGCCGCCTATTAATGGTTGGTTAGGTCGGCCTCATCTTTATCTGTTAGAATATGTGCCGGGTTAGCTTAAGGTATTAGCTTAAACGGTTTGTCTTATGACACCGACAGATAAGCCTTCGATGGCAAACTCTTCGCTTTCCAGATCAACAAGAATATCGTCAAATTCTTCATTCTCGGGTTGTAGACGTACTTGACTGCCTTTTTGATAGAAACGCTTAACCGTGACCTCATCGCCAATGCGGGCAACAACGATCTGACCATTGCGAATGGTAGTGGTTTTATGGACAGCCAAGAGATCGCCCTCCATAATGCCAATATTTTTCATACTGGTGCCGGAGACAGATAAAAAGTAATCCGCTTTAGGGGAAAACATATTAGGCGGCACGCTCACATGTGATGCGATGTTTTCTTGTGCAAGAATTGGAAAGCCCGCGGCCACTTTGCCAATGACGGGTAGGCCAAGCTCTTCGTCGTTGGCAGCCTCGACAGAGTCTTCAATTAATTGAATGCCTCGGGATGCGCCAGAGAGCATTTTGATGGCACCTTTTTTGGCAAGGGCCTTCAGGTGTTCTTCGGCGGCATTGGGCGATTTAAAGCCTAAGCGACCTGCGATTTCTGCACGTGTTGGAGGAAAGCCGGTTTCGCTAATAAATTCGCGAATGGTTTCTAGTACGTCAGATTGTCTTTTGGTTAATTTAATCATAGGGCCATCTGGTTGTTTATACAGTAACTGTTATTATATACAGCATCACCAACGATTCTCAATAATTTAAATGCTTTCAGACGAACTAAAAACACAAATTCATCTTGCTTATCGTGCTTCTTTGGAAGCAAAACAGCATAAACCCCGAGTTGGTCAGCGTCAGATGATCGGCGCAATCGCGCGTACTTTGGGGAATATCAAACAAGACAGCGAAGGTAATCGGCTAGACGAAAAGCACGTGGCGGTCATTGAGGCTGGAACGGGGACCGGAAAGACACTGTCTTATTGTTTAGCGGCCATTCCAATAGCGAAAGCACGTGGCTTGAAACTCATTATCTCTACGGCAACAGTGGCTCTGCAAGAGCAAATTTTGCATAAAGAACTGCCTAACTTGCTTGCACACACGGAATTAAGCTTCAAATATACATTGGCAAAAGGACGTGGGCGTTATCTCTGTCTAAACAACCTTGAGAGCTTTTTAAGCTCGGAAGATCAAGGTATGGAGGACATGTTTGCAGGACTGTTTGAGCAGCATTTACAAGCTGATGATGTGAATACGGTTTTGTACCAAGAAATGGATGTGGCGTTATCTAAAGGCGAATGGGACGGGGATAAAGATAATTGGGAAGGCGTGATTCGCGATCAAGATTGGCGCCGCTTAACGACAGATCACCAACAATGCACGAACCGAAATTGTGCTAATTATTCTGCCTGTCCATTTTTTAAAGCACGGGCTGAGATTGAGGTTGCCGATGTGATTGTTGCCAACCATGATCTTGTATTAGCCGATTTATCTCTAGGCGGCGGCGCCATTCTTACGCCACCAAAAGAAACCATCTATGTCTTCGATGAAGGCCATCACCTTCCTGATAAAGCCATTGGCCACTTTCGTCATGAAGTGCGTTTACAGCAAAGTATTACTTGGCTTCGCCAGTTGGAGAAAAACCTGGTGAATTTGAAGCAGGAGTTGACCGATGCGGTCAGTTTAACTGGTCAGTTATTGCTGAAAATCCCCCAGCAGATTCAGAGTATTGTGAATTTTATTCAGTATGCTCAGCAAGGTTTGGCGCCTTACATACAAGGTTTAGGGTTGGATCAAGACAATAATCAGCACCGCTTTGAATTTGGTGTGATACCGGACGAGTTGCGACAATTGGCTTACAGTTTGCAGACGTCTTATCAGAAGCTGTTCAATAATATCGAAAGTATTCAGGATGAATGTAAGAAAACCAAACAGAACGAAGGAATGGGGATTACCCCAGAAACAGCGGAGACTTGGCAGCCGATTTTGGGCGTGATTTTAGGCCGTTTAGAGCAATGTATTGAGTTATGGCGTCTATACTCTACGGTTGATGATCAAAACTTTCCGCCTAATGCCCGTTGGTTAGTGGTGATAGGGCAAGGGATGGAGCAAGATGTTGAGCTTGGTGGTTCACCAATTCTGGCGGCCAATACGCTACGTCAGCAGTTATGGGATAAGTGCTTTGGAGCGGTGGTCACATCGGCCACACTGACCGCGCTGAATCAATTTCATCGTTTTAATATGCGCTCAGGGGTGCCTCGGGAAAGTGAATATTTGCGGGTGTTAAGTCCGTTTGACTTCCAGAATAATGGTCTATTGGTGGTGCCCAATATGGAGCATGAGCCAAATCGTGTGGATCAGCATACTGCGGAGATTGTGACGTATCTGAATGAGCATGTTCATACTGATAAGGGGAGTTTGGTGCTGTTTTCTTCGCGTCGTCAGATGGAGGAGGTAGCTAAATCACTTTCTGCTGGGTTGCAAGAGATTCTTCTTATTCAGGGCGAGCAGTCTAAACGGGTGATTCTAGATTCTCATAGGGCTAGGATTGATGAAGGTAAGGGCAGTTTGCTATTTGGGTTGGCCAGTTTTGCCGAAGGGGTAGACTTGCCTGGTAGTTATTTGACCTCTGTGTACATTGCTAAGATTCCTTTTGCGGTACCGGATGATCCCGTTGAGGCCACATTGGCTGAGTGGATACAAAAACGTGGTGGCAACCCCTTTATGGAAATTACCATCCCAGATGCCTCTTTGCGCTTGGTTCAAGCAACGGGGCGTTTGTTGCGAAGTGAAAAAGACTCGGGAGAAATCCATATATTGGATAAGCGTCTCAAGACAAAACGTTACGGGCAACAGTTAATTGATAGTCTCCCACCGTATCGTATGGTATAGCTTGTCGTCTTTTAATCCTACGATAGGGTATGAAAACGTGCAACTTAGCAAAGCAAGGGGTGATAAAAACCTATCATTTAGGTACACTCCCCGCAAAGTTTCATAAATTCAAAAATATAGAAGAATATAGATTCCAATATGGAAAACCAAACAACAGAATCCGCTCCAGAGAAAAAAACAAGACCTAAGCGTCCGCGCCGCTCTAATAAGCGCCCGAACAAAAATAGCAAATCGAATAATAGTGCGTCTGCACAAACAGCTTCTTCAGTGGCGGAAAAAATGGAAAATAACGGTTCAGTGTGGTCAATCGATCAGTTTCAAGTGCCAAAAGTAGACGGTAAATTACGCTTTCATGATTTAAACCTGCCTGACCGGGTATTAAAATCCATTTCTGAAATGGGGTTTGAGTACTGTAGTGAAATTCAGGCAGAAACCTTGCCAATGACTATTAAGGGATATGACATTATCGGACAGGCGCAAACAGGGACCGGAAAAACGGCTGCCTTTTTGATCGCCATGATCAGTGACTTTTTAGATTATCCGCTAGAGGGCAAACGTGCTAATCACTTTGCCCGTGGCTTGATTATCGCACCAACCCGTGAGCTGGCGTTACAGATTGCCGATGAAGCGGAGAAATTGACGTCAAATTGCCATTTGAATGTGGTCTCTTTGGTGGGTGGTATGAGCTATGAAAAGCAAAAGCAAGCTTTAGAAAACGAGAATGTGGATATTCTTGTGGCGACACCTGGTCGTTTGTTGGATTTTGCTCGCAGCAAAAAAGTTATGTTAAATCAGGTGGAATGCTTAGTGTTGGATGAAGCTGACCGTATGTTGTCAATGGGTTTTATTCCGGATGTCAAAAGCATTATTCGCATGACACCCCATAAAGAGAAGCGCCAAACGATGCTGTTTAGTGCGACTTTTCCAAAAGATATTCAGGTATTAGCACGCCAATGGACGTTCTTTCCGAAAGAAGTCTCTGTTGTACCAAAAGAAGCGACAAACCAGAATATTGATCAAGTGATTTATACGGTGGAGGCCGAGCAGAAATGGCCTGTTCTGCAGCAGTTGATTGAAGGTAATAACAATCAGAGAACGATTATTTTCGCGAATCGTCGTGATGAAACCCGCGACCTTTATGAGAAACTCAGAAAAGCGAATATTAATTGTGCAATTCTGTCGGGTGAAGTGGCGCAAGATAAACGTGTCAAAACATTGAAAAACTTCAAAGAAGGCATTATTCAAGTATTAGTAGCAACGGATGTCGCCGGGCGTGGTATTCACGTGGATAATATTGAACTGGTTGTTAACTATGCTTTACCGGAAGACCCAGAAGACTATGTGCACCGTATTGGTCGTACTGGTCGTGGCGGGGAGACTGGTAAAGCAGTCAGTTTTGCCAGTGAAGATGACGCCTTTTTGATTCCTGAAATTGAAAAGGTCGTGGGTGAAAGTATACGTTGTGAATATATGGTGAATACGGCACTTTAATACTTTTCTTACATTAAAAGCCTTTTACAATATGTGTATAGCGAATGCCATTGTGTAAAAGGCTTATCAAGTGAGTACCTATGAACTTAGAGCACCACTTTGCGGGTTTGGGTGAAGCGTTTTTTGCCAAGACGCACATCCAGCCACTTCTTCAGCAGCGCTTGGTTGAATTCAATCAGGAACTTGCTCACTCTCTGTCTATCGACATTAAATCTCCTGAAATCAAGTCTCTTTTGAGCGGTGAAGCGCCAATAGAACAAGCCTTAAGTATGGTATATGCTGGCCATCAGTTTGGTGGTTTTTCTCCTCAGTTAGGCGATGGCAGAGGGGTTTTGTTGGGCGAAGTACGTGATGATCGTGGTCTTTTGCAAGACCTTCATATGAAGGGGGCGGGCCCAACACCTTATTCTCGTCGTGGCGATGGTCGGGCGGTACTGCGTTCTTGTATTCGTGAGTATCTGGCCAGTGAGGCAATGCATGCATTGTCGATTCCTACTTCCCGCGCTTTGGCCTTGTTTGACAGCGAACAGCCTGTGTATCGTGAAACGCCCGAAAAAGGCGCTATGCTATTGCGTACGGCACAAGGGCATATTCGCTTTGGGCATTTTGAGTTTTTCTTTTATCAACGTAGAGATGATGAACTCAAGGCGTTACTTGACTACTGTCTTGAGCATTATTACGCACAGTGTTTAGCTACAGACGCGCCGCTTGAAAATATGCTAATTGAAGTGGTGAAACGGACCGCCAGAATGATTGCTAAGTGGCAGGCTGTTGGGTTTCAGCACGGCGTCATGAACACCGATAATTTTTCGTTTACCGGTGAAACCATTGATTATGGCCCATATGGTTTTATGGAGGATTATGAGCCGGACTGGATTTGTAATCATTCCGATTACGAAGGACGCTACGCGTTTTCTAGGCAGCCAAGTATCGGTTTGTGGAATTTAAACTGTTTGATGCGTTGTTTTTCTCGGCTGCTTGAGCGTGAGCAACTGATTGCTATTTTGCAGCATTATGAGCCTGAATTGCAGTCGCATTATGAAAATTTGATGAAGGCGAAGATGGGCATAACTAATACGCAGCAGTTGGAGACTCTGTTACCAAGTTTGTTTGCCATATTGGCTGCCGAGAAAATGGACTACAGCATCTTTTTCCGTTTATTGAGTAAATTGACGCCTGATAATTCTCATATCGTGCTGGATGAGGTCATTGATAGAGAACGAATGTCTCAGTGGCTCGCACAGTATCAGCAAGCCCGTGAACAAGAAAATGCAAGCTGGCAACAAATCAGTTTGCAAATGCAGCAAGTCAACCCCAAATATATATTGCGAAACTACCTTGCTCACGAAGTCATTGTCGCCGCAGAGCAGGGTGATTATTTGCCTTTTCGTCGTTTGTTATCGGTGCTAAATGCGCCGTTTGACGAGCATGTAGAGAATGAGCAGTTGGCGCAAAGAGCGCCAGACTGGGGTAAGTCATTAGAGGTGAGCTGCTCTTCATAACAAGAACAGAGTGGGCTCGGTAAATAATGATATTAGGTCTTCTTAACGTATAAATATTAGCTTTCTCGCCGAAAAGTAGGTTTATATTCTGTGAGAACACGCGAGTAAAAATTGTAGGAAAAAGGATGATAAAAAAGCAGTCAGTTTGCGTATTAGGTGGCGGCAGTTTTGGTACCGCCTTGGCGAATATTATGGCGAATAATGGCTATCAGGTGAGCCAGTGGATGCGCAATGAGCAGCAGGTAGAAGAAATTAATCTGACAGGTTTAAATAGTCGTTATCTGCCTGGTGCGGAACTGCATCATGAGTTACTGGCGACCAGTAACTTAGAACAAGCGATCAAAGACAGCGATACTGTTTTTGTCTCTATCCCTTCTAAATCATTTGAACAAGTGGTTGAGCGAATCGCGCCTTTGTTAACGGCGGATAAGATGCTTATTAGCACTACAAAAGGTTTTAATCCAAATCGTTTTGAGCTGATGAGTGATATTTTACGTCGCAACCCGGCTACGCAAAAAATTGGTGTGTTAAGTGGTCCTAATCTGGCAAAGGAGATTGCGGCGGGTCAAATCACTGGATCGGTGATTGCCAGCAATGATGAGAAGGTTCGTGCTCGAGTGATTGAGCTGCTTAAGTCGAAGACATTTCGCGTGTATGAAAACGCAGACAGCACTGGGGTCGAGTTGGCTGGGGCGTTAAAAAATATTTATGCCATTGTGTGTGGTTTAGCGAAAGCGCTTAAAGTGGGTGAAAACACCATGGCAATGATCATGACTCGCAGCTTGGCGGAAATGAGCCGTTTTGCTGTGCATTTTGGTGCGAATCCGATGACCTTTTTAGGGTTGGCAGGTATGGGAGACTTGATTGCCACTTGCTCTTCTCCATTGAGTCGTAATTATCGTGTGGGTTTTGCGATCGGATCCGGGCAATCTCTTGAGTCTGCTGTAGAAGAAATTGGCGAAGTGGCCGAAGGGGTGAATACGCTACGTATGGTGGTCGAGGAAGCAAGTAAGCATCAGTTGTATATGCCATTGGCAGTGGGTTTGTCTAGGCTTTTATTTGATGGTGCTAAACTGGATACTTTAATTGGCTCAATGATGACAGGTGAGCAAAAATGGGATGTCGAGTTTGCGACAGATAAGGAGACAAAACATGGCTAAGCCAAGTTATACCGATCAAGGTTTTTGGTTACGATTAATTTATATGGTGTTGTATTGGTTGATTTTAAATATTGCCTTGACAGTGTTTGGCGCACTGATAGTGGTGGTGAGTCTCATAAGATTGCTCACTTCATCAAAGGCTGAGATGCTATCTGGTTGGCTGACAAGCGTGAGTATGTTTATTCGTCAGGCATGTCGCTTTTTGTCGTTTGAAGACGAGGAAAAACCCTTTCCATTTCAGCCTTGGCCTAAGGTGAATACTGATGAGCAAAACTAAGCGTTTATATGTACTGCGTCATGGTAATGCGCAGGCTTATGGTTTTGATAAAGATGCTTTTCGCGAGTTAACGCCTCTTGGTGTCGAGGAAGTGATTGCAACGGCTGGAGCGTTTCGAGAAAAAGGTGACCGGTTGGATGCTGTCTTTGTTAGTCCGTATGTTCGAGCTCAACAAACGGCGCAGCATTTTTTAACGGAGCTAAATCAAATCAACGACGACAATGATTCGCCTTTGGAAGGGCAAACATGCCAGCTGATTACGCCGAGCGGAAAAGCCTTAGATGTGGCGTTATGGCTAAATGAACAGCCCTATGAGTCTATTTTATTGGTGACTCATCAGCCATTTGCTTATCAATTGGTTGATTTGTTGTCGGATGCGCCGTTGCCACATGATTTTTCAATGATGACGGCATCATTAGCCGCCCTTGAAGGTGAGCTTTTTGCCACGGCTTGCTGTCAATTCCGGTGGTTTATTCCTCAGTGAGACGTTGGTTGTTAGCTGCGAGAAGAGGCCTCTTAAGTCATTTTGAATGTCGTGTTATGTATGTTGTTTTAAGGAGTAGGTTTCATGGGGAGTGATGTAGTTTTTAATCTGGCTCACACCAAAATCGCAGGGTTGCAAACGTTGTCATCCAACCCTTCTGCGGTCAAAGTTTTATGTTTGCATGGTTGGCTGGATAATGCCGCCAGTTTTAATTGTCTCACTCCTTATTTGTCTGGCTTTACTCATAGCTCTATTGATTTTGCCGGGCATGGTTTATCGGATCATCGTGCGGCAGGATCGTTTTATCATCTTTGGGATTATGCTTTAGACGTCGTTTCCATTCTGAATTTATCGAATCAAAGCACTTGGTTGATTGGTCATAGTATGGGAGGGGCGGTCGCCATGATTGTTGCTGCAATCGCTCCAGAAAAAGTGCGTGGTTTGGTGGTGCTGGATAATATGGGGCCTTTGACAACGAAACCTGCGGAGCGTGTTGCTATGCTGCAACGTGCTATTCAGCGTATGGCAAAACATCGCGAAGGTCGCTTTGCTCGCTACGAAACTCTGGATGATATGGTCAGTGCTCGAATGTATGGCTTTACCAGTTTGTCCCGTGAGGCGGCTAATGAATTGGTTGAGCGTGGGGCGATTCTAACCGATGACAATCTTTGGGGGTGGCGTCATGATCATAAGTTGTCTTTTCCATCCCCTTATAGAATGGATGAAGAGGGTGTAGCGGCGCTTATTGCTGAAATAAAATGCCCTGCTTTGTCCTTAGTAGCCAAAGAGGGAGTGTATGCAAATCAGGAAGGTGAGGCGTTTGTAAGAGCGCGTGCTGCTCAATTTCCTTGGATTAAACTTAAATGGTTAGAAGGGAATCATCATTTTCATCTGGAGCGTGATACGGCGCCAACGGTTGCAGAGGAAGTGAGGAAGTTCATTGATCAAAACTAACACCGCACAATGGTGGTTTAGCTGGCAGGTAAGGCTCATGGTCAATTTTAAGAAAGTTATGATTGCATGTTCAATGTTGGTGAGTAGCATCGCGTTGGCGGATTTAGCGAATATTGAGCCTTACCGAGGGGCTCAGTTAGTAAAAAGTGGTACTGATGACGTGTCTTTAATTGAAGTACCCTTAGGAAAGATTCGTCGATCTGGTCGTGGCTGGGAGCCAGAGTCAGTGATTCGGGTGAAAGGTGAAAATAGTTACTCCTTGTATAAAATTAATCGAAATGAACCCTTAAGCAGTGTATTGGCTTATTACAAATCCGTGATGCTCAAGGGAGATAGGCGCCTGTTGTTTGAATGTGATGGTCGTAACTGTGGCAGCAGTAATGCATGGGCTAATAATTTTTTTAAGCAGTATTTGTTGTATGGTGCTGATGATAATCAAATGTTGATGTCATTGCAGGATGGCCTTGGGGATTATCAAGTGCTGTATATTAATCAACGTGGTGCCGGTGACATAATGGTATGGATAAGCGATATTTCTACCAATGCAACCGGTAAGGCGGATTTTGAGGTGGCAGCACAGTTTGATGTCCAGGATATTCCAAGAATTCGTCGTTTTTTAAGCGATTTGTTGCCGAGTCAACACGTTGTGGGGTATGTCTCCAGTAAGGCTGAAGCAGGGTATAGTGCCTTGTCTCGAGGGGATCAGTTTATTAAACAGATACAACTAGGGATCGGCGAGAGATTACAGGCTAAAGTGCGCTTTATTAATGTGGCTGATATGGGACGAACGTCGCTTGGTCAGGATCGTGTTTCCTTTGTTTATATTTTACCCTAAGGCTTGTGAGTATGAAGAAAACAGTATCTTTGGTGCTGGGCAGTGGCGCAGCAAGAGGGTATGCGCATATTGGTGTCATAAATGCGATTGAAGATCATGGTTATGAGATTATCAGTGTTTCTGGCTGCTCTATTGGTTCGATCATTGGTGGGGTGTATGCGGCGGGGCGGTTATCTGATTTTTCGGAATGGGCGACTTCTTTAGATAAAGTGCGAGTGCTTCGCATGCTGGATATGTCATTTCGAAATGGGGCTTATATTAAAGGGGATCGTTTTTTTAAGGTGATTGAAGATATTATCGGTCGTCCTACTATTGAGTCGTTGCCGATTCCTTTTACGTCTGTTGCGGTGGATCTTCTCAATCAAAAAGAGTTTTGGTTCCAAAAAGGGGATCTCGTTGATGCAATGCGTGCTTCTTCTGCAATTCCTTCTATTGTGTCGCCTGTTGAACTGAATGGGCGAGTGTATGTGGATGGTGGAGTGTTAAACCCTTTGCCGATCATTCCAACAGTGTCGGCTGGTGCGGATTATTTGGTTGCTGTGGACCTTAATGGCCCTGCGCAAGAATTAACCTCTGAGTCTTTGGTCGAGCAGAGTAATACGCCTGAATGGTGGTCAACCTTTAAAGGATTGTTTGGTCGTCATAAATCCGATGAGGAGGAGCCGAAAGCTCCCTCAGCAAGCATGGGGCGCAAAAGTAATGTAACCAGCTGGGGGCGAATTCAAACCGTCAATATGATGTTTGAAACCATGCAAGAATCTTTGGCTCAGTACAAGCTGGCAGGGTATTCCCCCAATTTGTTGATTTCCATTCCTAAAGATCTTTCTGGTTTTTATGAGTTCTGGCGCGCCACTGAGCTGATAGAGTTTGGTTATGAGGTAACGGTGAAAGCGTTGAAAGAGCTTACCTCTGAAAACCCCATTCATTTCTCTTTTCCTAAAGGGGTGTGATAAGGGAAGACAACCCTTTTGAGGTGTCTTGTCTCCCGCTTTTCAGTCTCTTGCCTTAAGAGAAAGGCGAAATACCGTGTTGGCGCAACATTTTACAGAGAGTAATTAAAGGTAGGCCGATTAGGCTGGTAGGGTCATCGCCTTCCATTTTTTCAAAGAGGGCGACTCCCAACCCTTCACATTTAAAACTGCCCGCACAATCCAAAGGCTGCTCTATGCTGACATAACGGGCGACTTCTTCTTGGTTAAGTTCTCGAAAATATACATGATATTCGTTGAGTGTATAGGAATACGTCATTGTGTCTGAAGCCAAAACACCTAGCCCGGTTAAAAAAGTGACTTTTCGTCCACTAAAGCGTAATAATTGCGCGATAGCATTTTCCACAGTATGTGGTTTGCCTAGAATATGATCGTCTAATACGGCAACTTGATCGGAGCTGATAATGAGAAGGTCGTGATGGTTTAAGTCTTGGTAAACGGCTTGTGCTTTTTGCGTGGTTAGGCGTTTAACTAATTGCTCTGGTGTTTCCTGTTCTTTTGGACTTTCGTCAATGTCGGGTGAGTGACACTGAAATGCTAAATTGAGTCGTTCTAATAAGGCTTGACGATAAGGGGATGATGAGCCGAGAATGAGTTTTTTGGTCATAAAAAAATCGCTAGTTGATTAGAGAAGAGCGTTATTTTACGTTTTTTTCAGCTTGAAAGTGAAAAACAGTGAAAAAAAGGCCTTTGAATGCACTTAGACTTTGACAAGACGGACACTTGTCCATATTATTTGCCGCCATGTTGAATGACTCATTACCTAAATATTTTGACCCTCGCAAATACGCTCACCATGAGTCAGCGATTGAAGGGTACTTACCCCTTAACCAGCTTAAGGAGCTTTGTGCTGTCTTGGCGTCGGATGAGGGTGATGCGTTTATTCATCTAGACTTTAGAGTTGATGAAGATAGGCGCTACATTGCTACAGGTTCTCTGAAGACCGTTGTTCAGGTTGTTTGTCAACGTTGTATGGAGATGGTCTCACAGGAACTGACGGTCGATTTGTCGCTTGCTTTCGTTTATGACGAAGAACACGCGAAAAATATACCGAGTGATTATGACCCTGTTGTCATGACCGATGGTGAAATAATCTTGGCAGACATGGTGGAGCAAGAAATTATACTCGCTTTGCCTATCGTCGCCTATCATGAAGAAAGTGGTTGCAACCCAACAGCTGTAAAGTATGCCTCGTCTACCGATGACGCACCGGATGACGAACAAAAACCGAATCCATTTAGTATATTGGCTAATTTTAAGCCAAGTAAAAGTTAGGAGCTCCAAAAATGGCAGTACAAAAAAGTAAAGTGACACGTTCACGTCGCGGCCAGCGCCGTTCTCATGACGCTTTGACAAGTGCAACTCTATCTGTAGAACAGACTACTGGTGAACTTCACCGTCGTCACCACGTCTCTGCAGACGGTTTCTACCGTGGTCGTCAAGTTATCACCCCTAAAGGTGAGTAACTAAGATACCCATGATCAGGGTAGCTTTAGACGCTATGGGCGGGGACTTAGGTCCCCGCATTGCATTTGAAAGCGCACTTGAGGTGCTTTCTCAGTATCCTAATGTAGAAATTACTCTCTACTACTCTTCTCACTTAACGTCAGAATGTATCCCTCTAACTCATCATAGTCGATTAGTGCTTGTGCCTTGCTTGGATGAAATCCGTGCTGAGGATGATATTGTCTTGTCTTTGTTTAAACGTCGGGACAGCACCTTGTATCAAACCATTGCGAGTTTGCGGGGCGGTAAGGCGGATGTGGTGGTAACGTTTGGGAATACCGGAGCTGTGGTTGCTCTGGCGCGGCATTTGATGGGTGTAATTCGTCCTAAGTTGTATCCCGCATTGATTCGCGAGTTGCACGCTGAGCCGCTACGTTGTTTAGTGGACTTGGGGGCAAATGTTCATTGTCCACCGTCAATGCTAGAGGGGTTTGCGCAGCTTGGTGCGGCATATGTTGAAGTATTGAGTAACGAAGTGCCGAAGGTCGGTTTACTGAATGTCGGAGTGGAAAGTACGAAAGGCAGTTCTGTCATTCGTCAAGCAGACACATTGCTTTCTGGCAAAACATGGCCTATCTATTTAGGCTACGCAGAAGGAAGTGAACTGTTCCATGGTGAGAAAAATGTCATTGTATGTGATGGCATGGTAGGGAACGCTGTGCTAAAAGCGTCAGAGGGGTTGTTGTCTTTTCTGATGAAGCAGCTGAAGGAACAAGGTGGCGATCAATCGTTGTTCGAGACGTTTTACCAAACTAAGCGTCGACATGGGGCTTGCCTTGTGGGTGTGAACGGTAATTTGGTAAAGGGTCACGGTGGGTCGGATTTAGCGGCCATGATTGGGGCGATAGAGTACGGAATTGATATTGCGCAAGTGAATTTAGCTAAGGCTATCGCAGCGCGACTTGATAATGAGGAGTCTAAATGAGTAATGAGTTAGCTTTTGTTTTTCCTGGGCAGGGTTCCCAGCAGTTGGGCATGTTGGCGGATTTAGCTGAAAAGTATGACACTATTGGTCAGACCTTCGCGGAAGCGTCAGGAGTGCTTGGTTATGATTTATGGGACCTTGTTCAAAACGATGCAGATAAGCTAAATCAAACCGATAAAACACAACCCGCTTTGTTAACTGCCAGTGTTGCTTTGTGGCGTTTGTGGGAACAACAAGGTGGTCCAAAGCCTGCTTATGTTGCAGGTCATAGTTTGGGTGAATATTCCGCATTAGTATGTTCTGGTGTTATTACCTTTTTGGAGGCGGTTGAACTCGTTAAACTACGTGGAGAATACATGCTAGATGCCGTCCCTGCTGGTGAAGGGGCAATGGCGGCAATCATCGGCTTAGGGGATGATGAGGTCATAGCGGCCTGTCAAGCGGCGACTGGTGTTGTCAGCGCGGTGAATTTTAACTCTCCAGGCCAGGTAGTGATTGCAGGTCATGTGAAGGCGGTTGAAGAAGCAATGGCTCATGCTAAAGAAGCGGGAGCAAAACGTGCACTGCCTCTCCCTGTCAGTGTGCCATCTCATTGTGAGTTGATGGTACCGGCTGGTGAAAAGTTGGCGGAGAAACTTGCTTCGATCGAATTCCATGAGCCAACTTGTACTTTGGTGCAAAACTTCAGTGCGCAAGCGGTATCTGATGCTAAAGTAATTAAAGCCAATTTGGTGTCTCAATTGAGTGAGCCAGTATTGTGGACTCAATCCATTGAACTACTGGCTGGGTTGGGGGTGAAAACGACCTTGGAGTGCGGCCCTGGCAAGGTTTTATGTGGCTTGAATAAACGCATTGTTAAAGGCATGGCGGCTTCATCCTTAGGGGATTTAAGTGGCTTTGAGGCTGCAATTTCTGCGTAATTGGGGTTGTGAGAAGATTTTTTAGTACCATATAGCAACTAAGTAAATCGAAAATTGGAGACAATGATGAGTCTGGAAGGCAAGATTGCACTGGTAACAGGAGCAACGCGAGGCATTGGTAAAGCCATTGCGATTGCTCTTGTTCAGCAAGGTGCGACGGTCATCGGAACCGCGACAAGCGAGTCTGGTGCTCAAAGCATTAGCGAATATCTTGGTGAAAATGGCAAAGGCTGGGTGTTAGATGTTGCGTCTAGCGAATCTGTTGATGCGGTAATCAAAGAAATTAACGCAGAATATGGCGCGCCTACAATTTTGGTTAACAATGCGGGGATAACTCGTGATAACCTAATGATGCGCATGAAAGAAGATGAATGGGATCAAGTAATTAATACTAACCTAACATCTGTTTTTCGTGTCACAAAAGCTTGCTTGCGTGGCATGACCAAGGCAAAATTTGGTCGTGTTATTAGCATTAGTTCGGTCGTTGGTTCTATGGGTAACGGCGGACAGTCTAATTACTCTGCAGCTAAGGCAGGACTAGAAGGTTTTAGTCGTTCTTTGGCGGCGGAAATTGGGTCTCGAGGCATCACAGTTAACTGTGTTGCTCCTGGATTCATTGAAACGGATATGACTAAGGTGCTTCCTGAAGAGCATAAAGCGAATTTAGTATCAAAAGTACCAGCTTCGCGTCTTGGTCAACCAGAAGAAATCGCGGCGGCTGTCGCATTTTTAGCGTCTAATGGCGCAGCTTACATTACCGGTGAAACATTACATGTCAATGGTGGCATGTATATGTCGTAATTTGAGTTGAATTTTATATTTAATTCAACGAAAATACGTCTCCGGTTCATGTTGAGAATCACGCCTTTTAGTTTAGGTTGTCGAACATTATAATATTGCTCAAAATGAGCTATTAACGAGTAAAGTAGGAACTTCTAATGAGTAGCATTGAAGAACGCGTTAAAAAAATCGTATGCGAACAGCTTGGTGTTAAAGAGGAAGAGGTTGTCCCTTCAGCATCTTTTGTTGATGATTTGGGTGCCGATTCCCTAGATACTGTTGAATTGGTTATGGCTCTTGAAGAGGAATTTGATACTGAAATTCCTGATGAAGAAGCTGAAAAAATCACTACAGTGCAAGCAGCGAACGACTACATTAACGCTAACTTGTAATTTTCAGTGAATTGAGTTTCCCGAAAAGCCGCTTGTATTCGTTACAGCGGCTTTTCTTATTAATAAGTCCCTGAAGGTTTAGGGCTATTTTCGGAGGAATCCTATGTCGCGTCGTCGAGTCGTCGTCACTGGAATGGGAATGGTGACACCCCTTGGCAACAATGTAAAAGATACGTGGGATAATGTGTTGGAAGGGAAAAGTGGTGTCTCTGATATTGCTTCTTTTGACGCCAGCCAATTTTCTACGCGTTTTGCAGCTCAGGTGAAAGGCTTTGATGTGACTCAATATATGAGCGCTAAAGAAGCCCGTAAAATGGATCTTTTTATTCAATATGGTATTGCCGCTGCGGTACAGGCTATAGAGGATGCTAAGCTGAATGCAGAAACAGCGGATTTGACTCGCGTGGGCTGTGCTATAGGGTCTGGCATTGGTGGTTTGCCGATGATAGAAAAAAACCTTGACCTTTTAAAAGCATCTGGGCCTAAACGTATCTCACCTTTTTTTGTGCCAGGTGCCATCATTAATATGATTTCAGGTCATGTAGCGATACGATTTGGCTTTAAAGGGCCGAATATATCCATTGTGACAGCATGTACAACGGGGACTCACAACATTGGCATGGCCGCTAGGATGATTTCCTATGGGGATGCGGATGTAATGTTGGCTGGAGGGGCTGAAATGGCCATTACACCGTTGGGTATTGGTGGTTTCGGTGCGGCACGAGCCTTATCGACTCGTAACGACGACCCTAAGACAGCAAGTCGTCCGTGGGATAAAGATCGTGATGGTTTTGTGATGGGGGATGGTTCCGGGATTTTGGTGCTTGAAGAATATGAGCATGCTGTTGCTCGTGGTGCGACTATTTATGCCGAGTTGGCGGGCTTTGGCATGAGTGATGATGGTTATCATATTACGGCTCCTCCAGAAACGGGAGAAGGGGCGTTTGCTGCCATGAATGCGGCCATCAAAGATGCTGGTATCGCTTCTCACGAAGTGGATTATATCAATGCCCATGGTACTTCAACGATGGCAGGTGATTTGGCAGAAACACAAGCTGTAAAATTATTGATGGGGACTGATGCATCGGATGTGGCAATCAGTTCAACTAAATCGATGATCGGACACTTATTGGGGGCAGCAGGGGCTGTAGAATCGATTTTTTCTATTTTAGCCATCCGTGATCAGGTAGCACCGCCCACAATAAACTTAGAGGATCCAAGTGAAGGGTGTGACTTGAATTATGTGGCTTCGACCCCACAAAAGCGTAAAATTGATGTGGTGTTGAATAATTCATTTGGTTTTGGCGGTACAAATGGGACGCTTGTGTTTAAGCGAGTGTGATTTTAATCAGGGCAGCGCCACTGCCCTGAAGCGTTTGTTAATGTCGTTGTGTTAAGTCACCTCTGAGTACGCTGATTTCTTTTGAAATATTGTAAGTTTTGCCTTGTGAATCTAATTCATAGAGGTGTTCTTCAAGATGTTGATAAAGCGAAATTTCTTCATCCCCTAGGAAATGCAAACATTCGCCTCCAACAAACCAAAGTAGCTCTCTTTTAATGAGAGGGACTAGGTTGGGATAGCAACGAATAAAGCGTGATAGTAGCTCCTGTGCGTCAAATATATAGTCTACGCTGTTCGCTTCTATATTGGGCTCTAATTGGTCCCATTTTTCAAGAAAATCAACTTCTTCTTCGGCCAGATCTTCTCTATTGAATGGGTCGTGTTCAGCGATGCGTTGGCGTAGTTCTGTAAAAGCGTTAAGAATATATTGATTGCGAGATTCCACGTAAAAACCTATTTAAATGTAACGATTAAGTTGGCTATAGCCTAACGAGATATACCATTATGACATATGCAATTGAAATAAGTGATCTTAAAAAGCGTTATGAAGGTGGATTTGAAGCCCTTAAGGGAATAAGCCTTAATGTCGAAAAGGGCGATTTTTTTGCGCTGCTTGGTCCTAATGGGGCGGGCAAATCCACAACCATTGGTATTTTGTGCTCTCTGGTAAACAAGACCTCAGGGAAAGTGTCTATCTTTGGGGCCGATATTGATAAAGATTTTGCTAAGGCGAAACAGTACCTTGGTGTCGTGCCTCAAGAATTTAACTTCAATGTATTTGAGACCGTTTTTAATGTTGTTGTGACCCAGGCTGGCTTTTACGGAATCAGTAACCGAGTTGCTGAAGAGCGGGCTGAAAAATATTTAAAGCAATTGGATCTATGGGACAAAAGAAATGACCAGTCGCGCATGCTGTCAGGTGGGATGAAACGACGCTTGATGATTGCTCGTGCGCTGGTTCATGAGCCTGAAGTGCTTATTTTGGATGAGCCAACGGCGGGTGTTGATATTGAGCTACGACGTTCTATGTGGGAGTTTATCAAAAATCTTAATGAGCAGGGCACGACAATCATTCTGACTACCCATTATTTAGAAGAGGCTGAGCAATTGTGTCGTAATATTGCCATTATCAATAGCGGGCAAATTGTTGAGAATACTAGCGTCAAGGCGTTACTAAAAACCCTGAATCAAGAAACGTTTATTTTAGACCTTGATCAATCAGTGAGTGACGACTGGCATGTTGATGGCTATACAACAAAACTGAGTAAGGACTTATCTACTATTGAAGTAGAGGTGATCAAAGGGCAGTCGATTAATCATATTTTTAAAGCACTGGATGAGATTGGCGTTAATGTGATCAGTATGAGAAATAAATCGAATCGTCTCGAAGAGCTCTTCGTCAAATTGATTAAAGGTTAATTGTATGTCTAATTCGGAAATTTTTATCGCCTTTTATACTATTTTGCGTCGTGAAATACGTCGTTTCACTCGTATTTGGCCACAAACTTTATTGCCGCCAGCGATTACCATGTCTTTGTATTTCGCTATTTTTGGTAATTTGATCGGTAGTCGAATTGGTCAAATGGGTGGCTTTAGCTATATGCAGTACATTGTGCCTGGTTTGATTATGATGTCTGTGATTACCAACTCTTATTCGAATGTATCGTCCTCATTCTTCTCTGCAAAGTTTCAGCATAGTATTCAGGAACTACTGGTATCACCGACCCCTAATTGGGTTATTTTGGTGGGGTATGTGTTAGGTGGTGTGGCTCGTGGCCTGTTTGTAGGGGGTATTGTGACAATCTTGTCGTTGTTTTTTACTCATCTACATTTACAAAATTTATTTTTAACGATTGCAGTGGTGTGCTTAACGGCTATTATGTTTTCCCTAGGCGGATTTGTGAATGCTATATACGCAAGAAACTTTGATGATGTTTCTATTGTGCCGACGTTTATTTTGACCCCGTTGACCTATTTGGGAGGGGTTTTTTATTCGATCGACTTATTACCTAGCTTCTGGCAGCATGTATCGCTTCTAAATCCTGTTCTTTATATGGTAAATGCTTTCAGATACGGTATTCTTGGCGTTTCTGATATTAATGTATACATGGCGTTAGTGATTGTTGGCATTTTTATCGTAGTATTGTTTACATTTGGTTTGCATTTGCTTAATAAAGGCAAAGGCATTAGAAGTTGAGGAAATAAATATGGGCACTTTACCCTTAGGTCAGCAAACTGAATACGTTTCTGAATACGATCCAGGGTTGCTTTATCCCATTGCTCGAGTTGATAAATGGAAGGAAATGGGCGTCGCCTCTGAGCGCCTTCCTTTCTATGGCGAAGATGTTTGGAACGCTTATGAAGTCTCATGGTTAAACAGTAAAGGTAAGCCGATTGTTGCGTTGGCTGAATTTCGTTTGCCTTGCGATTCACCTAATATTATTGAGTCGAAATCGTTTAAATTGTATTTAAATTCTTTGAATCAGATGCGTTATGTTTCACAAGAAGAGGTTCAGTCGGTCTTGGAGAAGGATCTATCCAATGCCGCTGGTGCTGCTGTGACGGTGATTCTACGAGAAGTCGACTCCATGTCGTCTCTTGTCGTGCTCACACCTGACTATTGTATTGATGAGCTGGATGTTGAGATTGATGAATACCATCCCAATGCTAATCTACTGACGCTTGATCGGGACACTGGCATCGTTGAAGAACGTTTAGTCAGTCATTTGCTAAAATCAAATTGTCCTGTGACGAACCAGCCTGATTGGGGATCTGTGTTTATTGATTATAAAGGGCCACAAATTGATCATGAGAGCTTATTAAAATACATTGTGTCTTTTCGTGAGCACACGGATTTTCATGAGCAATGTGTTGAGCGCATCTATATTGACATTATGCGACAGTGTCAGCCTGAAAGTTTGATTGTGTATGCTCGTTATGTTCGCCGTGGAGGATTGGATATTAATCCATACCGCTCTTCTATGCCGTTGGTATTGGGTAATGATCGCCTGACAAGACAGTAGGTTGTTGCTCATATAGCTAGTAGATCAAAAAGCCACCTTGTTCAGGTATGACAAGGTGGCTTTTTGGGTTGTGTACGCACCTGATTATCTTATTTCGAGCGTGGGTTGAAGGGGATGCGTTTTATGATGGTTGAGTGTGTTAGAGTCCCAATTCTTTCTTAACGACTGGAAGAGCCGGTTGACCACTAAAAGTAGTAACACCTTGAAGCCATTGGGTTAATATTTTAGGGTGCGCTTTTATCCAGTTTTCTGCAGCCACGCGAGATTTTTGATTCTTCTGCTTTGCATCGGCAATGATTTGGTTTTCCATGTTTAAGCTAAATTTGAGATTGCTGAGCAATTTCCCCACATTAGGGCAACTTTTTGAGTAGCCCTTGCGAGTGACTGTATGAATCGTTGCGCTGCCATAATTAGGGCCAAAATATTTATCGCCACCGCTTAAGTATTTCAAGTGGAACCTAATGTTCATTGGGTGCGGTTCCCACGCTAAGAAAACGATAAACTTATCTCTTTTGATGGTTCGAGCCACTTGAGATAGCATGGCTTGCTCACCAGATTCCACGAGTTGCCATTTTCCTAAATCGAAATCATTGGTATTGATCATTTTTTGCAGTTTTTGGTTGGCTGGTGAGCCAGCGCCAATACCATAAATTCTTCGATGGAACTTATCAGCAAATTTATGTAAATCGGAGAAGTCTTTTACCCCAGCTTTATAGACATAGTCAGGTACGGCTAATGTGAACTTTACACCCTCTAAATTGGTTTTCACTACATCAATGCTGCCTTTGTATTTCTTCATAAAAGCTGATTGAGCAGGCATCCAATTTCCCATAAATACATCAATTTTACCGTTTCTAATACTTTCATAGGTAACTGGTACACTGAGTAGAAAAACATTCGTTTTGTAACCCATTGCTTGCAATAACGTGGTCGTAATACCGTTCGTTGCACCAATGTCTGACCAGCCTGGGTCACTTAATGTGACGTCCTGACATTGCTTTGGCTCTTGAGCGAAGGCCATACTAGAGCCGATAAGCAGTGCTGAGCTAGCTGCGGCGACCAGTAATCGTTTGGTAATTGGTGATGTTATCATTGGGCTGCTCCTGTGTGTTGATATTTGCTTTCGTTATTTATAGTTATTAGAGGGTTATGATACTTTTGGAAATCTCGAACGTTGTTCTAAGACATCCAAGTCAATGTGGTTGCGCATATACATTTCACTGCTATCAAAAATAGGTTGATGATCCCAGGGTGTTTTTTTGCCAGTATTCATCGATTTGACAATAAGTCGACGACGTCGTTGACTGACTAAAACCTCTTGGGTCAACTTATCTGAATCCCAACGACCGATGGCTTCCTGTCTAAAGGTATTGAGCTGGTCACTGAAGCCAGGGTTTGTTGCGAGATTAGTAAGTTCTTGAGGGTCATTTTCTAAGTCAAATAGCTGTTCTGGGTCGGCTTGACAGTAGATGTATTTGTATTGTCCACGGCGGATCATAAAGAGTGGTGCAATGGTGCCTTCGCCAAAGTATTCGCCAATCACCTCATCATGCCCACCTTCAAGTCCTTTTAAGTGAGGCATCAAGCTTTGACCTTGAATGGGCATGGCATAGGTGTGGTCTTGGCGGTTAGTGGCAATATCTAGAAAGGTAGGTAACAGGTCCATGGTCGAGACGGACTCTTTGACCCGCTTAGCGCTGAAATGCTTTGGTGCGTGAACAATCATGGGGACTCGAGCTGAGCCTTCAAAGAAAGACATTTTATACCAAAGATTGCGTTCGCCCAGCATGTCACCATGATCTCCAGAAAAGACAATGATGGTGTTGTCATCTAAGCCAGTGTCTTGGAGTGTTTTGAGCAATAGGCCAATTTTATCATCTACATAACTAATGGCGCCGTAATATGCCCGTCGGGCATTGCGTATTTGCTGTTCGCTAATGTCTTGATCATGATAGGCATAAACTGCTTGTAGGCGGGCCGAATGCGGATCCTGATCGGCTTTGCTAATGGCGACTTTCGGTAGGTCTATCTCTTCATCTTTGTATCTATCCCAGTATTCTTGCGCAATGGCATAAGGATCATGTGGGTGTGTCATAGAGACGGTAAGACAAAAAGGCCTATCTTGGTTGCTTCTAACGTAGTCAAAAAGATAACGTTGGGCATGAAACGCCACTTCATCATCAAAATCTAACTGATTGCTTCTTACGCAAGGTCCTGCTTGTGTGACAGAGGACATATTGTGGTACCAGGTAGGTCGAGTCTTTAAGTCATCCCAGTTTGGAAACCAGCCATAGTCGGCAGGGTAGATATCAGTTGTCAGTCTTTCTTCAAAGCCATGGAGTTGATCGGGTCCGCAGAAATGCATTTTACCAGATAGAGCTGTTTGGTAATTTTGCGCCCGCAGATAGTGTGCAAAGGTGGGAATGTCGGCAGGAAAGTCGGCGGCGTTATCGTATGCCCCTATCTTGCTTGGTAATTGCCCCGTCATTAACGTGTAACGAGAAGGCGCGCATAAAGGGCTATTACAATAGGCGGAATCAAAGACGACTCCTTCATTGGCGAGCTTGTCTAAGTGGGGGGTTTTGACAATGGGGTGGCCATATACCGACAGTGCTGAGGCGGCCATTTGATCTGCCATAATAAAAAGAATATTCGGTTGCTTTATTGTCATAACTACCTCTAATGGAGTGAGTGCTAAATTAAGCGTTAATAGTCTCGTGTTGGATAAGCTCTTATTAGGTTGCGCTATGAAAAATGCCCTGTAAACTGACTAAAATATTATGCATGGGATAAGTACTACTTATGTTAATGGGTTCAGAGTTGCCGCCACTGCAATGGCTTGTCGTTTTTGAGGCAGCGGCGAGGTTGCTGAGTTTTACCGCTGCTGCCCACGAGTTGGGCACCACCCAGCCGGCGGTAAGTCAGCAGATACGGGCTTTAGAGAAATCTCTTGGGGTGGCTTTGTTTGAGCGCATCTATCGTGGTGTGGTGTTAACAGATGCTGGTCATATTTTGCTAAAAACGACACAGTCAAGTTTGCGAGATTTGCGAGAAGTCCTGCAAAAAATCAAGCAAAAATCCGCGCCGCGTCGAATTACTGTGGTCACTGATTTTGCTTTTGCTGCTTTTTATCTGATGCCACGGTTGCCAGAATTTCGAGGCTTACATAAAGAGATTGATATTCGCATACAAACATCCCAGTCAGGGACGGATTTGCCATCAATGGATTCGGACGTGGCAATTTTATTTGGTGAAGGGGGTTATCAAGGGTACCGGTCGGAAAAGTTGTTGTCCGAAAAAGTCTATCCAGTGTGTAGTCCAAAATTGTTTGAGGAGTTTTCTGGTTTTACGGTTCTTACCGATATGGTAAAGGCGCCTTTGCTGAAATTGAATGCAGATATAAGTCAAAAATGGATGGATTGGGAGCAACTTTTTCATTTGCATGGTGCCCAATGGCAACCATCCGATTCTGTGATGGAGTTTGATAATTATACACTTTTGGTGCAAGCTGCTATTTCAGGACAGGGGATTGGTCTTGGTTGGTCACCTCTGTTGGATGATTATATAAAAAGTGGCGTATTGGTCGCTTTGCCCCATTTTACCGTAGAGTCTAATAACGGATACCACATTGTGCAGTCTAATCATCATGTGCCATCAGATTCTACTAAGGCCTTTCTAGATTGGCTCAAAGCCTAAAGCGACAGTCGCGATGATTCTTAAGGTGCTAGTTTTGTTGAGGCTATGGAACGTCGTAAGACGTCCCATAGGAAATGGCAGGCATAGTGAGAATTAGTCTAAAATTTGAGCAGTGTGGTCTTTTGTCTTCACTTTCTCAATGATTTTGCTAATGACACCTTTTTCATTAACAACAAACGTGGTACGAACCGTCCCCATAAATTCACGTCCCATGAATTTTTTAAGCTGCCATGTGCCATAGAGATCATGTACTACTCGCTCAGTATCGGCAATTAAAGAGAAAGGGAGTTCGTTTTTAGCGATAAAGTTTTGATGGCGCGTTTCACTGTCTGTGCTGACACCCAGAACCACATAGCCTTTTTCCAGCAGTTCTTCGTAATTATCGCGCAAGTTACAAGCCTGAGCAGTACAACCAGGCGTGGAGTCCTTTGGGTAAAAATATAAAATCACCTTTTTGCCTTTAAATTGGCTTAGGGTGATGTTTTCGCCGTGTTGGTCTCTTGCTAAGAAGTCAGGGGCAATATCGCCAACTTTTAGTGACATACTTTCATCTCCGGTTCCGTTATGGTTAAGGTAAAAAATCTCTTAATATTATTAGCTTATCAACAGTCGAGAGAAAAATCCCCCTCAAAAATCGCTTCCTTGTAATTTACTCGTGCTTTACGTCCCTGAATGATTGTTAAACCTTAGTCTGAACGGTACTATATGCACGCTTATAATTAATTGGAGGCTCAAAATGATCACAGGCAGTTTAGTCGCTCTCATTACCCCTATGACATCAGATGGAGCGGTTGACGCAAAAAAGTTAGATGATCTGATTGAGTTTCATATTAAAGAAGGAACTCACGGCATTGTTGCTGTTGGCACGACAGGTGAGTCTTCCACATTGACTCATGAAGAGCATGCCAATGTTATCCGCCAAGTGATTGCAACCGTGAATGGCCGGATTCCGGTGATTGCCGGAACGGGTGCGAACTCCACACACGAAGCCATTGATTTAACACGCCAAGCCAAAGAAGCTGGTGCAGACGCATGTCTATTAGTGACGCCATATTACAATAAACCGACTCAAGAAGGTCTTTTTCAGCATTTCAAGGCCATTGCCGAAGCCGTTGATATTCCGCAGATTCTGTATAATGTACCGGGTCGTACCGCTTGCGATATGCAAAATGAGACGGTAGTACGTTTATCTCGTCTTCCCAATATCGTTGGCATTAAGGATGCAACAGGTAATTTGGAAAGAGGTAAAGCCCTCATTGAAGCTGTGCCGAGCGATTTTTTTGTCTATTCAGGTGATGATCCTACTGCAGTAGGTTTGATGCTATTGGGTGGCAAAGGGAATATTTCTGTGACGGCGAATGTTGCTCCTAAAGCGGTTGCTAAAGCGGCAGAGTTGGCGATAGCAGGAGACGCTCAAGGCGCTCATGAAATTGATCAAACCATTTCACCTTTGCATATGAATCTGTTTGTCGAATCCAATCCAATTCCTGTTAAATGGGCCTGTGCTCAAATGGGATTGTGTGGTACAGGCATTCGTTTGCCTTTGACAGAACTGTCGGCAGCCCATCATGAAGCAGTGAAACAAGCGATGGTTCAAGCAGGAATCCTTTAATGAAAAATACTTCTTTTAAACTGGCCAGTGCTGGTGTACTAGCATTGGCAATGTCTGGCTGTAGCTCCATATTGACCAATCATACGAACGATTATCAATATGCCGTTTCCAACACCACTAAATTGCAAGAGCCACCGGGTTCGCTTCAAGTGCGCGATGACTTGGTGATTCCTAATGCAAGCGAAATCCCTGATATTAAAAAAACAGGGAAATTTGTTACGCCTAGAGCCCCTTTTATCTTCTACCCAATGACTAAAATCCCCGTTTCTAGCGAGCCTGACCGGATGGTCTTTGATGTGCCTGCTGGGTTGGATAAAACCAAAGAGATGATCAAGGGCTTTTTAGGGGCTTTGCATGGTCAGGGGGATGCCATAGCAACGGATAAAGACAATAAAATAATCAGTGTTCCCTTTGAATTTGAGAAAGAAGGTTTTTGGGCATCAGTTGCTAGTACCTTTACCCGCAATTTTCCTGAAAAAACGGTCTTCGCCTTTACCTTTAAACCGTCTGGTAATGACACGATTGTATCAATGCAGTTTAAGCAGCAAGAGCAAGGTAAGGATGTCACATCTTGGCTAAGCCCAGAGAAAGATCCTAAACGCTATACTGACGCTGTGCGTTTGTGGGGGAATTTGGGCCGCCAAATCAGTGAAGCGTCCGCCTATCTTTCTCAGCGCGGTGAAAACTCGCCATTTCCAATTTGGGTGGATCACAGAGGGATTTTCGCCGTTCACCTTAAAACAACGACAGATGTGGCGGCTCAAATAAAAGCGGCAGGGTTACATTTTGTTGATGGTCAACCAAATATGTTAGCGATTGATAAGCAAGACACTCAGTCTAGTATGCAACTGGATGAACAGACGTTTCCGTATAAAATACAAACCCAGCGGGATGGTAAGTTTTTAGTGATCGATGCGTCTAAAGTGACGGATCCCGAATTGGCGTCGTTCCAATTGGTGCAACGCTTTATAGCGAAATAAGATTAACCCTCACAGCAAAAACCGGAGATTCTCCAATGGAAAAACGACAAGAGCTATATGCAGGTAAAGCCAAATCTGTCTTTGAAACAGATGACCCTGACAAGATGGTTCTGCTGTTTCGTGATGATACGTCAGCATTTGATGGTAAAAGAATTGAACAGCTTGACCGTAAGGGCATGGTGAACAATAAGTTCAATGCTTTCATCATGACAAAGTTGCAAGAAGCTGGCATTCCAACGCATTTTGAAAAATTGTTAAGTGACACAGAAAGCCTTGTTAAGCGCCTTGATATGATGCCAATAGAGTGCGTTGTCCGTAACGTAGCGGCAGGCAGTTTGTGTCGTCGTCTTGGGGTGGAAGAAGGGCTTGTCCTAACGAAACCAACCTTCGAGCTTTTCTTGAAAAATGATGCGCTTGGCGACCCCATGATCAACGAGTCTCATGTTGAGGCTTTTGGTTGGGCAAAGGCCAGTGATTTGGCAAAAGCAAAAGAGCTTACCTTTAAAGTAAATGATGTCTTAAAAGCATTGTTTGCTGATGGTGGCATGATGCTGGTTGACTATAAGTTAGAGTTTGGTCTGTTTAAGGGAGAAGTTGTTTTAGGCGATGAGTTCTCTCCAGACGGCTGCCGTTTATGGGATGCCAAAACTAAAGAAAAATTAGACAAAGATCGTTTCCGTCAAGGGTTAGGTGGTGTCATTGAGGCATACGAAGACGTAGGTCGTCGTATTGGTATTGATTTTGACGCCTAACGCTTGGTGACGTCGTAAATGATGAGGGAGGCTTTTATGCCTCCTTCATTTTTCGTATATAAGGACTCACTTTGATTAACTTTCTTCCCGTTCTTATTGGCTTACGCTATGCGAGAGCAAAGCGTTCCAATCATTTTATTTCCTTTATTAGCTTTTCTTCTGTTGCAGGGCTTGCTCTGGGGGTGACGGTATTAATTACAGTACTGTCCGTTATGAATGGCTTTGATCGTGAACTTCAGCAACGCATATTAGGAATGGTTCCTCAAGCCACCTTGTGGGGAAATCCCACTTTGCCACATTGGCAAGAGGATATGAAAAAAATTGAAGCGATGCCTGGTGTTAAAGCGGTTGCTCCCCATACAGAAGCGCAAGTGATGTTCCAAGCTGGCTCAAGTGTTCATGGGGCGTTGCTTAATGGTATTGATCCAAAAATGGAGCAAAAAGTCTCTATCATTGGTAAGCACATGATACAAGGCTCGTTAGAGGCGCTTAATACAACACCTTACGGCATTGTCTTAGGATCTCAGCTGGCACAAATGTTACAAGTGGGAGTAGGTGACAAGGTTACCGCTATTCTGCCTAGGGCCAATGTATCGATTGCGGGCATTTCTCCAGAATTAAAACGTTTTACCGTGGTGGGGATTTTTCAAATTGGCGCTCAGTTGGATGCCTCTTTAGCGTACATAAATTACAAAGATGCTGCTCGTTTGAAGCGTTACCAACCTAATCAAGTCGAAGGGCTGCGTATTAGTTTTGATAATTTGTTTATGGCGCCAACTAAAATTTGGCAGATTGCTCGCGCTATTCCAGGAGAAAATCGCGTCAGTGATTGGACCAGCACGCAGGGGAATTTATTCCATGCGATTAAAATGGAAAAAACCATGATCGGGCTATTGTTGCTACTCATCGTTGCGGTAGCGGCGTTCAATATTGTATCTACCTTGGTTATGGTGGTGACCGATAAGCGCAATGACATTGCTATTTTGCGAACTATGGGACTGACATCTCGGCAAGTCATGTGTGTTTTTATCGTTCAGGGTATGTTTATTGGTTTAGTCGGCACCTTAATTGGTCTAGCCTGCGGCATTACATTGGCGCTGAATGTTAGTACCTTAGTGAATTGGTTGCAGGAACTATTGCATGTGCAATTTTTAAGTCCAGAAGTGTATTTCATAGATTACTTACCTTCACAGCTTGAATGGTCTGACGTCAAAGTGATTGTTTCCAGTGCATTTATTATGACAGTGGCAGCGACTATTTATCCCGCATGGCGAGCATCAAAAGTTGAACCAGCCGAGGCGTTACGCTATGAATAAAGACATTGTTTTAGAGTGCCAGAGCTTATCTAAACACTATAAAGACGGTAAGCAGGTCGTTAACGTATTTGAATCCATCGATTTTGCTTTGCACAAAGGGGAGGCCTGCGCCATCGTGGGGGCGTCGGGTTCAGGTAAGACAACCTTGTTAAACCTGCTGGCTGGCTTAGATCTCGCCACCAGTGGTGAAGTGAAGTTGGCGAATGTGTCTTGGGCGAGCCTTAAAGATTCAAAGCGTGCCATGATGAGAAATAAAGACATGGGCTTTGTTTATCAATTTCATCATTTACTGCCTGAGTTCACCGCGCTTGAGAATATTATGATGCCAATGTGGATTGCTGACGTTGCAAAATCGGTCGCTATTGAGCAAGGTAATCAATTGCTTGCCCAGGTCGGCTTAGCAGAACGTGGCAATCATAAACCCGCGCAGCTTTCTGGCGGCGAACGTCAGCGGGTTGCTATTGCTCGTGCTTTAGCGAACAAGCCAGCCTGTGTGTTGATGGATGAACCAACGGGGAACTTGGACGAAACCACCTCTCAGGAAATTCAAAAGCTGATTAATGAATTGAAAATTAGTCATAATATGGCTTTCCTGGTGGTGACTCACGATGAGAAAATGCTTGGCTGGATGGACAGTGCCTTTCGTTTATCAAAAGGTCAGCTTAAGCCGATTCTTGGGGAAATTAAATCCATTCGTGATGAGTGACGTTGTCATGCTAGAAACTCTGTATTGAAGATGTTAATACGAGTCGTGTATCGAAGGCATTAATAAGCAAAAAGCCGCTTTTAGAATCTCTAAGCGGCTTTTTTATAATTTAGCTTTTTGCAGTGTTCAGCTATTGGGTTACGCTTTGTTGGTTCAAGATTATGAACGACTTGCCTTGCGATTCTTCCAACGTTTGATAACGTGTAAACGCCACACGAACAAAATAGCAAAGTAGGCAGCGATGCCGCAGACTAGGCCAGCGGTGGCTGAACCAACGTACAGCGGTAACCAAATGTGTTCAAGCTTGGCCCAAATCCACTCGACGGAGAGATGGAAGTTTTTTTGGCTATCTGAGCCAAGTATCCATGTTCCTAATTTGTAATTAAAATAAAAGACAAAGGGCATCGTCAGTGGGTTAGTTATCCAAACAAGGGCGATAGACAAAGGAATATTCGCTTTGATTGGAATGGCTACAAGGGCAGACGCAAGCATTTGAAAGGGCATTGGGATAAAAGCCCAAAACAACCCATTTAAAAAGGCTTTTGCAACAGATCGGCGACTAAGATGCCAGAGGTCAGGCTCATAAATCTGACTTCCTAATAAGCCTAGGGCTTTGTTTTGTCTTAGTTTTTCGGGATTTGGGATAAATTTTTTTATATAGCGCTTTGGCATAAGCTGTCAATGTCAAGTTAGCAACGTAAGACATGGAGGTCTGATGTTACTAAGTATTGTGTCAATTTTGATTGGCGCCATTGTGGTGCCGCGTGAATATTCGTGGCTGTATTCTACTCATATCATTATCTTGTGTCTCTATTTAATCCGCTATCATCGCTTTTTATCCCTTATTTTAGTGTTAATTTCCTTTACTTCCATCGTGATCAATGGGTTTTATTCAGCGAATTCGAGCTGGCGCCCCAATACTGGGCTGCTCGTTTATGTCAATCTTAAAGAGAAAGTCCTTTATACCGACCCATTACCGACACAGCCTATTTTTGGTAAAGCAAAGGCTACTCTTGTTCTCACCATGCCAGATGGAGAACGCCAACGTATTACGAATGTGTCAATAAAAGCCATACCATCTTTTCGTGGAGAGACGCCATTTAGTGAACAGGGGGAGGGCAAAAAGGCGGTCCCGATGTTGGTTGGAAAAGTCTCCAGCTTCATGCTGCCGAATAAACAAGGTGGATGGGTAGAGCGGCAACTTTATATTGATCACCAGATTGTTCGCCTCTCGTTGCAAGATGTTCATTGGCTTAGTTATAAAGCAAATCAGGCTAGTCATCACAATAGCAGTATGGTTATTGAGAAAAATTTATTGAGGCAGCAGATTAATGCTTACTTTGATAAGCGTTTTGCTGACTTTGCGAGCTGGCGCTTCACGAAAGCCCTGTTATTAGGAAACAGTGATGACTGGAGTGAACGAGACAAATGGCTTGTTAGAGTGTTGGGGTTGGCTCATTTGTTTGTTGTATCAGGTTTGCATACGGGGTTTGTCTATGGCTTTGGGCGCTTACTAAGTCGTGGGACATGGCGATTGATGCCTGAGTCACTCTTGCTGTCCGGTAAAATGACCACTTGGCGGTTGGATGCTTTACTGATTATTCCCTTGTTGTTTGCCTATGCGTATTTGACCAATTGGGGGGCGCCAGTGGTGCGAGCAGGGATTATGCTAAGCCTGTATTTGTTAACCAGAGCATCTGTTGTGCGTTTGTCCCCGTATAAGACAGTCGGCTTTGCATTGTGGTTGATCTTGCTCATTGATCCAAGAAGTGTGCTTGAGCCAGGGCTATGGTTATCGTTTAGTTTGGTGTGTTTGTTAATTGGTTTTGTGCAAGGTGAGAGAAAATGGTCGCGTCTGCTGGTAATGCAAATCATGTTTTCTACTGCATCCTCGGTGTTAATTCTCGGTTGGCAATCTGATGTCTCAGCCGCCACAATTGTCATCAATATTATCATGATTCCATTCGCTGCATTTGTTTGGTTTCCAGGGGCGATCATCGCCTGTTTAGCGTGTTGTTTGTTTAACAGTCTCTATTGTTATGCTTTGCTCGACTCATTATTAGAGCCTGTTATTCATGGTCTTGAGGTCGTGGCGTTTCATTGGCCGCTGCTATCATTTGAGTTGGTTTTCTCCGATCTATTGAAAGTTTTTCTGTTGGGTATACTGGCTTTTTGGGTATGGCAAACGCCACTAAAACGCGGATGGTTTGGTGTGGTGGCTATTTGGGGCGTACTCTTATTGCCGCGTGGTTTCTTTGCTGGAACGCCATTGTTAACGGTATGGCATGTAGGAAGCTATCTGGTAGCTAAGCGCGGAGGGGAACTACTAATGTCCGATCATTGGCATGACAAGGTGTCCAGTCAGTTTATTGATCCCTGGATTAGCGATTCCAAATCTACTCCGAGGATATTATTACCCAATGCGTATAAGAAAACCCTGTCAGCAAACAGTCTAATAAAAAACCACATTGACTGGGTGTTGCTTAAGAAGGTCCCTTCCAAGACGATGTTGGCGCGCTTATCTGCATTACAAGTGAAATGGATTGTTGTGCCAATTGATGAGAGGTTGCAATTTCGTAAAGTGAATCATCATATTTATGTCTGGCATCAGGCTTGTTCTTTTGCCTTTTTTCTCTTTAAATCTGACACTTGCAAGCGTGTTGAAACGTTAGAGTTTGTGTTAAATTAACAAGAAATTTAGAAGGGAGTGCACAGTGTTAACCTTTATTCAAACTGGTGGCTTTTTTATGTGGCCTTTATTGGCTTGTTCTATTTTGGCGCTTGCGATCATTCTTGAGCGTTTTTGGGCGTTGCGTCAGTCACAAGTCACCCCCAAAAACTTACTATTAGAGGTGATGACACGTCTTCGCGAAGACAAAATGAACGTCGAGTTTATTCGTTCTCTGCAGGCTCAGAAAGGGTTGGGCGCGATTTTTGCCGCAGGTTTGCTCAATTCAAAGCATGGGCGTGTCGCCATGAAAGAAAGTATGCAAGAGGCTGCCAGTCATGTCATTCATGAACTTGAACGATTTATGAATCTGTTGGGAACCATTGTCGCCGTCGCGCCGCTTCTCGGTTTGCTTGGTACCGTAGTTGGTATGATTAAAGTTTTCTCTGTTTTGATGGAGCAAGGGGCGGGTAACATGGCTTTGCTTGCAGGTGGTATTTCCGAGGCATTGTTAACCACAGCGGGGGGACTTGGTGTGGCGATCCCCGCGCTTATTTTCCATCGATATTTCAGTCGCCAAATTGATGTATTGGTTGTTTCAATGGAGCAGAAGTCGACAAAGCTTGTCGATGCTCTTCATGGTGAAAGAGAACCAAAATCAGGAGCTAAACAGTGAAATTTCGTCGTCAAAAATTAGATGACGTGCAAATCAATTTAACGCCTTTGATTGATGTGGTCTTTCTGTTATTGCTGTTTTTTGTCATCAGTACCACCTTTAATCATAGTTCCGAGCTAACCATTGATTTGCCCTCTTCTGAAGCAGGTGCTCCTGCGAATGACACCAGTAAAGATGTTGATATTGTGGTGACCGCAGATGGTCAATATGTGATTAATGGTCAAACACTGATTAATGAGAAAATCAATACGTTAGTGCAAGGCATCAAAGAGGTCGCTCATGGTGATTACTCCCGACCTTTAATAATCACAGCGGACGCTAAAGCCCCTTATGAGATGGTGCTGAAAATTTATGACGCGGCCTCTCAGCTGGGTATTACAAAAATTGCTCATACAACACAAAAAGAGCCAGCTAAGTGAGCCTAGAATCGTTACTGACCCGTTCTTGGTATGGTGGGGCCAAATGGACGCAGCTTTTTTTACCTTTGATACCTCTTGTAAGACGTATTGTGGAGAAAAAACGGGCGGTCTTCTTGGCGAATCCTGCTCTGTCGTATACGGCTCCCGTTCCGGTTATTGTTGTGGGAAATATCAGTACGGGTGGAACGGGTAAGTCTCCCATGGTGGTGGCTTTGTGTGAATGGTTAAGGAGTGAGGGCTTTAAGCCCGGTATTGTGTCTCGTGGTCACGGTGCCAAATTGTCGGCGCCAACAATTGTGACAGAGTCAAGCCTTGCACAAGATGTCGGCGATGAGCCTGCTATGTTGGCAGGCCGTACTCAGTGCCCAATGGTGGTTTATCCTAAGCGTGCTGAAGCGGTAAAATGCTTGCTTGAGCGGTTTGACGTGGATGTAGTCATCAGTGACGATGGTATGCAGCATTATGCGCTGAATCGGGATATCGAAATGGCGATGATTGATGCACAACGTGGTGTCGGGAATGGTTATTTATTGCCAGTGGGTCCGTTAAGGGAGCCTGTCGAACGTTTGGCGAGTGTGGACTTCATTGTTAGTATAACCGAGCAATTGACCGCTAAATTAAATAGCTTGCCTTTTCAGGTGATCCCCGCCGCGCTGCAAAGTGACTGCTTATTATCCTTGGATGGCTCTCGCTCACTCTCTTTTGAAGAAGCATTCATTAAAGGGGATAAACCTTGGCATGTGATGGCGGGGATTGGTAATCCAGAGCGGTTTTTATCAACTTTAAAATCTTTGGGTTTGGATAAAGTAGGCAGTGCACGCTGGTTTACTGATCATTATGGCTATAAAGCAGATGATATACCAAAGCTGGGTCCTGTTATAATGACAGAAAAAGATGCGGTAAAATGTAAAGCATTGTCTCTAGCTAATGATGAAGTATGGTTTTTGCCTGTTAGGTTGGAACTACCTGCTGAGTTGAAGACGCAATTGCTTCAAAAATTAAACAACATTCAAAATGAGAAACGCCATGAATAAAGTACTATTGGATATCTTGGTCTGTCCTGTGACCAAAACACCGCTGACATTGAGCAAAGACGGCTCAGAATTGATTAGTAAAGTGGGGGGGATGGCTTATCCGATTCGTGACGATATCCCTGTACTGCTTGAATCTGAGGCGCGGACATTGACGACTGATGAACGTTTGGAATCCAGTTCTTCAAAATGAAACGCATCAGAATATTAACGGTTTGTTTGGGAAATATATGTCGCTCACCCGCTGCGCAAGGCATTTTAGAGTCTTGTGCAGCTGAGTATGGTGTTGACCTTGAGGTTGATTCGGCTGGGACGGGGGCATACCATGTTGGTGAGCGACCTGACTCGCGCTCCATTAACGCATTAGCCGATATCGGGATCAATATTGCCAAACAAAAGGCCAGAAGGGTGGTGTTAGAGGATTTCGATTATTTTGATTGGATTCTCGCGATGGACAAGGACAACCTTAAGCACTTACGTCAACTGCAACCTGAAAGTAGTCGAGCCAAGCTGGTTATGTTTGGTGAATTTTCTGACGGCGTCTCTTTTGGAGAGGTTGGCGATCCCTATTATGGTAAAGAGGATGGTTTTGTGAAAATGCGAGAGCGTTTGCAACTCATGTCTCAATCTTTTATTGAGCACCTTGCTGCTCGCTCCTAACTTCAATTAACAAGGCTGTAATGTCATGACTGACGATTCCCTTGAAACCTTTTTGCAACCACAGTTTATTCAGGAAAATGTCTCCTTAGCGTCCTACAATACCTTCCGTTTTGAGCATAAAGCACAATATTTTGCCGAGATTGATAGTCTTGACCGCTTGACTAAGGCATTACGCTGGGCAAAGCGTGCTGAAATTCCCGTGACCGTGATTGGGGGTGGTAGTAACTTACTCATTAGTGATGAGGTGCTTGGGCTTGTCTTGATTAACCGTCTAATGGGGAAAACGGCTGAAACATCAGGTGACAGTGTTTTTTTGCAAGTAGCATCGGGGGAAAACTGGCATCAGCTAGTGGCTTATGCGGTTGAGCATCAGTGGTATGGCATTGAAAATTTAGCGCTTATTCCTGGTACCGTGGGGGCTGCGCCTGTACAAAATATTGGTGCCTATGGGGTTGAAGTTAAGGATGTATTAACACGTGTCCAAGTCTTAGATGTTATGTCAGAGACGCTTGAGTGGCTGTCAGCAGAGTCTTGCGGTTTTGCTTATCGAGAGAGTCATTTTAAAGGGCGTTGGCAAGGGCGGTACATCATTACCGCTGTTGAGATGCAATTGCACTGTTTGCCTTCCTATTCTCTTAACTATGGTGGCCTTAAGCAGCAAATCCAAGGTGAGGTGACGCTTGCAAAAGTGTTTGATGCCGTTTGTGAGGTGCGCCAAAGTAAATTGCCGGATCCCGCCAAGCTTGCTAACGCTGGCAGCTTTTTCAAAAACCCTATTGTTGGTGCTGAGCAACATGAAGAGTTAAAAAGGCGCTTTCCAAATTTGGTGTCTTTTCCTTTTGGCGAGGCGTTTAAATTAGCGGCGGGGTGGTTGATTGACCAAGCTGGTTGGAAAGGGGCTATTCACAAGGGGGTGGGTGTCTACGATAAGCAGGCTTTAGTGCTAGTGAATTACTCAGAGCATAAAGCAGATGCATTGTTAGAGCTTGAATCTAAAATCAAGCAATCAGTATTGGATAAGTATGGTGTGTTCTTGGAGCGGGAACCTGTTAAATTACCTGCAGTAGATGCCATGGCAAGTGTCGTTGAAGGTGGTATTCAGTGAAAATTGGCGTATTGGATTCTGGCGCAGGTGGTCTGACCATTCTCAATGTTATTCGAAAAAAAGTGCCTGCTTTGGATTTACTCTATTTTGCAGACTCTGCCTTTGCGCCGTATGGAGAAAAAAGCCCAGAACAGATTCAATCTCGTTTGATTAAGATCGGAGAGTTCCTTGAGAAACAAGGTGTCAATGCCATCGTCGTTGCCTGCAATACGGCCACCGTTGTCGCTATTGATGTTCTCCGTGCTCATACTCATTTGCCCGTTATTGGTGTCGAGCCTGCTGTCAAACCTGCTTTTCGAGTCAGCAAAAAGCGTCATGTTGCGGTATTAGCAACGCCATTAACAGCACAGAGTCATCGTTTAAAAGAATTAATCGAATTGTGGCGGTCAGATAGTCAAGTACAAATTATGTCGAGCCCCACGCTGGCCTTTGAAATTGATCAGTGGCCCGCTTCCGAAGTCGTGGTTGATAAGTTGGTCAAAGAGCTTTGTCAGCATATGTTGGAGGCAGAAGTAGATACACTGGTTTTAGCTTGTACCCATTATCCTTTGGTAAAGCAAATCTTTATTCAGTATCTTGGTGAAAACTGCGAAATCATTGAACCAAGTGAAGGGGTGACGGCTCAATTATATCGTCGCCTTCAAGAAGCCTATCCATATGAGGTGCAAGGTTTAGCCGGGTCGGAACATAGAGGTAGTATTGAATTGGTCAGCACAAAAGATATCGTCAAAGCGCAATCTTTACGGTGCTGGGTGGAAGATCAAACGGCACCGATAGATGTTCGAAGTGTATCGCTCTAACTTTGTATTGTGCCTATCTATGTATGGTATTTACCACGAGAAGGTTCAGTCATTCAACCAGTGTTGTAGCAAGTCAGTTACCAGTTGAATGACTAAATGGTTTACATTTTTCTTAAATTCCTAATTTTGATTTTACTTGGTTTAACGCGGCTTGGCCGTCACAGGTCTTGACTCCATCGTTGGAGCAAAAATTGGTATTCGTCGAAAAATAGCATAATAGGCGGCCATTGATTATTCGCTAAGAGACAATATTCCTCTATTTTGTTGTGAAAAAATAAAGAAAATAAAAACCGTATTGTAATGGCCCTAAGAATATTGCAATCGATGGTTAGAGGTCAAAAAAAAGCCCGCTTTAAGCGGGCTTTTTATGTTTTATAGTGAAAACTTATTCCGTTTCAGATGTCTCAGTAACGGTATTTTCTTCTGTTTGAGCAGCTTGTTCTTCAAGTCTAGGATCATTTTTCACCCGACCTGTAGACGATCTTCGACGAGATGACGAGCTACTCTGACGCTTTTCTGCCAGTTCTTGCTTCATTTTTTCCTGTTGAGCAAGAATGGCTTCTGGAAGCTCAATTGGCTCTTTAGGCGCTGTAGTAGGCTTTGCTGTAACCGTTTTGCCACGTCCTCGGCGAGGGGTACGAATGCGTCGAGCAGAACCATTAGTGGAATCTTCTTGCGCGCTTTGCTCTTCTGATTTAGTAGGCGCTTCTGTTGCCGTGTTGGATGCAGCTTCCTCTTTGGATTCTTCCACACTTTCTACTTTCTCTGTTGCTTCAGAGGCAGTGTTTGCGGCTTCAGGCTCAGACGGCTTACTTTCTTCTACTAACACTTCTTCTGTTTCGGCAGAGGTTGTCTGAGAGTCTGTCGTTACGGCATCACTTTCTTCTGCTTCAGACGATTCCGGTTTTGCTTCACTTGATTCTGCTTCTGCTGTTTCAATTGGTTGTTGTGTGACTGCGACTGGCTCATCAGCAACAACTGGTTCTTGAGAAGAAGCGGTCTCTTCGGTGATATCAGCGGATTCAGCTTTCTCAGCCGATTCCGTTGTTTCGGCTGGTTGTGCCTGCTCAGTACTTTCAGTGGATGACACTTCAGTTTGCTCTGCTTGAGATGGTGTGGCACGGACATCGCCTAATTGCGCTTTCGCAGACATTTTTGGCTTGGCAGGGCGTGGCTCAGGAGCGACGTCTGCTTTTTCTTCAGCCTCTGTTGTTACGGCACTGGTCTGTTTGACTTCTGTCTCAGCCTTCTCTTCGCTCACGGTATCCGTTTCCGTTTCCGTTTGCTCAGCAGCAGTTTGCGGAGCTTGTGCACCGGCAATCTCTTCAGTGGCTTCAACAGGTTGAGCTGCTTCAGATGCTGTTTCTACAGATGCCTTCTCTTCAGATGCCGTGTCGTCAGAAATATTGCTTTCAGGTACATTGTCTTCAGATGCTTTTTTATCGAAAGAGGCTGCTTCTTCTGTCCGAGCTGGCTCTTGAGTCTCAGGCGCTTTTTCCTGTTTGCTTTCTTCCTGAGTGGCTTGCTCTACTTCACTTCCTTCGTTTGTGTTGCTGTCCTCATTTCTGTTAGCAGGCTTACGAGAACGGCGAGAACGACGAGAGCGACGCTGAGGCGTACCATCTTCGTTACTTGCTTCATCATTGCGACGTGTTTCTTCTGCTTGAGCAGCAGCTTCGACTAAAGCAGCATCTTCTTGCTCTTTTAGTTTTTCGGCTTCAATGGCTTCCTCTTTGAGCTTGCCGCTGCGACGGATGTTTTCGTTTTTCTCGCGTTTACGCTCGACAACTTCTGGAACAAACTTCTCTTGACGTGGTGCCTTAGTAGAGACGTCTTTCCTGTCGGATTTCGCCTCTTGAGACTCTTGCTTGTTATTCGCGCGCGTATTGGTGTTGTTGCGATTACCTTTCGCGCTAGCTTCCGCTTGCTCACGACGAGATTGACGAGTCGAACGACTATTTTCTTTACTTGCCTCAGCTGCATTATCACGATCAGCATTTTGGTGCTTACTGCGTTTATTGCGATTATTACGGTTCGCATTTTTGCTGGCTGGGCGTTCATTGTTGCGATCGCGCTCAGTATTCCGTTCACCACTATTGCGCTCAGTTTTTGCTGCAGGCTTGCTGGTTTGCGCTTTGTTTGCAGGCGTTGATTTCGCAGCAGGAGTAGGCTCAGATTCACCAAATAGCGCGGTTATTATGCGCTTGAGTAAGCCTGGTTTTTGTGTCGTCACGCTCTTCGTACTTTGTTCTGCAGGAGAGGGGGATGCCACAGTATGAGCTGGCGCAGGGGATTTAGGTGCAATGCTGGTGACTGCTGCTTGTGGTCGAGCACTTTCTTTAACCTGACGAGGTTCGTAAGGTGGTTGTTCTGGTGTTTCAACCAAGGTGTAGCTGTTTTCATTTTGCGAGACAACTGAACTGTCATCACGAATACGTTCAACTTCGAAATGTGGTGTCTCCATGTGCGGGTTGGGCACTAAGATAATATGAACGTTATTACGCTTCTCGATTTTCGCAATGTTAGTGCGTTTTTCGTTCAGCAAGAAGGTTGCCACAGAGACCGGTAATACGGCACGGATCTGAGCCGTACGCTCTTTCGAGCACTCTTCTTCGATAAGGCGAAGTACCGACAGGGCCAGAGACTCAACATCACGGATGAAGCCTTGGCCATTACAGCGAGGGCAGACGATGCCACTGGTTTCGCCAAGAGAAGGGCGCAAACGTTGACGTGACATTTCTAATAAGCCAAAGCGTGAAATTCGACCGAGCTGGACACGGGCACGATCCGCTTCCAGTGCATTTTTCATGCGGTTTTCGACTTCTTTTTGGTTACGAACGGGTGTCATATCGATAAAGTCAATGACTACCAAGCCGCCAATGTCTCGAAGACGTAATTGACGGGCAATTTCGTCAGCGGCTTCTAAGTTCGTTTGTAGTGCCGTTTCTTCAATATCACCGCCTTTGGTGGCGCGGGCAGAGTTAATGTCGATAGACACAAGGGCTTCTGTTGGGTCTATAACGATAGAGCCACCCGAAGGTAAACGGACTTCACGTTGGAAAGCTGTTTCAATCTGAGTTTCGATCTGGAAACGGTTAAATAGTGGGGTAGAATCCGTGTACATTTTGATGCGCGATTTGAAATGCGGCATAACTTGCATGACAAAGTTGATGGCATCTTGGTAGGCGCTTTTCTCATCGATTAGTACTTCGCCGATGTCTTCACGAAGGTAATCGCGTATCGCACGAATGACAATGTTACTTTCTTGATAAATTAAGAACGGAGCAGGTTTTTCCGATGCGGCTTTGGTGATGGAACTCCATAGGGTATCTAGATAATCCAAATCCCATTGCAGCTCTTCTGTAGAGCGGCCAACGCCCGCAGTACGGACAATCAAACCACCGTTTTCTGGCGTATTAAGACCAGACATGGCTTCTTTGAGTTGTGAACGATCATCGCCATCGATACGGCGGGAAATACCGCCAGCGCGAGGGTTGTTTGGCATCAATACCAAATAACGGCCAGCCAAACTCACAAATGTGGTGAGTGCAGCACCTTTGTTACCACGTTCTTCTTTATCAACCTGTACGATAACTTCTTGGCCTTCGCTTAACACATCTTTGATGTTGATACGGCCGTCGTGGTTCGATTTTTTAGAAAAATAGGTTTTAGAAATTTCTTTTAACGGAAGGAAGCCATGGCGTTCCGCGCCGTAATCTACAAAAGCAGCTTCTAAGCTTGGTTCAATACGAGTGATACGGCCTTTATAAATATTGGCTTTTTTCTGTTCGCGTGAACCAGATTCGATATCAAGATCATAAAGACGCTGTCCATCGACAAGGGCGACTCGCAACTCTTCTTGTTGAGTTGCATTTATTAACATTCTAATCATTATATATGTGAACTCTGTTAGCTGATGCGAACAAATGTTCAGTGAAAGAGAGCCACAGTTAGATGCGCTGACCCAAGTCTTGAGGTGCTATTTCGTTGTATTTAGCAAAGGAGTGCGCGGTGCGTTTATTAAAATAAAACGTTTTTATGCGGTCGCCGCCAAATCAATAACAAAAAGTCTCTATACCAGTCTCGTTTTTTGCGTTTTTACCAAACGACGCGAACGCACGGCCATGCAACTAATGAAAAATTCTTCCACTGAGACAGAATTATCCGAATCATGCGGTTTATTATTTAAGCTTAACTGTTACAGAGGTAAGATAGGGGGCCGAAGTGTCGCTTCGGCTATATATTTCATTTTCAGCGTCTTATCTTCGAGGTGTTTTGTTGCCTCTTACCCTCTGCGAATGTGAATATAGCAGTAAAAACTAAGTGCTTCAATTATAAAGGAAACCAATCTTTGGTTATGTCGGATTCAGAACAAAATTCAGCCCCTCGTCCAGCGGTTCGTTATGTCACCATTGATGACAATAATTCCGGTCAACGAATCGATAACTTCTTGGTTACCTTACTAAAAGGTGTTCCAAAGGGAAAAATTTACAACCTACTTAGAAAGGGTGAAATCCGCGTTAACAAAAAACGTACAAAACCCGATTATCGATTGGTCCATGATGATATCGTTCGTATTGCGCCTATTGTGGTTGCCCCGGAGTCGGAGAAACCCACATTGCCAGATCGCTTAAAAAATGACATTGAGTCGCGCATTGTCTACGAAGATAAAGGGTTAATCGTCGTTAATAAGCCATCAGGTCTGGCGGTGCATGGTGGCAGTGGTCTCAGTTTTGGCTTAGTGGAAGTGATTCGTCAAATGCGACCACATGAGAAATTCATTGAGCTTGTTCATCGATTGGATCGAGATACCTCGGGTTTGATCATGATCGCAAAAAAACGCAGTGTATTGAAAGAATTGCATACGGCTCTGCGTGAAAAAGAAGGTGTACAGAAAACCTATTTAGCACTGGTTTATGGAAATTGGCCTAAGCGCAAGGAACAAGTGAATGCGCCGTTGTTGAAAAATGAGCTCAAATCTGGCGAACGAATCGTTAAAGTCCATACCGATGGCAAAGAAAGCTTAACGCGCTTTAAGTTGGTCAGACAGTTTGAAGGATATAGTTTAGTAGAGTGTGAGCCCGTTACAGGACGAACCCATCAAATTCGGGTGCATACGCTTCACGCAGGTTATCCCATTGTCGGTGATGACAAGTACTCGCCTTCAGAATGTCTAAAAGAAACTAAAGCGTTGGGCTTTAAGCGCTTGTGTCTACATGCAACACGCTTAGACATTATGTTAAATGGTGAGCGTATGCTGTTTGAGGCGCCTCTAGATAAAGAATGGCAAAGCTTAATGAATGAGAAGCTCGAAGCAAAGTTTGGGTGATGTTTAGCTTGAATTAATAGAAAGGATTGGTAAATACCAGTCCTTTTTTTATTTTTAAACATCATATTGACCGGATGGTCAGTAATTTTAGTTACATAAGTATCTAAAGTGTCAGAATTCATACAGTTGAATTTCTCCATGCTAGAATCGCGCCGACATCCCACCCTTGAGTGGGAGCTTATCGATTTTGGAAGGAGTTGAGATGAAAGTTGGTGGTATAAACATTGTACCCGGGATCATTTCAGTGGTGCTGACATTGCTGATTTGGTTTGTTATCCCTGTGCCAGAGGGTGTATCTGCGAATGCATGGCATTTGCTTGCTTTGTTTGTCGGAACCATTGCGGCGATTATCGGTAAGGTGATGCCAATCGGTGCGATTGCGATAGTGGCGATTGCTCTGGTTGCTTTGACTGGTGTGACCAATGCAAATCGATCAATTGCGATTAAAGATGCGCTAAGTGGTTTCTCTAACTCTTTGATTTGGTTGATTGGGATTGCTGTTATCATTTCGCGTGGTTTAACCAAAACAGGGTTGGGGCGTCGTATTGGCTACGCCTTCATTTCTGTTTTTGGTAAAAAAACCATTGGTGTCGGTTACGCCTTAGCCTTGTCTGATTTGGTTATTGCCCCAGTAACCCCTAGTAATACCGCCCGAGGTGGGGCCATTATTCACCCCATTATGAAATCCATTGCGGCAGGCTTTAACTCCTCTCCAGAGCAAGGGACCTCTCGTAAAATTGGTCACTATCTATCCTTGGTCAGTTACCACGCGAACACCATTACGTCGGGTATGTTTATCACGGCGACTGCACCCAATCCGCTGATTGTGAAATTGATTGCCGATGTAACCGGGGCGAAGATCAGTATTACATGGGGAACATGGGCATTAGCCGCTTTATTACCTGGTTTAGTGTGTATTCTTCTTTTACCAATGATTATTTATGCGCTGTACCCGCCAGAGTTAAAAGAAACCCCTGACGCCAGCCAGCAAGCAAAAGCGAAATTGGCAGAAATGGGGCCAATAGCTTACGGCGAAAAAGTCATGATTGGTGTATTTGCTATGTTGTTGCTGTTGTGGGCAAACATTCCAGGGATGATTTTCGGTGAAGCCTTTGCTGTTAATACCACAACAGTGGCTTTCATGGGGCTCTCTGTGTTGTTGGTTACCGGTGTCTTGACTTGGGAGGATGTACTCCAAGAGAAATCTGCTTGGGATACCATTGTCTGGTTTTCCGCTTTGGTCATGATGGCAACCTATCTAAACAAGCTAGGTTTAGTGCAATGGTTCTCTCATGTCATTGAGGGCAACATTGCAGGTTTTGGTCTAGGCTGGGAAGCGTCTGCTTTGATTCTTGTCTGCGTCTACCTGTATGCCCATTACTTTTTTGCCAGCTCAACGGCTCATGTTACCGCCATGTTTGCTGCTTTTTATTCAGCAGGTTTAGCGCTAGGGGCGCCACCATTATATCTTGGTCTTCTACTTGCGGGGGCTTCTTCTATTATGATGTCACTGACACACTACGCAACGGGAACCTCGCCAATTATTTTTGGTTCTGGTTACGTTAGCATGGGGGACTGGTGGAAAGCGGGCTTTTTGATGAGCGTGATCAACTTAGTGATTTGGGGCGTGGTGGGCGGCCTGTGGTGGAAGGTGCTTGGTTATTGGTAATAATGGATTGAGTGGCGCGAAGAGGTTGTCTAAATACTCTTGCGCCTGATAGAGAAAGAGTGGTTCTAGCTTTTTCCTGTATTGTTTTGTCTTAACTCTTGCTTGGGTGTGGGGGTTAAGGCTTTTTATTTTTCTGTATGTTGTGTTGGCTGATTAAACAGCGGGATGTCCTCGCCGATGATGTATTTTTTGCGCAAGAGTTCTGAGGCTTTGTCCATGAGCATTACTAATAAGACGAGAACCAGTGTAATAAACATCACCACGTCCCAATTCCAAAGTCGCATATTTTCCGCGTAGACCAATCCTATTCCTCCTGCACCCACGAAACCAAGAACCGCTGCCGAGCGGGTATTGGACTCTATTTGGTAAAGTGTTAGGGCTAAAAATTGCGGGAAGGACTGGGTAAAGATACCAAATCGGTGCTTTTGTAGGTGGTTTGCTCCTAAGGCGCTTAATCCTCGGCTGGGGCGCTTATCAACCGCGTCGTGGCTTTCAGCATACAATTTACCCAGTAGCCCGGTATCTTGAATAAATATCGCCATGACACCAGCCAGGGGCCCCATACCCACGGCACGAATAAAAATCATCCCCCAGATTGCCATGTCTATTCCCCTCATAATGTCAAAAAGACGTCGTATGACAACGGAAATAGAGGCTAAAACAAACGTGTTCATCACCCTTCGAGAGGCTAAAAAAGAGAGAGGAAGGGCGAGTAATGTTGCTGTGAAAGTGCCAGCGAAAACAATGCCTAATGTCACTGCAATTTGTGTGAAATAGTAGCCGAATGGCCATTGACTGACATTGCGCCAAATAAACATTCGAGCAAAATATTGCCCCAGTTTATCAAGCCCTTGAAACATCTGTTCTGGTGTTAATCCATTGAAATAGAAAAAGAAGATATAATAGAAGAGGATAATCAGACCCAGACTGAAGGTGATCACCATATGTCTTCTTCGGCTGGCATAGATTGCAGCATATTGCCGCTCATTATTAGAGCGCTCTGATGTTGATATTGTATTGCTGTGATTTATCATACTGACATCTCTTTTAATAGGCGATGACGTAACTTACCGGATATAAAATCCAGTAATGAGACAACGAGAATAATTTGTATGAGCACAATGCTGACCTGATCGTAATGGTCGAGTTTAATTGATGTCATTAGCTCTTGGCCGATACCCCCGCCGCCAACTAACCCCAAAATAGTGGATTGACGAAAATTGGTTTCTAGGCGCATAAAGGTATAGGACATAAAGGTGGGTGCTACCTGAGGCCACAGTCCATAACGCATTCGCATTAATCGGCTGGCACCTAAAGCACGAAGGCCACGGACGGGTTTGTCAGAGGCAACTTCCACGGTCTCATAAAACAATTTTGTTTGGCATCCAAAGCTGTGAAGGAATAGGGCAAAAAAGCCTGGAATGGGGCCAACGCCAAACGCCATGACAAACATTACGGCCCAAGCAAGTTCCGGCATTGTTCGACAAAACGCGGCAATAGAGCGTAAGCTATAACGTAGTGACCAATGTATTTGTGTGTTATTGGAAGCAGGAAAAGAGGCAAAGGTTGCCATTAAACTTGAAAATAAAGTCGCAGCGATGGCAATGGCAATGGTTTGTCCTAATAGAGGAATCTGAATATTTAAGCGATACCCCCAATAGGCGAAAGACCCCTTGGTGTGACCATCAGCAAATAAAACAGGAAGATGCAGAGTGGGCAAAATATCCGACAGGTAGTCAAAAAAATGCGGTATGCCTTGCCAAACGACTGATAGACTAAATTCGGATAGATAACCTGAATAAAAATAGACGATTAAAATTCCGATAGACCAAAGTAAACTCTCACGTTTTTGACGTTGTCGAATACTTTGATAATAAGATTCAAATGTTTGGCTTGGCATATCCCGCGTTTCTCTTTTAATGGCTGCGTTTGGTCTTTGCTGTTTCTGTTGGAATTAACGATTACCTTGCATAAGCTCACGTTTTAGATCGATTATGTTTTGGTAATCTTTGACCGAAGCTGGAACCATATGAACCTTACCGCCTGCTGATTTAGCAAAGCAGCTATGGTCATTTTTATCGAGATCATAAAGCGCCTGAGTTAATTCTTTTTTGAACTTAGCAGGTAGGTCATGACGGATAATCACTGGGCCATTTGGAATTAATGGGGATTCCCAGATAATGCGAATTTTTTTCATCAAATCAGGCTGATCTACACGCATTAAACGCGTGAAAGCGCCGGCGGTATAACCTTTATTATAATCGCCGACCATGGATGTCCAAGTCACGGCGCCATCAAACTGTTTATTTAATACGCCCAAAATATCTTGTTCATGACCGCCAGAAAAAGTCGTTGAACTGAAAAAATGGTTGTAGTCGTTGTCTTTGTTGCCACCAAATTTTTGTTTAAAAACATGGTTCGGTATCAAAAATCCCGAGGTTGAATCTGGGTCAGCAAAACCAAAAGAGTGGCCTTTTAAATCCGCCAATTTGTGATAAGGACTATCCGCACGAACGAGGACCACAGAGTGATAACCTTTAGATTGATCTTTGTCATCTGCAGTAATACCAATAATATCAACCGCTTTAGGATTGTTGATATAAACAGAAGCATAGCCTGACGGAGACATATTGATAACGGCATCGATTTTGCCACCGATGAGTCCTTGAATAATGCCAGAGTAATCAGATGAATTACGTAACTTTGTATCAACATTCAATTTTTTATCTAAGAATGCTTTGACACATTGATTATCGCCGATTTGCTCAGTGGCATTTTGACCACCTAAAATGCCTAAGTTTAATTCACGAACAGCGGCAGAAGCGGTGGCACTGTAGGCTAAAATCGTCGAGCCTAAAAGTAGGCTAATGAGTTTGGTTTTCATTGTCTGAATATCCTCGTTGAGATAAGTATTATGAGTGCCTAAGAGGCCGGGTTTGCATAAATCCGTTGCTGAATGTCCTCGGTCAGTCCATCTGGCGAGCCGTTATAAATAATTTCTCCAGAAGCAATGCCAACAACGCGGGAACAGTATTGTTTCACTTGTTCGATGGAGTGCAGGTTGACCATCACCGCAATATTTTGTGCGCTGATTTCTTGTAGGGCTTCCATGACTCGGTGAGTGTTTTTGGGGTCTAAAGATGCAACTGGTTCATCGGCTAATAAAATACGCGGTGTTTGCATCAATGCTCGGGCAATGGCGACACGCTGACTTTGACCTCCAGATAGGTTTTCCGCCCTCTGTAAGGCATGATTGATTAGCCCTGTCCATTCCAATAATTCAATGGCACGTTCCACATCTTTCTTGGGAAAAAATTTAAATAAAGAGCGCAGCGTACCCGTATCGCTTAATCTTCCTAATAGCACGTTAGTGATTACATCTAATCTAGGAACCAAACAAAAATCTTGAAAAATCATGCCGCATTGAGAGCGCCAATGGCGCAGTGCTTTGCCTTTTAATAAGTGGGTTTTTTGGGGCGTATCGCTATCGGGAAAGGCGATGATGTCGCCAGCAGTGGTGCTGATTGTGCCATTAATCATATGCAAAAGTGTCGATTTTCCCGCGCCAGATCGCCCAATGATGGCCACCAACTCACCTGCGTATAAATCCATACTGAGTTTTTTAATAACGGGATGATGGTTTCCATAACTTTTATCCAAATTGACAATGGAAAGAAGTTTTTCAGGTTGCATATGATTTTGTTCCGATGAGTTTTAATAAAACCAATAGAACATATTTATCTTACATTTTTATTAAATAAAGATTTTATAATGGATGAATAAAAAATTTTATAAAATAACTGGATGGATTTTATAAATAGCGAACGTAATGAATCATGGCATATTAAAATGCCATTAAAGGGGGGGGAAGAATGTAAGATAAAATGTTTAATATCGTTTTATCATATATTTTTAATGTTTTCCTGATGAAAATTCTGTGTTTTGATATATTGTCAGTCCATCGCTGGCTATCTTTATATTGGCTGGTAAACTTTCCTTATGTTCTAACAACCAACAATCGAGTCGATGACTAATGTGGGTCAGTATCATTTGCTTGGGCTCTAGGGTGTTATACATCCAAAGGGCAAGGTTGATGTCGTTATGATTTCTTGGCGCGGTTGGAGTCGGTGGCTCGGAACAATCTACTATCAGACAGTCGAGGGTTTTGTTTCTTAAGAAAGCCAAGCTAGCATCTGGTAATCCTACGGTATCCGTCAGATAGGCGAAGGTGAAACCGTCTTTTTCGATCACATAGCCCAAGGTAATTTTAGAGTGAATCAAGGGTAAAGGCGTAATGGAAAAATCCTGAAGTTGAACGGTATTAAATGGAATAAAAGGCGCTTGAAAATCCAGTACGCCAGGATGTTTGTAGAGATCGTCTGCGCCTTTTTCATCATCCGGCCGAAAGACTGGAATTTTCTGCGCTCTTTCTGACCAGCGAAGATGAAATAACCCTTGTACATGATCCATATGAAAATGCGTCAACACAATGCGTGTTATCTCTTCGAAGTCGTAGCGCTCAGCCAAATCACTAAAGCCTGCATCGATTAGTGTGGTGCCAAGTTCCGTACGAATCTCAAGGCTACAAGGGCCACGGCGAAAGGAATGATCTCGTCTGGCGCGCTCGCAGGCTAGGCAGTGACAACCCCACACAGGAACCTGTGCCGCGTTGCCTGAGCCAAGAATACGAATCGTTAATAGAGATTTCGCCGCTTTGGTTTGCTCTAAGATTGGTCTTTTCTCAGGTCGCTTTAGCATATGACTGACTCCTTTACTGATGATCCAATAGACGGTTGATATACGCCATCAGTTGTTTAACGGCATGATCAATTTGCGTGCTATTGTCAATCCTGTAGCAATCAGCGAGTAGCTTTTGTTCCCGAGTGAGTTGTTGATTCCTAATAATGCGTGAGTCGATGTCATCAAGCGACTCTCGTCCTCTGTCGATAAGACGTTGACGTAAGATGGCCTCATCGACTGTGATCAATACTGGTACTAACTGCTCACGGTATAACGCTCTTGCGGTGGATAAATAGCCACGGGAACCATTAACAATCACCGTTTGCCCTTGTGCCAGCCAAAGGTCTATTTCACGGCCTATGCCATAGCGTAGGCCATTGGCTTGCCAATCTAAGGCAAAGAGCCCTAATTGTTTGCGCTGACAAAATTCCTTTTCGCTCAACTGAATATGATTTTCGCTGCCAGAGTGCCAATCTCGACAGATATAGCGATGAGCAACCATTAGGTTTAGCCGCGCCTGAGAAACGTCAATATGCTGACGTAACGCGGAGATAATCGAGTCTTTACCACTGCCTGAAGCACCAATTAAATAAAGGATTTTGTTTGTTTTTTTCATCGCTATGTTTCACTTTACAGACGGTTTATCGTGATAATACTCGTCAACATGGATGAGGTTTGGGGTCAAAAAGCACGTTGACCATTTTTCCAAACCTGCTCAATGTGCACATGGTCTTCCTTCGCGCTACTCCAAATTAGATCCGCTTTACACCCTAAATCAATTAAACCTCTGTCGTGTAAACCAACGGCTTTTGCGGGATTAAGACTGACTAGGTTCATCGCTTTTGGAATGTCGTAATCATTATCTTCTAATCGCGCGATTTTAAAAGCCGACTCCAAAAGACTGGCGGGGTAGTAATCGCTGGAGAGAATATCCAATACCCCAGCAGAAGCTAATTCATGAGCGGCAATATTGCCTGAATGAGAGCCGCCACGAACAACATTGGGAGCGCCCATTAAGACGCTCATACCTTTTTCATGGGCTGCTTTTGCCGCTTTCTCCGTTGTGGGGAACTCAGCAATCACCATGTTGAAATGATGTGACTCTTCAATATGCTCAATCGTGGCATCGTCATGGCTGGCAAGAGGAATATGGCGGTTGTGACAAGTGTCGCATATGGTTTCTCTAAACTGTGCACTATAGCGTTGGCTGTCATCCAGTTGGCGAGTAATGAAGGCCTCCATCTCCGCATTGGATAATTTATATTTGCCTTGATAGTACTCACGATATTTCTCTATATTGGCGAACTGACGTTGTCCTGGAGAATGATCCATCACCGATACTAACTGCACGTTCGTTTGCTCTAATAAGGCGTGAAAGTTTGCTAACGTATCTTTATGGCTGACTTCGCAGCGTAAATGTAAGAAGTGATCTGCACGTGTTAAACCACGGTCACGGGATTCATTGAGCGCTTCTACCATACGACTTAGATTATTTAATCGTTCACTGCCTTCGATGACATCCCCCACCGAGATGGCATCGAACACGGACGTAATCCCTGCGCTAACCATTTGAGCATCGTGCACCTTAAAGGCTTGGATGGCGGGCCAGTTGACGCCGGGTCGTGGAGTGAAATGCTTCTCCATATTGTCTGTATGCAGTTCTATCATGCCAGCGGTTAGGTAACCATTTTGGCAATCTAGTGCCGTAGGCAATGAAACATTGCCTTGATCTATTTGTGTGATGACCCCTTCATTGATGACTAGGGTGCCTTTGATGATTTCATTTGGTAAGACGATTCGAGCATTGGTTAAGATCATGGTGAGTGCTCCAGCATCAATTTATGTGCGATGGTGTTTGATCATTTGCATGGGAGGTATCGCTATAGACTGAAAAGACATGATCAGCAACAGCGTCACGAACGTGCGCATCATGAAAGATACCGACGACAGCGGTATTGTTGGCGAGCGCCTTTTTAATCAATTGCACGACGACATCAGCATTTTTTTGATCCAAAGAAGCGGTTGGTTCATCCAACAATAAAATCGGGTAATTTTGAATGAATCCTCGGGCAATATTAACCCGTTGCTGCTCACCGCCTGAAAAGGTGCTGGGGGCAAGTGACCATAGCCGTTCAGGAATATTGAGTTTTTGTAGTAGGTCGGCGGCTCTGTCTTTGGCTTCCTTGTCGGCAACCCCTCGCTCTTTTAGCGGCTGCATGACCACATCCAACGTGGCGATACGGGGAATCACGCGCAGAAACTGACTGACATATCCCATTGTATCCCGTCTGACGCTCAGCAGCTGGTGGCTAGAGGCTATGGCCAGATCCAACATCTCTCCCTGATGACGAACGTAAATGGCACCGGAGCTTGGCAGGTAATTGGCGTATAAAGTACGTAGCAAGGTGCTTTTACCTGAACCACTGTCGCCATGCAGCACGGTGCATTGACCGGCAAAAACCTGTAAATCAACCTTGTCTAAAACAGGCAGTTGTATACCGCCTTGATTGTGCAAAGTGAAGGTTTTACTGAGCTGCTCCACATTGATCATTGTTGTCATGTTAAATCTACCTTGTTAAAGAGGATTAAGGGGTCAGCACGGAAGACACTAATAATTGGGTGTAAGCATGTTGCGGATCATCGAGTACCTGATCGGTCAATCCGGTTTCGACTATCTTGCCGTGGCGCATCACCACTAAACGCTGGGCCAGCAAGCGGGCAACCGCCAGATCATGGGTGACGATAATCACCGATAGGTTCATCTCGGTAACCAAGGTGCGTAACAGGTCTAACAAGCGGGCTTGTACCGACACATCGAGACCGCCGGTCGGCTCGTCCATAAAAACGACCCTTGGGTGCGTCACCAGATTGCGGGCAATCTGAAGACGCTGCTGCATACCGCCCGAATAGGTAGAGGGTTTATCGTCGATGCGATCCACCTCCAGTTCAACATCTTGCATCCACTTCATGCCTTTTTCGCGGATTTTCCCGTAATGTCGTTCACCGATGGCCATCAGGCGCTCACCAATGTTGGCTCCAGCAGAGACCCCCATACGTAAACCATCACGGGCGTGCTGGTGGACCACTCCCCATTCGGTTCTTAATAAGTAACGACGTTCGGTTTCTGATAGTTGGTATAGGTTAAGCCAGTTATTTTCTCGGTTGAGATACAGTACCTCGCCATCATTTGGCGCAAGGCGGGCGGATAGGCAAGTTAATAATGTGGACTTTCCAGAGCCTGATTCACCCACGATACCTAATACTTCACCGGGATAGAGATCGAAATTAATGTCTTCACAACCTTTTCCTGGGGCGTACAGCTTGGTCAGATTGTTCACTTTGAGTAACGGTGCATTTGAACGATCTTGTTGGAACAACTGGGTATTAGTCATGAGTTTTTTCTCCAGCTTGGGAGGGAGCCGCCTCGTTTTTGCTTACCTGCTGTCGGCAGTAATCCGTGTCTGAACAGATGTAGCTGCGAGTGCCTTGATCGTCGATGATGACCTCGTCTAAGAAGCTGTCTTTTGAGTGACAAATTGCGCAACGCTCTTGCCATGCTTGTATTTCAAACGGATGGTCTTCGAAGTCTAAACTTTTGACCTTAGTGAAAGGTGGAATGGCATAAATACGCTTTTCGCGTCCTGCGCCAAACAGCTGTAAGGCTGGCATTTGATGCATCTTTGGATTGTCAAATTTTGGAATGGGCGATGGGTCCATAATGTATCTATCATTGACTTGCACCGGGTAGGCGTAAGTAGTCGCAATATGGCCGAAATGGGCGATGTCTTCATAGAGTTTGACGTGCATAACGCCGTAGTCTTGTAGGGCGTGCATTTTTCGCGTTTCCACTTCGCTGGGTTCGATAAAGCGCAGCGGTTCAGGAATAGGCACTTGGTAAACGAGAATCTGGTCGGCTTTTAATGGCGTTTCTGGAATACGGTGGCGGGTTTGAATCAAGCTGGCTTCTACGGTGTTTTCCGTTGTCTTGACTCCCGTTAAGGCTTTAAAAAAGGCACGAATACTGACGGCATTTGTTGTGTCGTCGGCCCCTTGGTCAATGACTTTTAGTACATCAGATTCACCGATGAGCGCAGCGGTTAATTGTATTCCACCCGTTCCCCAACCATAAGGCATGGGCATTTCTCGGCCACCAAAGGGTACCTGATAACCAGGGATTGCTACGGCTTTGAGAAGCGCACGACGTATCATGCGTTTGGTTTGTTCATCAAGATAAGCAAAATTGTAGCCGTCTTTAATGGGCTCAAGAGTGGCTTTGTTTATCGATGTAGTAGAAGAAATGCTCATGCTTGTTCTCCTGAGGCACCTTGTTGTTCGTTATCCATCCTCTCTTGGCGAAGGCGACGTAATAATTCCAACTCAGATTGAAAGTCAACGTAATGGGGAAGTTTTAAGTGAGAAACAAAGCCTGCGGCTTCCACGTTGTCACAATGGGATAAAATAAACTCTTCTTGCTGGGCCGGAGAAACACGCTCTTCTCCGTATTTCTCGGCTTGCAAGGAGCGGTCGATTAAAGCCATAGACAGGGTTTTACGTTCGTTTTGTCCAAAGGCCAGCCCGTAGCCGCGAGTGAACTTAATATCATCGTTTTCTAACTTGCTAAAGCCATTGATCATTTCGCATTCGGTGACTTGCAGAGTACCTATATCGATACTGAAGCCCAGTTCGTCTGGGGTGATGCTAATGGTGACGTCGCCTGTGCGAATTTCTCCCGCGAAAGGGTGATTGCGCCCATATCCTCGCTGGGTGGAATACCCCAGTGCCAGTAAAAAACCTTCATCAGCACGGGCTAGGGCTTGTAGTCGAGCACTGCGATGGCAAGGGTAAGCTGGTGGGTCTTGGGTGATGTCAGTGGGTGTGGTTTGTTCATCGATTTCCTCCACCATAAGATTTTCTCGCTCCAGCATTTGCAGTACACGTGTCATGGCTTCGGCATCATCTTCTTGGCTGGTCGAGGTGATCGTTTCGAGTTCTTCGGGTGTTCGGCCGTCGGCAAGTAAAGTGAAGTCTAATAGTCGGTGTGTATAGTCAAATGTGGAGCCTAGCAGTTGTCCACCGGGAAGGTCCTTAAAGGTGGCTGAAATACGCCGTTCAACTTGCATTTGTGTGGTATCGATTGGATCGCTGCTGTAAAAGCGGCTGAGTGTGGTGCGATAGGCACGTAATAAAAAAATGGCTTCAACCAGATCTCCGGCGGATTGCTTGATAGCCAAAGCCGCTAACTGCGGATCATAAATGGAACCTTCAGTCATTACACGGGCAACCGCCAAAGGCAATTGCTCGCTGATTTGTGCCACCGATAATTCAGGAATGTCCAAACTACCACGACGGGTTTTGTCGAGTAATTTGTGTGCGTTGTTTATGGCGGTTTCTCCACCCTTAACGGCAACGTACATTTAAAGTACCTCCACTTGAGTGGTTCGGGGTAGACAAACTAAGTGCGTTTGATCGACGAAGATAAAATCCAAACCAAGTGGAAAAGAGGCATTTCGTTCTCCTGTTTGGTTTGATAAGTAGTCCAATAACGCAAGCGGAAGGTCACTGATAGAAACGAATTTCGCCGTTTCTATGCCAGGCCCAGTGAGGCGTAAATTCCCCTCGTCTGAGAGATCGTCTTTTATGCTGCTGACTTGTACGATCAGGGTACAGCCTGTTTCTGGGTATTCATTTGTTCCTTGCGAAAAGTGTTGAGACAAGTCGGCAAATGAATCCAAATCACCGGGGCAAAGCAAAGCGAATAAGGCTTGTTGGCTTTCGTCAATAATGGACACGCCAGTATGAAAATGTAGATTGTGTTTTATATTCGTGGTATGAAAATGGGGTGATAGCCAAAGCGGTGTTTGCTGGTCTAGCATGGCTTGGCATATGGCGAAGGTGCTGGCATTGAGATGATCGATGGGTTCAGGTGAACTCACTGAAACCAGAGAGCCGGGCTCGCTCATGGCTTTGAGTAATTGTCGAAAGGCTATTTGACTGTCATGGATGATATGTTGGAAACCTTTCACTAAGGTAGGTGTGGTCATGGTTAGTCTTCTCCTCTCACTAGAGTAAAAAAGTTCACCTTGGTTTGGGCGACTTCATTCGCTTTCCTTTTGTTCTGCTCGGCTAAGTGGTGTGCCAAAGGCTGGATAATGTTGGTTATCAAGTCCTGTTGGTAGGTTTGGTCTTGTAGCATGGCATCCAGTTGCGCAGCGCGAGTAGCGTGTTCTTTATTGCGTCCTGCAATGTAGCTGTGGCCATAATGACCATTGCTGGAACGCACCACACATCGGGTCATGGTCATATCGCCAAGGTTAAATTGAGACCCAGTACCGCCCATGCGACCACGTACTTGGGTTAGGCCTACTTCGGCTGCGCGGATGGTTTCAAAGCGATGTTCATTGATATAAGTATCTGATAAGGCGATTAACGTTTCTGAACGTGATTTTGCCATTACTGACATCCAGTGTTGTCGCGCTTGTTGGTTTGACTCGGTAAGGTTTTCACTCGGCATCATTAAGGCTCCACGCTGTATTCAAAAATATCGCTGCGGCTGATGCTAATTGAATACTCCATCAGCTTACCGCTTTCGATTAGATAATATTGAGAATGAATTTCCATGACTGGAACCCCACGACCAATTTGTAGCTGCTGACATTCATCAAAGGTTGGCATTCGGGCTTTAAGTCGTGTGGTGCCTCGGGTGGCATGAAAGTGGTAGTGTGTTTTTAAAAAGCCGTGTAAGGATCCCGATTGGTATTGGCTCATAATCTCTTTGTCGACGCCAAACAAGTGATGTTTGATCAGCGTGGTGGCTTGCTTATTAATAGAGCGACAGGTTTTGATTAACAACACCTCTTGTTTTGTGCTCAGTTTAAGGCGCAAGGCAAGCTCCTGAGGAAGCTTGTATTCACAGCATTCGAGCACCTGAGTGTCTAATGTTAAACCTGCTTTTGAGAGATTGTAGGTAAAGCATGACTGGTTATTTAGGGAGTAATCAATAGCAGGTCGGGTCACTTGATTACCAAGCCCTTGAAATCGTTTTACTAAACCATCTTGTACCAGTTCATCAATAGCGCGACGAACGGTATGCCGATTGACATTAAAGCGACTGGCTAACTTTTGTTCGGCTGGTAGTAAATCACCCGATTCGTACTGATGGTGAATTTCATTTTTTAGTTGTTGGGCAATATCTAAATAAATGGCCATGATGTTCTCATTCATATTTCTTGGTTTGTCTAGACAAATTTATAAGACAAAAAAAGAAACAAATTATGGGTTTGTTGAAATCATGGTAGGGGATGTTTGTGACGGTTTGGTTATCTAGACAAGTCAAAAAAATGAAGAATACATGACAGTGGTTTTTTGCCAAGCAATGAAATAAAGTCAGACTATTCTCTTACTTTTCCTATTTTACTCATGATCAAAGCTTCTCTGATATAAGTCATCACCAGACTTTGGCTGTCCCGCTATTATGTCCTTTTAAAGTCTTTTTCGTGTTGTTGTAAAAGGAATATGTATGAAGGTGGGTGGTGTAAAAATTGTCCCAGGAATGATTTCGATCGTTGTGACGTTGGGGATTTGGTTTGTCGTGCCAGTGCCTGAAGGGGTTTCTGCCAACGCTTGGCATTTACTGGCTTTGTTTGTGGGGACCGTCGTTGCGATCATTGGTAAGGTGATGCCCATTGGCGCGATTGCGATTCTGGCGATCACTTTGGTTGCCTTCACCGGAGTGACTAATAATTCCCCCTCAGGTGCGATCAAAGATGCGTTAAGTGGCTTTTCAAACTCGCTTATATGGTTGATCGGTATTGCTATTATGATTTCACGTGGTCTTGCTAAAACGGGGCTAGGGAATCGCATTGGCTATTATTTTATTTCTCTGTTTGGCAAGAAAACCATTGGTATTGGTTATGCTTTGGCGATTTCGGAATTAGTGATTGCTCCCGTGACGCCGAGTAATACTGCCCGTGGCGGAGGTATTATTCATCCCATTATGAAATCCATCGCAACCAGTTTTGGTTCTTCACCAGAAGAGGGCTCGTCTCGAAAAATTGGTCATTACTTAGCCTTGGTGAATTACCATATTAATCCGATTACCTCTGCCATGTTTATTACGGCGACCGCTCCCAATCCCTTGATTGTTAAGCTCATATCCGATGCAACTGGAGCGAACATTAGCATCACTTGGGGCACTTGGGCATTGGCGGCTCTTTTGCCTGGCTTAGTGTGTATTGCGCTTGTGCCCTTAGTGGTTTACGCCATTTATCCGCCAGAGGTGAAAAGCACACCGGATGCGAGGGCCTTTGCCAAATCCAAACTCAGTGAAATGGGGGTAATGAGCTACGGTGAAAAAGTCATGGTGGCGGTGTTTGCTCTCCTACTGATCCTTTGGGCCGGTGTACCTGCGATGCTGTTTGGCTCGGCATTTGCCGTTAATACAACCGCAGTCGCTTTTTTAGGATTGTCGGTGCTCTTAGTCACAGGTGTATTAAGCTGGGATGATGTTCTTAAGGAAAAATCCGCTTGGGATACCGTTGTTTGGTTCTCTGCCTTGGTGATGATGGCGACCTTTTTAAACAAGCTTGGCTTGGTGCATTGGTTTTCCACCGTGGTAGAAAGCAATATTGAGCATTTAGGCTTTGGTTGGGAAATTTCGGTGTTGATCTTGGTGGCAACTTATTTCTATGTGCATTACTTTTTCGCTAGTACGACGGCCCATATCACCGCCATGTTTGCGGCTTTTTACGCGGCGGGTTTGTTATTGGGCGCACCTCCTTTGTACCTTGGTTTATTGCTTGCTGGTGCTTCTTCTTTGATGATGTCACTGACTCACTACGCCACAGGCACATCGCCAATTATCTTCGGCTCTGGTTATGTGTCCATGGAAGATTGGTGGATTATGGGATTCATCATGAGCCTAGTGAACCTCTCGGTTTGGGGCATCGTTGGTGGTCTATGGTGGAAAGTACTGGGTTATTGGTAGAGTACTTTTATGGTGGTCGTGCTTGCGGCTTCGTGCAAAGGTCTCTGGTAGGTCATCATTTGCTTGTAAAGGTTCACGTTTGACTGTATTTCCTTTCTCTACTGGGTAACATAAAGCATTAGCTTTTGGCTTGATGTAGCTGAGGAGAAAGGAACGTGACAAAAAAACAATTTTGGGTGGATCCGTATCAGACTGAACTGACGACGACTATTAGCAAACTGGATGGAAACCAAGTTGAACTTGCCGAAACGATTTTCTATGCGGAGTCGGGTGGCCAAGAAAGTGATGGGGGCACGATTGGCGGTTACCAGGTAGTCAGCGCTGAGAAAAGGGATCAATCGATTCTTTATACGCTAGAATCGACTGAGGGTTTTCAGATTGGGCAAACCGTCGATGTCAAAATAGATTGGCCAAGGCGATACAACTTGATGCGTCTGCATTTCGCTGCGGAAGTGATTCTTGAGTTGTTTTATAAAGCGATTCCCAATCTTGAAAAAATGGGGGCGCACATTTCAGAATCGAAAAGCCGTATTGATTTTGAGTTGCCAGAAAGCATCTCGCCCATGTTACCCGAGATACAAGCTCAAGCTCAGTCGTTGTTTGATGCTGATTTGCCCATCGAGAAAGACTTTTCGGATGTACAAAAGGGGCGGCGTTATTGGAAGGTCGAACATTTTGCTCAAGTGCCTTGCGGTGGCACCCATATTAACCGCACCTCAGAAGTGGGACGCATCAAACTAAAACGCAAAAATATAGGCAAAGGGAAAGAGCGAGTCGAAATTTATCTGGTATGACCCTATTTGCCGACCCCGTGTTTTGTATTATGTCCTCGATCTTGTTTTAGGTCGTTCTATGGTTCTCTTTTCCTCATAGTGATTGTGTTTGCAATCACTATGAGGAGTGAAGTAATGAAATTAGTGTTGGTTTTGATGTTACTGGCAGTGAGTATGACCAGTAAAGTCATAGCACAAGATGCGGTGGGTTTTGAGCAAATTATTTTGTATCCGGACAGTGATAGACCCTTAAAAACCAGTATTTGGTATCCGTCACAGACGCGTTTTCCAGTAGAGAGAGTCGCTGAAAATGCAGCATTTATTGGAACGGATGTGGTCCGAATTGGGACGCCGATGACAGGAAATTTTCCGCTGGTGGTCATTTCTCACGGTTATAGCGGGAACTGGCGTAATCAAAATTGGTTAGCAACTAAGTTGGTTCAAGAGGGTTATATAGTCGCGGCCGTTGATCACCCTGGTACCACGACGTTCGACCGCTCACCACAAGCGGCAGCGCAATGGTGGCAACGCCCCCAAGATATATCACGTTTATTGGATTGGTTGTTACGTTCATCCATGTGGCGTCGTGACATTAATCACCACGATATTACCGCTATAGGACATTCTTTGGGAGGCTGGACTGTGATGCTTTTAGCGGGCGCGCAATTTGATCGAAGCCAGTTGAAGCAGGAATGCCTTGCCAAGCCAAATCCTCGAATATGTGGTTTGATGCCTGAATTGGGCTTGGATAAGCCGCAAATCGGTGAGCCAACAGGCAGCCTAAAAGACAAGCGGATTAAGCGAGTCGTTTCGTTGGATTTGGGCCTAGCACGAAGCTTGTCACGTCACAGTTTACAAACTTTGACCACACCCACTCTGATACTCGCCGCAGGTGTTGATATTGGCGATTTACCGCAAGCGGAAGAATCGGGTTTTCTCGCAAAGTATATCCCTAAAAACAGGCGTCATTACATTGTCTACCCTGATGCTGCGCATTTTAGCTTCATTCAGCTGTGTAAACCGGGGGCGATAACGATGATCGACAAAGAAAACCCAGGCGATGGGATTGTTTGTCGAGATGGTAAGGGACGTTCACGAAAGGCGCTGCATCAAGCTATGTATGAGGACATTTTGTCTTTTCTACGTCAGTCCTAATTTATTGTCTGTTCGAGCGTCGAAAGGCGCTCGGCGTCTGCGCAGTAACACGGGCAAACTCTCTATTGAAATTGGATTTGGTTTGGAAGCCGGAGTCTAAGTAAATTTGGGTGATGGGCTTATCTGTTGTGATGAGCAACTGTTTGGCGCGTTCGATACGGTATTCGTTAACCACTTGAGACACATTTCGCCCATAAATTTGATTTATTGCGCTGGAAATCTGGCGTGCGGGAATGCAGGCCTTTCTGGCAAGTCTGTCTAAAGAGAGGTCTGGGTCTAAAAAAACTTCTGTTTTAGTGAGTAGGGTGTCTATTTTATCTATTATGGTTTTCGCTTCGTTGTCGGTTTGCTGATACGTCCTATTCTTTTGCTCTTCTAACGTGATTTCTTCTTCATTTTCATTGGCTGTTTCCGTCATGTTTGGTGCGATACTTAGACTAATCCTGATCACTGCGATAGCGAGCATTGGCAATAATATGGCGTGACCTATGGCTAAGATATGAATGGCGTGAACGCCTGCGAAAAGCGAGAAATCAATGGCCAACGCGCCATCAATACAAGCCGACATTAACAACATGGCCCCCGCCACACGTTCTGCTTTTAGTGCTTGATCAATATCGGATAAGCGTACCTGCTCAGGAATATTGGTTACTCTATATGAGGCTCGAATCAGTGCGACGCCGTAGCTTACATAGAGTAATGTCAAAAGAGGGTCTAAAGGCGGTCGCCAAAAGGGATAGGTAAGAGAGCCTAAAAAGACAAAAATAGGCGGCAATAGATGCCAAAATCGAAATCGATGACGTTGATAAGCGTTAGCAAAACAGTACCAAGCGGTAACAGGGATGCAAGACGCCAAGATTGGTTGGAAAAAACGAAACAGTGGGTAATCAAATGTCCAACGTAGACCAACGACTGTTGTCGTTAGGGTGCATAAAGCAATAAAGACAAATGCTGAAGGGGTGGTTTCTTCGCGTCTAATAAACAGCAGAATAGCCAAAATACCTAGCAACAGGGCGACCACAAAAGGTAAGGGAATAGCAATCATCTAAACTCCGTATCTTATTCCTTTGGTTGCTATTATGACCTAGAAAGTCATCAAGGACGTCCTAGAACCTGATTTAGGACGCTATTGTCTCCTCAAAACTCTAGATTTTCATCTTCGATAGGTTTTGTTGGAGAAAAATATGAACGGGTATTTTGATGGTTGGCGGCGTTTTTGGCAATTTTCAGGAAGAGCATCGCGAGGAGCCTTTTTGACCTTCTTTTTGGGGAATATGTTGTCTTTAACGGTGCGAAGGCTTCACGACACGAATCGCTCTGGTTGGTGGTGTGTGTTAGTAATAAAAAATTTCATATGAAGAAGTTGGTCTGATACTTATAGGTTTTTGTAAGATATTTCAATATAAAAGCAAGCTGTTCCTAGATATATTGAAAGTACAGCGCTGTTTTGATAGCTTGGTGCGCCTATATGAAGTAATGCACAGGGAATTATCGATGTTTGGATTGATACGATATAAGGTTCATTTATGCTGTGAGGTGAAAGGGCGTTTGACATTAAAAGGGAAGCCTCTTGCCAATCAGTTGGTAGAACGGAGTTTAACTTACGATGATGAAGAGCTTGATAGTGTTTATACCGATGATGATGGCTATTTTTCTATGCCAGCTAGGTCATTAAAATCACGAAAGCCTGGCAATATTTTACACCAACCTGTCGTTCGTATTATTGTTGACACTGAATATGAAGGTGAAGTTTATACACTTTTTTTCGGTAACCAAAGAGGGATAAAAACTCCTAAGGTGTTTCAGCAATGTCTTGTGTCTTTAAATGCTGATCTTGAAACAGAAGAGAAACAGCATACTTTGATAGAGAAAGATGGTGATGAGTTCGATGATTACTATGTCTTAAGTATAGTTGACTGGTAGAAATTAAGGGATAAGGGATAAGGGATAGTAATATGGGTATATTAACACCTTCAGTAAGTGCAGAGTTATGCAGGCTTACATATGAAATAAAAAAACCTGACTCTAGGGGTAGGTATAGGATAACAGCCTCTAACGATTTAAAATCACATTTCATTTTCGATTTGTCAAACGGCCCAATTAAAGCTACTTCAGGCGGTGTTGTGTCTCATATGAAAGGAAATGAGACTGGTTTTGTTTTGGTAGGTAAGGGGGTTACAACTGTTGGCCGGTCGAATCCCTTTAAAAATGATTTAGTTTTTGCTATCCGAGGTACTGACGCTGCCAGTGATTGGTCAAGTGATTTTAGAACCTCCATTTGTGTAAGTGATTCTGGGAAAACAGTGCATTCTGGTTTTAATGCAATTTTTGAAATGATCAAGGGCCCCTTGGCTAAACATGTAGAGCAAATGAAACCTGGCGGAGTTCTGCATTGTGTTGGGCATAGCTTGGGCGGAGCATTAGCATTAATGGTTGCTGATTGGGTCAAATCGTCATATTCCTGTGAGGTGAAGCTTTATAGTTTTGGAGCCCCAAAAGTTGGCTATACTGATTTTTCCCTCTCTGCTACAAACAGAATTGGAGTAAAAAATATATACCGTTGTGTCAATGGTGGAGACGTTGTACCAATGGTTCCTGTATGGCCATTTGTTCATGTTCCCTATAATGCAGCCGAATATTGCCTTGATAATAATAAATTAATAAACCCTCTTCAGCATAAAATGGTGCGTTATAGTCGTAATTGTAAAGGCAAAAATTGGGAGTCTATCAATAAAGAGGTTGGTTTTCATTCAAATAAAAGAGTTGTTTTAAGTGTAAGACAGGCTTCACAGGTACAGCCATCTATTTTCTGGATGAATCGTCTAAGCGAAGGGTTATTGACTCTATTAAATGATACTAAGCATGGAGCAGCTCAAGTGTTGCAGTCTGCAGTAGCTAACGGTTTAAATCTATATGATAAAATAGCTATGATCTTATCAGAAGGAGCTCTTGGTTCGCCAAGTCTTGCGGGAGCTGCGACTGGGCTCCTTGCATGTATGCTGAAGTTTTCTGGATATACGGGCGTTAAGGTTAAAGATTTGTCCTATAGTTTTATTCGCTGGGTTTTTGAGCAAACGTTAAAGATGGTTTATCGTTTAGCTAGAACGGCATTATCTCTAGTCGATTAATATCTGGTTGATTTACATCGTTTTATATACTTTAAAAAGCGCTTCAATTTTGAAGCGCTTTTTTTAGAAAAATTAATGATTATGAACACTTAAGGAAAAGGAAATGGAACTAAAGGCGCTAGCCATCATCATGCTGATATTACAGCCAGTTTTTGTTTATTTATACATAAAGAGTGTTGTTCGTCCGAGTATTTTTATTGCCATGACGATGCCAATGAGTATTTTTTACGGTCATGACTTTTTACATGCTTTGTTTATTTTTGGTGGAGTTAATTTAGTCGGTGTGCTACTTGTTAAGTTAGCAGAGCGTAAAGGATATACAGCGTTCTCTCCAAGCTACTTCTTCTCAGGTGTTATTTGTTGGTTTATGCTTTTTGGGGTAGTACGCTTTATTACTTCTTATTTTAGCTTGCCTTCGTCTCAAAAAATATCGGATTCACTGCATAGTCTATTGGCTTTTCCTGAGCCTATCTGGTGGCCTGTGATTGTCTTTTTAAGTCTGAGTACTGCGGCTTTAGCTATTAGTGCAGTGATATTGGTATCAGATAGAAGTCGTCTCGCTGCGTCTAAATTTCTTGTTCTCTATGCAAGTGTTAGCCCTATATTGCCTTTATTTGGTAACTATTTTTGGATAAGCCAAGGCGTGACGTTTTTGGTTGTGGTTTGCGTTCTTGGTGCGTGCCAGAAGCATTTTTTTAAAGATAACATTGAAGATGAGAATAGGATTGCTCTTGGGTTCGCTGGTGCACTTTTATTATCAATCCTACTTTACGTGGTAAATGGTTTTTTTCATTGGTATTAATTGCTTAGCTCATGGCTTAGAAAAAAGGGCAGCCAGATGGTTGCCCTTTTGTTTATCCGATCAGATAAATCGTAGTAAAGTCGCTTATTAATTAAGAGACTTTAGGAATCCCTGTGATATAACCCACAGCAGCACCATAACGATCTTTGTAGTTAGCTCGGACGTATGGATCTAATACATCTTTTACTTTGTCATGCAATGGGCTTTCCCAGTCACCAGGGTGTTGCATGTTGCTCATGATGTAGGTCCAGCCGTTAATTTCGTCAACCGCATGCAGGCCAGTTGATTCCGCGCCTGCTGGGCAAGACATAATGCGTGACAGGTCGCCGCTGTCTACATTGTATGCCCATAGGAAGTTATTAACATGATTGCCACTGTCTTCACCAATGAACAAAGTACGAAGCTTTTCAGAGTACTTGATATTATCTGGGTTAGCGATGCGGTCAGCATGGGCCGTATTGCCGATTGCATCGGCTGTTTTTAGGTCTTCCCCTGTTAGGTTGAATGGAGCGTGCATGTGAACCGATACCCATTCACTGTCAATGCTGTTGCCATCACTGTCTGTTTGACCGCCTGTTAGCTTGTGTTCGTATACGGCGCCGGCTTTTGGTCCTTGAACATGGATGTCATTGCTGCCATCCGTCATGGTTTTATAGATGTAGGACATCGCGGAGTAGGCTTTTTTGTCTTTGATATTGACCGTTGTACCTTCCATTTTGGTAAAGCCTAAAGAGCCACCAACAAGTGCTGCATAACGGTGTGTTTCCAAGAAGGCCGCTTCTTTTTCCATACCTGGTTTCAGTTTTACCCAGTTTGGTTTGCCGCCGTAGCCAATCTTAGTGAAGCTTGGGTCTTTTGGGTCTTTATGATGAATTTCCATGATGTCAGAAGATTTGATGCCCGCATCAACAAGGCGTTTGATTTCATCGCTATTGGCTTCACCCAGTTTGATCCAAGAAATATCGCCCGCACCAGGGCCTTCGTTAGAAGTTTGATGCCATTTTCCTACATATAGCTTACCAGAAGATAAGTCACGTGGTTTGTCAGCAATAAACATGAACAGACCACCATTTGTCGCATCGTCACCCATGATGACAGTGCGTTCATCTGGCATGACTTGAACAAGCTCATGAGAAATACGGCCCATGCAGTAATGCTTGGTGATAGACCCTGTACCGTCTTTGTTGACGGTGACTTCTGGCAGGTGACCATAATTATAAGGTGTGGCTTTATTTTCATCGCCGAACAAGTTCTTACTGTAAGCTTTGAAGCGCTTATCATCCATTTTTGATGCGTCTGGCTCATATTCTTCGCTGGAAAGGTGAGTGCCCCATGGTGACAAGCTTGCCCCGCAGGTGATCCATAAACCACCAACACTGGAAGTATCAACATTGTGATATTTCACGAGTTTCAATTCACCCGTTTCTTGGTTTTGATCCAGTGTTAATACAGCAATAGGGGAGGGTAGACGACCGTACATATCGTTACCGCCGCCGTCACGGGAAGTATATTCAAATTGAACCACCGCAAATACTGGTTTGCCGTAAACACCAGGTACGTTTGCACCTTCTACCGTTAATAGACTTGAACCATCTGGACAGTCTGAGAAAAATTGGCGATTACCCGCTGTTGGATCGTTAATTGGACGGTTGTTAATATCATAATAACCGCCAGCAACGACTGTTCCACCTTGACCATCAGGAACTTTATCGCCAGAAATGAAAAAAGGATGGTAGTCAAGTTTAACTAGGCGACTAGAGCCATCTTCAAACTTAAGCTGCATTGCCGAATTGATATAGGTTGTCGCCATGGCTGCTGGGTTACTTAACGATGGAGCCGCCATTGGAACAAAACTGACAGAGGCTAATGGGGAGTCTGTGATGTTGTCGGCAAACGCTTTGGAGGTGAATATGCCACCAGCAAGAGGGAGTAAAGGGGCGCCTGCCATAAAACCGAGCATACGACGACGAGTATTATCAACGGACTGGGTCATTTCTTCGTTCCTCATTGAGTCAGGGTGATACCTGATTGATATGTAATAGAAATATCGATCACTGCCCGATCGAATTTATCGTCAAAGAGTAAACCATAGTAAGCATGACAATTTCATGACAATTAATTTACTTTTATGGGGTATTTTTGGTTATTTGTGCATACTTGTTATTTTTTCTTGCGTATTGTCTTGTCATAAAAATGCAAGGTTTAGGTTTAAATGTGCAATGGGACTGATTGGATTGTGCTGTTCACGCTTGCCCCATAGAATGAAATCTCACTTTTCATAGAATCGAATCGCGTTTTTATAGAGGAGATTGTATGTTGCTATTTTTCAATAGGAGTAGGTGAACATGAAAAAAGTTCTCTTTAAGAGATTGCAGTCGCTCACTGCAATTCTTGTTTTGAACACAATGCCTGTAAGCTACACACAGGCAAGTACGGTTTTTTCGACTCAGCCCGCCTCATCAGGCATTGTTGTAAATGAAAGGAGAGAATCCCGAGGTACTTCTTCTCCCCACGTTACTTTACAGTCCTTGTATTTTCAAAACTCTTTAGATCGCATAAAACGTGATGCGGAGTCTAATAATGCTTCTTACCACGTAGCACTTGCCATGGTAGAAGAGGCTTATCAGGATCATTTTGATGAGGTGTTAGATACCTATGAAGCGGCCTTGAAAAATGCGGCAATCAATCAGGATCCCAAGCTTGTTGTTGAAGCAAAAACGTCAGCAAAAACCGAACTGGCCCAACTGAAATCGATTCGCAGTAAAAAACTGGATGAATTTGCTCGTCAGTTTGGTGCGGTATAAGGTTTTTTAATGGTTTTCTAGACTTGCGTTTGAATCTGTTCTCTTTTTTGAGGGTTAGTTGTAATTTTTTTAGCGATTAATTCCATGCTGTTATATTCTTTACAGAGCGTTTATCTATCAGCTAACTGAATGAAAAGAGAAGGAAAGATATGGGTTGGTATCTGGTTGCCTTTAAGAAATATGCCGTGTTTTCAGGTCGTTCGTCTCGCAAAGAGTTTTGGTATTTTGTTATGGGTAATATGATGGTCAATCTATTGCTCAGTCTCTTGTTTTTTGTGCAATCCTTCTTATCAAAATCATTGATCACCTTAGATCAATTAATGATCGTTGTTTTGGTGTTTAACTTTTTGATTCTATCCCCAACCATTGGGGTGAGCATTCGCCGTCTGCATGATATAAACCGTTCTGGTTGGTTTATCTTTCTTAATGTAATCCCTGTATTTGGTACCCTCTTACTGATCTTTCTCTTATCTTTAGAAGGCTCGATTGGTGATAATCGATTTGGTGAAGATCCAAGCTGGATAACATCAAGGAGCGCTCCAATCACCATTTGATAATTTAAATATATAATTTATCAAAATTATCACAATACAAAAAGGCGACAGCAGCTCAGCTCTCCTCCGCGGTCGCCTCGTTTTCATTTCTCTGTTAAATAGGTGTTGTTAACGAGATTATAAAAAAAACTCTGGGTACGTTTTTTTAATTTCCTCGACTTTGGATAGTGTGCCACTTAAGTGTTCACGCATCGAGTCGACTGCTTGGATGGGATCGCCGGAAGCAATGCTTTGGATTATTTTTCTATGAGATAAAATAACACCACGTACTTTTCCCTCTGAAGGGAGGTGTAAACGGCGAATGCGGTCCATATGTCCAGATCGAGAGCAAATAAGCTCATATAACTGGCTTTGGCCGACAGCGTCAAACATCGAGGAATGAAATAATCTATCTAATTTGCTAAATAAGTTTATGTCCTCTGCATTGCCTCCAATTAAGCTTTCTTGCATATCCACTAACATGGTTAAATGAGACAGTAGTCTACTGTCTTGATGCAATGATAAACATCTAACCACTTCGAATTCCAACGCTTCTCGCAAAAAATGATTCTGTTCTAATTGCTGTATATCAATGTAGCTTACTTCCGTGCCGGATTGTGGACGAACCTTAATCAAACCAACTTGCTCTAGACGAAGTAGGGCCTCTCTAACGGGGGTTTGGCTGACGTTATACTCTTTACAAAGGTCAACCCTAGTTAAAGGAACTCCTGGAGGAAGTTCTAAATTAGTGATTCTTCTGTATAAGTCAGCGTAGATTCGATCTACTGCCGATTTGGGTGTTTCATCTAGATGATCAAGATACTTTTTGATCAGCTCTATGCTGTGTCTTTCTATCATATTGGCATGTTTATCTAGTGTGATTATCGGGGCACTCTGCCGATTTGTTTGTTTGCTTTTTGTCGATAATGCCATAAGTACGCATAAAACGATTGCACTTTATAACTAATATATTAGTATATTAATGATTGTATTAGCTAATATATTAGTTGGTAAGTTATGCATCCTTAACAATAAATCTAAAAATAGTGGGAGTGGATAAATGAGATTGCAGGCCTTTCCCATAGCGACTCTCGTCGTCTTTATCTCTTTTACTGGATGGGTGTCGCTTCATGATTAGAGTCATCGCGGCGGCGGATGTTATGTTCAATCTGTCGATTAGTGCTTTATTTGCTAATAAGACATCATTTATCTCGGAGAAAGGTTATGTCACTTATTAAATCAGTGGAAGTCACCCCAATTGCTTTTCGTGATCCACCGTTACTCAATGTCTATGGTATTCACGAGGCGTGGGCGTTGCGGACTATCATTGAGGTACATACGGAGGAGGGGGTGTATGGTTTGGGGGAAAGCTATGGTGATCAGCAAACCATCAGTCAGTTGAAACAAGTCGCTCCCCATTTAATAGGCATGGATGTGTTTCATCTAAACGCCATTCGTCAGAAAATCGAAAAAGTTGTTACCTTGCCTGACCCAAAATCAGGTCTTGAAATTGCGCCAGGTACATTAGGAGCCACCACAGTACCCCGTATTTTTTCTGCTTATGAAGTCGCTTGTCTGGATGTCATGGGGAAACTCACTGGACGTCCTGTATGTGATTTGCTTGGCGGAAAAGTGCGAGACGAAGTGGATTACAGCGCTTATTTATTCTACAAATACGAACGTCATGGCTTTACTAACGATTCTTGGGTCGATAAATGGGGTGAAGCGCTGACGCCTGAAGGGATTGTTGCTCAAGCGAAAAAAATGATAGGAGAATATGGCTTTCAATCCATCAAGCTGAAAGCAGGCGTTTTCGAACCATTAGAGGAAATAAAAGCACTAAAAGCATTACGTGAGGTGTTTCCTGAATTGCCATTACGCATTGACCCCAATGGTGGTTGGTCTGTTGAGATGACGAAGAAGCTATTGCCCGAATTTAGCGAAGGGTTGCTGCAATACCTAGAAGACCCTGCGCCAGGGAAAGTCGCCATGGGAGAGGTGAGTGCGGTTACTGATATCCCGTTGGCGACCAACATGTGTGTCATTGGGTATTTTGATGTGCCAGAAGCTATTGAACGCGACGCGGTGCAAGTGATTCTTTCCGATCACCATTATTGGGGGGGATTAAGAGCGACGCAAGAATTGGCAAGACTCTGTAAAACCTGGAACATTGGCTTGTCGATGCATTCTAATTCCCATCTTGGTATTAGTTTGATGGCCATGACCCACGCTGCTGCGACGATTGAAAACTTAACATATGCGTGTGATACCCATTATCCTTGGCAGGAAGAAGAAGTAATTAAAGGGGGAAAAATCAAATTTAACAATGGCGCTGTTGTTGTGCCGGATAAGCCAGGTTTGGGTGTTGAGTTGGATCGTGAGGCACTGGCTGCTTTAGCGGAAAACTATAAAAACTGTGGGATTCGAGAGCGTAACGACGTGACTGAGATGCAAAAATACCAGCTAGATTGGCAGGGCACAGTACCGCGTTTTTAGTAGGTGGCGGTATATTGATGGGGTTGGCGTAGAAGATTGATGTTTTTTTCAGGTGACGTTGATTCATGGTGTTGCTGAACTGGTGTCGTTGGTAGGTGGTTGTTCTTATATGCTAAGTGTTATAAAAAATGCCCTATCTTGCTTATTGTTTACTGAAAAATGACTCTTATTGGGGGCATAATGCTTTGGTTTTCATAAAGCTAATGTCTGATTATTAAGGGATTATTGGTTATATGTTAGACAAAACATAAGGGTAATAGTCCAGATTAGGAGCCTAACTGCTTTATTGCCCAGTCCTACTCGAATGATAGTAAATCGTTTGTTTTACTGCTTCATATAGAGTTGTACTTCTCTCAACTTTCATTTTTAACGAGTATACAGTATGAAAAAAATCTTTTTAGGTATGATGGCGACCGCTGCCCTTTCTATGTCCGGTGCTGTTTTTGCGCATGCTCATTTGAAATCGGCTTTCCCTGCTATAAATGGTGTTGCGACTAACTCTCCTGCTAACCTTGTCTTGAAATTTAGTGAGGGTCTTAATATTCATTTTACAGGGGTGAAATTACTGAATGGAAAGCATCAGCCAGTTAAAACAGGGACAGCATTATTATCTGATAGCGATGATAAAGCGATGGTTGTGCCTTTACCTGATGCCTTGGCTAAAGGCAAATACACAGTAGAGTGGCATGCTTTGTCGAAAGACGGTCATAAAACAAAAGGCCATTATACTTTTGTCATTAAGAAATAAAGCTGCGTGGATTTAACGGTTCATTTGGCATTAGTCACCAACCGCTTCATTTTAGAAGCGGTTGGTTCTTTGGTGTGGGGGATGTTACTTTATCCTGCTATTTGTCTGCGGGCAGAACTTCCCCAAGTGTTACCGTCTCCCATTCTTAAGCTCATAACCCCCTGTGTTTGGGTGTTAGTTGGTTGTGTTCTCGTTACTCTTCCTATCAATATTGCGATGATCGGTGATGGCTGGTCAGATGTATTTTCTGACTCTTTATGGTGGCCTGTTATAACTGAAACCTCAGCAGGTCTTGCTTGGCAAATAAGTATCATGGGGTGCTGTGTGCTCCTGCTTGCGAACGTTTTTGCCGTCAAGCTAAGACAGGAATATAAAGTACTTCTGTTATTGCTTGGTGTAGGGCTTATTTTAGTGAGCTTTTCTTTTACGGGTCATGCTCAAATGAATGAAGGATGGCGAGGGTTAGTTCATCAACTCTCAGATATTCTTCATGTCCTTGCAGGGGCTTCTTGGGTAGGGGGATTATTCGCTCTTTATTTTGTTCTTAAGGCCCTTGATGACACAGAAAATCCTTTGCCTTTAATCAACGCGGTCCAGGGCTTTTCTCGCCTTGGTATGGTATCCGTTAGTATTATCGTTTGTTCTGGCGCGCTTAACACTTTATTGATTCTCGGGTATTTACCATTTGGTTTGCAAAATACCTATCAGATAATGCTGACAGGGAAAATACTCTTGGTAGTACTAATGATAGGGTTGGCGATTCGTAATAAGGTGGTATTAGCACCAAGGCTTAGTCAATCCGATCTACGACAAGAAAGCATAGCGTCACTTAAAAAAGCGACCATGCTTGAATGGTTTTTGGGGATTTTGGTAATTTTAGCCGTCGCTATATTTGGTGTCTTAGATCCCCATGCGGGAGATTTTTAATTAAGTTGCGACTTAGTTTGAAGCGAATCAAATAAAGGCAAGCCATATTCTGGCTTGCCTTTTTGATGTGTTGCATTTAATGCTTAGTTTAGCTTTCGTAGCTGTCGATCGGTGGGCATTCACAGAACAAGTTGCGGTCACCATAAACGTTGTCGATACGACCAACACTCGGCCAGTATTTACGCCCTTTGATCCAAGGTAATGGGTATGCTGCTTCTTTTCGCGAATAAGCATGGTTCCATTCCATGTCTAACAGACTGTCTGCTGTGTGCGGAGCATTAACGAGAGGGTTGTCTTCTAAGGACCATTCACCCGACTGTACTTTACTGATCTCGTTGCGGATTTGAATCATAGCATCGCAGAAACGATCAAGCTCTTCTTTGCACTCGGATTCTGTCGGTTCGATCATCAATGTACCAGCAACAGGGAAAGACATCGTTGGTGCATGGAAACCAAAGTCCATTAATCGTTTAGCAATGTCTTCTTCGCTAATGCCAGATTCTGCCTTGATTGGACGAATGTCGATAATGCATTCATGGGCAACTGTGCCATTTTTGCCCGTGTAAAGCACGGGGTAATGATCGGCTAAACGCTTGGCAATGTAGTTGGCGTTCAAAATGGCGTTAAAGGTTGCATCCCGCAGGCCTTTGTCGCCCATCATTTTGATGTACATCCAAGTAATAACAAGAATGCTTGCGCTACCGTATGGGGCTGCGGAGACAGCGCCATGCTGCTCTGTCATGCCCATGACTGGTTCAACGCTATGACCTGGAAGGAAAGGGGCGAGGTGTGATTTAACACCGATTGGTCCCATACCAGGGCCACCACCACCATGTGGAATGCAGAAGGTTTTATGTAGGTTCAAGTGGGAAACATCACCACCAAATGCACCAGGAGGGGCGATACCAACAAGTGCGTTTAAATTGGCGCCATCGATGTACACTTGTCCACCGAATTTATGGACAATCTCGCATACTTCGCGAATATGTTCTTCGAATACACCATGAGTAGATGGGTACGTCGCCATGATGCAGCTTAGTTCGGCGGTGTGCTTTTCTGCCTTCTCAGCGAGGTCGACCAAGTCAATGTTGCCATTTTCATCACATTTCACAATCACGACTTTCATGCCAGCCAAGGCTGCAGAGGCTGGATTTGTGCCGTGGGCAGAGCTTGGAATCAAACACACATTTCGAGTGTGGTCGCCACGTGACTTGTGGTACTTGTCGATAGCGAGTAGACCTGCGTATTCCCCTTGAGCGCCTGAATTTGGCTGAAGAGAAATCGTATCGTAACCTGTGGCTTTTGCGAGCATGTCGATCAACTCAGACAACAGGACGTGATAGCCTGCTGCTTGGTTTTGCGGTGCGAATGGATGGATGCTGCCGAACTCCGCCCAAGTGACGGGAATCATTTCAGACGCCGCGTTTAGCTTCATGGTGCAAGAACCAAGTGGAATCATGCTTTGGTTCAAGGCAATATCTTTGACTTCGAGTTGGTGCAGGTAGCGCATCAACTCGGTTTCGCTGTGATGAGAGTTGAATACGGGGTGCGTTAAGATGGCATCTTGGCGCAGTAAGCTTTCATCAAAGCCAATGCCAGCGGCACTTGAGTCGATATCATTTTGGTTTAATGTTATGCCAAAACACGCCGCTAGATCGATCACATCTTCTGTTGTCGTCGTTTCGCTGAAAGAAATCGACAACGCACGATCAGACACTTGAAAAAGGTTGATCAGTTTCGCTTGAGTTGCCTCAATAATGCTCTGTGTTTTGTCTTGGGTATCGACAACAAGGGTGTCAAAGTAGTTGGCGTTGGTCGTAAAACCTTTCTTTTGCAATGCGGTTGCAAAGCAGTGGGTTAGGGCAGCAACGCGAGAAGCGATTTTCTTTAAGCCAGCAGGACCATGATAAACGGCGTAAAAGCCAGCCATCATGGCAAGTAGTGCTTGAGCTGTACAAATGTTGGAGGTGGCTTTTTCGCGACGAATGTGTTGTTCGCGAGTCTGCATCGCCATGCGAAGGGCAGGTTTGCCGTGGCTATCTTTAGAAACGCCAATAACACGACCTGGCATAGAGCGTTTGAACGCATCTTTGGTTGCTAAAAATGCCGCATGAGGACCGCCGAATCCCATTGGTACGCCAAAACGCTGTGCACTGCCGAAAACAATATCCGCTCCCATATCCCCTGGGGATTTAATCAGCACAAGGGCTAATAAATCGACGGCAACACTGGTCAATGCATTTTGCTCATGGGCTTGAGTGATAAGATCGGTTAGATCGATAACCTCGCCATTGATGCCTGGGTATTGGAAAATGGCACCAAATACATCGTAATTGCCTAGGTTGTCGTTATTATCAACAACTACTTCAATGTCCAGTAGTGCGGCACGTGTTTTAATAACATCAATGGTTTGTGGTAGTAACTGGTCTGAAACAAATAAGATGTTACTTTTTTTGCGGTTAGAGCGCTTCATTAGCGTCATGGCTTCGGCAGCGGAGGTGGCTTCGTCAAGCAGTGAAGCGTTGGATATTTCCATGCCGGTTAAGTCAATAATCACTTGTTGAAAGTTTAAGAGGGCTTCCAAGCGACCTTGCGAAATTTCAGGTTGGTAAGGGGTGTAAGCAGTGTACCAGCCCGGGTTTTCTAATAGGTTCCGTACAATAGGCGAGGGGACATGTGTATCGTGATAGCCCATGCCAATAAAGGAGCGTGCCACCGTGTTTTTGCTGGCAATGGCTTTGAGCTGTTTTAGTGCGTCGCTTTCACTGGCAGGCTGGGTAGACAGGTCAAGGTTTGCCTGACGAATTGCTTCGGGTATGGTTTTTTCAATCAACGCATTTAATGAGTCGACACCAATTGTCTGCAACATCAGGCCTTGTTCAGATATGTCAGAGCCAATGTGGCGTGCGATGAATTCGTCATTGTTTTGCAAATCACGGATGCACGAGGTCATGGTAATAATCACCTATTAAAATAAAGCAGGAGAGATGGGCTCTCTTAGTGTTAGCTGCAACATGTTTTAGCGGCAAGGTGCGTGCTAGCATAAGAGAGCGGATAACAGAATTATTCGATACTTGACGCGTAGCCGTCTGCATCCAATAACTTGCTCAGGTCAGCGCCTTCAGAAAGCTTGATTTTAGCAATCCAAGCGTCTTGGTATGGCGATTCGTTGATTAACTCAGGTGAGTCGTCTAACGCTTCGTTGATTTCGATTATTACACCCGAGACAGGTGCATAAATGTCAGAAGCGGCTTTGACAGATTCAACCAATGAAAATTGTTCGGTTGCAACGGTTTCGGTGCCAACTTCAGGTAATTCAACATAAACCACGTCACCTAAAAGGTCTTGCGCATGGTCTGTAATGCCCACGGTCACAGTGCCGTCGCCATTATCCAATACCCACTCGTGAGAATCAGCGTATTTTAGGTTGTCTGGAATAGTGCTCATATCTTTGCCCCATTAAAAAATAACCCGAGATGTTTAGGCTCGGGTTGTTTGTGATTAGCGATATAGAGGGAAGCGCTTGCAAAGCTCTTTTACTTCTGCAAGTACACGGGCTTCCACTTCTGGATTGCCTTCTGGTTTTTCTACCAAGCCGTCTAGCACGTCACTGATCAAATGGCCCACTTTGCGGAATTCTTCTTCACCAAATCCGCGAGAGGTCGCCGCAGGTGTGCCAAGACGAATACCAGAGGTAATCATTGGTTTTTCAGTGTCGAATGGAATGCCATTCTTATTACAAGTGATGCCAGCTCGTTCGAGGGCTTTATCAACAACGTTACCTTTTAGGCCTTTTGGACGAAGGTCTACAAGCATCAAGTGATTATCTGTACCACCTGTAACAATATCACAGCCACGCTCCATCATGACTTCTGCTAATACTTTCGCATTGGCAACGACTTGATCAATGTAGGTTTTGAATTCAGGTTTTAACGCTTCACCAAATGCAACCGCTTTGCCTGCAATTACATGCATTAATGGACCGCCTTGGTAACCTGGGAAAACCGCAGAATTGATTTTTTTGCCAAGATCAAGGTCATTAGACAAGATCATGCCGCCACGAGGGCCACGTAGTGTTTTATGTGTTGTGGTGGTCACGACGTGGGCATATGGCAGTGGTGAAGGGTGAGCGCCTGTTGCAACAAGACCAGCAATGTGAGCCATATCGACAAAAAGATAAGCGCCAACTTTATCGGCAATTTCACGGAAGCGTTTGAAATCGATCACACGTGGGATGGCAGAACCGCCAGCGATGATCATTTTGGGTTTGCATTCCAATGCTTGTGCTTCAATAGCATCGTAATCTATCAACAGGGTTTCAGGGTTCACTTGATATTGAACAGCGTTGAACCATTTGCCCGATTGAGCTGGTGGCGCGCCATGAGTCAAGTGACCACCAGCGTCTAGAGACATCCCTAAGATCGTATCACCTGGTTGCAGCAGTGCAAGCATGACGGCGCCGTTAGCCTGAGCGCCTGAATGTGGTTGAACGTTGGCAAATTCGCAGTTAAAAAGTTGCTTCGCACGGTCAATAGCAAGTTGTTCAGTGACGTCAACCGCTTCACAACCACCGTAATAGCGACGATGAGGGTAGCCTTCTGCGTATTTGTTTGTTAGAACGGAGCCTTGAGCTTCTAAAACGGCTTTAGAGGTGATGTTTTCAGAAGCAATCAATTCGATGCCAGTTTCTTGACGATTTTGTTCTTCAACAATGGTCGCGAAAAGTTCTGGGTCTCGTTCAGCCAGTGATTGACTGAAAAAGGCTTCGGTGTTGGCCATGGTATAATTCCTCTTAAATAAACATTTCTGTCCAATACGATAAATCGTTATCCAATGATAACATTTGAGCCGTCCAAGATGATGAAAAAAGATCATCTTTATAAGAGCGCCGATCAATGACCGTTATGCGTCAACTTGCCATCATCATAACGAAAAAGTTTCCGATTGGAAACAAGAAATAAACAAGCAAGTACGACATTTTAAAGCAGCAAAAAATACTGACCACTTGGTTAATTCTATAGACCGCTTCTGAGGCTTAATCTTCTTCAGTCTAGATTAAATTGTACGGATCACTTGTAAAATGGGTGTTTTTTTAGATAATCTGTTTCCAATCGGAAACAAAATTCTCTAAATCATCGAAAGGTCTGTTTTATGAAACGTACCCCTCTATATCAGCAGCACATTGCTGCAGGCGCCAGAATGGTTGAATTTGCTGGTTATGAAATGCCTGTCCAATATCCCCTTGGCGTTAAAAAAGAACATTTATGGGTTCGTGAAAATGCGGGGTTATTTGATGTTTCGCACATGGGACAAGTGATGCTGCGTGGTGCCAATGTTAAAGAGGCTTTTGAGAAAATTGTCCCTGTCGATGTCTTAGGTTTGCCAGAAGGTATGCAGCGCTACGGTCTGTTTACCACAGAAAATGGTGCTATTTCAGATGATCTCATGTTTGCGAATTGGGGTGAGGCGCTTTTTGTTGTTGTTAATGCGGCTTGCAAAGACAACGATATTGCTCATATGAAAGCGTCGCTGGTTGGTTGTGAGGTTGAGGTGATTGATGATCGTGCCTTATTAGCCATCCAAGGACCTAAAGCGCGTGAGGCATTTGCTCGACTGGTACCAGATGCGGTTAAGATGACATTTATGCAGAGTACGCAGTTTGAATGGCAAGGTATTGAATTGTGGGTAAGTTGCTCAGGTTATACGGGGGAAGACGGATACGAAATATCTGTCCCCAATGAGCACGCTCAAATTTTAACGGATGCTTTGCTTGATATGCCCGAAGTGGAGTGGATTGGCTTGGGGGCTCGAGACTCTCTGCGCTTGGAGGCTGGGCTATGTTTGTATGGTCATGATATCGATACCAGCACAACGCCAGTTGAAGCGTCACTGAACTGGGCCATTCAACCCGTTCGTCGTCTTGGGGGCGAACGTGAAGGAGGCTTTATCGGGGCGGATGTGATTTTGCCTGAATTTGCTAACAAACCAAACCGCAAGCGTGTTGGCTTTTTAGTGGATGGTAAGGCGCCTGTTCGTGAAGGTGTTGAGATCATTAATGAAGCTGGAGACGTGAAAGGGACGGTGACCAGCGGAGGATTTTCTCCTAGTCTGTCGCAGCCTATTGTCATGGCGTATGTTGAAACACAAAGCTTAACGGATGAGACGCCGTTATTTGCCAATGTTCGCGGGAAAAGCATTCCATTGATTCAAACCAAAATGCCGTTTGTGCCTGCCCATTACTTTAGAGGTTGAAAGTTTTAGAGGTTAAGAGTTTCAGAGGATAAGGACTTCAGAAGTTAAAAGCTTCGGAGAGTTAAGCCCTCTATTCAAAGACTACACAATGCGCCTCATTGGGTTGTATCCGCTGGGGCGTTTTTTGATGGCTATTCAGCATTTTTCTACGGACAAGCCTCAAATGCTGAATAGCCCACACATTGTAAATGTGTAATAATTTCGCTTTTGATATTTTAGTCTCCGGAGTGGTGCTTTTGCTAACAGCTAAACAACTGATTGAGGCGTTTAATGCCTGTTTTCAATCGGATTTTAACACTGTGCTTATGAGTGGCGCTGATGAGCCTTTATATCTTCCTCCCACCAAGACGCATCCAGCCTTATTGTATTTTCGCTTAGATTATCCATCCAGTGCGCTTCATGAAATCAGTCATTGGTGTATCGCTGGTGATGAGCGGCGCAAACTGGAAGATTATGGATATTGGTATGAGCCTGATACGCGCACTGAAGAGCAACAACAGCTTTTTGAAACGGTCGAAGTTAAGCCGCAAGCGGTTGAGTGTCTCTTCCATTGGGCTGCGGGTATGAGGTTTCGTGTGAGCGTTGATAATTTGGCATTGCCAGAGTATGACGCTAGTGTTTTTGAACGTGCTGTTTATGAACAAGTAAAACGTTATCTAATGTCGGGCTTGCCTCAGCGAGCTCTCACTTTTTCTCAGTATCTGTTGTCAATGCGTTGCTCAGATACGGACTTTGATAGGTACATGAACCAGCAATATGAAAATAATTGCCGATGAAAATATGCCCAACGTGACCAAGTTGTTTTCAGCTTTTGGTGAGGTTGAATTGGTCAATGGTCGTACATTAACTAAAGAACAAGTTAAAGGTGCTGATGTTCTATTGGTGCGCTCTGTAACTAAGGTATCGCCCGAACTGTTAAAAGGTTCCCGTGTACGTTTTGTAGGAAGTGCTACTATTGGTGTAGATCACATTGATACTGAGTATTTAGCAGAACAAGGCATTGCCTTTAGTAGTGCCCCAGGTTGCAATGCCGATGCGGTGGCGGACTATGTTTTTAGTGGATTAGGTTTTTTGGCATTAACAAAAAATCTCATGTGGTTGAATAAAAAAATAGGCGTGATTGGTTACGGTAATGTTGGTAAGACGGTATTTGATCGTTTTGCTGCATTGGGTTGCGATGTGTGCGTTTATGATCCAATCAAACAGGCAGAGTATGCTAGCAAGAATATAGGCTCAGTGCCGTTTGTTTCCTTGGCTTCAGTCATGGCTTGTGATGTGATTTCCTTGCATGCCCCACTGACGAGGGACGGTGATTATCCGACCATTGGTATGGTTGGTAAGGAGCAACTGCGACAAGTAAAAGCGGGTACTGCGATTATATCGGCTGGTCGTGGTGGTGTAATCGATGAAGCGGCCTTGCGAGAGTTATATAAAGAGCGGCGTGGCGATTTGCATTTAATTTGGGATGTTTGGCAAGGGGAGCCTGACCTTGATGTTGAGACCTTGGCTATTGTGGATATTGCGACGCCACATATTGCAGGGTATAGCAAACAAGGTCGTGAAAAGGGCACTTGGATGGTCTATCAAGCATTTTGTCGACATTTCAATATCGACAATCAAGTGTCATTAAGAGATGCCATTAGTCCAGGGCGGCTGCGTGCTGTGTCACTTCATGACGATTTAAGCGGCGAAGAATTGTTGGCCCGCGCTGCGCATGCGATTTATGACGTGGCAAGGGACGATTCTCGTTTGCGATTTAACTATCGCCGCTATGCTAATAAGACAACCTTTGATTGGTTGCGTAAGCATTATGTTGAGCGGGATGAGTTCGCCACTTGCATAGTAGAGCCGTCAAGTGAACAGGCTCTTACAAAATTGAAAGCAATGGGGTTTTAAGGTGTTTTTATTTCAAGACCTGTTGAGGAGCGTTGTCCCAGTGGGGAGCAGGTCTTGATATCGATTACAAAAATGAGAAGAGAGCATTTCATGTCTGGAGTAAGACAAGTAGATTTTGATGAATTGGATGTACCGATAGGGACAAGCGTACAGTTGGAGTTTATTTCTCCACCAGGTCGATATATGGTGAGTGTCTTGGGTGCTATTCCTGGCCGCTCGCTTATTCTGTCTTGCCCTAAAGTGAATGGTAAAAATATTCTGGTACGTGAAAGTCAACTCGTAAACATTCGTGTCATGCTGGACACCGAGGTATGTGCGTTTAGTAGTAAAGTGGCAAAAAGTTATTTGGAACCAGGGCCTCATATTCATATCGCCTACCCTGAGTATGTGGAAGCATCAGTGGTTCGGACTGCCGCTCGAGTAGAGACGAGATTAATTTGTCGCTTAGAGCCCGTTGATGGTTCGGACTCGATTCCGGCATTTACAACTGGCGTATTGGTGGATCTTAGTCTTGGTGGGGCCAAGTTGGTGTCCAAGGAAGATTTTGGTCTAGTGAGTCAGAAACTTAAAGTGTCTTTAGGTGTGAATGTGGCTGGTTATCATGTGGCGTTAAAGCTTGATGGTGAAATTCGTTCTCAAGAAATACAGATGCTTGAGCAGCTTCAGGCCAGTCTGGTTGATAATGAGTTCTTAGAAAAAATGAATGCAGAGTACTTTTATGTTTATGGTGTTCGTTTTGAGAATATAAGCCGGGAGGCCGCGATCACCCTAAAAGCTTTTATTTTGGAAACGCAAAAAAGTCGGCTCAATTAACGACACATCAATCAACGAACGATGTTATTGGATAAATGAGTTGCTGGTCTCAGAAGAGGCCAGCAACCCGATATCGTGTTTAGCGCTGTTGTCTAACGCACCGTCCAGTTTAAGACGTTTTATAAATAGTAAGATGCCAAAGGCGGGAAGCCGTTGAACTCTACTGCACTATAAGTTGTGGTGTATGCACCAGTTGATAGCCAGTACATACGATCACCAATCGCTAAGTTTAGTGGCAAACCATATTTATAGTGTTCATATAGAATGTCGGCACTGTCGCAAGTTGGTCCGGCAATAATCACCTCTTCTAACTCACCTTGTTTCTCAACATGAATAGGGTATTTAATCGCTTCGTCTAAGGTTTCGATTAAACCAGAGAATTTACCCACATCAGTGAATACCCAACGATTAAGAGCTGTATGGGATTTACGGGAGATCAACACTACCTCACTAACTAATACTCCAGCATTAGATATCAAAGAGCGTCCAGGCTCTAGAATAATTCTTGGCAAATCGGTGCCAAAGTCTTCTTCCAAGAAGCGTGAAATTTCTTCCGCATAGGTTGCAAGGTCATTGGTGCGGGCGATGTAATTTGCGGGGAAACCACCGCCCATGTTGATCATTTCTAATTGGATGCCATCTTCTTCTTTCAAGCGTTCAAAAATGACTTTTACGCTGGCAATGGCTGCATCCCAAGCCCCGATGTCGCGTTGCTGAGAGCCAACATGGAACGAAATGCCGTAAGGAATCAAGCCAAGCTCTTTTGCAAGAATCAGTAGATCCATAGCCATGTCCGGACGGCAGCCAAATTTGCGAGATAAAGGCCAATCAGCTGTGACAGTGCCCTCAGTCAAAATGCGCACATAAACACGAGAGCCTGGCGCGGCTTTAGCGATATTGCGTAAGTCTGCTTCGGAATCGGTGGCGAACATGCGCACGCCTTTCTCGTAGAAGTAACGAACGTCTTTAGCTTTTTTAATGGTGTTACCATAGCTCACGCGATCTGGCGAAATCCCACCAATAGAAAACAGCTTATCTAACTCATAACGAGAGGCGACATCAAAGTTGGATCCACGGTCACGTAATAGGGTTAGTATTTCGGGGGCCGGATTCGCTTTAATCGCGTAAAACACATCCGCAATAGGGAAGCCTTTTGTCAGCTCGGTATAAGCCTCATCGATCATTTGCGTATCAATCACTACAAAGGGTGTTTCTTTGGTATCAGCAAATGCTTTGAAGCGCGCGAAACGTTCTGGGGTATAAAAAGAATAGACGTCAGTAGTCATGGGCTAAAGCTCCTTATCTGGCAAAACATAAACCGTATAAAAGTAAGAACGTCTTTACCTCCCTCCATCCTACTTTAAGCTGTTACTTATCCGGCTCTAAGGCCTTAAGCGACTAGCGCAGCAGTTGAAGCGGTGCGGATTATGTTCAGCAATGACGCGGGCGAAATTTAAAACCCAAGGGGTCTCGCGTCAAGTGTTTTTTTTGTCTCAAGAAAGGAAAGTGTAGTTAGGGATGTAGCAGGAAGAAAGCATGAATTTTTTATGACTAAAAAATCCATGCTTTGATGGGTTAGGCTTTTGCTAATCGTTTGTTTTGTATATAAAAAATACCACTTCCTATAATAACTGCCCCAATAAAGTAAAAGCCTTCTTGAGGGTTGTTAACTAAAGCGGTTAGGCCTGGTCCCGGACAGTAACCACTCAACCCCCAGCCAATGCCAAATAGAGCGCTGCCGATAACCAGCTTAGCATCAATATGAGTATGGGTTGGGACAGACCAATTTTTGGCTAGCCAAGGGGCTTGACGGCCATTTTTGATGGCATAGCTTATAACCCCTACTACAATAGCGGAGCCCATTACAAAAATTAAAGACGGGTTCCAGTTGCCGAAAATGTCTAAAAAGCCAAGAACGACTGCGGGGTTAGTCATTTGCGATAACGCGAGGCCGACACCAAATAAAATACCGCAAAATAGCGTAATTAATATCATCATAATCAGGACCTTATTTCGTGATCATCACGGTTAGAATAGCTGTCACCATAAATATGGCGGTTGCGGTCAAAGAGCGAATCGAACCACGGGAAATGCCACATACGCCATGCCCACTGGTGCAACCACTGCCAAGGCGAGTTCCATAGCCAACGAGAAGGCCAGAAGTAATCAATAAAAGCGGGCTTCTGGGATCGGGAAAGGGTACCGTCTGGTGAGTTAAAACACCGTAACTTGCGCCACCAACAACGGTGCCGACAAGAAATATAAGAGGTAACCATTTTGTATTCATGCCAGGTGGACCAAACAATGCTTGGGACAACAGGCCACTGATGCCCATAATTTTACCTGTTGCTAACAAGTAAATGCTTGCTGAAAGACCAATGCAAAGCCCGCCAAGGATGGGATAAAGTATGTCAGTCATGGTGGTAATCTCGTTGAGGTTGTCTGAGAAGATAGTTAATAATATATCATAATAGAATAAGCTTATTCTGTTAAGTTTCGTATGAAATTAAAGGATTAATCTAGGATGCTATTTGTTTTTTTAATGAATATTCTCTTCTTCCATCGTCTTTGAACATTAGTTAGTTACTATGGTCATAATAAATGAACCTATTCAAGGTGTGGGATGTCTGATTTAAGTAATGATGCGTTGCTGTGGTTAGGCGCTCCAAAGGAAACCGCGCAATGTATTTTTCTCATGCCAAATAAGCCTGTGTTGCCGTCGGATTATGATGAGGCCTTTTTATCTTATCCGAATGTTCCCTTGCTGATTGAATTAAATGGGAATCATTGGCGTAAAATATTCACTATTATAGCGAAGTTGTTAGTGCCTTCGCAGGAAGATTGGCGATATTATCGTGATGAGTGTTTATTTTCTCGTTGTGCGATCATTTGGGATAAGCACCAGCTGGAGGAGTATTACGCGGCGAGTGATGAGGTCAGTCAAGAATGTGTTGTGTTTATCGTTGGTAATACCTTTCGTCAAGACATAGTGATTGATGAAAGGGCGACGGTGGTGGGAGACAAACAGCAGGCTGCTTTTTATGACCATCAAGTTTGGTGTCCATACCTTGATTATCGTCAGTTCCCCAACCGTTTGATTAGTGAGTTGCGTCATCAAGTTCTAGATAATTTACTGGAGAATTCATGTTACAAGCATTAAAAAGCCTTTTTCAGGTATCTACTGAGCCCCATGAGCGTATCTCTTATCAAAGAGCAGTGGCAGCGCTCATGATGGAGGTTATTATGGCGGATGATGACGTCAATGAAAAAGAAGTCACTCAAATGAAAGACTTCCTAAAAGGCGTGACGGATTTAGGAGATGATGTGGACATGCTTTTTGAAGAAGCAAAGGCGGGTATTAAGGAGGCGAACGATCTTTATCAGTTTACTAAAGTGATAAATGATAATGCCTCTTTAGAGCAAAAAATGGAATTGTTGATTGGCTTATGGCGAGTTGCCTATGCTGATGGTGATGTTGACGCCTACGAAGATCATCGTATTCGCTCTATTAGTGATCTGCTGTTTATGCCTCATTCAGAATTTATTCAAGCTAAGTTGATTGCGCAAAAAGAAATGCAAAAATGATTGATTCTATGTATTAATAAAAACTATTAAGTTAAAGGTTTTTTAAGCCTAGATGGGTTTGAAAAATAATGACTATTTAGTGTATTTATTGATTGGTAGCTCTAACTGATTCATCAATAAGAAAAAACGCGGCACTTGGCCGCGTTTTTAGACTGCATTACAATTTGGTAAAAGTGAATTACGCTGCGAAGTTTGCGGCAGCGAAATCCCAGTTAGCCAATGCCCAGAAACCTTTTAGGTAATCAGGACGTACGTTACGGTAATCGATGTAGTAAGCGTGTTCCCACAAGTCAACAGTCAGTACAGGCGTCAAACCATCAGTAAGTGGATTGCCAGCATTACTAGTATTAACGATGTCTAGAGAACCGTCAGCGGTTTTAACCAGCCAAGTCCAGCTAGAACCAAAGTTGTTAACCGCTTTGTCGTTGAATGCTTCTTGGAACTTCGCGAAAGAGCCCCATTTTGCATTGATCGCTTCAGCTAGCGCGCCAGTAGGCTCGCCACCACCATTAGGGCTTAGGCTGTTCCAGAAGAACGTATGGTTCCAGATTTGCGCCGCGTTGTTGAATACGCCACCCGCTGGAGCAGAAGTGATGATTTCTTCTAGAGATTTATTTTCATATTCTGTGCCAGGAATCAAACCATTTAGCTTCACTACGTATGTGTTGTGGTGCTTGCCGTAGTGGTACTCAAGGGTCTCAACTGACATATGAGGCTCAAGTGCGTCTTTAGCATAAGGAAGAGCGGGTAATTCAAAAGCCATTTCTTTTCTCCTTGCTTTGTATTAACGAAAAATGCTTGTTATCAAGCAGTTAATGGTGCTTATATAGTAGCACCGAACTTTGAAATATAATAATCATTAAGTTTTTGTGGTTATTAGTTTCATAATTTTTGTTAATAGCGAAGATACCATAACGCCATGCCAAGAAAAGATGACATCGAAATACCAAGTTTGACTTTAGACCAGGACGAAGTCAGCGATAGACGCCCACAACAGCGGTCGCAGCAGGATCCTAAACGCCGCTTAAATCCACCCCCAACAAGACCATCCACAAACCAATCTGTGGTGTACAAAAAGCCAAGTCTTGCTGGTATTTACCTATTACTTTTCCTCATTCTAGCCGCCGCTGCCGGAGCAGGCTACTGGTTATGGCAGCAGAATTTACAATTGCGCAATGAATTGTCTGGTGCGAAAAATAAGATTGAAAACTTGGACAATCAGTTGCTTGCTGCGGATGTGTCAGCCGATAAGAAAGGCCAAAGCTTAGAAGATCGCATTAAGGATAACGAGAGCGAGGTACGTAAGCTTTGGGCAGTTGCCTACGACCGTAACCGAAAAAACATTTCAGATAATAGTGATGCGATTGATGCGCTCAATAAGAAACTTGCCTTGTTGAAGGATAATGTCTCAAGCCAAGGGCAGCGTGTTGCTATGCAAGGCAATTCTTTTAACGAGCTGGAAAACAACTACAATAAGGTGGTCAAGTCCGTGGCCGATTTAACGGATAAGGTCAAACCTATCGCATCGGATACAAGTGATCTAAAAAGTAGCTTGACTAAGATTAACGATAAACTGGCGAAGCTTGAACAGAATATTGCTGCCCAAAGTGACAGTAACGATGCGCAAGCATTGAGCATTGATCAAGTGTCTCAGGATTTGTCTACCTTGCAGAAAAAGGTTGCGAAACTTAATGGTGGATCGGATCTTACGGCGATGAAGCAAGAGCTTAGCAAGCATCAGGATGCCCTCAATTCAAACGATGCTTTCCGAGCTCAAGTTAATTCTGAGATCTTGCGGATTCGTAAACAGATCAATCAAATCATGTTGCAGCAGCAGTTGAGCTCAGGGTCAAATTGAGTATCTTTAACCTCGCTTGATCTACATCATTGAAAGGCCGACTTTGTCGGTCTTTTTTTGTTCTGCAAATAGCCACCGTCCTACAAATGATTAGAATGCGCCCATTCTTATTATTCTGATTTATTGATCCCATGACTGAATTACTTTCTCCCGCCGGTACTCTCAAAAACATGCGTTACGCCTTTGCCTATGGTGCCGATGCGGTCTACGCAGGGCAGCCACGCTATAGCTTGCGTGTGCGTAATAATGACTTCGATATGAAAAACCTTGCAGTGGGGATTGAAGAAGCCCACCAGCAAGGCAAAAAATTGTATGTGGCGAGTAACATTGCTCCTCATAATGCCAAGATCAAAACTTACCTGCGAGACATTGAGCCCGTTATCGATATGCAGCCAGATGCCTTAATTATGTCTGATCCTGGCATGATGATGTTGGTTAAAGAAAAATGGCCAGATATGGACATTCACCTTTCGGTTCAGGCAAATGCGGTGAACTGGGCGACGGTAAAGTTCTGGCATAACTACGGTTTAACCCGTGTCATTTTATCCCGAGAGCTTTCTTTAGAAGAGATCGGTGAGATTCGCACCATGGTGCCAGACATGGAAATTGAAACCTTTGTCCATGGCTCTTTGTGTATTGCTTATTCAGGGCGCTGTTTATTATCTGGCTATTTTAATCGTCGAGATCCAAACCAAGGTACATGTACCAACTCATGCCGTTGGCAATACGATGTGAAAGCGGCGAAAGAAGAGATAACGGGCGATATTGTCCCTGCCGATGGCAGCCATTTAACCTCACCACAGTTGTTTGATCCCAAAGCGCTTGATCCAAAGGAGCAAACCACTTTGGGGATAGGGAAGCCATTTGACGAGGTAGTATTGCTTCGTGAACAAGGTCGAGAGGGGGAGTTCATGCCAGCGTTCGAAGATGAGCATGGGACTTATATTATGAACAGTCGTGATCTAAGAGCCATTCAGCATGTCGAAAAATTGATTGAAATGGGCGTGCACTCATTGAAAATCGAAGGGCGTACTAAATCGCATTTTTATGCGGCTCGTACGGCCCAATTATATCGTCAAGCCATTGATGATGCGACATACGGGCGTGCTTTTGATATGGGCTTAATGAATAAGCTAGACGGCCTTGCCCACCGGGGCTATACCGAAGGCTTTTATCGCCGTCATGTACATGACCAGTATCAGAACTATCAACATGGCAATTCTATCTCTACCCAGCAGCAGTTTGTCGGCGAAATGTTGGATTGGCAAAATGGCTGGTTGACGGTAGAGGTAAAAAATCGTTTTAAGGTAGGCGACACATTAGAATTAATGACGCCCGCTGGTAGCCAGTTCGTTCAATTGCAAGCCATGGAAACCCTCCGTGGAGAGTCAATGGTCGTCGCGCCTGGGTCAGGCCATAAGGTGCGTATTCCTATGGATAGCTGCCCTGAAGGTTTGACGTTCGGTATGATTATGCGCAATCTTCCAAATGCTTAATCTGGTTGAACGTTCTAACGCCTGAGGTTTCTTTAGTCATCTCATCTCTTTCTATAAAGGCTCACCTTATGAGCCTTTTTTAATATCTATATATCATCATGATCTAGTTGACATGGTTTTTATAACCTCTATGCATGATATAGTGGAAAAAATGCTAGAGTCCTACAATCTGAGATGGGAAATTATGACTGAAGCAAGATTGACACACCTTAAACAGCTCGAAGCTGAGAGTATTCATATTATTCGCGAAGTGGCTGCCGAGTTTGATAATCCGGTAATGCTTTACTCCATTGGTAAGGATTCAGCGGTGATGCTGCATCTTGCAATGAAGGCTTTCTACCCAGGTAAACCACCCTTTCCATTGATGCATGTGGATACTGGGTGGAAGTTTAAAGAAATGATTAAATTTCGTGATGAGCTGGTTGCTAATCTAGGTCTGGAACTGATCGTTCACCAAAACAAAGAAGGTCTTGAGCAAGGGATCAACCCGTTTACTCACGGCAGTGCCAAACATACCGATGTCATGAAAACCCAAGCACTTAAACAGGCGTTAGACAAGTATGGTTTTGATGCCGCTTTTGGTGGTGCACGCCGCGATGAAGAGAAGTCCCGTGCCAAAGAGCGAGTGTATTCTTTCCGCGATAAGCAGCATCGTTGGGATCCGAAAAACCAACGCCCAGAATTGTGGAATATCTACAATGGTAAAGTGAATAAGGGCGAAAGTATTCGTGTCTTTCCTTTGTCCAACTGGACGGAGTTGGACATTTGGCAATACATCTATTTAGAAAGTATTCCTATTGTTCCTTTGTATTACTCTGCACAACGCCCTGTGGTTGAGCGTGATGGTACTCTGATCATGGTGGACGATGACCGCATGCCACTTAAAGAGGGCGAAGTGCCTGATATGAAATCGGTACGTTTCCGTACTCTTGGCTGTTATCCACTGACTGGCGCGGTGGAGTCTGAAGCGGCGTCCTTGCCTGATATTATTCAGGAAATGCTGTTAACCAAGAGTTCAGAACGACAAGGCCGAGTCATCGACCACGATTCTTCAGGGTCGATGGAAGAGAAGAAGAAACAAGGTTATTTCTAAGTTTGGAGTAAAGAAAGAATGTCTCACCAGTCCGAATTGATCAGCCAAGACATCCTTGGTTATTTGAAACAACACGAAGAAAAAGACCTGCTTCGCCTGCTAACCTGCGGTAACGTAGATGATGGCAAAAGTACCCTGATTGGTCGCTTGCTGCATGATTCTAAATTGATTTATGAAGATCATTTAGATGCTGTTAAACGTGACAGCAAAAAGTCTGGCACCCAGGGCGAAGAAGTGGATTTGGCTTTGCTTGTAGACGGTCTGCAAGCAGAGCGTGAGCAAGGTATTACCATTGATGTGGCTTATCGCTACTTCTCCACAGAGAAGCGTAAGTTCATTATCGCTGATACCCCAGGGCATGAGCAATATACGCGCAACATGGCCACTGGTGCCTCGACCTGCGATTTGGCGATTATCTTGATCGACGCTCGCTATGGTGTGCAGACGCAAACACGCCGTCATACTTATATTGCCGCACTGTTAGGCATTAAACATGTAGTCGTGGCGATTAACAAAATGGATTTGGTCGATTTCTCAGAGGCCAAATACACAGAGATTCAAGCGGCTTACTTGGACTTTACTGAGCAGCTTGGTAATCGTTGCCCAGAAGATATTAAGTTTGTGCCCATCTCCGCTTTGCGTGGCGATAACGTGGTGAATGCCTCCGAGAGTACGCCTTGGTATGCTGGGCAGCCACTGATGGCCATACTGGAAAATGTACAGATTAACCGTGATGTGAAACGTGATGCTTTCCGTTTCCCTGTGCAATATGTGAACCGTCCTAACCTAGATTTTCGTGGTTTCTCCGGCACTATCGCGGCGGGTGCAGTGAAGCCTGGCGATGAAGTGGTGGCTTTGCCTTCCGGTAAAAAATCCAAGGTCGCTGAGATTGTGACTTACGACGGTAACTTGGAGATTGCTAAAGCCGGTCAAGCGGTCACTATTACTTTGGAAGACGAGATTGATATCAGTCGTGGTGATATGTTGTCCCATGTTGGTCAGGAGCCTTTAATTGGTTCGACACTTCGAGCCTCTGTGGTTTGGATGTCAGATCATCCACTGGTTTCAGGCAAATTGTATGACTTCAAATTGGGCGCACAAACGGTGCCTGGTAAAGTCCATCATTTTAACCATCGTGTGGATGTTAATACCCTAGAAGAAAGTGATATTGACGTATTGGGTTTGAATGAAATTGGTGATGCGGTGATTCAATTTGATGCGCCAGTTGCTTTTGATCAATACACAGACAGCCGCTTTACTGGGGCCTTGGTGGTGATCGACCGTTTGACTAACGTCACGGTGGGCGCGGGTATGGTGGAAGAGGTGGTTGCTGAATTAGATGAAGAGTCAGAAGTAAGCGCGGAAGACCGTGCCGCTCGTCTTGGTCAAAAGCCTGCCATCATCGCTTTGTCTGCCGAAGTACTAGCTAGCAGTGTGTCACTGGAGCGCCAATTATTGCGTAAAGGGGTGGTTGCTTTAGTGAAAGCCGATGCCTCTGAACAAGAAGCTCAATTGGTTCGCCAAACGGGTGTGGTTTTCCTTGTTGGTAATGCGGATATTGCAGAATCTGAGATCAAAGAAACCCGTGTTGATGATGTGGTAGACTTGATCATCGAAAGCACTCGTTTGTAAGCGCTTGGTTCTCAATAACTTGAAGCTTAGTTCTTAAGGGTAACAAAAATGCCAGCTTATCAGATTGAGCTGGCATTTTTTTGATTAGATGATTGTCGATGTCTAGGCCATTAAAGAGGGTGCCCTTTATAGCGCTGTTTCAGCATCGTCTCGTTTTGCAATTTTGTGCTGATCTTCATTGCTTCCTAGTTTCCAATAACTTGAAATATAGAGATTTTCTTTGCTAACGGCTTTGTCATTTTTAAAGAAGGCACGCAGCGCTTTCATGCTGCTAAACTCACAAGCCGTCCATACTGAGGGGACGCCCTCTAACCAAGGTAATGCTTTTACTGCGTCAAGTAGAGTGGTTGAGTGTTGGCCTGGGTGAGGGTTTATGATCCACTTTAACTCAATCCCCGCAGGGTGACTAAGTGCTTGAATGTCTTCTTCACTCACCACTTCGATTACCGCATAGCCCTTTGCGTCATCCGGCAATTTAGCAAGATTGACACTAATGGCAGGTAGGGCGGTCATATCTCCGACCAACAATTGCCAATCGGTTGTATGAGTGATCATCTTTTTAGGGCCAGGGCCGCCGATCATAATGGCTTCATTGGTTTGTACGTTTTTCGCCCAAGTCGACGCTGGACCACCATCTTCATGTAGTACAAAGTCGATGTCTATTTCTGTTGGGCGCTGTTGTCGAATCGTATAGGTTCGGACAAATGGTTTCGTTTCTCCTTGAGGAAATATCAATTTAACGTGGCTACTTTCTTGGTCTGCGGGAATGGTGCTAATGTTCTCTCCACCTAGTGTAACGCGTAACATATTAGGTGTGATCAGTGTTTTTCGGGTCACTCTGAGTTCTCTTGGTTGTGGTCTGCTCATTGCTGACTCCTTAGTCATTGGTTTGTTCGAGATTGTGCCGCATTGTGTCGGCGATCTGGATGAATTGGTCGACTTGTTGATCGGTTAGCCCTATGGCCATTTCTTGTGAAATGGTCTTTTCAAAGGTCTGAATGTCATCCAGTAATGTTTTTCCTGAATGAGTCAGGATGAGTAGGCTGCTGCGATGGTTCGTTGGGTGACGCTCCTTGGTGAGATAGCCGCGCTCAACAAGATCGTTAATTACTCTCGTCACTTGAGATTTATCCAAGCACAATTGAGTCGCAACAGCCTTAGCAATGCACCCTTCTTTTTTTAGGCTTTTGAGTAGGCGAATGTGGCCGACTGGCAATTTAATACCTGATTGAATTGCCGTCTCTCTAAGAGTGCTTTTATAGCTGTGAATTAATTTGTGTAGCGATTCGCCTATGGAATCTTGCATGGTAATGTGCACTTGTCTTTTTTTGAGAATGATTATCAAAATACTGCTATGAGTTGATTAAGTCAACTCAGAATCGTCAATAAAATGCGTTTCTCTGAGGACAGACGTTACTTCCTTATTTTTTGGCTTTTTGGGACTCTGTATCAGGTTTGTTTTTAAGGGGTATAAGTGACGAAGTTTCCATGATGTCTTTTTTTCTAATGATGAATGACTACAATGCCTGCAGGCAATTCGAGGTATATCGATGGTATGAAGAAACAGACAGTATATGAAGCGATCACAAGCGCGTTAAGAAAGCGTTTCGATACGGCTTTATGGGCAGCCAAGCAAGCCCATGATGCCGCGACAAATGAAGAAAGTGTGGCAGAAAATAAATACGATACCTTTGGTCTAGAGGCCTCCTATCTTGCCCATGGGCAATCTCAGCGCGTGATCGACTGTGAGAATGACTGGCGCACTTTTGAGAAGAAGGGGTGTGTGCTGTTTGAAGACAGTAGTACCGTCGCTCTATGGGCGTTAGTCGAACTGAGTGCGCTCGAAAAAAATACGTTCCATACTAAATGGTTTTTTATCTCTCCTTGTGCTGGCGGACTCACTGTAGAGCAAAGTCAACAAAGTGTTTTTTTGGTAACACCTTCTAGCCCTGTTGGAAAGGTGTTAATAGGAAAAGAAGAGGGTGACGAGGTGTGTTTGCGTCAGAATGGCCTAGAAGTTGTGTATGAAATAACCAGAGTGTGTTGATGACGCTTATCCGGGTACTTTGTCGCTGACAAATTTGGTTCTGGCTCTAGAGAGTCCGGCGCGGTTCGCATATAATGCTTCGCCTTAAAAGATTCTTTTTTTTGTTCGGTAGACGCAAAATGGTAGTCGACGATGACATAAACACTGGTCGTGCCATCGAAATATCACTTACCCGCTAAACAAAAAAGACATTGTAAGAACACATCACTCTCTCACTGAGACAGTAATAGGAAAAAAATTATGCGCAGCCATTATTGCGGCGAGTTAAATGCTTCTAACATTTCACAAGAAATCACTTTATGTGGTTGGGTTCATCGTCGCCGTGACCACGGTGGTGTTATTTTCTTGGACGTGCGTGACCGTGAAGGCATTACGCAAGTTGTTTTTGACCCAGATCGTGCCGACAGCTTTGCCATTGCCGATAGCGTTCGTAACGAATTTGTTGTGAAGCTAAAAGGTTTGGTTCGCGCTCGCCCTGAAGGGACAGTTAACCCGAATATGAATACGGGTGAGATTGAGGTTTTGGGCACAGAGCTTGAAATTCTTAATGCCTCAAAAACGCCACCATTTCAGCTTGATGAACACCAATCTGTTGGCGAAGATGTGCGTTTGAAAAATCGTTTCATCGATTTACGTCGTCCAGAAATTCAGCAAAAAATGCGTTTCCGTTCAAAAGTAACGTCTGTGTTACGTCGTTATTTGGATGACAATGGCTTCTTGGATATCGAAACTCCTATTTTAACGCGCGCCACACCAGAAGGGGCTCGTGATTATTTGGTACCAAGCAGAACACAACAAGGTAGCTTCTTTGCATTGCCTCAGTCTCCACAGCTATTCAAGCAATTGTTGATGGTGTCTGGTTTTGATCGTTACTACCAAATCGCCAAATGCTTCCGTGACGAAGACCTTCGTGCTGACCGTCAGCCAGAATTCACTCAGGTAGACATCGAAACGTCTTTCATGAGCGAAGAACAAATCATGGCGATGACGGAAGACATGATCGTGAAATTGTTTAAAGAGTTGTTGGATGTGGATTTAGGGACTTTCCCACGCATGCCATACTCTGAAGCGATGGAAACATACGGCAGTGATAAGCCTGATCTACGTATTCCGTTAACGATTGTCTCCGTATCGGATTTGATGGCCGATGTGGACTTTAAGGTCTTTTCTGGCCCAGCCAAAGATCCTAAAGGCCGTGTTGCAGCTCTGAAAGTTCCTGGTGGTAATGCACTGACCCGTAAGCAAATCGATGACTACACTAAGTTTGTCGGTATTTATGGTGCGAAAGGGTTGGCCTACATTAAGGTAAACGACAAGTCTGACCTAGAAGAAGGTTTACAATCACCGATCGTTAAGTTCCTGCCAACCGAAGTGCGCGCGGCTTTACTTGAGCGTCTTGAAGCACAAGATGGGGACTTGATTTTCTTTGGTGCGGATTCCGAGAACGTCGTGAATGAAGCTTTGGGCGCATTGCGTTGCAAGTTGGGCGATGATATGGATCTTTATACTTGCAAATGGGCACCTTTGTGGGTTGTTGATTTCCCAATGTTTGAAGAAACGTCTGATGGCGGCATTACAGCCATTCACCATCCATTTACCGCTCCTTCTTGTTCTCCTGAAGAGCTTAAAGCAAGTCCGTTAACAGCGTTGTCGCAAGCATACGACATGGTCTTGAACGGTACTGAGCTGGGTGGCGGATCTATTCGTATCCACCAATCTTCTATGCAAGAAACCGTATTTGAATTACTAAAAATCAGCAAAGAAGAGCAAGATGAAAAATTTGGCTTCTTGTTGGATGCATTGAAATTTGGTGCGCCACCACACGGCGGTTTGGCGTTTGGTCTAGACCGTCTGGTAATGTTGATGACTGGCTCCAGCTCTATTCGTGACGTTATTGCGTTCCCGAAAACGCAAAGCGCCACTTGCTTATTAACTCAAGCGCCTGGTGAAGTAAGTGAGAAGCAACTCAAAGAGCTCAATATTCGCGTCAGAAAGCCTGTTGTTGAAGGTTAGTTCTTTTTATTGAGCATAAAAGTTCTAGACTAAATATGTTTGATTTTTATAAAAACCTCTGGTGATCTTGGTTGCCAGAGGTTTTTTTATTCTTGTATGTTTAGATATCAAATATTCGTGTAACCTTGGCTAGTGCTAAGAGATTGAAAAATATCCGTAAAACTAACAGTGTAAAGACGTTTTTTTGAATTTATCGATTGCATACTTTGTAAAGGGCTGTTGGAATATACAGTAATGATAAACTGATATGGGTCTGGTTTTGAAAGACACAAGAATATTAGCGATTGACCCTGGTTCACGTATTACCGGCTTTGGCATCATTGACGTTATCAACGGGAAGTCCATTTACGTGACGAGCGGTTGCATTCGTTTACCAGATAATGAGTTATCCGTTAGGTTAAAAAATATCTTCAATAGCGTGTGCTCCTTGCTGGAAGAGTACCAGCCAAAGGAGTTTGCGATTGAAGAAGTGTTCTTGGCAAAAAACGCCAACTCGGCATTAAAGCTAGGACAAGCAAGAGGGGCAGCCATTGTAGCGGCTTCTTTGCAGGAATTATTTGTTCATGAATATGCCGCACGGCGAGTGAAACAGTCGGTGGTGGGAAACGGGAACGCTGAAAAAAGCCAAGTGCAGGCGATGGTACAGTTGCTGTTGTCACTGCCTTCTCCGCCACAAGCCGATGCGGCTGATGCCTTGGCCATTGCTTTGTGTCATGCCAATACTCGTACATCGGGGGGCATAGAGTTCGGCGTAGGTAAGCGCGCTGGGCGCACATCGAAAAGATGGTCTGAATTGGATATAAGGAAATCTGTGTGATCGGACGTATTGTTGGGACATTGGTGGAGAAAACTCCACCAGAGCTATTGGTTGATGTGAATGGTGTGGGGTATGAAATAAGTGCCTCCATGACAACCATTTATGACTTGCCTCCGATTGGCGAAAAGGTTGTCTTGTTTACGCATTTTCAAGTAAAAGAAGACTCACAGACCTTGTACGGATTTATTGATAAAGCAGAACGGGCACTGTTTCGTGTATTAATCAAAGTAAATGGCATTGGGCCCAAAATGGCTCTGGCTGTACTCTCTAGCATGTCATCCGAAGAATTGATTGCAAATGTACAAGAATCGGATGTGACGGCTCTGACTCGCATTCCAGGAGTGGGTAAAAAAACGGCTGAGCGTTTGATTATTGAATTAAGAGATAAATTAGGCCAAGCCGCGAAGGCAGACTTGTTTTCAGCGCCTGCTGTCCTTAAACAAGTACAAGCGGATCCAAGACAAGAGGCAGAAGCGGCGCTGATTGCGCTTGGTTATAAACCGCAAGAGGCAGCGAAGGCAATTGCCAACATCCCAGTGGATGGTGCCAGCAGCGAAGACGTTATCAAAGCGGCTCTTAAAGCCATGTTAAGGTAATATAAATGATAGAAACTGATCGTATTATTTCAGCTGAACTGAAAGGCAACGATCGACAGATTGATCGAGCCATTCGCCCGCAATCCTTGTCAGATTACATCGGGCAGCCTGTGGTGCGTGAGCAAATGGAGATTTTTATTCAAGCTGCCCGCCAACGCCAAGAGCCCCTTGATCACTCGCTGATTTTTGGGCCGCCAGGTCTTGGCAAAACGACTTTGGCAAATATCATTGCCAATGAAATGGGCGCGGAAATTCGCACTACTTCGGGCCCAGTATTAGAGCGGGCTGGAGATTTAGCTGCGTTACTGACGAATTTGAACGAAGGAGATGTGCTGTTTATTGATGAGATTCATCGACTCAGCCCAGCCATAGAAGAAGTCTTGTATCCAGCGATGGAAGACTACCAGTTAGACATTATGATTGGTGAAGGACCGGCCGCTCGATCAATAAAAATCGAACTTCCGCCGTTTACGCTTGTCGGAGCTACTACACGGGCTGGGTTATTAACATCACCGTTGCGAGATCGTTTTGGGATTGTGCAGCGTCTTGAGTTTTATGATGTTGAATCATTGACCACGATCGTAGCCCGTTCTGCCAATAAAATGAACATGAATTTGGATCAGGCAGGAAGCTTCGAGGTGGCGAGACGTTCTCGTGGCACACCGCGTATTGCCAATCGTTTGCTGCGTCGAGTTCGCGATGTGGCACAGGTCAGTGGGGCGAGTGTTGTTACGCAAGAAATAGCTCAGCGGGCGTTGGATATGTTAAGCGTTGATAGTCAGGGCTTTGACCACTTGGATAGACGTATGTTATTGACTATGATAGAAAAGTTTGACGGACGTCCAGTAGGCTTGGACAGTGTGTCAGCTGCGTTAGGTGAGGATAAAGATACAATTGAAGATGTCATTGAACCTTTTTTAATACAACAAGGTTTTGTAATACGAACGCCACGTGGGCGCCAAGTAACGAAGCGCGCTTACGAACATTTTAATTATCAATTACCGTCGGATTTTAAATAGAGGTTAAGAATGTCAATTTTGGGGTTAATCGCCAGTGCCAGTTTAGTCGTGCAAATTGTTATGTTGCTCTTGCTGGTTGCATCTGTCTTATCTTGGGTGGTTATTTTTCAACGCGCCTTTGTACTAAAGCAAGCCAAAAAAGTTCGTAATGCATTTGAAGACCAATTTTGGTCTGGTATTGATTTAAGTAAGCTGTATAAAAAGCTCAATCAAGAGGGCAGACGTGTCGAAGGGGTTGAAAATATCTTTATTGCAGGTATTAAAGAGTTTACTCGGCTGCGTCAAAGTCAACACGTTGACCCCGATGCGGTGATGGAAGGTGTGCAGCGCTCAATGCGTGTGGCATTGTACCGTGAAGAAGAGAAATTGGACAAACACTTAGGGTTTTTGGCAACGGTTGGCTCAACCAGCCCTTATGTTGGTTTGTTTGGTACCGTTTGGGGGATTATGCATTCATTTATCGGACTGGCAGATGTTCAGCAGGCGACCCTTGCTACGGTCGCACCGGGTATTGCTGAAGCATTGATTGCGACGGCGATCGGTCTATTTGCAGCGATTCCAGCGGTCATTGCCTATAACCGCTTTTCAGCTGCTTCTGAGTCTCTAGCCGCAGGGTACGATAATTTTTCTGATGAATTTAGCAGTATCTTGCATCGCAAACTTCATGTCAGAGAGGGAGGCGTAGCATAGTGGCTCGCTCCAATAGAAGACAAAAGCGCCGTCGCCCAATGGCGGAAATAAACGTTGTACCCTACATCGATGTTATGTTGGTGCTGCTGGTCATTTTTATGATTACGGCCCCGATGATTACTCAAGGCGTCGATGTTGAATTGCCCAAAGCAAGTGCCGCAGCCATTCAAGAGGATTCAAAAGATGTTTTAATTGCCTCTGTGGACAGCAAAGGACAGTTCTATTTGGATGTAGGTGGCAAGCAGCAATCTATCACATTGGATGCGCTTAAAGCACGTGTGCGAAAAGTGCTAAGTCAAAATCCAGGTACTCCAGTGATGGTTCGAGGGGATAAAAATGTTTCCTATGGTGCGATTATTGGTTTGATGGTTGCCTTACAGGGAGCAGGTGTGCCGAATGTTGGTCTTGTAACGGATCCGGATAATACTTGATGAGTTTTTTTAAGAAAGACGGGTACGGTGTACCAATCGTATTAGCGGTTGGCTTGCATCTGGCTATTCTTTTAATAGGCGTGCTGACGATTAATTTTAATGATGACTCGTTACCCACGCCAAAGCGTCCGCCGATTGTGCATGCCACTGTGGTTGATATTTCTAAAACCATTATCGGTAAGCGCGAAGCGGAAAAGAAAAAAGAAGCCGAGCAGCAAGCTGAGCTAGCCAAACAGAAAGAGTTGGCCGCTAAGAAAAAAGCCCAAGAGCTGGCTGAGCGTAAAGCCTTTGAAGCCCAGAAAAAACAATTAGCTCAGGCCAAACAAGCACAAGAAATGGCGGTCCGTAAGGCAGAAGCGGCAGCAAAAGCCAAAGAAGAGGCCGCCGCCGCTCAGAAGAAAAAAGAGCAAGAAATTGCCAGGCAGAAACAGTTAGCGGATCAAAGAGCCAAGGAAAAAGCTGCGGAAGAGAAAAAGCGTCTCGAAGAAGCTAAGAAAAAAGCCCAAGCTGAAGAAGAGGCAAAACGGCAGCAAGAGATTGAGCGTCAAAAACAGGAGATTGCTCGAAAAGCAGAGCAAGAGCGTTTAGCTCAAGAGGCAGCAAGACAGGCAGAAGCCAAGGCCGAGGCGGAAAAGAAAGCGGCTCAAGAGGCACAGTTGGTTCAGTCCATTAGTGGCTTAATTAATAATCGTATTGCGCAAGCTTGGATTAGACCGCCCAACGCGCGTAATAATATGAAGACAAAACTTCAAATTTCTTTCTTACCGACGGGTGAGGTGCAAAATGTACAAGTCGTTGAAAGTAGTGGGGATGCCTTGTTTGATCAGCGCGCAGTGAATGCGGCTAGAAACATGGGTGTTATTCGAGAGTTATCGAAAGTGGATCCATATGTTTTTGAGAGAAACTTTCGTAACGTTGTGATCATTTTTAATCCACAGGACTTAAGAAACTAATGATGTTAAGAAAATGGTGTTTAGTATTATTGACGTGCTTGCTCTTTACGAGTGCTGCTAGGGCACAGCTTGTCATTGAAGTGACAAGTGGTGCGGATAAACTCTTACCAATTGCCATTGTCCCGTTTGGTTATAATGGTACGGATCCATTGCCACAAGATGTGGCGCAAATCGTTCAGGATGATTTGGTGAGAAGTGGCTTATTTAAGGCGATTCCTCGCTCCAGTATGTTGAGTCAGCCCAGCAAATTGTCGGATGTTTATTATCGTGATTGGCGTTTACTAAAAGCGGATTATGTATTAATAGGTTCCATTAAAAACATTAGTGGAGATCGTTATCGTGTTGGCTTTCAGTTGCTCAACGTGCTGACTCAAAAGCCTGCGGATGACTACACTACTATTGATGTGACAAAAAATCATCTGCGTGATGCAGCTCACTATATTAGTGATGCGGTCTTTAAAAAGTTAACGGGTATTCGTGGGGATTTTAGTACTCGTATTCTTTATGTGACTGAACAGAATGCGGAAAGCAAACATCCCCTCTATAAATTGCAAGTAGCGGATGCCGACGGATATCGCCCTCAAGTGATTGTTGAGTCCGATGAGCCGATTCTCTCGCCCGCTTGGAGTCGCAATGGACGAGATATTGCTTATGTTATGTTCAAGAACATGCGTCCAAGAATTTTTATTCAAGAGTTAGCGACGGGAAAAAGAAAGCAGATAATGAGCTTTAAAGGATTGAATGGCTCTCCCGCTTTTTCTCCCGACGGTAAAAAGCTGGCTTTAGTGCTATCGAAAGACGGTAATGCAGAAATCTATACATTAGATTTAGCGACGCAAAAATTAGAGCGTATGACCCATAATTACGCCATTGATACCGAGCCTGCATGGGGGCCTAAGGGCAATAGCATTTATTTTACGTCGGATCGAGGTGGCAATCCGCAGATTTATCGCCTAGATATTAAAACTAAAAAAGTCGAACGTATTACTTTTGAAGGAGACAGTAATTACCGAGCGCGTTTAACGCCCGATGGTCGTTTCCTCGTCTGTATTGAGAAGGTCGGAGGGGATTTTCATATCGCGGTGCAAGATCTTAAGACGGGACGCGTTAAAATTTTGACACATACTGACTTAGATGAATCGCCAACTATATCACCTAATGGTACTATGGTAATGTATGCAACTACCGAAAATGGTAAGGAAATACTGGCAGTCGTATCTGTTGATGGGCTTGTTAAATATAAATTGCCCTCAACTGATGGTGAAGTACGTGAACCAGCATGGTCTCCGTACTTCAATTAAAATAACTGGAAGGAGTGAATAATGAGTGTAAACAAACTTGGAAAGTTTGCAGTAGTTGGTTTGTCTGCAGCATGGCTTGCTGGTTGTAGTACGACTGGTGCAAATACAGATGCGTCTACAGCAACCACTGCAACAAACGAAGGTACTGCGACCACTGAACAAGCCGCTCCCGCGGATACTGATAAAAGTGCAACTTACGCTGCAAACCAGGATAATTCAGTAACAAGTGTTGTCGATAATCAACAAGACAAAGCGAAAACTAGTAAATCCATGCTGGATGGTGTGGCAACTGTTTTTTACTTTAGCTTCGACAAATCCATTGTGCGTCCTGATGCGCAAAAAGCACTTCAAATACATGCTAAGTATTTGATTGCTAATCCTGAGGAACATGTCATCTTAGAAGGTAATACCGATGAGCGTGGTACTCGCGAATACAACATGGCGCTAGGTGAGCGTCGTGCTAAAGCAGTAGCTCGTTACTTAGAGATCCAAGGCGTACCTGCTTCTCAAATTGAAACAGTCAGCTTTGGTGAAGAGGTGCCAGTTGCTTTCGGTCATGACGAAAAATCTTGGCAGTTAAACCGTCGAGTTGATCTTCGTTACGAAAAATGATCGTGAATAGTTTAACTTTTCGCTCCTTTGCGGTGGTGCTGCTATTAGCAGCACCACTTGCAATGGCTGATGGGCAGAATCAAACGAATTTGTCGGTAAATGCTGCGACGCAGTTATTAACTCAGCTTGACCAGCTTCAGAGTCAAGTGAGAGATCTGACTGGTCAACTAGAGGATCAACAGCATCAAATTGATCAAATGAAGTCTCAGCAACGTGATCGCTATGTGGATCTTGATCAACGTGTTTCTATGCTTATGGCAAAATTAGCACAGCAACAGACTGTACCAGCTGCTACGGCTGCGACACCAGGTTCTGTTCCGGCAGCGACACCATCTGCTACGCCAGCGGCTGCTCCTAGTAACACGCAATCAGCGTCAGATACCGACAACGAACCGACAAATATCGCCGATATGAGTTCGCAAACTAATGGTGCGTCCGCATCAGATGTGAAGCTTGCTCCGATTGCCCTTAAGCCAGTTACCCCTGAAGCTAAGCAAGCCTATAACAATGCTTATCAGTTGATTAGAGAACGACAGTTTGAAACAGCAGAAGTGTCTTTCACGGAGTTTGTAAAAGACTTTCCTGATAACCAACTGACAGGAAATGGATATTATTGGCTTGGTGAATTAAAACTTGTTTTGGGTAAACCAAAAGAAGCAATTGATCAGTTCAATATCGTCATTAACAAATTTCCTGGTCATAATAAAGTGCCGGATGCTCTCTATAAGTTAGGTATTGTTAATGATCAATTAGGGAATACTGACAAATCAAAATCCTATTTGCAGGAAGTGATTCGACGTTTTCCTGATAGTAAAGCGGCAAAGCTAGCGACAAGCTATCTGACGAAGCTTAACTAAAATAGCTTGCAATCCTCAACGGGCTCTGTATTATACGCAACCCGTTGGGTCGTTAGCTCAGTTGGTAGAGCAGTTGACTTTTAATCAATTGGTCACTGGTTCGAATCCAGTACGACCCACCAACTTTCTTTTTATATACCTCATGTGATTTTTGGGTCGTTAGCTCAGTTGGTAGAGCAGTTGACTTTTAATCAATTGGTCACTGGTTCGAATCCAGTACGACCCACCAGAATCACACGCTCTTACGTACCTACCTGAAGAGGTGTTGTATGACTGAACTTCTTGATAAAGTTGCTTTGCGTGCCACCGTCCAACAGCACCTCTCTGCTGCTGAAAATACGCTTAAAATGTCATCTGTGGACAATGAGCAGATCCGTGCAGAAATTAAATCCCTGTTAAAAGCAAAAAATGCTGTCTTGGTTGCTCACTATTACACAGACGATGCGATACAGGAATTAGCAGAAGAAACCGGTGGTGTCATCGCCGACTCTCTTGAGATGGCGCGCTTCGGAGCAAATCACCCTGCGGATACCTTGGTTGTTGCAGGTGTCAAATTTATGGGCGAAACATCAAAAATCCTCAGCCCAGAAAAAACCGTCTTGATGCCAACATTGGAAGCCACTTGCTCTTTGGATATTGGTTGTCCTATCGAGGAGTTTTCCGCGTTTTGTGATCAGCACCCTGATCGTACTGTTGTGGTGTATGCCAACACATCTGCGGCGGTCAAAGCACGTGCCGATTGGGTCGTAACATCAAGCATTGCATTAGATGTAGTTGAGCACCTAACAGAGCAGGGCGAAAAAATCATTTGGGCACCAGACCAGCATCTTGGTGGTTACATTCAGCGTGAAACTGGTGCCGACATGATCTTATGGGACGGTGCTTGTATTGTTCATGAAGAATTTAAAGCCAAAGGTATTCTTGACCTTAAGGCGGTTTATCCCGATGCTGCAGTGCTCGTCCACCCAGAATCTCCCGAGTCTGTCGTTGAAATTGCCGATGTGGTTGGCTCAACGTCACAATTACTCAACGCTTCTAAATCCATGAGTAATGACACCTTCATTGTGGCAACGGACCGTGGCATTTTTTATAAAATGAAACAAGCGTCTCCCGAGAAGCGTTTTGTTGAAGCGCCTACTGGCGGCTCTGGGGCGACTTGTCGCAGCTGTGCGCATTGCCCTTGGATGGCTTTAAACTCTCTTGAGATGTTGCGAAATGCCCTGAGAGACGGAACCGGGGAGATACATGTGGATGAAGAAACGCGCGTTAAAGCCTTGATTCCGTTGCAAAGAATGCTCGATTTTCAAGTGAAATAGTAGCAACCGTTATTGAATGACTCTACTATCCAGAAAGCCAAGTCTTGTACTTGGCTTTTTCGTTTGTATGGCTTTTCATCGATGGTTTCGTTAAATAGCGCTAGACCTAAAAAGCACTTATATGATATTCATTATCATTAAGATATTTGTGATTAAGAACATTGATTGTATTTTCGGTTGGAATACCACTGCTTATGACTAACAATATTATTACTTTTATGCGAAATCGTGTGTCTCAGCCTAGCTTGGAAGCTCCCGCACCGAGCAAAACCGAGTGGGAGACAATAATAGATGCTGCCTGTCGCGCTCCTGACCACGGCGCAATTAAACCATGGCGCTTTCGTATTTACGAAGGAGCAGGGCTGGACAAACTAGGACAGGTCTACTGGCAACACGCCAAAAGTGAAGTGCATGACTTAACCGAAGACAAAGAAGCGGCTTTTGTGAAAAAGGCCCATCGCGCCCCTGCGATTCTTTTGGTTTATGCTCATATCGAACAACATCCAAAAGTGCCAGCAATAGAGCAGATTATGGCGACATCAGCGGCAGCTCAACAAGCCATACTTGGCCTAAATGCCTTAGGTTATGGCGCTATGTGGCGAAGCGGCCCTGCCTGCTTCACGCAAAAAACCAAAGACCTGCTCAACTTACAAGAGACTGATCAAATTGTGGGCCTAATCTACGTTGGAACACCTACTTCAACACCGAAGATTCCAGAAGAGACAGACTTTGCCTCATGTCTAGAATGGGTGACGGAATAAATTATCCTTACAACGGGACTTTTTATAAAAAAGAGTTGCAATTCAATAACTTCACCATTAAGATACGCGCACAAATTACGCAGAGCGTGATTTAAAAAGTTTTGGTGAGCTGTCCGAGTGGCCGAAGGAGCACGCCTGGAAAGCGTGTATGTCGAAAGGCATCAAGAGTTCGAATCTCTTGCTCACCGCCATTATCCCTCTAGAATCATGGGTTACAGAGTGTTTCTAGAAATTGTACATCAAAAAGTACATCAATAGAAAACCAGTTAGACTAGCGTCTAGCTGGTTTTTTTCCTTTCATTTCTAGCCATGCATCTTCGATTAAAATTTCGAGCATTTCATTTTTCTTTCTTCGATTACTTTTAGCCAGCTCATCTAGACAGTCAACCAAATCTTCGGCTAATTGAAAGTTACAAGCCTTCTTTCCATTGTTTGCATCCCGATTTTTCTTGGTGCTCCAGGCGGCCTTAGCCTTGCGAAATCGCAATTCAAAGTCTTCGAGCGACTTTGAATTACAATACAGTTTAATGATGCTCAAGAGTAGGGTGTATTTGCTGTCATTAATCGCTTCCGGTGGAGTGGCTATCCCTGAGAATAATCGCCGCAATAGCCACGAAATATTGTTATTTGTTTGATCTATACTTTCTGATACCAGCTCTTTTGCGAAAAAATTAAATGGTACGTGAATTCGATTGAACAGCTCCTCTCCTTGCAAAATTGCCTCGTCTGCCAATTCAGGGCCTAATTGTAGTAGTGCTTTTTTAAGTATCTGACATCCAGATTTATGATCGGCAAATGTTGAAACTTTAATATTAAGATTATCTAGCGACATGTTTAGCAACTCAGTCTGATCTAAGGTTAAAAGAGAGTCGCTTTTCATCCGTTTTCTAATCAAGGGGGTACTTAGATATGCAGCGATGCAGTTAAGAGTGTATGTGCTCTTAGTTGTTAGGCTGGGACTAAGATCTTGAGATTACTTATGTTGATGATTTAGATTTTCTCTTCGATTTATATGATCCTTTGATTGGTTAGTAAAGATGTTGATTAGATACTAAGTTATCCTTAGTATCTGATCAACATCTTTACTAAGAAAATCTTAGTCTCAATTTTTAGAGTTGAGACTAATCATGAATGTGTTCACGAAGAGACTTAAGGAAGCCCGGACTAGAATGGGGTTGTCTCAAAAGCAATTGGGAATTCAGGCAGGTTTAGATCCATCTGTAGCCAGTCCAAGGATGAATCAGTATGAAAAAGGTACTCATTTACCAGATATCAACACGACCAAAAAGATAAGCGAGGTATTGGGAGTGCCAGTAGCTTATTTGTATTGTGAAGATGATGATTTGGCGGAGGTAATTGAGGGTTACAGTAGGTTGTCAGAATGTGATAAACAAACTATTAAATCTTTGCTGAACTAGTGGCGATTCATGTTGGAGAAAAGATGAAAGTATCTGAAGCAGTTCTGATTGCGTTTCTTAGTGGCGTATTCTCTTTGAGTGGAAATTACTATTTCCATGAGTTGGATAAAAAAGAATCATTGATAAAAAAACGAAAAGAGATAATCGAAAAAGCGGGCTATTTGCTAGGGTCTTCCCCAAAAGGGGTAATGGATTACACAACTTCTATTATACAAGCGAAAGTTACTACTTGGGGGATAGATGAGTGTGCAAAGCGAGGAGTCAACTGTTCATTTGATGAATTTAATGACAGTATTCAGCGTTCTTCAAGTAGCTTTTTCGAACTTAATGCTAAGTTTGAAGAGTTAAGAGCTGCAATTAAGGCTAATTTCTGTAAAGCCTCTAGTGCAGAGGTTGATTCCTTATCCGAAGGTGGAATGTGGTGGACCGGTGCAAAAGAGACTCAGCGGAAAGATCTTATGAATATCCTTTTAAAAGAAATTAACTGTTAGATATTAGCTTGACAGTGAGAAAGGGTATCTAGTTCTGCACACTAGACTATTAGTGGTGGCGCTGGAAAGCTTATCATTATGGAGTATAGTAATAAGAACAAGGAGATAAAAAGGAAGCGATAGTGTCAAATACCGATTTAGTACGAGCTAGTAGAGATGGAGACCAGTTTCATTATATTTGGGCTGCTCGTCGGTGTTTGTTGTTACTTTCTCCAACAGCAGAGTTAAGGGCTGTCACCATTGAAGGCCCTTCGCTAAGGGAAGGGACAGAGCAAATTAAAGATGGGGAAGAACTGGTTGATGTTGGTGAGTACTTCGGTAGCGAGCATATAGAACAAGCTTCCCGAATCCGCTATGTTCAGATTAAGCATTCTACTCATCAAGAAGATGAGCATTGGCCCCCAAGCGGTTTAGAAAAAACCATAAAAGGCTTTGCCAAGCGTTATAAAAAGCTTATCCAAGATTACCCTACCGTTAACTTTCGTGAAAAGCTCGAATTCGTTTTTCTAACCAATCGCCCAATCCATACGGAGTTTGTTCAAGCGGTAAAGGATGCAGCGTTAGGTAAGTCAATTATAGATAGGGTTAACCATAAGAAACTTGAAGGCTACACAGGTCTTAGTGGTCAAGCGTTGACAGAATTCTGTCAACTACTGGTTTTAGAGGAAGAGCAAGACGGTTTATGGAATGAAGCGCTGAGTTTGGTTCAAGACTTAAACAATTATCTGCCGGATTCTGATGCAAATGTGCCAACGGCGTTAAAAGAGCTTGTTACCGGAAAGGCTACTTCGAAGGGAGCTGATAATCCTTCGATTACGAAAATAGATGTTCTTAGAGCGCTAAAAACGACTGAGGACAGTTTGTTTCCAGCACCATGTTTAATAAAGCAAGTAGATAACCTGATTGCTCGTAACCAAGAACAAAATTTATTTGAGCAGATAAAAAGTGCCGAAGGCGTTCCTATCATTATTCATGCGGATGGTGGAGTAGGGAAGTCTGCGTTTGCCATACGGATTCTTTCTCAATTGGCTGATGGTGAGAATGATGGGATCTTGTACGACTGCTTTGGTGACGGACAATATCGCAGTGCCAGTGGTTACCGTCATCGGCATCGAGATGCACTGATTCAGATTGCCAATGAATTAGCAGCAAAAGGTTTGTGTCATCCTCTAATACCAACGCCTCATGCGGATTCTTCTGCTTATATGCGGGCGTTTCTTTATCGTATTCAGCAAAGTATTACTGGCTTACGCAGCAATAACGCTAAGACATTGCTCTATTTAGTCATTGATGCAGCAGATAACGCGCAAATGGCTGCAATGGAAGTAGGGAGCCATCATGCATTTGTTCGAGACTTGATTCGTGAACAAATGCCAAATGGTGTTCGCTTAATCTTTTTATGTCGTAGCCATCGGCAAGAACATTTGTCTCCACCACCGCAAACCTTGGCTTTGCCTTTATTGCCATTTGAGCAAGAAGAAACACAGCGTTATTTAAAACAGACCTTTCCTGATGTTCGTATACAGGATGTCAGTGAATTTCATCGACTTAGCTCCCAGAATCCACGGGTACAAGCGTTAGCCATAGCGCAACAGCTAAGCTTGCCGAAAATGCTACGTTGGCTTGGCCCAACTCCCTCGACGGTAGAAGATACAATAGCTAGTTTACTTAAATCTTCTGTTGAAAAACTACGTGATGAAGCTGTGGGAAATATAGAGAAGGAGCAAATTGACAGCCTTTGCGCTGCGTTAGCTGCCTTGCGTCCCCTAATCCCTATACCAGTATTGTCATTAGTGTCTGGTGTCGATGACTCAGCAATAAAAAGCTTTGTTTATGATCTTAAACGCCCTCTATTTATTGCTGGTGACCGAATACGCTTTTTGGACGAACCAACTGAAACGTGGTTTAGAGAACACTTTAAACCCACTAAAGAAAAATTAGCGCAATTTATTGCAACGCTTATTGCTATTGCCCCCAGCAGTGCCTATATCGCAGCAACCTTGCCGCAATTAATGCTAGAAGCTGGAATGTTGACAGAATTGATTGAGCTTGCCTTATCGTCCCAAGCTCTTCCTGATACCAGTCCGATTGAAAAGCGGGATATTGAACTACAGCGATTGGATTTTGCCTTTAAAGCCTGTTTGCGAGAAAAGCGCTATACCGATGCCACGAAGCTGGCACTTAAAGCAGGCGGTGAAAGTGCAGGGGATAAAAGGCAAAGAACGGTATTACAGAAAAATACTGATCTTGTCTCCTGTTTATTGAGTAGCGAGAAGCTGGAAGAGCTGGTGGCACAACGTGCCTTTAGTACTTCATGGATGGGCGGACACTATGCTTATGAATCATCAATGCTATCGGGTAATAGTGATTTACTAGGTGAAGCTCGTTCCAAATTGCGTATGGCTTATGAGTGGCTCAGAAATTGGAGTAGGTTGCCAGAAGATAAAAAAGATAAGGAAAGGGTTAGTAGAAAGGATATTGCTAATGTAATCTGGGCGGTTCTGAATATTAATGGAGTTAACTCATGCGCTGTTGCGTTGAGGGAATGGAGACCTAAGTCTTTATCTTATGATGTGGGGCGGGTACTTGCCCAAAGGCTAATAGATCAAGGACGTTATAAAAAGCTAGAGGCTTTGTCCATCGCAGCGGGAAATAATATTTACCTTGTGTTGGCGATTAATCAAGAGCTTAGAGAAGTTCATAAGGCCATCCCCCAAAAGGCAGTGGAACGCTGTTACAAATTCGTCAATCGTGTTCATCTTAAGTTAGGTAATCAACTTGATTCTACTGATTATCAAGGTTTGCAAGCCATTACTGCGTTAGTGGAGTCTGCCTGTATCCACTCTATTACAGATAACCAGAATCTAGCAGATTTACTCACGCGTTATCTCCCAAAAACGCCACCACAAAGTTTGTCGTCGCGTTATGGAGCCACGGCAAGTAAATCCGTGTTGCTATGGGCTTATGTGCTTAGAGGTTGTTTACGGAATCGGCCTATTGAATTAATGGATCTAGCCTCTAGTGAAATAAAAAAAGAGCTTCAATCAAACAAGAACGGTTATTCTCATGTAGAGGGTGTTCGCCGCCTTAAAGAAAATATTGGAGCGCTGTTACCTTGGTATCAGCTATGGGGAAAAGTGTTTGTTGGTAGCATTAGTGAACACGAATACTCTCAAGAGCTAAGTACCACTAAAGGTCTATCCGGTCAAGCCACTGCACAGGTCTACGGTCATGATAAGGTACTGATTAACAATGAAATTGTCCTCGTCTGGTTTACGAGCTTGTTATCTTTACCCAAGGTCAGCAAATCCCATTGGTGGGCCTTTTATGGCTATGCAACAGAAGAGACAGAAAGTTTACTAACGCCGACTTCGACATACCTCTCCCGAATAGCCTCTCGCAGAGAAGGACTACAAGAATACGGTTTAGAGTTTGCCAGCGCCTCTTTTGAGCGCATCAATGCAATAAGAGAAGATGCCGACACGCAAATTAACCAATACATCGAATTATCACGGGCGGTATTGGCGTTAAGCCAGTCTGAGGCAAAGGCTTACTTTGATCAGGCGATTCAAGTGGCTAGTAAAGTAGGGGATGAAAACCTTGATCGTTGGAACGCTTTGCTAACCTTAGCGAATCATCCTAAAGAAAAAAAACAACCTCAACCAGAGACGGCATATAGACTAGCTCGTTGTGCGGAGCTTACTCATGAATATCTAGGGCGTTCTGAAGATTTGGGTTGGGATGATACCGTCAAAGCGATAACTACTTTATGCCCCAATTCCTCTTTAACCATTGTTAGCCGCTGGCGAGATCGAGATTTTGGTTATCATCAAAGCATCCTGCCTGTCGTGGTGCTGAATTTTCTGGAGCAACGCGCTCTAGCGCCAAAACCTGCATTGGCGTTGCTGTGTATTCGGGCAAATTGGAATATTCCTCAGTTACTGTCGTATTACCTTGCGAATGAAGCCGATCAACAAGAAAAGCAAAGAGTAACTGAGTATGTGTTCCGCTACTTCTCATTGGAAAAGCAAAGCTGGAAAGATTGGCAAGCATTTCAAGCCTTATTGCAGAAGTATAAGCTAACTATTGATGCCTTCTCCCAATGCATGGAAAACAACACGCCGCAACAGATAGATCAAAAACATGATGACCATAATTATTTGACAACGGGACGCTCTTCCGAAGAAGAAAAAGATTGGGCGGATATATTTTCAGAGGTGGATTTATACCAAGCGGATGGTGTGCGAAAGGCTTATAAGAAGTTTCGAGATGGAGAACCACCTTATTACAGTGAGCAGTTTTTTAACGAAGCTTGCCGTCGTGTTGGTGTGGGCAAGGAAGTAGACTTTATTAACGCTATAAGTGATGCAAATTGTTTTGATTTTTACGAAATTAGAGATCTTTTAGGATATTTTCCCGAAAAATGGAAAAAGCGTTTAGCGATCAAGCCCGCCTTAGCCAATATGATCAAAAAACTTTGTCGCCGATCTTTCTCCAGATTTAGCTTAAATCAATATTACCAATCCCTACCGATGCAGCTAGTATTTGAGCTCGCAGGCTTAACTCAAGAAGACTTAATTGATCAAGTCTTGCTAGGCATCGCAGAAGCAATCGAAGCGCTAGAAGAAAATCAATATTTCAAATGGGCAAGCTTTCTAGTCAGCAAACTGGATAGAGAGCAGTCCATTGAGGCTCTGAATTTTGGCTTGGATTTACTTGAAGGCGTATTAGATGAAAAAGATGGTGATGGCCCTTGGTCTACCGAGCTTATGCCTCCTGCTGATATAAACACAGTATTAGCAGGTTACCTATGGAGCTGTTTGGCAGCGCCTCAAGCAAGCCTTCGCTGGGAAGCTGCTCATACGGTACGGACATTAGCCTACTTCAAAGAGAAAGCTGTCTTACCTCAAATTGTGACAATGGATGGTCATACCACTGCATCGGTATTTGCCGATGCTAGTTTGCCTTTTTACCACTTACATGCTCGCCTTTGGTTACTGATTGCGTTAGCTCGTTCAGCCCAAGAATCCCCTGTGCAAGTGGCTTGCTATCAAGATTATCTGCTACAGAACACTTTCTCTGATGAGCCTCATGTATTAATACAAGCATTCGCTAAACAAGCACTATTAGAGTTAGTGAAACAAGAATGTCTTGTGCTACCAGAAGAAACATACCAGCGTTTATTACAGGTAAATATTTCCCCTTTCCCTATTATTGAATCTGAAAAAAGGATTCGTTCTTCGAGGTCTCCTAAGCATGTTGTTAATGAAAGTACAGAAGAAAAGCAATTCTATTTCGGCATTGATATGGGGCCTTATTGGTTTGAGCCGTTAGCAAGGTGCTTTGGTGTCACTCAGCAATATATTGAAAAGGAAGCCGCTCAAGTCATTATGGATGAGTGGGGGATTCAAGGTAATGCGCGAGGTGATAACGACCCTCGTTACACTAAGAATGTTTATAAATGGCAAAACACACAGCATTCAAAAAGTTTCTCACCGAAAACGGACGATTTACTTTTTTACCTTTCATACCATGCCATGATGGTAGTCGCAGGGAAATTGTTAACCCAGATTTCTGTATATAAAGATATCTATAGTGAAAGGCAAACGGATCAATTTTCCCTTTGGCTCAGGGAGCATAATCTTTATCGCCATAATGGCCATTGGTTGGCTGATCGTCGTGACCCCAATCCATTTGCTAAATCTGCATGGCAAAATGCGCCTGATTTCAAAGAATGGCACTTGAATCTCAATAAAACAGATTTTGAGAGAGCTTTAATCATTGAAACGGGATGTTTAAATCTATGGGGGCAGTTGACTCAAGTTAACAATGAATGGACTGAGGAAAGTAAGAGTAGAAAGGAATCTATCAATATATGTAGTGCTTTAGTGTCGCCTAGTAATTCTCATGCATTACTAAGAGCCCTGCAAAGTACTATTAGTCCCCATGATTATCGTATTCCGTCAGCGGAAGATGACGAAGACTTCCAGCTAGATATTGATGGTTTCAAATTGCAGGGCTGGATTTCCCATAGACACATTGGTTGCAGGCTTGATGAAAAAGACCCTTGGCGAGGAGAGATCCAATATCCAGCCCCTGAATTTGCTTCTTATATTTGTGAATTAATGCAGCTCAGCTCTGATACTGAGAAGCGAAATTGGTTTACCAAAGCGGAAGAAGAAGTGGCTTGGTCTTATATATGGGGTCAGTTAAACGAATACGATCGTGATACCGAGCTGGATCATGGCTCATTGCTACAAGTCTCCTATCCCTTTGTTATCCAGCTATTACAACGACTTAATATGGATCTCATCGTAGAAGTTGAGATTGATCGCTCTGTGCAATATTTTAATAATGAAAGGAGAGATAATTATGGCTTCCGCGCCATTCCCCCCAACACCAAACTTTTCCTTATCCGAACCGACGGTCGAATCGTTACAGTGTGAGGCGCTATTAGAGCTGGGCAAGAAGCTGACCCAAGAGCTCGATTTAGATGAATCCGTTGATACATTAGGGCGCTGGATGGCCCATTACATCGCGGAGCTAATACAAGACGCAGAACAAGCCATTGCAGAAGAGCGTATTGAGAAAAGACGACTTTGCGCTGAAGCCATATTCTCTCTTTGGAAACACCGAGCAGGTCTAGCAGAGTATTCAGCGCCGTTAAGCGAATTTCGCCCATTGCTGGAATTCTTGCGTGACCTAAACCCGAAAAGTAACAGACCTTGCTACTCCAACCCCTCAGAAAAAATCTTCAAAGAACATCAACTAGACGGCTCTCAGACAGAGTGTCTACAGTTTATAGAGTCTATAGATACCACCGCTAAGATTCTTATCCGACATGCTTTAATGTGTGCTTCGACATCCGCCGCCGTTGGTTCCGAAGAATGGCTCAGCCTGATAGAAAAAGCAGGCTTAGAAGACGACCCAGAAACCCTATTAGCAAAACTTATGTATGGAGAAACCGACACCCACTTTGGCGCACTCTCGGATAAAGAAAAATATCAAAAATTGGAAGAGCGTATTAAGCAGCTAGAAGCCTTTGCTAAGACGGCGCAATCCTTCGCTGCGGAGTGGCGTGAACATTTAGCTGGTGCTGAGGCACAAGATTTAAAGGAAAATGAAGTGCCTAAATAGCTTATAGCATGATCGGTTTTTGGTGCTAAAAAAGGTAAAGAGCCAAACTCCATTTGGCTCTTTACCTAACGACAAGCTATTGAAATTTTCTTAGTTGGATATATATTAAGTAAAGATTAAATTTAATTAATGATTTATAAATCAATCGCTTAGGCTAGATCTTTCCTTCGATCTGCCAGTGCCATACACGTCCCATTCGGACCGCCATTATCAAGAAACCCCGATTAGATTGGCGTCTAGTCGGGGTTTTTTATGTCTGATATTTTGCTTTGTGGAATAGAGCGTTTAAAAGCCAAGACAGTTAGTCTTGGCTTTTAAATTTCATGGAAATAGAGTTAACGCAGTGGCGGATGTTTTTTTCAGTAAGATGCTCTCCTTCAAACACATGGCCAAGGTGACCACCGCAGTTAGCGCAGACGATTTCGGTGCGGCGTCCGTCTCTATCGGGGATGCGCTCTACAGCGCCTTCTATCTCATCATCAAAACTAGGCCAGCCACAGTGGGAAATAAATTTATGCTCTGAGGTGTAAAGTGGCGCTTCGCACTGGCGACAAACGTATAAGCCTGCTGCCATGGTGTCCGTGTATTCGCCAGTAAAAGGGCGTTCTGTGCCTTTATCTAAAATGACGCTGGCTTCTTCTGGCGTTAGTTCGTTGTAAGGGTTGCTCATGTAACTCTCTCTTCTTGTTTTCGTTTCTTTAACGCTCTAATGACGTAGGGATCGAGTAGATGATTAATAAACGTTGTTGCCCGAATTATGGCACGTCTTCACTCAAAAAATTATGACAATACTATGGACGAATAGTTCCCTTTAAACGTGGTAACGTTCTGTCGGTTCGATGGAGGATCAGCTTGTCATGGTAAGTTGTCTCGTCAGAGCGATTTGTGACGAGGGGGTTGTCATTGGTTTGTTATATAGGCATGTTTTACTGATTGCTTTGTTATTCACCGAGCATCGCCTGTTCTTTTGCTGAGTGTTACTGAATAGTCTTATTGCTTCCTAAAAATCACGACTCTCTTTCATCAATAGATGACATCATGTTGATAAAGCGGTTTGTTGATCGGGGCTTGTAAGACCCTTTATGCCTTGGGAATCAAAAGTTATAACTGTTAAGGTTCCTGTAAGCTTTGACCTTTATCATGAAGGGTAAATGTGAACTGGCGTTGTTTAGCGAGCCCTATTTTCTGCCCGAAAAGGAGGGTAAGCCATGGTGAATATGACGCCTTTTATAGGCAATGAGAGAGGAAAGCAGATGAACAAATTAAGTGTCATTATCATTACTTACAACGAACAAAAACGAATTGGACGGCTTTTAGAGGATCTGAATAATCAGGTATTCAAAGACTTTGAAGTAATTATTGTCGATTCGAACAGTGAGGATGACACGTTATTGGTCGCTGCCCAGTATGAAACTTGCTTTAATGAATTCAGAGTCCACAAAATGGAGAAAAGAGGGGTAAGCCTTGGCCGTAATGTGGGGGCGAATTTGGCGAAATATGAGCGTATTTTATTTTTAGATGCCGATGTCCGCTTGCATGAGCGTTTTTTATCTAAAGCGGTTAATAAATTAAATAAATCAAAACTGGAAATCGCCGGGGTATATATGGGGGCAAGCAGATTAGGGCTGCCCACAAAGCTGAGTTATGGCATGTTTAATGTTGGTATTTATCTCACCCAGTTCTTTTTTCCTACCGCCATTGGGGCTTGTATCTTTTCTACGAAACGTCTTCATCGTGAGTTAGGTGGTTTTAATGAGAGAATTCATTTGTGTGAAGACTGTGATTATGTGAATCGAGCCAGTAAGACTTGGCGCTTTCGAATGCTAGCGATGACCTTTCAGTTTGACCCACGCCGCTTAAAGCAAGACGGTACTTTCAAAACGGGGTATTTGTATATTAAGGCGAATGTCAGACGCTTTTTTATTGGCGAAATGTACAATAATGAAATTGAGTACGAGTTTGGTCACTACCATGAGAACAACTAAGTCGTGATTAAGGAGTTAAGTCTCGCACTTGGCACCTTTGCTGATTCGTTTATTGGCATCAATATTTTTGTACCAGGAGAGCCTTTTTACCTTGCGGCTGGTTACCAGCTTTACCACCAGAATGTGTTTGCTGTGTTCATGGCATTACTCGGCGGCTGGCTGGGTGATCAGTTAAGTTATTGGGTTGGCTTTCGATACGGACAAAGAGCACAACGGTTTTTGTGTCGTTTACGGCCTAAACTCAGGCGTAAGGTTGCTTTGTGTCGAGTGGTGATGGATAAAAAGGGGAATTGGGCCATTCTTTTTGCGCGTGTGCTAGGCCCCGTTGCTTGGTTTATGCCTTTTCTTGCTGGCAATATGCGTGTCAGTTGGTGGCGCTTTACTGTGCTGTCTACGACAGGTCTATTGCTTGGAGGAGGGCAGTTTATCGTTTTGGGTTATATCCTGTCTGCTCAGCTGATTCATTCTTCTTGGTTTTCTGCCTTGGATGTGTTCCATCATTAAGCAATTTCTTTGTGTCCGTTCCGGTTCTTGGTTGACTGTTTCTGTTTGCGTTTCTTGCGTGCTCATGTCTTAACTTAATGGCTTTATCGGATTATACTGATACTGTTTTTATATACAGTATTGCTGTTTGCTTGTTAAAAAGTGTGGGATGTAATGAATGGTAGTGTGAATTTTGTCGCCATTCGTCGGCAATTCAATTTTCGTGGAATAGAAATGGGGCGTTGGGTCACGCCAGCGGAACGTGATAGAGCAGCAGTGAATTTTTATCAAGCTTTGTGTGATTTGATGTCTGCTTTGCAAGGGCCTGAACCGCTTATTTCATTGCGTGGTACCTTGGGCTTGCAATACGGGAAAGGCGGTCGGCCAGGCGTTGCCGCGCATTATGTGCCTACAACAAGGCAGTTGTCTTTGGCGAAAAATGCGGGGGCCGGCAGTTTGGCCCATGAATGGTTTCATGCGTTCGATCATTATATCGGTGAGAAGATGTTTGCCACGGCCAGCAATATGGCGTTTGCCTCCAGTCATTGGCTGGAAAATCATATTATGCACCCGCATCGTTTAAATGCATTACTGGCGGACTGTTTTAAGGCGATCATGCTCAGTGAATCTGGCGGCGAGCCTAGCGAGTTGTTTCGTTGCTCACAATTGGTGGATGAAAAGCTGAAGGTGTTCTATTACGCCAAACCTGAAGAAATGTGTGCGAGAGCCTTTGAAGCTTTTATTGAGGATGTTCAGCCGAAAAGTGCTTTTTTGGTGAAAGGTAGCCGCTATTCTGATGAGGCCAAATTGGGATTGTATCCCAGAGCAGAACAGCGACAACGCATTAATAGTGCTTTTCAAACCTACTTTTTTACATTAGGTAGGGCGTTACACCATGAGCTAGAGACTACTTAATGTTGAATCATGAGCAGCAATCTAAAGAAGTTTGTCTAAATCAGTGAAGACTACGGGGCGTCCTTCTGGTGTGATAGAGGCTGTGGTCATTTGCGATTCCAGCATGAGAGTGTCGTCTTTGCGGTAAATGTTTTGTCGAAACAAAATCTTAAAACGAGAGAGTCGTTCCGTTTTCGTCGTAACATAAAAGTGATCGCCACTTTTTAGCGAGCGTTTGTAGTGTGTTTCGGCTTTTATGAGCACAAGGTGAATACCTTGTGCAGTGATTTCGGCAAAGTCCAACCCTCGACTTTTGATAAATTGATGACGGGCGTGTTCTAGGTAGTTTTGATAAACCGCATTATTAACAATGCCTTGCATATCACATTCATAGTCTCTGACGTCAAAAAAGAGTTTATGATCCTGTGAATGAGTTGTTTCCATTAGAGCTATCCTATTATTTCAGGGTTGTAAGGGTAATTATGATCCGCATGATAACAGAGTCTGTGTAAACGATATTGTAATAAATATGGCTTAAAGGAAGCAGAAGCAATTTTTACCTTGTTGTTTGGCCCGTTTTAGTTGTGTGGTTGCTCGAGCAAAGAGGTTTTCGATACTTTCTTTTCCGACTAACGTCGCAATCCCGATGGAAACGGTCACCTGCGGTATGGTCTCTTTACTTTGTTTGTGTCGGATTTTTTGTTGTGAAATCTCATAGCGTAAATGTTCAGCATAGTCGTGAGCATCCCCTGATGTTGATTCGTACAACATAATGCCAAAGGTTCCGCCTTCTAGGCGAGCAATGTGCGAGTTCTCTAATTGCATGGTTTCCAACAGTGCGCCCACATAACGAATAAGCGACGTGCCCGCACGCTGACCATAGTCTTTATTAATGCGACCTAGGTAATCAATATCCAAGATCAGCAGACTTATGTCGTCTTCCGCTTCTGGTTGATGCTCGTAAAGGTGCCGTTCAAATGCGGTTTTGTTTTCCAGTTTTGTTAGGGGGTCAATATCTAGGCTTTTCTTTAACGTTTCTAATTCAAGTTTGAGTTGCTGAATGTCTTTTTGGGCATCCAATAGATCTGATTGAAATTTTTGCGAGACTTCTAGCGCTTTTCGAGAACCTCGATCCAGATAACTAATCACTTTATGAAGTTGTTGTTGGCTATCTGAGTGTTGAAGGGCCGTTCTACTTTTGCTGATGACAGCATTTAAGTCCGACAAGCTGTCTCCCATTTCAATAGATGACATTTCAAGCTGATTGGCGACTTGCTCTATGTTCTTTTGATTTTTGTTGTTTTGATGGAACTCATTAGGCAGTATAAATTCATGAAAAAAGTCACGAGAGAGAAAGTTTGGGATGTTGCCGAGTTTTCTAAGGGTTTCATCAACTAACTGATTCAGGGCTTTGTTACGATTAGATACATACTCATACCAAATCCCATAGTTATACGGAGTTGGTGAAATATCCAATTGAAGCATCAGTGGCACAGCTTTTTGCATCCACTTTAGTGCTTGTTTTGGTGTTTCATCCCACATTTATACCTCAAATACAGAAATAACCGCCACGACGTCTTTCTTAGGGCGTTTACTGAACATTTCACTCATAGGCAAATTCAGCGATGAGTGAAATGTCATTGTTACATAAAATCAAACAGTTATATTGCTTTTTTTGTTATCGAAAGCCATAAAAAAAACTTTAATGTAAAGTTTTGTATTAATTGTGTGGTTGAATGATACAAATCGAGTTGGCATTAATAATGCTTGTCCAGAGGGGCTAGTGACCACCAGCCAGTTTGCTCTTGATGCCTTCTTTTTCGAGTAATTGTTTAACCTTTTCCCGATTGTCACCTTGAATCTCAATATTTCCCTCTTTTACTGACCCACCCGTGCCACATTGTGCTTTGAGTTTTTTGGCGAGGGCTTTTAATTCGTCGGCGGCCATGGCTAAACCCGAAATAACGGTGACACCTTTGCCTTTTCTGGCTTTTGTTTCCAGCATGATACGTACATTGCCATCCCCAAGAATACCGTCATTTTTACAGATGCAGTTATCAGTAGGGTGTTCGCAAAGAGGGCAGAGTCTTCCTTGGTCTGTCGAGTAAACGAGGTTGCGTGATTTCATTGTAATTCAATCTCTTATCGTAAAATGGTGGTCAATTTAGCAGTATAACATTGTAAAAATAATGACGATTCACAAAAAATGAGGCAGGACTCACTTTTATCTTCTACTATAATTTTATAGGTTGAATAGCGTGGTCAAACATGAATAGATTATTGAAAATACAGCGAGCCTCCGAGACCGATCTAGAGGCCATTTTATTGTTCGAGTTCAATAACAAAGCTTGGTTCTCTGAGTTTTTGCCATCTCAAGTGTTAATGCGTCAAAACGAGCGCTATTTTAAGCGACAATTATCGGGGGGGCAAAATCTTGTTCAGTTTCTTGTGTATTTGCACAGTGGGGCATTAGTCGGTCGATTTAGCTTCCAGTTTCTCGATCCGCAACATACGGTGGCCGAAGTGTCTTACCGAGTGGCTAAGCAGTGCTCAAATCGTGGAATTGCTCAGTTTGCTCTGCGCCGCTTGCTGCCGATTTTGGCTTGCTATGGTATCAATGAATTATACGCTCAGGTAAGTTCTGAGAATGAGGCGTCCATTCGTGTTCTGAAGTCTTGCGGTTTTGAGTACTCTGTCACCAAAGAAGCGTCGGTCAAGATGCCTTCCGGTATTCAGGATACCTTTGTCTATAAATGGCGTGTAGACTCGCAAGAGCCCCTACAATAGGCGTTGTCGCCTAGTGGGGCTACCGCCATTTACCTTCTTCTGCATTATGCTTTCTTTTCTTTATCCTCATAAGCATCGGTTATCTTGTGCTAAAGGATTTTATGTGCTTTTAAACGAGCTAAGATCGTTTGTATTTTATCATCAAAGGGCGCGCTAATTGTCATGTTTTGATGACTGACAGGGTGGGTAAAAGATAGGCTGGAGGCATGGAGCATTAAACGAAACGTTTCTGGCCATAATGTGCCCATCACTTTATTGATATGACGACATCCATAGCGACTATCTCCCACTAATGGATGTAATGTGTGTTTAAAATGTCGGCGAATTTGGTGTTTTCGGCCTTGTTTGGGCATCACTTTTAGCCAACTTAAGCGCATACTATCGTAACGGCTGACGGGGTACGGCAGTTGGTATCGTTCGAGTAATTCAAATTCGGTTTGAGCCTCCTTTTCCGATCCTGGCACTTTAAAACGTGGCATGCCTTTAGGCTCACTGATTTTAACTAAAGGGTAATCAATGACACCTTGGTCGAGACAAAAACCACGTACTAAACAATGATAGGTTTTTTGGTTTTGATTATGGGAAAATTGCTCACCCAAAGCGCTGGCGATGCGTGGCGAAAAAGCCATGATAAGCACCCCCGAGGTGGCGCGATCTAACCGATGCACTGGAAATACCCATTTTCCCGTCTGATCACGCAGACGCTGGACGACGGCATCTTCCTCGTCTTTTGCCAGTTCAGTGCGATGAACCAATAGCCCAGCGGGTTTATTGACGATCACAAGATCATCGTCTTGAAATAAAATGTCTAGTGTCATGAGGTTGGATTCATAAATTGCGCGATTTTTTCCATGGCAATATTGGCCAATTTTTGCATTGCTTCATTGCTTCCCCAAGCAATGTGCGGTGTGAGTAGGAAATTCGGTAGCTTGGTCAAGGCTTGTAACGGATGGTGGTGAGGCATGGGCTCTTGTGTGGCAACATCAAAGCCCGCCCCCATGATGCGCTTTTCTGTCAGTGCTTTGATTAATGCTTGTTCATTAACAATGCCGCCACGGCCCATATTTAATAAGATGGCGTCGGGCTTCATTTGTTCAAATTCAGCGGTACTGATCAAGTCTTTTGTGGTCTCTGTGAGTGGACAGTGCAGAGACAGCACATCGGCTTGCTGAATTGCCTCGTTAAAGGGGACATAACCCTCACGAACGACCTTAGCGTTTTTGTGCTCAGCAAACATTACCTGCATACCGAATACTTTGGCTATCTCTGCGACTTTATTGCCGATGATGCCTTTACCAACAATGGTTAACTTTGTGTTGGCTAGGTCTTTAATGGGGTAGTCTAAAAAACAGAAAAAGTGGGAGTCAGCCCATTTGCCAGCACGCACATCGTCTATGTAGGCAACTAGGTTGCGACGTAAGGCAAGTAATAAAGCAAAAGTGTGTTCGGGCACGCTGATGCTCGAGTAGCCATCGACATTTTGCAGGGCGATGCCATGTTCTTTGCAGGCTTGTGCATCCACATTATTGATTCCTGTCGCGGTGACTTGAACCAGTTTTAAATCATGGGCCTGTTCGATAACGTCTTTTGTCAACACCACTTTGTTTGTCAGTACAATACCTGCCCCTTGAATACGTTCAGCGACCGCGTCAAGGGAGGTGTTGGGGTATTCGATGACTTCTGAAATGCCCTCAGGGTAGTTAAATTCTATATTGCTTGGAAAGGAGTCTCGATCTAAAAAAACGGCTTTCATAGTGCCTCTCAGTTTTTCTTTAATAAGGGAAGAAGATAAGGAAGGATGGTTTGCAATACGATCGGTTGGCCTTTCGCATTCGGGTGCAGTCCATCGCTTTGCATTAGATTTTTGTTTAATGCGACGCCTTTTAACATGAAAGGAACATAGGACACATTATATTGCTCTGCAAGGGTTTTGTAGAGGCCAAAAAACATATCGGTATAGCGTTTTCCGTAGTTTTGTGGAATACGGTTTCCAATTAACAGCACGATCGCTTTGTTTTGTTGAGCTTGCTCAATCATAGAACCGAGATTTTTTGTGGTCTGATCCAGTGGGTATCCACGTAAAGCATCATTAGCACCGAGCTCTAAAATGACCCAGCGGGGGTGATATTGTTTGAGTAATGCGGGAAAGCGGGCCATCCCGCCTTGTGTGGTTTCGCCGCCCACACTGGCGTTAATAATGCTAATCTGTGGGTGTGACTGAGAAAGTTTTGTTTTTAGTAAACTAACCCAGCCATCTTGTTGTCTTAAATTATGGGCGGCACTTAAGCTGTCTCCCATGACAAGTAGGTTATGGGTAGGGGCGGCCTGAGCATACGAACAAAATAGCATGAGGGCGGCACAAACGACCCTTATTCGTTGAGTGATACGCATATAAAACCTTATTAAGTGAGACACATTATTTATGGAAAGCCAAACCGCTATTGAAGTTGCCATTGAAGTTAAAAACCTGACACATACCGTCTCTTCAAAAACAGGTGATTTGACCATACTGAAAGGAATTGATTTAGAAATCAAGGAGGGGGAATCTGTTGCTATTGTTGGTGCTTCTGGATCAGGTAAATCCACACTGTTAGGTTTACTGGCGGGTTTGGATATCAACACGGAAGGCGACATAGCTTTATATGGGCATTCTCTAACAACATTGAATGAAGAAAAGCGAGCGCTGCTTCGTGGTCAGTATGTTGGCTTTATTTTCCAATCCTTTCATTTGTTACCCAGCCTAGATGCGCTGGAAAACGTCATGTTACCGGCTGAACTTAAGGGTGACAAAATGGCACGTCAAAAAGCGCTACAACTGCTAGAAAAAGTGGGGTTATCTCATCGTTTAACCCATTACCCAAGGCAGCTTTCAGGGGGAGAGCAACAGCGGGTGGCCATCGCTCGTGCTTTTGCTTCTGAGCCGAAGATTTTGTTTGCTGATGAGCCAACAGGCAATTTGGATGAAGAGAACGGGCAGGTGATTATTAAGTTATTGTTTGAGTTAAACCAATCAGAAGGCACCACCTTGGTGATGGTGACTCATGATAACCACTTAGCAGCACAATGTGATCGTCAGTTAGTGATGTCTTCCGGCCGATTGCAGGAATCTACTCAAAACAACTGCAAGGACCCACTACGATGAGTTTTGCTTGGCGTTTTATGCGTAAGGAAATGCGCAGTTCTGATGTGGTGACTTTACTCGTGGCGTTGGTGATTTCCATTGGTACAGTGACCGCTATTAGTTTGTTTATTGATCGTTTGCGCTTATCTTTTGAGCAGGAGTCAGCTTCTTTGTTGGCCGCTGACCGCGTGGTACGTTCTGATCAGGTAATCCCGCCGTCTTGGCTGCAACAAGCCGAGTCTTTAAAATTGTCGGTAGCGGAGCGGGCGTCGTTCAGCACCATGATCTTCGCGAAAAACAAATTGCAGCTTTCTCAAGTGAGTGCAGTGACCAATGGTTACCCACTAAAGGGGCATTTCTTAGTTGACTCAACTTTGTTTGGACAAGGTGTCAAATCTAATGAGTCGCCCAAACCGGGCTTCATTTGGATATCGTCTCGCTTAGCCAGTTTATTAGGGGTGACAATCGGTCAAACGGTAGAAGTGGGTGACAAAACCTTAACGGTGTCGAAGTATTTAGTCCTCGACCCTGGGGCCAGCTCGTCAGCGTTTTCGATTTCCCCCAGAGCGATTATGAATAAAGCCGATTTAGCGGCGACTAACGTGATTATTCCTGGTAGTCGTGTGCGCTACTCTTTGCTGGTGGCAGGGGAGGCAAATGCGCTTAGTGCGTTGCAAACATGGCTCGCCCCTAAACTGACGGAGGGCCAACGTTGGATTACCCCGAAACAACGGGGGGAACGGATTGGTGAGACGATTAATCGCGCGGAGTCGTTCTTGTTGTTGGCTGGGACATTGGCGGTGGTGTTGTCAGGTGTCGCCATGGCCCTTGCTTCGTCTCGTTATGTGAAACGTCATTTGATGCAGGTTGCGGTCTTAAAAACCTTAGGGGCCACGCCTAAGGCGTTATCTCGTTTGTTCCTGTTACAGCTGCTGTTTTTGTTTGTTATCGGTGCCTTGCTGGGGTTGGCGTTTGGCTGGATTGTCCAGAATATGATAGCCGCATTACTATCAAGCCTAGTGACAACGGCATTGCCAGAACCTGAATTTTGGAAGATGTGGTTAGGTGTGGCAACGGGGCTGATCTCCTTGGTGACTTTTTGCTTGCCCTTGATGCGTCGTTTGATTCGTATTTCGCCATTATCTGTTTTACAGCCATCGGCACGGGTGGAACAGCGCTCTGTCATCTTGTATTTGATCGGCTTTGCGGGCATGTACGGCTTGATGTGTTTATACACTCAGGGCGTTATGTTGCCGACTGTCATGATGGTTGCAATGGCTGGCATTGGCTTGGTTGTGTCCCTATTAGGTTGGGTAATGTTTAGGTTTGGGCGGTCGGTGACATCTGGGGCGACCAGCGGATGGCAAATTGGCTTGGCGGCTTTGTATCGCCGCTTGGTGCCCAATCTTTTTCAGCTTTTGGTGTTTACGCTGATTATTATGCTTGGTTTGGTGTTAGTGGGTATCAAAACTAGCTTGATTGCCGACTGGCAGAAGCAATTGCCAGCCGATGCGCCTAATCATTATTTGTTTAATGTTCAAGCCAATCAAATTGCGCCCATTAGTCAGGTGGCTCGCACCTTAAAGATCACATCGTCGTCTTGGTATCCTATGGTGCGAGGCCGAATCACGGAAGTTAACGGCGAGCAAGTGAGTAAGTTGTACCCTGATGACAAGCCTGAGCCAGAGTTATTTGAACGGGCCATGAACTTAACCTGGGCAGATCAAGTGGGCGAGGGCAATAAGGTTGTTGCTGGGGATTTTTCCGCCAACGGCCTGTCGGTAGAAGAAAAGGTCGCCAAAGAAGCGGGTCTCAAACTCGGCGATAAGCTGACGATCAATATCGGCGGGGTATTCCATACGTTACCTATTACTTCATTACGCTTTGTTGATTGGAGTTCCATGCGGCCTAACTTTTATGTGATTGTACCGAAATCCGTCTTAAATGATTCACCTGCCAATTATGTGAGTAGTTATTTTGTTAAGCCCAGTCAGGCACAAGCCTTTTATCAGGCTATGTCGCAATTTCCAACGGTGTCCATATTGAATGTCGGGGACATACTTAGACAGATTCAATCCATCATTGCTCAGTTGTCACAAGCCGTTCAATTGGTACTGGTATGTATTTTAGCGGCTGGGGGCTTGGTGTTACTGGCCAGTGTTCGCTCAACGTTAGAAGAGCGTATGGAAGAAGGGGCTTTGTTACGAGTACTCGGGGCGCGTGGGGCTTTGGTTCGACAGGCGTTGATTATTGAATTTGCTTGTTTAGGGTTGTTTGCCGGTTGCATTGCTGCGATGGGGGCTGAGGCGTCTTTGTACGGTGTTCAGGTATACGTTTTTAACGCTGAGCCAAGCTGGCATCCTATGTTATGGTTGTTGGGCCCAAGTGCTGGTGTTCTATTGATTACAACCGTTGGTGTCTTTGCCAGTCGAACTGTGTTAAAAGTGCCGCCGATGCATTTGTTGCGTGGTATTTAACACTTAATTTGGTTATATAGATGTTTGTAGAAAAAAATGGCTATGTTGTTAGTCGCCATACAAAAGAGGTGAATGGTCAGCTCGAGATGAGCTTATTTATCAAAACCTTGGAAGGGACGGTTCAGGTCTTGCCGGATCGTCAATTTACCACGTTTTTTAGTGACGCCCCTGCGCATGTGTTTCCAGAGCACCTTTCTGGCGTTAAGGTGACGGAATCGGATTTTCGGTCTTTTCACGGCCAGCCAGTCAGGTTGATCCAAAGTAAAAGTTTGACCTTGCATCAGCAAATGGTGGCGCTGGCCAAAAAAGATGGCTATCAAGTCTACGAAGAAGATATCAAAGCCCATAATCGCTATCTTATGGAACGTAAAGTCCGTGGCAGTGTGAGATTTATTGGTATTCCTGATGCCAGTGGACAGTGTTTTACCAAAGCAAAAGTGATTCCGGGAACTTGGCAACCGAATTGGGTGGTGTGGTCGTTAGATATTGAAACCTCAGTGACCCATAATTGTCTCTTATCGATTGGCATAACGGCCAAGGATCAACGAGTCGCCTTTGTGGTGACGGATCAAAAGATCAACGTCCCTCATATACGCACCTATGGGAGTGAAAAGTCGCTGCTGCTCGATTTTATGCGCTATGTACGTCAACATGCGCCGGATATTTTTATCGGTTGGAATTTAATCGGCTTTGATTTGAACTTTATTGATAAGCGCTGTGAAACGCTGGGGATTCGTCCAGCTTTTGGAGTGAATGGCGAGAAATGGCGCATTCATTCTTCGGATAACCAAGGTAAGTATTTTGCAACCATCCCAGGGCGAGTTGCACTGGATGGCATCACGTTACTGAAAGTGGGCGGTTATCATTTTGAATCCTATAGCCTGAATAATGTTAGTAAGGAAATTCTTCAGGATGAGAAGTTGCTCCATGGTGGCGATCGCTGGCAAGAAATAGAGCGCTTGCATCGCGAGGATTTGCTCGCCTTTGTTGATTACAATCTGCAAGATTGTGATTTGGTATTGCGTATTTTCGATCAGTTAAAACTGATTGAACTACAGCAGACTCGAGTGGATTTAACGGGCATTCCACTTGAACAAACGGGCGGTTCGGTTGCAGCGTTCGAAAATCTTTACTTGCCTCGCTTGCATAAAGCGGGTTGGGTCGCACCAGCATGGCGAGAAGATGTGTTTGTTCCAAGCCCCGGCGGCTTTGTGATGTCGTCAATTCCTGGGTTGTATAAAAATGTCTTGGTGTTTGATTTCAAAAGCCTCTATCCCAGTATTATTCGTACGTTTTATATCGACCCATTGGCGAGGATCATCGCTGGCAATATGCCCCTAGCGGAGAAGCAAGCGAGTTCGGATTTGGTGCCTGGTTACCTCGGTGCAAGTTTTTACAAAAAAGAAGCGATTTTGCCTGAACTGGTCGCTGAGCTTGCTCAGGCAAGGGAGCGAGCAAAGCGTGAAGGGAACACGATCTTAAGCTATGCGATTAAGATCATTATGAATTCATTTTATGGTGTGCTGGGATCAAATGTCTGTCGCTTTTATCATGCCGAATTGGCGAGTTCGATTACCATGCGTGGGCATGAGTTATTGGGAAGAACGCAGCAATGGATGGAAGAGAAAGGGGCAAAGGTGATTTATGGTGATACCGACTCTTTGTTTATCACTCTCAATAATGACAAAGAAGATCCGCGTCTATTAGGGCAACAACTTTGTGACGACATTAATGGTCTATTGTCTGAATGGTGCCAAGACTATGCCCATATAGATTCTTATCTTGAGCTCGAATTTGAGCGCGTTTACGAGCGTTTCTTTATGCCGACTATTCGAGGGCAAGAGGAGGGGAGTAAGAAGCGCTACGCGGGGCTGACTGGCGGTGAGTTGGTTTTTAAAGGGCTAGAGGCAGCGCGAACGGATTGGACTAAATTGGCGAGAGAGTTTCAAAAAACGCTTTTTGAGAAAATGTTTAATGATGAAAACCCTGTTACATTCATTAAAGAGACGGTTGCCAGACTAAGGGCTGGAGAGCTTGATCATTTATTAGTATACAGTAAACAGCTTAGTCGTCCCTTGGCCTCCTACACGAAAAACAAGCCACCACATGTTCGCGCGGCGGCGATAATTGATCAACGCCGTGCAGAGTTGGGCCAGCCTCTTGAATTTGATAAGGGACGCAAACGAGTCAATTATCTTTATCAGGTGACAGGTGTGGTGCCTTATGAAAGTGAAGCCGACCTTGTAAACTTAGATTATGAGCACTATATCAATAAACAAATTGAGCCGATTGCAGACAGTATTTTGCCTTTTTACAAAACTAATATGGAAAGCCTTTTGAGTAAACAGATATCATTGCTATAGGTTTTTTTAAAAGTGGTTTGGAGGGTGATTTTTCTTAAAAAGAGGTTCACAATCTTTTACGAAATAGACCTTTGAATCGTTTAATTTTTTACAGAATTTTTGCCTTTTTCAGTATATATTCATCCTTCAAGTGAATTTATTTATCTATGGATGGAAGATGAAATGACATTGAGATTTAATATGAAGTCGCCAAGTAAACGCAGTCAAACTCTGGACAAACTTCGTTCAGCTATCCAAGAGATGATTCTCGATCGAGAGTGGAATCAAGTTTCTGTTCAGGATATTGCCCAACATGCTAATGTCAGTATCGGTACCTTTTACAATTATTTTGATAGTAAAGATACGGCTCTGATGGACGTGAGGAAAGTGCTCAGTGATGTGCTTTTCCGTGATTTGGATTTGTTGTTAACCACGCATCAGGAAATTGATAAGCGCCTTACTTTACTCGTAAAGTATTTTATTAGTCTGACAATAAACAAGCCTAAGTGGGCCTCTTATCTCTATGGTGGGAATAGTTTCTGCGAAAGGCTGGAAGGGGGTATTCGTAAAGCTCTAAAAGCTATTTTGATCGAAGGAGTGTCTAAGCGTGTCTTTAGAGTAAACGATATTGACATCACCACAGAGTTTATTGAAAGCGGCTTATTCTTCATTATTCGTAATCGCTATCTCACTAAGCAGTCATTGGACGAAGACTTCATGAATGAGGTAGCGAATATTTGTCTCAATAGTGTAGGTATTCAGATTGAGAATATTAGTGAACTGAGTTTAATGAGTTGCCCCGTGACTCCCCTAACACCTTTGCCCATTTCCACGCTGGCAATAGCCTATGACGATATGGAATTTGTCTGATAAGTGATGAGCAAGAAACACCAGCAAGGTTTAGAAGAACAGCCTGCTGGTGTTTTTTTGTGTCTGTTGAACCAGATCATCAACATGAATGCCTTTTAGCCGTGCAACTTCAGCGGCGACCCAAGGTAAATATTTAGGGTGATTTCTTTTTGGCCGAGGGCGAATGTTTCTGGGTAAGAGATAAGGGGCGTCGGTTTCCAACAGCAATTTGTCGTTGGGTATATATGGAATGGCCTCTTGCAGGTCTTGTCCGCGGCGTTCGTCGCACACCCAGCCGGTGATACCAATGTATAACCCTAAGTCTAAATAGGCGTGCAAAGCGTCTTTTGAACCTGTGAAGCAATGCACAACCCCTTTCACTTCGCCATGATAGTGATGTTTTAATATGGTTAACATATCTTGGTGAGCATCGCGTTCATGCAAGTACAAAGGTAGGCTGTGTTCTTTTGCTATGTCTATTTGTTGTTCAAAGGCATAGATTTGCTCTTCTCGCGTTGAATAATTACGATTAAAATCCAGTCCTGTTTCACCGACCGCCACGGGGCGTTTTTGCTCAATTAATTTATTGAGTTTTTCCGCGCTTGCAGTGGTCCAGCTTTTTGCCTGGTGGGGGTGACAGCCTAAGGTAAACCACATTTGTGGGTGTTTTTCACACAGGATTTGTATTTTTTTACTTTCTGACAAGTCCGAGGCAATGCAAATAATGCCTTCCACACCGGCTTGGTGACATTGTAGGAGTGTTTCTTCTAAATCCTTTAAATAATCGTTGTGGTTTATATTTACACCAATATCAATCATGTCTCATTCTCATTTCGAATAAATTTCTTTTGCATCACGTAAGCTTTCAATATAAAGCTCTCGAAGTGTTTGTTTTGACACACCACTTTTTGCAAGGGTGTCAAATAAAATATTATCCCAGCGCCCTGATTCGTAGTGCATCACAAGGCTTAGGATGTAGCCAAGGTTGCCCTTTTTGTCGATTAGCGCGTTAGCTATGTCTGGTGCTAAGGGTAAATCTTTTACTAATTGTTCCAGTGGCTCATCAAAAAAACTGGGCAGGTAAGAGAATAATCCAGTTAGAAAAGCGCCATTTTCTCTAGGGTAAAGTTTTCTTGCTAAGGATTCGCAGAAACAAGCGCGATGAACGGCCATGGAAAATAAGCAATCAGGTTTACCATCAATGCTGCTGAACATGGCTAAACTAACCCATTTAATCAGGTCCCGAAAACCGATTATTTCAATTGCCCGCTGTACATTTTGCACATTAAATTGGCGATAGTAGGTGACGGTTTTAGTGAGTTTGATGACTCGGAACGTCAATGTTAGATCGGTTTCTATGCATTCTGCCATTTGTTTGAGCGAACCATCTTGGCTTTTTAAAATGGTTAACAATTTTGATAATATCAAACGGTAGGTGGGGATTTTTCGCCCTTTCACCGGGACACTTTCAGAGAGAAAATCACCACTAAACCACTGGGCCGTGGTTTTTTCTTTCACCAGGGTTAGTTCTTGTTGAGAATTGATACGACTAAACCAAAGTTTTTTTTGACTTAGGGCTGGGTGGTTGCAAAGATTGATGCTTTCGGTTGCACTGCTGTCTGCCAAATTAAGCTCAACATAAATGAACGGGTCAATGGATATTCGATTTAACATGGCTAGCGATGGGTTACGAATACCAAGTTGATAACCTTGCAGACGTAATTCAGTAAACAGGTCATCCCATTGCGTGTCGTTGGCTTGTCTGCGAGCGATATTTTGGGCATCAAAAAAGAGAACAAAGTTGAATGATGCAGGTGGTGACGGAATATTTTCTACTTCACTACACAATGTCTTAATAAAAATGGGGTAGGGTTTTATGGTGTCGACTAGGTCGAGATCTGAAAAAAGCGTTGCCAAAAAAGAATGGCTAACTTCTTTTTTCATGCCATCAAGGTGAAGCAAATGATTTGCCTTGACGGCAGTGTTATGCCCGACAATTGTTTGGCGAGTGAAAAGAAAATCCTTACTGATCATTAAATACTCTCTGGATACCTATTTGATGCAAAAAATTACTGTAAGCTCAAGCGTAATACAATATCATGGTTATAATGAAGTTATATTGAACATGGAAAACAGTCCGGAGTAATGTATGGCAAGCATGTTAGACGCCGTAGACCAGCGTACGCAGTTAGTTGGCGAAAATAGATTAGAACTACTGATGTTCCGCCTTGGCGGAATGCAAATGTTCGCGATTAACGTTTTCAAAGTTCAAGAGGTAGTGCAACTACCGAAATTGAACTTGATGCCACATCGTCATCCTTCTGTTGCTGGCGTGACGCATTTTCGGGGCCGAACTGTTCCAGTGATTGATCTATCGGAGTCCATTGGTATGAGACCCATTGATCGGGGCCAGCCCTGTAATCTGATTGTTACAGAATACAATAATACAGTACAGGGATTTATGGTTGGTGAGGTTGATCGAATCATTAATATGAACTGGAACGAAATCCTACCACCTCCAGATGGTACGGGTCGTCAGCATTATTTAACTGCTATCACACGGGTTAATGATCGTCTTGTTGAAATCATTGATGTTGAGAAAGTGTTGGCGGTTATTTCTCCTTATGATACCAGCATTAGTCCAGATATCATTGATGATGATTTAATGGAAGTGGCGAAAGGGTTAGAGGTGCTGGTGGTTGATGATTCTTCCGTTGGTTTGGCGCAATGCCGTTCAACGCTGGATTATATGGGAATTACGGTTCATGAAGCGACTGATGGTAAGCGCGCCCTCGAAAAATTGAAAAACTGGGCGGCGACGGAAGAGAGTGTGCCTGAAAAGCTGTTAATGGTGATTACCGATGCTGAGATGCCGGAAATGGATGGCTACCGTTTGACCCGTGAAATTCGTGAAGACCCTCGCTTAAAAGATTTATACATTGTTTTGCATACATCCCTAAGTGGCAGTTTTAATAAGGCGATGGTGCAAAAAGTCGGTTGTGATGACTTTTTATCCAAATTCCAGCCAGATAAATTAGCGACTTTAATTCAAGAGCGCATTCGTACTGTGATGAAGAGTGACTGATTATGTCATGGTAAAAAGAGGTTTTAAAAAAACAGGCTAATGGGCCTGTTTTTTATTATGCATCGTGCTGTAAATAAGGTGTCTGATCTGTGGATATTCAGTTTGTTGTTTTTTTGCTCATATGTGGCGCTTTCTCTGGGGTCTTGTTTGCCACGGTAAAAATGGGAAGTGCATTGTTTATCGTGCCCACCGTTTTGCTTTTTATGCCTGTTTTTCAACTTCCTCCACCAGCGCTTATTGTTCCAGTGATTGCAACCGCTATAACGTCCATGGCGCCGATGCTATTAGTTGATTGGCTGCATGATATGAAAACACAACAAATAGACTCCCAGTCTTTGATTGCCTTTGCGCCTGGCGCCGCCATGGGAGGAGTAATTGGTGCTCAAATTGTATCCTTGATGACCCTCGCTACCTTTGAATTGTTACTTGTTTTATTGGTCTTGATGGCGATGATTAACGTGTTTCTACTCTATCGTCCTTTTGATGAGCTATCTAAGTGGCGTTGCTTTTCCCAACTGTCACAAAGTGCTTTCCGGTTGCCGATTACTTTATTGATTGGGTGTGTTAGCGTGATGTCGGCCAGTTCTGGGAAGCTTTTTTATTCTGTGATGTTGCAGATGCATACTATAAAAAAAGAACAAGTGAGTGGTGTCTCGACTGGTCTAGCCTTATTTGTTGTGGTTGCGGCAATGGTTGGTTTTTCCTTTCCTGCCAAAGCCTTTGCTCTGAGTGGCACGCACTATTTTGTCGGTGCGGTGCATTTACCCACTTGCTTGGCGCTCGCGATCAGCCAACTGGCTACCTACCTTTTATGTCGCAACAAAGGCAATGCGTTAGATAAAGGCGTCGTTCATGTGTCGGCGGTGATTTTTTTGGTCATTGCGGCGCTAAGAATATGGATGAATTGAGCCTTATCTTACAACACATGCTGCTGCCGAGGTTAAGGAGCTGACAAAACGACGTTGAAATACCTTGTTTTTTCTCGCTCTAGCCTTATCTAAGGCAATATACTATCAGGAGTGAATGGTTTGGGTTTTTATTTAATCAGATGCGTTTCTTCTGACAATTTGCCTAATGCGGTAAGGGATTGTTCTGCCGAAGTTCTACCTATAAATAAGGAATGACATGACAAATACGCCAAAATACGGTGTTCTGATGATTAACTTGGGAACGCCAGATGCACCGAGAGCGCCAGAAGTTCGTCGTTTTCTTAAAGAGTTTCTTTCTGATTCACGTGTGGTGGACTTAAATCCATTACTTTGGAAGCCCATTTTGAATCTGATTATTTTAAATGTACGTCCTGCGAAAGTGGCTAGGGTGTATCAACAGGTGTGGATGGACGAAGGATCCCCGTTGATGGTGCTGGGAAGCCGCTTAAAAGAGCGAGTGAAAGCCGCACTTCAGCGAGAGACAGGTCAAGCGATACCAGTTGAAATGGCGATGACCTATGGAAATCCAAGTATGGAAGTCGCCGCAGATCAGCTGCGCAAAGCGGGGGTAGATAAAATTGTTGTGGTTCCTATGTATCCACAGTTCTCAGGTACGACTACAGCGGCTGGCTACGATAGGTTAATGGCCTCCCTTAAAAAGTGCCCCCATTGGCCAGCGTTACAACTATTGCAAGATTATGCAGACCATCCTTTATACATTAAAGCGCTGGCTAACTCGGTGCGAAACCAGTGGGACAAACAAGGCGAGCGTCGCCATTTGATTTTGTCTTATCATGGTATTCCCAAGCGCTATGTCACAAACGGCGACCCTTATGCTCGTCGCTGCCATGATACCACTCGTTTGGTGGCAGAAGAGCTTGATTTAAAAGAGGGGGATTGGACACATGTATATCAGTCTCGTTTTGGTCGTGAAGAATGGTTAAAGCCTTATGCAAGTGACACCCTTAAGGCGTTGCCAGGTAAAGGCATTAAAAAGGTGAATGTTATTAGTCCCGCTTTTGCCATTGATTGTATTGAGACGTTGGAAGAAATTACGTTGGAGCTGGGTGACGAGTTTAAACAGCACGGCGGTGAAGCGTTTGATTATATACCTGCTTTGAACGATAGCGATGATCATGTCGCTTTATACTTGGATATGATCCAGAAAAACACATCTCAGTGGTTGGCTTAAATGGTCGATAGCAATACAAATTTTCGCGCAGCGAGATCGTCTATCAAAGTCATTGCTTTTGATGCAGACGATACGCTATGGCGTAATGAAGATATTTTTAATCATGCACAAGATGCCTTTATTGAGATATTGTCCAGTTATCATGATGAGCCGTATATTCGTTCCCATCTTGGGGCAGTACAGGTGCGCAACCTCAAGTATTTTGGTTATGGCATTAAAGGCTTTACGTTATCGATGATCGAGTCGGCTATTGAACTGACGGAAGGACGCATAACAGGCTCAAAAATACATCAAATTATTGAGCTTGCGCGCACCATGCTTTCTGCTCCGATTGAGCTTATTGATCATGTCGAGACCGTTTTGAGCAAATTGTATGGGAATTACCAGTTAATGGTGATTACTAAAGGCGATTTATTGGATCAAGAAGGAAAGGTCTCTCGTTCTGGATTAGTAAAGTATTTTGATCACATTGAAGTGGTGAGTGATAAAACACCAATGGCTTACCAGCGGATTCTGGAGAAGCATAAGATTGATAAGCAAAACTTTCTTATGGTGGGTAATTCACTGAAGTCCGATGTGCTTCCTGTATTGGATATTGGAGCACGAGCTATTCATGTTCCCTATCATTGTACGTGGGCTCATGAGCAAGTCTTAGAAAAAGACTTAGTTAAATATCCTGATTTAGTCACACTTGAGGCTATTGATTCTCTTCTTTCTTGGTTAGGTCATTCTGACAATCTATTATGAGGTGTTCTATGCGAGTTTTGGCGATTCTTTTTTCTTTGTTATTGTTTGCTGTTCCATTTGCTCATGCGGCGGATCAAGATGCGCCGGAGACCTTAAAAGAAAAAGCCGATAAGGCTTGGCATATCACCTCGGAAAAAGCCTCTAAATATGGAAAAATAGCGGCAGAAAAGGGAGAAGAAGCTTGGCAGGTGGCAAAAGAAAAAGGTGGTGTTATTGCGGATAAAGCGTCCAAGAACGCCTCTAAATATGGCGAGGTCGCGGCAGAAAAAAGCAAAGAAGTTGGCTCCTCCGTTTGGAAAAGGATGAAAGAACTGGGAGGTAAAGCTGCTGATGCAGCTCGTGATGGCGCTAAGAAAATTCGCTCCGAGGCGGGCGAGTAACCCTGTATTGGATGGTGAAAGCGAGTCATCATGGCAGGATACGACGATAAAAACGACTTACCTTCGAGTCATTGGGAGCAAGAATTCCTTTCCCAAGATGACGTGAGGATCGTCGCGCCGAAAGTCCATTATCGCTGTCCTAAATGCGGTAATTTTCTGCTCCGTAAGGAAGGGAAAAACGGGGTGTTTTGGGGGTGTGAGTCCTATCCTGCTTGTGATTACACGGCCAATGATGAAGCAGGTAAGCCTGTTAGAGCAAAACGTTACTTATGTCCCGCTTGTCATTCGCCATTGAGGCGTAAAACCTTTAAGGACAATGTGTTTTGGGGGTGCAGTAATTACCCTGATTGTAAAATTACGGTTGAAGATGACGATGGCGTGCCAGCTAGCACCAAAAAATATCCTTGTCGAGAATGTGGCCATTACTTGGTTAGGAAAAAAAGCAAAAATGGCTATTTTTGGGGCTGTATTCAATACCCCAAATGCACCCACACCTTGAATGATGATAATGGCATGCCAGTGCTTAGGAAAAAGAGATAAAGAAAAAGCGCTAACGCCGATTTTGAACCGCTATCAAGGCGCCATCAATTGCAGGATAGGTAAATTCAACCCCCTCATTTGTTAGTCGAGTCGGGAGGATTTTAGGGCCTTTTGTTAATAGGCTTGCCATGTCGCCCAGAGCCAGTTCCAAGATAAAGGCTGGCAGAGGAAAGACCGCAGGGCGATTAAGTGACGCTGCAAAAGATTTTGCAAAGGTTTTCTGTTGAATGATGTCTGGGGCAACAAGGTTATATGCTCCCTGCATCTTCTCATCTGATAGGGCTTGATTAATAGCCTTGATGACATCGTCAATGTGTATCCACGCAAACCATTGATTGCCATTGCCAATTTTCCCACCCAAGCCAAATAAATAAGCAGGGCGCATTTTGTCTAAGGCGCCACCGTTAGGGCCTAATACGACACCGAGTCGGAAAATGACTAGGCGTGCACCGTGCGTTGCAAAGTCTATTGCCGCTTTCTCCCAAGCTTGGCAAATTTCATGGGCAAAGCCATCTTGTGGTAGAGGGCTTTCTTCATGGTAGGTTTGGTTCGAGTCGCTTCCGTACAAACCGACGGCTGACATGGATATAACGATTTTGGGGCAGTATTTAAGCGCTTGTTGAATTTTTTTGGTTAGAGTGACACGGCTATCAAATAGACTTTTTTTGCGCTTTTCTGTCCACGGTTTATCGGCAATGCCTTCTCCTGCTAAATTAATAAAGGCGTCCATTGGTTCATCCAGTTCTTTTAGTGTATGGACGGTAAACTGCTGAATACTTTTATCCAGACGACTGTCTGTTTGACGCACCAATGCATATACTTGATGCCCTGCTTTTTGCAGAGTAGGAATAAGTGAGCGTCCGATAAAGCCGGTTGCTCCAGATACAAGTATCTTCATTTTTATGGCCCTAGTTATTTTCAAATACAATAATGATTACGCAAAAAAAAGGAAATGGGATCAATGCTTTCTATAGAAAAGCAAAAATCTCCAAAAGTGGTTTAACTATTGTACAGTTAAGTAAGCTTTTTCTATAAACGCCTTCTTTTTCTACCTTATGATGGCTAAAATGGGGGGATTAAGAAACATTAGGTATCACAATGCTACGCAAAGAATACGATCACATCATACTTCTTGCACATGGAAGCCCAGACCCTATGTGGAAGAAGCCTTTCGAGTCGTTATATGATCGAGCGATTTCTCGTTTCGGTGCAGAGCGCTCAAGTTTGGCTTATATGGAGTTGACAGAGCCAAGTTTGGAAGACGTTGTGCAACATTTAGATAAGCGTGTTAAGAAAGTGGCTGTTTTGCCATTGTTTTTCGCGGTAGGGCGTCATTTACGTTATGATGTGCCGGCTCAAATAGAAAGTCTAAAACGTGATGATTTAGAGATAGAGTTACTGTCTCCTATTGGTGAAGATGACATCGTCAAACAGGCCATGGATCAGGTTATTGCTCATCATTTGGGACAAAACAATTAATGCTGACTTTACTCTCTAGCTTTGGAGCATAATGGATGCTTTTTAGACACCTTCCTGATGAAATTTTCCAAGCACTATCTGGTTCAAACCGTGGTTTAATTGAAGCGGTATTGTATGATTTAGCGGAGGTTTTTTACGACCACGCTGAAGATCCTATTAAAGAAAAATCGACTATTATTGAATCGATTGAAGATACTCTGCATAACTTAGACAGTTACGCTTGGCACGATGAGCAAAAGGAATCCTTCGAATCCCCTAAAACCATTCATGATTACGCCCTAAGAATTTATCATCGGCTAGTCAATACCGGATGGCTTGTCGAAGAGCAAGAGCTGTACCGTGTCAGTGTGTTGATGACGCCGCAAATCTCTATGTTGTTGCGTGCTTTGGTGGAAATTAGCCGTCATGGTAAACGCAACTATGGGGCCACGGTGCTGAGCATTCTAAGTAACTTGGAATCCGTTGCGAAACATCCCAAAGAGCGTGGGGTGACTTTGAGTCAATCCGCTGAAGCATCGCGGGATTTCTCGGCCCATCTTAATCAGATTTTGCTGGGGATCCGTAGCTTACAAAGAGAGTTGTTTTCAAGCCGCGATCCAAAAGCCATCGTGGCTGGTTTTTTTGATTTATTTGTAGAAGGCATTTTAATCGCAGACTATAAAACCATCAAAACCAGCAATAATCCTTTTCGCTTTAGACGGCAAATTCTAGAGTACGCTCAGGAATTTTTGTCCAACCCCGCATTAATGGGCGATGTGGCCCAATGTTATGTGGATCAACAGTTAATTACCATGGCCGAAGCGCAAGCTCTGGTAGAAAAAGACTGTAGAGACATTATTCAAACCTTCAGTACCATTGAGCAACGTTTGGATCGCATTGATGAATACCGTTATCGATTAGAAAAACGCGCCGCTGATACGGCTCGTTATATGGACAGTTCTCGCCCAGGCATGGCAAATAAAATATCTGGGATTATATCTGATGTTGCCAAATTCGAGCGCTTGCCGACCTTAAAAAATGTCATTGGTACTCGCGTTGTGGGGATGGAATCTGCGGCACAGCCGATGAAACGCCGAGAGCCGCCACCACCAAGAGTGATGACCCCTGCGGAAGTTTCTATTGATGCCATTAAACTGAGAGATCATCAACGCCGCTTCCACGAAGCCCGCCAAGTAACGGTGACCAAGCTGCAAAGTTATCTGGAACGGCAAATGAACACCCAAGAGAACAAGCATATCTTGGACTTCACCATTGAGTCGGTCGAAGACTTAGTGTGCTTTGATCATTTGCGCTATGTCGGCTCTTTGGGGGTAACCGCAAAGAAAATAGAAAAAGCGTTTGAAGTACAATTTACAGAGCGTTATTTAGATGTGCATGACTTTGTAGAATGTCGTGAATTTAATGTAGTGCGTAGGAGCCAAGCGTAATGCTTAGAGAATTAAAGAAAGTGGTTGAGGAGTCTGGAAAAGACGCTCAAGAGTTTCAACAAACCGCCAACTTCGTACTCGCGAATCAGTTCGTGAGCGCCTTTAAGCATGGGCAAAGAAAGCATTATTTATTGGTTGAGTCATATCATGATTATTTTTCCAATGTGTTTGATGCGCTGGGTATGAAGTTATATGTGAATGAGAATGAGCGTTTGGCAGGCGTTTTACCCGTTCAGCGCGAAGCGTTTGTTCGTTTAAAAACCGATGAAACCCTTTTTCTATTGGTACTGCGCCAAATATACGAAGAAAAAGTGGAAAACTTCGAAGTCGATAATGGGTTTGTCGCTACGAATACGCATACGATATTGGATCGCTATGTGCAATTGGTGAAGCGAGAAATTCCAACGGAAACGCGCTTTAAAGACATTCTCAGTTTATTTAGCCGTCATGGTGTCATTATTCGTGGTAAAACTTACGATGAAGACAGCAAAAATATGATCATTAATATAACGCCTGTCGTGCGATTAATTGTGACGGAGGCTTACTTGCGTCAACTGGAGTCGTTCAATGGTGTAGATCCTGACGATGACGATATTGAGTTGGATCCAGATGATGCTCAACAGTCCAGTTCCTCAGATGTGAGTGTCGACGGATCTAATGACGCAGGTGATACTGACGCCGAGTCTAATAATGGTAAAAATACAACAGAATCGATGAAAAAAGAAGACTAGGACAGGAACCAAGACATGAAAAAGTTAAATCGAATTGTATTGGTAAACTGGTACCTGTTGGGTGCAGAAGAAATCAATATCCGAGGTAATACTGCGATTATCGGGCCAACGGGGTCTGGGAAATCGTCGATTCTAGATGCCATTCAAACCGTCTTAACTGGCGCAAGTAAACGCCATCTTAACTATAACGCCAGTGCAAACGATGGTAAGGCAAGTGGGCGTAGTATTCGCTCTTATATTTTAGGCATGATTGATTCAGGCCAAGCCAACTCGAAAAGCTTCGGTGCGCAACCAAGGCAAGATGCTATCAGTTATCTGGCGCTAGTGTTCGAAGACTCTATCACAGGTAAGGAATCGACGGTTGGTATTGCATTAAGTGCATCGTTGGCGTCACCTGAGGAGGATACCTTGGGGCGTTATGTGTTGCCGAATTTGGGGGTTCATAAAGAAGACTTTATTGATGCGATGGAAGGCAAAAGCTATAAGGCGAAACCTTGGATTGAAGTGCGGGAAAATATGAAAAAAGCCTGCCTAGACCCTTACATTAAGTCAGGCAGTGCTTCAGCTACACAATATATCAATCGCTATTTAGAAGAGCTTAGCCCAAGTTCTGATCAGTTGATTACCCTTGATAGTTTCTTGAAGAACTTTAAAAACGCCTTAAAATTTGTGCCCATTGCTTCGCCTACGCGTTTTGTTCAAGATTTCGTTTTAGCAGAAGCGCCACTTCAGGTGGGAGCGTATCAAAAATCACTCCATGAATATCGTCAATTGGAAAGCAAAACCCAAGAAGTCTCCAAGCGTATTGACGATCTCAAATTGATCCAGCAAGAGTGTGAGAAAAAACACCAGCAGGAGCAAACGGCGGTTAATTATCATTGGATCGCAACGGAAGCGCGTTTTGATGAGTTAAGTACCAAACAAGATGACATACAAGACCAGTACGAGCTCCATAAAGAGCGTGAAGAAGAAATTGATGAAGAGTTGACGACGCAAGGGCATTTGCTTAAGCAATTGCAGGGGCAATTGTTACGCTTAGAACAGCAGTACGAGCATTCTGATGTTGGGCTTAAGCTTCAGCAGTTAGAGCAGAATAAAAAGTTCTTAGTATTGCAAGCTCAGCAAGATCAAAAGGCCATTGTTCAGGCCCGCCAAATCATGGTGTTGATGTCATCTCTATCGGCCTTTGAGGATCTGTTATCTGAACCGACAAATGCACTGGTAAAAGAAACAGGCAATTATATTGGTTTGATTGGTGAAGATGGCCGTATTGAAGCGAGTTTAAAACCGTTAACTCAACTATTGAGTGCGCTCAATGAAAGTTTAGATACTGAAAAGTCCTTGGTATTCAGGCAGCGTTCAGAATTAAATCGTACCATTTTGAACTTGAAAGATGAGTGTAAACAACTCGAGTCGGATGTATCTTCCTTGAAAGGTGGGGTGAGCCCATTATCGCAAAATACCAAGCGTTTGATTGCGCTATTAAAAGACGCTCAGATCACGGCAACCCCTCTTAGTCATTTGGCAGAGGTGACGGATCGTAAATGGCAAGATTCAATTGAAGGGTATTTAGGAGCTCAGCGTGAAGCTTTGATTGTTGAGCCTGAGGATGCGGAAGAAGCAATTCGCATTTTCCGTGCCCATCGTCGTCAGCTAATGGGCTGTCGTGTTGTTGATACAACCCAGACTAGGTTATGGCTAAGCCGTGGTGATCGTAATTCAGCGCTCAAATTTATTCGTTGCAACAATGACCATGCCCAAGCGTATTTGAATCGTCGGTTAGGTGGTATCAAGCCAGTGGAAACAGAGCGCGAGCTCTTGCGTGAAGAAAGCGCGATGACTGCGGATGGGATGTTGAAGTTGTCTGGCAGTATTTCCACCATACGATCTGTGCCGCATATGATGGTAGGTATTAATACAGAAGGCATGAGGCAGTCCCGCGAAGAGCAATTAGCTAAATTAAGTGGCGAGTTGATGGATCACCTTAAGGCTGACCAGCGCTTAGAGCAGGCAGATAATCTGTTGGGACGTATTATGGCGAGCAATCAGTTCGATGCTGAAACATTAAATAATGCGACCCATGCAGTTACTCGACTGACACAAGAGCTTGAAAATGTCGAAGCGGAAATCGCTCAACTTCAGCAGCATGATGATAAAGACCTTCAAGAGAAGATTGAAGCGCTGAAAGTGCGTATTGAAACGGTAGAACTGGATCAGAAAAAATTGGACCGCGAACGGCAACAAATTTCCGAGCAATACGGTGCATTGAATACGCAGAAAAACCAATTGAGTTCGGCCTTATCGGCTCTTGATGAGGAGCGTAATCGTCTCACTACCAGCCCGCTTTATAATGCAGAATTTGCCAGTGAGCGTTATGCATTGTTAGAAAACAGTATGGTCAATGGGGCCGCCATTTATAAGGAAGCCATCAGTCGTGCCGAAAAAGCAGAAGATAAGTCGCGAAGCTTTGATCAAAAAGTGCGTAAAGATGTGGCTGACCACTATGCTAAATATCATAATGCGAATATGGATAATGATATCCAACTGGATTATCTGGAATCCAAATTTGAAGAGTTTCAACATTATGTGAATTATCAAATTGACGTGTTAAGTGAAACAGAGTTGGCAAAATATGCCAAACGTGCCGAGCTTGCTAGGCGAGAAGCCGAGGAAACTTTCCGTTCTGATTATGTGTCAAAACTTAAAGATTCCTTGGATCAGGTCGCTCACATTATTAGAGAACTCAATCACAGTTTAAAGCGTCGCCCCTTTAATAATGAAACTTACCAGTTCCGTTATTACCCAAATGGTGATATGAAAGATATTCTTGACTTGGTCGATCGTTTTAGTGCACAAGATCAAGCGAATGTCGGTGGTTTGTTTGACCCTGAAATGACGGGGGATCCAGAGCATTTGCGTGCCATTACGGCGATTCAAGAGCTGATTACAGACGAAGAGAAGCAACAGGATCTGGCGGATTATCGTAAGTTTTATAACTTCGAGGTCGATATTCTCGATGCGGATGGTAACAAGAAGACAACGTTAAGTCAGCGAATTCAGACGGGGTCGGGTGGTGAGCATCAAATCCCATTTTATTTGGCAATCGCGGCGGCGTTATCGACGACTTATCGATTGCACGAGACAATGGATGGTGACATTGTTGGCGGCTTCTCTTTGGCCATGTTCGATGAAGCGTTTAACAAAATAGATATGATTAAAACGTCGACTTGTATGGGCTTTATGAAGGACATCGGTTTGCAAGTTATCGCGGCGGCACCTGATGATAAACGAGCTGTTATGGCGGCGAATATGGATACGGTGATCAGTGTGTGGCGTGAGGGCGGAGCGGTTTCTATTGACGTGGCTTATCCAAAAGAAAAAGGTCAAACGTTGCTGAATGGTGATATGGAAGCCATTTTAAATCCAGCATAAAGTCGGTGTGATTAACGGGTTACTGACATGAATGCTATATGACTGCGAAATATGGGGTTAATATAGTATTAGAACGACTAGATTAAATGATAGACCGAGATAATAATGAAAATAGAAAGCGATATTAAACAGAGCTTAGAGGAGGCGTTTTCTCCTCAGTATCTCGTTTTAGAAAACGAGAGCTATATGCACAATGTGCCAGAAGGTAGTGAGTCACATTTTAAGTTGGTTTTAGTTAGTGAACAGTTTTCTGGTAAGCGTTTAGTGCAGCGTCATCAGCTAGTTTACAGTATATTATCTAAACAAATGGATATTATTCATGCGTTAGCAATGCATCTGTTTACCCCTGAAGAATGGTCGGAGCGTCAAGGTGATGTGTCTGGATCACCTAATTGTCACGGAGGAGGACGCGGGTAATAACTCGCGTTATGATGGTTCATATGAGCATTACAGTAAATTATCATCAAGCTGATAATTGTGTTGATATTATCATTATTGGAAGTTTTGATTTTTCTTTATTCAATGAATTTAAAGACGCTTACGCTGATTTTATTGGCCAGAAATTGTCTTTTAGTGTTGATATGAGCCAGGTTGAGTACTTGGATAGTGCCGCTTTGGGTATGCTGCTTAGCATGAAAAACAGTTTAGGTGATGAGTGCGAAATAGAGTTAAAAGGTGCCAATGACTTCATCAGAAATATTTTGATGATCTCTCGTTTTGACAAACGTTTCACTATTCGATAAAGGCATTTTAATGAAGCTTTTATGTGTCGACAGCGAGCCTATTTACCGTGAAATCGTTAGCGTGTGCGCTAAGGGGCATGGGCTAGATGTAAAGACCGCCACGACATTTCAAGAAGCGATTGACCTTTTTGAAGACTGGGAGCCTGATTTAGTTACCCTAGATGTTCTTGTAAAAGGAGGAAACGGCTTAGTTCTCATCCGGGAGCTCAAATTAAAAGCTAATGGTCGTTTTGTTCCAATGATTTTTTTATCGTCGCAATCTTCTGATTCGACCATGGAGAAATGTTTCAGTGCTGGCGCTGATGATTTTTTACCGAAGCCCTTTCAAGAGGCTTTATTTAATACTCGTATAGAGAGTCACAAGCGCCAGGTGATGCTTGTGCAAGAGATGTCGCAAAAAAATCGGGAGTTGGTGTATTACAAAGCGATGATCGAGCGGGAGCATAAAATGGCTCATCAAGTGCTTGATCATGTCTTAATACGCTGTGAAAATACCGATCATAATGTGGCGGTTACCCGATTATCTGCCGCTAGCTTCAATGGCGATTTAGCACTTGTTAACTCCCGTTCTGATGGAGCGCGTCTCATATTTGTAGGGGATTTTACCGGCCATGGTCTTTCCGCTTCCATTGGCGCCTTACCTGTTGCGCAAGCGTTTTTTGATGCCGTAGATGATCATATAGAAATCTCTAAACTTGCAAGCCATATTAATCGTATGTTGATCAGTATCCTGCCCGATTATATGTTTTGTGCAGCCTACATTGTCTTAATTAAGCCTGGTGGTCATTTGTTTTTTTGGGGAGGTGGTATGCCCAAGGCTTATATACGCCGCCAAGATGGCAGGCTAGACTATTTGCAATCCATGCATATGCCCTTAGGAATTTTAGGACCATCCGAGTTTGATAACACGTTAGGTGAATTCAGCATTGCTGCAGAGGATACCTTAGTTATCGCGACTGATGGTGTCTCTGAGTTAAAAAATGAAGCTGGGGAAATGTTAGGGGCTGAGTCCTTGGAAGCGCTTGTATCGGCGTGTTATGCCAATGCCGATTTAAATCAAGCGCAAGAGGATCTAAAGAATAAGCTTTCTCAATACCAAGGTCACTCAGAACAGATAGATGACATAACCTTTGTTGCTGTGAGAAAAAAAGTGACTGAAAATAAGCGATAATAGCCGAGAAGTATTATTGCTTTTATAAACTAGAGCTTTTCGTTCTTAATGCTTTTTGCCATGTGTTTTCTTTTTGTTGTTTTTGGTTTTTTTGCCTGATTGTTTGTTGTTCGCATGCTTAGATGCGGAGGGAGCTGGGCGCTTTTCTGGTTCGGTACGCAGCACAAGAAAGAGGTCTGTTACAACTTCAGGAATTTGTTCAATACAGGAGCGAGTGAGCTTTTCGCTTTGTCGGATCTGTATCACTTCTTCATCGTCAAATAAATCAGAGGCCACCATAATAGGGAGTAAAAGCTCCGCCACGACTTCTTCTTTTTCGGTTTCAAACCAGAAGGTTTCAGTCATAAACACCCCCTCCATAAAACCGGTGGCCCATTCTTGAAGTTCGCTGAGTTCTTCTGCGCTTGGTCCCATTTCTAACTCGCATGGAATGAGAAACTCGTCTTCTGACTCAAGCTCTTTTTGGATATCAACAAATAAGCGAGACATCAGTTGAGTAATTTGCTTCTCTTCTTTTTGACTTTCAAAGTTTGGGGTTTCCTCAAAAATGACAGGTAGCCACTGTTCTTCGGTAAATTGGGAGGGGCAGATAGCCAGTGCTGTTAAAAAGCCGTGGGCCATAACGAAATTCTGACATTCTTCATGAACTCGATCGGATTCTAAAAAGGTTTCTATTGTATCTAACTCAAGATCATCAAGAGGTTGGTGTGCCATATAAGATTTCCTAAAACTTTAAAAGTGATTTCAGCGGATTAAGTGGCGAATTCTAGCGAAAAAGCGTCTAAAAATCGATGCACAATGCCCTTACTTAAGAGATAATTCTCTTATGATAACCAAACACACTATATTGTCCCGTTTCGGCTACCAAGCCTACCGCCCCTTACAAGAGGAAGCCATTGATGCCCTCTGTTCGGGGAATGATGTTTTGTTGATGGCGCCTACTGGCGGTGGTAAGTCCTTAGTCTATCAATCTGCTGGGTTAATACGTGAGGGTATTGGTATTATCATCAGCCCACTACTAGCATTAATGGCGCAACAGGTGGATGTGCTCAGAAAAGCGGGGGTCAATGCCTATTTTTTCAATTCTGCTTTGAATATCGAAGAGCAAGAAGATTTGGTGTGGGCTCTGCGGCATGATCAAGTTGATTTGCTTTTTATGTCGCCTGAGAAAATAGTGCAACCGACGGTAATTGGCTTTTTAAAAGATATTCAAATTTCCCTTTTTGCTATTGACGAAGCCCATTGTATCGCCCAATGGGGTGAGGCTTTTCGGCCGGAATATAGCCAATTGGGGACTCTACGCGCCACTTTCCCCAAGGTTCCTATCATTGCGTTAACCGGTACGGTCGATCTAAGAACGATTCAGACCATTGAAAATTCCCTGCAAATCAACGGGTGTTTACGTTTAAAAAACAGTTTTGATCGGACGAATATTGAGATTCAAATTGCTCAAAAGCGTAAAGCTAAACAGCAAATATTGTATTTTTTGCACCATGAAATGGCGGGTGAAAAGGGTATTATTTATTGCCGTTCACGAAAAAAAACCCAAGAGCTAGCGAGCTGGCTCGAACGCCTTGGGCTAACTAGCTTGCCTTACCACGCAGCCATGCATGAGCTGGATAAGCAAAAGCATCATCAACGTTTTCTGAATGAGCCTGGTGTCATTATGGTAGCAACAACAGCTTATGGTATGGGCATTGATGTGCCTGATATTCGTTTTGTTATCCATTTTGATTTACCGAGCAGTCCGGAAGCCTACTTTCAAGAAGTTGGTCGCGCTGGTAGAGATGGTAAGCCTGCAAAATCCTTATTATTGTATGGGCTTCAAGATATGCTGCAGGCGCAACAATTTAGTGATTGTGAGAGTCATGATCGATTGTATGCGCTTTTTAAAGTACTTGAAAGTCGAGGGTGTCGCCGCAAACATCTTCTCGCGCATTTCGGAGAAGAAATTGAGCCTTGCGGACGCTGTGATCGATGTTTGTCACCGTCTTCTGAGCAAAATGCGACCATAGCGGCACAGAAAATGCTTTCTCTTATTTATTATACAAAAGGGGTGCAGCCTTTTTCTGTGTTGATTGATGTCCTGCTTGGAAAGCGCAACAAAGGTGTTATAAGCATTCAAGGTGAAACTCTGTCTTTATTTGGAAAAGGCAGGGAGTTTACCGATATTCAGTGGAAGGCGGTGATTCGGCACTTAATTGGATTTAGTTATATAAAAATAGACTATTCCACTACTTTTTGTGTGCACTTGAATCAAAAGGCCAAGCGAGTTTTGAAGGGAGAAGAGCAGATACTTTTGCCCCATGAGCGTTATTATCCAATATTAGATGAGAATGCGCTTCATAAAGAGCTGATAGATTGGCATAAACTAAAAACTTGGAAAAGTAGAGTGCAGAATAATCCTTTGTCAGATCGTCAGTTGCGACTAGTGCAACAGCATAAACCGAGCAATGTCGCTTCATTGAGTCGTTTAACAGGGCTATCCGTTGAAGCCATTTCTTCTTATGCAGAGCAATTGTTGACCATCTTGAATGACGTAAGAACCAACGAGGAATAGGGCCGCCTATGTATGCCAAAAGCCAACTTTCTTTCGATATGGAGAATGAATCCTATGAGACTGATGCGCCAAAACAGATCCTAGCGACTATACAGCGTAAAGTAGTAGACTGCATAAACAGAGCGAATCAATTTTTCGGCACTGAGTTTGAGTTACCAAATGCGAATCTACGTCAAAAGGGACGAGCTGCAGGTACTGCTCATTTGCACAAAAATGAAGTGCGTTTTAATTCGTATATGTACCAGCAAAATCCTCAGGACTTTTTGGAGACGGTTGTGCCCCATGAGGTTGCTCATATTATTGTGTTTCAGATATACGGAAATGATGTGCGACCACATGGCAAAGAGTGGCAGGCGGTAATGCACAAAGTGTATGGACTTCCACCACAACGTACCCATAGCTTTGATGTTCCACCACCAAAACAAAGTTATTACTACCAATGCCATTGTCAAACGCACACGTTCACCAAACAGCGTCATACTAGAGCGCAAAAAGGCACAGAGTATATTTGCAAGCTGTGTGGGACTAAGCTGCATTTTGTGGATGATTTGTCAAAGCGTCACTAATGTGCAAGCTTTTTATCAAGTTGCTGCTTTTTTAATGCGACAAAATAATGATTATAGTAAGATAGCGGCATTTAGTTTATAGCGTGTACATAATGGATTTATCTAACAACCCGAAAGAAAAACTTGAGTTTAATAAGCTGCAAAAGCGTTTAAGACGCTTAACAGGTCAGGCCATTGTCGACTTCAATATGATTGAAGACGGTGATAAAGTGATGGTGTGTCTATCTGGTGGTAAAGACTCTTTTACTATGCTGGATATCTTACGAAATTTACAAGCCAGCGCCCCTATTCATTTCAGCATCATCGCTGTGAATTTAGATCAAAAGCAGCCTGGTTTTCCCGAGCATGTGTTGCCAGCCTATCTTGACGAAATTGGAGTCGATTACCATATTTTAGAGAGAGACACCTATAGCATCGTCAAAGAAATCGTTCCAGAAGGTAAGACTACTTGTGGATTATGCTCTCGCTTACGTCGTGGCTCACTTTACGGATTTGCAGAAGAGATTGGCGCGACTAAAATTGCTTTAGGTCATCATCGAGATGACATACTTGAGACGCTCTTTTTAAATATGTTTTTCGGTGGTAAGTTAAAGTCTATGCCGCCTAAGCTGTTAAGTGATGATGGAAAGCATATGGTTATTCGACCATTGGCTTATTGCAAGGAAAAAGACATTCAAGCATTTGCCGATATGAAGGCTTATCCCATTATTCCTTGTAATTTATGTGGTTCACAAGAGAATCTACAAAGGCAAGTCGTAAAAGATATGCTTCAGCAATGGGAAAAAGATTACCCAGGTAGAACCGATTCTATGTTTACTGCCATGCAGAATGTGGTGCCTTCCCATCTTGCTGATAATGAGCTGTTTGATTTTAAAGGCTTAAAACAATCAGAAGATGCATTTAATAAATTGAATATTATTTCACTATAGGAAAGTTCTAATGAAACTAAGCAACAAAGCACTATTGTTGACCGCAGGGCTACTAAGCTCTTCCATGGTATTGGCTTCTAACGTAAGTGTGAACTTAAGAAACGATTTGTTGAAAGCGGATGCCAGTATTGATGCAGGCCCTTTTTCAATTGATGCGGGGGGGACGCATGATGCGGATAAAGATACCTCTTCTGCTTATGCAGGCTTGAGTATTCAAGATACAGATGCAACGGGGCCGTTGCAGGTTGGACTAGGGGCGCGTCTATATGCTCTCGATTCTAATTTAAAAGATGAAAATAATGATCTTGCATTAGCGGTAGCGTTAGGTGGTTGGTATCGTTATACCTTCCCAATGGCGAATCGTTTAAGCATATACGCTTCCGGTTATTATTCTCCTGAGGTGCTAACGATTTCTCGACTGGATCATATGTATACCTATAACGCACGCCTTGAGTATATGACAACGCACAATACCCGTGCTTTTATTAGTTACGGTGCGACTGAAGCTATTTACAAAAATGGTCAGCGTCAAAAAAGTAATGATGGTATTTCTGTTGGTGCTGATGTTGCTTTTTAGAAGTTTAGAAGGATAGCTTGATATTTTTGACGCGCTTTTTTATGCGAAGTGCTTCAAAGGCTGGCTAGTAAAAGTCGATCAATAAAAAAGGCGGCATTCGCCACCTTTTTTATTGATGCTTTAGACTGCCTCTAGTGAATAAAGGCAAATAGATGATTAATCACCTTCATACGCACACAGATTAAAAACGGGGATGTTTCTATCCTGTAATTTTTGGCTTCCACCTAGATCGGGCAGGTCAATAATAGCGGCCACTTCTTTAACCTCTGCACCTTGGCTCGTTAATAGCTCAATAGCTGCTAATAGGGTGCCACCTGTAGCAATAAGATCATCAAACAATAAAACATTATCGCCAGTTTTTACTGAGTTTTCCTGAATTTCCAACTCAGCGGAACCGTATTCTAAGTCGTACGCTTGTGAAATGGTTTTGCCAGGCAGTTTCCCTTTTTTACGGATCAAAATCAGCGGTTTTTGTAGTTCATATGCCAGTACGGCCGCGATCAAAAAGCCGCGAGCATCAATACAAGCGATATGAGTAATATCGCTGGTAATATAGCGATGCACATAAGCATCAACGACCATACGCATGCCTTTTGGGTCGCTAAAAATAGGGGTGATATCTCGAAAGTTGATGCCTGGCTTTGGCCAGTCTTCAACAGAACGAATTAATGACTTAACGTAGAAATCATCATACAGCATAATCAAAGTGCGCCTAGTTTGTAGTTCAAAACTGAGCTATTTTACCACAGTCAGGCGCAACTCCCACGAGTTTTTGCATTTCTGGCAAGTCAATAATGGAAATTTCTTTACCATCTACTTGGATTAATTCGTTTTTTTGAAAGCGTGTGATCACACGACTAACTGTTTCTACTGCTAAGCCTAAATAGTTACCCACTTCACCACGGGACATGGAAAGTCGGAAGGACGTCGCTGAATAACCACGCTTTTTAAAGCGGTTCGATAGGTTAAGAAGGAATGAGGCTACTTTTTCGTCAGCATTCTTTTTGCCCAGAAGTACCATCATTTGCTGATCATCGCCAATTTTACGGCTCATTACTTTGAACATCTGGTGTTTGAGTGACGGAATTTGTGCGGAAAGATTCTCCAAATGACTGAATGGGATTTCGCATACGGTGGTTGTTTCTAGTGCTTTAGCAGAAATAGGGTAGGTATTATCATCGATCCCGCTTAGACCAACCAGTTCGCTAGGGCAATAGAAGCCTGTGATTTGTTCTTCGCCTGAAGAGGTAATATTAAAAGTCTTTAGTGTGCCGGTTCTCACGGCAAAGACAGAACTAAAAGGTTGGCCTTGATGGAATAACACCTCCCCCTTCTTTAGAGGGCGTTTTCGCTCAATGATTTGATCTAATCGATTAATATCTTCGTCTGCCAGAGCGATAGGTAGGCATAGCGCACTTAAGCTACAATTTTGACACTGAGAAGATAACTTACTGCTAAAACGTGATTGTGTGTGTGTTGCGGGCATTTCACTCTCCCTAGATTATATTACTTTTGAATACTTGACTACGCTGTTCAAATGTTTGTCAAAAACCATGCATACGCAGCGAATAAGTAATCGTCCCCGATCTGTTACTTTTATAATAGTATCTTCTTGCTGGCTCAGAATTTCAATGATGCCATCCAATTCTAGCTGCTTTAATTTAGCAAGCTCTACTGCGAAGTACTCTTTAAAGCGTATAGTAAACTCTTGTTCTATGGCTTGAAAGCTTAATCTAAATTGACTGATAAGCGTCATAATGACTTGATGTCTAATTCTGTCATCATTATCGCTGATATAGCCTTTCATAATAGGGAGTTGACCGTTTTCAATGCTATTTTGGTAAAGAGACAAGTCAGTATGGTTTTGGATATACACGCCGCCTAAGTTGCTGATCGCGGATACGCCAAAGGCAATCAAATCTGTATCTGCATGGGTGGTGTACCCCTGAAAATTACGTTGCAATTTGCCTTCGTTTTGAGCAATCGTCAACGTATCATCAGGCTTAGCAAAATGGTCCATGCCAATATAGACGTAGCCATTTTCTATTAATGTATCAATGGTCATTTTGAGTATATGCAGCTTCATTTCTGCAGAAGGTAGGTTCTCCTCTGGAATCCGTTTTTGCGCAGGGAACCGCTCAGGTAAGTGAGCGTAGTTAAAGACAGAAATACGTTCTGGTTGTAATCTCAAAACGATATTCAGCGTCTCTTTAAAACCGTCTAGAGTTTGGAACGGTAAGCCATAAATTAAATCGAAGTTAATAGAACGTATACCGAGTTCGCGGCAGTCATTGACGAGTTTTTCAACTATTTCAACAGGTTGTATGCGGTGAATGGCTCTTTGGACCGCTATATCGAAATCCTGAACGCCTATGCTGACGCGATTTATGCCCATGGTTGTCAGAAGCGTCAGTTTTGACTTGCTTATCTCTCGAGGGTCAATCTCAACGCTATAGTCTTGACTGCCATTGGTAATCAAAGAAAAATGTCTATTGATTACATCAAATAACTGCTGCCATTGTGACTCAGACAAAAAGGTTGGTGTGCCACCTCCGAAGTGCAGTTGTGTCACCGGACGATCAGCGTCAATCATTAAGCTGCGTAGGCGTATTTCCTCTCCTAATAACTCCACATACTCCTCGCCCTTGTCGTATTGTTTTGTCACAATTTTGTTGCAGGCGCAGTAGTAACAAAGATGAGCGCAAAATGGGATGTGGAAGTAGAGGCTGATTGGGGCGTCTGAAGGCCTTAACATTCTATCGATGAGAGCAATTTTGCTGATGGATGCATCGAACAACGGAGCTGTCGGATAGGAAGTATACCGAGGGCCTGATAAGTTGTATTTTTGAATGAGTAATGGATCCCAGATCATGATGTTTTCCTATTAAATTTTCTAATGGCAGTTTACTCTTATGGGGATTCTGTTCGTATGACTTGGATCAAGGTTTTAAGGTCAAAATAAAAATCTTGCTAAGTTCAAGAGAGAAACTTTTTATTCAAGTTAAAAAACTCGTTTTTAGTGTTGAGATGAAGCCATGCAAATATTGCCTATCTATCTTGCTCATGGAGCGGGCGTCGGTCACAAAAATAGTGACTTTCTACAACGCATTAGCCAGCAGTTAGGAGAAAAAGGTTGCCCTGTCATACCCGTGACTTTTGCCTATATGCAGGAACAAGAGGCCACTGGAAAAAAGCGTCCGCCACCACGTTTCGATACATTAATACCAGAGTTTGCTGACTACCTAAGTGTCTCGGACCCTCTCATTGTTGCGGGTAAATCGATGGGAGGGCGAGTTGCAACGCAGCTGACAAGTGATAATAGAGTGAAGGGGGTTATTTGCTTTGGTTTTCCTTTTCATCCTCCCGGTAAACCTGAGAAGCATCGTTTGGCGTTTTTGGAAGCTGTTGATGTCCCTTGCTTGATTATTCAAGGGACGAGGGATGTGTTCGGTAAGCCTACTTGGGTCCTGGAGCAAAAACTCAACAAGAATATTGAGATCATGTGGGTTGAAGGAGCCGATCATGATTTTAAGACGCTAAAAAAGCAGGCCATAACACAAGACGAGGTGGTTTCAAAGGTGGCTAGCATGGTTAAGAGTTGGTTGTCAGAAAAGTTTGTCTAGCCAACCTGGAGGTTTATAATAGGGGTAATCAGTCGGAGGATCAGATTATGGAACACCATTCATTGTTAGACGCTAGCGGATTAATGTGCCCAGAGCCAGTCATGATGCTACATGTGGAGATGAAAAAAATAGAGCCCCTTGAGGTGCTAAAAGTGGTTGCAACAGATCCATCTACGACCAGAGATATACCTAATTTTTGTCGATTTTTAGGGCATACTTTGGTTAAACAAGAGCAAGAAGGGGATGTTTACTATTATTGGATTCAAAGACGAGAAGGGTAAAAATGAGAGGGTTCAAAGTCATTCTTTGAACCCTCTCATTTTTATAAGCAAAACACACTTGATGAGTAATCTTTTTCTAGGCTACTCTAAGTTTTTTACTATTATATTTTTCGCCTAATAAAGCAATTTTGTATATGTTTTTAAAGCTAGAGAAGGCTACATCAATGTCTAAGCGTAGCTGGCGAGCGATATCACTTGCAGAAACGAGGCCTCGAATGGTTTTTGTTTCTTCATCAATAACGAGTAAATGTTGGCCTTCCGTTTCGCGTTGACTGTACAGTAAAGATTCAATATCAGAATTTTTTAGAGAGGCATAAGACAAGGCTAGTACTTTATCTTTTGGTTTCATTAAATCTGCAACAAGCAATTCTGAACGAGCATAACCATTTGCCACGTGCTTAATAAAAGCATCTTCTGATAGGTCTTCTAGGCTGATTACGCCAACAAAGTTATTTTTCTCATCAACGACCACCTTCATGCGAACATGTTCTTTTCTCATCAGTCTGACCAACTCATCAGCGCGAGTGTTGGATTCGATTACACGAGGAGCCGATGTTTTAAAATCTGTGAACACGCATAATGCGGGTGAGTATAGTGTTGTATTTTCAATAGTGACTGGCCAGGTTAAGGCATTGACTTCTTTTGTTGAAACGTAAGTTAGTGTTTTCATGATGTATTCTCCAAAGTTAAAAAGTTAGAAAGAGCGAAGCTATATCAAGAAAACTGGCGGTGCTCTAGGGTAAGTTTTAGTCGCTAGAAAGTAGCCAACTGGTTCAAGATAATCACTTGAAGCAGTATAATTTTTAACCAAAGCCAAGAACTGAATAGAGGTGCTATCTTGTTCCCCTTTTATTGCTTTGTCTTGATCTAGAGCAGCCTCTTCGCAGTAAATTTTCTCTATATTAGGCTGAAGCCAGCGTTGCTTATTAATCTCTTTTGCTGTAGCGCAATCTGATAGCGTCAGCAAAGACGAAACGATCAGAAAAAAGGTGATA
>NZ_JAEMUI010000049.1 GCF_016461715.1 Marinomonas spartinae | reverse complement strand
TGATCCCGAGATGTCCGAATGGGGAAACCCACCCGCTTGCGGGTATCGTATGATGAATACATAGTCATACGAGGCGAACGAGGGGAACTGAAACATCTAAGTACCCTTAGGAAAAGAAATCAATTGAGATTCCCTGAGTAGCGGCGAGCGAAAGGGGATTAGCCCTTAAGTGGCTTTGGTGTTAGTAGAAGATTCTGGAAAGGATCGCTGTAAAGGGTGATAGCCCCGTATACGAAAACGCCTTAGCGATGAAAACGAGTAGGACGGAACACGTGTTATTCTGTCTGAAGATGGGGGGACCATCCTCCAAGGCTAAATACTCCTGACTGACCGATAGTGAACCAGTACCGTGAGGGAAAGGCGAAAAGAACCCCTGTGAGGGGAGTGAAATAGATCCTGAAACCGTGTACGTACAAGCAGTGGGAGCGGACTTGTTCCGTGACTGCGTACCTTTTGTATAATGGGTCAACGACTTATTTTCAGTAGCAAGCTTAACCGCATAGGGTAGGCGTAGGGAAACCGAGTCTTAATAGGGCGTATAGTTGCTGGGAATAGACCCGAAACCGGGCGATCTATCCATGAGCAGGTTGAAGGTTGGGTAACACTAACTGGAGGACCGAACCCACATCCGTTGAAAAGGCTGGGGATGACTTGTGGATAGGAGTGAAAGGCTAATCAAGCTCGGAGATAGCTGGTTCTCCTCGAAAGCTATTTAGGTAGCGCCTCGTGTATTGCCATTGGGGGTAGAGCACTGTTTGGGCTAGGGGGTCATCCCGACTTACCAACCCCATGCAAACTCCGAATACCAATGAGTATGAGCACGGGAGACACACGGCGGGTGCTAACGTCCGTCGTGAAAAGGGAAACAACCCAGACCGTCAGCTAAGGTCCCAAAGTTACAGTTAAGTGGGAAACGATGTGGGAAGGCTTAGACAGCTAGGAGGTTGGCTTAGAAGCAGCCATCCTTTAAAGAAAGCGTAATAGCTCACTAGTCGAGTCGGCCTGCGCGGAAGATATAACGGGGCTCAAACTGTACACCGAAGCTACGGGTTCATCTTAGGATGAGCGGTAGAGGAGCGTTCTGTAAGCCGTTGAAGGTCAAGCTGTAAGGCAGGCTGGAGGTATCAGAAGTGCGAATGTTGACATGAGTAACGATAAGGGGAGTGAAAACCTCCCCCGCCGGAAGACCAAGGTTTCCTGTCCCATGTTAATCAGGGCAGGGTGAGTCGGCCCCTAAGGCGAGGCAGAAATGCGTAGTCGATGGGAAACAGGTTAATATTCCTGTACTTATGTATATTGCGATGGAGAGACGGAGAAGGCTAGGCCAGCACGGCGATGGTAGTCCGTGTTTAAGGTAGTAGGCAAGTGACTTAGGCAAATCCGGGTCACTCTTTAAGAGAGAATGCCGAGAATTGATGACGAGCCCTCTTTTGGGTGAAGTGGTTGATGCCATGCTTCCAGGAAAAACTTCTAAGCTTCAGATATACATGAACCGTACCCCAAACCGACACAGGTGGTCAGGTAGAGAATACCAAGGCGCTTGAGAGAACTCGGGTGAAGGAACTAGGCAAAATGGTACCGTAACTTCGGGAGAAGGTACGCCGGCCGGTGTGAAGGACTTGCTCCGTAAGCACTAGTCGGTCGAAGATACCAGGCCGCTGCAACTGTTTATTAAAAACACAGCACTCTGCAAACACGAAAGTGGACGTATAGGGTGTGACGCCTGCCCGGTGCTTGAAGGTTAATTGATGGGGTTAGCGTAAGCGAAGCTCTTGATCGAAGCCCAAGTAAACGGCGGCCGTAACTATAACGGTCCTAAGGTAGCGAAATTCCTTGTCGGGTAAGTTCCGACCTGCACGAATGGCGTAATGATGGCGGCACTGTCTCCACCCGAGACTCAGTGAAATTGAAATCGCAGTGAAGATGCTGTGTATCCGCGGCTAGACGGAAAGACCCCGTGAACCTTTACTATAGCTTCACAGTGAACTTTGAACCTACTTGTGTAGGATAGGTGGGAGGCTTTGAAGATAGGACGCCAGTTCTATTGGAGCCAATCTTGAAATACCACCCTGGTATGTTTGAGGTTCTAACTCAGGTCCGTAATCCGGATCGAGGACACTGTGTGGTGGGTAGTTTGACTGGGGCGGTCTCCTCCCAAAGAGTAACGGAGGAGCACGAAGGTGTGCTCAGCATGGTCGGAAATCATGCATAGAGTGTAAAGGCAAAAGCACGCTTAACTGCGAGACAGACACGTCGAGCAGGTACGAAAGTAGGTCTTAGTGATCCGGTGGTTCTGTATGGAAGGGCCATCGCTCAACGGATAAAAGGTACTCCGGGGATAACAGGCTGATACCGCCCAAGAGTTCACATCGACGGCGGTGTTTGGCACCTCGATGTCGGCTCATCACATCCTGGGGCTGAAGCCGGTCCCAAGGGTATGGCTGTTCGCCATTTAAAGTGGTACGCGAGCTGGGTTTAGAACGTCGTGAGACAGTTCGGTCCCTATCTGCCGTGGACGTTTGAGATTTGAGAGGAGCTGCTCCTAGTACGAGAGGACCGGAGTGGACGAACCTCTGGTGTTCCGGTTGTCACGCCAGTGGCATTGCCGGGTAGCTATGTTCGGACGGGATAACCGCTGAAAGCATCTAAGCGGGAAGCCTCCCTTAAGATAAGATCTCACTGG
>NZ_JAEMUI010000048.1 GCF_016461715.1 Marinomonas spartinae | reverse complement strand
CTGCTGGTAACGACGGAGCAGTTTATAACCAAGCGTATGTGCTGGATACAAGTGCACCAACAAAGACAATTGCCTCAGCGGCGTTTTCCGCTGACAGTGCGGTTAACGGTGGCTCCATTATCACCAAGACGGCTGAGCAGACGGTCAGTGGCACCTTATCAGCGAACTTGTCATCGGGAGAGAGCGTTTACGTGTCCCTTGATAATGGGGCGAGCTGGACAGTGGCGACGACGTCCGTGGGATCGAATACGTGGTCTTTAGCTGGACAAACGCTAGCGGCGGGATCCAATACCTTGAAAGTCAAGGTGACTGACACAGCAGGTAATGACGGTTCTATTTATAGCCAAAATTACGTACTTGATACGACAGCACCGACTATTACTTCGATTACTCGCCAAACACCCACTGGTTCTTCTACTAATGCGGACTCGCTGGTTTATCAAGTGGCCTTTTCAGAAGCGGTTTCTAACTTAGATGCTAGTGATTTTTCCGTATCAGGGACAACAGCAAGTGTGACGAGTGTTTCTCAAGTGGGTAGCAGCAATGTCTATAATATTACGGTATCGGGCGGGGATTTAGCGGATCTCAATGGCACCGTCTCTCTTGGTTTTTCTGGCACTCAAAATATTCAAGATATTGTCGGTAACGCGATAACCAATACCACGCCCACAGGTAGTAATGATGCAAAATATGATGTTATTAATTCTCTGACGGTGACGACAGGCGATAACAAGAATGATAATGCCACTTTTTCTGATTATGCCACTGACCTCACTGATGGCGGTGGGTTGTCGCTGATAGAGGCCATGCATTATGCGTCGGCAAATCAGACTGTGTCGTTTAATCTAGCCTCTGACTTCGTAGATATGAATGGTCAGACGATCGAGCTGGTATCTGGTGTGATACTCGATACTGACTTGATGAATGGTTTGACAATATCCAATGGCACATTGAATCTTCAAGGAAGCGCGATTGTTACTAATGGTGTTGGTGATTCGTTAACTATTGCAAGTACCATAACAGGTAATGGTCAAAGTCTTACCAAAATGGGGGACGGCCGTCTTACCTTATCTAGCGCTATAAATAGTAACTCTTCTTTTAGTACCAATGTGACTGGCGGGAGTTTGTCTATTTCAGATAATGGCAACCTCGGCTCGGGGGGGCTTACCTTAGATGGTGGTTCGTTAATTCTGCAAAATTCGTCCGATATCTCACATGACATCACTCTAGGTGCAAATGGGGGAACCATTACGGTTACTAACAGTGATGTGACTGTCAGTGGTGCTATTTCTGGTTCAGGCGCACTGACTCATACTGGAGGGCGTGCATTAACCCTTTCTGGAAACAATACGTTTTCTGGAGGCTTAACGCTCTCCGGAAGTGGTGGTGTGGTGGTGGCCGATGGTGGCAATCTTGGTGGTGGCGCTGTCACTCTGTCACAAGGATTAACGGTTACAGGCTCATCCATTGCTTTAGCCAATAATTTTGTATTCAACGGCGGTTCGATTACGAATGCGAATAATGTCACGATTTCTGGTGACATTTCTGGTTCTGGTTCGATGGAAAAGGCAGGGGCGGGGACTTTACTCTTGTCTGGCGCTGGCAATTCTTGGTCTGGTGCCGCTACCGTATCGGCGGGGACTCTAAGTGGTACGACAACAAGCCTAACAGGCGATATTGTCAATAATGCGGCTGTCGTATTCAACCAAAACTCATCGGGTACTTACAGTAAGATAATCAGTGGAACCGGAACGTTTACTAAGTCTGGTTCGGGTGCTGTTACATTGACCGGAGAGAACACCTATACCGGTAATACAATCGTTTCTGCGGGGGAATTGGTACTCAATAATAGTAATGGCATGGCGTTGGCAGATACCAGTGCAGTGGCATTAACGGGTACAGGCAAATTAAGCCTTTCCAGCAACGAGACGATTGGTAACTTGAGTGGTGTTAGCGGAACCCGTGTTGATTTAGGTGCCAATACGTTGACCGTTAATCAGACCAATAGTAGTTCGTTTGCAGGGGTAATGAGTGGTACGGGAGGGCTGATTAAGACAGGAGCTGGTACACTAGCCTTGTCGGGAGCGAATACCTATACGGGAGACACGACGATTTCTTCAGGTGAAGTGTTTGCCTCTGGCGGTAGTGCTATTGCCGATAACAGTGCAGTAACGGTTGCTGCAGGTGCAACATTTGAATTATCTACTTCTACCTCTGAAACTATAGGATCGATTGCTGGTGCAGGAAGTATTGTTGCCAATGGCGGGACGTTAACGGTTGGCGGAAATAACACGTCAACGAACTTCTCCGGTTCCATGTCTGAAATTGCGAATGGGCTTGCATTAAGCAAAGTTGGATCGGGAACACTGACGTTATCAGGCAGTAATACTTATTCAGGGAACACAACTGTTTCTGGTGGCACCTTGTCATTGACTGGGTCACTGGCTAATACATCTGAAGTTATTGTCAACTCAGGCGCAATGCTATCGGGTTCCGGCTCTATCTTTGCTGCAAACTCAACGAATACTTTAACGGTGAACAGTGGTGGCTTTCTTGCGCCGGGTGTCTCTGGTATTAACAGTGGGGCAGGGGGGCTGACTGTTAATGGCAATCTCGTATTAAATGGCACTTTAAAAGCGGATATTACGGGGTCGACAGCTAAAACAGAATATGACCAAGTGACAGTTAAAGGTAATGTTACCTTGGGGGCGAACAGTGCTTTTGATATCGCTTATTCGGTGACCAATAGTGGTAACACGTTTGAACTGATTGATAATCAAGGTTCGAGTGCGATTACAGGAACGCTAAATGGTGTCGCGGAAGGTGGATCGTTAACCTCTAATAGCCATAGCTTTCAGACGAGCTATGTGGGTGGGACAGGAAATGATATCACGCTAAAAGATAACGCTGTCCCAGTGATTAGCGCTGTTGATGTAACTGGCAACCTAACAGAGGGTGGAGCGTTAACGAAAAATGGTAGTGTGACGTTTAGCGATGCCGATACGACCAATCGTCCTACGGCGACAAAAGCGGATAAATCCATTACAGCAAAAGCGCAAGATGGGACAACGGCCCTAACTCTAACAGCTGATCAAATTGCTGCTCTAAAAGCTGCTTTCAGCATTAGCTCACCCAGTAGTAATACCAATACTGGTACGGTCAATTGGAGCTTTAATATAGCAGAAAGTAGTATCGACTTTTTGAAACAAGGGGAAACCGTAACAGCGGTCTTTAGTATTATTGTTACAGACGACTTTAACGCAAAAGCCACGCAAGATGTGACAGTGACTATCACAGGAACTAATGATGCTCCCGTCATCACCTCAGGGGCAACAGGAAGTGTCAATGAAAATGCGCCGACCAGCACCGTGATCTACATGGCGACGGCGACGGATGCTGAAAATGATACCTTAACTTACAGTCTAACTGGTGCGGATGCCGCGTTATTAAATATCAATGCCAGTACGGGCGCAGTCACTCTGAAAAACGCTGCGGATTATGAGACGAAAAACACCTACAGCTTCAATGTTGTTGTCACCGATAACGGTACTGGCAATCTAACGGACAGCAAAGCGGTGACCGTTAGTGTGAACGATTTAAACGACAACCCCCCCGTGATTACGTCC
>NZ_JAEMUI010000047.1 GCF_016461715.1 Marinomonas spartinae | reverse complement strand
ATAACAAACACAAAAAGCCCACGAAAAGTGGGCTTAGTTGTTGTTTTTCATAAGGTAAAAAGATAAGTTTGGGATTTGATTGGACATGTAGGGATGGATAAATGAAATGCTGTAAAAAAGAGTTGCTTGAACCAGATATTATAGATGGAACAGCATATTTTGTATGTCCAGAATGTGGTGAAGTTCGTGAGGTTGAGAATTATCGAACTTATACGGCAGAAGAAAGAATAGAAGCTTTTGAAAAAGAGTATGGTATTAAACTCCCAAATGACTATGTTAAATATACTAATTGCGATAAGTCTTGGGTTGTAAAATTGACACCTCCTGATACAGGTTCCACTAAACCTTATTTTGGTGAAGGATTTTATTCAATTGGTGATTTTTCAGGTGTAGATCCTGATAAATATCGTTCTATTTTTGATAGTGCTTATCTTTCAGATACTTGGGACTTACCAGAAAAGTTGGTTCTTATCGATGGTGATGGTCATGATTGGATAGCATTAGATTATAGAGATTCAGACATAACTCCTAAAGTTATAGTTATAGAGTCAGAAGGGGGGGAAAGCGTGGTTGTTGCTAATAGCTTTGAGGAGTTTGTATCGATGTTATTACCTTATGAAAGCGTATATGACCCAGATGGAAACATCATATATAACGGCTAAAATAAGTTAGGGGGCAGATGACAAATAGCACCTAGCCTTCATCGACTCTAAACAACTCAACGAGCAAAAACACCTTCCCGCCGACACCGCCGCGCTGGAAGCTGAGAGCTATTCCCTCCAAGGAAAGTAACTGATCAACAACATCGTTACCTCCATGAAACTGGAAAGCAACCCCGTCGTCCTCCCCGCCAGCGACCTAAACGACATGGTACAAGCCATAAGAATGTACCAAACCCAAATCGCCCAGCTACGCACCCCCGACTGGGTCAATAAAAACGTCGAATGCATCAAGGAATACGCCAACCGCACCTTCCTAGACGACTGGCCAATACCTAAGTACAAGTAACAAACACAAAAAGCCCACGAAAAGTGGGCTTAGTTGCTTTTTAGACTGGTAGGAAACGAGAAAGTCTTTTAGTATCAATGAATAAGAATATACGCATCAGAAATAACGTGCTGTGGATAAATGTGTAAACACGCATGCTCGTTTTTCCAGTTTCAGTTTCTGTGAGTAATTTCGTAAAGTAACTTTGATTCAGTTACTTACGGCGTTCATTAGAACTTTTTGGAATTGTCTAAACGCGCATGCGCACTATTAAAATGTTGAACTAAGCCGCTTCGCGGGCCTTTTCTTAGTTTTCCCAATTCCCTCATTTAGAACCAAACTTAATCTTCCAATCAACAATGGAGAATTAAGTCATGACACCTTTACGCAAACAGGTGATAGATCAGATGACCCTAGAAGGTTTTTCTGTGTCTACGCAAAGAGCTTATTTATATCAATTAACGGAAGTTGCACGCTATTTTCGTATGCCTCCTGATCGGCTTAACCAAACCGATATCCAACAATATTTGCTGTATCTAATAAGAGAGCGAGGATGGAGCTGGTCAAGTTGCCGTCAAGCGTTACATGCTCTGAACTTTCTATACCGAAAAGTCGCGAACAAAACGATGCCATCGGTATCACTTCCTCATCCTAATAAGTCTCAGAAAATCCCAGACTTGCTCTATCCAGATGAAGTGCAAGCGATGATCAGATGCTGTCAGCATCCAAAAGTGTATGTCGCCATGGTGTTGGCTTATACGACAGGGATGAGAATCAGTGAGGTTAATGAGCTGCGAGTCAATGATTTAGATCTTACCCATCACTGCATCAAAGTAAGGCAAGGGAAGGGGCAGCAAGATCGCTATGTTCTGTTTCCAGAAAGCTTGCAACAGGTGCTAGGTCGCTATTGGCAACGTTACGAACCTTGTGATGTGGTGGTTTATGGATTGGATAAGCACCGTCCTCTGCATAGCAAATACCTACGATTAGAAACTAAGGAAGCTGCTAAGCGAGCAGGGATCCACAAATGCATTCGTTTTCATAGTTTGCGTCATGCGTTTGCTTGCCATCAACTGTTAGCTGGAATGCCTTTACCAAGGCTGCAAGCCTTATTAGGCCATAAGCAGATTCAAACCACTTTTCGTTATCTGCAATGGGTCGCGATGATGGATCTAAAGAGACGGGATAGTGAAGATTTATTACTATCCGACTGGTGACCATCATGAATGGGGTAAGCCTAGCGAGCGTGATTCATTATTGTCACGAACAACATCAGATACATGCCAATGCGAGACAATGGCAAGTTCTACATCATATAGAAGACTGTCGAACCGAGCGAATGGGGACAGGAAAGTATCAATGTCATGGCTGTGGTCATCATTGGTTTTGGCATCATAGCTGTCGAGATAGACATTGTCCCCAGTGCCAAAAGAAAGCAAGCGAACAATGGCTATTGAAGCAGGAGGAGCGATGTTTGCCGGTGCCATATTTTCACTTAGTTTTTACGCTACCTCATGAGCTAAACGCTTGGATAGCCAGACACGATCGAGTCATTTATGACGCTTTATTTCACACTGCATGGCGTGCGTTGAATGAGTTAAGCCAACGAAAACACAATGGATGGGCAGGTATGACGGCAGTCTTGCATACATGGGGTCAAACATTGGTGCGTCATGTTCACCTTCATGCCTTGGTTCCCTCTGGAGTGTATAGAGATCAAGGCTGGCATAGTCTGAAGAAAAACTATTTTCTTCCGGTGAAACTGTTATCAAATCGTTTTAGAGGTGCCATGGTCAGTCAACTAAGAGCAGCTTTTAGCGAAGGGTTACTACCAGCGTTATCGCAAACGGAAGTGAGCCGGCTATTGAATGTTTTGATGCAAAAGCCTTGGGTTGTCTATTGCAAATCGGCGCTTGAATATCGCTCAACCTTGGTGACTTATTTAGCGCGCTATAGCCATCGTATTGCCTTATCTAACAATCGTTTCCAAGTGTGGAACAACGACAAAATCAGTCTTCAATATCGAGATTATCGTTCCGGCAAGCAGTCTCTTTTAACACTCACGCCACAAGAACTGCTAAGACGTTTTTTACTCCATGTATTACCAAGGGGGTTTATGCGCATCCGGCATTATGGCTGTTTGTCTAATGCAATAAGAGCCAAAGTGAAGAAGCGGGTAGATAAGCAGTTAGACATGAACGAATCGCGAGCCAAGGACGGCAGTGAAAAGGCTGCTGAGTCAGGTTGTTCATGTCCTGCTTGTGGAGAGCATGCAGTGATGTATCTTGGCGATGTATCTGAGAGTAAAGTGACAAAACGGCTTCGCATCCTGCAGTCATGGGACAATGGTAGTTAGCGTTAGTATACGGTGAGATCAGTGTATAAAGCGGATCAGGTCATAAGGCCTGAGGGAATCGCTTGCCTCGCGGGTCAAATCGCGCTACAAAAGAGCAAATAAAGAATCAACATAGCAGCGATCAAAGACGATCTGAAGCGGCATCGTCCAGACAGACGTTGGTATTGAGCGAGTTATATAACAGGGAAGTCCCACCATGAAAAAAGCAAATCCCCTATATAGACAACGCAGCCGTTCAACAGTGGGTTATAGCCGCAGCTACGCTGCCGTATAACCCTTAATTGTTATATTTTCGTTAGTTCATGGGAAGAATATGAAAGCGATATATAGAAAAGCCATCAGTTCAGATCTGGTTAAATGTTTTGAAATTAGAGGTGCTACCAATGACAACTCGTTTAGTCGGAACGAGCTTGCAGCAATCGGTATAACTGAAGAATCATGGTCACCTTTAATTGATAACGGTACTTATGTTGGAAATGTCGCAATAAAGCAAGATGAAGTTATTGGCTTCTGTTTCGGAAACACTGAAACTGGAGAAATATTGGTACTAGCAATTCTTGCTGGACACGAAGGCGAAGGGATTGGAAAACAATTGCTTAACCAAACAAGTGATGATTTATTTAGTGTTGGACACTCTGAATTATGGCTTGCTGCTACGGCGAAACCTGTAGTGAGAGCTTATGGTTTTTATAGAAGTGTTGGTTGGAACCCAACTCAAATATATGATGATAACGGCGATGAGATACTTCGGCGCAGGAAAATATAGCAAGGCGCTCAAGAGGGACACAAACATGGCGCGCCTTCGGCATTATAGCGCCATATTTGTGCCCCTTAGCTAAGTGTTAAAAGTAAAACTATGTCATGGATTCAAGGTTACAACCCCGAATGGGTAGAGGACAAAGAAGCAGCGATAGAGCTGGTGAAATCCTATTCCAGAAAATGGATCGGTAATACCATAAGTTCGTCTTATGTTGGCTGGTTTTCGCCTGATAATGAGTGGGACGAGAATCTACCAATTGTATTGATAATTGGCGATGTTCAATATGAAATATGCTGGCAGAAATTTGATAGTCTAGCGATCACCAGCAAGCAAATAAACCTTTATCATTGTATTTGTAGTGGGGAGTTGACCCCATATAAAAGGAACTATCACGAGGCTATAAACAAATGTCTAGAAAAGGAAATTGTCTCGGTAGAGTTAGGCATGTCCTCTATGACTTTGGAAGGAAAGGTTTTGCCAATGATCAATAGTATAGATTTTCATTTGGTTGGTGGCTTTCTCACAATTTACAATGCGCTAGATGAAAATGGTCTAAGTAATGAGCCAGCCAACGTTTAACAAGGCTGTCAGAATTTGGGGGCAGATGAAAAATAGCGCCTAACTTTCATCGACCCCAAACAACTCAACGAGCAAAAACACCTTCCCGCCGACACCATCGCGCAGGAAGCCGAGAGCTATTCCCTCCAAGGAAAGTAACTCATCAACAACATCGTTACCTCCATGAAAC
>NZ_JAEMUI010000046.1 GCF_016461715.1 Marinomonas spartinae | reverse complement strand
AAATATAAAACTACATTTGTTTTTCTAAACCTAAAAATATTTAAGCATTTTATTTAAAAAAAAAAACATTATTATCCAAGCAGGAACGACTGTTAAAAATATATTTTAATATCTGGTCAGCAGTGACTGACTCTATGTATGTATGGATGAGGTGAGTCCTCACTAGAGGAAGTATCAAAACAGAGGAAGTATTAATACGGAAAATTAGTGAGGTTCAGACAAGAACCATTGATAAAGAGGGATAAGCAATGCCATGCTCCTGAAGCCAAACAAAAATCTTTTAGCTATTTTTGTTTATAAGCGTGCGACAAACTGTAACATTTCGTCCCTACCATGTGACGATACAATCATTGGCTGAACCGATTCCAAAGTGATAAATTAACATAATAATTACAATTTTATATCTAATGAATACCATTTAATACTGAAAGGCTATTTCCATAAAAAGAGAAACAAAAACATAGACTTATGAAAAAATTACTGTCATTATGCGATATGTTATCATTCTCAATTGGTATTCTTAACCTACTCTTATTGACACATACTAGATAAACAATCTATAAACACTACTACATCATGGAATTGATCAGCCCCTCAAGGTGAGGCTGTCAGACAAAAATTGACGGCTGTTCCAATATTCAAGTAGTAATCCTTCTGAGGGTGATGGTTAAGAGAAATAAATAGCTACAAAGAGGTCAGGGTTATGTCTCATATCGACCAGGTTAAATCGCTGTCAGGCTTGACATCCGATCTTTCCCCTCCAGAAATCGTCCCAGGTCAAACCAATCCAATTAAAACTGGTACACTTTCTTCTTCAGGTCGAGACATTTATTTACGCAATTACCATACGCTAGGACGAGCCGATAACTGCCATACCCACCTATCTGCTAACAGTATTTCTCGGCTTCATGCTATCATTTTTTGGCAAGATGACACTTGGTACATTGAAGACAAAAGTACCAATGGCGTGTGGGTAAATGAACATAAACTGCAAACTGGCCGACCTCACGCTCTCAATAAAAATGACACTATCATCTTTTCCTCTAAAGATGTGGGATCCTTCACCCTCACCAATAACACCTCACCTCACGATCTATTGATCCCAGTCGAATCGAACTTGCGATTAACACCTATTTGCCTAAACAAACCACTGCATGCTCTGTCAGAGACCAGCACCTTGCTGTGGAATGAAGGAAGTTGGATATGGGTAGACAATGAAACCCTATCAAATAAGAAGAGGCTGATGGATGGTGATGTTCTAACAGTAGGTAAACACAAATATCGGATGCAATTTAATCAAATGTCGTCTAATACCAGTCAGTATTTGCCTGTCGCTCAAACACTGGAAGACTTGACCTTTCAACTCAACGTATCAAATGATGAAGAGGATATCCAACTGCACATTATGGATGGAGTGCAGACGGCGGAAATTAAAGGCTATAGAATCCAAAGTCAATTGTATCTATTACTCTATTTGGCTCGCCAAGCCATCTCTGATAAACAGCAGGACTATGCTGAGAATCAACGAGGATGGGTAGCCTTGTCTAAACTGTCCAAAGACCTAGGTATTGAGGTGGAAAATACTCGTATTCGTTTACACCGACTTAGAAGCCGAATTCGTGATGTTGTTAGCTTCACGGATCTTGATGTATGCGAATTAATCCAGTTACAACATGGAGAAGTAAGGCTCAATACGAGTAATGTCATTATATATAAAGGTAAGCAGCATGAATCTCAAAATGAGATTCACCAATTACTATGAAAACAACATCCCACAATGCAATAGCGTCATTTTTTTCCTCGAAAGGCTACCAACTCGAACATAAAATTGGCCAAGGCGGATTTGGTACAGTTTACTTAGCGATCCATCATAATACAGGCCAGCGTGTGGCCATCAAGAGTGTGAATTTAGAAACGCAAGACGAGAAAAATAGCCAGCAAATCAAACGTTTTGAACGAGAATGCCATTTTGTTGCTAAACTCAACCACCCCAATATTGTTCGATTACTTGATAAAGGCCAAGTCTCATCTAGCAATGTATATAGTATTTTTGAGTATGTCGATGGCACCAATCTGAGTGATTATATACAGCAACATGGCGCTCTAAGCATTGAAGAAGCCTACCCAATCATGCTGCAAGTGTTGGATGCGCTCGTTCATGCCCACCAACAAGGTATTATCCATCGTGATATCAAGCCTTCTAATATTATGCTGCAGCAAACGGGGGCGAAAAAAAACGCTAAGTTACTCGATTTTGGTATTAGCACGGTCACTATTAACCAGCGTTCAGAAGACTTTAAAACGATTACCCTAGCCCAAGAGTCTGTAGGAACGCCTAGCTATTGTGCACCGGAGCAACTTCGAGGAGAGCCTGCTTCGTTTCAATCTGATCTCTATATGTGGGGGCTTGTTTTTATTGAAGTGCTGACAGGATCTCCTGCTGTTTCAGGTTCTAGTATTGCGGATTTGTACCATCAGCACCTGAGTGATACGCCCGTCGCTATTCCTAGTTCTCTTTTATCGCACCCGTTAGGACATATTCTGCAGAAAACGCTCAGAAAGAATGTGAATGAGCGTATTGAAAGTGCTCAAGCGTTATTTGAAGAACTCGACAAAATTGTCATCAACAATCTTGTTGGACAGTTTCGACCAGTAAAACCCGCGATACAAGAGGACATGGAAACACTCGTTCAACGTGGCGATGACCCTAGTCATATTTTCAAACAGTACCTCCCCTCTACCGAGCGCAAACAAATCACTGTGTTGGCTCTAGGTCTCTCGTTAAAGCAAATACATAACATCCCAGAAGAACAAACAGGGCTGCTAGAAAGTCTTTATCACTCAACTCGCCAACAGTGTATTGATGTGGCCCAGCGCTATGGAGGGTTTCACGTTGGCCATTTAGGGGATCAAACTCTATTTTACTTTGGTTACCCTGTAGCAAGTGATCATGATTCTCGTCTCGCTGCACGCACATCACTTGAAATAATGAGCGCTATTTCTAAACAGCAAGGCTTTATGCTTGAGAAATATCGATGCCAATACATCGTCAAGATAGGTATTCACTCAGGCATTTTGACCCAACATGGTAATCAAATACCAGATGGCTTCGCTAGCCATCAGACCTGCGCCCTAGCAAGACAAGCCTGTAACAATAGCATTCTATGTTCAATGGAAACCAAGGCCATATTAGAAAACTATTATCAATTTGCTGAACATCAGGCGACACAACAAGACCACGCCCAACTTGTCGCCGAGCGATCCATAGAAGCATTTGGTTTTATTCGTGGTGTACGAAACACTTACCCATTGGTTGGCCGTAGAAAAGAGCTAGATACCTTACGCGCCTCTCTAGAAAAATCCTTTAGTACTAATACAATAATCCATATATATGGTGAGGCTGGCATCGGCAAGTCACGGCTTATTCATGAGTTCAGGCGGCTAGAATCCTCTAGAACTCATCATATTTTTCAAGCGCTACCCGAACACCAAAACAATGCCCTCTTCCCTATTTTATCCGTCATAAAGCATCTACTTACTGCTCTATTTAATCAACAACATAGCCAAGGCAAACAACTCACTCAATTAATAGAAAACGGCGACTTTTTAGAATCAAAAACAGAAATCACTACCCTACTGGCAGCATGGCTCAATATTAACGATATTGAACAATGCCAGCTATCCAGTATTGAACCAAAGCAGCAAAAATCATTATTGTTTGAAGGGCTGGCCTACATTCTGAACAGCTATCAAGAACAAATGACTCAATACAGTCAATCTGTTGGTCATATTTATATATTTGAAGACATCCACTGGGCTGATGTCACCAGCCAAGAGTTTATCGCCTACCTAAGCAAACAAGCCGGTGCTCAAAAACAAACGATTATTACCACTTCACGCCAACCTGCACCATCAGCCTTTGACGACGGTAAATATCATTGCATCCATCTTGAGCAACTTAATCAAAACTCTTCACAAGAGTTCATCAATACGTTATTTGATGGGGCAGCAGTTACCGAAGATGTGATGGAGGTCTTAGTTACCCGTACCGATGGCATTCCACTCTTTATTGAAGAGCTGGTATCCATGCTTAAGCGCCGTAAGTTAGTACAGCTAAACCATGGGTTGATAGAATTTGTCGATCATCAAAGAATTGATGAAATACCAAATAGTCTACGAGAATCTATCCAGAATAAAATCGATGGCCTGATTTATTCCAAGGACACCTTACAACTTGCTGCCGCGATAGGAAGAGAGTTTAGCTATAACCTACTGGTTACCGCCTCTCACTTTAGTGCACTGCAAGTTCAAAACGATTTATCAGAGCTAATCGATAACCAACTGATTATTCAGCTGCGTCATGTTGATGGTGACCGTTACCTATTCAAACATGCCCTTGTACGAGATACTGCGTACGACAGCATTGAAAAACAAAACCTACCAGAACGACATGGACTTATCGCTGAGTCTATCCTCAAGATAACAGACAATATAGATCGCTTTATTGCTTCCGACCTTGCACAACACTATGAAAAAGCCCAGCAATACGACCAAGCTAGCCAATACTATTACCAGGCGGCTAGCGAAGCAAAAACAACCTTTGCCATTGATGATGCTATATACCTGTATCAAAATGCTCTTAACACCTGCCGTGCAAGCGAAAATTTTGCAGAAGAAGAGCAAACATCACATCTGATTCAAATACTAGAGGGGTTATCTGATAGCCTTCATCGAGATGGACAACATAAAAAAGCTCGTGACCATCTAAAAAACCTCATTCAGTTACTGGAAATAAACGAGCAATATGAAAAACTAGCTGCATCTCATTTTTTTCTAGGTAAAACATATGAAGTAGTCCATCAACATGATCTTGCTCTTATAAGCTATGACATGGCTTTAAAATCATTGAAAAAACCCCCAGTTCAAAAAACACACGACAAATCAGAATGGTGGGATATTTGGCTGCAAATAAAAAGCTCACAATTATATGTTTATTATTGGCAAGGCAAGCCAAATAAAATGAAGCCTATACTAGACGAAATGGAACCTATAATTGTACATAGTGATAATCAAGAGCAAAACGCTGAATACTATCATGCTTACTTTCAATATAAATTAAGAAAAAAACGGTATTTATTAGAAGA
>NZ_JAEMUI010000045.1 GCF_016461715.1 Marinomonas spartinae | reverse complement strand
CTTCCATTAATTCAATTATTTTTTCGCTATTTTGCTTTGTCCATGTTTCATAAGACCAAAAATGATTATCTTGTAATGTTTTATTTATTCGTTCGATGTTATCAAAGTTTACATCGTAATCCTCAAAAAATATTTTAGGAAAGGCTCCTGATTCTTTTAATTTTTCTTCATATTTTAAGAAATTTTCTAAAAATATTTCTTGTAGTAATCGTAATAATGAATTTTTCCCTGAGTTTTGATGAAAGGATAATTTGAAATTTTCACTCGAACAACACTCCTCAATTCTAATAAGGTTTTCATTGTTTCTAACGCTTATTTTATGTTTTTCACTATATTCTTCAAAAAATCTAGTGCGTAACTTATGAATGTCAAGTCGTAGGTTTTCTTTTAATTCACTTAATTTTTCTGGTTTTTTCATTGATAAGCTTCTCGTGGTCACTTTTTTGTAAACTTTCTCACGTGCTCCAAGAAATTATCATGAGTAGTCTATAGCTGTCTAACAACGAGGACTTAGGTGATGAAAGAAAAAGATAAATCGAACTTCATTTCTACTAATGAAAAAAGAGGTCTAATGAGTCGTATTGAAGCGGCTGATTTTTTGGGTGTACGCCATCAAACGTTAAGCGCGTGGGCATCCAACGGCCGCTATGGATTACCTTATGTGAAAGTGGGGCGTCGGGTGATGTATCGAATAAGTGATATAGAAGAATTTCTTGATCGTCGTACAGTATCAAATTCGGAAGAGCTAATTAATGACTAAGTTTACTGGTTTTCTATCAGACCCCATCGCACCTGACGATGCGTTCAACTGTCCGTTGATTTCATACAGAGAACTTGATATTCGGCCTTTTTAGCTGATTTCAGGGTGCGAATCGATTTCGCTAGTTCGGTATAAAAAACTCAATTAATTCAACTTATTAAAGCGGATTTCAGTGAAATCACGCTCAAGGGATTCTTATGTCTAAAAAAAATCTACATAGAGCAATCACAGTGCGTCTGTCTAACTCGGATTATAACAGCATTGTTAATGATGCTGAGATAAAAAATGAGTCTGTTGCAGAGCACGTACGCCAGATTATTACTGAGCACTCAGAGCAGAAGTCACTTGATCAAAATCTGCTGGAGCTTGAGCGAAAAATCACTAGCAGAACATTTTCTATAGTGTGCGCAGTAGCGAACTTATCTGACCATGAACGTGAAATGGTCAAACTACGTTTGAACGGAGGTAAATATTAATGAGATCTACACCAAATCAAAAAACTCAGGACTATGAAAGCATCTTAATTTTTTTCGGACTTACGTTCTTTCTCACTTATGCTGTACAGGTATACTTTACTTGGAATTGGTTTTCCGGATGGGGAAGCTTTGATGACCATTCAAAGTTCTTTATTAGCCTTATTAAGAGTTTGTTAAAATTAGGTAGTGGTTCTGACTGGAACTACTACTGGGGGTGGATTGAAAAAAACGGGCTATATCTTCACTTCTATTTGCATATTTTAATTCCTTTTCTAATTTCACTTTTTTCGTCATACAAATTAACAAAGAAAATTTGTTGGGAAGATGGTGGAAATGATATTAGTCATCATGTCGAAGGTAAAAGACTATATGCCGCTAGTAAGGCAATTAAGTTTGCGAAGAAGTGCGCTAAAAAATCGATCAAGAACGAAGGTCGAAAAAGTAGGGGCATTAAAATCCACCCTGAATTTCATATAACTAAAAAAATTGAACAGTCAAATATAGGTGTGTTGGGTACTACGGGGTCTGGTAAAACAGCAGTGATTTTACCGATTATATATCAGGTAATTCTATCTGGTGAAAGAGCTTTTATCTTTGATAAGAAACGTGAATTCACACCATACTTTCTAGACAAAAGAGCAATATTGATAGCCCCATGGGATAAACGATCTAGAGTTTGGGATATAGCAAGAGATATACGGAATCATGACGACGCAAAAACAGTCGCCGATAATTTGATCCCGATATTGAATTCACATGATCAAATGTGGATCAAAGGCGCGAGGCTAATTTTCGCAGGTATGTTGATATCTCTACTCAATGAAGGAGGCCATTGGGGGTGGAATGAAATAGCACAGCGTCTCAAAGTGCCTCAAAATGAAATGCAGTCATTATTAGAACAGCATTACCCAATCGCATCTTCTTTTGTTGTCGAGAATTCTAAGACGACACAAGGCTTTTATGTAAACCTAATTTCTGAATTGGCTTGGATTGAGACTCTTGCTCAGGCATGGGCAGGTAGTGACCAGAGCAAATTTTCAATTCGAGACTGGATAGCATCAAAAGACAAGAAGTGTCCGCAGACCATTATTGTTCAGTCTGATGAGCGTTTTGATTCAATAGGGGCACCAGTTTGCAATGCGCTTATATCCCTAATGACAACCTATTTTTTAGTTCAAACTCAAGAAGGTGCACTCCCTACATGGTTATTTATTGATGAGATGGCTAATTTACCTGCAAATCCAGACCTAATTCAATGGTTGGAGTTATCTAGATCTAGAGGTGGAAGAACCGTTCTAGGAACTCAATCAATTTCTCAAATTAAGTCTATTTATGGTGATCACGACGCGGATACTATCCTTAACCTACTTTCTACTCTTGTGTCATTACGTATAGGGAGCGCTGGTAGAGAGTCAGAATATGTTTCGAATGCCTTCGGAACTAAAGTGGTAGATCGCCCTTCCACGCACATTGGAGATAGAACATGGTCGCGGTGTGAAGAGCTTGTAGTCGAAGAGCGTGATCTTACTCAACTTGATATGCCAAGTAAAACGGGCGTAACGGGTTTCCTTTTAGTACCTAGTTGGAACTATATATTTCGTCTAACTTGGCCTTATTTTAAGAGGAAAAAAGTAGTGAAAGAGCAGGTGCTTGCAGATTGGGTTACGTCTAGACCAAAAACCAAAACAGTTAGCTCAGGCAACCGATTATTTGGAGAGCGTTCTTAATGCTGACAGTCTCTCCTATTCGAACGATTTCATACTATACCAACCTCGCAGCCGAAGACTACTACTTGGGTTCAGGTGAACCACCTGGAGAATGGTATGGTATAGGGTGTCGTAGTCTAAAGTTGCACGGTAAAACCGTAGAAAAGGAGTCCTTAGAGGATTTGATAAATGGAGGAGCGCCTTCGGGCGCTCCTCTTGTTCAGAATGCATATTCAGATAAACGTCGGTTAGGTTGGGATTGCACGTTTAGCGCGCCTAAATCTGTCTCTGTTGTTTGGGCGAGAGCAGATGACAATTTAAGATCAAAAATTCAGGAAGCCCAAACGATAGCGGCAAAACGAGGAATTGATGCACTTGAGCGTTATGCATCATTTACAAGGCGAGGCAAAGCTGGCGAGACATTAGAGCGAACTGCTGGGTTAGTGGTTGCAACTTTTAACCACTGTACATCGCGGGAGCAAGACCCACAACTTCACACACACGCTGTTATCTGTAACGTCGCCCCACGAGAAGATGATTCATGGGGGAGCATTGATTCCCGTAAAATCTATCAGTGGCAAAAAGCGGTCGGTGCGTTATATCGAGCGGAATTAGCTGCGCAGATGAGACAGCTTGGTTTTCAAATCGAAAGGGATGAAGATTCATTTCATGTCTCTGGTGTTGATAAAGAGCTATGTGAACACTTTTCAAAAAGATCAAAATCGATTCGTGAGGAATTGAGAAAACAGGGAATCGAGAGCAGTGCAAGTAAAGCGGGCGATTTAATAAAACTTGATACTAGGAAAGATAAAGGCTTAGTAGATCACCATGCTCTTCTAGAAAGCTGGCAAAGTGAAATGGATAAACTAGGCTTTTCTAAAGAGCGCTTAAACCAGATATGTTCACATAAACAAGCTTGTTTGAATGAATTGAATGAAGATCGCTCTCTTCTTTCGATTACTGACAAAAAAGCAATCTTCAAACCTCAAGACTTGTTTTACCAAATTGCTATAGATTCTGTGGTTTCAGGTATAAATGCGAGTGTGGTAGAGAGCGTAACAAAGCGGTTGCTAAAAGATTCAGAGGTAGTTGAGTTACCAGCTGAAAGGGGGTTTGAACCAAAATACACTACGGAGTCGGTTTTGGCTTGTGAACGCATGATGGTTCAATCAGCTAAAGCGCTCGCTAGCAGGCACACTAAAAAGATAAATGAGTCAGAAATAACAGATGCTATTAAGTCTGCAGAGAATCAACTTGGTTTTAAGTTTGATGATGAACAGTTAGAAGCAACATTCTCTATGTTGTTAGGTGGAGATTTTTCGATTATCCAAGGCAGTGCAGGTGCAGGGAAAACAACTGCAATGCTGGCCGCAAATCATGCCTTTCAAAATAAAGGGTATCGAGTGCAGGGAGCGAGTATCGCTAAACGAGCTGCGGATAACCTACTACAAGAGACGGGTATTGAATCCGTAACCATTGCATCATTGACCAGTAAGATAGTCGGCGGAGTGAATCCGCTTTCTAATCTTGATGTGCTAGTGATTGATGAAGCGGGTCAGTTACCCAGTACAGACTTTCAAAAAATCACTCATTGTGCAGAGCAAGCTAATTGTAAAATTATTCTGACAGGAGAAGACAAACAATTAGATGCCATCAACCGTGGCGGTGCTCTTAAGTATCTATCCAAACCAGAAATAATCGGAACCACTCGAATAGAAACCATCAAAAGACAGCGGACTGAATGGGCGCGTCTGGTCGTCGCAGACTTACGAGATGGTCACATGGAAAAAGCGTTCAATACCTTGAATGATAGAGGTTGCTTGCACTTTGGGGAGGATCAAGAGACTGCAAAGAAGATGCTAGTCGAAGATTGGCATAACTTTCAAAAGACTCATCCAAACAAGAAGTCACTTGTTATTGCTCAAAAATGGAGTGATGTCCAAGAGCTAAGCAAACTCATACGTGATATTCATATATCTGAAGGCCGAGTAGGGCAAGAGAATGTAGAGTTGAACTGTAGTGTTGCTGGGAAAACCTTCAAAACCGAATTCTCTAAAGGTGATAGGATCAAATTTTGTCGCAATGACTATCGAGATTTGAAAGTATCTAATGGAACATTGGGGACTATCACCACTATTCGATCAACAAAAGATCTTGATGCCGAACTAACAGTAAAGGCGGATGATGGGCGTTTGTTGTCATTTTTAGCTTCAGATTACGCTGATGAAAAGGGAGCTTACCTGTGTCATGCATACGCATTGACTGTTTATAGCTCTCAAGGTGTTACAGTAGATGGAAGCACATTTGTATACGGAGATGCAGGGATGGATCCTGTTAATTCCTATGTATCATTAAGCCGCCACAAAGATCTTTCAAATTTATATGTTATTCAAGATAAAGTTGATTTTTTGACTAGAGTATACGAACAAGAAAACATTGTAGAAAGTGATCTTACATCTCGTCACCTTGGCACGGTTGAGCCCCTACAAAAGTCATCAGCTCTAGCAATTGAGAAACAGTTGAGTTGTTAAGAGAGACTTATAAGGGGGAGTTCCTACTCTACCTGCTCCACTCTTGAAATTGAAAATAAGCAGCCTCTTGTGTAGATGTGGTAATAGACATATCCAATATTTGTGTTAATATTAACTCATACCAGTGACTCGGAGCATCTCCATGTCTTAGGCTGGTCCCTAGGCGCTATGATTTAGTTACATTGGGAGGTAAAGTAAGTTGTCGTTACTTTTCTCCCTTATGTAACTGCCACTCGCACACTCGCACACTCGCACACTCGCACACTCGC
>NZ_JAEMUI010000044.1 GCF_016461715.1 Marinomonas spartinae | reverse complement strand
AAAAACCTCTATTGGATAGAAAAAAAGCTTGCAACAGACGCATTAAAAAATTATGTTTTAGTTAAGTTGTATATACATTTGAGATAACACATCATTTTAAAGGTACGGATCATGACTAAGCCAACTATTTCGCAAAAGCGTTACCGCGCAGGTGTTGTTAAAGCGCCAACGGGTACCACTCTCACCGCCAAGTCTTGGTTGACCGAAGCGCCGATGCGCATGTTAATGAACAATCTAGATCCTGATGTTGCAGAAAACCCAGAAGAATTAGTGGTTTACGGTGGTATTGGCCGTGCAGCGCGTGATTGGGAGTGCTATGACAAGATTGTTGAATCGCTAAAAGAGCTAGAAGCAGACGAGACGCTTTTGGTTCAGTCTGGTAAGCCAGTGGGCGTGTTTAAAACCCATAGCAACGCCCCTCGTGTTTTGATTGCCAACTCAAACTTGGTGCCACATTGGGCAAACTGGGAACATTTCAACGAACTGGATGCCAAAGGCCTCGCAATGTATGGACAAATGACCGCCGGTTCTTGGATCTACATCGGTAGCCAAGGCATTGTGCAAGGGACATACGAAACTTTTGTCGAAGCGGGCCGCCAACATTACGATGGTAAGCTAGCAGGTCGTTGGGTATTAACGGCGGGTCTTGGTGGTATGGGGGGCGCTCAACCACTAGCCGCAACTCTAGCGGGTGCCTGTTCTTTGAACATCGAATGTCAGCAAAGTCGCATCGATTTCCGTCTACGTACGCGCTATGTGGATGAGCAAGCCACTGATCTTGATGACGCCATGGCACGTATCAAAAAATACACAGCGGAAGGCAAAGCCGTCTCAATCGCATTATGTGGTAATGCTGCAGACATCCTACCTGAAATGGTAAAACGTGGCATTCGCCCAGACATGGTAACGGACCAAACCTCTGCCCATGATCCGCTAAATGGCTATTTGCCAATCGGCATGAGTTGGGAGGAATACCGTGAGAAATCTCAAACTGAGCCGCAGGCAATTGTTAAAGCCGCGAAACAGTCCATGGCGAAGCATGTTGAAGCCATGTTGGCATTCCAAAAAATGGGCATTCCCACCTTTGACTATGGCAACAACATTCGTCAAATGGCCATGGAAGAGGGGGTCGAAAACGCGTTTGATTTCCCAGGTTTCGTACCGGCTTACATTCGTCCTTTGTTCTGCCGTGGCGTGGGCCCTTTCCGTTGGGCAGCACTGTCAGGTAATCCAGAAGACATTTATAAAACCGATGCGAAAGTAAAAGAATTGATTCCAGACGATGAGCATCTACATCACTGGTTGGATATGGCCCGTGAGCGTATTCAATTCCAAGGTCTGCCAGCGCGTATTTGTTGGGTGGGTCTTGGTCAACGGGCCAAACTTGGCCTAGCCTTTAATGAAATGGTGCGCAGTGGCGAATTGTCGGCGCCAATCGTGATCGGCCGTGACCATCTAGATTCCGGCTCGGTGGCCAGTCCAAACCGGGAAACCGAAGGCATGCAAGACGGTTCGGATGCGGTATCCGATTGGCCGTTGTTAAATGCCTTGTTAAACACCGCGTCTGGCGCGACCTGGGTGTCTTTGCATCATGGCGGCGGCGTAGGTATGGGCTTTTCACAACACGCAGGTATGGTGATTGTCTGTGATGGTAGCGATGACGCGGCTGAGCGTATTGCGCGGGTTCTTCATAATGATCCAGCAACTGGCGTAATGCGTCATGCGGATGCAGGTTACGATATTGCCATTGAATGTGCGAAAGAGCAGGGGCTGAATTTGCCGATGGCACTGAAATAATGGGTTGTGGAGCGTCGAACAAGCATTAAAAACCCCGACTAACTTAACATTTACGAAATCGTCTTGCAGAACACCGCAACATATTAGAGAGAAACATCATGTTTGAATTAACCATAAAACCGGGTCAATTGAGTCTAAACGATCTGCGCCAAATCAGCCGTCGTCACGTTAAGCTAAGTCTTGATGACAGTGCCATTCCTGCGATTCATGCCAGCACACAGGTGGTGAACGATGTGATTGCAGAAAACCGCACTGTGTACGGTATTAACACAGGCTTCGGGTTGCTGGCCAATACACGTATCGCACCAGAAGATTTGGAAGAGCTACAACGCAGTATCGTGCTGTCTCATGCGGCAGGCATCGGCGAGTTAATGGATGACAAAACCGTCAAACTCATCATGGCGCTGAAAGTAAACAGCCTAGCCCGTGGGTTTTCTGGTATTCGCCTTGAAGTGATCGAAGCCTTGATGACTTTGATCAACAAAGAAGTCTACCCATGCATTCCGAAAAAAGGCTCAGTCGGTGCATCGGGGGATTTGGCACCATTGGCTCACATGAGTACGGTATTATTAGGCGAAGGCAAAGCCCGTTATCGCGGTGAAGTCATTTCCGGTCAAGCGGCGTTGTCTATTGCAGGGTTAGAGCCTATTACTTTGGCCCCCAAAGAAGGGTTGGCGCTACTAAATGGCACGCAAGCGTCCACAGCGTTTGCCTTGGAAGGTCTGTTTGAAGCAGAAGATCTGTTTGCGTCGGCGATTGTCTGCGGGTCTTTGTCAGTGGAAGCGGCGCTGGGTAGCCGCAGCCCATTTGATGCACGTATTCATGAAGTACGTGGTCATCAAACTCAAATTGATGCCGCAGCGGCTTACCGTCATCTATTGGGTGAAACGTCAGAGCTTGGCGATTCCCATAAAGGTTGTGAGAAGGTTCAAGACCCTTATTCACTGCGTTGCCAACCACAAGTGATGGGGGCTTGCCTTGAGCAAATCCGCAGCACAGCAAAAGTCTTGTGCGTGGAAGCCAATTCGGTGTCGGACAATCCATTGGTGTTTGCGGCAGAAGGGGACATTATCTCAGGGGGGAACTTCCATGCAGAACCGGTTGCCATGGCCGCAGACAATTTGGCGTTAGCGATTGCCGAAATCGGCAGCTTGTCTGAGCGTCGTATGGCGCTATTGATCGACAGCAACTTGAGCAAATTACCGCCATTTCTTGTAGACAATGGTGGTGTTAACTCGGGTTTTATGATTGCCCAAGTCACCGCAGCGGCGCTTGCGAGCGAAAATAAAACCTACGCCCATCCAGCGTCGGTAGACAGTTTACCGACCTCTGCCAACCAAGAAGACCACGTTTCTATGGCAACCTTTGCGGCACGCCGTTTGAAAGACATGGCGGAAAATACTCGCGGTATCTTAGCCGTGGAAATTTTGTCTGCGGTACAAGGCTTAGATTTCCGTGCTCCGCTGAAATCCAGTAAACGTCTAGAAAACGCCCGTGCGACTGTACGTGCTCGCGTGCCTTTCTACGATAAAGACCGTTACTTCGCACCAGACATTGAAAAAGCCAATGCATTGCTTCTGGAAGCGGTTCATAACGAAGCCATGCCAGCGGGTTTGCTACCGAGCGTTTAATGGTCGAAATGCATTAAGGAGTAAGCAATGACGACACCTAAGGCCGATTCTCAAACGCCCGTGGTCTTTGATAGCCTATGGCGTGGTGCCCATGTCGCGACGATGAAAGGAGGGAAGTACAGCTCCATTGAAAATGCGGCCATTGGTGTGGTCGACGGTCACATCGCTTGGATTGGCGAAGCTGCTGACTTACCTCATTACCAAGCGCATGCCGAGCATGATTTAGCGGGTGGTTGGGTCACCCCCGGTTTAGTCGATTGCCATACACACTTAGTGTTTGGCGGCAATCGGGCGGGGGAATTTGAGCAACGTCTCAATGGCGTTAGCTATCAAGAGATTGCCCAGCAGGGCGGCGGTATTGCCTCCTCTGTAAGAGCTACCCGTGATGCCAGTGAAGACGACTTAGTCGTCAGCGCTAAACGTCGCTTACAAAGCTTAATGCAAGACGGTGTCACCACGGTTGAGATCAAATCTGGCTATGGTTTATCCCTTGAAAGCGAGCTGAAAATGCTGCGAGTCGCCGCGCGTTTAGAGCAAGAGCTGCCTGTTAACGTGAAACTGACTTGTCTGGCGGCCCATGCTATGCCGCCAGAATACACAGATAAAGACGAATATATCGATTACCTTTGCGAGACAGTGTTGCCAAAAGTTGCTGAACTGGGAATGGCCGATGCCGTCGATGCTTTTTGTGAAGGGATTGCCTTTAGTACCGAGCAAGTGGCGCGTTATTTTAACACCGCCGAGTCGTTAGGTTTGCCCGTGAAAATCCATGCGGAACAGTTGTCTTCCTTAGGTGGTACTCGCATGGCATCGTCGTTTAAGGCTTTGTCGGCGGATCATATTGAATTTATTGAAGAAGCTGACGTGAAAGCCATGGCGGATTCTGGCACGGTGGCCGTGTTGTTGCCGGGGGCGTTTTTCACGTTAAAAGAAACCCAGCGCCCGCCAATTGCTTTGCTGCGTCAATATGGTGTGCCGATGGCGATTGCTACGGACGCCAACCCAGGGACGTCCCCCGCGTTATCTTTGCGTCTTATGATGAATATGGCCTGTACCTTGTTCGCGCTGACGCCAGAAGAAGCACTGGCTGGCGCCACTATTCATGCAGCAAAAGCATTGGGAATGGCCGATACTCATGGTAGCTTAGAAGTCGGTAAAGTGGCAGATTTCATCAGTTGGGACGTAGAAAGCCCTGGCGAACTCAGCTATTGGTTGGGTGGCAATTTAATAAAAGAGCGCATTTACTTTGGTAACAATAGCCACGGAAATAAAGGCTATGGTAACAAGAATTCAGACAATAAGAATCTAGGAGAAGCACCATGACAACCCCAGCACCTCTCACTCCCCCTGCGTTTGATTTTGTGCAAGGGGATTCACCTTTACTGGTTAGCATGCCGCACTGCGGATTGAATTTGACACCAGAGGTGGCAGCAGGTTTGACGGAGAAGGCGAAAAAGCTACCGGATACAGATTGGTATATGCCTGAGTTATACGACTTTCTTGTCTCTTTAGGCGTGGGTTTTATTAAAGCAAACTACTCTCGCTACGTGATTGACCTGAATCGTCCTTATGACGACAAACCCCTTTACGCGACCAAAACCACGGGCTTGTTTCCTGATATTTTATTTGACGAAAGCCCTATTTTTGAAGTGGGAAAAACACCAAGCGCTGAGCACCGAACCTTCTGTAAAGAGCAGATTTGGATGCCCTATCACGATGCGATTGCCCAGGAACTAGCACGTTTAAAAGCCAAATTTGGCTACGCGATTTTATTTGATGCACACAGTATCGCGGCCGAAGTGCCCATGTTATTTGAAGGGCATTTGCCGGACTTTAATTGGGGAACCAACGAAGGCAAGGCTTGTGACAGCACGTTAGCGAATGCCGCCACGCAAATCCTAAGACCCAACTACACACAAGTACTCAATGGTCGATTTACAGGGGGCTATATCACTCGTCATTTCGGCCAGCCGCATCATGGGGTTCACGCGATCCAGCTTGAACTTTCCCAAGACACTTACTTAAACGACGAGCTAGCGAAACAGTCGGAATATCAACTGGACGAGCAGAAACGACCTTTTATTACACAACAATTGAGAGATTTGATTGAAGCATTAATGGTGATTAAGCTTTAGTTAGTTTGTTGATTTGAGGCTAGCGTTATGTATCAAGAAGTATTGGATTTTTGGTTTAACGAGATTGATTCAGAGTTGTGGTTTCAGAAAGACACCGATTTCGATAATAAAATCATCACCAGGTTTGGCAAACTTCATCAACAAGCGGTTCAGGGGGAACTGTCCGCTTGGCGTCATTCTCCTAAAGGCGCATTGGCTGAGATAATTTTACTCGATCAATTTTCACGTAATATTTACCACGACCAACCAGAAGCTTTTGCTGCTGACTCGATGGCGTTAGCACTGGCTCAAGTAGCCATTCAAAACGGTTTTGATCAAGCCTTATCGCTTTCAGAACGAAGCTTTTTATATATGCCGTTTATGCACAGTGAATCCGCCGTGATTCATGAAGAGGCCGTAAAGTTGTTTAGAAGCTTGGGCATTGTGAATAATTTGGACTTTGAGCTGAAACACAAAAAAATTGTGGATCGTTTCGGTCGTTATCCACATAGAAATGCTATTTTAGGGCGAAAATCATCACCTGAAGAATTAGCATTTTTAGAGGAACCTAACTCTAGTTTTTAGCTCAGTCGTCTTACTATCATATTATTTTTTTGCTGACTTATTAATTGCTAAAACAAGTTATAGAAAAATGCTCACTATCAATGACGACATATTTAGTCGTACCTGAATATTCGCTAAAAAACCGCATGGATAATTTTTTTATTCTCATTTATAGATTTTAATAACGTGGCTACTTGTGTTTTTTAAATATCTTAATCATATCATCAGTTGTTTCTCTAAAAGAGTTCACTATTTTCAGTGTTTTTAAAATGCTAATTAATTTTCGATTCTCGGGCGTATTAGGTATTTTGGGTTGATCTTTTCCAGTTGAAATTAGCTGTGAATAGTCTCCTTTTAATAGTTTAAGAATTCTAAATAATTGCTCAGAGTCCATTGAAGGATTGAGATTAGAGGCAAGTAAAAGAATGATATCTTTCGTATCAATATCATTGTTTGCCATGTCCTCAATTACATTTGTAGGTAGAGTTTGATTTTGTGAAATAGCAAATCGGGCTAGTTGTTTAAGATCATTTTTGCTACAGTCCTTTGTAAACTCTTCTGCTTGTTCTACAATAGAAATCTTAGTATCTAACTCGATCGTATTGCTGGTTAGAAAATCAGCTAAATCACCATGTAAAAGCTCTGGGGTTATGTAGTGTTTAAACTCTTTGGATACTTGAATATAGCTCTCTCGGGTTGACCAGTCTGTCTCTAATAGATGTTCATAGATAGTAGCATCATCTTCAATAATGCTATTTTTGAGAAGTAGAATGTATAGATCGCTGTTTTCAATAGGAAGATCGCTTGCGCTGATCAAATTATCTTTTAGTTTCAAGCTGCGAACTAGTTGTGCTCTATGTATAGAAGTAAGTCTATTTTTATCGGCGTGCAAGATAGCTATGGCTAGTTTTTCTCTTTCATCCTCGGGTACTGATTCATGATCAGTTATAGCGGTATTTTTTATAAGAATATTTTCTATATATTTATCAATAGCCCCAATCGCTGATATGTAACTAGTGATGTTGTCGAATGTTGCAGTAAATCGGTTGAATTCAGCCAAACATTGCCAAGCATCCTTTTGAACATCATTTAGGTTTTCAATGATGCAGTGATCTGATGCATTCTCAATAATTTCGTATAAGTCGTCTGGATTTTTTGATGCTAAAACATCATCGATTATTCCTATAAAATGCTCGCTAGATGTAACCGTTTTGAAGGTGCTAACTACGGCCTGCAAGTATTTCTCTAAATTACGTAATAAATAGTGATAGATCTCTTCATCTTTTTCTGATGCTACATCTAATGCTAAATTTGTTTCATTATCTAACGCTATTTTGAGATTTTCTACATTGATTTCATACAGATTTTTTGCAATGAAGGTGTTTCGCATCGCTTCGGATAGAGGTCGCAACTCAGGTACTCGAATAGCTGCATTAGAGTACAGAAGGGCAATTCTTTCAGACTGATTTTTGTCTGATGATGAAAATAATACTGGTAGTTCAGAATAGTATTTTTGTAGGTATTCCGATACCTCATCGTCTATATTGTATTCTATTTCAGAGCTTAAGTGTTCGAGTGCAGCATTAACGAAACTACGTCTCAGTCCACCATAAAAATCTAATTGAGTAATTAGTAGCTTCAATATCTCTTTTGTTTTTGTAGTTAGCTTTTTAATTAGTTCATCGTGTTTGTTTTTACCATTTAAATATGCTTGTAAGAAATTTAGCTCATTATTACCAAATTGTATAAGTGATTGTACCATAATATCCGCTTTTACGGGATCATGCTTTAATAGGTAGTTTAGAATGGAAATGTTGTATAGACATGGTTCACTAAGTGATTGAACACCACACTCACTAATGATAGCCGTTATATCATTTTCTTCAAGGATTAGCTGTTCATCCATTATATTTGGTTCAATATTATGAATAATAAAATTCTGAGCTGACGCGCTTATAAAGTTTCCATGAAATATAGATGTATACAAAGTGAAATTGTCATTAATGTAGCCATGCTTTATGAGTTGATAGGCTAAGCCGTTGGATAATAAGCTACGAATTATCGTATCAAGACTTTGCTCTGATTGTTTATAGTTTATAAGGAAATTAGTATGTTGAATTAAATCCTTT
>NZ_JAEMUI010000043.1 GCF_016461715.1 Marinomonas spartinae | reverse complement strand
GATTATAATTATTGGATATCGATGTCCAAGTTAGTATTGGATTTTTTTTGGAAATAAACTTTTCCCAAAATTCAAAGCTCTTAAGGTGCTCTATTTCTATATCTTCACTGTCAATTTTAAGGGAGAATCTATTTTCATGATATTCTGCTGATCGTGCTGTACGCTCTATATGTTCAATTAATTTTTTTCCGTACTGCTCACTTCGATTTTTAATGTTTTTAGATAAATTTTCATCTTTGTTAGAAACTTCATTCCGGATTTTTTGTTCGTTTTGTTTTATATTTTCCGCTACAATTTTTCGACTAATCCGATAAATCTCGTCCAGCTTGCTCTTCCCCAATCTAATTAACTCGAAATCAGATAAATGAGTGCTTTTATAAAGCATCATGGCAAAAAGTTCACTTTCGCTTAAGTTAAGTTGTTTATCGTCTCCTGTGAATAGTTTTTCTCTAAAGATAATAAACTCATTTCGTGTATTTTTCAGTAAGCGCATGTCTGGAACATAACGTGCTGCGATATTAATTAATTCATCGCTAATGTCATGAGAAATTCCATCTAAGGCTTGTGAAACAAGGTCACGAGCACTTCTGTGAGTAATAAAAGGGACAACGGGAATGACCAAATCAAAGAACTTTGTTCTATTTGCTCGTACTATTTCAGACTCTTCTATGGGCTTTGTGTTGAAATCTTTTTCGTCTTCTTTTGATTTTTGTGGTTCTACTTGCTCAAAGACACTGTCTTTAACAGCATAGATGAAACGAATTGGCTGACTTTTGAATTGTGGGGCGTTGTTTAGAAGTGTGTTTAGAGAGCGCAGAGTCTCAAATATATGTGAATCTTCGAATCTATCAATATCCTCAAAAATAACGATATTTTTATCTGATACTTCGAAAAAATACACGATTTCATCTAGGTATTGGTCAAAATACGATACTGATTTTTCATCTAATGAAATGGCCGCATTACCAGTTGATAGTTGGCTGATGTGAAATCGACCTTGAAAGAGGTAACGAGCTATAAGAGTGAAAAATACTGATGCCACGAAAATAATTGCATTTATCCAAGTGCCTATTGCGGCAATACTTACATGGATTGAAGCAATTTTTTCAGTCCAGCCCATCAAAAGAAAGAGTAATGTAATAACAATACCTGATAGCGCTGCAATACCATGTTCTCGTTTGCAATTGAAGCTTTCTATCCGGTTAAAGCGAGAGCGTGGAGCTTTACTAGACTCAACGCGATATAGAAGCTGTTTGACAATTTCTTGTTGAATTCTATTTGTGGTTGTTGAAGCTTGTTTTGGTATGCTGTCGTCTAATTTATCAGGAGCTTTGGGTGCTAATGTAGATAAAGAGATCTCTACAATGTTTTCTTCATGTTCCTCAGCAACCTTTTGTAAAATACTGCTTTTACCTATGCCATAAGTGCCAGATAGAGCAATGTTTCTGATTCTTTTGTCTTCTAGAGCTGTATTGATTCTTTTGGCATAAGAACCATGATTTTTCTTATTAAATTCAGGGGTGAGAGGAGTAAGAGCTACATTATCAATACCTGAGTTGCTTGAAGTAGATTCCGTGCCCATTCCTTTTTTCCTTGCGTGTTTGGTGAGTTTATAACTCCAACTTTATCGTTTTATTATTAAAAGGCCAAATAATTCACATATTTTCTACAAGAGCTAATTTAATAAAACCTTGATCTATCGCAATACTTCTTTCCAGAATCCAGCTTAGTCTGATATCACCAACATTTTGCCAGTCATAAACTTGTGTCAGGAGGGGAAGGTGAAGACGACTCAGACGCTACTCGGAAAATACCAAAACCCAGCCACTAAAGATGAATATCTTGTACTTGAGATCAAGGACTTTGATCGTATTGTGAATCATGTTGATCATTCTGAACGGACGTTGGTTCGATGCCGCTATGAAACTTTTAATGGTGAGGTCTTAGAGCGGGTGGGCGGGCTATCACATCCGCGCTTTAAAATGTCAACCACTGGCACTGTGCTGGAACAGACGGGTTAAGTTTTCGTATTCGTCTTCTTTATGATGGATAAAAAAGAGCAAGTTAGTCTGCCGACTTGCTCTTTTTTTGTTTGTGTATCAACGGAATTAAATCACGGTTATCACATCTTCTAATGCCAAACGCGATTTAGGCAATGTGGCGTTAAAGTCTTCTTCCTTGTGGTGGTAACCCATGGCTAGTCCTACGTCACAGCGATAGCCTTCCAATTCATCTTTGAAAATTTCACTTAGCAATTCATGGTCACCCCTTCCATTGGGGTGGAATCAATGCCTAGGCGAGCTAGGGTGTGCATTAGGTTGCCAAGAGCTATGTAGGTTTGTGCTTTGGTCCAGTGGCTGGTATCGCCGTTTTCATCAGTATTCATTTCTGCGAAGGCAAAGCTGCCAAAGGCTTGCTCGCGGTTTTCGGCTTTGGTGCGGCCATCTTTAATGCCTTTATCCACCACTTTGGCGAAGTTCTCACGGGTATAGTGGGTTTTGTGGGCCAATAAAATAATGTGTGAGGCGTCTTTGGAACGTATCTTGTTGAACTGGAATTTGTTTGCAAAGGAGTCTTGAAAGCGTTGTTTGGCCGTTTCACTTTCGATGACGACAAACTTCCAAGGTTGTGAGTTGATGGAAGAAGGGGACAGACGAAGTGCTTGGTAAATGACATCTAGGTCTTCTTGAGAAATGCGCTTACTCGCATCGTAGTGTTTTGATGTATAACGCTTTTCTAAGTCTTTAATAATCTGATGTGACATGATGGTCTCCGTAAATAGGATAAGGCTCGATATCTGTACGAGCGTGTTGGAATCCATACTAGCTCGAAAAGTGCTGAATAAAAACATGGCAATTGTTGAATTATTACCAAAAAATATTTGATAATTGTGCAGGGCTTTGTGGAGAAGAAAAGTATATGCAGATTGATGATCTGAACGTGGTGTTGAAAGTCGCGCAACTGCGCAGTATCGCAGCAGCGGCCACACACCTTGATATGCAGGCCGCGACGGCGAGTGCGGCGGTTAAGCGGGTGGAGGCGCAGCTTGGTGTGGAGCTGTTTGTGCGTACGACCCGCCAGCTTCGTTTATCCAGCGCGGGTGAGCGTTATTTGCCGCAATGTGCAGCGGCTATTGCCATGCTGGATCAAGCGCAGCAAAGTATTTACGAAGACTGGAATGAAATCAGTGGCGAAATTCGTATCGCGGTGTCGTCGGATTTGGGGCGTCATTTAGCGTTACCCTGGATCGATGAGTTCATGTTGCAGCACCCAAAAGTGACCATAAGGGCCCATTTAAGCGACAGCAATATCGACTTTTACCGCGATGCGCTGGATATGGCATTGCGCTATGGTCCACCATCCGACTCCAATTTATACGGTTTTAAAATCTGCAATGTGCCGCGTTTTATCGTGGCCAGCCCAGAGTATCTAGAGTGCCATGGCGAACCGAAACACCCCGATGAGCTGGCCGATCATCTAGGCTTGTTTTATCAGCTACAAGAGATTCTCAATGATACTTGGCGTCTAAAAGACGAAGAACAAGTTTATAAAGTCAAACCCAAATCCAGCCGCGCTGCAAACGATGGCGATATGGTGCGACGCTGGTGCGTGGCGGGTCATGGTGTGGCCATGAAGTCAGGGCTGGATCTGGCTTATGATTTGTTAGAAGAGCGTCTGGTGCCGATTTTACAGGATTATACTCTTGATCAAGGAGAGCTCTGGTTAGTTAGTCCCAGTCGCCAATCCATTACGCCGATAGTACGTTTGTTGCGAGATTTATTCCGTGAGAAAACCCACCAGCTATTGAGTCAAATGGTGGCAAAAGGCTTGATTCAAGCATCTGTTTTAGAAGAATAAAACGCTCTATTTTTATAAAACTTTTTTCTAAAAATCCGCCTTGAAAATACCTTTGATGGACCTATTTTAAGAAGTGTAACGGGGTCGTCTCCCTTGAGAGTCTCTGTTACGTCTTTTGATGATTAGTATTTTGCTTCATTTAGGAGGATTTATTATGAACTCAATTGATTTTACCCCACTTTATCGCAGTAGCATTGGTTTTGATCGTTTGGCCTCTTTACTCGACAATGCGCTAACAACCGATAATGTGTCTGCCGGTTATCCCCCTTACAATATCGAAGTGGTTGACGATAATCGCTATGCTATTTCGCTTGCGTTAGCGGGTTTTGAGGAAGGCGATCTAGACATTAAAGTGGAAAAGAATGTGCTAACCGTTCGTGGTGAAAAAGCGGATGCTGGTGAGCACAGATATCTCCATCAAGGCATTGCAAACCGCTCGTTTGAGCGCAAGTTTAACCTTGCCGATTACGTTGAGGTAACCAATGCTGAGTTAAAAAATGGGCTATTGACCATCAGCTTGGTAAAAGAAATTCCTGAGGCAATGAAACCAAGAAAAATTGCCATTAACCAAGCCAATAATGGTGTGCTTGAGCATCAAAAAGAAGACTCAAGACAACAGGATGCAAAAGTAGCCTAAGCAATAAATGGCTTATCACGATGATGGGGCTGTGAGCGATCGCAGCCCTTTTTGTTTGCCCAGCGAAGCCTCGCTTATTGTTTTGTATAATCGAAAGAACGGTTAATGCGCCCTTGAATATGGTCTCCAGCCAAAATAGGTTCAAACTTTGAATCTTCTGGGGGAATACCTAAGTCAATGGGAGAGACGTTCGCGTTGTAGGATGGGTCGTAAAAGGTCGCGACAGAAATTCGTTCTTTACCACTTAGGTTTTTGACAGCGTGTTTTGTGGAGACAAAACGACCATTACTCCAACGTTCTAACAAATCGCCAACATTGACGACCAGTGAACCTGGTATAGGTGACGCGTCTATCCACTCATTTTTTCTGTTGAGTACTTGTAATCCCCCCACATCATCTTGGTATAACAGGGTGATGCAACCATAGTCTGAATGAGGAGCGACACCAAATGCCTCTTCGGATGAGTCAAAGTTGTTGGCTGGGTAGTAAATGGCTTGTGTTCTCTGTAATGGCTTAGTGTATTTTTCGGCAAAAAAGCTTGGTTTAATGCCTAAACTCCAAGCTACTGCTCGTAATAAAATCTCGCCAACCTGTGCGATGGCTTTAAAATAGGCTTCCATAACCGAACGAAATTCCTCTTTTCCTGCTGGCCATTGATTCGCCCCCCTTAATGGTTTGCCTGCTAGCACATCGATGTCACTATCTGGAAGATCTAAGCCTAATTGGAAAAACTCTTTTTGATCTGGTTTGGCTGCCCCCTCCATGAGGGCACCACCTAGAGCATGGTAACCCCGATGGATTTTGCTGGTGGCAACGGACTGCTTTAATTCCGCTGGGGAGGTAAAAAAATCCAGCGATACGCGACGTACCTCTTCAAAGGTAGACTCGCTAATACCATGATTAACAAGATATAAGAAACCGTCTTCAGTAAAGGCTTTTTTGAGTGCATCACCAACGCGCTGCCCCCAACTTTCATCGTGCAGAGCGTTTATTTCTAAATCTATGATAGGTAGTGAATACGCCATATGGGCCACCTGTTCAATGTGCTTTGTGATTTTTATTAACAGAGTATTTAGCTCTTATTCCCAGAAGGCATTTCGATCCATATAGTTTTGTAGAAATTGCTGTAATCGAGGAGGTTTTGGGCCTTGAAATACATCTTTCGGTGATCCTTTCAGCAAAATCTCACCTTGATCTAAGAACACCACCGTATCGGCTACTTGCGCGGCAAACCCCATTTCGTGCGTGACCACAATCATGGTCATACCATCATTGGCGAGATCTTTCATTACCTGAAGGACCTCCCCAACCAGCTCTGGGTCAAGGGCAGAGGTTGGTTCATCAAATAGCAAAACGGAAGGTTCCATTGCTAATGCCCGAGCAATCGCTACACGTTGTTGTTGGCCACCTGACAGTTGGGCTGGATAATGGTTGGCACGTTCAGATAAACCAACTTTATTTAATAAGGCGAGCCCCTTTTCGTTTGCGTGTTTGCGATTGAGTTTTTTGACCCGCACAAGTGCTTCTGTCACATTGCCTAATGCCGTCATATGTGGCCAAAGATTAAATTGCTGGAACACCATTCCCATATTACGCCTTACTCGGTTTAGCTCCTTGGTAGAGGCGAGCTTTCTTTGGTCGGCATTGTCGTTGTAACCAATGAGGTCTCCTTCGATGAGTACTGTGCCACCCGTGTATTGTTCTAAAAATGCAATACAGCGTAACAGGGTGCTTTTACCCGAACCTGATGGGCCAATTAAACACATGACTTCTGAAGGATGGACATTTAGATTAATGTTTTTTAATACTTGGTTTTCCCCAAAGCTTTTATTCATATTTTGAACCTGAACAATAGGCTCGTTTGCGGAAGATTTGTTCATAATTACCGTTCCATATATTTGCTTAAACGTTTTTCAGCCCAGCTACCAAGTCTAGAGGTGGATTCTGCTAAAATTAGATAAGCGAGAGCCAAAACGGTAAGGGTTTCTGCATAAGCGTAGGTTTGTGAGCCAATACCTGTCAGCACAAAAGTAAGTTCAGGTACTGTAACGATGGAAAGAACCGCCGTTTCTTTACCAAGAATGATGGTGGTGTTGACCAATCCTGGTACGATCAAAACCATCATCTGTGGTATTTGAATCCGCCACAGAATGTTGGTTGTAGAGAATCCCATTATATTGGCGACTTCCAGTTGTCCTTCGGGAATGGCATTAAACCCTGCTCGGAATAGTTCTGCGTAGTAGGCGCTGCCATAAATAGCTAACCCAATAATGCCTGCCTGAATGGGATCAAGATAAATTCCAATTGAAGGGCCACCGTAATAAAGTAGAAATAACTGAATAAGAAAAGGCGTGCTGCGTATTACTTCTACATAGAAACGTATTGGGTAACGGAAAATTCTGGCTTTTGACATCAAGCCGCAAGCAACAATGAGTCCTAGCACCATACCTAACGCACACGCCCAAACGGTGCACCACACGGTGGTAACAAAACCATCTAAAATTTGAGGTAGATGATCGATTATTACTTTAACGTCAAATGCCATCATACGATAACCCTGTTGTTTGATCTTTTTTCCAGCCAGAATCCAAACACTGATATGGCACTGTTTAAAACAAAATAAATGGCCGCCGCCGTTAGATAAAACTGAAATGGCTGGAAGTTACTGGCGGCCAAATTTTGTGCGGTGCGTGTGAGCTCAGCGATGCCCACCACTGAGATTAAAGAAGAGGCTTTTACCAGTAGAATGGTTTCGTTTATTAACCCTGGAATAGTGAGTTTGATGACTTGCGGTAGCTCAATGAAAAAGAGAATATGACTATTACTCAGTCCGACCATAAGAGCGGATTCTTTTTGTCCAGGGGGAAGACTTTGAAAACCGCCTCTTAGAATTTCCGCCATATACGCTCCTGCACATAAACCGATGCATCCTGTGGCTGCAACGAGAGCGGGAATATTAATACCAATAAGTGGCAGGCAGTAATAAGAAATCATCAATTGTACGAGAAGCGGAACGCCTCTAAATAGAGTGATATAAAACCGCGCAAAAAGTTGTAATGGATAGTTTTTTGATAGCCGAGCGGAACACATGAGTGTGCCAACGATTAACCCCAGCACCACTGCCATTGTAGAAAGAAACAGCGTCATTTTGACGCCACTCCATAAAATAGGCAGAGCTGCGGGGAGCGTAGAAAAATCTAACATTTACCTGCTCCCCGACGGGTTAAATTTGTGGATCAACTGGTTTTTGAGGAAGTTTCATGGGAACACCAAACCATTTCTCCTGAAGGGCTCTCATACGTCCATCGTTTTCCATTTTGATTATCACCCCATTGACTGCTTTCAAGAGGCTGGCTGAATCAGCACCTTTGCGAGTCACGTAAGCGTAGTAAGTTTTCTTACCGAATGGAGGCATGACGACGGCAAAGTTTTTATGATGACGAGCCATGTAAGCGATATTAGGTAGAGAGTTTGCTACAGCAACCACTCGTCCTGTCATAATCTCTGAATACGCTTGATTATTGTCGATGTACAATTTTACTTGAACGGGCTTTTTGAGGGTTTTAGAGAAGTTTTCTAGTTGGGTTGCTTGGGAAGAGCCTTTGCCTGCACCCACTGGTTTTCCGGCGATGTCCTCGGGAGAGGATATCTCTTTATTCCCCGCTTTTTTTAGCAGAGCAACAGACGCATCGGCAATCGGCAGCGTAAAGTCATAACGCATCATACGGGCTTTTGTTATGGTGACTGGGCCGCCGACCATGTCAAATTTCTTGGCATCTAGCCCCGGTAAAACGCTCGGCCAAGGAAGATCGATATATTTTACTTTAACACCTAATGCTTTACCCACTTCGGTAAAGAAATCTTTATTAAGCCCTTCATGCTTGCCATTTTGTAGAAAGTCGAAAGGGGCAAATTGAAACTCAGTCCCAATGACTAACTCACCTTTTGCTTTTACATCTGAGAGCACATCCGCCTGTACAGCCGCGCTTGTGATAGCTGCTGCAAGGCTAAATAATGCGATTTTTAACGAATTTGCGATAAGACTTTTTTGCATTGCCTAAGATCTCCATAGTGATTTGCTGTTACTAATAATGAATTAATTAAAAGTGTGCATTGAAGATAACTCTTAAGCATAGATAAAAAAACAATC
>NZ_JAEMUI010000042.1 GCF_016461715.1 Marinomonas spartinae | reverse complement strand
GGCATTACGATTGACCCTATTACTGCCGACGACACCATCAACGTAGCGGAATCCAAAGAGAGCATCGCGGTGACGGGTACAGTCAGTGGCGAGGTCAAAACGGGCGATACCGTGACCTTAACGGTGGACGGCCATACTTATACAGGGGCCGTGAGCAGCACCAATGGCGTGTTAGGCTACAGCATTAACGTGCCAGGCAGTGTGTTGGCGGGCGCCAGCAGCACCAGTATCCAAGCCAGCGTGACCATCAGTGACGCGGCGGGCAACAGCACCACCGCGACGGCGACAGAAGGTTACACTGTGGACACCACCGGTCCTGCGGCGGGCATTACGATTGACCCTATTACTGCCGACGACACCATTAACCTAGCGGAATCCAAAGAGAACATCGCGGTGACCGGTACGGTCAGCGGTGATGTGAAAGCGGGCGATACCGTTACCTTAACGGTGGATGGCCACACCTATACGGGTACCGTGGCTACTAACTTGACGTACAGCGTTAGTATTCCAGGCAGTGTGTTGGCGGCGGCCAGCAGCACCAGTATCCAAGCCAGCGTGACCATCAGTGACGCAGCAGGCAACAGCACCACCGCGACGGCGACAGAAGGTTACACTGTGGACACCACCGGTCCTGCGGCAGGCATTACGATTGACCCTATTACTGCCGACGACACCATTAACCTAGCGGAATCCAAAGAGAACATCGCGGTGACGGGTACAGTCAGTGGCGAGGTCAAAACGGGTGATACGGTGACGTTGACGTTGCAGGCGGCTGGTCAAGCGGCAGTAACGTACACGGGTGAGGTGAAATCGGACGGTACTTATAGTATCGATGTTAAAGGCAGTGACTTAGTGTCTGATGCGGACCATACGATAGAGGCCAGCGTGACCACCAGTGACAAAGCGGGCAACAGCACCACGGCGAGCACCACTGAAAGCTACGGTGTGGACACCACGATCAACCAACCAGGGATCGAGCTGAACGCCAGCAGCGACAGTGGCGACAGTGATAGCGACGACCTGACCAACGACACCACCCCGACGTTTACGTTGACGAATATTGATCAGGATGTAGTGAAAGTTGAAGTGTTTGATGGTAGTACGTCGTTAGGTGAGGCCACAAAAAATGCCGATGGTAAGTGGACCTTTACTGCGAAGGCTGGTGATTTGTCAGAAGGTCAAAATAACCTAACGGCTACTGCGACAGATAAAGCAGGTAATACAGCGACATCCAAAGTATTAGATGTCACCTTAGACACTAAGGTAACGGTTGACGCGGGTATTTCTGTTGAATTTTCACATATCAATACAACGACCGTTGCGTCTCAATCTGCTCAGCTTTTGGGAAGTTTGTCTTCATTCCTTAATGGTCAGCAGAACATTAAATCTGAAACGGAAGTTCAGCTAGAAAAAGATGTATTTGGGAATACCAAGTTTCTGCAATTTAATTTAGAAGCGTCGGCATTAGGCGGTGGGGACTTTGCCCTCTATGAACCGAATACAAAAGATATCAATAATATTGTATTTAATCCATCAGCACCTTTGGTTGTTCCAGCTGCAACAGTAACTGAGCCCGATACAACGGGTGTGCCTGTTCATACTGATAAAATTACTGGTGTTTATCAGATGACTTCTGATGATGAAGTGTTTGCGAAGGATACGGTTCAGTTAGATACAATAAAAGCAAACGACGATGATAATTTCCTCGAGTTTGAAGGTGACTTAAAAGGCTCAACCATTGTTACCGAAGACGGTGATGATGTAGTTGTTGCTAATGGTGACCTTGGTGGTTCTACCATTTTATTAGGTGATGGAAATGATCAAATAAAAGTGGACGGCAAGCTTTCTGGCTCGACCATTAATGCAGGTAATGGTGATGATATTATTGAAGCGACTGGAGATATGGGAGCTTCCACTTTTATTACTGGAGATGGCAAGGATTCTGTGAATCTCTCTGGTCAAATGCATGCATCCACTATTAATACGGGTAATGGCAATGATTCAGTAACTTTATCTGGTCAGATGCAAGCATCTAGTATTTATACAGGTGGTGGAGATGACGTCGTTGTCGTAGATGGCCCAATGCAGGCTTCTAGTATTTATACCGGAGACGGCAACGATATTGTTGTCGTTGATGGCGATATGGGTGCATCGACTATAGCTACCGGAGCTGGCAACGATATTATTGCCATTAATGATTTAGGGTGGTCTACCGTAAACGGTGGCTCCGGTACGGATGTTTTATATTTAGGTAAGACTGCCGATCATTATAAATTTGAGTCCATTACTTTTAGCTGTGATGTGAATGGCCTAGGCAATATGAATGGTATCTTGGTAGACAAAGATACTGGAGAGAAGCTGTTCTTTTATAACATCGAAGGTTTTGGTTTTGGTAAAGGGGATGGAGTTGCCCTGACAAACACGGAAACAACTTATGAATATAAGGTTGATATTAGTGCCGCAGTAACCAGTGTTGCGGATAACGCAGCGACGTTGACTGTTACTATTATAGGAGTACCAGATAACGCAACCCTTAGTGAAGGTACTAAAAATAGTGATGGTACATGGACAATCAATGTACCTCATACAAGTGAGGCTCTTGATTCTATCGATAAAGATCTCACGATGACGGTACCAGACGGAAACACAAATTTCTCACTTGGTATTACTGCAACAGCTACGGATGCTGCTGGCAACACAGCAACGGCTTCTGCCAATAGTGCTGTTGATGTAGGCGCTACTGAAGCCCCAGCTGTCACAATTGTTGACGACGCTAATCACGACGGTTTTATAAACAAAACTGAATTGGCAACAGGTGGGGACGGTGTTCAAATACAAGTTGCTGTTGATAATAGTCAGCTTGAAGCGGGTGGTAACGTGACGTTGACCATTGACAATGGTGAGACTGAATCGACTGTTATTTTGAGCTTGAAAGACGGCAAACTGCTTGACTCAGATGGTCAAGAATATAGTTATGATTCATCGACTGGTACGATTAGTTTTACGGAGACAGTAGCTGACGGGTCTGACATTAGTGTCGCTGCAATACAAACCAATAGCTTAGGTGTTGCGTCAGAACAAGGACAAAGTAGTGCTATCGTTGACACCACAGCCACAGCTACGCCAACTGTGAAAATTATGGACGATATCAATGATAACAAGGTTATTTCTAAAGCCGAGTTAGCATTATATGGGCCTGGTGTTCAGGTAAGTGTTTCCGTTGATGGAAAAGAATTGGAAGCGCCAAATGGCTCGGTGTCATTGAATATTACCAATAACGGTGTAGTGACGGCCGTCGCTCTGTCCTTAATTGTAAATGATGATGGTAGCTATAAAGTTGTTAGCTCAGATGAGGATGATCCTCGTACCTACAGTTATAGTGATAATACAATTACTTGGACAGAAACCGTAGATGAAGGCGCAAGCATTGATGTTAAAGCAACGCAAACAGATAGTGCTGGTAATGTATCTGGGGCTGGTGAGGATAGTGCGACAGTAGACATTACTCATACTCATTCAGACACAGGGGATGGAACAGAAGACCATATCTTATCTGTCAATGCTGATAAAGGTGTGTTGTCTAACGATTCAGACTTAGATGGTGGGTTGACGGTTTCTACCTTTACCGTTGAGGGCGATAATACATCATATTCGGTGGGTAGTACGGTTGTTATCAAAGGAACTAGCGGGGTTGATGACGGGAAAGATGTCGGCACCCTAACCTTAAATGCAGATGGTTCCTATAAATTTGTACCAACGGCAAATTGGTCTGGTGATGTTCCACAAGTGACTTATACAACGTCAACTGGGGCCAGTGATACGTTATCCATTAAAATAGCCGCAGTAGCTGATACGCCAGAGTTTGATACCACTAATAGTGTTCACTCTAATGGCCTGAACTACCATGTTTGGAATAATGTGGATTCAGGAGCCGGTCATAATGCAGTAGGTGGAAAGGGTGTTGATCCTGCTAGATTAGCTGAAATTGTTGCTAGTCATAGTGATTCTGCCGCTGCCGTGAGTTCAACCGTAGATGGCATATTTGCTGCGCCATCTAAGGACGTTGGTACGCTAACAGTCATTAATGGATTTATCTATCTTGAGAAAGGAAATACATACCAATTTACTGGCAATGGAGACGATAGTCTCTATATTAAAGTTGGCGCAGAAGTCGATGCCCAAGCGGAATGGGGGCATGATAAAGGGGCGATTGATAGTAAGACGATTACGGTGGAAGAGTCAGGGTATTATCCGATTGTGTTTGCTCACCATAATCAAACTGGGCCAGGTGATTACAATGTATCCGTCAGTATAAATAATGGTGACCCCGTCACATTAGATACTGAGCACTTTGAATTATTTACCGATGTAAAAGCGATTGAAGACGCTGGCATCGCAGTAAGTGATGATGATGGTCACTTAGATTATTACGTGCCTGAGGTACGCGATGAAGGGGCAAGTACGTCCAATATTCCTCTTACTGGTTTTACGGTCACCACCCCTGATAAAGATGGTTCTGAAACCTTGGGTACCACCGTTACGGGTGCACCTGTTGGTACGACGTTAACCATTACTGATTCGCAAGGTCACCCTGTTACCTATACCTTCGAATCGACAAATCAAGTGATTGATCTTGGTACGACGACTGATTTTAATAATATGTCGATCAAGGCTCCGGATGATTATTCAGGTAGCTTCTCTTTAGCGTTTACAGCGACATCGACTGAAGCAAGTAATCACGATACAGCGAGTGCGACAAAAGAGATTAATGTCACGGTCGATAATATGCCAACAGCCTCTGGTGGTAGTGTAGAGGGTGTTGAGGATACGGCTTTATCACTTAGCTGGAGTGAGCTTAATATTAGTGATTCGAATAGCGACTCGTCGTTAAGTATCAAAGTGACTCAGCTTTCAGGTGGCGGAGAACTGCAAGTTCAAGGTGATAATGGAAACTGGCAGACTGTAGCTGTAGGAAGTGAATTGACTAAGGCACAATTCGATGGGGGGAATGTTCGTTTTGTTCCCGGTGAAAATGAGTCTGGTATTGATGGTTATGGTGGTACAGGAGTAGGCAATCAGCAAGCTGATTACGCTCATATTGGCTTTAAACCGGTTGATAGCCACGGGCTAGAAGGAGACGAAGCCACTCTAGCGGTGGATATTAAACCGGTTGCTGACGCACCTGATCTGACCATTTCGATTGGTGATCTGGTGGATAGCGACGCTTCTGAGGTCGTTGTTAAAAATGGCGAAACGCCTGTCTTTACAATTCAAGGTGGAAATATTTCTCTTAGTGGTGGCGGTGTTGTCATTAATGCGAGCGACAGTACCTACAATAAATCAGGTAATATTAATGATAATAACTCCTCCCAAGGACATGCTGATGTTATCGTGGTCAATGGTCGATTAGACAGTGTTACATCTGGTGGACACCATTTGAATAATATCAATGGTGGCAATGGACTTGATTATCTCTACTTAAATGGCTCTCAGAGCGATTATACTATCAGTGCTGGTGTAAATATTAATAATAGCTTAAGCAACTATTATGGTTCAATTAAAGATGCTAATGGAAATATAGCCGTTAACTTTAATAATATAGGTGGCATCATCTTTGGTGATGGAACATCGTATAATGATGCTCTAAATATTACAAAATCTAGTGGTAGTAACACCTATGAGTTGGATCTGGCTGCTGCACTGACTGATACCGACGGTAGCGAGACATTAAGTGGCATTACTCTTTCTGGAGTACCAACAGGAGCGGTCATACATGGAGATGGTGTTAGTAAACTAGAAAATTGTAACTGGTATATTGATAATCCTACGGGTAAGGATCTAAAGGATCTAGGGTTAACTATTACCGTACCGAATGGTTCAGATGCATATGCTATTACAGCGACAGCAACCTCATCAGAAAGTGTTGGCGGTGACAGTGAGTCCGCTCATATGTCAGCTCAGCATGCAGAGCTAAATTTAGCGAGTGCTATATCGTCGGTAGAGTCATCTGTTCAGTTTACCGATGACAAATTTAATGATTTGACGAGAGATAGTTCCAGTGCAACCGATAGTCAATTAACTTGGGGAGCTGATAGCACCTATGGTAGAAGTGCATTGAGTGTTGAAAATGTTGCTTCATCGAGCAACGTTAACACAGGAGATGAATTCGTTGTTGCTAAACTGACTCACGTAAATCAGGAGACAAGCGTAGATAAAGACAGTTTAGTCTCAACGAACTTAGCCATTACCGCCGCTTTGACGATTAATGGAACGGTGGTAAACGTGGATTTATCGTCTTTGATTACAGCGGATGATACACTGAACTCAGGGTCTCAAACGGGCGATTCGCTGACTTTGACGGCATCTAGTATACCAGTTGAGGTGAATGGTGTTCGTTATAATGTGTCTTTAGATGGATTCTTAGACAGCAATAATCAAGTTGTGACTACCGTAACGACTCCTGAAAACCAAACGAATACTTACTCGGTTGTGGCTCATGTAGAGCCAGTTAATTCGGATTCACTAAACTCGATAACAGGTATATTGCATACGGAAGCGACTGCTGATGATCCAGTAGATCATGTTGTCGCTAGCGTGAGTCAGCCTGGAGATGTACTTTCTACTATTGATGGTGTCAGTACCATTACTAATGATCAGGGCGTATTTAGTGTAAGCGCTGATGGCCACTACACCTATACAGCCAGTGATAGCCTCATGGGATCATTAAGTAAAGGTCATTCACAAGACGTGAATTACGAGTATACCGTGGTTGATAAGGACGGTGATTCGGTCACCAATAGCATCAATATTACCGTTCATGGTACAGGAAGTACGGTTACTGAATCGAGTGGTACCACTTTTGAGTCTGGTGCATCAGCTATAGAGAATGCAGCTGGTAATCCTTATTATGCTTATTCTGACTCTGATTGGGGTAATTCTCTTCAGGGTAATAATCCTAATAACTGGCGGAGTGGAAACGATACGATTTATGGTAACGGCGGAGACGATACTATCTATGGTTTGGGCGGAAACGATTTGCTTACCGGTGATGATGGTAATGATGAACTACATGGTGGAGACGGTAATGACTTCTTATTAGGTGGTAGTGGTGATGATACGCTATTTGGTGACGCTGGTAATGATGTCTTGGACGGTGGATCGGGTCATAACGTCCTTACTGGCGGATCTGGTGATGATTTATTTATTTTAGATAAAGGCGCTACCAATACCATTACCGACTTTAATGCCAAAGATGATGCGTTAGACATAACAGATTTATTGTCTGGTGCGACAGGTGATCCTGGTAAGGATGCGTCCACTGATGCGATTGAAAGCTTTTTATCAGCCCATGTGTCGGTTACCGACAAACACGTTAAAGTTGATGGTCACGATGTAGCAACTTTTGGCAGTGGTAACTCTGGTATTGCGGATCATACATCATTTGATTCCAACGGAGATGGTCATGTAAACAGCACCGACTCGATCAAAGTGGTTTACAACGATCACGAGTACAATATCAATCTAGATGGTTAAGTCTTTTCTTTGCCGATAGATGGATGAAAAAAAGCCCGAATTACTTTGTAACTCGGGCTTTTTTACGTCCTCAATGTAATTAGCAAAACGGACTATTTTGTGGATAGACTCCGTGTTTATACGCCTAAGCCAATGGGGCAATTGACGCCAGTGCCCGCTAGTCCACAATAGCCATTTGGGTTCTTGTGTAAGTACTGCTGATGGTATTCTTCCGCGAAATAGTAAGTTTCTAGGGGTTCTATTTCGGTGGTGATCATCGCGTAGCCTGCTTCTAATAGCTGTTTTTGATAGGCCGCTTTGCTAGCTTCTACGATGGCAATATCGTCATCACTCATGACATAAATAGCAGAGCGGTATTGACTACCAATATCGTTGCCTTGACGCATTCCCTGTGTTGGGTCATGGTTTTCCCAAAAGACTTTCAAAATAGCTTCTAATGACGTTTCTTTTTTATTAAATAAGACTTTTACCACTTCAGCATGACCCGTTTGGCCTGAACAGACTTCCTCATAGGTTGGGTTAGGCGTGAAGCCGCCTGCATAGCCGACCGATGTGGTCACAACACCAGGCGTATTCCAGAGCTGACGTTCAGCTCCCCAAAAACAACCCATTCCTAGTACAACTTCACTTTCATCGGCACTTGGTTGACGTGTCATGGATTCTGAATTGACGGCATGAATGCCAGAGATAGAAAGCGGTTCCTGCCTGCCCGGTAAGGCAGCTTCTTTGTTCGCGGGTAAGGAAGACTTTTTAAGAATTTTTTCAATACTATTTGACACGATTCTTCTCCAATAGCGCATGCTCTGCTCAAGCATGATGAATGGTTGTTGAGGATGTTAATAGTGTTGTAATCATAAAATACAATGCATAAATGATTGAACATTGTTGTTGCGTTTTATTTGCATTATTTCGCGCTAAGTTTTTCTTTTTTAAAATAAAAAAGGCAAAATGGATAATTCCCTGTTGACTATTTTTATAACTTACCTATAATACGCACCTCGTTGAGACGGGGAAAGCAAAATAAACCGTTGCTTTTAAGTTAACGCCTATCTTAACGTTTCACTTTGTGAAAAAAGAATTAGTCGCGGGATGGAGCAGTCTGGTAGCTCGTCGGGCTC
>NZ_JAEMUI010000041.1 GCF_016461715.1 Marinomonas spartinae | reverse complement strand
CAACGAATATTACACAATAAAGAACGAGGATTCGAAAAAAATAAAAAACTTCTTAAACATTAGCTAGTTACCTACCTTTTCCTCAAACAAAAAAACCTAGATAAAAAATCATTTGATATGTTTTTTTCCATAAGTAGACTCAATTGGGAAGCCTTTAAGAAGAAGGGAACAAACGAGCAAACGTAAAAGACTCAAAAAATAGCAACTTGTTGTTTTCTTAGCATTAAAAAAAACAAAAATCGACTTCTGTGAATGAATATGGTTGCAAGTTAACCTGAGATGAAGTATCCCCATTAAAGGAAGCTTAAAGAAGGAAGCGGCTGTGATATCAAACAAACCTATAAACAAGCGCTATTCGATCAGGATTTTTGTCGCCAATATGTTTCTTATTGCGATTGTCATCACGGCGACCGTGGCCATTGTTTTACAATATCATGCTAATAAAAAGATAGCCGTCGCTCATATGCTAACAAGCCTAAATTTGATGTCGAATCAGATGAGTGACAATCTAAAAAAAATCGACCTAGACGCTAGGCGTACAGTCGGCCTGCTCTCGAACCTGATTCAACCAAGCTTCTCCCAAGAAAGCGTCGAACGCAAAAGCCGCTTACTGGCTCAGCTACTCAAAAATCGTTCTGATTTTTATAGCCTCTATATTGGCGACAAACAAGAGCATTTCTTTCAGCTCATTGACTTAAAAACGTCTAAGGAAATACGTCAAAAAATGCGGGCATTACCCGATGACAAATGGGCCGCCATCGTCGTTAAAGACGGTCCAAATGGACGACAACGACATACCTACTACTACTCAAGTACATTCCATTTAAATCACCAATACACACAAAGCAGTAACTTTTACCCAAGCGAACGTCCATGGTTTAGTACAGCCCCTAGAAATGGGGTCTATAAAACCAAACCTTACCTTTTTCAACACTTACAGATCACCGGACAGACCTACTCTCAACGGATCGGCGACACCGATCAGGTCATCGGTCTGGACATTCTATTATCTTCCACCGCCAATCAACTGGCCACTTGGTCTAAACTCTTATTTGAAGATGGCACTCAAAGCTTTCTGTTTCGACAGCATGGTGAGATTATCGCCTCTAATCTGCAAAAGACCCATGCCGTCTCCTTACCAAAGATAGCACCATTGCAACTTAGCAAAGAACAAAAAGAGAAGGTGGCACAATTAGGTAACCTGAAGGTATCGAATCAAAACGATTGGCGCCCATTTGACTTTAGCGATTCAGGCTTACCCAGTGGGTACTTTATCGATTTAATGCAGATCGTCAGTGCCATGACAGGGCTAAAGTTTGACTACATCAATGGCTTTAGCCGCAACGAACTGTTGAAAAAGTACCAACACGGTGAAATTGACATTTTATTATCTGTACAAAAGTTTGGAAACGATGACATAAAAGGCTTATATAGCTCGCCACTACTGGACATTCCCTATGGCATCGCCAAGAAAAAAAGCGCCCTCTCCTTAACAACCCTCAAGGACTTGGATAATCAAACAGTCGGTTACCTTGACCGCTGGAATATGGGTTCTACCTTGGAAAAGCACTTTCCTCAGATCCATTGGAAAAAGGCAAGCAGCCTACAACAACTGTTCTCTGAGCTCGAAAATGGACAGATCGATGCCATAATCGGCGCATCCCAGGCGCTGACAAACAGCATTAAAAGTTTGGGCTTAACAAACATAAAGGTGTATAAAAAGATCACAGGCCTCGACACCACGATCCCGAACCACATTTATCTAGTTGGCCATGAACAAAATAAATTTGCCATAGATCTCATTAACGCTGCTTTGGCGCACATTACCTCCGCACAACGAGACGCCTTAAGCACCTCTTGGCTAAAGCCAACTTCCCAAGATCTACAAGATTATCTCAGTATTCCAATCACACAATTACTGAGCACTGTGGACCAGTCAGCAAAAAAATCATTTGTTTTGTCTCAGGCGGACAATGGGACAAAATACTATGTCTTTACCAAACCTGTCGAAAAGGGCTCGACTAACCAATCCTACCTTGCCGTCATCGTTCCAGAGAAAAAACTCTATGAGCAAGCCACGACAGAAGCCTACCATTCCGCTTTGTTCAGTGCGGGCTTGATGGTGCTGTTACTGCCTATTATTTGGTTATTAAGTTTGCCGATTGTTCGCCCGATAAAACAACTGCAATTGGAAACAGAAAAAATCAAGAAGAGACAGTTTCAAGATATCACTCTCACCGATTCAAACATCACAGAGATCTGGAAGCTCTCTTGTTCATTCCAAGAAATGGCCCAAGAAATCAAACAACATGAAATCACTCAAAAAGACTTTATGGAAGCTCTGATTCGTCTTATTGCGAACGCCATAGACAATAAATCCGCTCATACTGGTAACCACTGTCATCGCGTTCCAGAACTCGGGCTTATGCTATCAAATGCCCTCGAACAAGCCCAAGAAGGTCCTTACAAGGACTTTCACTTTGCCAACGACAATGAGCGTCGCGAGTTTCGTATTGCGGCCTGGTTACATGACTGCGGAAAAATCACTATGCCTGAACACATCATGGACAAAGGGGCCAAACTAGAGTGTAACTATAACCGCATCCATGAGATTCGCACCCGCTTTGAAGTGTTATGGCGTGATGCCCAAATAGACTATTTACAAGCCATTTATATTGAACAGCAACCGTCAGATGTCACCTTAAAGCACTGGCAAGCACGCCAAGCACAGCTGCAAGAACAATTTCATTTCATTGCCAGAGCCAATATCGGCTCAGAATCCATGAGCAAAAAGGATATAGAAAAAATAACCGCCATTGGTCGTCAGGAATGGACACGCCACTTTGACAACCGGATAGGATTATCACCAACAGAAGAACTCTTGATTGCAGAGCAAGGTCAGCCCAACGAACAGAACCAACAGGCTGATGAACCTACTGGCGTTCAAGAAACCTTATTGTCCGATAAACCGGAACACATCATCCCACGACTTAAAAACATTGAACTTGATCCCTCATTGGGCATCAACATGGACATACCAAAATACCAATACAACCTTGGCGAGCTATACAATCTCACCATACGACGCGGCACCTTAACCGAAGAAGATCGTTTTAAAATTAAAGAGCATATGATCAGCACTATTAGCATGCTAGAAAGCTTGCCATTTCCCCCAGAGTTGAGCCGAGTGCCTCATTACGCCTCTACCCATCATGAGCGTATGGACGGACAAGGCTACCCTCGAAAACTGAACGCTGAGCAGCTGACAATACCGGATCGCATTCTGATGATTGCCGACGTTTTTGAAGCCCTCACGGCAGCGGATAGGCCTTACAAAAAAGCCAACTCGTTAAGTTCAGCGATCGACCTGATGTACAAAATGTGCCAAAAAGGCCACCTAGATATGACAATGTTCCGCTTCTTCTTAGAAAGTGGCACATACCTTCAATACGCAGAGCGCTTCTTACCAGAAAGCCAACGGGACGCGGTAGACATTAAGGCCTACTCCTTTGAGTAGGCCTTAATATTCAACACTTAAGATCTTGGATGATAGGACTAACGACAAGCATTTACAGGAGGTCTGTTATTCCACCAGGGTTGAAGTTGCTCTAATTGTGCCGCCAAGGCCAACAAAGTAGCATCTTCGCCAAAGCGTCCAACAAAATGCGCACCAAGCGGCAAATTATCTGGTGTCCAGTACAAAGGTACCGACATAGCAGGCTGGCCTGTACCATTGAAAATCGCCGTATATGGTGAGTAAGAATGGCTTAGTTGGATAAACTCTTCGATTGATTTGCTATCGTCTTGCAGATTCAGCTCACCAATTTTTACGGGGGAACGGGTCAAGGTCGGCGTAAGAAGCACATCATAATCCTGCATAAAGTTGGCCATTATACGACCTAATCCATGCATATAAGTCACCGCATCCACATACTGGACGGCGGAAACACTGCCTTTGTCGCGAATAATAATGCGCGTACTAGGCTGCAGAGCCTCATCCGACACAGGAGATCCGCTCATATTACCAATCATTTCTACGTAGCTTTTGACATTCGGTCCAATAATGTCGAACGCTCGATCAAAGAAAGTCATTAGATCAACAGGAAGTTTAGCGGTTGTAACATGGTGACCTAACGCCTCACACAACTTAGCCGCATGCTGCTGTGCTAAGTTTGCCTCTTTAGAATTAGGCCAAGGGGACAAACTATCGATCATTGCAATACGAAGTGGACGAAGCGGTTTACTCAAAGACGAGACAAACGATTCTTCTTGGTGGGGTGCCGCATAAGGCGCTCCTAAGTCGCTTCCAGCGGCGACATCCAGCAACCCAGCACTATCACGAACCGATAAGGTCAACGCATGAGCAATACTCATACCCGCCCAGCCTTCACCTACCATAGGGCCAGATGGTACCAAGCCACGAGTGGGTTTTAAGCCGAAAATACCACAGCAAGAAGACGGTACACGAATAGAACCACCTCCATCGTTACCATGAGCAAACGGCACCGCACGAGCAGCCACCAACGCTGCTGAGCCACCGCTTGACCCCCCACTGCTGTGCTCGGTATTCCACGGATTGCGGGTCGGTCCAAATAGGCTCGACTCAGTGGTATAAGAGGTACCGAACTCAGGTGACGTTGTTGTCCCCACAAACACACAGCCCGCTCCGCGTAAACGGCTGGTATGATTGTCGTCTATTCCCAAACGCACACCACCAACAGCAAAAGAACCATTGGTGGTTTTGGCCTCTTTGATGGGTGCAAATAGATCCTTCACCAACGTCGGAATTCCCATAAAAGGCCCATCAGCGTATGTCGCTTCTCTGGCAGAATCATAGAGTTTTTCCGCGATACCATTTAGGCTCGGGTTCACTTTTTCAATTCGTTCAATACAAGTTTCCAACAATTCTTTTGGCTGAACTTCTTTTTGTCTGACCAGGTTTGCTAACGCTGTGCCATCATAGTTGTCTAATAGTTCATGAAAATCACTCATTTTGTACCCTTACCATCTAATGTTGATGGCGCTGATCTCACAGCGCCATCCTATTGCTGTATGTATTTTACTGATGAACTCACACGCTAGTTCACTAACGCTGCGTGCTTATTAACCCCAGATATCGATTAAGCGGCTGTTTTACCATCACTCAGTATGGCAGGTTTTTCTCGAGAAAAAATCCAAACAACCACCCAGAAAGCAGCCAAAGCAAAACCAAAGTAGCCCATATAGGCTACGCCAATATTGATACTCACACCTGTTACAGCCAAGATAAAACTGACAATCAAAGGACTGACAAACTGCCCTAAATACAAACTTGACGTAAAGCCACCGATACCACGGCCACGGGCATGTTTTGATAAGCTTTTCATTACAGAGGCCATCACATTAGGCACTAACAAACCGGCACCCACGCCATGTATGACCACACCAAGTAGCATCATTTCATAGGTTTTAGAGACAGAAAGTATCCAAAGCCCAAGGCCAAGTGTGCCAAACAAAAGAACATTACAGCCGTTAATACCAAGCATCTTACGACATAGAGTCCAAATTAAAGACCCAACTAAGGTGGCTAATAGAGCGATCCCTGCTGTTGAACCAATTTGTGTTGTCGAGGTAATACCAATATGTACCTGTAAAATCGGCGCTTGAATGGTTTCTACAAAGACTAAAACCATACCAAAGAAGATCATCAAATAACTAATGACCAGAGAAACGACATTCATTCCTTCCTCGTCATCGGAAGAAACCGCTACCTTTTCAGCCTCTCTTGCTTTCTTCGCTGGCTCCCACAGTACCTTCATCATAAGAGGCACTAATACAAGAGGTAGCAAGTACAAGAAGAATGGCGTACGCCAAGAGTGCTCGCCCATGGCGCCACCTATTGGAAAGAACACCGCTCCCACCACGCCAATGGCGATAACCTGATAATTGACAAACCTCAGTCGCTCATCATCCCGCCAATAATCGGCAATCAAAGTCGTACAACAGGTCATAATGGTGGCTTCCGCCAAACCAAATAACAAGCGAGACAACACAATATTAGGAAGGCTATTAAGAAGCGCTGGTGCCATCCCCAAAAAAGCATAAAGAACGGTAGCGATGATCAATAGATTTTTACGGCCCACTTTATCGGCTAGCCAACCGGCTAACGGGGCAAACACGGCAATCGCTAAAGCGGGAATCGAAATCGCTAAGGGGATCAATACATCGGCATGAGCCTCTACGGGACCAAAATGGGCTCCCAGCTTAGGGATAATCGGTGCGATCATCACAGAGCCAACAATGGTCAAGCTACTGCCTAATGCAATAACCAAACCTTCCCGCCGACCAGCGGGCGCGTGTTGAGAAGAAGTCATATTAGACATGGGCCTTCTCCTTCAACTTAACATTCAGAGAAAGGGAATTCAAAAAAGATCGAAGAGAAAAAGAAGAGAGAGGCCCAAAAGCGGATCTCTCTTTACTTTCATTCATTGCACTCGTATGAAGTGAATACATCATCGTTTGCTCCTATTGTGTTTTTGTAATGTCAATTTACATTACAAAAAGGAGACGATTAGGGTTATCCGTTATTAGCAAAAGTGATGTAAAGAAGAAAAATAAAATCCGCAGTCAGGCGCACAATCCAAATTAAACATAACGTTTTTTTAAAGTATCTGAAGGTAACTCACCAAACAATTGACGATAATCCCCCGCAAAACGGCTCAAATGTAAAAAGCCATTTTTCGCTGCCGCATCCTGTACAGAAGCGACATCAGGTGACAATAATAAGTCACGATGCACCGCATTAAGCCGAAGAATGCGTAAATAGGTAACAGGGTTGATACCCAAGGTTTCTTGAAAACAATATTGCAACTTACGTCGGCTGGCCCCTATCAGGTTACAGAGCTCAAAAATCGTCGGTGGCTCATCCATTCTAGACAACACGTAATCCCGCGCCCTGTCTACAACTCGCTTACGCGCAGTTGGATCGATCATCTGAGGCTCTTCCTTATCCACTATTTCCAACAAATGCTGAAAAATAGCATCACGAACGCCTAAGCGCACTGGTTCATGGCTCAAAAAATCCAAACTACCATTCGGTGTCATCACCGTATCTAACAAACCCACTAACTCTCGCGTATTGTGACAAGGCATTAACCGATGACAATAGGCCTGATCGGTAAAATCAAAAGAGATTTTCTGCTCCTGCAATACCTGTTGAAACAGGCTCGTTGGGACATTAATGACAACGACATCCGTATTTTTAGGCGTCTTTAGTTCAGGTAAACAGCCGTGGGATACTAATAAGTGAGTAAAATCAAAGGCATGTCCATCACAGTAAAACGCCTCATGTTGCTCCATCATTGGCACACTAAATGAGACGAAGCTCGCATCCATCACCCCATTTTTTACCACTTCCTGATTGACCTTCTCACGCTGAAGTAGCATTCCTTCCAAGGATATTTCCGTCAAACTGCCTTCAAAAGCACCAGACGAGATCTGATCGTAATCCGCTTCCCAACCGTTAAAATTATTAACATGCTCTTCAACATCATTGGATTGCAAAGTGCACAAAAAAGAATCAGCAAAGGTACTATTAGTAACAGTTTTAAGCATAGAACACCTTTATTTATGGTTATTATTGAACACTTAACAACCAATGCAAAGGCTATACCCAGAACGCACCACACAAGAAACTTTGCCAAAAACGGATAGTCCTTAATGACCCCCCAAAGACGGTTCGCATGCCAAAACAGATAGAAAAATGCTGAAAAACACCTGTTTCAGACTTTGCTTTATGGGGAGTGATATCAAAGAAATATAGATTATTAGGACAATGGGGCGTCATGTTAGAAATAAAAAAGCCCTAGCAAGTACTAACCTGCTAGGGCTTATTTTATATGGTGGGCCTGCCCAGACTTGAACTGGGGACCTGCCGATTATGAGTTTTAATCCCTATTGATTGATGTAGCTTCACACAGATTGATAAAAATATATTTATTTATATAATTCAATTACTTATTTTAAAACTCATTATATTCAGCTTTACCAAACTATCTCCATATTGATACATTATGTAGCACAGATGTAGCACATACGAGATATAGAGATGAAGATCCGATTCACGAAGGAAGTGTTAAATGCGGTTGAACCCAGCAACCAACGACAACGCATCAAAGATGCAAAAGTAGAAGGACTTGTTTTAGAAGTTTTACCCTCAGGAAGGAAATCATTCAGGGTTTATAAACGAGTAAAAGGCCAGAAGTCCCCCGTCAATGTAACCCTTGGGCAGTATCCATCGCTAACGATTGAAAACGCGCGCAAGTTGGCTTTATCGACCTTAGAAAAGATTGCTCACGGCATCAACCCCAATGAGCAGGCAAAGGTAGAAGCTAAAGCACAAATAACGCTCCATGAAGTATTTCACGACTACCTATCACAAAAAGAGCTATCTCAATCCAGTTTACGGGGCTACAACCAGATTTTTAACACCTATCTAAATGACTGGCATACTACGCCTATAGCCAACCTTACGGAAACAATGATCAAAGAAAGACATTCGAGTCTCTCATGCACTAGTCGAGCGCAAGCCGACTATTGTATGAGAGTACTCAGAGCTTTGTTCAACTTTGCTCAATTCGAGTACAAAGACAGCCAAGACAGACCAATCTATCTGTACAACCCTGTCAAAATTCTAAGCCATAAAAGGCAATGGAACCACGTACCACGTAAACAAACACGGTTAACCCACACCGAGATAAAAAAGCTTCTTGAGACATTGGAAGTCATGAGACAAGAAACCGATCCATTTACCTTTGCTGTATGTGATTTTGTTGAAATAGCCCTATTTACTGGACTAAGAAAGTCCGAGCTACTTTGCTTAAAATGGGAAGATGTGGACTTTAACGAGCAAACCTTTTCACTCACGGAAACAAAGAATGGAGAAAAACTTGAACTTCCTATGAGCAACCATCTCCTAACAATTTTCCAGCGTAGAAGAGAGCACACAGATAACGATTATGTATTCCAAGCTGAAAATGATTATGGCTACATCCGAGAGCCTAAAAAAGTCATTCAGAAAATTGAGAAGCAATCAGAAGTAAACTTCACTTTGCACGACCTGAGAAGAACATTTACCAGCATCGCAGAGCAGCTAAGAGTAGGCACTTACACTCTTAAGCGCTTACTTAACCACAAGACAGGGAGAAATGATGTAACAGCTGGATACACAATTTTAACTGCAAAAGAGCTAAGTAAAGCTACCGAAGAAATATCATTAGAAATGCTATCTATGTAACATGCTCAAGAAAATCGAT
>NZ_JAEMUI010000040.1 GCF_016461715.1 Marinomonas spartinae | reverse complement strand
ATCCGGAAACAACTTCCATGAGTTTTGAAAAAAAGAATAGTATTCAATGAATAATAGATCCGCTTCTTTATCACTCTTGATGCCATGAATTACTGCCTTTATTCTTTCGCGCCGCTGTTCTTGAAAAGTTAATTCGCCTAACAAATATCTTTTCATGTGCTCACGAGCTACAGTATCCCAAACTTTGACGAAATCAGACTTCTCTGGAATCAATCGATCAGAGAACATGTCACAAAATTTACTGGCTGCTATATCCTGTGAAGTTTTATAGTCAAACAACGTATCATCAATATCAAAAAAGATCATAAAAAATATTCCAGAAGTATAACTCCGACAACTCGCGCATCCTTAAAATGAAGGCAAAGCCGCAATGTAGTAGCCACCGCCGTGATTGGCATGCCTATGTGGAAACCTTAAATTCGGTATAAACGCCCTTAGCTACTGCAATGACTCTACGCCACCTTGGGTCCTTTAAAAGGTCGATCACTGCAACTGCATAACACTTGCCAAGCAACGAAGAGCTCTCGCTGCTGCGACTATAACCCACCGTTAAACGGCGGCGCTTTATATAGGGAATGTGTTTTTTCATGGTGTGACCTCCCTGTTATATTCTGTCGCTGAAAACCAAGCTTAATCAGAGCCTCTTTTGCCAGATAACCTAAGTTCGCCACTATTTTGATCCTAACTTCTTATTTTTTAGCGCGATTCAACTCTTAAGGCAAGACTATTCCCTCAGAACACGAACCTTAGCGTGCTGTGTTGGCGCTATCCAGCGACGACCATGCAGACGATCAGAAAAGCTAAGTTTCCAAAAGTGAGGTTGACATATATATTGGAAGCCATATAATGGCTTAAAACTTAAATCACAACATCATCAAAGAGAGGCTTGATATGAGCACACTTTACTCAACAACTGTAAACGCTGTCGGCGGACGTTCTGGCACGGTCAAAAGTGACGATGGATTGTTAGAACTGCCACTTGCCCTCCCCCAGAAACTTGGCGGCAAAGGCGATGCCACCAATCCAGAGCAGTTGTTTGCTGCGGGGTACGCCGCCTGCTTCGGTAACGCCGTGATTCACGTCACGCGAAACAAGGATCAGAAGGTTAAAGATGACGACATCACTGTGGTCGCTACTGTCGGTATGTCACCGAACGATGCAGGTGGCTTTGGTCTGACGGTTGCACTTGACGTCACCATCGTCGGAGTCAGTCAGGCCGTGGCAGAAGACGCGGTTGCTGAGGCACACCTAGCTTGTCCATATTCCAATGCGGTCAAGGGCAATATTGATGTCAAAATCACCGTCGAAGCGCAGCCGTAACAACTATGCCTGAGTCAAAAGAAAATTATCTTCTGCTGGAGAATCAGGTCTGCTTTCCGTTATATGCGGCAACAAACCTTTTGCAACGTCTGTACCGTCCCTTGCTCGCACCACTTGGGCTCACTTACTCCAAGTATCTGGTGATGCTCCTGTTGTGGGAGCACGAACGACTGACAGTCGGTGAGATCGGTGCCTGCCTTCATCTAGACAACGGGACGCTAACACCGTTACTGAAACGCATGGAGCGGGACGACTTCATCACCCGTCGACGCGATCCACAGGACGAAAGACGGGTTTTGATTGAGCTGACTGTTCACGGTGGGGAATTACGAGCGCAAGCGCTGACCGTCCCTGAGAAACTTGCCCAAGAGATTTCACTTCCGCCAGATGACCTCGAATCGCTACGTCGGTCTGCCGTAACCTTGGTAAACCTTCTGACCAAAGTGGACTGACTCCAGAGGAACATCGATGGTCCAAGAATCGCGTAAATCTGTAGCGGCAGTGACCTAGCAGACTCTAAAAACCCAAAGGAAGTGGGGGTTAAAGGCCGTATTGGACCTCCTAGGATCGGGCTGTTTAGTCAGCCCGCAGCTGAGATACACGGCTGTGGGATCGTAATAAAGTTGATAACAAAACTTTTCGGTCACTACTAGGAAACTAACCGTAGGCACGTCTCGGAAACGGATTCTAACGAGGATGTCCCGATAGTTTCCTTATTTTGCTGATTCGGGTGATCGGCGAGTCTAGGGCGTAGCGCCGCAGAGACAGTGAATGTCACTGTGTGCGTAACGTGCAGACATATTTTCGCCCCAGCCTCGGCGGTGCACAAAGCTTTCATCAGAGACAGAACCTTTGCCACACAAGAACGTCCTACGGATACACCGATATTGACTTATATACCGTAAGCAGGAAAGATAACATCAATGCTGAAGAGAAAAGAGAAGGTTTGTCGGATAAAGTCACGAAGAGCCCTTGAGGTCCGTCAAGCCAGCCAGCTGGGCTGACTAGACCTATAACAAATAACAATAAATTTAGCATTTTTATCCAGTCATTTCCCCTACACTACACTTTTCATGCGTTAAAGCGTCAGGTGCCCAAAATAAACAGAAAAGCGCTTGCCGGCGGCGTTACGTATATAACCTTAATCCGCTTCTGTTTCAGAAACCTTGGTCTAACAGCGACACACAGTCCTAGTCAGACCTACTTAATCTTTTTGAGGAACCACTATGGCAAAAACAATTGCAGAGTTTCTGGTTGATAGCCTAGCCGACGCTGGCATCACCCGCATCTGGGGGGTCACCGGCGACTCTCTTAATGGTATTAGCGACGCACTGGAAAAGCACGAAAGCATACAATGGATTGGTACCCGTCATGAAGAAGTCGCTGCTTTTGCAGCAGGTGCTGAAGGACAAGTAACTGGTCAACTGACGGTCTGTGCCGGATCCTGTGGGCCGGGCAATATGCATCTGATAAACGGTGTCTATGACTGTCATCGCAGCCATGTGCCTACTCTCGTCATCGCGAGCCATATACCTTCTAATCAGATTGGCTCAGGCTATTTTCAAGAAACCAATCCTAAAATGCTGTTCTCAGAATGCAGCGCATACTGTGAAATGGTTACCTCACCACAGCAATTACCTTACGTCCTCGATGTCGCCATGCGAACCGCAATCCTGAAACAGGATGTCGCCGTTATCGTGCTGCCCGGAGATGTTGCACTGCTTGAAGCCCCTTCGACAAAAATGAACTGGCAGACACCTGAACGCCCTTCTGTGACACCTTCAGCACAAAGTATCGATGAGATGGCGCGGTTACTAAATAATGCGAAAAAAATTACGGTTCTTGCTGGAGCAGGTTGTCAGGGCGCTCATGAGGAACTGCTGGCACTGGCAGATACCCTCAAGTCACCAGTGGTACACGCCATGCGGGGTAAAGAGCACGTTGAATTCGATAATCCCTACGATGTAGGCATGACTGGTTTGATAGGTTTTTCTTCTGGTTACCATGCTATGGAAAATGCTGATACGCTGATCATCTTGGGCAGTGCGTTTCCTTATCGAGAGTTTTATCCTCAAGAAGCAACCATCATTCAGGTAGACAGATCTCCCCTTGCACTGGGTGCGCACGCTAATATCGATCTTGCTTTACAGGGTAATGTGAAGGAGACGCTTCACGCATTAATGCCAAAGCTGAAGCGTCATGATGACACGAGTTTTCTGGAAGCTGCCCGTAAGCATTACCATTCAGCTAGGCAGGCCCTTGATAAGCTGGCATCCCCGTCGGACAACCGGAGTCTTATCCATCCTCAGTATCTGACCAAACTGATCAACGAACACGCCGAAGACAACACCATCTTCACCTGTGATGTCGGCACCCCTACCGTCTGGGCAGCTCGCTATCTGACAATGAATGGCAAGCGTCGCCTACTGGGATCGTTTAACCATGGTTCTATGGCGAATGCACTGGCCCAGGCAATCGGCGCTCAGAGTATCGATCGCCAGCGTCAGGTGGTTGCGTTGTGTGGAGATGGCGGTTTTTCAATGCTAATGGGAGATTTGCTGAGCCTTAATCAGCATAAACTGCCCCTTAAAATCGTTGTGTTTGATAATCGTTCGCTAGGATTCGTCGCCATGGAGATGAAATCAGCGGGATTCTATTCTCATGACACGGATTTGGATAACCCTGACTTTTCTGCCATTGCCCGGGGAGCTGGTATTGATTCTGCGTACGTGGAAAATGGCAGTGAACTGGAAGCGGCAGTAAAAACCATGTTAGCCAGTGAAGGGCCTTATCTGTTGTCAGTGAAAATAGCCAAACAGGAACTGGCAATGCCACCGAAAGTAAAGATGCAACATGCCAAAGGCTTCAGCCTCTATATGCTCAAAGCCATTCTGAATGGCGATGGCGATGCCCTTGTTGAATTGGGCAAAACCAATCTACTTCGTTAATTAACTGGACTCACAAGATGTTTACCCGCTTTACATCGGCTTTGCCGCCGATACAGCTGCAAGGCGGGTAAACATTTCTCATCAACGTTACAACTTAGAAAGGAAGTATTTACACCAAACGGCACTGTGGAGGCATAGATTTCCTCAGTGAGACAATCATAACCCTAGGTTAGAGCAGGACTAAAAGAGCGATAAAACCTATCCCGCTAGGAGCATAACGAGGGCCCAAGGTTAAAACGCGTATTCGACATTACTAAGTGTGAAGCTTGTAAACAGAGCAATGCAAAGGTAATTGCTTGTATAACCGAGCTTGGCATTGTCCATAAAATATTGGCTCATCAAGATAAACAAGACTCACCTATCATCGCCAAATCGAGTCTGAGCAAATGACATTTATTGACGACTACACCATTCAAAGAAACTTTGAATTTGCTAGGCCAGTCAATTGTGTATAAAAAACAGGACGTATGTAGGAATATGGAAAAGAGGAGACATTTTTCATAGGCTGTACCTCACCCCAATGCCAAGGATAGTCAATAATATTAATTTAACTTATACTGGATTACCAAAAATAAGTACCTTTGTAAAGAAGGAAATAAAAATGACTACACCAAGCAAACAAACGCCTCAATCAGGCGACGCCACAAGCTTTCGCTGGATCATTGTGGCGATGCTCGCCGCGATCATCCTCATCAACTACATTGATCGTTCAGCAATCTCTTATGCAATTGGACCCATGTCGAAGGAATTGAGCCTCAGTGATGCGCAGCAGGGGATGATCCTTGGTGCCTTCGGCATCGGCTACGCCGTGACGACGCTTTTGGGTGGCATTCTGGTCGACCGATTTGGCGCACGGATCGTGCTATCGGTGTCAGTTGTCGCCTGGGCTTTGGCCACCGCCTTTATCGGCGTCGCCAGCAGTTTTATTCTGATCCTAGTCGCACGCGCGGCGCTCGGTCTTGCCGAAGGGCCGATGTTCCCAGGCCAGACAGGGGCCATTGCAAACTGGCTATCGGGACGGGAGCGCGGAAGAGCGCTGGGCTATTCGCTGGTGGCCGTGCCAATCTCGCTGGCCATCGGTGCGCCGATCGTCTCCTATATCACCGCACTCACTGGCTGGCGCGAGATGTTTCTCATACTGGGTGTTGTCAGCCTCCTATGGATGCCACTGTGGTGGATCCTGTTTCGCAACCACCCCAAAGACAGCAACAAAGTGAATGAAGCCGAGATGGCGATCATCGCTGATAAAGAAACGCACGATCGCGACCCCGACGCCCCCGTCGTGGAGCATAAGCCCACAAGCTGGGCAAAACTATTAACGAACGGCACGCTTCTGGCAAACTACTGGGCGTTCTTCGTTTTCGGCTACTTCCTGTTCTTTTTCATGTCATGGCTGCCGGGTTATCTTGAAAAGACCTTTAAACTGTCTATCACCAGCGTCGGATGGTTCTCAGCCGCGCCCTGGGTTGCCGCTGCCGTCGCACTGCTCCTACTCAGCAACCTATCGGATAAGCTTTTGCGGCTTACCGGCAAGCTACGCATTGCCCGAAGCTATCTGATTGCGGTGACACAAGCCCTGGCGGCACTGGTGATCCTGCCCGTTGCCTTCACCGACAACTTGACGCTGGCCCTGATCCTGATCACCATTGCCGTCGCCTCGTCCATGAGCGCGAATGCCGCCTTCTACGCCGTCAACATTGACGTCGCCCGCGACCGTTCCGCCACTGCGCTCGGCATCATGGACTTCGGCTTCGCTATCTCTGGCTTTCTGGCACCGGCGTTGACTGGCTTGATCATTGGCAAAAGCGGAAGCTTCGCCGATGCGTTCATGTTGATGTCAGCACTCGCGGCATCTTCCGTGGTCGTAACCCTACTCTTCCACCGCCCCGATAAAGCATAGAAGAGTCGATCACATACCCCGTGCCCAGTTTCATTGGGCACGGGACAGAAAGTAGTGAGTGAGAATTGAGGTGAGACGCCGAACTATCGCTACGGTTGGCTAACGTTTACGGTTGGGACGAGCCCTAAGTCCGTACTTGTTAATGTTCTGCCACTGGCTGAGAGGCAATTCATAATGTAAAAGTTTTCGATCACCAACCATTACCTCTTTTTTGTATTCAAAGCCATTTTTTGTCATAACCTTTCCGGAGGCAGGATTCTCTGGTAAGTGCCTCGCATAAATCAAATCGAGACCATATTCATAAAAACCATACTCAATCATTATGGCGGCAGCTTCTGTACAGTAACCATTTCCCCAGTAAGGAACACCAACCCAATAGCCTAAATTGCCGCACGCACCATCAATTTGAGTGATGCTAATTGCTCCTATGTGCTCTCCAGTCTTAGAAAGCTGAATGGCAAGAGAAATGGCTTCTCTGTTCTTGAACCAACCCTCATGTTTTGAAATCCACTCTTCAGCCATTCCATCTAAATATGGATGCGGAATGTTGGCGGTCATATCAGCAATAATTTTATCGCCAGCTAATCTTTGTACATTTGCCGCATCTAATAATTGATAAGGACGAAGGACAATCCGTTGCGATTCAAGTGTTGGTATCAATTTCTATTTCTCCAAATATTAGTGCCGCGCTAAGCAGTGAGCAACGCGACCAGCCAACCTAAACCATTGTGTCGTAAACACTAAAGCTGATTGAAACCAAAATTGATAAGCATTGTAAATCAGCCTTAAACGCTTTGTTATGAGTATGATTTAAATGGTGCGAGATCCATACCTTCGATGCCACAAACAGCCTTAACGGTTGGATTTGCACAAGGCCGATTCAAGTACGCCGCTAACTGATTGAAAGTAAGTGGCGATTTCTCTATTGGTAATGACCACTCCGCCAGCATAAACAGCAAGTAATTCGTCGATATGCATACATATTGCGGATACTCATAACGCCAGCCACCAACCGCACGAGGTACGAGCATCGGCTGCATGGCCTTGTTTCCATGTTCCTTGTCGCATGTGGCTTACCATGACAGCGCGGCTTAACTCAACAGGAACTTGCAAACTTCACTTGAGTGCTCCTGAAGAAATGCTTGCTTGTTTGACAACGGCTCCGTGATTTGTGGTGGAGTCTGATCCATAAATGAGAAATGACCTGCACCTTCAGTTATGCGAACATCCACGGTTTGCCAGTCAAGCATGGCATGAGCCAACCATTCAGTTTGGGCAGGTGGAGTGATGCTATCCTCCGAACCTACCCATGCCAACATTGGAATCCTTAATGCGTCAAGCGCGCCAAGAGCCTGGAAGAATCCAGTGGGAGGAGCCAATAGAGCGAGCCGGGTAAATCGGCTATCCGGTGCGATATTGACGCGCCGACCAGGCCCTAACCACATTTGTCCACCCGCCAGAGCGATAAGGGTAGCTGCGCCGATTGAGTGCCCAACCCCCACAGCGGTTGTGCCAGACTGAAGAAATTTGTCAAGCGCAAGAGATAAGCGCCTCGCCCGGAGGGTCAAATCTGTTTCCCTAGGCATTGGTGTGGTGAGTCGTTCGAAATGTGGTGCAATGACCGTGAACCCTGATTTAGCTAGCGAGCCCAAGAGCGATGTATGGCGTTCCGGTTGACCACCCGACCCCACAGCAAAAAGAACAACCGGGGAAGCGGTTGTTGCTTCGTATACAGAGACTTCAAATGACTCCGCCCCATCTTGCAATACCTGTGTATGCATCAAAAACTCACTCCTTACGTTGGTTGAGCTAATACAGATAATGTAAACCTGTTAAGTGGCCGCCAAATACCACAAAACCTAAATAAACCACCGTAAACATGGTGCAAACTTTGAAGTAAATTCGCCACATGTTGGCAGTCCGTCATGAACAGCTTGTTAGCCCTATGCCCACAGACTGTCTGCCTCAACCGCTTCTATTTTGACTCCGAAACTCGAAATATCGGGCAAGGTAGCATTGTGGTGCTCTCGAATTTGAGCGCCACTGGCATGCTTCTTATCATGGGTTGTATGTGCATCCGAAACCAAAGTTACAGAGTACCCCAAACCTGCTGCTCTACGAATGGTAGTATCAACGCAAAACTCAGAGGCATAACCACACACAATTAAGCTATCGACGTCTAGCTCGTTCAAAACATTTTGAAGATTTGTATTCAAGAACGAGTCTGGAGTCGTTTTACGAACGAAATGATCACAAGCCTGTGTTACTAAGCTCGACTGTAATGCCCAACCTCCGCTCTCATATTCAATGAGGGAGTTCGGTTGTTCATGTTGGATAAAAATGACAGGAACTGACTTAGCTCGCGCCAATTTGGTAACTTCATTAATTTTGTTTAACACCACTTTTGATTCAAATGGTTGAGGCTCTGGGTCGAACAAAATACTTTGCACATCAATAACAAGAACGGCTGATTTCATAAAAGTTTTCTTTTGTTAGGTGGTTGCACGCATTTCATATGTTGTCAGTGTATCCAAGTACGGCTTAAAACCAAGCCTCTGATAAAGTTCCTTTGCTGGATTTGAGCGGAATACGCTTAATTTTACAGAAGCACCTTTAGAAAAAGCCCTTTCTAGAATGTCAGTGATAACTCTTTTTCCAATACCTTGACCACGTAAACAAGCATCTATCTGAATTTGAATTAATTCCCAATCATTTCCTTCTTCAACAACCTTTACTAATCCACCGATTGCTCCATCAACCAGTATTATCTTTGCGCAGTCGAAACGATATTCGATTCTTCTAACGTGATCGGCATCATCTAGCAACACCCCTTCAGCTTCCAAATGGGGAGTCATCGACTCTTTTCTCAAAGAAAATAGGTAAGCAAAATCTTCTTTCAAAGCCTGTCTATATGTTATTTTCAACTTTACGCTAACCCCTTTGTACACGAGCGAAAAACGAACGCCAGTGAATTTTGAGTCCAAAGCCGGCCCGGTAAGGGCTGTGTGCTACAATTTGTTAAATTTTTTCCATGAATTCAAGTCTATTACCAAATGGATCTCGAATATCAAAGCGTTTATAACCTTTGATTTGAGTGTTTTCCATAACTTCAACATTATTGCATTGAAGCAATTCACGCATGCTTTGTTCGTCTTCAATTTCAAAAGCCACATGTGCTTTTGACTTATGTCGATTTTCTAAGTCTTCTATGCCTAAATGAAGCTGAGTTGCACCAACTTTTAACCAAAGGCCACCATTGCGCTTTAGCACTTCCGGCTTTTCCAATTCAGTTAATCCTAGTAATTCACAATAAAAAAGGCGTGCTTGCTCTTCTGCCCCCTTTGGAATACTGATCTGTACGTGGTTTATTCCGAAGATCATTTTACGACTCCCCTAGATTTAACACCTGAATTAACCCGCGCCGCAGAGCAGCGTTGGCTTGAATGAATAGTTAGGACACATTAATGGGAAGCGCTGCATATGGATGGACTGGAATGCGCATGGGCGGCTCGGCCAAAAGATCGATGATCTCGTCGCGGAGTTCGTCAACGAGCGGGCTATTCTCATAGTTGACTTTAGCTTCTTCGGATTTAAAGACCTCAACGTTCCAAAGGATGTCTGGATCTCCGTCCTCACGAGCAATAATGAATCGATCGGAAGCCCCAGATTTCGTCATTCCAGCGCTAGCTAATTCGAAAAGCTTGTCGCCTAGGCCCGGTTTTGCTCGCATTTTGATAATGTAAGCGGGTTGATCTTGAAGTGCCATAAAGTCTCCTATAAATCCTAACGCCCAATTAAGTGGTGAGCAACACTACCACCTAACCCAACCTAACCTAACCTAAACTACTACACCGTAAACACCAAAACTCGACTTGAATTGAGAACACCGAGCATTGCAAATCTCTCTTAAACGCTTTGTTATAACCGTTTTTCCATGTGCAGAAGACCCCACTCTTCACCTTCAAATGACCTAGTACCTACTTCATGCGAGGTGACAGAAAACCCCAATGACTCATAGCAGTTCCTAGCCACTGTATTTTGCTCAAATACTCCAAGTGTCAAGACACTAGTTGCGTACTTTTCTTTTGCTAACTCAATTAACTGCCCTAGCATTTGCTTAGAAATCCCCTGACCACGAAAGCCATTTGATACGAATACTCGACAGATTCGGAAATGGGACTCGGCTACTTTGAAGAGTTCGACATAGCCTGCGCTTTCCCCTGAAACAACAAAGATAAAAGGAAACACTTCAGGCTGAGAACAATGTTGGCTAATTTGTTCGGAACTCAAGGGAAACTCGAACTTTGGACCACCCCATAGGTAGTTCAATTTACCCGAGTCAATCCAGCTAACAAGTAACTCGTAGTCTTCCTTTTCGAATGCTCTAAGTTTCATTTCTTCCTCAAAGGTCATAGACATAATGACTCCCCACGAGGCTAGCCTCCAATTTCGTGGGTTAGTGTAAAACCCGAGCCATAATGTATGTGTCAACAACTAAATCATGGAGGCAAGCATGATTGAACATAGCATAGTTTTTATTGGGTTGGACACTCACAAAGAGTTTATTGGTATGGACCCACTTTTGTAGACATCTCATAGCTATATAATAATAGGTAAAAATGAGGTGAATTATGAGTGGAAAACGGATTTTTCTCACCTAGTCAAATGCGTTTTCTAAGTAAATTTTCAGGTTTATCGTATTAACAAAATTTAGCTTTTATGGTTGCGTTTTATGATGCTTTGATATTATCGAAGTAAATCAGATTCAATTCAGGTAAGAACGGAGAACAACATGAAAAAGGCTTTAATCACCACCGTAGCTGTAGCAGCTCTGTCTGGTTGTGCTTCCACCAGCAGTTACGAACCCACAGCGTACAAAACCAATCACAGTCGCGCTTACAACATCGCGGAGGCCGGAGGTCTGGTAACTGGCATTCAAGATGCTTCTGTTCCGCGTGACAAGCTGGAGCGCATAACCGACACCAAAACGTTTGGCGCAGCCTACGTGCTGTCTGGCTACATATCCCCTCAGCTCGGCATGACCGACTGGCAAGGTGGCTTGGTCAACCTTGCGAACTGGGCTATCGGCCCCAAACAGCATGGTGCTCGCAATAGCTTGATCGCTTGGATGCCAGCTAACGAAGCCGTTTCACCAGCAGATGCTCAGGGCAAACTTCTTTCACATGTGAAAGTTTCCATCGAGTCAGCGCTGACTGATTTGGGTGCTGATTTTACGCTGCTCTATGACCAAGATGGTGAGCTCACCTATCAGTTCTACAAGAGCGAATGGGATTGCCCTACTTGGGTTGATGGTAAAAGTAAGTTTCGTGACATGTGCGTAATCGACGTTAAGATTGTCGAACCAAGAGCTGGTACTGCACCTGATTTTGTCTCAGGCGCTCAAGGCGCAGCGTATGCCTTCACATCAGGCCACGAGAGCCAGTACAACTATGTGAAAGTAAGCAATGGGGCCGCCAGCCACGCCCCGCAGCAAGCCATCTACGCAGACATAAGCAAACAACTCCCGGCTTGGGCTTATATCTACCTTGCCCCTAAAACTGTGAAGCTGGAGAACGGCGACAAAGTTGCATTCCCCTACCTTCTGGAGCAAGGCAAGCCCGAGCTTTTTGTTTACCCGCAAGCCTAAACAATAGGCATTAAAAAGGGGCCTTTCGGCCCCTTTTTTTATCCCCCTCCCCCGCCGCTTGTCGGCGCTCCAGTTTGCGGGTCCAAGCTGTCTGTAGCTTGTTTCCTCTTGGCATCGAGGTCTATCTCTTGCATACGGTCCAAGGCTCGTTGTTGCGCGTTCTCCCGTGTGCCGTCGATATTGAAGTCACTACCCGAGCCAGTCAGTGAATCTAGGTTGATCGAGCTAGGGTCCGGGAATTTCCCGTTCTGCTGTAAGATGCCAAGCCACTCGTCCAGGTTTACCTTGCTCCAGTCGATCTCTGCAATTTTATCCAGAGGGATGCCACCACACTGAGGGTTCTTCGGATCACCAAAGGACTCACCCAGTTGAGGACGTACCTGCTCTTGGATAATGCGAGATAACGGAGAGTTGAAACAGCAATAAGCCTCTCGCTTCTCAATACAAGCACCAAGTATTATGAAAATACAACTGATTTTGCGCGATTTTGCGAGACACCCATATTAAATACCTATCTACATCATACAAAACTATCTTCTTCGCAGAAAGAATTTATATGGAATTCATCTTTTATCGTTTCGTTAAGGGGTAACTAACTGC
>NZ_JAEMUI010000004.1 GCF_016461715.1 Marinomonas spartinae | reverse complement strand
TAAGCTATGAAGAGAAAACGGTTGATTTTTATTCTGACTATTTGTTATATTCAAAATATTTAATTTTTCCTGCTTTGTTTTTAGCATCATATAGATGTTTACTAAACTCTCTTGAAGATACTCGAATATTTTATTGGGCTGCTGCAGTAGCAGTTTCTTTAAACATTGTTCTTAATATTATATTGGTTCATGGTGTTAGTATAATACCTGCAATGGGTGTTAAAGGTGCAGGTCTTGCTACATTTATTGTTAATGTAATTGGTTTTTTGATTGTTCATCTATATCTTAAAGTAAAATATGACTTAAAATTTAAACATATTAATCCCTTTTTAGCTAATATTGTGGTAGTTTTTAATATTTTAAGAAAGGGTGGTCCTGCAGGTATTCAACAAATATTAGAAGGAGGTCTTTTTACATGTGTTATGATAATGATGGGATATTTCTCTTCTAATTGGTTGGCTGCTACTTCGGTTATATTTTCAATCTTAGAGATCACATTTGTAATCAGTCTAGGTATAAGTGAAGTTGCTTCTGCAAAGCTCTCTCAATGGATATCGAGTGGAAGATTATTAGAATCAAAACTGCTTGTGAATTCCACTTTTTCACTTGTTATAATTGTCATGTTCTTGTTATCTGTTGTTTTTTATTTCTATCCTTCTATTGTAGTTTCTGTTTTTATTTCATCTAAAGAAAACGAAAATGCGTTCTCTGTAACTATGTGGATGTTATCAATTGTAGCTTTTTTTATGATATTTGATGGATTACAAGTATCTGGGATATATATCCTTAGAGGAATGCATGAGACAATTAAGTCTCTTGTTATTAGTATATTTTGTTATTGGATCGTTGGGTTGGGTAGTGGTTTGTTGTTCGCATTTATATTTGATTTAGGCCCAAAAGGAATTTTTTTCGGTTTTTGTTTAGGGTTATTAACAAGCGGTTTGTCTCTAGTTTATATGTCTTATAAATTCTTAAGAATTACTTATAGGGTTTGAAGTAGTTGGGTGTATATTTCGGAGTAATCCTGATTCCGATATAGTTCGGATACTCATTCTGTTCTTATTCGGATACCTAATTTGCTCTAAGCCTGAGGTATCCCGACCAATTTAAGCCATAAAACCATCTTCCTTGAGTAAGCGTTCATTTCACGCCGTTATTCATCCCCATCCGTACACACTCTTCGTGTTGTGTAATGGTTTTGGCGGCGTCAACGCAGCGATTATCTTGAAGCGTTACTAATCTATAGAGCAATCTATAGCGCAATTTATCGAGTAAATTCAAATAAAAAAGGCGACTCAATTTGTATGAGTCGCCTTTTTAATATCGGTGTTCTTCCTGTGTATTGGTTTTAGCCATCCATTAGTTGGCTAGGTAACCAAGTAACCAATTCTGGGAACATCATCACAATGACCAGTACCAAAAATTTGATCATGACAAACGGTGTGATGGATTTATAGATATCCAACATGGTGATACCTGGTGGTGCAATGCCCTTTAGGTAGAACAAGGCGAAGCCGTAAGGTGGTGTTTGTACCGCGATTTCAATGTTCAGGATCATTAAGATACCAAACCAAATCGGATCGTAGCCAAGCGATACAGCAATCGGTGTGAAGATGGGCGCGCACATCAAGACGATGATAAATTCATCGATGATGAAGCCTAGCAGCAACATGATGACCTGAAACATCATGATAACGACAATCGGCGGCCAGCCTAAGTCTTGTGTGAATCCTGCGACCATGCTTTGAACGCCCATTAATAGATGGAAGTTACTGAATACTGAGGCGCCAAAGATGATCCACATGGCGACGCTAACGAGCATCGCGGCTTGCATACCGGCTTTTTGCACCATACGTGGTTTAAAGCGTTTAAATAGAATCGCTAAGATGATAGCGCCGACAACACCGATGGCGCCGGATTCTGTTGGCGTCGCGATCCCTAGGATGATACTGCCCAATACGGCGACGATCAGCAGCAATGACAACAAGCCATCGCGAACGGTTAGAAGTTTCTCTTTTGGCGTCGGCGGGTTTTCTGGAACCACATCCAATGGGGCTCTGCTAGGATTCATCTTACAAGAAATCACCACGTAAGCGATCAATAGCACTATGGTGATCAGAGCCGGGATCAAGGCACCAATAAACATGCGTCCTACTGAGTTTTGTGTTGATGAGGCAAACATGATCATTGGTATGCTAGGAGGAATCAAAATTCCCAAGCCACCGCCAGCCATGATGACGCCAAGGGCTAGGCGTTTGTCATAACCTCGATCAAGCATGGGTTTTAGCGCAATACTGCCCGACGTCATGATGCCCGCGCCTATGATACCTACCATGGCTCCAATCATGGAACAGACGACGATCACACTGATGGCTAACGAACCACGAACACGGCCAATCAACATTTGGCTGGCGTTAAACATAGCATCGCCAATGCCGGAGCGCGTTAGTAGCTGCCCCATGTAGATGTACAACGGAATCGCAAGCAGGATAAAACTGAAGTGAGTGTCTTCTAGTGTCGTTGGAATGACGTTAAAGAGCGCATCGCCCCAAGTTACATAGCCAATTGCCATGGCGATACCACCAAGCGCTAGGCCAACAGGGGCGCCTAGAGCGAATGCGGCAATAACACATACAAATAAAACGCCGGTTAATACTTCGATACTCATCATCATTGGGCGTTTTCCTCTGTGTCTCGGATGTTATCTGGTAGAAATTGCTTGCCCGTAAACAGGTGGTAACACTCTTCTATCCAGTCGCTTGAAAGTTGAAGGGCGAGCAATCCACTTGCGACTGACATCATCAACCAGTAATGGTGCATATGCGGTGCCCATTCACTTTGACGACGGTAGTTAAATTCCAGCGCTTCTTCGAATTTACCAAAGCTCATTTTTAGAACTAATAAAACAAAGAAGAGGGCTAGAATGAATGAAATCATATTGAACAAACTGCGCATACGAGGTGATACTTTGTTGTACAAAATATCAACATTGATATGAGCACGTTGTTGTTGGACATAAGCGCCGCCAAGTGCAGCAATGTAGCCAAAAATAAACAGTGCGGTATCGTGAGCCCAAACGGTCGGATGGTTTAGGATGTAGCGGCAAAAGACTTCAAATGCGACAACAAATGCTAAAATTGGCATCAAATAGGATACAGATTTCCCGATGAAAGCCACCAATGCGTGGACTCCTAGGCAGTAGCGCCTGATCGCAGTCATTATCATGGTTTTATACCTGTTAGGATGTTTATACCTGTTAGGGTAGAGCGAAAAAAGCGAAGGCAACCTTGGCGGATTCATTAAGAATCACTGGCTGCCCTGCTTTGGTAAAGCGAGTTAACTTATTGGTTGCTAGCTTGATCTTTACGAAGAATATCGATCAACTCTTTGCTGTACTCATCTTGAGCCGCGTATTCGTCCATCAATTTCGCACCCGCCGCTTTCCATTCTGCTTTATCTGCTGCACTTGGCTCTGGGCTCCATTTCAAGCCTTTTGCTTCCATATCCGCAACGGCTTGAGATTCCCACAAACGAGACTTAGTCATTTGCTCTTGAGCGTGAACAGCTGTCGCAGCTTTAACAATCGCTTTTAAGTCAGCTGGAAGTTTATTCCAAGCGTTTTGGTTGACGATGATTGGCAACACTTGAGCGCCCGCTAGAGGAAGTGGGTACATGTATTTTGCCACTTCAACATGGTTACCATCGCGGTGGTCAATCATGTTAGAGCCTATAGAACCATCGATAACGCCAGTAGAAAGGCTTGTGTAGATTTCAGACCAAGCCAAAGACACTGGAGAGGCACCTAGGTTACGTAGGAATTTACCGTAAGCGCCTGGCGCACGGATTTTTAAGCCTTTGAAATCAGCAATGGAGTTAATAGGTTTTTTGGTGATGATGTAAACCGCTGGCTGAATGTAAGGGTCAAGCCAAACAAGGCCTTGCGCGCCATAGGCTTTTTTCAGAATGGGCGCCCAGCCTTTTTCGTAAAACAAAGTACTTAGATCGCCCACATCATCAGTGCCACCAGGAAGACCGATTTCCACGATACCAGCGGGTAGTTCCCCAGCGTTTAGGGATTGAAATGGTGCGCCCATGGTGATTAGGCCCGTTTTTACCGCACCAAAAATACCAGAAGAGCCGACACCTTCGCCAGAGTAAAGCACTTGCACTTTAATTCGGCCGTTAGACATAACTTCAATGTTTTTCGCCAAATCTTCGTAGACCGCACCGAAAGCAGTACCACGGCTGTATAGGTTAGCAAAACGCCAGTTGTACTCAGCGGCATGAACGGCAGTTGAAGCGATTGCTCCGACGCTAAGAGCGACGGCGAGAGAGCTTGCTACTAGGTGCTGTTTTAGTTTTTTTACGGTCTTAAGCATGAAATGACTTCCTTATTATTGGATTTTGCAAAGAAATGTGACAAAAATATAACATCTCGTCCTTATTTTGATGTTTTCAAAAACCATTAAAAGGTTAAATCGTGCCTTATCCACCTAAAGTTTTGTTTTCACCAAACAAAGTAAAACTATAAAAAATACAAATAAATCAAATAAATGGCGTTTCTTTTTATGCACTATCTTGGATAAAAACCGACTCAATATGGTGCAAAATTAGTTGAAAGATCGACTTTTAATCGATATCAATATAATGACAATAAATTGACATATATGACTAATTTTATACAGTAAGATGCGGTATCAGTTTACTGCTTTCCAGCACTTGTACAGCAAAATCAAGCAAGAAGTGTAAGCGTAACAATCATCAATGCACTCTATTAGTGCTTCCCTTCCTCTGGTAACCATCTTATTGAAAGTGGCTTTGCTATATATCACAGCCTTTGTTTTCTGACTGGTCTGAGTGTGTTTTTGTTGTCTTATTTAGTACTGCTTATTATCTGTATCCATTTGTGGTGATATTTGTCTGCTATTCGTCTTCATGCTATCCCCTTTCTATCAGGGCTTCTGGTAGACTTTGCTGTGGATTGCACTAAGAAAATAATGACTTACAAAAAGTGCGATATCGCTATCAGGGGGAGCCATGAGCACAAAGAATTATTCGTTGGGTCAGGTTGGTGACTACGAAATCAAGCAATTAAAGGTATTTAAAACCGTGGTGGATTGCGGTGGTTTTTCGGCGGCAGAAACCGCCCTTAATATTGGCCGTTCAACCATCAGTTTGCATATTTCAAATTTAGAGTCCCGTTTGAACCTAGTGCTTTGTAAGCGTGGTCGAGGCGGTTTTTCCCTAACGGAAGAAGGTGTCATTATTTACCAAATGACGGAACAATTATTGGAGTCGCTGGACGCCTTTCGTACCACAGTGAATAACCTGAATGCCAGTTTAACTGGACAGTTGCGCATTGCCTTATCGGATAAAGTGAGTTTGGATTCGCGCAGCCGCTTCCCTGAGCTGATTCGCGCTTTTTCCCAAGCGGCACCAGAAGTATTTATTACCACGAATGTGGCGTCTATGACGAATATTGAAAGGATGATTCTCAATGATGAGGCGGATGTGGGCTTTATTCCCTATCACCGCAAGTTAGATGGCTTGGACTACATCCATTTATACAGCGACAACTGCTTTGTGTATGCGGAAAAAGATCATCCGCTCGTGGCTATGTCGAAGAAAAAGCAAGAACAAGAGATAGACCATTTCCCCGCTTCCCACGCAGGCTTGAAACACCATGAACAAGCCAGCGAACAAATATCCCATGTGAAATTGGCGGCTATCAGTTATTTTTATGACAGCCGTTTAGCTTTGATTCTATCAGGTCGTTATATTGGCTTTTTGCCAGAGTTGTACGCCAAGCCATATGTGGACGCTGGGCAGATTGTCGCCGTTGCGACTCAGACACGCCACTACAACCTAGGGGTCGCCGTGACGACTAAAAAAACCGCCCAGCCTAATAAACCACGCGAGTTGTTTATGAATCAAATTCGTAGTGTCTTCGATTTGGAACAGATAGATGAAGCACCTTACTGATCAGAGATCCCGTACGAATTAATAGCATGCTTATTGGGTAGCAAGTTTATCCCATAACTACCCTATCATTTAGCTTAGCATTGTAGGTTGTGTGGCATTTATCTATTTAGCAAAACTCAACGATCCATCGATGAGGAAAACACAATGACACATTGTTCTGTGGTCTGCATTGGTGAATGCATGGTGGAACTGATGGCATCGGATCAGCCTGACCAATTAAAAAAAGGCTTCGCTGGGGACACTTTCAATACAGCTTACTATTTGAAGCATATTTTAGGTACAGATGAACGTGTTAGTTATATGACCGCTGTTGGTAAGGATGTGTTGAGTCAGGAACTTGTGCAAACCTTAGAAAACGTGGGCCTTGATACACAATACATCCGTCAGATGGATGGTTGCACTGTGGGGCTTTATTTAGTCGAAAACGATGTCCACGGGGAGCGCTATTTTACCTATTGGCGTTCACAATCGGCGGCGAAAAGCCTGTTCCAAGGGCAAGAGGGTCATCGTTTGTTAGCGTCGTTAGAATCCTTCTCAACGGTTTATCTATCGGGTATTTCGTTGGCGATCTTACCACCTAATGATCGAGCGTTGTTAATCGATACGTTGAAAGAACAGGGTCGTCAGGTGATTTTTGATCCGAATTATCGCCCCGCTTTATGGGAATCAAAACGCGACGCATTAGCAAGCTTCCAAGCCCTAGCGAAAACGGGAGCGATTGTCATGACGACCCTAGAAGACGAAGAGGCACTGCAGGACCTAAATAGCGCCGATACGGTGACGGCTTTCTGGTTAGCACAGGGAGCTGGTGATGTGATTGTCAAAATGGGGGCAAAAGGTTGTTTTATTGCGTCAGAGAAAACGCTCGTGCCTGCCTTACCAGGTATTACACCGATTGATACCACTGGGGCTGGAGATTCATTCAATGGTGGCTATATCGCAGGGCTTCTTCAGGGGGCTAGCCCTAAAGAAGCGGCTCTTAAAGCGCATACTATAGCGGCGCAAGTGATCCAGCAGCGTGGCGCGATTATTCCGTCAGATCTATTCACTGACTAAACTGCATTAGGGCCAAGGCAGAGCTTGATGGGGGTGATCCGCCGAGGGTTTTTTATTTTTTCGTTCGGTTTCTAGGAGCGTCCAATCAACAAAGGCTTCAATGCGTGCTTTTTTCGGGGAGCTTTTTGCGTAGGTGGCGTAGAACTCTATTGGTTGATTAATGGCTTTAGGAAAGGCCTCTACCAATGTCCCTTCTTGTAATTCTTCTTCTACTAAAAAGCGTGGGCATAGGAACACTCCGTGCCCTGCTTTCACTGCACTGATGCCCATGTACCAAGAGTTCACTTCGGCCCAAGGAATATTACCTGTACGTATCGGACAGATTGACTGCTCAGCAAACCACACCTTCCATTGATAGGCTGGATCATCAACTTGAATCATCCAGCATTTCAATAGGTCTGATGCATGATAAAAACCAATTCGAGCTTCTAATAAGGGCGAACAGACGGGAATTACCTCTGAAGATAATAAGCGTTGTTGAACAATGTCTTCTTTGTCGTTGGTTAGCTTGTTATCAATAATGACGTCTATTTTACCGGAGTGAATGTCTTCTCGTTCATCGGATGAAAAGAGCTTTACTGTAATTTCTTGGTGCAGATCCGAGAAACGCCATAATCTGGGCATCAACCATAAGGATACGAAACTCTGTAAACCCGATACTTCCAAAATCCCTTCTAAGGGTTCGAGTTTGACACTGTCTAAGCCTTTTTGAATATGATCAAACGCTTGAGTCAGGTGGGATGACAATTGTTGCCCTTGGCGCGTTAAGCGCATTTCCCGGCCATGACGATAAAACAAAGGTACCCCTAAATAGTCTTCCAATAAGCGAATTTGTTGGCTGACGGCGGCTTGGGATACGTGGAGTTGCTGGGCTGCCTTGGTGTAACTCAAAGTTTGACTGGCAATACAGAAATAATGTGTGGCTTTGAGATGGGAAACTCGTGTGTTCATGGGTGGCGTCCATGTGGGGTGGTCGAAAACAGCAGTATATAAGATTTTCTAATGTATATCGTAAGAATACAACGTTCGTTTTTTATGCATTTCTTTTTAATAATACAAGCCTACAGACAAGGAGAGAAGGCTATGTGGACATTATTGTTATGGTTAAACCAAAAAATAATCAAATGGTATAAAGACCAAAAGAAAAAAAGACAGGATAAGGAAATCTATCGTAAAGAGCAGAATATACAGCAGTCATCTCGTCATCTACCGGATTTTGTTAAACGAGATATGGGGTTACCTCCTTATAATTCGAATCGTCACGACCTTCCCTAAGAGCTTCTCAACTCCTATTCAAGCCGCTGCAGCGAATCCAGCGACTTGATAGGGGATGATAACTGTATCCTTTTTTCAGAGCGTTTGGCTATTTGTTCCTACCTGCTATAGATTAGAGATGACGCATGGCCGACTTATCAATCAAGATAGAGAGTTCGCTTCCCACATCAAACAGTCGTTCCGCGTGACGATTGAGTAGATCGACGGTAAGTTCAACATTATTGGCGATCAGTTGATAACGGATGATGGAGCCCAGTAATTGGTGACTTTTGACGGTGGCGGCAATTTTCTCTGAAAATCGCTCATCGTATTGTCGGTTATCCTCAAAGACATAAATCGACTCAGGGCGAATCGCGAGCGAACCTTGATAGGATTCTTTAAACAGTTGTTGCGCTTGATCCGCATCCAGCACGTTATATTGTCCCATAAAGCGGGCAGTAAAGTCGGAGCTTGGTTCGATATAGAGCTTTTCCGGTGGGTCACATTGTATGATTTTACCTTCGTTCATCAAAGCAATACGGTCCGACATGGTCAAGGCTTCTTCTTGATCGTGGGTGACGAAGACCGTTGTGAGTTTTAACTCCCTTTGAATGGCACAGATTTGCTGGCGTAAATGCTTGCGAATACGTGCATCAAGTGCCGATAGGGGCTCATCTAGTAAGAGCATTTTGGGTCGTACCACCAAGCTGCGGGCTAACGCCACCCGTTGGCGCTGACCGCCTGATAAAGAATGAGGATAACGCTCGGCAAACTCTCCTAGCTCAACCAGTGCGAGGATGTCATCGACACGCTGTTTGATTTGCTTAGTATCCAGCTTTTGAATACGCAAACCGAAGGCGACATTTTCTCTTACCGTGAGGTTGGGAAACAGCGCGTAGCTTTGGAACACCATGCCAATATCTCGTTTTTGTGGAGCAAGGTGAGTGATGTCCCGTTCGCCTAATTGTATGGTTCCGTTGTCGACTTGGGTGAGTCCTGCCAAACAGCGTAATAGTGTGGATTTACCACAGCCAGAAGGGCCTAATAGCGTGAAAAACTCGCCGTCTTGAATGGTTAAATTAATATCAGAGAAGACCGTTTTTTCAGTAAAGCGTTTTGTTAAATGGGAAATGGCAACTGAATTCATGGATGACGTCCTAACGGTTAAATCGAGTGGCTAGCAGTGTCAGTATCAAGGTGATGGAGAAATATGAAATCACCAATGCAGAAGTAAAATGGCTGCTGTTTTGCTGCATGTTGTAGAGATAGACCTGTAATGTCTCAAAATTGGCGCCAGCCAGCAGGTTAGCAAAGACAAACTCACCAATTAGGAAAGAGAAGGACAGAAATAAAGACGCCATCAAGCCTTTACGAATGTTGGGTAAAATCAATTTAAAAAAAGCTTGAGTACTGCTGGCTCCTAATAGGCGTGCGGCATCCATGAGGTCATGCACGTTTAGGGCGCGTAGGTTGTTGTTCACAGCACGATAGATAAAAGGTAGCGCAATGCCCACATAACAACCGACGAGAATCCAAGGAGTACCTGTTAACAGTAATGGGTAATCAGAATAAAGCTGCAATAAGCCAACGGATGACACCACTGGGGGGATAGCAAATGGCAGCAGGGTCAAAATGTTCAGCCCAGTATCAAGCTTAGGATAGTAGTAAAACACCACAAACACGCAAGGAACAATTAACACGGCACTGAGAATCAGCGTCCCAACGGCCAGTGTCATGGAGTGATAGAGTGCCGTGAGAAAGCGTGGATCTGTCCAAAGCTGAATGTACCATTTAAAGGTAAAACCAGAGGGCAAAATGGTGGCACCCCATTGATCGCATAAGGAATAGACCAAGGTGGCGAGCAATGGAATGAGCAACAGAAAATAGATAAAACAGGTAACCGAATAGTGATAAGCCATCGCACGTTTAGTAGACATGGTAGCTCCTTTTAACGAGCCATTGATTAACACAAGTAATAAAAATTAACAGGGACATCAAGATGACCGAAATCGCAGCGGCGAGATTGGGTTGCAGAAATAAATCCCCTGCGACCAAGTTAGCAATGCGCACCGTGACCAAATTGTAGTTGCCTGAGGTCAGAGTATAAGCCGTTGCATAGGTACCTAAGCCATTGGCTAATAAAATGATGAAGGTGCCTAATAACGCCGGGCTAAGAACTGGTAGTGCAATATGTTGCCAATAATAGCGGTGAGAAGCCCCTAATAAACTGGCTGCCTCCTCCCAATCAACTTTTAAGGCATCAAACGCGGGATAGAGTAACAACATGGCAAGCGGAATCTGAAAATAGGTATAGACGACGGACAAGCCTTGAGTACCATACAGATCAAAACTGTTTATCCATCCCCATTTGCGCAGAATCAAGGTGATTGCCCCGTTAAAGCCCAAGACAATAATGAAAGCAAACGCCAGCGGCACACCCGCGAAGTTACTGGTCATATTGGTAAAGGCAATCATGATATTGCGTATTTTTCCCTGCATATGGCGGAGCGAGGCACAGCCTATGGTCGCGATGAGCAAACCCGCCACCGCAGAAAAAATCGATACCAAAAAGCTATGGGTAAAGGCCTGCCGGTAGAATGGCGAACTCACCACTTGCTGATAATTGGCCAGTGACCAATGGCCGTCATTATTGATGAAACTGTTGATAACGACCCAAACCAAAGGGGCCAGTTGAAACAGTCCCAAGATGATGAAAAAAGGAATGAACACCAAAAACGGGCGACATAATCGATTGTTCACGGGACGTCCTTAAGCATGGTTCGGCAGTTCGGCTTGTCATGAGGTAGCTTGAGAATATCGGCGACCAAGCCACACAATTGTGTCTGTTTAGGGCTGGCAAACTTATCATGGCTAAACACCTCCCCCATTACAAACAAGGGCACTTGGCGTTCTTCCGGCAGGATACCGCCATGGCTAAAATCGTTATTCATACCATGATCGGCGGTGATGACGATCTGATAGCCCTGCTCTAACCAGCTGGGTAGCCAGTTTGACAAAATGCCATCCGTCATACGCGCTTGATTACGATATTGCTTGGAATCAAAAGCAAACTTATGGCCCGCATCGTCAATGTTCATCGGGTGGATCAGGAGTAAATCTGGATCATAAGTACGGCGCAGATACTCGGCGTCCAAAAATAAGTGATCATCTGGATAATGATCTTTGTGATAAAACATCCCGTACTGGATCGGCAGCGAAGGTGCACACGTGATGCGATCTCTTACGGGATCATAAGGGGCATTATTATAGAGTTCACTGACCCAATGATAGGCTGCGGCGGCGGTGGTTTTCCCCTGTGAACGGGCCAGATCGAATAAGCTGGTCTGATTACTAAGGCGAACCACTTGATTGTGCAGCACGCCACTTTCAACCGGTGTGGCTCCTGTTAATAGGCACTCGTAGAGGGGGCGTGAAATCCCAGGCAGCTCACAGGCAATGGTATAATGAGTGGCGATATTGGCTTCGGTCAAAGCAAGTAGGTAGCCCATGTGCTCACGGGCCACCAGATCACTTAAACCGTCCAGTACAATATATATGACGCGTCTGGACATACTAACCTCAGTGTTGGTAAATCATAACTTGGCTTTGCCACTCTTGTGGTAAACGGCTAGAGACATAGCGCCATGCTTTGAAATCACGAATAGGGTGAGCATTTTTATACTCAGAGTTAGGCAACAGCTTATTCTTCGCATCCGCTGGCAGCTTGACATCGGTACGGATGGGTCGAGCATAGCCACGGGCTAGGTTAATTTGCCCAGCATCAGAGAAGATATATTCCCGTGTTAATTTTGCCGCCCATGGGTGAGGAGCGTATTTGTTAATGATAGAAACATAGCCTGAGGTCACCGAACCATCAGAAGGAATCAACACAGTAAATTTGCTGCGATCAATTTTGTCGCGGTAATTCAAGGCGTTAAAATCCCACATGACGCCCACTTCTACTTCGCCTTTTTCCAAATTGGCAAGGCTTGGTTCACTCGGTGATAGACGACCTTGTTTTGCTAATTCTGCGAAGAATTTTAAGGCGGGTTCGATGTTTCTTTCACTGCCACCATTAGCGTAGGCACAGGCTAGGATGGCGTTATTGGCTTGTGCTGCCGAACCCACATCCCCAAGAGAAACACGGTAGTGGCCTTTTAATAGATCATGCCAGCTATGGGGAATGTTTTTGACCAGTTTGTTATTAATAATGAAGGCAATCGTACCTGTGTACCCCATTGCCCAATAACCGTCGGGATCTTTCGCCCAGTTTGGAATATCGTTCCAAGTGGTGGGCTTATAAGGCAGCAGAATGTTTTTCTGCTTGGCAATTTTGGCAAAGCCAAAACCAATGTCACCAATATCGGCCGTTGCATGGTTTTTTTCAGAGGCAAAACGCGCGATTTCTTGTGCTGAGCTCATGTCAGTATCTTGATGTTGGATACCATATTTAGTTTTTAAGTCTTGCCACGTTTCTTTCCAGTTAGCCCAGCTATCGGGCATCCCCACACTGACTACCTCGCCTTCTTGCTGGGCTTTTTTTATCAATTCGGCTGGAATGGTCGATGAGGCAAAGGTTAGTTGGCTACTGAGCACAGCAATAGCGCTGGCGGCAAACATCAGCTTTTTCATAAGCGTTTTGATCTCCAAATGGCGTAAGAGTAGTAAGGAATAGACGAACAATGTAATAAAATGTAAGTGACAGAATGAAGTCACGACGGTGAAACATTGATGACAGAGCAAAAAGTCGTGACCTATAGGGACACACTTAGTCCTAGAGATTCGCAAAAATAGATGAGCTCATTCTATTTGTGCGTTATTGATGGAGCGAGCATTATGTCGAGCATAAAAAAACGCTGCTCCGATGGCTCAGAACAGCGTTTTGAAGGGTGATCTTATGGGTTGTTAAACCAGCTCTTTAAAGCAGCGTTTGAAGATTTCCATGCCTTCGTCAATGATGCTGGTTTCAATCGTTAACGCTGGTAGGAAGCGAATCACGTTACCGCGAATACCACAAGAAAGCAGTATCAAACCGTTTTCTCCTGCTTTAGCAGAGAGTTTTTTAGCAAGCTCAGGGTAAGGCTTGTTCACATCCCCATCTTGTACGAATTCTACTGCAATCATGGCACCAACATGACGAACGTCACCGATGATTTGTGGATATTCTGCTTGCAGAGCGGTTAGATGCTCTGCAAAGTGTGCTCCGATTTGTTTTGCGCGGTCACAGAGTTTTTCTTCTTCGATTGCTTCAAATACGGCAAGACCTGCGGCACAACCCACAGGAGAACCACCGTATGTACCGCCTAGGCCGCCAGGGATCGGTGCATCCATAATGTCCGCTTTACCGACAACGGCCGCTAGCGGGAAGCCACCTGCGATGCCTTTTGCGGTAGTCATAAGGTCAGCTTCGATGCCTGCTTGTTCGTGGCAGAACATGGTACCAGTACGGGCAAAGCCTGCTTGAATTTCATCAAGGATCAGCAAAATACCGTGGTCATCACACAGCTTACGTAGTGATTGTAGGAAACTGGCTGATGCTGGGTAGAAGCCCCCTTCACCTTGTACTGGCTCGATGATAATCGCCGCCACTCGAGAAGGTTCAATATCACATGTAAAGCGCATTTGAAGGTCAGCAAGTGCTTGCTCTTCAGTAATGCCCAAATACTCATTTGGGAAAGGAATATGGTAAATATCGCTTGGGAAAGGACCAAAGCCAATTTTATATGGGTTGACCTTACCTGTTAATCCCATAGTCATATTAGTACGACCATGGAAGCCACCGTTGAACGCAATGATGCCAGGACGCCCTGTATAAGCACGAGCGATTTTCACGCAGTTCTCGACCGCTTCGGCACCAGTGGTAACGAAGATGGATTTTTTCGGTGTATTACCAGGTGCCGCAGCATTGAGTTTTTCGGCCAAGGCAACAGCGGATTCGTACGGGCTGACCATCACACAAGTGTGGGTGAAGCGTTCTAGCTGGGCTTGGACCGCAGCTTTCACTTTCGGGTGATTGTGGCCTGTGTTTACAACTGCAATACCTGCGCCGAAATCAATATGGCGTTTACCTTCTACGTCCCAGATTTCTGCGTTTAAAGCTCGGTCAACATACAAAGGGGCCATGTTGCCTTGACCACGAGCAATCGCACTTTCTTTGCGTTTTTGTAAATCTGCGTTTTTCATTTTGTCTTCACCTTTAGAGCATGCTCTACGTTATGTACATAAAGCGGTAGCGTCATCGCACCGCTTGTTCTTAATTGAGATACAAGTGAGTTGAGATAAGCCTAGTTGAGTTAAGGAATCCCTTACGCCAAGCCGCCCATGCACAAGTATTTGATTTCAACGTATTCGTCGATACCGTATTGGGACCCTTCGCGGCCACTACCGGACTCTTTAACCCCACCAAATGGCGCTACTTCCGTCGAGATAATGCCTTCGTTGATGCCAACCATGCCGTATTCCAAAGCTTCAGACACACGCCAAATACGACCGATATTTTGAGAATAGAAGTAAGATGCCAAGCCAAATGGGGTATTGTTTGCCATGGCAACGGCTTCTTCTTCGGTTTTAAATTTAAACAATGGTGCCACTGGACCAAAGATCTCATTGGAGAAGATGTCCATGTCTTCGGTTACGTCAGTTAAAATGGTGGGCTCAAAGAACTGTGTACCGATCGTGCTGGCTTTTGAACCGCCAATCAGCGTTTTTGCGCCTTTTTCAATGGCGTTACTGACTAAGGCTTCCACTTTTTCAATGGCAGCTGCGTTGATCAAAGGACCAATATTCACGCCCTCGCCAAAACCATCTCCAGTTTTAAAGCTAGCAACACGTTTGGCCAGTTTGTCGGCAAACGCCTCGTACACGCCTTCTTGCACCAATATACGGTTGGCACAAACGCAGGTTTGTCCGGCGTTACGGTATTTAGAGGCAATGGCTCCTTCTACCGCTGCATCCAGATCGGCATCGTCAAAGACAATAAAAGGCGCGTTACCTCCCAATTCCATTGAAGTACGCTTCACCGTTTGAGCGCACTGAGATAACAGCAATTTGCCAACAGGGGTTGAGCCTGTGAAAGACAATTTCCGCACCGTAGGATGGCCTGTTAAGACACCACCGATGGCTTTCGCATCTTTGCCGACCACCACATTTAATACACCAGCGGGAATACCTGCTTGATGGGCCAGCTCCGCTAGCGCCAAAGCGCACAGAGGTGTTTCGTCAGAAGGCTTAATGACAATGGTACAACCAGCCGCCAACGCTGGGCCAGCTTTACGGGTGATCATGGCGATGGGGAAGTTCCAAGGCGTAATCGCCGCGACCACACCAATGCCTTGCTTAATGGTTAAAACACGTTTGTCTTTGGCATGGGTGGGAATCACATCACCATTTAAACGACGCGCTTCATCAGCAAACCAATCAATAAAAGAGGCACCATACGCCACTTCCCCTTTTGCTTCCGCTAAGGGTTTACCCTGCTCTAAGGTCATCAGTTTAGCGAGGTCATCTTGGTTGTCTAGAATCAGTTGGTTCCAGCGACGCAATAGTGTGGCGCGTTCCTTTGCAGTAAGTGCTTGCCAACCTTTCAATGCTTTATTGGCCGCTTCTACTGCAGCATTTGTTTCATCGGCACCTAGGTCGGCAACATCGATAAGATGCTGGCCATTTGAGGGATTGGTAATTGCAAAGGTATTGCCTGATTGTGCGGCAACCCACTCGCCATTGATGTAGGAATGGCTTTTAAGCAATGAAGCTTGGGTTAACTCTACTTGCATCATGAACTCCAAATTTGGTCACATGCTGGTGGTTTTACTGAGTACTAGAACTCAATCGCATGTTTCGATAGTAGGTAAAGGCAAGAAGAGAAAAAAGGGCAAGCTATCAATTCAATGTTTGATGTGTTTCAAACAATGAGCCTATTCGAGCAAGGTGACTTAACTGACTCACTTAAAGAAAGAGGAGATGAAAAACCGAGTACTCTTATCTTCTCATTTGAAATTGATTGTCATTCTCTTTGTTATTATGATGTGAGCTACCGAAAACAGCCGTTCTAAAATCGGAAGTGGCCATAAAATAAGAGTAGCAAACATGTTGTTTCGTCGTTGCCTGTCTTTCTTTACCTTGTTAAGCATTGGTTTTGCTTTGCCTGTATGGGCTGAGCGAAGCGTACAAGACGAACGGGGGACTTTTACCATTCAAGGCACACCTAAGCGTATCGTGGTATTGGAATTTTCTTTTGTTGATGCCCTCGTCAATGTAGGGCTTTCGCCTGTGGGGATTGCGGATGATAACCACCCGGATGATTTGCTACCCCGAGTCAGGAACCATCTAAAACCTTGGGTTTCTCTTGGTATGCGCTCTCAACCCAGTTTGGAAGAAATCGCTGCATTAAAGCCGGACTTGATCATTGCCGATTCTGAACGGCATGCCTCTATTTACGACAGTCTTAGTAACATTGCTCCGACTTTATTACTAAAAAGCCGTGGGGAAAGCTACCAAGAAAACTTAGAATCAGCTGAAAAAATTGGCATAGTCGTCAATAAGCGCCAGGAAATGCAGCAAAGTCTCCGCAAGCATGAAGCGCTTATGGAGACATATCGAGAAACATTTAAAAAAATGGGTACAATTGGAACGGTGCAATTTGCCATTGCTAGCTCCCGAGGCGTATGGCTGCATGGTCCAACCTCTTATGCTGGCGGCGTACTAAAAAAACTAGGTATTACCAGTGCCATCGACGATGAAACGCGTTCTCCTTACTTACCTGCAAGCCTAGAACTGTTACTAAAAATCAATCCTGAGTGGTTGTTGGTCGGTGCTTATGGGGATCACACGGTGTTAGATGACTGGCGCAGTCAACCATTATACGCTTTGCTCAAAGCGGTGAAGCATCATCATGTTATTGCTGTTTCACCACAAATATGGTCATTGAATCGAGGCATCTTCGCCGCTGAAAGCATTGCTCAGAATTTGCAAGAGATCCTCCAAAACAACCACTAAACTCGACTAACCACTATTCGCTTAGCATGGGTATTGTGCCCTTATTTGTTCGCTTTCATTTGGGAATAATAAGGGCGCAAGTTTGTTATGGTGACGGATGATTAAAAAAGTAAAAGCTTGGCTCAGGATGCATTAAGAAAGCTTGATGAGAAATGTTCCAAGCGTAAGCACCGGCTAATGTGAAAACAACGTAATCGCCGATTTTTAACTCTTGTACAAGCTGTTGCCTAGCGAGAATGTCTTTTGGCGTACAGAGCTGCCCAACAATGCTAATCCGCTCGTTCACCAGTGAGTTATTGATAGCATGCTCTGCGTGTGTGCTGTCGGTTGCCTTCTGGTGAGGGACAACAATGAATGGGTGATCATGCCCTTGTGCGGCTGGGGTTCGAAAGTGATGAGTACCGCCCCGACATATAGCGAAGTACTCGCCTAAGTTCTTTTTAATATCAATAACTTCCATTGCATAATAACCACAAGGAGCGCTAATAAAGCGGCCACACTCAAAACGCAATGGTATGCTTTCCATTCCCTCGTGAACAATTAAGTGCTGCAGTTGCTGGCAAAAGGTAGGCCAATCAAAGTCTTTTCCTGGCTCAAGGTAGTTGATTCCCATACCACCACCTAGATTGATACCCATCGCATCCAGTTGGTAGACAGCTTGCCATTGTTTCACTTTATTAAAGTAACCTTGTATCAAGGCAATGTGACGCTCTGTCTCCAATTGATGCGACATTAAATGAAAATGGAAGCCGTTTAGACGAATGCGATCTGTGCGTTTGATAAGCGTCAGGGCATCGTTTAGATCTTCCTCGTCTAAGCCGAAAGGTGTCGGTTTGCCACCCATGGCCAATTTACTCAAGGTGATGTCGCCAATATCAATGTTCATCCGAAGATAGACTGGAGCGACCAGATCTAGAGCATTTGCGAGTGCTTCAAGCCGTTTTAGCTCCGTAATGCTTTCCACATGGATGGCATCGACATTGTGTTCAAGGGCGGTTTTCAGTTCGCTATTGAGCTTGCCAGGTCCGCCAAAGATCAAAGGCTTGTGTGTATTTTGTTGTGCTAAATGCATTAACTCGCCACCTGAGGCGGCTTCGAAGCCTGCGACAAAAGGTGCGAGTGTCGTCAGTATTTCTGGCATGGGATTCGCTTTGGCAGCGTAAAACAAAGATACATTAGGCGGCAGTGTCGCCACCATTTCTTGGATGCGTGTGCTGAGTGAGCCCAAGTCATATAAATAAGCACACAGCGGATCATCTGGCTGCTGAGTTGCGAGTCGATGGATGTGGGATTCCAGGTTAGAAGAAATAGAATAGCTCGTCATGGTGCAACACTGCCTCTTGTCTCTGCTCGTTGGTGACGCCAAGGGGAAAGAATTTGGGTGTAGTCTGATTCTCTATCCGCTTTTTTCATTAAGCGTGTAGTGAAGTTGTTCTTGCTGGGGAGGCTGCCACCCGAAATTAGGGCATTGATTTCTGGTTGCTCTCCATTGATGGTTTGCCATTTTTTTAGCTGATTGAGAAGTTCTTCCCATAACAGCATCTCAAGCGCATTGTCACCATCGGCGAGATGGAAAATGGCTTCGCTGAGGTTATTGATGAGTGTGCAATAGCCAATACGGCGCCATCCAGCCTCTCGAGAGTAATAGACAGATTGCTGTGCTCGCTCAGATAATGATGACAGTTTTTCCATGGGCCAATAATTCGGTAATAATTTAGTCCCTTCGAGGTCACGAACATAGACACAGCAAGGCAAACCTTCATCAAAACCGATCAATGTGTTCTGTAAGTGAGGCTCAAACGCTACTCCGTGTTTGAAAAAGTAGTTAAATACGCCGGGTAATAAACAGGTGGTATAGCGTTCAAACCAGAGACGAGCAATGCCTTGATAAGGCTGGTTAGCTTGCTGTGCTTTCTCCTTAATACGCTTGCTGATTTGACTGTTACCCTGTTTATCGTAGGCAAATAGAGCCGCAGCAAGGGTGGGTTCAACAATGTCGATCTCATCTGAATGGAAATTCTCGCGGTATAAAATACCAAAGGATTCTTTTGCTTGGATGACGTAGTTATCTTGTTCTGGCGACGCAAGCGAGGAGAGGTCGAGAGTGGTGGCGAAAGGTTCCACCATGACTTTAAACAGCGGATTGCAAAGCTGTTCTTTATCTCGAATGGGTTTGAGTATCTGAGTCAATTGCACGGCACTGTCTAACTCATACCAAGCATTTTTACGGATGCAATTGGTTAGCCGCACATTGATGGAAAACTTGGTAAACCAAGGAAGCTTGGGATGGTAAAGGGTTCTGACGGATGAGGTGGGAAGGAGCGTTTTACCTCCCTGCCCCAATACAATAATATGTTCACTCTCAATGGCTTGTTTAACTAATGGGTTTTTTAGCAGAGTATGCGCTTCCCAAGGATGGCATGGGTACAGAAGGTAACCATCGGCGGTATTATGACCGTGTTGATACTGTGGAGGGTAACTGTTTGTATTTTGGGATGGTTGAAGTGGCTTGAGGGCCATTAGTGGGTGCTTGTCTTTGCTAATGGTGCCTTGTGTGACAAACAAGTCCTGTCGTACTTTAAACCAAAACAATGCAACCTTTGCGCCGACTTCTGGTGAACAGGCTTGCATTTGATCCATAGGGACCCCTGTTCGACTTTTGGGTGTGGGATGAAAAGCATGTCCCCACAATAACGACTGTTCTGAATCAATAAAGGCATTGCGTGGCGGCCCCATATCGACCAAGGTTTGGTTTTCATTGGGTAAATTTGCTCCAATAAAGCGTTCAGTGATGGCTAAGCTGTTTTTTAGTTGCGCCATCAGTTCCTGATTAAAGTCGATATGCAGGGCGATACTCAAAGAATGTAGCAGCCATTGTAACGTGCTTTGCGCATTAAGCCCTTTCCAGCCACTTCCCTCGCATTTCAGCCAGGGGCGGCCGACAAATTGAGCTTTACCGATAGCACTAAGATAAGCCACTTTGATGGCCATCTCGGCACGTAGTTCTGGAAAGTGAATAACCAGAACTGGGTATGCGGAAAAACGGCGAAGGGTTAATGGCAATCTTGCTTCCTTGGCTTGCCAGGTGACCTGATGATGGGGAATAGCGTATTCTCGTAAATAACAATTTAAGATTCCCGTAATGGATTGACGCTGTACCTGTTCGTGATTTAGTGCCTGAACGGCTTTTATGGATAAGCTCATCGTGTGCTTGCTCCTTTTTCAGAAGAAGGTGAAATAGTTGTGTGTGGTGAATCTGTTTGTTTTGCCTTGACAGGCTGTGGGGATGACATTTGTAAACGAGCCTGCGATAACACTAAAGCAGCCCCGCTTGCGCTGGTGGCGAGGATGAAAATACTTGTCATTGTGTCATGAGTCGCCACATACGCCGCACTTAATCCTGCCAATACCCCACCCCACTTAGCCATGGCATCAAAAGTAGAAAAGACTTTTCCGCTGGCGTTGGGATCGAAGCTTTCAGCGAGTGCTTTATGTAGGCCTTGAAAGCAAAATATCATGGCAAGGCCAAATAGCACTCTGGCGAAGACAAATACCGTCACACTTGGAACCAAATGCAGCAAGCAAGCTAAAGACAAGGTAGCAAAGCCTAGAGTAATTGTCTGTTTTGACGCTTGCTTGAGCCGATGGGCTTGCCCTGCGATCAGTAAATACACCATATGTGGCAACGCATATAGCAAGCCGATCCATATTTGACTGGTGAAACCATGAGAATGGGCAAAGACTGAAAAATAGGGAAATGTGACGACCATCGAGAAAGCAAATAAGAACTGTAATACATACAGCGGCCATAGAGACGTTGGTTGAAGAGGAAGGTTTGTCTGTTCCTTCGCACAGCGTTTGGCTGGGATTTTAGATATGGATGACAATGACTGAGGGCTGTTGGTTATCGCCTTGGCTGTGTCATTAGGCAGCATAAGTGTTATGACCAATGCTATGAGGGGTAGCACCGTCAGATAGAGATAAGCATCTAAGGGGCGAATATACACAAGTATACCGCCCAAACTGATCGGTGCCACCACAAGGGCAAGGCGGGCGGATAATTGGGTTTTGTTGAGCGTTTTAGCCAATAATGCCCGTTCTTTAATTTGTGTTGCCAGATAACCATTGGATGCGGCCATGGCCCCACCAAAGGTTCCTTGAACCATCAGCCCAACGATAAAGGTGGTAACACTGTCTGCCATGCCACAGAGTAAAAAACCACATGCCAAGCCAAGCTGTGCTCTTAATAGAGACAGGCGTCGTCCATGTCGATCGGCAAAGTGTCCCCAAAAACGAGCGGCCAATGCTGTACACAAGGTGGGGAGGATAAAGAGTACCCCTGCCCACTCGATGCCACTATGGTCGTTTAGTGTATGGCCGCTTAGTGTTGGTAACACATAAGGTAGAAACAACGGCATGCCTAGGGCGGCCATTGCCGCAATAAAGTGACAGAATAAAACGCTATAGATCAGTCGATTGACAGACATTCTGTTCCCTTTTTGTGGACCGACTGGATTTCTGTCTTAGGATGCTCTAATGACTCCGAGAGTCGATGGTATTGTTTAAGAAAGTTAGGCGCCGTTTTACCATAGAATTTATTGATATCCGTTGCCCCTGAGGTTTGCTTAGAGAGTAAGCTACCAGAGCTAAGTAGGTATTTGGCATAGAGCGTTTCGTCTTCCAATAACAATTGTCTAGCAAACTGGCTAGGGCAACCGCTCTGCTCTAACACCTTTATCCGATGGTCAACCGATTGTTGTACGATTTGATATAAATCGGCAGTTTCAGCAAGACCAGCCTGCCCCATGGCTTCAACAATGGCGGCAATGTCCAGCTGTAAGGTAATAGTGCTGTACATCTGCCCTAAAGCGAGTTCATTGTCGACGAGAATACGTTTATCTAATAACGCATCACAGGAAACAGGCACACTGCTGGCGAAGGTTTGAAAACGCTGGGGCCAGATTCTTGCTGCATCGTTATCCTTCATTACCATGGTCATGGTGCCGTTGCGATCGAAGGCTAAAATGGCATTTTGCTGATTACTCTCCAAAGCAATGCCGTATCGTAACCAGAGAGTAAGATGAATTCGATTAAGCAACGCAACATAGTCGGTGAACCAAGCCAGACTATCGGATTGATAATATTGATCCACTAAATGCTCTAAAAATAAGCGTTTATCTGGCATGGGTGAGGCCAGTGCTGCGACCGGAACGAGTGTTTTGTCTGTCACTTCCTGAGCCGGATACTGACGAACAATATAGGTAAACAGTGCGTTGTTTCCCAAGTGCCCACCATGTTTTTCTTGGCAATGGGTATAGGTTCCAGACAGATCCGTGTCGATCTTAGCTAAATGTGTTAGCAGTGTGGCAAACCAATGGCCATCGTAAAGGGTAGATGGTTTGACTAAGCGAAGGTTTTTACTGCCCAGAGTACGCATCATAAGTGGCATTTTGATATGTACGTCTGGCATGTGATCAACGCTGACCGTTCTGACGGATAGCGTGGGTGTCACGTCCAGGAAGGTCTTAGGGGCTTTGATCACGCCATCCGGTAGGTCGCCCAAGTTAGCAAAAGTCATCGGATGCACTGGAAACAATACACAATCCTCTAACCCCGTTAGACCCACATCTGTCATACTGGGCCAGCACGCTGGGGGGTCACTGGTAAGCGTTGCTATCTGGCGATCTATGGCAAGCCAATTCAATGAAAAATGTGGAGCAAACTCCGGTGCATAGGTTTGTAGATCTTGTTCGCTAAAGCCAAACTTAGCTCGGGCACTTGGATAATAAGGGTGGTCTAAATAGGAGGCGATTTGGTCAGCTAACAGGGCCTTCTCATGCCAAGAGGACAAGCTAGCAATAGGTTGCATCAGACGGTTTTGCTGTGATTCAAAGGCTTTTTGACAAAGAACACTTTGTGACGAGGCGCAGTCCAGCTCCTGTAAATAATGCTCTAACAGGGCTTTTGAGTCTTCGTTTTGACCTTGTTTTAACCATTGAATCCAATCTTGGTAGGAATGCTTGATATTGATTGCTTCATCTGTTTGCTCTAGCCAAGCGTTACCGACATAGCGCCAAACTTGCATATAGTTCGTAGATGCAACCGGTAAATATACCTTACTTTGAGCAGTACCCATGATAAGCCATGCTTGACATTCTGTACCTTCCAGGGAGGCATTTAGCAGCTGACTTGGTAACTGATTAACCAGCTGCCCTGAAGAGACCAGCGAAAATAGATTTTCTCTTAAGCAAGTATCAATGAGCCGCTGGGTGAAATACGCATTGCTGGCGTTGGGTTTCATGCCACAGCCTCCTTTTCTAAACTGACATGAACGTTACCCAATGTTTTTTCAAGGGCTGCGGACAGAGATTGACCGGATGGAGAGTAAAGGGATAAACGTGCTAGATAGTCTTTGTTGGAATGGCTTAATGTCAGCTTCTCTCCCGCCTTTTTTAAAACTTGATAGTGTATTTGAATATCGTCTTGTTGGCGTTGGAACGATTCTGGCTGTTCTGACACTATGCCATCTTGCTCGGCCACCACATAATGAATGTGGGCAGAGCCATTAATGGTGGCGTGCTCAGGAAGCGGATGCCCTTGATGCAGCTTAAGAATGGTTTCGAACCAAGAGTATGGCGCTAAGCGGTCGAGTAAGAACTCGCGACCATCGCCAATACTGCGATAATTAATTTCGACTAAAATAGGCCCCTCATTACTAATGATAAATTCACTGTGGCAGACCCCGAAGCCAATGCCAAAAGCGGCTAGCTGGGTTAAACACTGAGCTTGATAACGCTGACTAAGTGGGCCATTCCAGGTAGCAGCGGTTTCAATAAAATGAGGTGGTTGGCTTAATGACACATCAAACCCTCCAATGGGAATCAGCTGTTTACCGTCCCCCAAGGTTTCAATAGTGATTAATGGGCCTTCAATATAGCTTTCTAACAAAATGGCGGTATTAGCATGTTTCTGCCAATACTGTTTGCAATATTGATTTAGCTCCTCTTCGTTATTACAGCGTGTCACATCCATACTGGCCACGCCTTCCTTCGGCTTGGCGACCAAGGGAAAAGTAAGATCCGCAGGCAATGCACTGTCTGTGGTGAGCAGCCAACTAGCGATACTGGGTAAGCCAAGAACACTGAGGTGCTGTCGTGTGAGATGTTTGTTTTTGGCCTTTAGACAGGTTTGCCAAGATTTTGCTGGTAAATGAAAAAACTCGGCAACAATGGCTGTTGAAGTTTGTAAGTGGTCACTATTGCTAAAAACAAGTTGTGGATTGAGACCCTGATTAACAATCGTGTCAATGATGTCGAGAGGATTAAACACATCGCACTCTAAAATTAAATCGGGGGTGAAACGGTTGTCTGTGGCTGCCAATTGCAGGTGATCAAACTTGTGATCGGTAATGAGTACTGTCATGCCATTAAGAGTATTGGCTGCTGGCACAAAACCGTGGGTAGCAGCATCGTTAACGACATGGCTGATAATTATGTTCGCTTTCATTTGAGCTGATTCCTTTCTTTTTGATGAATATCTAAAACAGGGAACTGTTTACTTTGGCTCTCTCCTACCAAGGGGCATGCTACAGAATCTTTTTGTGTTGTAAATAGTATTGATAATCATTTTCATGTAAAGTTTTTGTCTTCATTTCACCGCATCTCTATTGATGTCTTCTCTTGAATAGGGGCTAAGAGGTATCAGTTTTCGGGAATATTTCTTATTTGAAAATATTAATGATATGTGTTCTCATTCGCGTTAATTTCTTGATGACTATGGATGGAAAGTATAAATGAAGATAACCCCCTGCCTTGCGACTTCACTTGCTCTGTCTATTTCCTGCGTGCCTCTTACTGCATTTGCTCAGGATGATCCTCCTGTTGAGGATAAGAAGCCGGCTTCCTCGGCTGTTATTCCTATAACGGTTCAAGCTTATAAGGGTTATGCCCAAGAATTACCCACCTCTGGCAGTAAATCTGATGCTGAATGGTTGGATGTTCCACAATCTGTATCTGTTGTGACAGACACCGAAATGAAGGATCGTGGTGCGCTGAAGTTGGTTGATGCGCTGGATGGCATTGCTGGAGTGAACAACACTCTGGGAGAAGGAAGCCGAGATCAATTCGTGATTCGAGGCTTTGATGCCATTCGTGATATATATCGCGATGGCTTACGCGATGATGGCAACTTACAGTCGTATCGCAGCTTAGCCAATGTAGAGCGAGTTGAGGTGGTAAAAGGCCCAGCAGGTGCCCTTTATGGGCGAGGTTCGGCGGGTGGCATTATCAACTTAGTCACGAAACGCGCCAATGGGAAAGACTTTACCCATCTAAATCTAGGATATGGCAGCCATGACAAAGTGGTTGGTTCGGTTGACCGTTCTACCAAGCTTACTGATACCGTGAATGCTCGTATCAATGTGGAAGTACGTCGTGCGAACAGCTTCGTTGATAACGTGGATTTGAAAGACTACTTTATCGCTCCAACGTTTCAATTCCACCCTTCCGACGACCATACCATCAATATGGATGTGGAAATTACTCATCAAAACCTGGTTCCCTATCGAGGCATTCCTTCACGCAATGGGAAGCCTGTTGATGTGCCTCGCCATACGTTTTTTGGTAGCTCGAACGACTATCAGAAATCCGATAGCGTCCGTCTTGCGATAGACGATGAGCTTCGATTTGGGTCTGATGTGGTATGGAACAACCGCGTTGCCTATAACCGTGTAACGCTAAAACAACAAGGTACCCGACAAACCACGGCGCCCGTTAGCAGTACTAACACGGTGGCACAAACGGTAAACGATTTTGGCTACGATCCGCGTACCACTATGACCTTACAATCTGAATTGAAATGGAATGTGGGCAACCAGCAATTTTTGTTTGGTGCAGATTATAATCAAATAGACATTGACTTGAATTTACGTAGTCAAAGTCTACCCGTCAAAAGTATCGATAACCCTGTCGCCCAGAGCGTGGTAAGTCCAGGCTTTCCGGCTTTTCGCGAGAATACCACCAAAACCTTTGGTGTGTATGTGCAAGATATTATCACGCTAGGGGATTGGTCGTTCACTGGGAATGTTCGTCAAGACCATATGGCTTTGGATCAGAAAGTCATGGCAACGGATGTGTCGTCAAGCAACAGCGATGACAAAACCAGTTATCGTGTGGGGGCCGTTTATCGTATAACCAATAACCTTTCCGCGTACACCACGTTAGCCAAATCCTGGCAGTTGCCTTATGGAGGGAGCTTTTTGAACCCCAAGCTGGCGGCTCTCTTCTCCTCTAAATTAAAAGAAATCGGACTAAAAGCTTACCTGCTTGATGACGCCTTGATGTTCAATGCCGCCGTTTTCCAAATTGATCAGGAGCAACCACAAACGGATGCTAATGGTTTCATCACCAGTAAAAACCGTGAACGCCATAATGGCTTAGAGTTGGAAATGCGTGGACAGTTGACCAAACAGTTGAGTGCCACCGCCAGTTACACCTATCTCGATGCCAAAGATCTCGATACGGGTAAAAAACCAAACGATGTACCGAATCACCTGATTTCTTTAGGAACCACTTATCAACTTGATGATGCTTGGCGCTTGGGGGGTAGTGTGAAATATGTTGGTGACCGCTACGCTGGCAATAATGAGGCTGTGGCATTAGGTGATTACACCACAGTGAACGCCATGGTGTCTTATCAAATGGGTAAACACCGTGTGCAATTTAATGCCTATAACCTCTTCGATGAAAAATACTATCTAGGTTCTACGGATGGGACATCCGGCATTAATTCTATTGGCTACGGAGCTCCCGTCTCTTACATGGTCTCCTATGGCTATGACTTTTGAGTATCCACCCCATTTTTGATAGTGGCTTAGCCAAACCACAGACTCGCTATAAAAAAGGCTCCTAGATCATCTGATAGTAAGGAGCTTTCCTGATAATTTTGCTGTAAGGAAAAAAGAAAATAATGAAAACTCAACAAACTCCCCCCATACTTTTTGTTACCTGTCGTTATTCTGTGTTGGCTTGCTCCATGATGTTTGGTCTATCGGCACAAGCGGCCAGTGACACTCATGAATTGAAAACACTCCCTGTAACCGCGAGTGTGATTGGCGATTCAAAAGCATCAGACGTAAAAGAATACCCTGGCAATCGTACGGTGATAACGTCAAAACAAATGACACAAGACGCGGCCACATCTATAGATAATGCCTTGCAACAGGTACCCGGTGTAAAAATTCAAGATGAAACTGGCACAGGAGTATTACCTAATGTCTCTGTGCGAGGACTAAGTGCTAGTCGTAGTGGTCAGGCACAGTTTTTGATGGACGGTGTACCGCTTACCTTGGCACCCTACGGACATACAGGCCAATCTATCTTTCCAGCGACTTTATCGACCCTAGAGCGCATTGACGTAGTGCGTGGTGGCGCCGCAGTTCAATATGGCCCAAATAACGTTGGGGGAGTGATTAACTTGGTGACGAAGCCGATTCCCGCCACTTGGGAATCGCAAATTAGTAATCGAATTACAGCTTATGATCACAGCGATCATATGCTTAATAATTTGTATTTACGTTCAGGCGGCTGGTTATCGGATAACTTTGGAATACAGATAGAGGCAAACAGTCTTAATGGTGACAGTGAGAGAGACCACTCGGATACGGATGTTAAAAATTTCCAAATAAAAACAGATTGGTTAATCAATGATACCCAAGAGTTAAAGGCGTTTGTACAAAGATACAAAGCGGATACACAGATGCCAGGCGCCCTGTCCCCCGATGCTTATCGTCAAGATCGTACACAATCGCAGCGTCCTTATGATACCTTTGCAGGCGAAGCGACTCGTTGGCATCTGAAATTTTTGCAAGACCTAGATTGGGGGAAGGCTGCGCAATTTGAAGTGTTGGCTTTTGGTCATCATGATACGCGTAATTTTGTTTGGGGCTACAATGGAACCCCAGGGGTGAAATGGTCAGATCCCAGTCTGCCATCGACTGCCGTTCGTAACTCGCCTCGAGATTTCAAAGTATATGGCATCGAACCTAAGCTATCTATATCCTTTGGTTCGCCAGATAACGTTACCCAGAATTGGATCATAGGCATGCGTTATGTCAATGAGGACATTGACTATAAATTGCGTCAAAGGAGCTTATCTACTGGTGTGGTGACAGTACCAAGAAACTGGCACATGACCACCGATGCTGTGGCGGGCTATGCCAGTAACGAAATTGGCTTAATGAATAACCGCTTGAAAATCACCCCAGGGTTGCGTTTTGAGTCGGTGCACATGATTTACAAAGACATTGGTAAATCCGAACAACAAAGCAATCAAATTAATGAATCTTTGCCAGGGTTGACGGTGGCTTATAACCTGACCAATGATTGGGTTGCTTATACCAACACCCAAAAATCCCTACGTGCGCCACAGATCTCATCCATTCGGGGGGCGGGTAACAAAGAAGGGGAAACCGCCTGGAATTACGAATTAGGAACTCGTTACACCCACGGTCAGAACACCTTTAATGTGGCGTTATACCGCATTGATTATAAAAATCAGCTGCAATGGCAGGCGAGTGAACAAACCTTTAAAAATGTTGGGAAAACCCTACACCAAGGCGTTGAGGTTTCCGGCCGTTATGCCCCATTGTCTGTACCTGATTTAAGCTTTGGTCTAGCCTATACCTACTTGGATGCAACATATCAAGAAGGGACGCACAAAGGGAATCAATTGCCCGATGCTTCTAAAAATCAATTCTCTTGGGATGCGAGCTACAACTTGGCAGGTTATCAATCCACTGTGTCCGGTTACTACTATAGCGATGCTTTTTCGGATGAGGCGAATACCACAGATGAGGATGCCAGTGGCTCGGTTGGAAAAGTGCCGTCCTATACGGTATGGAACTTAAACGTTAGCAAAGAGGTTTACCAATCCGGTAAAACCAAACTGAATATTGATGCTGCTGTGAACAATCTATTTGATCGTGATTATTACTTCCGTGGAATTGATACAAGCCCAGTAGGCCGCTACCCTTCAGTGGGGCGCTCATATAGTTTAACCGCTAGTTTAACCTTCTAACGAAGGGTTCTCCTGACGGTTCGATAAATCGTTAATAAAAAAGCGCCGCTCATCTCACGTGAGTGGCGCTTTTGCGTATAATTAAGCTGATTTTAATGACTGTTGGCTGTGAAGGAGTTGTAAATTGGCGTCGAAAAGAGCGGTAGTGCGTCAAAGTTTGCCCGATGTCATAGTGGCGGATCTGCGTCAGCGTATTTTGTCAGGGGAGCTGGCCGAAGGGGAACTGATTCGTCAAGAACTGTTGGCAGAAGAGTACGATGTGTCCCGAATGCCCGTTCGTGAAGCGCTAAAACGTCTTGATGCCGAAGGGCTGGTGGTATTTACCAATCACCGTGGTGCCACCGTGACTCAGCATTCTCTGGAGGAAATTGCGGAAATTTTTGATGTCCGAATGATGCTGGAAGTGGATCTTTTCAGCCGTGCCATTCCTTTAATGAAAGAGGAAAACGTTGCTGAATGTGAGCGTATCCTGAAAGAAATGGAAGCGTCTTACGCATCGGGCGATATCGCCGCTTGGGGGCCATTAAACGCTGCCTTTCATGGCGCTCTCTACGCTGCCGCAGGGAGAAAACTGACCAATCAGCTATTGGAACGCGCCAGCTTACAATCCAACCGTTATGTGAGCATGCACATCGATCAATTGAACCAATCCCAACATGCCCAGCAAGATCATAGTGACTTATTAAGACTGGCTCGCCAAGGCAATGTCGAAGGCGCTATTGAAAAATTACGCTCTCATATTGCAAACACCAAACAACAAGTTTTGGCATGGATTGCCGCATCCCGTCGTTAACCCTTTTCTAACCCCCTCCCAACCCCCTTGGTAAGGGGGAGGAGCCGACAATTCCCTCCCCTTATGTCTTCGAAGGGGAGGGTTAGGGAGGGGTTATTCGTTATGTTTCACCTGCTAAAACCGACTTGCTGAAAATGGCACCAGGTCGATATCTGGCGTCTTGTTATTAATAAGAGCGGTCACGAGTTCTGCTGTCCCAGCCGATTGGGTAAGCCCTAAATGTCCGTGTCCAAAGGCGTATATTACCCGCTTTGATCGGCTTGAGTGGCTGATTACTGGCAAGCTGTCTGGCATGGAGGGGCGAAAGCCCATCCACTGTTTGCCGCCTGCGGTTTTTAAACCCGGTAAGAAAGAGGCGGCTTTGTCGAGCAAGGTATCCGCACGTTTATAATTGGGTTTTAGATTTAACCCACCCAGCTCCACGGCGCCGCCAATGCGAACGCCCTCACCTATTTTGGTCACCACAAAACCATGATTGCTAAAAGTGATATGGGTTTTTAAATCGAAGGCACCCGCTGGTAAAGTGGTGTTGTACCCTCGTTCTGTATCTAGTGGCAAACTGTCACCAATAGATTGCGCTAATTTTTTAGACCACGCCCCTGCAGCGAGTACCACCTGACTTGCTTGATAATCGGCTGCTCCGCTTTTTAACGTCACGCTACTGTCGTGTACTGCAATCGCATGAACCGTTGCAATGGCGATTTTGCCGCCACGTTTTTGGAACTCATCGGCGAGGTGCTGAGTCCATAAGGCAGGGTCACACACATTCTTCCATTCTGGTGTAAAGCCTGCGTGGGTAAATCTTGGATGGATGCCCGGTTGAATCTCAGCGATGGCCTCGGGGCGGGTTAGGAACTCAAAGACCACGCCATGTTCTTTACGTGTCTGCCAACCGGATAAACTCGCGTTGAACTCCGCTTCCCCTTCATAAAGTTGCAACTGGCCTTCACGTCGAATCATGGCTTCGCCATTCACCGCTGTAATTTGTCGCTCAAGAGCGGCCTTGGAGAGGGCCATTAAATTCGCTTGGGCGAAGAGCGACGCCTGATAACGGTCTGACCAGCTCGCTCGCCAGAATTTCAACATCCAGGGGAGAATCTTCAAGGCATAAGCAGGACGTAGCGACAATGGGCCGAGAGGATCCATCAACCACAGGGGCGCTTTTTTCATAATGCCAGGGGTGGCGAGAGGCATCACATCTGCGAAGGCAAAGGCTCCTGCGTTACCGGCAGAGGTTTCGGCAGCAATGCCTTTGCTGTCTAAGACTAAGACCTGACGACCTTGAGACTGCAGCTGAAGGGCAATACTGATGCCGATAATCCCTGCGCCAATCACAATGATGTCGTGATCTGTTGAAGACATGCTTGTCTCTCTTTTAGATGCCGTGTCGTAGTGGATCTGTCGGATTGATGATCAGCTTCGCTTCCTTGGTCACAAACGCTTGTCCGGTAATACGTGGAATAATCGCTGCAGGCATCGCTTCGTTGTTGGCGGGTTGATAGCTTAAACGATAGTGGCTGCCAATCGTGCTTTCCTGAATGATTTCTTCATTAGGGGCGAGACGATCATCGTCGGCAAGACAAGCTAAACGTGCAGAGCTTCCAGTGCCACAAGGTGAGCGGTCATAGGCATTGTCTGGGCAAAGTACAAAGTTTCGACTGTGGCCGTGCTCCGTCAATGGTGGACCGTAAAGAATAATATGATCAATGATGCCACCATCGGTACCCGTTAAGGATGATGCTTGAATGGCCTCACGAATTTTGATGGCGACGTCGGTCAAATCGCGAATGTTATCCGGTGTCACGGGAATGGGACTTTGATCGACAATAAAGAACCAATTCCCCCCGTAGGATACATCGCCATAGACGGTGCCTACTCCGTCTATCTCAAGACGAATATTTTTATAGAGACGGTGGCTAGCCACGTTTTGTACTGTAATGGTGTTAGCATCAGACAGTGTCACCTCGACGACGCCCACAGGCGTTTCTATTTTGTGCGTCCCCACGCCTATTTTTCCCATATGAGCCAGCGTTGCGGCGACGCCAATGGTGCCATGACCGCACATGCCAATAACGGCCGCCGCGTCAAAATAAATCACTCCTGCCACGCATTCTGGATCAACTGGCTCGACCAGCATTACGCCAACCATGGCTTCTTGCCCATAAGGCTCGGACACTACCCCACGATAAAATGCTTGATGTTCTGTCGCCAATATTTTCGCTCGCTCGGCTAAGGAGCCAGACCCTAAATCGGGTCCGCCAGAAATGATAACGCGGGTTGGCTCACCTTCCGTATGACTGTCGATTACTTGCATGTCTCTATTACTCCCCCTTGTTTAACCCAATCCGCAAACCAGTCCTTAAAGAGTGCATATTGCTCTTCACAGTAACGACGTTGCGCGGCATTAAGTTCATCCGTTGCGTTGAAATGTAATCGATACTCTTCTTCGCCGTTCAACACAAGTAAATATTTAAAGAACAACACCAGTTCTGGTCCTTCATCGAAACTCGCTAGGACAGAAAAGGCTTCTTCTAATTCTTGGGCGCGAACGCGGGCTTCGGCGTTGCCTTGGGCGGCAAGCTTGCATAAGTTGACGAGTAATAAGACTTCTTTTGGTAACGCCGTACCAATGCCCGTAATAGCACCGACCGCACCACATTTGACGAAACCATGGTAAACCGCTGTATCGACGCCCACCATTAGCAATACTTCATCGTCTTGGGAGGTGATGTTTTCTGCGGCGTAACGCAGGGCCTCTTTACTACCAAACTCTTTAAAGCCGACCAGATTCTTATGCTCGTCTCGCAGAGCAAAAAACAAATCCGCACGGGTTTCGAAACCATAGACAGGACTGTTATAGATAATCGCGGGAATGGACGGGGCGGCTGATAGGATCGCCTTAAAATGGTGTCTCTGGGCGGCCATCACCGAACCACGAGACAACACACGAGGAATCACCATCAACCCTGCCGCACCGACTTTTTCCGCATGGGCGGCAAGCGCCACTGCCGATTTGGTATTAATGGCGCCTGTTCCCACCACCACAGGCACTCCCGCATTCACCAAGCGCTCCACGCCTTCCATACGCTCAGCATCGGTTAGTAAAGGCCAATCGCCCATGGAGCCGCAATAGACCACCGCCGACATACCTGCCGCGATCATCTCCTTGCCCTTCTTCACCAAGGCATCGTAATCCGGTGTACGGTCTGCTTTACAAGGTGTCATTAGGGCTGGCATCACACCATTAAACACGGCTTTATTCATCGCTGTTACCTACCTGATTTCGAATGCATTAGAGATATTGTTGAGACTTTTGCACGACGACTGTGCTTGCCAATACTTTGTTAAAAACAGACTCAAAATGCTCATTTATAGCGATAAACTCCGCTTTCTTGTCTGTTTTTGCCGTGTCTTGGCGTCGCTCGTGACATCGTGCAAAGGTCTCATTGTTGTATAAATGGATATTGGATACAAAATAGGCTTGGAATGAAAAATAGTCAACGGCGGTAAAGTCAGAACGGATAAAAAAATTGTAGTAACATAGTGATTGCTTAGATCTGGAGAGGTTGATTGTCTTATTTAAATCAGTTTATGCAGCAGTGGAAAGCCCATTTAAAAAGCGAGCTTGCTTACTGTGGGTTACGCTTTATCACAACGGAAGATGGGGATGAGGTGGATGTTAAAACCAATTCCTTGGCGTATTTTCGTTGCCTACGGCTGATTTCTAACATCAATGATCATTTGGACGAGTCAAGAGACTCGCTTGCTTGGATGATGTTGGAAAAACAATTAAAAGCCAAGGCCGAGATGGCTGAACGTGGTACGTCCAGCCTTGTGGCTAAGCTGCATATCGAAGCAAGCCAAATCGAGATTCGTCTTAATTTTAGCTACGACGAAGAGCAGCATATTGTCTTGGTAAGCTGATTTCTAATTTATAATCGCTTTCTCATAAGAGGTGTTTCTCTTCGTTCGCTTTGGTAATATCAGCATGATAAAGCCCTTCCTTAACGTTTTAGTAAGATCAGAAATAGAGTTTCATGTGGATAAAAAGCTGTTTTTCAGGCCTAGTATCGAACGTTAATTGGTGATGCTTTCTATATTACTTAAGCTATTTATACCCATGTATATTGTTGAGTGTCAGGAGTTTTATACTTTTCTTAAACAACATAGTTTCTTTATACGGAGTTCATAATGATTAGAATGGCCTTACCCAACAAAGGTGTTTTGTTTCAACCTTGTATCGATCTACTTGAATCGTGTGGGTACAGTGTTAAAAAGCCTACCAAGGGATTGTTTTTCTTTGACAAAAAGAACGATATAGAATTTTATTTTCTTAGAGCAAATGATATCCCTATGTATCTAAGTAAGGGAATAATAGATATTGGTATTACCGGGAAAGATTTTCATAGTGAAAAAAAGAGTAACGCTAAAGAAATAATAGATCTACCATTTGGTCATTCAAAGCTTTGTATTGCTGCTATGCAAGAGTCAAGTATAGACAAGCGTAGTGACATATCCGGTCTTAGAGTCGCTACCTCTTTTCCCAGCATAGTGAGTGATTACTTTCAAGGTGACAATATTGAGATCGTTGAGCTGGAAGGGGCTGTTGAAATATCAATTAGCCTTGGTCTGGCTGATTGTGTGGTTGATATTGTGGAAACAGGAGCAACATTAAAATCTGCTGGGTTAAAAGTGGTGTCTGATCCTATTTTTGCTTCAAATGCCGTTCTTTATTCTGCACCTAACCCACGTGATCCGCATAATATTGATATGATTGTCAGTAGAATTCGTGGCCGACTTATAGCGTTAGATTATCAATTAGTTGAATATGATGCACCGCAAGAGATATTAGATCTAGCTTGTGAGTTAACACCAGGCTTTGAGTCTCCAACCATTAGTCCGTTGAGAAATAAAAATTGGTACTCGGTTAAATCTATGGTTAAGAAAGACGAAGTACATCAAATACTCGATAAACTGAAAAAACTAGGATGCAAAGCAATACTGCTTACCAATATAGAAATGGCTAGAATTTAATTTCTTCAAACAAGTGACTTATTTTTTATAATAATGTGGATATTTAAACTGACTTAAGGCTCTAAAGTTATCTTATGGCAGTTTAAATATCATTTTAATATAGTTATTCTGGCTATTCAGATTACATTGAATGGTCACTAAGTCGTTCTTAATCGCTTATAGACTTTTATTCGAGCTCTATCTTGAAGCAAGCGAAACTTTCCTTAATTTTAGCGATGACGAAGAGCTATATATCGTCTTTAGTAGTTAGGTTTATTTGCCCTATTTTTTAAGACAAAAGGTAATATAATCAGCTTATACAGAAAAATCGAGATAATATAAGCGAGTATGATCGTGTTGTCTAACCCCGTATTATTGAAAAAGATAGATAGCAGGTAAGAGATACCGATAAAAAGCCCTATCTCGACAATAAAATCTACCATAAATAGCATGAACTTAGTGAATGACTTGCATGAGGCCGTTGGCATGATTACGGTTTGGCATAGCTCAAAAGCTAAAAGTACAGAAATTATGGTAACTGTCGTTGATCTTTGACTACTGAAGCTACTGAAAAGAAAAATCAGAAACTTTGATATGGCAATGATTAAAATCAGCTGAATCGTTAAACCTTTAAGCCACTTTCCCCATTCGGAAGACGGTTTAGATAACAACATATGCTTTCTCCTTGTCGCTGTAAGATGGGTCATCCTTCGTTCTTTTTATATCACCTTTTTAATCCATATTTTGTATCTTTACACAAACTAAACATATGTTTATCTCTTTAAGGCTCTTATATTTTGCAAATCGGTAATGGTTCTAGCTGCCATCTTTTCCACCAGACCAACGGCTTCATGCAAGCATAAAATTATTTGTCCTTCATCGCTCTCATTTTTATTGCATAGGGCAGTATGACGACCCTGTATAGAAGTACCGAAGCAAAAACCGAAATCATCAAAAGAGTATTTGAGCTAAGCGTGCTGATAAATAGGCTTAAGAGGTAAAAGATAGCGACCACTAAGACTATCTCAATGGCTAAATCGACAAGCAGTCTCGTTAATTTTTTAGCGAACGAGTTAGATGGGGACATACCCACTCCTTTTTATATGACAAAGTGCATTCATTCGATGTTAGATTCTATACATCTCCAGCGTTAATTCTATAGCCTCTCAATGGGAGTTCGTTACGATGACCGTGGCTAAGCCAAACGCTTTTTCTTATTGGGCAAATCGGTAATGGTTCCAGTACCCACCTCTGCTGCGAGGCCAACGCTTTCATGCAAGCTTGGGTGAGCATGAATGGTGAGGGCGATGTCTTCTAAGGTGGCGCCAAATTCGATAGCGAGAGTGAGTTCCCCCAGCAATTCCCCTGCGTGGGAGCCGACAATGCCCGCGCCCAGTACTCGTTCGCTTTCTGCATCGTAAATCAGCTTGGTTTTGCCCTGGGTCACGCCAGACGCGATGGCACGACCACTGGCGCTCCAAGGAAACACGGCGCTTTTTACTTTGATGCTATCTCTTTTGGCTTGGGTTTCGGTTAGGCCAATCCAAGCGACTTCTGGAAAAGTGTAGGCAATGGATGGAATCGCCATCGGCTGAAAATCGACCTGATGGCCTGCGATCACTTCTGCTGCAGTGTGTCCTTGATGGGAGGCTTTGTGGGCCAGCATAGGACCGTGTGTCACATCCCCGATGGCATAGATATTGGGTACAGATGTTTGGCATTGTTCATTAGTCATAATAAAACCTCGCGGATCAATGTCGACACCCATCTCAGGAATACCTGCGTTTCGGCCATTGGGGGTGCGGCCAACGGCGACCAACACGGCATCCACATCAAGATGTCGTTCACCGTCTTTGTCTTGTAAAGTGATGGTCAAGGCCTCTGGGTGTGCATCGATTTTAGTTACTTGGGTTTGCGTTAAGAAGGTCATGCGATCTTTATTGGCGTTTTCAAATACACGTACCAAGTCTTTATCCGCGCCTGTCATGATCTGATCACCTAATTCCGCTATGGTAATTTGGCTACCTAGGGCTTGATACACGGTTGCCATTTCCAAGCCGATAATGCCGCCACCCATGACAAGCATGTGTTTGGGAATGCGTTTTAGTTGTAAAGCACTGGTGGCATCGAGGATTCTCGGATCATCATAGGGAATAAATGGCAAGCGAATGGCACGGGAGCCAACGGCAATAATAGCCGATTCGAACTCAATTGTTTCTGTCTCTTGATCGACTTTGCTAAGCGTTAGACTGTGGTGGGAAGCAAACTGCCCTTCCCCATGAAAAACTGCCACATTGCGGCCTTTGGCCATAATGGCGAGGTTGTTTGTTAAGGCATCAACAGTGGACTGTCTATGCTGACGAATGGCATCCAAATCAATAGTCGGCTTAACGAAGCTCACACCATGGCTGGGTTCGTCGACCATACGTATCTTGCTTGCAATGTGTAATAAGGCTTTGGAAGGAATGCAGCCGACGTTTAAGCAAACACCGCCCAAGGTGTTATGTCGTTCGACCAATGCCACAGACAACCCCAGATCTGCCGCACGAAATGCGGCGGCGTAGCCACCAGGACCACTTCCCAGTACCAATACATCGTATTTCATTATTTTCTCCTTTTCCGTTGGCTAATTTTACCTATCTATCACTAGGTAGATAAAATATAGCTTGTAGTATCATTGTTCGTCAATAAAATACCTATCAGTAGGTAGATAAACATTGTGAGAAGCAACATCATGACGACGTCCAGCAAACAACCCGCGAAAGACACCAAAACCCGTATCATGGACAGCGCAGAGCGAGCCATTGTGCAAAGCGGCTATGGTGCATTTAGCTTTCGTGATATTGCCGAAGAGATTGGTATTAAAAGTGCTAGCGTGCATTATCACTACCCGACCAAAGGGGATTTAGCCGTCGCAGTCATGACGCGCTTTACTGATGAGTTCCGTGCCCTGTTGCCGGATCCTAAATTGGCGTCCATTGATCCACGAGCCATGCTCAACGGTTTTATCGATGGCTTTAAAAAGAAGATTGTCGAGCAGCACAATATGAGTCTGTGTACTATGTTGACGGCAGATAAACATCTGTTACCAGAATCCGTTGGAGAGGCGTTGGCCGAGTTTTATGAAGTGAAGCTCAGTTGGCTGACGCAAGTCTTTGTTCGTCTTAATAATCTTGCCGATGATCAAGCTCGAGTGAAAGCTGGTCAGCTGTTGGCATCCTTGCATGGTGCGTCTGTATTAGTACAAGCGACGGGCGAGGTGGATTGGTTCGAGAAGGCGTTATCCTTGTGGAGATAAAGTGCTTTTGAAGACACACAACACTTTGCGCTGACGTGTTTTTGCTGCTAGTCCTCACTAAACACACAGACTTTATTACGGCCTGTTTGTTTGGCTTTATAAAGGGCTTTGTCTGCTTCGCTGAGCAGTTCACCTATGGTGTTGCATTTATCTTGGCAAGAGGAGACGCCAAGGGAAACTGTATAGTGTATTCGTTCGCCCTTTTGGCTTTTTATCGCCATGTGTGACAATGTCGTTCGTAATTGCTCAGCAACTTGAATAGCTTGTTTATGGTGGCTGTTGGGTAGGAAAATAGCGAACTCTTCTCCACCAATTCTTCCTAAGATTGCGTTCTTAGGAATGGCTGCTTGACTTGTTTTCGCGAGTATCTGCAGAACCTGGTCGCCTGAATCGTGTCCATAGATATCGTTGATTCTTTTAAAATGGTCGACATCCATCATTAGCAAAGCGTAGCTTTCTTTTGCTTGTTTCGCTTGTTGTAATGCGCGGGTGCTTAACTCGAAAAAAGAACGTCGGTTGGCGAGGTCGGTTAAGTAATCATTGTAAGCACGGCGCTCCAATTCCTTATGAGCACTATGATTCTCAATGGCGATGCTGGCTAAGTTGCTGGCAAAATTAATCAGTTCTAAATCATGTTGACTGGGAGTGGGGTTGAGGCTGTTGTAGATTGCAAACGTGCCTAATAAATCCCCATTAGCAGATCTGATTGGGTCGGACCAGCAAGAGCGTAAGCCTGCTTTTCGTGCCAGTTCGGTAAAGTTTTCCCAGTAAGGGTGGGTTGCGGTATCAGCCACGATCACTCTTTCATTTAGGTAGGCGGCGGTACCACAAGATCCAATATTAGGGCCAATTTTGATACCGTTAATGGCTATGTTGTAATCGTCTGGTAGGTTGGGTGCAGCCCCTAAATTTAAGGTTTGATTGGTTGCATCAAATAGCAAGATACTGCATAACGCATCCGGCATTTCTTTTTCAATTTGTTTGATAATGACGGAGAGTGTTTTGTTAAGGGCGGAGCTTTTAGCGACCATTTCGAGCATGTCACTACGGGCTTGAAGGCGCTGCTCTTTGATGTAATGTTCTGAAAGATCGTAGAAATACCAAAAGCGTTCATCTCCAAAATCAGTAAAAGAAAAACTGACGTAGCGTATGGTGCCATCTTTACAGGTTATTTTATTTTCTACATCATCAATTGATTGATCCAGTTGGCTAATAAGACGTTTCGTGGGATTGGCTTTTTGAGACCAAACAGCTAAGTTAGGAAGGTCATGAAGGGTGTAACCAAATAGTATCGTAAAGGCTCGGTTCAGAAAATTAATGCGGCCAGATAAAATATTGTAGCGACCAATGGCGATGGGAGCATGCTCTAAAAGGTCTTCTATCTGAGTAAGATGAAGCTGTTGAAGCTGCTTATTGATTGATTCCATTTGTCGTTCTCTAAAGGACATATCTGGGGCGCTTACGGGGGCGGGTCAGATGTCTTATTAACTTTTATGAGCCTATTTTCTGATAAATTCTATTGCTTATAAAGTAAGCAATATTAAGGATAGCCTATTTCTTGTCTAAGTTTTGTAACCGGAAGGAAATCTGCTTTTAAAAAAATTAAAAAAAGCCGCCTATTTGCGGATAGACGGCTTGCTGTTGGTTTATTTGACCAGGTCAAATGCTAGACGACATCAAAACGAACGCCATGTCTGTGTCGTTGAGATGCTTGAGGCTTTGCTGTAAATGTCTGTTCAGAGACTTTCGCTTCTGGCTCGCGCGGTGCCATTTTTTTCGCTGTTTGTTGGTCTTTATCTTTAGGTGGTTGTGCTTTCATGATCAATCTCCTTTTGCGGCTATTTCATCGGCTACCTTTGCCATGCAGTACTCTGCCACGGCGGCGATGGTCCATGCTGGGGTACAGGCCCCGGCCGAGCCTGGAATTAATGAGCCATCAACCACGTATAGCCCTGGTATCTCTTTTCCATCCGCGTCTCTTACTCTTCCGTACTCATCACAGGCTTTACCAAGTACACAGCCTCCCAAAGGGTGGGGGGTCATGCCAAAGGCGATATCAAACAGGCAGTTTTCTAGGTAATCATCCTGTTCTGTAATCGCATTTACCTCTTTTAACTGATTAACATGATGCTGTGTTGTGGTATTGGAGTGGAAGGCCCCACGGTAGCCTTTGAATGGGATCAGAGGCTTTTTCTGGGTTTTACCGGTACCATTATCCGCACTTGTATCTCTATTCGCTGCACTCCAAAGGCGCAGGGTATTCCAAGCGGTATTGATGGAATCCGCCATACCGCCTTCATAATATAAGCCCTCACTGGTTCCATCATTATGAAGTTGGGTACTCGGGTAGTCTAGTTGATAGCTACCGTCTGCTTGTTGTGTAAACTGCCCCGGGGCGGTATCCATACAAACGCCCATCATCAGAGTATTTTGTAAGTTAACGGATTCCTCATACCAAACAGGGTACACCGCTATTCTGGAATAAGGAGAGGCATGATGAGTTTTAATAAACTCAATACCTTTGTCTACCGTGGCATTATTATCTAGGTAGCTAAAGGTAGCATCGGCAGATCCCGGTCCACCATTGGCGGGTCGGGTGAATTCTGTGGTGCTTTGTGTGACAAATAGGTCACCATTTTGTCCCCAGAATTTACCGACATCTTTATGTAAGGTGGGTAAACCCTTTTGATTAAGATTAATAGGATTGGCTTTATTGGCAGACTCCAGCAACAATCGAGGGGTATGCATGGCGCCAGCCGAGAAAATGACGTTCTTCGCTACGTAAGAGGTTTCTGTTGTCCCCGTCAATTGACTGGTTTTTTTATCGATGTGGAATTGTTTGACATAAATTCGATAGTGTTCTTTGTCTCCGTTGTAAACGACTTGAGTCACTTCTGTTAAGCATTGGATATCAAGGTAACCTAACTCCTGCGCTTGTTTGAGGTAGTTTTGATCCAAGCTTTTTTTAATGCCTTTCATACTACCATCTGCTTGCTTAGAGAAGCTGTTCATGCCGTACCACATTTCCCCAATGATGGCCGAAGGCAGCATGTCGCCTTTGATCTCGTGCTCAACAAGGTCCCAATCGAGGGATAAGGTACTTAAGTGGGCATCCATTTGTTTAAGAGGAAAAATGTTTTTATTGATTTTAGGCGGGAGCGACTTTGTTTTTTCGATTAACGCTGGGTCATCCATTTGCGTTTTCAGATTACCTGCTTGGGCGCGAAACACTCTTGTCGATGTATAGGCCTCCGAGTTGAGGATGTCCTTTGTCATCTCTGTCGGAGTCATGACGGTTTCTACGGTATCGTAAAAACGGGCCACCTTATCAAAAGTGAGCAAAGAGTCTGCAGCCTCTGGTTTTTCTGGGTCGCGAAATGCTAAGTTAAAGGCATTGGGTGAGGGTTTTTCAAAGAAGGTGTTGTATACCTGTGATGTACCGCCCAAACCTGCTCCGACCCAGACCGTCATGTTTTTGGTTTCAATGGTTTCAACTAATCCTGGAAATACCCCCACAGGGCGTTTCGATGTTGTCCCATCGTTGAAGTTGAGTGGCAAATCGTTAAGGCTTGGGTTTTCTGGTGGGGTGCCAAAGGCTTCCACTTCGCTCATCCATGTGGATCGGCCATCGGGCTGACGGTATGTACAAAAAGGGGGTTCTGAAACAGGGGTTCCGGTTAAATCTCCCCACCAGTCCTGTCCTCGTTCTATCAGTAGAATGGGCTTGTTATTATCATTGGTTTTAGAGGCGTTTTTCTTCTTATAAGCCTCACTAATGCGCAGTGCTGACACACTACCGCCAAAGCCTGAGCCGATAATCACAGTGTCATAGGTGTTGTTTGGGTTAGTCATGTTACTTTATCTCCATATTAAGTTTGTGTTTGAGTTGTCCGTGCTCTACATGATGATGGTTTGGTGCGCGGCATTGATTTTGCCTATTTCTTCTTTTAGCTCCGGTAGTATCGCTTTATCTGAAAGAACGATTTGACTCATCAAGTTGCCAAGGTGAGTACAGTCTTCGGCGGTGTAACCTAGGCGAGTGATTTCAGCGGTACCGATGCGCATAAAGCCATCCACATGAATACCGTGTTTGGCGAGCTTATCTCGATGTGCTATGCCCTGCTCTCTCTCTAGTTTGGGAAGCACTTGATGGCAATAAGTGAGGTGTTTGAAGTTTGTGCTGCTCTGCCCACGCATTTCAAAGCCATTATCGATTAGGGCATCAGAAAACGCGCGCGAGTTTTCAACGATTTGTGCCGCGTATTGCTCCCAAGGCACTTCATCTATCACGATGCCCATACTGGCAATGCGTGCCAGATGTGGGTTACAGATCATGGTGGGGCCATTTAATGGGGTAAAGTTCGAGACCACATCGATTCTATCGTTTAGCTCATCACTATTGGTAAGAATGATGCCGCCTTGAGGGCCTGGAAAGGTTTTATGCGTAGAGCCAAAGATAAGGTCTGCGCCCTCACCTAATGGGTCCTGATACTGTCCGCCAGCCGTTAGCCCCAAGCTATGGGAGCTGTCGTACGCTAAGATGCCTCCGTAGGAATGAACCACTTCGGCGACTTCTTTGACGGGCATGGGGCGTGTGTAAATTGAGGCGCCTAGAATGACCAGTTTGGGCTGTTCTTTACTGAGTAATTCCAACGTTGCGGGCACATCGAGTTGCCAGTTCTCGTCTGAAAAAGGCAAGGGTAAAGACACTCGATGGAAGACTTCATAGTTAAACGGATAGCCGCCACCAGGGAAAAAAGGTGGCACACGGCCAACTTTATCGCCAGGGTTGGTGAGTGCGAAAACCACCGCCATCAAGCTGTTACTGCCAGAAATGGGCGATAGGTTCACATGTTTGACTTTGAATAAGCGTTGGGCTTTTGCTGTGGTTTGCGACATGATTTCTTGAGAAATCGAGGTGCCAGCATAAAAGGGGGCTGCATAGCGTGAAGCAAGATCGCTGGCCAGTACCTCGGATGCGGCGTCTGATAAACGGTTCTCGCTGACAATCATATTGATTGCTTGCTTTCGAATGTCGGTGTGACCTTTTACGAGTTCAATAATGGATTGCATCTTTCCTTTCCTTCGCTAAGTATTAAGAAAATTATCCATTTTTCTTTTTTTATTTTTCTTATTGCAATGGGATAGTTTCTGATGGTTGAGAGTAAATATGTGATGTTGAACATCACCTAAGAAAGACTAGTCGTGATTGTCAAAAATGGTATTACACGGTATTACACGAAAGGAGAAACAAGGTGGGGATTAGGATAATTGGCTGCGCCTTCCTTAGGCAGCCTGTTGTTTTTGTTCGGCAATGGCTAACGTTGCAGAGGTGATCACAAAATATTTGGGAGTAAATCGTTTGCTCTTCGATTGTATTTTTAACTGTAACCGATATCGGTATTTTCCTACTAACTGTTTTTTATTCGAGATGTTTCCAGATAAGTTAGAGATTGCCTGAACGGTCTTAGTTGGCTGGTCACGGTCTGAGACGTATTCGTCCAAGTTCACAACTTGGGCGTCTTCAAAGAGAATGCGGTGAATGGATACCGAACAGTCACCGCTTTGATTCCAAGCTTGATCCGAGCCATTCATATTCAGGGGATGAACCGACCAATTAATGGTTTGTCCTAGGGTTGCAAATGAGCATAACGCCGTCGAACCCTCTCCTTCGCTGTTTGGGTTGTTATCCATCATAAAAGCGGAGCCTTGTAGCGAATTGTTTTTGAGGGTTTTTTTAAGGTTAATAAACACCATAATGTCCAGCTCTTGTGGACTTGGTGCTTGATGTTCGTGGAAGATAGACATAACGCTTGTCCAAATGGTCTAGATTCGCCAAACGTTACAATAGTTGGGGCGTTGTGGGTATTACACGGTATTACACGAAAAAATTGGTTTGCTTTGTTAGTGTTTTGAGGGCCAGTTGAATTAGGGTAATATGGTCGACTATTTGAAGACAATTACTTCGGTTATATATGAGTATTCAAGATAAGTATGTTCACAATCCCACTTTTGAGTGGCGTTTTCTACTTCCACAATATTGGCTGACATGGATTGGTTTGCTGTTCGCCGTTTCATTAGCGTTTGTGCCGTTTCGTATACGGGATAAGCTGGCATCCAAAATGGCACACCTTCTTGTCACGCGTAAAAGCAGCTCGACCATCAAGCGGGCTAGAATCAATTTAGAGCAATGCTTTCCAGAAAAATCCCTTGCAGAACGGGAAGATATTCTGAAACGCTGCTGTGAGACGGCGTTGCAGTTTTACCTTAGCTACGCTGGCTTATTAGTGCGTAGTAAGCGCCATAATCAATCTAAAGGGTCGATGATTGGGGCCGAGCATTTGTTACCCTTGTTAGATCGTGGGGAAAAAATCATCGCGTTGGTACCGCACTGCTGGGCCATTGACTATGCCGCGGTGATGATTGCGGCGAAAGGTTATCAAGTTTCTACCATGATGAAGCCGCAGAAACAAAAGATTCTCGATTGGCTGATCCATAAACAGCGTATGCAATATGGCGGTAAAATTTACCCTCGTGAAGTGGGCATTAAGCCGTTTTTGAAATCGGTGAAGGAAGGGTATTTGGGCTATTACTTACCGGATGAAGATTTAGGCCCCCAGCATTCAGTGTTTGTGCCTTTTTTCGGGGCTCAAAAAGCCACTATGAAAGGGCTTGGCAAGTTTGCCAAATTAACAAAAGCAGTGGTGGTTCCAATGTTACCAACCTATAACTCAGAAAATGGTCAGTATGAGTTGTTCATATTGCCTGCGTTGGAAAACTTTCCCACGGGGAATGAAGAGCAAGATGCTATCGCTATGAACCAAGCCATGGAAACCTTGATCGCCGAACACCCCGAACAATATATGTGGATTTTGAACCTGCTTCGCAGCCGTCCGGATGGGTCTAAGCTGTATTAATCAGTGTGAGACCTTTGCTCGTAATGTCGAGTAAAGGTCTCTATGTGTTTCTTTTCACACTCTTCTCCTCCTTCACTCTTTTTTCCTCTTCTTTCAATGGTAAACTCCATTCACAAGTTTAAGCTTATTTACTCGGCAGCCGATTGTTCGCCTGTCAGATAATTGGCTTAGTAGGTATTAGTTGTATATGGAGCTCTCAATGTCAGACGCGTTACACCCCCCAATCAGTCATGATGACATCACTGCGGTAAAAGCGTACTTATTAGCCCTTCAAGATCGTATTTGTGAGGAGTTAGAAGCGTTTGAGCCCGAGGCGCGTTTTCGTGAAGACACCTGGGATCGCCCCAAAGGGGGTGGTGGACGCTCCCGTGCGATTGCCGGTGGCACTGTGATCGAAAAAGGCGGAGTGAACTTCTCTCACGTGATGGGAGAAAACCTGCCGCCATCCGCCACAGCAGGTCGTCCGGAACTTGCTGGTGGCAGTTTTGAAGCCATGGGTGTCTCGTTGGTCATCCATCCTAATAATCCTTTTGCTCCTACCTCCCACGCCAATGTGCGTTTGTTTGTAGTAAAAAAAGACGGTATGGAACCAGTATGGTGGTTTGGCGGTGGATTTGATCTGACCCCTTATTATGGCTTTGACGAAGACTGTATCCATTGGCATCAAACCGCTTACGATGCGCTGGCTCCCTTTGGTGAGGATTTATATCCACGGCTCAAAAAATGGTGTGATGAGTATTTCTATCTGAAGCATCGCCAAGAACCGCGCGGTATCGGTGGTCTTTTCTACGATGATTTCAATGAAGGTAGCTTTGACCATTGCTTTGGCATGATGCGTGCGGTGGGTGATGCTTATTCACAGGCTTATATGCCGATCTTAAAACGCCGCAAGGACCACGATTTCAACGAGCAACAGCGCGATTTCCAGCTGCACCGGCGTGGTCGTTATGTGGAATTCAACTTGGTATTTGACCGTGGTACACATTTTGGTTTGCAAAGCGGTGTGGGGCGAACTGAATCCATCTTGATGTCACTACCACCCGAAGTGCGTTGGACTTACTGTTATGAGGTAGAGCCGAATAGCGAAGAAGCGAAGTTAACGGATTATTATCTCACTTCAAGGGATTGGCTGACGCTATCCGAATCATCTTGTGAAAAGGAGTAGACTTATTTTGGATCAATACGCCGTTGTCGGGAATCCCATTGCTCACAGCAAATCACCCAGTATTCACGCGCATTTTGCTCAGCAAACAGGCCAACAAATGGTCTATTCGACGTTACTGGGTGACGAGGTTGATTTTGAAGCGCAGGTACGTGACTTTTTTTCCAAAGGGGGAAAAGGTCTTAATGTTACGGTGCCCTTTAAAGAACGTGCTTTTGCTATGTGCGATATTCTTAGCAAACGTGCGAAGCAAGCTGGTGCAGTGAACACGTTATTAGTGGGCAAAAATGGCGATTTGTTTGGCGATAATACTGATGGTGTGGGCATGGTGCGAGACATTACCCAAAACCACGGCCAGTCGTTAAAAGACAAACGCATCTTGCTGATTGGTGCGGGTGGCGCGGTACGTGGTGTTTTAGAGCCCTTGCTAAGCGAGCAGCCAGAATCTGTCACCATCGCCAATCGTACCGTAGAAAAAGCCCAGGCTTTAGCGGAACATTTCGACTGCTTGGCATCGTCTTTTGAGGCGCTTCAAGGCGACTTTGATGTCATTATCAACGGCACATCGGCGAGTTTATCGGGTCACTTACCGCCACTAAAAGACGAGCTGATCGGCAAGCAGACTTGGTGTTACGACATGATGTACGGCAAAGAGCGAACCATTTTTTTGCAATGGGCTTATGAGCGCGGCGCGACGGGAGCCGATGGCCTTGGCATGTTAGTCGGACAAGCCGCTGAGTCTTTCTACCTGTGGCGTCAGGTACGCCCAGAAACCGCCAGCTTGGTAGACGAAATGCGTCAGCAAATGAAAGCCGCTGACTAATCGGTGACATAAGTTGGTTAATCTGCGAAGTGATTCAGCGAGATAGGCAAAAAAGGAAAGCAGTATGAAAGCGCAATGGTTTAATTCGGTCGATCAAATTGGTGAAGCAAGATGGCAAGCGGCCATTGGTGAGACCCGTTATCCTTTTGCGCAGTTTGCTTTTCATAAAGCCTTAGAGCAAAGTCAAAGCATTGGCGACGGTACGGGGTGGTATCCTGAATATCTTCTGGTGATGAACGAGGATGACTCGCCTCTTGCCATTGCCCCGACCTATTTAAAAACGCACTCCCAAGGAGAATTTGTCTTTGATTGGTCGTGGGCGGATGCCTACCAGCGTTATGGTATGCACTACTTTCCGAAACGTATTTGGGCGGTGCCGTTTTCGCCTGTGACGGGCGTTCGATTATTCTCCCATATGGACCCAAAGGGGGATGATGCTGAGTTTGCCCATCTGTACCCTGCTCTTGCGGATGTTATGACCCAAGCGAACCAAGAACGCGGCTTTTCCAGCTGGCACCTGTTGTTTACCAAACCAGAACATGCGGATTTATTTCGTCATAATGAAGATCTGCTGCAGCGTATCTCTTGCCAGTTCCATTGGTTCAATCGGGGCTATCAAGACATGGAAGATTACTTTTCGCACTTTGCCAGTCGCAAGCGTAAAGCGGCTCGTAAAGAGCGTGACAAAGTCGCTAAACAAGGGATCACACTGACGCGAACCTTGGGCAGTGAACTAACGCCAGCGGAAATCGACTTTTTCTACCTGTGCTATCAATCTACCTACGCCAAACGTGGACAGCAAGGTTATTTGACTCGCGAATTTTTCGCACAGTTAGCTGAAACCATGGGCGAGCAGATTCTCTTAGTACAAGCCTATAAAAACGACGAGCCAATCGCCGCTTCTTGGTGTTTCTTCGATGACCATTCTTTATATGGCCGCTATTGGGGCTGTGTGGAAGAAGTGGATTGCCTGCATTTTGAAGCGTGCTACTACCAAGGCATTGAGTTTTGCTTGGAAAAAGGGTTACAGCATTTTGATCCAGGCACTCAAGGGGAACACAAAATTGCCCGTGGTTTCGAGCCAGTATTCAGTTACAGCGTCCACTACATCGCCCACGAAGGCTTCCGCGAAGCCATTGGCAACTTCTGTGAGGAAGAAGCCCAAGCTGTGCGGGAATACCATCAAGATACCCATGAAATGCTGCCGTTTAAGCAAGCCACATAATTATCGGCTTCGTGTTGTAAGGGAGTTGAGAGACAGAAACATTTAAGATGACTAATCTTCATCAAGTGCTTCGAACCGATAATGGGTTAAAAACATCACCTATCTTCCCTAGCAAAACTGGCCTATTCAGTTTTGCTCTTTAGCCTTAGTTATAGTGATCCCCAGGCAAAATAAGCTAGCGATGATTGAGACTAAATAAAATATACCGCTTACTGTACTGGTAGATGCAATAGAGAATGCATAACCAACTAATAATATACCGAGACCCATACCAGCACGTTCAATAAAATAAGATATGCTGATCAAACGATCTGTCGCTAACCCTTCGGGAGAGTGCTGTAGAATGGCGTAATAAACGGTTTCCGTTGCGGCATCAAATATACCAGCAAGAAATGAAAATAATAAAATTACCCATAGACTATTAGACCAAAATACGCCAAGGAAAAGAAGAAATGTGATTGCTAAAAAACAGATGAAAATGCTTGATTCGTCTAAATAATATAGTTTTAGTTTATTTACAGCCATTGGTGTAATAACTGATGCAAAAATTTTACCTGCGCCCCATAAAGCCATAATCCATCCGACAAGAAAGGCTGGGTTTTCTAGACTGAATTCTCTTGATAGGATTGGAAAGCCTACATTATGAGTGGATGAGCCAAATGCCTCAATAAAACGTGCTATAAAGATAACGCCAACTATCATCCAGATGTTCTTCAGCATGACCATGTCAAATTTTTCTGGTTTAGAAGAGGGTCTATCAGAAGCTGATACGTTGAGCTGATTGCTATTTATTCGTAAAGCAAAAAATATAACACCTGATAACAAAAAGGTTCCACCATCTATCAGAAATATCATTTGGACAGGCAAAAAATCATATAAAATACCTGCTAAAATACCACCTATCACCACTGCAATACCATGTATCGAGGCCAAAAGGCTATTCATTTGATGACGAAAGTTAGCACCTAGAAACTGAGGAACTTGTGTATAGAGTGAAACATGGAATGTGCCTTGAAATAGGCCCATAAAAAAAGGCAGCACAACAATAAGGGCTGGATGAGCTGGTTCTGGACTAAAAGCCAGAGCAAGCATTATTATTCCATTTGCATAGTCAGATGCTGTTTGAATGATTCGATGAGACCAAAAACGAGATAAAACAGGCGTCAAAAATGCTCCCATCACGGAGCCTGACATTTTTAAGGCGAGGATAAATCCGAGTATTATTGGGTTATCATATAATGAAAGGGCATAAACACTAATCACAATTGTATTTATAAATGCACTGATATCCGAAAGCTGTTTTGCGCCAAGCCATACCCACATTTTTAAAGGTAACTGATTTAGTTGAATCATTCGGTTATCTTTCCTTATTGTAAAACGCTTATTCGAACGAGTAACAAATTACGATATGCAAGACGAGAAATGTCTATTTGCTTAACAGGTTCTGCTTGATGATATAAAACTCGATCATTTACAACTAGTATTTCAAGAAAAAGATTCTTTAGTATGGCTATCAAACATGAACAAAAGGAAAAATTTGATGGGTTGGCCGATGACTATGACAGCTATCGGCCTCGCTATCCTCGTGTTTTATTTGAGACGTTGCTGGCGTCATTGAAGCATCGTAAAGACCTAACGCTGGTTGATGTTGGTGCGGGGACTGGGATTGCTTTGGAGTCGATGATTGAGGTGTTAGGGAGAGCACATCATTACCATGCTATCGATATCTCCTCCGACATGATTGATCATGGGAAAAGAAAGTTTCCTGATGTTAACTGGCATAAAGGTAAAGCTGAAGACGTTCTTCTTGGGCTGGAGAGTATTGACCTGATCATTGCTGCGCAATCTTTTCAGTGGATGGACCGACCAAGCCTACTGTCTGCCATTGACCGTCGACTGAAGGTGGGAGGTATTTTTGGTGTTATCCAAAATAATCGGTATTTTGAAGGAAGTGACTTTCTGGATGAGTATGAATCCCTTTTGGAGCGCATGAGTCCAGGGTATTCTCGTTACTATAGGAAATTCGACTTTTTACAAGAGATGAAAGAAAGTTTTGGGTCAAAAAGCAATGTGACTTTACATACCCATGATTGGGTTATGACGATCCCATCCAATGCATTTATTGGTATGAGCCGTTCTTCTACACAAGCGCAACGAGCAATTACTGCCCATGGTGAAGCCTTTATTAATCAGCTTACTGATCTGATCACACGATATGAAAAAGAAGGGCTATTAGAAATAGCTTATCGCAGCGAGTTATTTATGTACTCAAAATAGCATGCAGTTTTTTAACCCAATTGATTATTCTTAATGATTTAGGAATTAGTTTATCAGAGCGCGGCTTAGCCCAGAGATGCATGTCAGCGATAAAGCGTAGCCAAAGATGATACCAATTCCTCCATCGCCAAGCGCAGTTTTGGTGGGCCAAGGACTTCTAGTTCCGCTCCAAAACGCAGCAGCTCAGTACAACCGTACGGTGTGTCTCCGACTGGGAACCTAGCACGATGCCAACCCGAATCATCCACAGGTTCAATCGTTGCCTGATTCACAGCATAAGAAGAGCACACGTGTTGCATGATCTTCACACCCAACGCCGTTAAGCGCACCTCGGCGATAATCGGAAATTGGAGTGTTTCCATACGACGTAAACTATCTTGCCAAAATGCGACTAAGTTGAAGTCTTTGGGGCGTTCAAAATTTTCATCTAGTAACGTCAGCAATTCAATACGGGATACGCGATATGTCCGAATATCACGGTCTACTTTCGCGATCAAATACCACTGTCCGCCCTTTAAAACGATGCCCAGAGGTTGGAGCTGACGCTTTATTTCTCCTTTCCAACTCTGATATTGCATGACAATAAGCCGTTGCTCCAACACGGCTGTCATCAACTTTGGCAAGTAGGCAACCTTTTCATCGTCAAAAAACCAGTTCGGAGCATCCAATAAAAATCGGCTTTGTAAGCGATCCGCCTCGTGTCTTAAGTCTTCCGGCAGCGCTGCTTTTAGTTTTAATTGCGCATCGGCAAGCGTCGTGTCTAGCCCCATCTTTTGAGCTGGGCCAGATAAACCTGCCAGAAATAATATTTCTGCTTCATTGGCAGAAAGCCCGTTTAAACGAGTACGGTAACCGTGTAACAGCCGATAGCCACCTTGTACTCCTTGTTCGCTGTAAACTGGAACCCCAATTGCGCTAAGTGCTTCGATATCCCGATACACAGTACGGATCGACGTTTCACAGGCGTCGGCTAAGGCGCGAGCGGTGACCTTCTCATGGGACTGTAACATCATCAGAAGTTTCAGTATTCGGCTGGCTCGCATGAGATTCTCCTTTATAGTGCCAAGCGAATTTTATTTTGCCAGTATAAAGGAAATACCTGACATAAGATGGCAGCTTTAGTCTCTAACATAGCTCATGTAGTCACCATTACTTACAACAAATTTTGAGGCAACCGACATGAGCAACATTCTTCGCAACAACGACACTATTACTCTATACCATGCCCCACAAACCCGAAGCAGTGGCGTTTGGGTTCTACTGGAAGAATTAGGCATACCCTATGAGATGGAAGTTCTGAATTTAACTGCAGGAGAAAATCAGCAACCGGAGTTTTTGGCTATAAACCCCTTGGGTAAATTCCCCACGCTTGTCCATAAGGGGACCGTTGTGACCGAACAAGTGGCTTGTTACCTATACTTGGCTGACCTGTTTCCTGAAAAAGGATTGGCTCCCGGCTTCAGTGATCCTAAACGCGGTGCCTATTTACGCTGGATGGCCTACCAAGGCAGCAGTTTTGAACCAGCCATGGTCGATCAAGCTTTTAATCGCTCTCCCGTTGATGCACTCCACTCGTCCTACGGTAGTTTTGACAAAATGTTAAAAACAGTGTTCGATCAAATAGCTAAAGGCCCTTATTTACTGGGAGAACAGCTTTACGCTGTCGACATCCTTTGGGGTATCAGCTTGAAATGGTGTCGTATGTTTGGATTGATTACTACGAGCCCAGTCGTTGACGCTTATATTGAACGCATCATCTCACGTCCAGCCTTCATTAGCGTTGAACAACAAGATCAAGCATTGAAGCTCGCCCAAGAGTCGTTGGCGGGTAAGCGGTGAGTTGTAAACCATATACACCTCTCTCTTACTAGGGGGAGGCGTTTAGGCTTGCTGTTCCCTCCCCTTTTGTTTTTCAAGGGGAGGGTTAGGGAGGGGTTGTTAATTATGTCTCGCCGCGCTTACTTGTCGAATGCGTTCAGCAGGAAATTCGAGTTTAGGCAGTAGGTAAGCTTTTAAGTCATTTGGGTAGCCGAGTTCATCTAATGCGGCTGCCATACAATTGAGCCACATGGCTTTTTCTTTATCCGTGACGATTAAGTGTGCATGGACTTGGGGTAAACTGATTGGCCCATATTTTTTCGAAAATAACTTTTCGCCGCCCATCCAACCAGATAAAAAAGACACCAATTTGTCGATGGTTAGCTCAAGATTGCTAGGGTGCATGTCAAACAAGGGGCGAAATTCAGGGGTGTTTCCCATGATGCGATAGAAGGTTTCGACTAGGGTTTGTAGCCCAGTTAAACCACCAACCGCTTGTAAGGTTCCATCGCCTTCGCCATAAACGGGTATATTAGTCGTTGTCATTGTCGTCGGTATCTTTTCCATGAAATCACTATGAGCCTTTTGCTCGACTACTGCGTTTGCCAATACTTTGTTAAAAACAGACTCAAAATGCTTATTTATCGCGATAAACTCCGCTTGCTCATCTGTTTTTGCCGCGTCTTAGCGTCGCTCGTGACATCGTGCAAAGGTCTCTCTGTGTATAAAAATGAGCAGTGATTTTAGCAAATTTTCCATTGATTTGAGAGATAATTGTGGAAAAAAGAATCGGTTATCCCTCTATGCTAAACTTGGTCTGATCGATATTTTCTCTCAACACTGTGGATAAATACAGTATCAGTTCATAAAACAAACATTTCATAGTGTGTTTCACGCCAAATTGCGCTTTTTACTGCAAAAAAGTGCGTTAATTATGTATAACTAGGACTATTTTCCACATTTGCGATTGAAAAAGTGCGATGTGTATAGTATTGCCGTTATCCACAATATAGCGATTATCCACAAGGATCCGTTCCCAGTGCTCAAAAAATCTTTTCAACAGCTGCGTCATTCCTATCAAGTTGATGCGCTTCTTCATAAAAAAATCTGGCGAATGGCTTGGCCGCCCATGGTGTCGAATATCACTACGCCACTTCTCGGTTTGGTGGATACCGCGGTGGTGGGTCATCTAGGGAGCGCAACGCCTCTTGGTGCCGTGGCGATTGGCGGTAGTATCTTTAGCTTCCTGTTTTGGGCGTTTGGATTTTTGCGCATGGGATCCACTGGATTAACAGCGCAAGCCATGGGACAAGAGGATGATCGGCGCGTTCGAGAGCTATTATTGCAATCGGTGTTGATGGGAGTGTTTATCGGCTTAATGCTGATTCTATTTCGTGGGCCGATTATTGATCTGGCGATCGATCTAATGTCGCCCAGTGCTGATGTCGCACCATGGGCTCGATTGTATTGTGAGATACGAATTTTCAGTGCGCCTGCGGTATTAGCGGGCTATGCCTTAATTGGCTGGTTTTTCGGTGTGCAATATTCCAAAGGCCCACTTTGGATGTTATTAGCGATTAACCTTGCGAACATGATATTCGATTACATCGCGGTCTATCATATGGGCATGGCCAGTGATGGGGTCGCTTGGGGCACTTTACTGGCTCAATATCTTGGCGTGACCATTGCGATTGGTCTGGCATTTTTCCGCTTAAAAGGTTTTTCTGGTCAAGTACCGCTGAAGGCGCTTGCTAAATGGCGGTCGTATATAGCCTTGATTCAAGTAAACCGATACCTATTTGTACGGACGATTTTGCTTTTGTTAGTGATGCTCTTTTTCACCGCACAAGGGGCGCGTCAGGGAGATGATATCTTGGCGGCGAATGCGGTGTTAATGACATTTTTAATGATCATATCGAATGCGTTAGATGGTTTTGCCTTTTCTGTTGAAGCATTATGTGGTGAGTCCTATGGTCGTAAAGATAAAGCTAATTTCCAAAAAGTGATGCGTCTTTCTACCTATTGGGCCCTACTTGCGGCGTTGATATTAGTCGCTATTTTTTGGATTTTTGGCAATCAAATCATTGCTTTATTAACAAGCGTTCAAAGTGTTCGGAACGATGCGGCTCTGTACCTACCCTGGCTGATTAGCTATCCTCTGTTGGGTATTTGGTCGTTTATGTTAGACGGTGTATTTATTGGTACAACCAGCGTGAAACAGATGCAAAACACCATGATTCTTTGCGTATTAGGTGTCTTCTTTCCGGTTTGGTATCTGTCTCAAGGGCTGGGAAACCATGGTTTATGGTTAAGCCAAGCCGCTTTGTTTGTTGCTCGCGCCATCACTTTGTATTGGTGTTATCGACAAAATATAAAAAACAATGTTTGGTTTGCTGCAAGATAATTAATGGGGCGGTTGGTGTTCATTTCGACGTAATGAACGCTGAATGCGCGTTTCTTCTTTTTGCCTGTTTAGTAGATGATCTTCCACAAAGACCAAATGATCGTGTGCGGCCGCCCGGGCGGCGTTGCCATCACCCGCCATGATGGCCTCATAAAGGGTTTTGTGTTGTGCCATCACCGCTTGTCTTGCTTGAGGTTGTTTGAACAAGTTCTGCAAGTTCGCCGAGACACTTCTAGCAAGCACGGCGTATAGACTGCGTAATGTATGCAGCAACACGATATTGTGGGCGGCTTCTGCAATGATCATATGAAAGTCGGCATCAAGCTTTGCTTCAAGGGCAAAGTCTTGTGCTTGGTTAGCTTCGGCTAAGGCATGGAAGCATTGGGTTAATTTGGCTCTATCGGCCTCGGTACTTCGCGTGGCGGCATAATAAGATGATAAACCTTCCAATGCGTCGCGAAACTCCAATTGATCGTATAAAAACTCATCATGGGCACAAAGCAGGTCTTGTAATGGATCCGCAAATGAGCTGCCAATGTTGTCTGCTACGTAAGTACCGCCACCATGTCGGCTGAATAAAATTCCCCGTGCGATTAGCTTTTGAATGGCTTCTCTGAGTGATGGGCGAGATACCTCAAAGCGGGCGGCCAATTCCCGTTCTGGTGGTAATTTTTGCCCTGGCGTAAAGCTGCCTTCAAGGATCATGCTTTCCAATTGCTGCATAATGATATCGGAGATTTTTGGTGGTTTTACACGGCTGAATGAGTCGGACGTCATCTTGTTATTCCTTTTTAGCTCAAGGATGGTATGGAACACATTGTTTCTATTTAACTTTTTATAGTGGTCTGACCTATTTGTTTTTTATACATTTTGAGACTTTTTCACGACTACTGCGCTTTCTCGTCTTTTTTTGCCGCATCTTGGCGTCGCTCGTGACATCGTGCAAAGGTCTCATTGATATAGCGATGTTTATTCTCTGTGTATAAGTGAAAAAGTGGTAAAACCAATCAAAAATGTCGCTAAAATTCATAAATATCGCCAATTTAACCACTTGACAAAAGCTGGCTTGATTTCTATTGTTGCTCTATATTCACGGTCAATTGGTATGACCAATTAAAAGGGTTGTCGATGTATTTGTCCAGTCGTACTCTTTTAAAATAATAAAATGCTTTAAGTTGTTTGCTTGGTTTTCAAGGAAAACGGCTTAGCAAGACCATTCACAATGGGACGTTATATGACTTCTTCACCTGCAATGACGGATAAAAAAGCCCAATACGATGCGATCCATCAATCACTGAAAAATACGATAGATGAGTCTCGATTGATTCGAGATCCGCTTCGTACCCTTGCCTACGGAACGGATGCGAGCTTCTATCGTTTGCTTCCTCAGTTAGTGGTCCGAGTGAACAACGAAGACGAAGTTCGTTTGGTACTCAAAGAGGCGAAATCGCAGAATTTGCCAGTAACGTTTCGAGCGGCGGGCACGAGTTTGTCTGGACAGGCGGTAACCGACTCCATATTGCTTCAGTTGTCCGACCAGTGGAAAGGTCATCGCATCCTCGATCAGGGTCAGCGCATTTCACTGCAACCCGGCATTATCGGCGCACGTGCTAATCAACTACTGGCACCGTTTCAACGTAAAATTGGCCCCGATCCCGCGTCTATCAATGCTTGTATGATTGGTGGTATTGCCGCGAATAACGCCAGCGGTATGTGCTGTGGTACGGCACAAAACAGCTACCAGACGATTGAAAGTGCTAGGCTGATTTTTGCGGATGGCACCTTACTGGATACCGCCGATGAAAGTAGCCGCTTAGCCTTTGGCAATCACCATGCCGATTTATTAGATACCTTGACTCAACTGTCAAATCAAGTACGTGCTAATGATGACTTGGCTAACAAAATAAGACACAAATATCGTCTAAAGAATACAACAGGATACAGTTTAAACAGCTTGGTGGATTACCAAGACCCGTTTGATATTTTGTTGCATCTGATGATTGGCTCCGAGGGTACGTTAGGGTTTATCAGCGAAGTCACTTACCAAACGGTAGTGGATCATCCAATCAAAGCGGCAGCCATGATCTTTTTTGCCGATATGGAGGCGACTTGTCGAGCGGTCACGTCCTTAAAAAGTGCCCCTGTGTCCGCCGTTGAGTTGATCGACCGAGCAGGACTTCGGGCAGTCGAAGGCAAACCTGGTATGCCGGAGAGTCTATCTTCTCTGGAGGCGCAAGCAGCGGGCTTGTTGGTGGATGTTCGAGCCGCTACAGAAGAAGAGTTAGACGATAATTTGGCTCTGGTAAAGCAGGCGCTAAATGGGCAGGCAACCCTAAACGACATTGAGTTTACCCAAGACAAAGTCATTTACGATTCTTATTGGAAGATCCGCAAAGGCTTGTTTCCTGCCGTCGGTGCGGTACGTCCTGTTGGGACAACCGTGATTATTGAAGACGTGGCTTTTCCGGTCGAAAAACTCGCCGAAGGCGTGTTAGAACTGCAAGGCGTGTTTCAAAAGCACGGTTACAGTGAAGCAATTTTGTTTGGTCATGCGTTAGAAGGCAATTTGCATTTTGTCTTTACTCAAGGGTTCGATGACCCGAATGAAGTGAGTCGCTATGCCGCCTTGATGGATGAGGTTGCCCATTTAGTGGCAGGTAAATACAAAGGATCCTTAAAAGCAGAACACGGTACAGGGCGAAATATGGCACCTTACGTGGCATTGGAATGGGGCCAAGAGGCCTACGATATCATGTGGCAAATTAAAAATGCCTTTGATCCACAAGGTTTGCTGAATCCAGATGTCATTCTCTCCCATAATGCTAATTTGCATGTGGAAAACCTGAAGCCACTGCCTAAGGCCAATGATCTGGTTGACACCTGTATCGAATGTGGTTTCTGTGAATCGGTTTGTCCGTCGAAAGCGCTAACGCTAACGCCTCGTCAGCGTATTGTGATTTGGCGGGAAATCCAACGTTTAACCACATCAGGAACCGATCCTGAGCGTTTAGCCGCTCTGAAAAAAGAGTACGACTATCAAGGTGTCGATACTTGTGCCGCTTGTGGCCTATGTTCGATGCAATGCCCTGTTGGCATTAATACTGGGGATCTGACCCGTGAGCTGCGCCACGATCGTCACCCAGATAGTAAAGTGGGTTATTGGTTGGGTGAGCATTTTGAAGGAGTGACTCAAACCGTACGGTTAGGATTATCAACGGCCAATGTGGCCCGAAAAATCGTTGGTAATAAGGGGATGGCATCCCTAACAAATATGGCGAATAAAGTGACCGGTGGCGTGGTGCCCCATTGGCGAACCACCATGCCAAAAGGAGCGGATTCCATTCGTTCATTGTTGTCAGAAAAAATGATCCAAGATGGCAATGTCCCTGATAAAGAGTTGGTGAAACCGACAGTGGTGTATTTGCCCAGCTGTGCGACAAGAATGATGGGGGCGGATCCTACCGGGCAAGACCAGCGCTCTGTTATGGACGTTATGTTATCTGTACTTAAAAAATCCGGTTATCAGGTTATTGTACCTGACGAGGTTGAAAGTAGCTGTTGTGGGTTAGCCTTTCAAAGCAAGGGGCAGTTTGCCGTCGCGGATAAAAAGGCTAAGGATTTAAATGCAATGCTATTGAGTATTAGCGACAACGGGCGTTATCCGATTGTCTGTGATACCAGCCCTTGCCTATTACGTATGACACAAACCTTGGATCCCGTATTGGAATTGTATGAGCAGGTGGGGTTTCTCAATGAATTTGTTCTTCCAAATTTAACCATTACCCAGAAAGCGCCTCGTATTGCCTTGCATGTAACATGCAGCACAACGCGCATGGGATTGGCGGATAGCTTTGTTCAACTGGCCCATCAATTGGCCGATGAGGTAGTGATTCCTCCCGAGGTAACCTGTTGCGGCTTTGCGGGTGATAAAGGGTTTTCTCATCCGGAACTGAACGCCAGCGCCCTGAAAACCTTAGCGAAAGCGGTAGAAGGCTGCGAAGTGGGCTATTCAAACAGCCGCACCTGTGAGATTGGCTTAAGCGAACACAGTGGCATTGAGTATCAATCCATCGTCTATCTCGTTGATAAAGTGTCTGAGGCCTCGTCTGGTTTGTAGGTCTTATTTTAGTTCAACAAGGTGATAGATAGTGACGATTTGTTCTTGGGGTTAATCAAAGGAATTGTGTCGAGGCCATAATGAAGATGACATAGAAAAAAAGATGAAAAAAAGCACGGTTTGTTTACACTATATTGACACATGGCGTGGATTGTTTAAAAGGGCCTTTTTAGTCATCAAGCTGTGAGGAGAACCGTGTGAACTTTGCCAAAAAAGCATTGAAGCGGATTGTTGTTTCTAGTTTAGTGATTAGTATTGCCGCAGGCTTTATTGGTTGGAGACTAACTAATGAGTCTCTTGAGAAAGAGACAGTAAACCTTGCCTTAGAAGTATCTCAAGGAACCATATCGCATTTTAATCTTAAAGAGGCATCGCCTGAACAACTCTTAGTTCTTGCAAAACAAGTAACGGATCGCTTGTTGATTGATTGGTTTGATATCGCTGAACTTTACGATAAAAATGGTAATCGGATTGCAGAGTCTAGAACACCTTCTGGCAATAAAATTGAAAAAGTTTTGCCACCGCACGAAATCCCCAATTACCAAGAGCCTTTTTACAAAAGTAATCATATAGATTATGACATTTGGGTGTTAAGCACCTTTATTCCCTTAAAAGAACAGGGTGTCATTTGGGGGTATTTGGAAGGTGTTCGCGTTGTGCCAGATTGGCAGCGAGCTGATATCCGTAACTTTGCTCTTTTGATTGCGTTAATGGCAGCAGGTGCCGCTTGGTTGTGTGCTTTGATCATCTATCCGCTGATTTTGTTTTTGAATCGTGAAAACCAGCGTTACATCGGTCGAATCAAAGACGCTAACATCGATATGATGTTTACCATGGGCAAAGCCATTGCGCTTCGAGATTCGGATACAGGGGCTCATAATTACCGTGTGGCGTGGCTTGCAACAGAACTTGCGGAAGCCTATGGCATGGAGGCGGAATCGTTCAAATCTCTGATTCTAGGCAGTTATTTACATGACGTGGGGAAAATTGCCATTTCGGACGGTATTTTGCTGAAACCAGGTAAACTGACACCTGAAGAAATGGAAGTCATGAAAACTCATGTGCTAGAAGGCGTGAAAATGGTGGATGGCATAGCGTGGCTTAGTAATGCGAAAACCGTTATCGAAGCACACCATGAAAAATGGGATGGTAATGGTTATCCTCATAAGCTTTCGGGACAAAATATCCCCATCAGCGCCCGTATATTTTCGATTGTTGATGTGTTTGATGCCCTATGTTCTAAGCGACCTTACAAAGAACCGTTCAGTTATGACAAAGCCCTCTCTATCATCAAAGAAGGCAGTGGTTCGCATTTTGATCCAGAGTTAGTAGTTTTATTTGAATGCCATGCGCGCCGTCTTTATGACACTATAATCCATGCCGACGAAGAGACATGCCGGACACTGATGTTGGAAAAAATTGATCGATATTTTTATTTTTAAATAGTTGATAGAGTCATTGCTATTTCTCATTAACAGGTTTGTCTGTCGTTGTATATCTCACTTCTCGGCTAACCGTAAGGTGGTCGATAAAAGCAAGGAAGACAGTAGCGTTAGAGATTGATGATTAGTTCATGAATATTTGGCCTCGTCCCCCCAAAATATGACAATACCGTTGCTAAACGCTTTGCTCACTGCTAAAAAAGAAAGAGTAGGTAATTGGATCAAATGACGAATTATTGCCACGGTAAGATAAAGGCAATATATTAAGGAGCTAAAAACTGTCTAGGGAACAGGGGCCATACACTTAGTAATAATCAGATCCCCAAAAACGCAATAATACGAAGTAATAAGCATGAAACTGTTTAACCCTAGATCTTTAGAATTTCTGAATGCCATTGATAGATATGGTTCTCTTAGAAAAGCGGCCAATAAACTCAATGTTGATCCTTCTGCAATAAGCCGTTCAATCACTTTATTAGAAGATCAAGTATCCACACCTGTATGGGAAAGAAACAATGCATCAAGCATCATCACTCCAGCAGGAAAGGAACTCCTAAGTTATTACAGAACCATGCAGGCAAGCGAAGCGGCAACGTTGTCGAGAATACAAGACTATCGTGAGCTAAGAACTGGAGAAATTAATATTGCTATAGGCGAAGGCTTTATAACGGATTTAATAACAAGTTCACTACAAAGTTTTTTAGAGCAATATCCTGGCATTCAGCTTAGCGTTGAAATGGCTGGCGCCAAAGAGGCGCTTCAGCTGCTAGAAGACGACCAAATAGACTTTGCTGTCACATACGCCTCGCCTAATCATATAAACCAAGTTTGTCACATAGAGACACTCCATCCGTTGGATGTCATCGCGCCTTATGGTCACCCTTTAACAACATTAAATAGGCCAATTGAGTTTCAAGAAGTTGAAAATTGCTCGATGGCGTTAATCAATCAGTCCACGGGTATGGGAAGATTGGTCGCTCTCGCTGAAGAAACAGAAAATGTGACACTCACCCCTCGACTCAGAACAAACTCCGTTGCCGTGCTAAAACACTTTGTCAGCTCGGGAGCAGGCATTAGTTTTATGCCAAGACTAACCGTTAAGAATGAAGTCGAAACGAATCTTATTACCATTATTGAGACAAGTAATGTCATTCTTTCCCATGCTAAGTCACGGGTTATTAGCAAAAAGGGGAGAGAACTCACTGTTCCTGCTCAAGAATTGATCAATCACTTGCAATTATCGGCCTCTTTTTTAAAGAACGATGCGCCAATAGTGTTGAATAAATAGCAACACTCAATGTATTGAAACCGCAACAATGCAACTCTTATCCTATAAGTGCATAACTTATAAATACATCACAAAGGAAAAAATAATGCATTTCACACTTAAAGCTATTAAGAAGTCTTTTAAGGCTTCACTCGCTGCTGGGCTTGTTCTGAGCACCAGTACTCTCTTTGCTCAAACCATTAACCTGAGCTACAACGGTGTTCCTGATGCAAATAAAAATGCAGTGCATCTATTTGCCAGTAACCTAAAAAAGCTGGTTGAGAAAAAAACCCATGGAGATCTAGAGATCAAACTTTACCCAAATAGTATGCTGGGTGAAGAAGATGCACGAATGGAACAGGTTATGAATACGCCAAGCCTAAACATTGCATCTTTTGCGGGTATTTCCCCTTTGTTCCCTGAGATTTTTGTTAGTGCCATCCCTTTCATGTTTTCAGATTTTAAACAGGCACATAAATTCTTTGATAAGGGCCAGTACTGGAAACAGGCTAAAGCAGCATTTTATAAGAAAACGAATACCCACATTATGGCCGTCGTTGAAGAAGGTGGATTTCTAGCTTTCACAAACAACAAACGCCCTATTCATAGCCCCAAAGATTTCAAAGGGTTACGTTTCAGAGCGATGGATAAAAGCCAAGTTGCATTATATAACGCGTTTGGTGCATCAGGTACTCCTATTCCATGGACTGAAGTCTATATGGCCCTCAAAACGGGTGTTGCCGATGGGCAGATGAACCCACCTATGTATATTATCCTTGGCAGCTTATATGAGGTTCAGAAATATTTAACCTTAGCTAATATTCAATACTCAGATCAGTTCTTAGTCGCAAATGATGCCCTATTGAAAAGCTTAAGTCCGCAAGACAGAAAAGCATTAGAGGAATCTATTAAAGAAGCCACGCTAGAGAACCGAGAGAAAGTGGAAGCACAAGTAAATAATCGAATTAAGTTCCTAGCAGATCATGGCATGGAAGTTTATCGGCCTACAAAAGCGGAATTGACACAATTCAAGGAAATCGGTCAGCCATCCTATTTAGCTTGGTTGAAGGAGCAAGGTATTGATCAAAAATGGATCAATATGGCATTGAAAGACGCTAAATAATTCATATTACATCCAAACGCCGAGAGGCGTTTGGAAAGGATTGCCCGATGTTTAAAAAATCCCTTTCTGTACTGTCCAAAATCCTGATTGCTCTGTCTTGTATTTCATTGGTTTTGAATATTTTATTGCTCTTTTTTGGTGTGGTTTCTAGATATTTATTCAACGACTCACCTATGTGGACAGATGAGTTATCTCGCTACCTTATTATTGGTTCCGTTATGCTATCCATTGGAACAGTTTATCTTTCCGATGGTCATATGCGAGTGTCATTAATCAAAAAATATTTACCTAAAAAAGCTCACGCCATACTCCAGTGGTATCGATGGATCATCGTCGTTGGTGTTAGTGGTTTGTTTTCCTATATAAGTTTCAAATACGCTTTGTCTTTAACAAATTTTCAGACAATGGCGCTCGGTATTAGTAAAGTTTATCCGTACTTACTTCTGCCTATTGGCTTTCTATCGCTAAGCTTATTTTCCTTGCTCCAAGGGCCATATGTCGAGGAATTTGAAAAATGCTAATTACTATGCTCCTCGTGTTTATCGCCAATATCTTATTAGGTCTTCCGCTATTTATCAGTCTGATTACCTCGGCGCTTTCGGGCTTTTTATTTGTTGATCCGTCTCTCATACCAAGAATGCTGCCGCAGCAGTTTTTTAGTGGTATCAATTCATTTTCGTTGATGGCGATTCCACTTTTTATACTCGCTGGAAACTTAATGAATGCTGCAGGGCTAACCCCAAAACTCATTGATTTAGCCAAATCACTCGTTGGTCATTTAAGAGGAGGATTAGGTTATGTGAACATCGTATCTGGCGTCTTTTTTGCGGGCGTAAACGGTTCTGCGGTAGCGGATACCTCTGCGCTGGGCTCTTTATTGGTGCCTGCAATGAAAAAAGAAGGTTATTCGCCTTCGTATGCAGCAGGCTTAACTGCTGGCAGTTCATTAATCGGTCCGATTATTCCCCCTAGCATCTTCATGATCCTATATTCATCGGTCACAAATACGTCCGTTGGCGATTTATTTTTAGCAGGTATTATCCCGGGATTAATACTCGCCCTCGCCTTTATGGTGATGAATTTTATTTATACCAGAAAAGCAAATATTCCCAAATCGTCTACAGGCATTGATTTAAAAGTTGTTTTTCGTTGCCTCATTCAAGCAGGGCCTGCGTTATTAGCCCCCATCATTATCGTCTGTGGCATCGTTTTTGGCATTGTGACACCAACTGAGTCAGGGGTTTTGATTGTCATTTATACTTTATTGATTGGTATCGTTAATCGTACCCTTGATCTGCGCAAAATTCTCAGTGCCTTAAAGGAAACCACCCAACTTAGCAGCGCTATTTTTGTCATCATTGCGGCTTCTTCAATTGTTAGCTGGCTATTGGCTTATGCCCAAGTACCAAGCCATTTTGCAAAACTGTTAACTCCTTTCGAAGACGACCCAGTGTCAGTATTACTCTTAATCAGCCTGATTACATTTGTAACGGGAATGCTGATGGAGGAGGTCTCAGCACTCATGCTGTTGACGCCCGTGTTTGCTCCTGTTGCGCTGCATGCTGGTGTGGATCCCGTACACCTTGGGATTATTATCACAATGAACATTACAATTGCCTTGATAACGCCACCAATGGGCGCCTGTGTTTATGTCGCAGCCGCAGTAAGCAAAATAGAAATTACCGATCTCTTTAAGTCAATTTGGCCATTTGTTTGTGTCGCCGTCTTGGTTTTATTAATACTGATTTTCTTTCCATCATTGACCTTAGCTATCCCTGATTTATTTAAATGAAGAACCTTATGATTTATCCAGCAATCCCAAATGCCGGTATGCCAAATTGGAAAATGCTTTCTTCCATTCCGATTGAAGAGTGTCATGAAAAAATTGTACCTAGTAGTTTATCCAGTTTGTTTAAAACCCACCCGGTCTACTACAAGATGAAAGTTGCGCACTCTTTGCCTGAATGCTTTGTTAGATCCTCTGTCATGGATCGTTTGAATAAAGCTGCTTCTACGTTACCCGATGGCATAGATTTGGTTCTGCTGGATGGATGGAGACCCTATCCCGTTCAACAATACTTATTTGAGACTTTAACGAACCTTCTACAGAAGGCAACACCAAAACAAACCGTGGAGGAAACCTTGGAAAAAGCACGTACCATAGTATCTCCTCCAACGGATAACCCCTCCAATCCCAGTCCACACTTAACGGGAGGCTCCGTTGATGTGACCCTTTGCACCAGAGATGGCAAACTTCTTGATATGGGGACAGAGTTTGATGAAGCCAGTGATGATTCATGGACTGCTGCTCTTGAGCAGAAAGAGAACTTTCTCTATTCAAATCAAAGAGATAATCGGAGGATGTTATATTATGCGATGACGAAAGCTGGATTTACAAACTTGCCTAGCGAGTGGTGGCACTATGACTTTGGAAATCAGCTATGGGCCCTGTTCACTAATAATAAAAAAGCTTTATATGGCGCAACATCGACTACTAGCATAGAACAGATGTGGAAGAGCCAATTAACACTCTAGTGGACTCACTGATTTTTAGATATCTATATAGAATGTCAGTATATTCAGTGCTATCAATGCTAGGCCTAATATATTTATAGAAGGCCAGTGGAAACATTATCCAAAGAGCGTTCTATTTCATCCATGAGTAGCGCGCTTTTTGCGTTGGGATGTTTAAACGGTCTTAATGCATAGATAGTGTCTCGTCGTTGAAAGGGGTCATGCAAGACATGCACTAAACTGCCGTTCTGGATTGACCCATGTACTACCCAGTTTGGTAGGCAGCAAAAACCAATTCCTTCGATTGCTAGCATGAGTTGACCATGGAAATCGTCACACTTTGCGGCAATGTAGTTTCTTTCTTCGAGCTTATTCCAGCAAACGGTACTGTTCTTCGAGTATTTTTTGATTAATGGCATATTTTCTAGCTCGTCGATATGAGTGAGCCGATGTTTAGAGACAAGATCCGGACTAGCACATATATGCCAAGTTTGCTCTCCGAGTTTTTTGGAATATAACGTACTATTTGGCTGATCTCCAATTCTTATGGCTAGATCAAGACGCTCAACAATAGGATCAACTAACCGTTCTGTTAGATCAAAACTAAGCTGAATATCTTGATTATTTTGTTTCACTTTTTTTAATATGGGGATAATAACGGTTTTACAAAATGTTGGTAAACAACTGATCTTGATCTCACCAGATTCTGCATTTTCTATCTGTCGGATATCTTCAATAACACTAGAAAGATGTTTTAATATCTCTTTTGACTCTCGATATAAATGATCACCTGATTCGGTTAAGCCAATAAAATGACTGGATCGAATGAATAACTTCGCACCAATCGACTCTTCCAAGCGATCGATCTGTCTTGTGACTGTCGATACATGGACGCCAAGTTGTTGTGCCGCTTTCGAGAAACTCCCCTTCTCAACGATGGTTTTGAATAAAAAAATCTGGTCAGAACTGATTGGATAATCCATTTTGCATCCTATGCAAAGTTTCTTTGCAATAATTTATCTGGAAAAATAAAGAGTACTTCATACAATAGTTTTTTACTTTAAAGTAACGTTAATCTGAAGAAATATAGTAAATATGCTAAAGGTTTTAATAAATGAATGATAGATACTCAGCAAATCAACGTATAAAAAGACTTATTATGCTGATTACTATTCTAGGACAAGCATCGATTGCCTTGTATCTGCCTGCCTTGCCTGTTATCAGTCAAAATTTAGCTATTGATGCTTTTCAGTCAAAACTTACTGTGACGAGCTTTCTGCTTGGTTTTGCTGTGTCTCCTATGTTTTTCGGCCCTATCTCCGATTATATTGGCAGAAAACCCATTTTATTAGCATCGTTGACTTTAGCATTAATCGGTTTTTTAGGTAATAGCATAAGTAAAACCATAGACGTTTTTGTATTATGTCGTGTTCTGGAAGGCTTAGGATGCGGTGGATTATTAACGAGCGGACGTTCTATTGCTAGAGATGTTTTCTCAGGAAAAGAACTAGCAAGTGCATCATCCTATTTGTCCATGGGGTTTGCTTTAGGCTTTGGTTTAAGCCCTGTTATTGGCGGTGTGTTAGTCCATCATTTGGATTGGAAAGTTATTTTTTATGTGTTAGCTGCTTTTGATCTTATGTTGATACTAGTGTGTACCTTTTATCTTCCTGAAACCAAAAGTCGGGAAGAGTCTAATAAAAGTGGTCGAATGATGAATATATTGCATGACTATCGATCTGCATTATTTAATCATTGCTTTATGTTGAATGTATTGGGTGGATTTTGTGCCTATTGTATTATAGTGTTATATAACATAGTCACCCCCTTTCTTATTCAAGGTGGCTTTGGTTTTTCATCCAGCCAGTATGGTTATCTTGCTGTATTAATAGGTGTTCCTTATTTCATAGCTGCATCCATCAATAAAACACTGGTCATGAAAACGAGTGTCTATTTTTCCTGCTTAATTGGTGGCGGGATGATTACCTTATCTGGTTTTTTAATGTTCGCCTTAACAACGGTTTATACACCCAATATTTATGTTTTAATCATTAGCTTTATGGTGGCAACATTTGGTCAAGCTTTAATCTTTAGTAACACCATCGCGATGGCTCTACAATTGTTCCCAGCAAGGTCGGCGGGTCGAATAAGTGCATTCTTTAGTAGCTTTCAGATGCTTCTTGTCAGTATCGTCTCTGTCGGTTTTGCTATGCTGTCAGATAAAAGCGTGACTTCACTGGCTATTGTCATATTTGCATTGGGTGCCGGTGCGTTAATTTGTATTTTTGCTTCTGAAAAAGCAGGTAAAGTGAGTAAAACGGTGGTTAATTGAGCCAATAGCTCAGAGCCGTTGATATTTTGTATTATGGCCTCGATGATGGATAAAAGGACGGGCATATTATCTCTGTTAAAATAGCCATAGCCCAGTGAAATAAGGACCAAAAGGATAAAAATGAAACCGACTTTGATAAATGACAAAATGGTTGCTCGGTTGCAGCACTGCGACAATGAAGTCAATAGTGATTTTAATTCGCCTGAGGAGCTGGCTGAGATGTGTAAAAAGATCGAGAGCCAAGCTGATCCAGAGCATTCCGTTACTTTAATAAGCTTGCTTTCAAGTTATCTTGAAGCAAAGGCTATGTCACATTGGTTTCATGGGGGGGATTTGGCGACCTTTAAAAACCTTTGTTATAACATACTGAAACTGAAATACATTTCTGGGCAACCGCCATGTAATAATCCTAGGGCTCACTCCGTTATTGGAGATCGCTTATTCTATTTGTTGTCTGATCATGAACCCTTAATTTCATGGTTTAGTCAATTAATGTATGACTATAAAGTCAATCATAGTGACTCCAGTTTGGCTAATAGTTCTAGTAACTTTTCGTTGCAACTTGCTTTAGCATTGCAGGGTGATATTGATTTGCTGGGAGAGCGGGCGGAATATTTTGTGGAAAACCCACCTAAGAATTGGACAAAACGCTTTTTGGTTGATAATCAGTTCTATTTAGCTTTAGCAAAAGGTGATGAGCAAGGTATGGAGGCGGCAATAAAAGAGCTGGTTACACCTAGAAGGCTTAATTATCGAAAAGATTGGGATGAGGGGGCGTTTACGCAAGGTCTAATCGGCACATCAGCAATAATATACAGCAAGCTTGCATGGCGATATGGCTATGAGATCATTGTAGACAGTCCTTATCTTCCGAAAGAGTGGATCCCTGTAAAGCCGCTAGAGAACTATGAAGATGAGTTTGATTTCATGAAAGCATTTTCTTAAAGGATTGGGATAAAAATGAAACCGACCCTGATAAATGACAAAATGATTGCTCGCCTTCAACATTGTGATAATAAAGTCAATAGTGATTTTAATACGCCTGAGGAGCTGGCTGATATGTGCGAAAAGATCGAAAGCCAAGCTGATCCAGAGCATTCCGTTACTTTAATAAGCTTGCTTTCAAGCTATCTTAGGGCGAAGGCCATGTCACATTGGTTTCATGGGGGGGATTTAGCGACCTTTAAAAACCTTTGCTATAACTTGCTAAAACTGAAATATATTTCTGGGCAACCGCCATGTAATAACGCCAGACCACGGACGGCTACTGAGGATAGCATCTTTTATCTACTGTCAGACCACGAACCTTTGATTTCATGGTTTAGTCAATTAATGTATGACTATGAAGTTGAAGTTAATCATAAAGAGTCCAGTAAGGTTAATGGTGGAGCTTACTACTCATTGCAACTTGCTTTAGCATTACGAGGGGATCTTGATTTGCTGGGCGAGCGGGCGGAATATTTTGTGGAAAACCCGCCTAAAAATTGGGCTAAGCGTTTTTTGCTGGATAACCAGTTTTATGTGGCATTAGCAAAAGGCGATAAGCAAGGGATGGAGGCAGTGATAAGAGAGTTAGTTACACCGAGAAAAATTTATCAACGCCAATCTGCTGAAGGTGCTTATACAGAAAACTTAATCAGTTCTTTAGGATTAAGATACAGCAAGCTTGCATGGCGATATGGCTATGAGATCATCGTAGACAGTCCTTATCTTCCGAAAGAGTGGATCCCTGTGCAGCCGCTAGAGAACTATGAAGATGAGTTTGATTTCATGAAGGCATTTCCTATTTAGCTGTAGTGGAATGGGCTCGTTGTCATTGGCATTTTGCATGGCGATCGCGACGGTGTATAAAAATGACGGATATACATATTGAGACTTTTGTATGACTACTGCGCTTGCCAATACTTTGTTAACAACAGACTCAAAATGCTCATTTATAGGGATAAACTCCGCTTTTTCGTCTGTTTTTGCCGCGTCTTGGCGTCGCTCGTGATATCGTGCAAAGGTCTCATATTATCACTGTTAAAGTCGCCACCGTTCCAGTGAAATAATGAACTAAGAGGATGAGACTGGCTTTGGTTCATCAAGTGTGACTTATTATGATGATAAAGGCAGAGCATTTCGTAGAGAAGATTATGGTCAACAAAGTACTCACGGCTCATTGGGCCAGCGTGCTGATGGCAGGTCTGTAGCTCATGAGCACCAGTTTGACTACAATGATCGTGGTTACCCTATTAAGCAGAATGTTTACAGACCACTTTCTGAAAATGGAACTCCTGCTGGCCCTTGGATAGGTGAATAATGAGTGAGACTATTATTGGGTATATAAATTCAATCCCAAGAAATGAATTGATAGTTTTAGAACGTGATGTGCAGCAAGTGACACCTTTCGGGTTTAAGTTTACGGATGAGTTGAAGCTGTATAATTATCCCGAAAGTCATTTCCAGAGAAGTGATATTGTTCAGTTTTTAATATCAGATTCGAATGAATCTAACACTGCAACGATATTGCTTGAGGAAGAATATTACGATCCAAATGATGAATCGGAAAGTGACTTTCGGAAAAAATTTCCTTCGATGTTGAAGGAGAGGATTTTTGAAATCACGAAGATCATTAAATACTTAGTGCAGCAAGATTGTGTGCGAGAATTAGGCTTTTCAATTAGTTTCTGTGATGAAATAGAGCAAATAAAACATGCCTCTATTGAGTCATTTGAAAATACTGTTGTTGCGGATTGTATAAATAGTTGCCCGCCAAATACACTCTACTTGATAGACAAATAAACCAACAAAGCCCGCTCTCGCGGGCTTTTTAATGTGCGGTCTGTTGTATTACCGTCTCTAGCATCTCCATCACAAATTGCTGTTTAGCTCTTGGCAGTTGCCTGACCTGCTCGATCTGCTGTTGCAGCTTTGACGCAGGCCCTGTATTTAATGGGACACACATCTTAATAAGTCAGTACTTTCCATGCTCATAGGCTGTGTGTCCTATTAATTTAATGACAGCGGGTATGTCGGCTGCCGCCTCTGAAGCAGCCGCACCAGCGGTTGCAAAATGGCTTTATGGTACATCCGATCCGAAAAAGCTAAATGCCGACCAAAAGCAAACCATCGCCTCGATATTTGGGGCCGCCTCCTTTGCAATAGGCAGCAGGACGGGCAGTACGACCAATGCCATTGCTACCAGTCAATTGGGTGAAAATGCCGTCGCGAATAACTATTTGACGCTTAAGCAAAAAGAGACGTTCAGTAGAGCGATGAGAGTTTGTAAAAGTAATGGGAAGCAAGATAATATTTAATGGGACACACATCTTAAGAAGCCAGTATTTTCCAGGCTCATAGGCTGTGTGTCCAATCAATTCCTGTCAATGAATTGAGTCTGAAACATCAGCAAAACTTGCTCCACCACTGGCAGCAAGATATTTCCCGACATCAGGAACTGAAATCTATAGCACAAGATGTTTTGAACGGATTATAACTATGACTGAGAAAAATGCGGATACTACGGTGTACCAAAACTATCTTAAAGATCTTGGTGTACTGATAAGAGAAATGGCACTGGAAGCGAAGCAACAGTTAGTAGAGAAGGATACTGACTTCTCTACTGGCTATATGGCTTGTTTCCACAGAGTGGTGTCGTTGATGCAGCAGCAGGCAGAAGCTTTTGATATATCGCTTGAGGACATTGGATTGGATGGAATAGATGCCGACGAAGATCTTGTTTGAGTTGTTGCTTTGATGTGGTGTTCCAAACAGCTTAATAGGACACACATCACCATTCGTAATCCGCCAGGTAAAGATTTAGTGCATGAGCGTGGTCGTGAAGCTGCAAAAGGTTACGGTTACGAGCATTCCAATCTTCAGGATAGAGACCTTCACCGTTTGCAGCATAAGTATGACAACTTTGGTAGGAAAAATGCCGAGAGGCCGCCGCAATAGCGGTTGCCTCCTTTGGGTCAAAAAGTATGAAGATTAATGCAAAGCAAATAGAGTCCGTTATTGCACTAGCTGGATCTGAACGTTATAAGCACTTTGTAAAAGTTGTTGCTGATTGGGAAGAGGTTTGGGGATTGTATCAGGATGGTTGGGCATTAGCTTCAACTGATGATGGCCAAACAGTTTTCCCATTATGGCCTGCTAAAGAGTATGCGCAATTGTGCTCTGATAAAGAATGGAGCGGTTACGAGCCGGAGTCTTTTTCCTTGGAAGATTTTATGGGTGAATTGCTTCCTAATCTGAAAGACGACGGCGTGCTGCCAGGCATATTTTATACTCCTTCAGATAAAGGTGTGACGCCTGCAGTTGATCAGCTTTTGGCTGACTTAAATGAAGAATTAGAAAATTATTAATTGTTAAGCCCCGGAGTTCAGGGCTTTTCTTTATCTGCTATTTATTCCCCTTAGCCGCAGCCTGTCGCTGCAATGATTGTTTGGTCTGATGCTTGAGTATCAAGCCTTCCAAAACGCCCTGAGCTAGTAGCTTGTCCTCTTCATCAAACTGACAGATTGCCTCAAATTGCAGCCTTAGCAGCTCATCCAGCCCACGTTCCCCTTCACCAAAAATCAGTTCAGCGGCGCTTACTGTTAAAGTGGTGGCCAGCTTACGGATAATATCCAGTGTTGGCTGGGTGCTGCCGTTCTCATAGCGCTGAATCTGAGTGATGTGAGAATATAAAGTATTTAATATGGGTGTCTCGCAAAACATCCTAAAGCAGGCGCCTTTAAGCTTGGTATAAGTGGTCCAAACAAGGATATTATCCAGTTAAGTAGAGAATGGTTAGTTAAGGTGCAAGACGCGCTTCCAGAGGGTGAGGCGAAAGCCGTATTGCGTAAAGCCTTAGAAAACGGGACACCGATAAAGACGATTGTTGCGGGTGTGGATAAAAAAACGGGAGATGTGCTAATTATCCCCGTTAAAATAGCCATAGCCCCGTGAAATAAGGACCAAAAGGATAAAAATGAAACCGACTTTGATAAATGACAAAATGGTTGCTCGGTTGCAGCACTGCGACAATGAAGTCAATAGTGACTTTAATACTCCAGAAAGGTTAGAAATACGATGTAAAAAGATCGAGAGCCAGGCTAATCCAGAGCATTCTGTTGATTTAATAAGCTTGCTTTCAAGTTATCTTGAAGCAAAGGCTATGTCACATTGGTTTCATGGGGGGGATTTGGCTACCTTTAAAAACCTTTGTTATAACATACTGAAGCTGAAATACATTTGTGGGCAACCGCCATGTAATAACGCCAGCCCACGTACGGCTATTGAGGATAGCATCTTTTATCTACTATCAGACCACGAACCTTTGATTTCATGGTTTAGTCAATTAATTTATGATTATGAAGTTGAAGTTAATCATAAAGAGTCCAGTAAGGTTAATGATGGAGCTTACTACTCATTGCAACTTGCTTTAGCATTACGAGGGGATCTTGATTTGCTGGGCGAGCGGGCGGAATATTTTGTGGAAAACCCGCCTAAGAATTGGGCTAAGCGTTTTTTGCTGGATAACCAGTTTTATGTGGCACTAGCAAAAGGCGATAAGCAAGGGATGGAGGCAGTGATAAGAGAGTTAGTTACACCGAGAAAAATTTATCAACGCCAATCTGCTGAAGGTGCTTATACAGAAAATTTAATCAGTTCTTTAGGATTAAGATACAGCAAGCTCGCATGGCGATATGGCTATGAGATCATCGTAGACAGTCCTTATTTTCCGAAAGAGTGGATCCCTGTGCAGCCGCTAGAGAACTATGAAGATGAGTTTGATTTTATGAAAGCATTTCCTATTTAGCTGTAGTGGAATGGGCTCGTTGTCATTGGTATTTTGAATGGCGATCGCGACGGTGTATACAAATGACGGATATGCATATTGAGACTTTTGTACGACTAATGCGCTTGCCAATACTGTGTTAACAACAGACTTAAAATGCTCATTTATAGGGATAAACTCCGCTTTTTCGTCTGTTTTTGCCGCGTCTTGGCGTCGCTTGTGACATCGTGCAAAGGTCTCATATTATCACTGTTAAAGTCGCCACCGTTCCAGTGAAATAAGGACCAAGAGGGTGAAACTGGCTTTGATTAAAAATCAATGACGCGGGCCCTACTTCCATTCCTTCGACTATCTGGTTGACATTGAAAACGGCTGACTAAGGTGTTGGGTGAAACCAAGTTTGCTTTTCAAGGAATGACATTAACTCATCTTTAAATAACGAGGCTCTGGCTGATAAGCTGCGTCGATAAGGCCACACTAAATAAATCTCCCTATCTTGCCCACGCCATTCTGGCAATACTCGAATTAGCTCTCCCTTTTTTAGGTCAGTATTGACAATACTCATTGGAATTAACGAAATACCTGCCCCTGCCTTGGTCAGGTTGAGTGTGATGTTCATATCGTTGCTGATGTGCTGATGGTCTTTATTCAGCGCATGCCTTTCCCCTGCACTATTGATTAACGGCCAATCGGAAAACATTTGCGAGGCGATACTCGGTGCATTTTTCAACTCTTCAATAGAATGAGGCAGAGGATGCGGCATGTTGGGAGAAGCGACTAAGATGGGCTCGATGTGTCCCAGCCGCTTTTGTATCAATGAGGAGTTTGGCTGTGGTCCAGAGCGCAGGGCGATGTCTGCGCGGGTACTGATTATGTCTTGCAGAGTATTGCTTAATTCTATGTCCAGTCTGATATCTGGATACAGTTGGATAAAACCTTGCCAAAATGCGTCCAGTGGTCCACTGCCCAGATTCACCGGTGCTAAAACCTTTAAATCCCCTTGTAAGCTATTCAGGGTTTGATCAAGGTTAGAAATCCGTTGGTCTAGGGCATCAACAAACTCAGCACATTCTTGGTAGTAAGCTTCTCCTGTTGGCGTGAGTGTGAGCCCTTTTGTTGAACGATGTAATAACTCGCAGCCAAGTTTTTGTTCAAGGGCACTGATACGACGGGACACAGTGGCGATGGTCATATCAAGATGCTGTGCCGCCGCCGTGAGGCTATTTTTATTAGCGGCAGTGATAAAAATCTTTAAGTCGTCTAACATTTGCATATTTGTAAAATGGATTATTAAATTTAGCTATATATTACACATATAGATGCTTGCTAGTCTTGTTTCAAAGAAAATTTAACGATAGGAGTGTTTATATGAAGCATAGAATTATTTTTGCTGTTCTTATGTCGTTTACCTTGTCACTGATTATGTCAGCGTGGATCACTTACGTGAACATCGGCATGCATCCGGATTTTGTTCGTTTTTGGATGAATGCTTGGGCGTTAGCTTGGCCGGCCGCTGGCATCATCTCCTTTATCGCAGGGCCTTTTCTGCACAGTTTGGCGTATAAAATTGCCAACAAGATATAAAAACATAGGGGAATACATCTTGGATCAATGGGGATGCTTATAAGTCAGCCAGTGCCATAAATTCCAGATAAAACATAATGGGTTGTGTTCCCCATTGCATCCCCCAAGTTCCTACGCATTTCAGATCAATGAATCCAGAGTCATTGGTGTTTTCTCCTATAGCCTGTTTTTGAATCTCCCCAGTATTCTGTTTATATATTTTTGGCGGTTGTGACAAGCCAGTGTCGGATGATGGCTTCTTCGTCTTTGGTAAAGCCTTTTAATAAATCCGCTTCGGCTAATGCCACGGCTGTTTTGCACTTGTTTAGGAGTGTCTTGCCTGAGTCAGTGATGTCAATGACTTGAATTCGACCATGTTCTTGGTGTGGACGTCGGGTCACTAGATCTGCCTTGTCTAAATTTTTCACGATCACACTCATAGTTTGCGGTGTGAGCAGTGACAATCTTGCCAGATCTGCCCCCGAGGCACCTGGGTAGGCATCAAGCATAGTGAGTACTGAAAACTGAGGTAGGGTAATGTCATATTCCGTTAGGGCTTTTTCCATACGGATTTTATGGCTCCCATGTGCCTGTCTTAGTAAATAGCCAATATGACCTTCTATGCCACGTTTGCCTTCGCCAACGTCTGGAATGCGGCTATGAGATGGTTTCTTCTTGCTCATAATGTAAGAACTCTGATATATTTTATGATGTTCGAGTTCTTATATTAATGTTTGTGAGGGAGAAAGTGAATCATGAAAGAAGCATCCGTTTACTTTGATTATGTAAGTTATGAAAAATCTGCACCCGCTGTGGTGGTGGCGTTAAAAGCCCTTGGGAAGGCAATTGATGATTCAGGTTTAGATAAAGCGCTCACAGAGGTTGTAAAAATTCGTGTCTCACAAATGAACAACTGCGCTTTCTGCCTACAGCTGCATTTTTCTTTTGGTCGTAAAGTGGGGTTGTCTCAAGAAAAGATGGAGTCCGTATCCAAATGGCGAGAGGTTGATCTCTTTTCAGATCGAGAGCGTGCAGCGTTAGATTGGTCCGAGGCGTTAACCTTGATGGTCCAACAAAAAGTGCCTAGTACATCCTATGACGAATTAGTAAAACAATTTACCGAATCAGAAATTGCTTTTTTAACAGCGGCCATCGGTAACATAAACGCTTGGAACCGCATCGCAGGCGGGTTGAAGTTCCCAGCTTAATTGTGCAGGGCCTTTTCTGCACAGCTTGGCGTATAAAATTGCCAACAAGATATAAAAAAGCACAGGGAATATATCTCTGTGCTTTTTGAGTTGTCGTGCCTTTTTCAAAAAGAGTTAGATGGCTAAATGCGTCTGGCTGCCCTCGTTAAGCGCTAAATACACGGTATTGCGGATTTCATTGGCTAACGCGGTGGGCAGGCTTTGGCTAGGATGACGAAGCACTAAGCGTAATAAGAGATTGTCTTGGTGTTCGGCTATGCCAAGCCTTGCGATGGCGACTGGTGGCAGTGCGTGATAGGGCGTTCGTGAGATAAGTCGAATGTCTTCTAACCACTCGGCTTGTTCTTCCAGTGCTAAGCGCACTTTATCACCAATGATGTCCATATCGATATGTTGATCGACAACGAGGGAGAGGTCTCGTTCTGTTATGGGTTGTCGAGAGACTGGTTGCCAAGGTGAGAGGGTTTGCATTTGTGTTTGCACTCTGGGCTCTGGGTCACGTAATAAACGAATGTCAGGGATGCCCTTACGTAGCATAAGTACTCTATCTAATCCCAACCCCATAGCAAGGCCCGTATAGTGTTCGCTAGACCAGCCATTTCGATCAAGTAAGGCGGGATCTATGTTGCCACACTCGCCTATTTCGATAAGTTCACTCTGATCGATGTTGCCTTGTTCAATGGCATCCAGCTGCACACCGTTTTTGGTATATGGATGGGGTGAGGTGGAGATTGCCGCTTTATGGTTGGGTAATAAGGTGCCCATTAATGCGGCAATACTGTCATGCAAAATCTGTTCGTCACTGGCTTGGCTTTTCGGCAGGACAATCCAGATATCCAGTTGGTGGGGCTCGGCACTGTGCCAGCGATCAATGCAATCGCGGCGATAGACAAGGCCATGACTTAATAATCCAAGTGACTCTGGACGATAATGGCGCCAGCTGCTTAACCAGGTGGGAACGGCGCTAGAGGTTTGCGTTCGTAGCATTAAATCTTTATTGACATAACGGCTATAGCGACTGTCTCTGGAGGCGCCATCGTTGGGATAGCCAAGGGCGTCATAGTTTTCGTAAACGGGCACTATGGGGTTGGCGTTTAGCCTTTGAATGTAACAAGACCACAGGGATTGGATGGCGGTTTCGGCCTCGCTGATGAGCTGTTGCATGGCATGAATGCCTTGCTTTGGGTTGGTTAGGTCGCGTAGGGAGAGTGCCTTAAGCAGTTGTTCGTGGGTGAGATATTCGTAGGTTAAATCGTTGTTAGTAGACATGGTTATGCTCCATAAATCCAAGATAAAAAGTGAAAGTCGTCTTTTTTGGATTCCTCCGAGTCGGGACTCGGAGAGAGCTTGTCTATGAAAGGTTATTTCAAGTAGAACAAAGCCGCCGGGTCCAGTGTAGGGACTCGGAGGCGGATAAATCGATGTGGACGTGCGAGTAAATAAGTCATGATTTTGATCCTAGCAGCTTGTCTTTTACAGAACAAGACACGCTTGAAGCGATTGCCTTGTTCCTAGCTGTCATAGATAAGATCTAAACCGCGTTTGGCGCTGTTGGTTCTGAGTAATCTTCTTGTTGCAGCGGATCTTGTTCTGCTTTTCCCCACTGTCTTTCCAATGGCAGTACACCTGCCCATACTGGCCAGTCGTTATCGGCAGGGTCGTCAACGGGAGGTTCGGCGCGCATTTTGACGGAAGCTTCGTCGATTTTGATTCGAACCACGCCCGTGGCTTTGATTTCTTGCTCGTTCACTGGGCGTAGCGTTTCCCAGCGGCCAGGACTGACTTTGTCTAAGAAGAGTTTGAACTGGCGAACTTTTTCTTCTTGGTCCTCAATACGTTCTGGTACACCAAATAAGGTGACGGAACGATAATTCACCGAATGGTGCATGGCAGAACGTGCCAATACCAAACCATCCAATAGACTGACGTTAATGCAAACTTTTTCAGGCTCGTCGATTGGTCCTTTGACATTGCGTGCTTTGGAATGGGCGTGCCAGTAGAAATAATCACCTTCTCGCCAATGGCTGGTGGGCGTAACGAAGGCTTGACCGTCTTTAGTTTGTCCTACATGACACATTAACGCCGCATCGATAATGTCCAGGGCTAGGTCTTTATCGTAGGAGGCGCGGTTTGGGCCGCGCTTTACTCTGCTTAATGACGTTTCTGTGAGTGACTGGCTCATGAATTCTCTCCTTGTATCTTGCTAGATGGCTAGCTATAACAAGACTTTAGAGAAATCTGGCTTTAATAAAAATAGCCAGAATGAAGATAAATAAGCAGGCCAGATTATGAAGCACGCGGTAGCCAGTTTGCGCTTCTCTTTAAGTGAAGATACGCCCTATTACCAACAATTGATTGAGCAAATCCAGCAAGGCATTGCATCTGGGCAATTATCTGTAAACGATAAATTGCCTTCGTCGCGGGCCTTGGCATTGTCCTTGGGCGTATCTCGGAGTACGACGTCCAGAGCCTATGAACAGCTCATTGCCGAAGGGATTCTCGTGAGTGAGCAAAAGCGTGGTGTATTTGTTGCGGCGACGATTAATAGCATAGCAGCACAATCGGTCAAAGCTACGTCGCCCATTGAATTAGATAAGATGACCAATGAGGAAAAGACTGTCGAACAAGCGTGGCTAGCCTTTGACTCTGGGGCGGATGTGTCTGTCTTTCCGAGTAAAGAGTGGGCCGCTAGTATGCGCCGCAGCTGGTTAAAACCGGATTGGAAGGTATTAAATGGTGATTATGAATCTGGTTTTCCGGCGCTGAAAGAGGCGATCAGGGACTACCTTTATCAAGTTCGGGGTTTGCAATGTAATTCTGAGCAAGTGTTCTTGACAGCGGGTAATCGCGATGCTTTGTTACAGCTGCAACATGTTTTCGTCAATGTTGCGAAAAAAGCCAAATGGTGGGTTGAAGATCCCACTTATTTGCCGATAATCGAGACACTTTCACAACAAGGAAACGTTGGTCTTCTGCCCATGGACGATGACGGCACCCGTTTGCAACCTGCAGACGATTCTAGCTTCTCTCCAAATAATGTCGCAGTACTGACACCCGGCCGACAGTATCCTTTAGGTATAACAATGAGCTCGCCAAGACGGCAAGAGTGGATTCAGCGTTTACAAGACTCCTCTTCTTCTTGGTGGCTAGTAGAAGATGATTATGACAATGAGTTTGTCTATCAGGGGCGAAGTAATGTACCGCTCATGCAAACCGCGAGTTTACATGGAGCAGCAAAGGAGCGTTTGTTTTTTATTGGTAGCTTTTCCAAAGTGCTTTTTCGTGGCTTGCGCTTGGGCTTTATTATCGCTCCCTTGAAACATGTCAAACAATTGGCAAGGAGCCAGAAGCTGTTGGGTTCTTCCGTGTCTTTGCCCATACAACCTGCGGTAGCGGATTTTATGATTCAGGGGAGCTTTGGTCGACATATGAATCGCATGCGTCGTTACTATCGCTTAAAGCGAGATGCCTTGCTGGCACTGTTGGAAGCGTGTCTTGTCCCATGGTTTGTTTGGCAACGGCCGAGTGGTGGCATGCATATTTTGCTTGAATTGGCACCGTGTTGGTTTGAAGAGCCGCATGGCCTTGTCGAACCGATAGACGAAGACAGCGTTAAGGGCCTGAAACAACCGTTGTGGGATAAAGTCATCGCGACGAGGATGAAAGAGCAAGGTTTTCTGTTGTCTACCTTGTCAAATTACTTTGCTAGAAAGCCTAGTCGACAAGGGTTTGTTCTTGGGTTTAGCAGCACACCAGAAGACGTTATGCGCGTTTTGGTGCAAGCATTGGCTGAGGTGTGTAGAGAAATCTGCCCTAAAAGATAGGCACATTAGAGTGTAAATAAAATGTGGATTTGTGTTTTATAAAAAGGATTTTTGAAAAAAAATCGTGAAGAAAGTGGCCTCAAACGCTACACTGGGGTTTGTGTCGAGGGTATTTTTTGTTATATTCCGCCCAACAAATACAAATACAAGTGTCAGCTGATGGTTTACATTGTTTATACAGCGGCCTATTTATGGATTTATAGCAATTGTTTGGAAAAAAAAGTGAACAAATGTAGCACCCTATTCTCTAAAAAAGAGTCTCTTACTAAGCAAATGGCCGTTCATTTGTTGGGGACTTTTACGTGCTCTTTTTTTACGTTTTATTTAGTGTCTGATGCTTCCATTTCATCGTATCTCATTGTTCCTCCAACCCAAATTTTAGAAACGTTGCTGGCTGCCAGCAGCGCTTCTGTTCTCGTTATATTGGTTGGATACTTGTTGACATTAACAAGTATCAACTTTGCTCGTTGTCAAATGACCACCTTATTGGACTGTTCTCCTGTTCGATTCATTGTGAATGATCCGCAGGAAGCTAGGTGTAGAGCTATCTCTTTCAGATTTAGGTGATCCAGTAACACGATTACCTCGTTAATAAGAACTAACGAGGTAATGGTGTTTTAGTGCTGTCCGCAGTGCTCGGAACATCTTTGCTGAAATGCCGGTAATGTACCGGTTTTTTCGTTCTGCTTCTTGATGGGCAAGTTGCAGTGTTGTGAACCTCAGGGTTAGAGGATGATTCTCTTGTTAACTCGTATCCTAAGTAAAATCGCTTTGGCGATAACAGTGGCGTTACTCGCTGGTTGTCAGGGTGGCGTGCTTGATCCTAAAGGGCAAGTCGGTATTGAAGAGAAGCAACTTATTATTGTTGCGACTGTTCTTATGCTGCTTGTTGTAATCCCTGTGATCTTTATGACACTTTATTTCGCTTGGAAATATCGTGAAGGTCGCAATGAGATTTACGAACCAAAATGGTCGCACTCTACAAAAATTGAAACTATTGTTTGGGCAGTTCCAATCGTTATCATCATCATTCTTGGTGTGATTACGTGGAAATCTACTCATGCATTAGATCCTTATAAGCCGTTGAAGTCGGATAAAGAGCATATCAATGTTCAAGTGGTTTCTTTGAACTGGAAATGGTTGTTCATCTATCCCGATCTTGGCATTGCAACTGTTAACGAAGTGGCTTTCCCCGCTGACGTTCCCGTTGCTTTCAATATTTCTTCTGATGGCATCATGAACTCTTTCTTCATTCCTCAATTGGGTAGCCAAATCTACGCAATGGCGGGCATGGTGACGAAAGTTCACTTGATCGCCAATGAGCCTGGCACATTTAAAGGTTTTTCATCCAACTTTAGTGGGCCTGGGTTTACAGGTATGAAGTTCAAGGCGATTGCGACGCCAAACGAAGCGGACTTTGATAAATGGGTTGCCAAAGTAAAAGCATCGGGTAATGCGTTAACGTCTGCCTCTTTTGCTGAACTTGCTAAAGACTCTGAAAATCACCCTGTTGAGTACTTCGGTACTGTTAAACCCGGTCTTTTCAACGATATTGTGATGAAGTTTATGAAAGACTATGGCCGTGTAGAGATTCTTAAGGGCGGTCCATTCGATTCTAAGATGATGCAGGAAATGGATAAGTTGAATCAAAACGGTTCAATGGGTCACGATTCTATGTCTATGGATCACGGCAGCGTGGATCATAATAAGATGAAGATGGGTCAAGAATCATCTGACAAGATGAATACGGAGGCTGACAAATAATGTCTATTCTAGGCAAATTATCTTTACATTCCATACCATACGATGTGCCTATTCTTGTGGGCACATTCTGCGGCGTTGTCGTATTAGCTTCTATTGTTATTGGCTTAATTACGTACTACAAAAAATGGGGTGTTCTGTGGAACGATTGGTTTACATCAATCGACCATAAACGATTAGGCATCATGTATATTGTGCTGGCTTTGGTCATGCTGTTACGTGGCTTCGCCGATGCGATGATGATGCGTTTACAGTTGGCTTTCGCAACCGATGGCGGCACAGGCTACTTACCACCGCACCACTACGATCAGATCTTTACGGCTCACGGCGTTATCATGATCATCTTTATGGCGATGCCATTTATGATTGGTTTGATGAACATTGTTTTGCCGTTACAGATTGGTGCGCGAGATGTTGCCTTCCCATTCATGAATAACCTGAGTTTCTGGTTAACAGTGGGTGGTGCTATCCTGATTAACATTTCTTTGTTTATCGGGGAGTTCGCAAAAACAGGTTGGGTAGCCTATCCACCATTGGCGGGCTTGAAGTTCAGTCCGGACGTGGGGGTCGATTACTATATCTGGGCCTTGCAGATATCCGGTATAGGGACAACTTTAACCGCAGTTAACTTCTTAGCAACTGTGTTCAAAATGCGTGCCCCTGGCATGAAGTTGATGGACATGCCAATCTTTACTTGGACTTGTACTTGGGCAAACATCCTGATTGCGTTGTCTTTCCCAATTTTGACCGCTGTATTGGCCATGTTGACACTTGACCGTTACCTAGACTTCCACTTCTTTACGATTGCTGGTGGTGGTAACTCAATGATGTATATCAACCTGTTCTGGGCTTGGGGTCACCCTGAAGTGTACATTCTTGTACTGCCTGCGTTTGGTATCTTCTCTGAAGTCGTATCAACCTTTACGGGTAAACGTCTGTTTGGCTACAAATCTATGGTTTGGGCGACTGCATCGATTTCCGTTTTAGGTTTCATCGTATGGTTGCACCACTTCTTTACCATGGGGTCAAGCGCCAACGTTAACGCCTTCTTTGGTGTTGCGACAATGATCATTGCCATCCCAACAGGTGTTAAGTTGTTTAACTGGCTGTTTACTATGTATCGTGGTCGTCTTCGCATCACAGTGCCGGTTATGTGGACACTTGGTTTTATGGTGACCTTCACCATCGGTGGTATGACAGGTGTATTGCTTGCTGTTCCTGGTGCAGACTACGTATTGCATAACAGCTTATTCTTGATTGCCCACTTCCATAACACCATCATTGGTGGTGCGGTCTTTGGCTACTTGGCTGGTTTTGCGTTCTGGTTCCCGAAAGCAATGGGTTTCCATCTTAATGTTAAGTTGGGTAAAGCGGCTTTCTGGTGTTGGTTGATTGGTTTCTTCTTAGCCTTTATGCCTCTTTACGTATTGGGCTTCTTGGGAATGACACGTCGTCTAAACCATACCAATAACCCACAGTGGGATATGTGGTTATACATCGCTCTGATTGGTGCATTTGTCATCATGGCAGGTATTGCTTGTCAGTTGCTACAGTTGTACGTGAGCTTCCGTGACCGCAAACAGAACCTAGATACAACGGGTGACCCATGGAATGGTCATACTCTTGAGTGGTCGACTGCGTCTCCACCGCAAGTATACAACTTTGCTGAGATCCCAACGGTTTACGATATTGATGCGTTTACCGATATGAAGGAAAAAGGCACAGCGTATGTTCGTAAAGACAGCTATGCACCAATCCATATGCCTAAGAATACGAAGGCTGGTATGGCGATTGCGGGCAGTGTGACCATCATGGGCTTTGCTCTTATCTGGCACATTTGGTGGTTAGCGGCTTTGGGTCTATTGGGAGGATTTATTTCTCTTGTCGCTCGTGCTTATACCTCTGATGTGGATTATTACATTCAGCCTGATGAGGTCTTGCGTACTGAGACGGCACATTTAGACAGTAACAACGTGGCTAAGGGGTAATCATGAGTACGACACATATGAATGCACATGTCGCTCACGATGAGCATCACGATCATCACCCAGCACCACATAATGTGTTTGGTTTTTGGTTGTACTTAATGACGGACTGTTTGTTGTTCGCATCCGTCTTTGCCACTTATGCTGTGCTCTTTATGAACACAGCGGGTGGTGTATCGAGTAAAGATATTTTTGAGTTGGACTTTGTCCTCGTCGAAACCGCAGCGCTGCTTATTTCAAGTATCACTTACGGTTTCGCGATGGTGTGCGCTCATAACCGCAATAGAGCTGGTACCTTGCTATGGTTGTTCGTGACCTTTGCATTTGGTGCTGTGTTCATTTGCATGGAATTGTATGAGTTCCACCATCTGATTGAGGCAGGAAATGGCCCTCAAAGAAGTGCGTTTCTGACTGCCTTCTTTACCCTTGTGGGTACTCACGGCTTGCACGTGACAGCGGGCTTGATCTGGATGGCTATTTTGATAGTTGAGCTTTTGAAGTCAGGTTTTGGTAGCCGTACGGTTACTCGCCTAAGCTGCTTAAGCTTATTCTGGCACTTCCTAGATGTTGTCTGGATTTGTGTTTTTACCTTCGTTTACCTGATGGGAGCAGTATAAATGAGTAATCATTCTTCTGATTCGCATTCAACCAGCGGTCACGGTAGTGTTAAGTCTTATCTGATTGGTTTTGTACTGTCTGTTATTCTGACAGGCGTTCCATTCTGGATGGTGATGACCCATACTTTTGCGAATGGGCCAACTTATATCACTATCATAATCTTAGCTGTTATTCAGATTTTGGTTCATATGAAGTACTTCTTACATTTGAACTTTTCTGAAGAAGGTAAGTGGGACACATACGCAATTATGTTTGCTGCGGTAATTATCATAATGGTGGTGGGATTATCCACATGGCTAATGTACGCCGCCAATGCGATGATGATGTAAGTGAACGTGATGAGTATGCGGACTTCTTTCATTATAAGTGATGCGCGTCCGGTGGGAGTTCATAAAGATGTTTAAGCGTTATCTTCAGGTGACTAAGCCTGGCATCATTATGGGCAACCTCATCTCTGTTGCGGGGGGCTTCTTTTTAGCCTCTCGTGGCGAGATTGACTGGACTCTGATGCTCGCGACAGTGATTGGATTATCGCTGGTGGTGGCTTCTGGCTGCGCTATGAACAACTACATTGACCGAGACATTGATGCCAAAATGCAGCGTACACGTAATCGTGTTACTGTTACGGGTGAAATGTCTGGTAAAGCGGCTTTCTTCCATTCATTGGTGATTGGCATAATCGGCTTTGGCTTATTGGCTTACTTTACCAATTGGGTGGCTGTGTTTTTTGCCGGTTTTGGCTACTTTGTGTATGTCGTTCTGTACACCATGTATTTCAAACGCAATTCTGTCTATGGCACGTTTATTGGTAGCTTATCCGGTGCGGTTCCGCCAGTGGTTGGCTATTGTGCTGCCTCAGGTCAGTTTGATGCCGGTGCAGCCATTTTGTTAGCGATGTTTTCTATTTGGCAAATGCCGCATTCTTATGCCATTGCTATTTTTCGCTACAAAGACTATGCGGCTGCGAATATTCCGGTGTTGCCCGTTGCTGAAGGTATTTCCAAAGCGAAGCGACACATTGTGCTGCACATTGCAGCCTTTGCTATTGTTTCTGCTTTATTACCTTTAACTGGCTACGTTGGTATCGGTTTTATGGTGGTGGCGCTTGCGACTAGTTTGTGGTGGCTTGGTATGGCGCTTAAGGGTTATCGCAAGGATATTGATATTAATGGATGGGCACGTCAGGTGTTTTTCTTTTCCATTTTTACGGTAACGGCTTTAAGTATCACAATGTCAGTGGACTTTAGAACTTTGCCAACTGACTTTTTGGTTTTTGCGTCAGCGCACTAATGTGTTTCGAAAACGGGCTTAGGCCCGTTTTTATTATTCTATTCCAGCTCGTTTCCTGCCTTCCTTTTTCTTTTGTTTCTAATGAATCTTGTGTTTTTGAACCGTATGTTTAAGACTTGTTGAGGTAGTGTCTTCTTGTATCGAACTGAGTATTTGGTTTTCAAAACAAAGGATTTTGTGATGAAGTGGCCTTTTGTGTCCTTTTTGACTGTATTGCTATCTGTCTTCTCTGGCGCCGCGAATGCACTAAGTTGCCAAGCGCTAGTATTAAATTTGCCTCAAGGGGTGAGTGCCAAGGCCGATATGCATTTTCCTGATGCTCAGGTGCGTTATCCCTATTGTCTTGTTCAAGGGTCGCTTCCTAAGCGTTTAGGCATTGACGGAAAGCGCTACCAAATCAAGTTTGAAATACGTTTACCACGTTTTTGGCAAGGGCGCCTTGCCTACCAGTTTAATGGCGGTAATGATGGTGTGGTTAGGCCAGCCCTCGGTAATATGACAGGACAAGTCACGGCTCAGTATGCGGTGAATCAAGGCTTTGCGGTCATTTCCAGTAATGGGGGGCATAATCTGGATAAAGGGGACTCATCGAGCTTAATCGGCAGTGCTATGTTTGGATTCGATCCCCAAGCACGTCGTGATTTTGGCTACGATGCGGTTCGTAAGCTCTATCCCATTGCTCGCTTAATGACGGAGCGATATTACAACTCGCCTATCCGTTACAGTTATGGCATTGGTGCCTCCAATGGTGGTCGTGTGGCGATGGTCGCCGCTACGCGCTTTCCGAACTTTTTTGATGGTCTCTTAGTTGGCTATCCTGGGATCAATATGCCCAAAGCCGCCCTTCAGCATGCTTGGGATATACAGTCTCTTCATGCAGTTAATGCGGATCTTGGCAAGGCATTGACCCCTCGGGACATATCGTTGTTTGTACGAGGGCTATTGAGGCGCTGTGATGGTTTGGATGGTCTTCGAGATCATTTAATTTTTGCCTCTAACGCCTGCCAACGCCAGTTTGAACCCACTTCATTGGTGTGTAAAAGTGAGTTTGATCGTGATTGTCTCCCGGTGGAAAAAGTCTCTGCGATTATCCGTATGTTTCAGGGGCCCCATAATAGTAAAAATGAAGCTCTTTACTCCAGCTGGGTTTACGATACAGGGATGCTGTCCAGCAACTGGCGCACTTGGAAAATAGAAAGTACGGTAGATAATTGGTCTCGTAAGCCGATTATTGATGTTCTGGGGGCGGCTTCTTTAGCGACGATTTTTATGACACCCCCCGTCAAAGTTAAGAGTAACCCGTTTTCTCTTGAGCAATTTTTATTGGATTTTGACTTTGATAAAGATGCACCAAAAATTTTCGCAACCAATCAACGGTTTCCCGAGTCTGCCATGACCGTTATGACGCCGCCGGATGTGATGGATCCTAAGTTGACGGTATTTCGTCAGCATGGTGGTAAAATGATTATTTTCCATGGTAATAGTGATCCGGTGTTTTCGGTGAGAGATACCATGAGATGGTATGATTACCTCAATTTTAATCTAGCGGGTAAAGCGGATCAGTTTGTGCGTTTTTATCGTGTACCTGGCATGTCTCATGGAGAAGGTGGCCCGACGTTGGATCGATTTGATCTGTTAAGGCCATTAGTGAACTGGGTAGAAAGTCAGCAACGCCCTAATACTATTGTTGCGGCGACACACCTTCCCAACCCAGAGTTACCCGAGAGCATGGTTGGCATTACTCGACCTCTGTGCCCTTACCCGTCCTATGCGGTCTATCAGCAAGGGCCCTATCCTTTGGCTAGTTCGTTTGCTTGTGGCGTGGATGCGTTTTCTTATTAACGTCCACCACCAACATCGATAAAGCCGCCTGTGGTATAGCTGGATTTGTTGCTCAGCAACCACACAATCGCTTCCGCCACCTCTTCTGGCTGACCCCCTCGCTGTAGGGGCAAGTTTGGGCCGATTCGATCCACACGGCCCGCTTCGCCACCGTCAGCATGCATATCCGTATAAATAAGGCCTGGCCTCACAACATTGACTCGGATGCCATCGCTGGCGACTTCTAGAGCAAACCCGCGTGAGAAAGAATCAACCGCGCCTTTGCTTGCCGCATAGTCCACGTATTCGTTAGGTGAACCATACACGGAAGCCAGCGATGACACATTGACTATGCTGCCACCTTGTCCGCCTTTGCTGCGCGCCATGTCTTGGAAAGCCTCTTGACAGCATTGCATGGTGCCAAAGACATTGGTCTGAAAAATACGCTGCCAACGTTCTGGGGTTGTGTTGACAAAAGAGGTTTGTTGATCCAATACGCCGGCGCTGTTGACCAATCCTTGAATCGTCCCCCATTTTTTCCGAATCAATGAGAACATTTCTTTTACTTGCGAGGTTTGGCTGATATCGGCTTGTACACAGTGGGCTTTCCCTCCAGTCGCGACAATCGACTGCTGAATGGCGTTCGCGGCACTTTCATCATAGCGATAGTTGATAATGACTTCATAGCCTTGCTGGGCCGCCAAGATCGCGGTTGCGGCACCAATGCCTCGGCTACCGCCTGTAATCAATAACATGGGCTGACTCATGAAATGTCCTTATGGTTGGTTCATCGGCCTACGACATTAGCAACTTTCGTTTTTGGTGGGTAGCGTTTTAGCTCCCAACAATGTGGTGAAAACCGAATCTATTAAGGAATCATTGCGTACTTTAAAAAAGCATCATTGAATATAATAAGCTATGTATATAATAATCAAAGCATACTGAATTGGGGGTGGGGAATATGGCGGATAAAAACCTAGGTAACAGTATCGGTTTCTTAATGACAGATGTATTGCGTTTGATGCGTCGTGAGTACAACAAAAACTCAAGTGTCATGACGCTGATGCAGGCGAAAACATTGCTTTCTGTTTCTCGTTATCCAGGGATTCGACAAGTTACTTTAGCGGAACACTTAGAAATTCAGCCGATTTCCTTGGCTCGTTTAATTGATCAATTAGCCAAAGCAGGCTTGGTGGAAAGACGCGCGGATTCTGCTGACCGTCGGGCTTATTGCCTGTATGTGACCGACGCGGCTGCCGAGCAATTGACGCACATAAACCAAGCGATTGGGGAAGTGAGAGTGAAAGCTTTTGATGGGTTAACCGTCCATGAAATAGATCAGTTACAAGGTCTTTTAGAGAAAATACACCGCAATTTGCAAGACGATTCATCCGACAGTGTTTCTTAATGCTAACCGCTTCCTGATTCAACCAAAGCGACAAGATCGACTCTTTTTGGAGAGCTAAATAACATGAGTGAACAAGATAATAAACCAATCGAGACAAAGCAATCTGCCAATCGAGGAAAGCGTCGCCTCTTGCTAATAGGTGTCCCTCTTTTGATCGTTTTGGTGTCGGCAGTGGTATATATGCTAGGTGGGCGTGATGTAGAAACGGATGATGCTTATGTGCAAGCGGATATGACGGCCATTACGAACCAAGTGTCTGGACTTATCAAAACGGTGGATGTGAAAGAAAACCAAGCCGTAAATAAAGGGCAATTACTGTATAGCATTGATGCGAGACCTTACCAACTGGCAGTGGATAAAGCCAAAAGCCAATTGGACTTAGTTCGTAATAACTTACTCGCGCAGCAAGCCGATTATCAGCAGGAATTGGTCAAACTCGAATTAGCAAAAACACAATTGGCTTTTAATCAACGTGAGGAAGTGCGCCAAGAAAATGTGTTTAAAAAGCATTTCATTTCAGACTCAGATTACGATAAAGCGCAAGAAGCGGTACGTGTCAGTGCCTTGAATGTGGCTGAGTTGAAAAACAATATTAAAGAATTGAAAGCGGATCTGGGTGGCAATCCAGACATGCCCGTTGAAGATCAGGCCAACTATAAAATCTATCAATCTGCGCTTGATCAAGCCGAGTTGAATTTAAGTTATGTCAAAGTCGTTGCGCCAAGCAGTGGTATTGTTGCGCACCTGCCTCTCGTGGGGGAATACACCGATACTGGGGCGACTCGAATGATGTTGGTGTCAGACCATAAGCGTATCGTAGCGAACTTCACAGAGAAACAGTTAACCTATGTGAAACCTGGGCAAAGCGTCGATGTTTCGGTGGATACCTACCCAGGAGTGGTGTGGAAAGGCACCGTAGAAAGCATTAGTCCAGCTACCGGCTCTCGGTTTTCTGTATTACCTGCACAAAATGCCACGGGAAACTGGGTAAAAGTTGCGCAGCGCTTGGCCGTTCGAATCAGTATTCAAGATCAACCTGGCATGCCGGTACTGCGTGATGGTATGAGTGCTGAGGTGACCATTGATACGAACCACCACCGCAGTTTATTTGGCATCCAACTGTAAGGTGTGTCTATGACAAATAATCAGGCCTCAGCCAGTCAAAGCGGTTTTCAGATGACCACCGATACTCTGATGATCACTTTCTCTGTGATGTTAGCGACCATTATGCAGGCACTGGATACAACGATTGCCAACGTTGCTTTGCCGCATATGAAAGGATCCATGGGGACGACTCAGGATCAAATTTCTTGGGTGCTGACCTCTTATATTGTAGCGGCAGCTATTTGTATGCCCTTGACGGGGTTTGTGGCGTCACGAATTGGTCGTAAACGCCTGTTCATGGCCTCGGTGGTTGGTTTTACCATTTCTTCTATCCTATGTGGGGCCGCACAGTCGCTCGATCAGATTGTTTTGTTCCGCCTGTTACAAGGGGTGTTTGGTGCCAGCCTAGTGCCTTTGTCCCAGTCCGTCCTATTGGATACCTACCCCAGAGAAAAACATGGCTCTGCCATGGCGATGTGGGGTGTGGGGGTCATGGTAGGTCCGATTTTGGGGCCTTATCTGGGAGGGCTTCTGACACAATATTACAGTTGGCGTTGGGTGTTCTACATCAATGTTCCATTTGGCATTATTGCTTGGTTTGGGATCGCCCGGTATGTGAAAGAAACCGAAATTGATCTGTCCCGTAAGTTTGATTTATTTGGTTTTGCGTTGTTGGGGACTTGTATTGGGGCGTTGCAGCTGATGCTGGATCGGGGACAGTCTCAGAACTGGTTTAATAGTCCAGAAATTATCATTGAGTGTATGCTCGCGGTGATCACTGGCTACATGTTCATTGTACATGCGTTTACTCATAGTCACCCCTTCGTTGATCCGGAGATGTTTCGAGATCGAAACTTCACGGTAGGCATGATTTTTATCTTTATCGTGGGGGTGATTTTACTCACGTCCATGTCACTTTTACCACCCTTTATGCAGGATCTCATGGACTATCCTGTGGTTTCAGTCGGCACGATTTTAGCCCCTCGTGGTTTTGGTACCATGGCGGCCATGTTAGTGGTGGGGAGGTTGTCGGGTAAGGTGGATCCACGCTATATGATCTCCCTTGGTTTAGTGCTGGTTATTATCTCTTTGTGGCAAATGACGCAGTTTACGGCCGATGTTACCGCGTTCACGATTATTTATAGCGGAATCATACAAGGAACAGGATTAGGCTTTTTGTTTGTTCCGTTGTCTACTGTTTCTTTTGCAACATTGAATCCGAAATTCCGTAATGAAGGGACAGCGATGTTCAGCCTGTTACGTAATATAGGTAGTAGTATTGGTATTTCGGTTGTGACTACTTATCTGGCACAGCGTGTGCAAATTAACCATTCTGCGTTTGCTGACTATATGACGCCTTTTAACCTAAACTTAGGTGTGGTGCAACAAGAGGGTATGTGGAATACGCATACGATTCAGGGTTTGGCATCTCTTAATCAAATGGTGAATACACAAGCGACGACCTTGGCTTATTTGCAAGACTTTCGATTTGTGATGTGGGTCGCGATTTGTGCTTTGCCTTTGGTTTTTTTCATCAAGGGTGCGGACAAAAAAGCCAAGTAAAAGAAAGGTTATTTGTCGAAAAAGGCGCTATGGAGGTCTCCATTAGCGCCTGCTGAGTTTTTAAATGATGATTTAGCAAGTTAGAGTACTGAATTCACAAAGTTTTTCAGCTCGTCGGTTTGCGGATTGGCAAAGACCTCTTTCGCTGGGCCTTCTTCCCAGACTTTACCTTGGTGCATAAAGACAACACGATCGCCCACATCTCGAGCAAAGTTCATTTCGTGGGTCACCAGCACCAGTGTCATGCCTTCTTTGGCAAGTTGTTCGAGTACTTTTAGCACATCGCCAACCAGCTCCGGATCAAGTGCCGAGGTGATTTCATCACACAATAACACTTTCGGATTCATGGCTAAGGCACGGGCGATGGCGACGCGTTGCTGTTGTCCGCCAGAAAGCTTTTCTGGGAAACTGTCAAACTTATCCGCTAAGCCGACTTTTTCGAGCATGGCTTTGGCGGTTTCCTGCGCCTCTTGCTTGCTCTTTTTAAGAACGATGGTAGGCGCTAACATGATGTTTTCGCCGACCGTTAAATGAGGGAAAAGATTAAAGCTTTGGAAAATCATCCCGACGCTACGAGCCAATATTCTGACTTGAATCTCTTCTGTCGTCACCTCTTTGCCATCAACTGTGATGCCGCCTTTTTGGTATTTTTCTAAGCCGTTCATACAGCGTAATAAGGTACTTTTCCCTGATCCACTACGGCCTATGATGGAGATCACTTCACCCGCTTTAATATTGAGGTTAATGCCTTTTAAAACGTGCAGATCGCCGTAGTATTTGTGTACTTCATGAATATTAACGAGAGACATTGAATTTCTTCTCCAAAATTTTACTGGTCAGCGATAAGGGATAACACAGTGCAAAGTAAATGAGGGCGACAAAGGCAAAGACTTTGAATGGTTCAAAGGTGGCATTATTGAGCATTGTGCCGGCTTTGGTGAGCTCCACAAAACCAATGACTGAGGCCAAGGCCGTGCCTTTGACAACCTGTACGGAAAAGCCGATAGAGGGGGCTAGGGCGACTTTAAACGCTTGTGGCAATACCACATAGCGCAGGGTTTGTAGAAAGCTCAGCCCCAAACAACGGGAGGCTTCCCATTGGCCTTTTGGTAAGGTGTCGATACAACCACGCCAAATTTCTACCAAGAAAGCACTGGTGAACAAGGTCAAAGAGAGGACGGCGGCGTTCCACGCTGAAATATTCAGCCCCACTAAAGACAAACCGAAGAAGCAAAGGAACATCTGCATTAATAGCGGCGTACCTTGAAATACTTCCACATAAAATTTGATCAGGCCTGTCAGCACTGGATTCTTGGTCAAACGGGCGGCTGTCAAGCATAAGGCAACACTGATACCACCGACAAACGCGGCCAGCGACAACAGAACTGTCCATTGAGTGGCAATTAATAAGTTACGAATAATGTCGTAGTTAGAAAACTCAATCATCTTTCAGCTCGATAAGAGAACAATCTCTTTCCAATGAGGTTAAAGGCTTTACGCATGAGAATGGCTAAAAACAAATACAAGAGAGCGGTGACCAGATAACTTTCAAAGCTGCGAAAGTTACGGGATTGCACAAAATTCGCAGCATAGGTCAGATCCTGTACTGAAATTTGAGACAGTACCGCTGAGCCTAGCATGACAATAATGCATTGGCTGGTAAGGGCCGGATAGATCTTTTCGATTGCAGGAATGATGACAACGCGAAACAGGGTTTGTTTAAAACTTAGGCCAAGTACCTTACCTGCTTCCCACTGTCCTTTGGGTGTGGAAGCAAGACCTGCACGTATGATTTCGGTGCTGTAGGCGGCAAGGTTCACCACCATCGCAATGATGCCCGCTTCCCAGGCAGAGAGTTTTAAGCCAATACTCGGTAAGCCGAAAAAGATAAAAAACAGTTGGACGATAAAGGGCGTATTACGAATGAGTTCTACGTAAACATTGACGATGCGTGACAGCCAGGTTGCACCGTATTGGCGAGCCACCGCAAATGTGGCCCCCAATACCAAGCCCAAAACGGTCGCCAGCAGACTGATTTCTACGGTCGTTATTAAGCCATGTATAAACACATGGCTATAGGGTAAAAGAGCGGCAAAATCTAACATGGAGGTTATTCACCAAAGCCTTTTGGTAACGGGGCTTTTAACCATTTAAGAGATATTTTGTTGAGGGTGCCATCTTTTAGCGCTTTGCTGATCAGTTCATTCACTTTGGCTTTGAGTTCTGGCTCGTTCTTCATCATACCGATGTAGCAAGGCGAGTTTTTCAATACAAACTTACTAACGGGGGCATGGCTAGGATCGCGTTTGGCAATATTGGCGGCGACAAGGTTGCCTGTTGCGATAAGATTGACCTGCCCAGATAAGTAAGCCGATAGAGTGGTATTATTGTCTTCAAAGCGCTGTATTGTGGTGCTTTTAGGCGCAATTTTGGTGAGTTCCAGATCTTCTATTGCGCCACGGGTCACCCCGACGGTTTTATTCGCAAGGTCAGCCGCGTCATGAACTGGGATGTCTTTTTCGCCAAATACCCCTAGGAAGAATGGTGCATAAGCTTTGGAAAAATCGATGGCTTTTTCGCGTTCTGGGTTTTTCCCGAGACTGGAAATGACTAGGTCTACTTTATGGGTTTGAAGATAAGGAATGCGATTGGCACTGGTTACTGGCACCAGTTGCAGTTTCACGTCCAACTGTTTGGCAATGTAGTTGGCCATGTCAATGTCAATGCCTTGCGGTTGCATATCGAGTCCGACAGAACCAAAGGGGGGAAAGTCTTGAGGGACGGCAATACGGATCAGGTGGCGTTGCTGAATATCTTGTAAGGTATTCGCCTGAGCGGCGGCGATAGAACCTAAAGACGCTGCGATAATAAACAGTTTGCCGAAAAAAGATTTCATGCTCATGGGGGCTCCTTTATTTGGGGGCTATGGTGTTAAGCGCAAGATTGCAACAGGTGTGCCATTGTGAAATTTATATTTCACACTATTTATAAGATAATGTATTCACAGACATATTTTACAAAACTTAACCGAGTGGTTATTTTTTTATGAGCAATGGTCTGGGGCATTATCGAAGGATATTGGATTAAGTTGGTGCAAACTGATGGTCTATTATGGTGCGTTGTGTCTTGTCTCAATGTCTTGTGTCAATTCTAAAGGTCGTCTGGTGCGTCTATCCCTAGTACTTCTATCGCTCGCAAGCTATTATGCTTGCCCATATAACGTATCAAGGCGGCGATCTTAGGAGGTGAGGATGAATTCACATAATCGACATTTTATTTTAGGTTATGGCAGTCTAATCAACAGTCAAAGTCGTGCTAAAACTGGGGAAACAGGCCAAGTTTGGCCCGTGAAATTACAGGGTTTTGAACGCCATTGGTCTGTCATGTCTGCCGAGTTTGGTATGAGTTCTGTGGCGGTGATTCAGTCGCCAACACAGGCCTGTAACGGTGTGTTAGTGGAAGTGCCTGTTGATCAACTGCCGCTATTTGATGAACGTGAGAGTGGCTATGAGCGCGCCCAAATTTCATTATCTCAATTAACCGCTTATCAAGATGATCCGCTTCCTGATGGCACCTATTGGGTCTATCACACTGCCGATGTGGTTGCTCCTCACTCTGACTGCCCCATTGCTTTAAGTTATGTCGATGTGATTTTATCGGGCTGCTTGGAACATGGTGATGCTTTTGTACAAGATTTCTTAGCGCAAACTAAGGGCTGGAATGCCCCATTATTGAATGATCGACAAACTCCACGCTATCCCCGCGTTCAGCGAGATCTCTCTACAGAGCGCTTGAATCGTTTATTAGCACCTGTCACCACCCTTTCTACCAAAGAGTTATCTGTAACCTATGAACCTTAATTCCACGAGTCAATTATTGGCGCGCAATGAATCAGAATTGACTGGCAAAGTATTGTTTGCCAATCCAGAAGACACTTATGCACGAGAGTTGGGCAACCTAGCCGATGTGTATGCGTGGAGCCAATCCAAAGCACAGTATGATGCGCTCATACAAGTGGGGTTTGACGAGAGTAAAGTGTTGTTTAGCGAGCAATGGGATGCGCATTTAGGCAGTGATTTTGATCATGTCATTATTTATCAACCCAAGGCAAAAGAGCTTCTGACCTATCTTTTAGCGGTGACATTGCCACATTTAAAAGAAGGCGGACAAGTCTGGTTAGTGGGTGACAATAAAAGTGGTGTGAAATCCGCGACCAAATATCTAGAAGCGGGTTTAGACGACGTTGGTAAGGTGGACAGTGCGAAGCACTGTTTGTTGTATCACGGTTATAAACGCCGTTCAGCCGAACCTTTTTTCTTGGAGAAATGGGTGACCACTTGGTCGCTGGAAGTAGCTGGACAGTCGCTGGTGTTATGCAGCTTACCCGGTGTTTTTGGGCATAAAAAACTCGATAAAGGGACAGAACTATTACTAGAGCAGCTGAGTCAACACCGTTTTATGAGTGATGTGGAAAATGCCCGTTTGCTCGATTTCGGTTGCGGTGATGGCATTATTGCCCTTTGGCTTTACTACAAAACGGGCGCGCATATTACGGCGTTGGATGACAGTGCTTTGGCAATTAAGGCAACGCAGTTGACGTTTGCTGCTAATCAGGCAAGTCAGGCAGTGACGGTGATTGCATCCAATGGCCTGAAAGAAGTGAAAGGTCGTTTTAACTATGTGATTACCAATCCGCCTTTTCATTCAGGTATTAATACGGACTACAGCATTGCTGAGCACTTCTTTATGGGCGTGAAAGATCACCTGACACTCAATGGGGAGTTGTTTGTGGTGGCTAATGATTTCTTACGCTACCCGCCCTTGTTAGATGCGGCATTAGGTTCCCATAGTCGCCTTTTACGAGATAAAGGTTTTGCTATTTATCACGGACGTCAACCGAAGAAAAAGTAACTTAAAACGTCCCTATAGCGTTACTTAGTGTAACGCTATAATGCTTTTTCCCCTTCATTTACCGAGATTATTTGTTGATCATAAAACGGTACGCCTAAAGCATCCAAATCCTTCACCATATCCGCAACACGATTACTTAATTTGGGGCTTAGCAGCAATGCCTCAATTGTAGGCATGACGGCCTCCGTCTGGTTTTGCGACCATAGTGGCGACCAGAAAAATCGCAACCCTTACCACAATTTATCAACAACACATTCTACTTTAGGCTTTCTCTTGCCACCCCATCGCTTCCATTAAAAAGCACTGTCCAGTCCTAACGCTGTTTCACCATTTTATGATGTTAAATGCGTGCTTTGTGTGGCTTGTCTTAGGTTGTTTTCACATGGGTAAAGCGGTACGGACTTATTGTCTACTTTGGGTCAATTTCACCCAGATTGACTCGAAATTGTGCATTTAAAACGGCACAGAATTCTGACTGATTCTCTGTTTTATCGTCAAATTGTTGTTTTGCATAACAAAATTGAAAGGTGGCATGAAAAATGGATTAAAACAAATGTGTGCATTTATCACATATTTCAAATTGCACGTATTTTTGCATGTTGCAGTGTTTTCCGTTTTGGCATGAAAAAGCCAAATCGTAGGTGATTTGCCCATGTATCGTCCCCTTTATTGAAATGGCTGTGGTGACTGATGGGTTATCAGGAATGAATCGAAATTCCTGTTTGAGAAGATTAAACAAATAATAGGAAAAATTATGACTGATTACTCTATTAACAAGAATGCGGCGGTTGCTTCAAAAATGTCGACTTTAATGGATGAAAAAACGGCTGTACTAACGGGCCCCGCTCATTTAATGCTAAAGCGGCTTAGAGAAAAAGAATTCAGTGCCACAGAGCTATTAGAGTGGCATTTTAACCGCGTCGATCAATTAAACGACCAACTTAATATTATTGTTGATCAGGATAGAGAACGAGCGATGGCCGCAGCGCGACGAGTGGACCGCCTGCGGGCCCTAGATAAGCCAATTGGGGTTCTAGCGGGGCTTCCGATGACCATAAAGGACTCATTTGAAGTCGTCGGTATGAAAGCAACCTGCGGTTTACCACATCTTGCCAACCATCGTCCAAAGAAGGATGCGATTCTGGTGAAGCGTATCCGTGATGCGGGGGCCTCTATTTTTGGTAAAACCAATTTACCTGCTGGGTGTGGAGATCACCAAAGCTATAACGATATTTATGGCGTAACCAATAACCCATGGAATATCAAACATACTGTAGGGGGGTCTTCTGGTGGCTCTGCGGCATCACTAGCGGCGGGTTTTACGGCATTGGAACTTGGTAGTGATATTGGTGGCTCTATTCGTTGTCCATCGCATTTTTGTGGGGTATTTGGTCATAAGCCTACTTATGGTGTGTTGCCAGTAGTTGGGCATATTCCACCGGGACCATTTTCGACTTCACCATCCCCACTGAGTGTCATGGGGCCTTTGGCACGTGATGCCTCGGATTTACGTTTGTTATTTGGTGTGCTGTGTGGGCTACACGAGTCCGATGATTCGGCTGTTTCCCATCTTCCGCCACAACGTTATCAAACCTTACGCGAATATAAAGTAGGGGTTTGGTTAGATGCATTTCCGCTTGATGAAGGCTATGCCAAAGCCATTTTGCAATTTGTAGAAGATCTTCGCCAAGAGGGCGTTAATGTGGATATCGGTGTTCATCCAGACATTGATCCTCAAGATATCCATGATACCTATTTAAAAACGCTGTTTGGGGTAATCGGTAGCCGCATGGAAAAGGATGTGAAAGAGGCGTTCTTAGCGCAAGCCCAGTCTTTCGAAGGCAAGCAATTTGCGAAAGAATTGTATGAATATACCAAACATCCTGCCCATGAAAGTGAATCCGTCAACCAATCTCGCGCAGAAAATAGTGAAAAATGGAAGCACTTCTTCCAGCAATATGACGTACTGATCTGCCCTGTTACCTCAACGGTTGCTTTCGAGCATCAATTGGAAGGCCATGGCCCTAGTGCTCAGATTGGTCGTGTATTGACCATCAGCGGTCAACAAGCCCCCTATCTCTATAACTTGTCGTGGCCAGGTTTGGCGACTTTAGCCAATTTGCCAGCGACAGCCATGCCGACAGGATATTTGGTTAATGGTTTGCCTGCTGGGGTACAAATCATTGGTGATCTCTATCAGGATCATACTACCTTGGCGTTTGCGGAAATGGCTGCCAGACAGCTTAATCCGTTCTCTTGCCCACCACTGTCATTAGATAAATCTGTTGCTTAGGAGTAAATATAATGGGAAATGTATCCATAACGAAAGAATGTGATGTTGTCGTGGTCGGAGCCGGGCTGTCGGGTCTGCAAACTGCCACCCTTTTAAAAGAACAAGGATTGTCTGTACTTGTATTAGAAGCTCGTGATCGTGTGGGTGGCCGTTTGTTAAGCCATACTTTGAAAAATGGGGCTCGAGTGGATCTTGGTGGTCAATGGCTTGGAGCAACCCACCATCGAGCCCATAAAATTGTCAAATCATTAGGTGAAGAGTTATTTCCGACTTACAACAAAGGAAAGAACGTTTTCATGATGACGGGAGAAAAACAAGTAAGAGACAGTTTTTTCCCTGAGATGGACGACGATATTGCAGAAGAAATTGAACGCGCTATGGCTCGTTTAAATGAGCTGGCTTTTGAAATCGATACGACGAAGCCATGGGCAAAAGAAGAGCATCGTGCATACGATAAAATCACATACGCCGATTGGATTCGTCAGAATACGACATCTGATATAGCTAGGAATGCTATGACGTTCATTGCCATGTCGATCTTTTCGGCAGAAGCCCATGAACTGTCAATGTTGCATGTCTTGTTCTATGTTGCGTCAGGCGAAGGCGTTGATACCCTAATTAGCACTGAAGATGGGGCGCAAGAATTGCGTTTTACCAATGGGGCACAACAGTTACCAATCGGCTTGGCGAAACGTCTTGGTGACGATGTGCTACTGAACCAGCCTGTTACTTGTATTGAACATTTTAATCATCACGTGGTGGTGTCTACCCATTCCCTTCAAGTGAACGCTAAACGCGTTGTTGTGGCTTTGCCACCAGCGTTGGCGGGTCGTTTGTCTTATAAACCCGCCCTTCCAGGCATTCGTGATCAATTAACACAACGCACTGCCATGGGGGCCGTCATCAAAGTGATCGTCACATTTGATAAGCCTTTCTGGCGTGACGAAGAGCTTAGTGGTTTGGCATCGTCGACCACTTTGCCATTGAGTTTGACCTATGACAACTCACCGCAAGATGGCAGCTGTGGCATTTTGGTTGGCTTTATGGAAGCGGATGAAGGTCGTTACTGGGGAACCAAAACAGCCCAAGAGCGCGAGCAAAAAGTCATCGAATGTTTACGCGACTATTTTGGTTCACAAGTCGATCGTTACACTGAATATAAAGAACTAGATTGGGCGCAAGAAGAGTACTCACGGGGGGCTTATGGCGGTTACTTGCCACCAGGTGCCTGGAGCATTTTTGGCGAAGCGGTTAGTCAACCAATTAATAGTATCCACTTTGCAGGGACTGAAACCGCTTCGCAATGGGCTGGTTATATGGAAGGGGCACTGCAATCGGCAGAGCGTGTTGCGCAAGAGATTCTTGACGTTTTAAACGTGAAGCATCGCCATCAAGCTGTGAACTAGGAGATGACTAAAGGTTCACCCTTTTTGGGTCAATTCCACCCAATATAGTCCAACATTGGGCGTTCCAGCGAGGGAATAACATCGTGCCAAAGAGGATGTTTAATAAATAAACTGTTGTTTTAAATAACAATAATATTTGTTTTATATAACCGTGATGAAAATGGCATGAAATGTGGATTAAAAAACTTAACTGTGTGCACATATCACATAGCGTAAATTGCACATATTTTTCGGAGGTAGTTAATGGCTAGTAAATATCTCACTCTCAGATTGGATGAATTAAATTCTCGAGCGAAAGAAGTGGGGAGCATGCGCCATGAATCTCAGTTGGGCCTCACTTTGCGTGAGGTTCGGTTGATTATTCTGATCGCCGATGAGACGGGCATTAATATTAATAGCTTGGTCGAAAACTCCTTTTTAGAACGGACTATCGTTTCTAGAACCGTCACAAAATTGTGTCAATCGGGTTTAGTGAACAGAGTCGTGAACGACAAAGATGCTCGCCAAACTCAGCTCTTTTTAACGCCAGAAGGTGTCACGACAGCACAAAAAGCCAAAAAACTCTCTAATGAAGGGGTCGCGAGCATGCTTGCCACATTAACCCCCCATGAAAGGGAGATCTTTGAGTTATCTCTTGAAAAGGTATTGGCGAAAGTTCTGGCGGATCTTGAGGCGGAAAAAAAGAAACAAAAACAGTCCCAGAACGTGTGTTAGTTCTCAACGTTTAGCAATGCAGTATCCAAAACAATAAAAAGAAGCCTTGCCACGACCCTGGGCCTCGGCTTCAAAAAATAAAAACCATAATAAATCAAGGTACCGATCATGAACGAAACAGTATTAGAAGTAACAGCGAAACAAGGCATCAAGCAATCTGATGACGTACAATCACTGAAAAGATCACTGGGCTTGAAAGAGTTAGTGGCCTACGGTTTAGCCTTTATTGCCCCCGTTGCACCACTGACCACCTTTGGTTTTGTGTGGAATGTCTCGGGCGGCTTTATTGCCCTTGCGTATGTGGTGGCCACTATTTGCATGTATTTTACGGCTAGAAGCTATGTCACCATGTCGGAGCAAGTTCAATCCGCCGGTTCTATATACAGCTATGTCCGATTTGGCTTGGGCAATTTTGCGGGGTTTATCGGTGGTTGGATGATTTTATTGGACTACTTATTGATTCCCGCCTTGGTATTTGTACTGATGTCATTCAGTACTCATATTTTAGTGCCATCGATTAGTCGTGAAAACTGGATCTTAATCTTAGTGGGGACGTCGTTTCTTATTAACTGGTTTGGTGTCAATGTTACAGCGAAAGCCAGTTTGTACGCGGTTATTGCGCAGTTTTTAATGGTAGGTGGCGTAGTTGCTTTGGCGATTTTTGCCTTACAGGATGGTAAAGGTACCGGCGCAGTGACTTTAGAGCCCCTCTATAACAGCGTGGATTTTAGCTGGCACTATGTGTTAGCGGGTGCTTCTATTTGTGTTTTGTCCTTTTTAGGGTTTGATGCCATCACCACATTAGGAGAAGAAACTCGAACGAAAGATGCGAAGCAAATTGGCCGTGCCATTATGATTGTTCTCGCTCTGTGTGGCGTGGTATTTACGGTGACGACCTTGGTAATTGGTAACCTGATGAAGGGCATTGAGTACTCGAATCCTGCTACCGCTATTTTTGAAATTTTAGCCATTCAAGTGGGCCCTTGGGCGTCGACGACTTTGGCGTGGTTGCTAGCCATTATTGTGGGCTTTTCTAATACGTTGCCAATGCAATCTAGTGTTGCGCGCGTGTTGTTTGCTATGGGACGTGATCGTCAATTGCCGCATTTTTTGTCTAAATTACACCCCAAATTTCAAACCCCTTATATGGCAATGATGGTGGCAACGGTAATCACCCTTGCAACCGCATTGATTATGAAAGATAACCTCGACATCTTAGCCTCTCTGGTTAATTTCGGTGCCTTATCCGGCTTTTTATTACTGCATGTGGCGGTGTTTGTTCGCTTTGGGCTGAATAATCCCGATCGTAAGTGGTTTGTCCATATTATTGTGCCTATTGTGGGGGCGGCGATTGTGCTTGCGGTGTTCTCTGGGATGGATCGTTTTGCGATGATCTTGGGAGGTACTTGGTTAACGGCAGGCATTATTTATGGCTTAGTGAATCGACAAAAAACCAAAATCGCCATGGAGGTGTAGTCCTCATCAAAAAAGAACAGGTCTGATGACCTGTTCTTTTTCGTATCTGTTTGACGCTTTTTGACTATCTAATTAAGGAAGGTTGTGTGATTAGGTTAGTTCGAAGACTTTTATGTCGACAGTGTCTGCCGCTGGATAGGTAACCGAACCGGTAAAAATGCTGTCGTTTAACCAGAATAGAGGCCCTTCTGGTGCGGAAAAAACGGGAGTACAGCGGCAGTAATACTCACTTTCTGGAATGGGCCAAATGCCTTGCTCAACCATTTCTTGACCTTTTGGGGTGTTACGAATTAGCCCCGTATTTTGGATGTTAATCACTTGACCCGCTTCGGTTTGTAGGGAATAGATGGCATTCAGTATTCCTACTTTGTCGGCCCGCTCACGAAAAAAATCAGCGCCATTGGGTAACACCACTCCTTTTATCTTCGATTGATCGTCACAAATTGCGTAGAACTCACCACCTATGATGGGATAGTTCATACGGATACCGTCTGGTGTTTTTCCCAGTTCGATGGGTGGGGTAATTTTCGCTACGATGTGTACCCTAAGCGTCAGTTGGTGAGCTGATGTTGGCATAATGATGTCCTTGCGATTCATTTTTAGAATGTGTTTTTGTTTTATTGTTAAACTATTTTTATTCTAATTGCTATTGAATGCAACAAGAAGGAGCAGTCTGTGTGTTTTTCTCTGACTGATAAAATTCTTTTAGGTCATAAATCATGAAATTTAAACGACACTATGACACTGTGCGCTAATATAAGCGTATGATTTTCACTAGGGATTGCTGCATCGTTGTTGGGTCTGATGGGAGTCTATTGTGTTATCGAGTTTGCCAAAGTGGGTAGAGTACGGGGCGTTTTTATTGGCGATGGTTGCGGGGTTTGTCAATGCCGTGGCCTTGTTAGGATTTGAACATCAAGCGGTCTCACATGTGTCTGGGACGGCGACATTAGTGGGCAGCCAGATTGTGAATGACACAGGAGAATTACTCCGCTTAGTGGGTATCCTGTTGAGTTTTTTATTGGGGTCAGCTATTTCCGGTTTTATGCTAACCAGCTCATCGCTAAAGCTGGGGCGTTTCTATGATGTGTTGTTGATTCTAGAGGCCTGTCTTTTACTGGTTTCCATGTACTTTTTAATGCATGGTAATGATATCGGGCCATTCTTTGCTTCGACCGCCTGTGGTTTACAAAATGCTCTGGCGACGACCTACAGTGGTGCGGTGGTGAGAACGACCCATCTGACCGGGATTTTTACGGATTTAGGGATTATGCTCGGCAGTGCTTTTCGCGGCAAACAGGTCGATAAGCGTAAAGCTTGGCTTCTTGTGACCATCGTAACGGGTTTTATTTCTGGTGGTTCTTTTGGCACCTTGGTATTTGACTCATACCGTTTTAAAGCATTGGCGATCCCTGCCACACTGTGCTTTTTATTAGCCATTGTGTATCGAGTATATCGTCGACGCTTGATTAAAGTGGAGGCGAGTTAAATATATTTAGCCTTATCACATTAAAACCGTGGTGTATAAAAAGATCGATCGGGCAAAGTGTTCTATAGTGAAAGCACAATAATTGGAATAAAAAAATAATCAGGAGCAGATCATGACGCAGCATTTGGTACTGAGTTTTATAGGCGATGATAAGCCTGGTATGGTGGAGAGTTTGTCGGATGTGATTCGTCGCCATCATGGTAATTGGCTGGAAAGTCGTATGGCTCATTTGGCGGATAAGTTTGCGGGTATTTTGACGTTAACGGTTCCCACGGATCAGCAGGAGGCGCTCATTCAAGCCTTGCGAGCCTTTGATCAAAAGGGCGTCAGTGTGACGGTAGAAAAAGCCAATGTCCCTGCCAGTAGTGGGCAGATCTTGTATTTGTCCGTAGTGGGTAACGATAAACCGGGCATTGTTCAGGAAGTTTCACAAGTGCTGCACGCGTTGATGGTCAATGTCAAAGAGCTGCATACTTCCTGCGAACCTGCGCCAATGAGCTCTGACATGCTGTTTAAGGCGGATCTTGTATTGCGAGTGCCGGATGGTTTGCAGCAATCTGATATTGAAGCGGCTTTGGAACGTATAGGCAGTGACCTAATGATCGAGTTGGATTCGACCCCTATTTAACTTGGGTGGCTCTGTGTAAGGAAACATTAGGGATAACCATCTTACACGCCATGTTCGCTATTCTTTTGTCGCGTTAAACTTGTTAATTTAACGCGACAACGTCAAGGAATGAAACGCTGACCTCTTTTTCTTCTCCGGTGGGAAGCTCTTCTCTATAGCCAGCGCTTTTCTTTATCGCATATCGATTATCTCTGCTAGGAGGCGATGATTGAGCAAAACCTTTCGATCTCTATCGAACCCGAATTATCGCTTGTGGTTCACTGGCGCGGTTATTTCCAATATTGGAACTTGGTTGCAACGTACCGCTCAAGACTGGATTGTGATCTCTGAATTGTCTGATAAAAATGCTTCCGCCGTTGGGCTGGTGGTCTTTTTACAGTTTGCACCGCAAATTCTGCTGTTGCCGATTACTGGTTGGACAGTCGATAAATTCAACCGTCGAAAAATTCTCATGGTGACGCAAGTATTAATGGCGATATTAGCCTTGGTCCTTGGACTGTTGATATTGAGTAATACGGTGGCGCTGTGGCAAGTGTGCGTCTGTGCCTTTTTATTGGGCTGCGTGGCGGCATTTGATGCGCCCGCTCGGCAATCCTTTGTGTCTGATATTGTCAACGAAAAAGAATTGTCTAACGCGGTATCCTTGAATTCCTTGTCCTTTAATACGGCGCGCTTGATTGGACCGGCGATTGCGGGGGTGTTGATTTCATGGATTGGCGCGGGATGGGTGTTTTTGCTTAATGCCGTATCCTTTATTCCCATGTTAACCTCCTTGTATCGTTTGCGCTCGCGTTTGTCAGAAAAAGAAAATGTCGTTAAGGTCGATGTCGGGGGAGCAGGGTTTGCATCGAACTTTTTCGATGGTTTTCGCTATGTCGCCAAAAGCAGAAAAATGACCACTGTGGCCTTGATGACGTTTCTGATCTGTTCATTTGGTATGAACTTCGCTGTGTACTTGTCTTCTATGACGGTACATGTATTTAAAGGCCACTCAGATCAATATGGTTTTTTGATTTCAACTATGGCCATCGGCTCCATGACGGGGGCGATTATCACCGCGCGACGAATACAGCCGACGATGCTGTTTATCACTATTGCCGCCTCGGGGGTGGCGATAAGCAGTATTGTGGCGGCGTATTGCACGAGTTTCTATGGCTTTTGTGTGGCGTTAGTCTTTTTGGGGTTGAGTTTACAAGCTTTTAATACTTCGTCTAATACGCTAATGCAATTGTCAACGGAACGTCACTATCGGGGGCGAGTGATGGCGATTGTTATTGCCACGGCCTTGGGAAGCACGGCACTGGGTGGCCCTGTCGTGGGAGCGGTGGCCGATTGGCTGGGGCCTCGCTGGGGGGTTGGTATCGGTGGCTTGTCGGCTTTAATCGCGGTTGCGCTAGGGGTTCGTTATCTACGAGAAAAGGCAACTTCGTGATATTTTGAGCCGTTGGTTGCAGTCAACTCTATAGAAAAAGCCTGAGCAGCAGGTTGCTCAGGCTTTTTATTAGGTTATATCTTAACCATAAAGGTGCCTTTTGGCACAACTGGTAGGTATTTTTTATAGAAGTTTATATAATCCTGCTGTGGATTTAAGTCGCTAAACAGCTTGGGATAGAGCGCTTTGGCGTAGAATTCAAACATGGGGCCGTCTAAAATGGTACGACAAGCACCATGGTAAGCACCATACATACGGTTATTTTTGACCGCTGATATGGTTGACCACCCCGTACGATTTTTAAAGCCCGCTAAACGTTCTTGGGCCACTTTTTTAGAAATCCCCTGTCCCATCAGCATGCCATCACTTTTTCCTACTTCGTATCCTGTTATCACGATGACGTCAGGGTTAGAGGCAATGATTTGTTCTGGGTTCATTTTTCCCCACCATTCCACATAAGGGGCGGCGATATTATCTCCCCCAGCAATGGTACTAATGGCTCCCCACATGTTTTTACCAAAAGTATAACCAATATCATTGACCCCAGAGGCGCCAAACTCCGTGTAGACTTTTGGCTTCGGTAAATTGGCTTTGGCGAGTCGATTCTCAATCATATGGATGGTATGAGCGTATTGGTTGGCGATTTCTTCGGCACGCTTCTGTTGACCTGTTATCACCCCAATGATTTTGGTGCTTAACACATGACGTTTTAAGGTTTCGGCGTTGTAGTCCACCACCACGACAGGAATGCCAGCATTTTCCAAGCGTTTTACATCATCACCAAGTGCTTTGTATTGCCAAGCTGCCAGCATAATAAGATCTGGGTTTAGGCTGATGACCTTTTCTACCGAGAAAGTCTTAGTATCCACTCGGCCAATAGCTGGGATCTTGGCCAATGAAGGGCGGTGTTTGACATACATGTCCCAGTTTGCTTTGCGGGCTTCCCAAATGTATCTTGACATACCAACCACATGGTCATAAGCAGCTTCGGTACCGATGGCCATATAATCTTCAGGGTAAAATCCTACAATGACGCGTTTTGCTGGCGCATCAAAGGTGACGTGTCGTCCTAAAACGTCGGTAATGGTAGTGGTCTGAGCGACGCTGAGGGTTGAGAACAACAGCGCTGCAGTACAGAGTAGTTTTTTAAGCATGAATAGTATCCTTAAGAAATCATCAACACATTTTTTAACTTACGAATAAGGGCGGCTTTAGAAAAGGCCGTAAAAACACAAGAATCACTTGTGCGAATATTACGTTCAATTACAATACATATGCAAATCATTATCATTGCTTTTTCTAATTATATTGCGAATAGCTCTTTAATGATTTTGTAGAAACGCGATAATAGGCGGCTCAATTTGTGTTATTGAGAAGCAAGTAAGCGAAGAACAAGGCGTTTTAGCGATGGTTTTCCTAACGAAAAGGTGTATTGCCTTAGGTCACGACGGTGTTATCCAAGGTTCACGGGCAATACAGGATAAAAATACATGATAGATTCAAATATAGTTCATAGTGCCCTTAAGGCTCAGCGAAGCTATGAACGACGACGGTTTTTGATAATCAGTTTACTGGCCCTGCTATTGGTATTGTCTTTTGTTTTCGATATTGCCACCGGCCCATCCATGATCAGTGTGCTGGATGTCACCCATGCCTTGGCGCACCTGTTTGGTTTCCCCGTTGAGGTAGCGAATACGACACAAATTATTGTGTCCAGCCTGCGCTTACCCATGGCCGTTATGGCCGTGGTCGTAGGGGGCTCATTAGGGGTAGGTGGGGCTGAGATGCAAACCTTGCTAAATAACCCAATGGCCAGCCCTTACACCTTAGGGATGGCGGCGGCATCGGGCTTTGGGGCGGCTTTGATGTTGTATTTAGGTTCCCTTGGTTTGGAATCGAATGTGGCGGTGCCCATCGGTGCCTTCGTATGTTGTATGTTATCTGCAAGTTTGTTGTTTGGACTGGCAATGATGCGTCATATTACCTCGGGCCAGCTGATTCTTGCGGGGATTGCCCTGCTCTTCTTATTTCAATCACTACTCTCGTTGGTACAATTTGTGTCTTCGCCAGAGTTGAGTCAGCAAATTTTGTTTTGGTTGTTTGGTAGTTTAACCAAATCCAGTTGGACGAATGTGAGTATTACCGCTGGCATGATCACTCTGTGTCTGATCATTTTGATAAAAGACTCGTGGAAGCTGACGGCCTTACGTTTAGGGGAAGAGAGGGCAAAAAGCTTAGGGGTTGACGTGACACGCCTACGACTAAAAACGCTGGTGCTTGTCGCCATTATGACGGCTACTGTCACCAGTTTTGTTGGTATCATTGGTTTTATCGGCATTGTCGCGCCCAATATTGCCCGTATGTTGGTGGGGGAAGATCAACGTTACTTTTTGCCTTTATCCTTTCTTGTGGGGGCGTTTTTATTATCCAGTGCGTCGGTATTGTCCAAAGTGATTGTACCTGGGGCGCTGTTTCCTATTGGTATTGTGACGGCCATTATCGGGGTGCCGTTTTTCTTCTGGTTGATCATGAGTAAGAGACGCTAAATATGTTAGAAGTTCGTCATTTACATCTCGCCTTTGATGATTTGGTGCTAGCGGATGATATGAGCTTTACCCTTAAGGCCGGGCAAACTCATGTGATCATTGGCCCGAACGGCACAGGTAAGAGCTCGTTGCTGAAAGCCTTATTTGGCGATTTAGCGCCTCAGCAAGGACGTATTTTCTTTCAGGATCAAGAAATAGACCGCAAACATCTTGGTGAGTGGCGCCAACATTTTGGCTATATGCCCCAAGACATTCGCCTTGATGTGGGCCTGAGTGTATTAGAAGTGGTGCTGCTTGGTCAGCTTGATGCTTTATCCTTAAAACTTGGCGATAGCTTGCTAGAAGAAGCGCTTGGTGCCTTGCATCAAATTGGGCTTGTACATCTTGCCAATCGTGATGTGCGGACATTAAGTGGTGGACAATGCCAGATGGTGCTGTTTGCTCAGGCTCTTATGCGTCAGCCGAAAATTCTTATGCTGGACGAACCCGTCAGTGCGTTGGATCTGCATTTCCAGCAAGTCATGCTGGATCATTTAGATTCACAAACCAAAGCGAAAGACTGGGTTTCAGTGATGGTCCTACACGATTTGAATTTGGCTGCACAGTATGCCGATAACTTGTTGGTATTAAAGGGCGGTAAGCTGGTGGCTCATGGCTCGCCTAAAGAAGTATTGACACCAGAGTTAGTGGAAACAGTGTATGGTGTGAAAGCCGATGTCATTCTGGATAGTGCGGGTGTCCCATTTATTCGAACACAACGCAATGGACACGAAGCACCTTTAGCGGCGGTGGTGTAAACTCTACCGTCCATTCCTTATTTTACCCTCTTCTTACCTAAGAGTATCCCAATAGATTATTCATGAATACCTCGGACTTTCTTAATGACTGGCGTCGCTTGTCGGCTGCCAGTCGCGTGTTGATCCTTAACAGCTTTACCTTCAACCTAGGTTTTTACATGCTGTTGCCCTATCTCGCGGATCATCTGCAGCGGTCATTGGGGCTGAGCCCTTGGTATGTCGGTTTGGTCATTGGCCTGCGTGTACTGAGCCAACAGGGCTTGTTCCTGATTGGGGGAACACTGGGGGATTACTTAGGTTATAAACGCTTAATCCTGTTAGGCTGCTTGATTCGGGTATTGGGCTTTGCTCTATTGGGGCTCGCACAAAATTTACCGTTGTTGTTACTGGGCGCTTTTTTCACAGGCTTTGCAGGGGCGCTATTTACCCCTTCTAGCAGCGCGTATTTGGCTTATCAGGCCACCGATCAAGTGCAACGAAATCGTATTTTTGCTATGCAAAACTGGGCGCGGGAAGGTGGGGTACTGCTTGGCCCTTTGGTCGGTGTTTCCTTTATGGCCGTCAGCTTTATGTGGGTTGGCTTAATCTCGGCGATTTTGTTTCTGGGGTTATTTTTTATTCAGTGGCGCTTTTTGCCTGAGCTAAGTGAACAAGTGAAACGTTCTTCTGCGGATCAGCGTTTCTGGCAACAATGGTCTAGCATGATGAAAAATAAGCGTTTTATGGGTTTTATCCTCTGCGCTTGTGCGTTTCATTTGTTTTTCCAACAGTTGTATTTGTCGTTACCGAATGAAGTATCAAGCCGTGGCCTTGGCCCTTATGTGATTACTTGGGTATTTATGACCACGTCAATTTTAGGCATTACGTTGCAAATGCCGATCAGTTATTGGGTCTCTCGTACCATTGGTAGTGCTAAAGCAATGGGATTAGGTTTGTTTATTATGGGCGGATCATTTCTGTGCTTTTTAATCGATGTGACCGGTTGGCCTTGGCTCAACTTTATTGCTTACGGCGTCATATTCAGTTTGGGATCCATGCTGTTGTTACCCCTATTAGGCGCGTATGTTCCGCTCTTTTGTGATAAATCGGAGCTTGGGAGTTACTACGGACTCTATTCCTGTGTGGGGGGGGTGGCCGCCTTTTTGGGGAACGTTGCTATTGGCTGGTTGTTATCATTGGATGGATTTAGTCATCAATGGATCTGGTTAGGCTTGGCACTGCTCGGTATTGTCTCAGGGATGGGCATGTATCGGCAGGTTTGTGGCCTATCGACGAAAGTAACCGCATAACGCCAATGCCTATCACCTTTGTAGAGGCGGAAAAGAAGCCTAAGTGCTTTTTTGGTACATGACACTTAGGCTAATATTCACGGAGCATTCAGCAATGAAAGTATTATTTAGTTGGTGTCCAATGAGAAATTTTCTTGAAGAAGGTAAGGGCTTCTTTTTCCGCTTCAATCATTTTTTCTTGTGGGAAATAGCTTAGTTTTACAATGACCGTTTTGGTGTCTGGATCGACGAATATAAACTGACCTTGTAACCCAATGGCTGAGTAGGCCTTGCAGTTTGGCATGGTCCACCATTGGTAGCCATAACCACCGCTTTGTGGGTCTTCAGGCAAGGCTGGGCAAGTGGATAGATCGACATACTTTTCGCTGATAATGCGATGACCATTAAATTCGCCTTTGTTGAGCATTAGCTGACCAATTCGTGCCCAGTCGCGAAGTGTGGCGTTAAAACCAGCACCTGTGAACTCGCGGCCAATGCCTGGCGGTCCATCCATGATGAAGAAGCCATTTTGTTCCATGCCCATGGGCTCCCACATTTTTCGAGCCATATAAGAAGAGAGATTTTCGCCCTTTAATACCTTTTCGAGTAAAACACCTAATACGGCAGTATCAATGGTTTTGTACTCAGATACTGTACCTGGTGTATGTTTGCGTTCTAAGGTCTTGGCGGTGTCTGCAAAGCGGGCGACATTTTTGACTAGGGCTAATATATGGTTTTTGGCGGCTATACCTGGATGAATAAAATCGTAACGTTCTTCGTAATCTACTCCGGAAGTCATTTCCAACACTTGGCGAATAGTAACGCCTTCATAGGCACCCGTTGCTAGTTCAGGCAGGTAGTGGGTAATCAGCTCGTCTAAGGATTCGATACGACCTTCTTCATAAGCAATCCCAACTAAAATAGACACTAATGATTTGGTCATAGACCATCCCATGTGACGAATATTTGGTTGCATATGGTTAAGATAGTTTTCGTAAACGATTTTGCCGTCTTTCATGACTAACATGGCGTTGGTATAGGTGCGATCTAGAAAGTCGTTTGTTGTGTAGTTTTTACCTTCAAACGAATAGGTCAAGTCCATGTCGGCGTCTTCGCGGGGCAAGATCGATACGGGACCAGAGTGCCCGACTTGGCGTGTGGTAAATAGTGTGTCCATAGAACGAAAGGTGAGCGTGTTTACATCGCCATCTAGCATGGCCCAGCGTAGATTTTGGATCGCGACAGGGACGTCAGAAACCGGTCCGACCTTGGCGACTAAAGGGTTTACCTGATTAGGGTTTACCTCACTGGTCGAGATGGAATCGGATGGTAGTGTGCTGGGTGATGTATCATCGATAGGCATGTTTTTGATGGTTTTATTTGCCAACATAGAGAGCTCTCCTGATAGAAGTTGTTCTTATATGGAGACCGTTATTTTCTGAGAATAACGACTGTTTTCAATAAGACGGTATTCTCTATCATCTGAATTGTGCGGATAAATGTCATCTCCCATATGGGAGATCTTTTCGGCTTCTTGAGGGTTGTCTTATTTAATGATTGAACGGTAGGTCGCTTGGAAATGGCTTGAAATGTTAGAAATAGCGTGAGGTACTGGCAGAAACGGATGACCAAAGGCGTTGTACCAGCTCGGATTGCCGATTAATGCGCATTTTTGAGAAAATGCTTTTTAGCTGAATACGAGCCGTACCTACTGAGACACCACGACGTTCAGCATAATCGTTTAATGAATGTCCCTCAGCAAGGGCAATGGCCAACAGAGACTCTGTGGGGGTTAGGCCAAAGAGCGTTTGAATTTCATTTTGCTGTAAGCTCGTTGAGTCTTTGCCTTTTAAAAACATAATGACATTATTTTTAGACACCATGTTCAAATCCACACACAAGGAAGGACTTTGGTCGACAGGGGAAAGCAACACTTCGATTGACTGCTCGCTATTCTTGCCTAACACCGCAATGCGTCTAATGCCTCGAGAAGAGGAAGAAACAGTCCGTTGGAAGTGCGTTTTGAACTCTTGTAAGTCTTGTGATTGTCTAAATACCAACTTTTGGTTGATGAGTGATAGATCGCTCGATTGGTCAATAAGCTGGTGGGCGCAAGTGTTACACCAAGATATGTTAGCCTCATTGTCTAAGAGTAACACCCCAGTGCGTAATTGATTCATCGCACTGGTCATATGGCTATGAAGATGCAACGTAGCATTCATTTTTTCGGTTAACGAAACGGCTTGTTTTATATGGGGGGCGAGCCGCATGAGCAAGGCTTGAATATCGGGTGAAAAGCCCCTGTCTTCTCCCACTAAATGATGAGCGATTAAGCAGATATAAGCACTAGACTCTCCCTGAATGTCTAACATAATGGCCTTGCCTAGTCCTGCATTCGAGAGTTGGTGTTGAAAGCGTTGAAAACGAGGGCTATGAGGTGAAAAGTAATCATCATCGCAGATCACCTGAATCGGACTTTGTAGCGGAATCTCGTGACGTGGGTTGTCGCTATTATTCACCCATTTATCATGGAGTTCTGCATGTTGTAGGGAAAAGGCATCGCGAACACTCCACTTGAGGGTAAAAGTATTATTGGTCTCACGACGATAGACTTGTAGTGCGACGCTGGAGGCGTTTAATATCCTTTTTAATTGATTTAACACGCTAACCCATTGCTGAGGCGCATCTACACAGCCATAGATATCGGAGATGAGATCATTCTCTTGCAACATACTTATTTTTTTCTCTCCTAGATGACTAGGTCATGTAATCAACTCATTCATTATCAAGGGGCTAAAGTGTTCTTATTTTTATAGTAATATAGACTTTAGCCTCGAGGAAGTACAAAAGACTGTCCCGCAAAGAAAGTAGAGTGATGAGCTGAAGAGAGAGGCTGACGTTACAATGCTTCAATATTATCCAAGCACCATTTAGCGTGGGCTAAAACGGCGTGTTTTTGCTCTTTCGTTTGCTTATCCCAGTGACCATAAAGCATGCCGATACGTGGATTGGTGGCGATCCTTGAGCGATGTTTGATCATAAAATGCCAGTAAAGGCTATTGAGTGGACAGGCCTTTTCACCGACTTTCTCTTTGACTTTATAGTGGCAGTCACCGCAGTAATCGCTCATTTTCTGAATGTAATGACCACTGGCAGCGTAAGGTTTGGAGGCTATCCAGCCTCCGTCAGCAAACTGGCTCATCCCCCGAGTGTTTGGCAGCTCGACCCATTCTAGAGCATCGACATAAATGCCCAAATACCACTCATCCACTTGATCTGGCTGAATGCCAGTTAATAAACAGAAGTTTCCTGTCACCATAAGCCGCTGAATATGATGAGCATAAGCATAGTGGAGCGATTGGCCAATGGCACTAGCAAGGCAGTGCATCTTAGTGTGTCCATGCCAAAAATAACTAGGGAGATCTCGCTCGGCATCCAATACATTCTGCCGCTGGTAAGCGGGCATATTAATCCAATACATACCCCGCATATACTCTCGCCACCCCAGTATTTGCCGGACAAAGCCCTCAATTTGAGCAATATCGATGGCATCATTATGTTGATAGTGAGTAATCGCCGCTTTGATAACGTGTTTTGGACTAATCAACTTACTGTTGAGAGCAAAGGATAAACGCGAATGGTATAAGCTCCAACTATGGGGACTTTTATGAGTCATTGCATCTTGGAAACGACCAAAGTTGGGTAATAAATGCTCACAAAAGAATGTCAGCAAGCTTAGCGCATCTTGACTGGTCACGGGCCAAGCTAAGCTGGCTTGTGCGGTACCAAGGGAGACAATGCCATGACGTTCTATGCGCTCAAGTAAATGCGTTACATCGTGCTGAAAACACAAAGGAACAGGAATATTATCAAGGTCGCTTTCTTTGAGTTTATTGCGATTATGACTGTCGTAGTTCCATTTCCCCCCTTCTGGCTGGCCTTCTCCTGCCATCAGGACATTAAAACGTTGGCGCATTCTACGATAAAAATGCTCCATTCGAACTGGATGATTGGCTTGAAAATAATGGGGAATCTCATTGAATGGCAATAGGAAATGCTCACTATCGACCATGTGTACGGAAGGGACCGACTGTTGGGTGATAAGGGTTTGATATTGCTTGAATACACGATATTCATCCGGGCGCTGCAATTCAATATGCTGCACTTTGTGCTGGCTCGCCAGTGTCAGGATGACCTCATCAAGCGTTTGTCCTTGCGTGTCATCCAACGTGAGATAACATACTTGATGACCATGGTCTTTTAAAGCCTCTGAAAAACGTTCCATAGCGAGAAAAAAGGCGCACAATTTTTGGATATGGTGTGTCACGTAAGTCGCTTCTGGGTGCAGTTCTGCGATCAGATAAAGCACGTCCTGGTCTCTTTTTTGAAACCAAGAATGGGCCGCGTTTAATTGATCGCCAAGAATAACGCGCAGTGTATGGTAAGAATGGTTTGTATGCATGGCTACAGGCGCTAAGACATTCTACGATAAATGGGCCAGTCGGCCGCATCGACGGAATCTAATAGTTCATCAAAACGGTGACCTTGCCATTTGTTTATAAAATGATGGTTTGGATCGTATTGCTCGGTTTGTTTTGCTAAATTAAAGTGACGTCCGCCCCTTGGATCAGCACCAACTCCTGCAATGTATTGCCAATTTCCCCAGTTTGCCCCAACGCTATAATCAATCAATTGTTCTTCAAAATAAGCGGCACCGTAGCGCCAATCGACACCTAACTCATTGATTAGGCAACTGGCGGCCAGTTGCCGGCCACGATTGCTGATATAGCCCGTTTGATTAAGTTGTTTCATGCAAGCATTAACCAGTGGGTAAGGGGTGTTGCCCTGACACCATTTACGGAATCGTTCCGCATAATAACTGCCGTGAGTCTGTTTGCCAGATAGGCCGCCTGGTAAAAACAGCTGCTTGCCATAACAGGTTGCATACCAATGGAAATATTCACGCCACAGCAACTCGAAATAAATCCAGTAGGTCGACTCGTTCGCCCCATGATCCCGTTCATATGCATCGATACTGGCCTTAATTTGATGAGGGGATAAACTACCTTGCGCTAACCAAGGGGAGAACTTAGTGGAGTTTTCCCAGCCATCCAACGAATTACGCACTTCTTTATAGTGGCTTGGTAGTGTTGTCGAAAAATAGTCGCTTAGCTGACTCACGGCGGCGTATTCTCCCCCGGTAAATGCTCCACTACTTTCGACGTGCTCAATTTGCCAAGGGCGAATTAACGGCATATCAAAATGGGGAACCGGAGGAAGCGCTCTTGGTGTTGGAAGCGGAGGAGAGACCACGACCTCTTCGACCAAGTGGCGAAACTGTGTGAAGGTGTCTGGTAATTTTGATCCGGCAAAAGGGAGTTGTGAGGGTGAAAATAAACTTAAACCATGATCGATATGAGAACGGACATCAGGGTAGAGTTTCGCAATACGATTGAGAGACTGTTGCTCATCCCAACCACCATGGTGGTTACGATATAAATGGGAGATAGGTACTGTGTCAAATAGTAGGCCCAAGCTGGTGACGGCATCCATGGTGCTGACAAACAAAGTTTGTCCGATAGCACCTAATTTTATAGCCAGATCATTGAGGCCTTGCACTAAAAAGCCTCGACGAATGGCTGACATACCTTGTGTCGAATAACGGCTAGGGCGACGTTGATGGGGCTCATCGCAATACAAACAGACGAGATAGTCCATTTCTTGCGCGGCTTTCCACAACATGCTTTGATCCGAACAACGTAAATCATCCCCAAACCAAACTACGCCTACTTTCATCGTACGCTCCTGCTTCGTTGTCTTACTGCACAAGTTTAGTACGTTTTAACCAATAATTCAGATTGCTCTGCCTATTCAAAATACCTAGTGTGTGCAAAAAATAGATTATTTTTTATTGGTGAGCAAAAACCATAGTGAAAATGCGGTTATAATAGGCGGCATTATTTCTGTTAACGTCAAAGGTTGTGATAAAACGATGAGTCTTCCTAATTGCCCACAATGTAATTCTTCTTACGTCTATGAAGATCAAGCCATGCTGATTTGTCCAGAGTGCGCCCACGAATGGAACCCGAATGAAGAGGTTGTGGATGAGGACGCGCTTATTATCAAAGATGCGGGTGGCAATCTGCTACAAGAAGGTGACAAAGTGACCTTGGCAAAAGATCTAAAAGTAAAAGGCTCGTCTCAAGTGCTTAAAATCGGCACCAAAGCGACCATCAAACGTCTAGTCGACGGTGACCATGACATCGACTGTAAGTTGGATGGCGGTGGTGACATGATGCTGAAATCTCAGTTTGTGAAAAAGATGTCTTAAGGCTTCTTTATCATCACAAAAAAACCGCCTTAGCGACCTTCGCTAAGGCGGTTTTTTTGTCCTTTGATTCGCTAAGCATCAACTTTTTAGAGCGAATTTTTTGTTTTCCTTATTGCGCAATTTGCAGCGTTTAGGGAAATGAATATAACCAATCAAGGTTCCGACGAGGATGAATACCAGCGCAATGGTTAAGCCGCTGGTCCAGTGCTCACCAAATAGAGGGACAGCCAGTACGCTGGCAAACACTGGCACCAATGCCATCAAACTGCCCATCTTAGTGGCACCGATGATATGTACGGCACGACCATAAAAAATCATCTGCACTACCGTCGCCATAATCCCTTGGTAAAACGCCTGGATACCGAGCATTTGCCAAGAGGCATCGCCTAAATGGTGTGGTAAGAAAAACACATACACGGGCGTAAATAGTATGGTCGTCACCGTAATAATGCCCAGTGTCGCGTGCCAAGGGGCAAACTTCCAACGGCGTAGCAATACCGTGAAAATACCCCAAAAAACACAGGCAATCACAAAGCTAATATCGCCTAGCCAATAGGGTGCGCCTGACAGCATGGTCTCTATTAATAGGGCGAGAATCCCTAAACTGCTTACTAGGATACCGATCCAAGACGCTGCTGAGTGGCGTTCATTTGCTAAGAAATAGGCGAATACTGCAATCATAATCGGCATTAAACCGGGTAAAAGTAACGCCGCATGTGTCGCCGGTGCATGCTGAAAACCATTATAAACGAACAAGGCATAGCCTAAACCGCCAATACTGCCCAGAACAAACATACGCCATTGCAAAATGGTCTTACGGTGCTGCCAGATAAAAGGCGAAAACAAAATGAAGGCCGTGCCAAAACGCACTATCATCATATCGGGCAGCGCCAATGAACCGAGTGCTCCAGCTTTAGAAACCAAAATAAAACCTGTCCAAATTGCCACCGCTGCTAGTGCATACGCTAGCCCTTTGATTGGCAAGGAGGAGGTCTCCATTGTCGAATTTTGCATAATATACCCTCTTTCCTTTAAGTTTTAGACAGTATAAAGTGATGGGGTATTCATTAATAATGAATAATTAAGAACAAGTCATTCACTAAAAATGAAAGAGTTGCTAAATGGATATTTCAGATCTTTTGGTTTTCAAAGCGGTGGTCGAACACAAAGGCGTTACTCGTGCAGCACAAGCGCTTCATCGGGTGCCGTCCAATGTCACTGCACGGCTAAAAAAATTGGAAAGCGAACTGAATGTAGAGCTGTTTTTGCGAGAGAATAACCGACTTTCCGTCACGTCAGCTGGTTTGAGATTATTGGACTACGCCGATAAAATTTTACAACTACAAAAAAGTGCCATTGCGGAATTAACCCAAGCGGAACCGTCTGGATTATTACGTTTGGGATCCATGGAAAGCAGTGCCGCATCACGTTTGCCTCGCATTTTAACCTACTATCACGATGCCTACCCAGCGGTGCAAATTGAGCTGATGACCGCCGCTTCCATGCCTTTAATTGAGCGTGTGTTAGAAGGGACGTTGGATGTGGTGATGAGCTCTGATCCGCCGGACGATCCCCGATTATCCTGTACTTATTGCTTTGAAGAAGAGTTGGTATTGATCATGCCTGCCGCTTGGGGGGAACTGGAAACCTTACCGGAGGCTCTCACCATGGTGGGCTATAACAAAGGCTGCTCTTATCGTGATCGTTTAGAGAAGTGGCTAAAGCGTCATGAGCGGACCTGCGAGCGCATTATCGAGATTCCCAGCTACTACACCATGATCAGCTGTGTGATTGCCGGAATGGGTATTGGCATGGTACCGCGTTCACTGCTAGCGCTACACCAAACCGAAGGTTTAACCTACCGCACCGTCGAACCAGATATTGCCAATGCCCCCACCTATCTAGTGTCCCGCAAAGACAGCCCTTCCAGCGCAATCAGTGCGTTTGTGGAGTGTACTCAGCAAATCTTTGAAGAGCATTAAGCTTTATTCTTAAGTAATGATATATGACCTAATAGCTATGCCGTATTCATGGGGAGCATCTACTAATCTACTATCTGTAAAACAAAATAAGTAGAAGCCGGATAATAAGCAAGTGGTTTGGAAAGCCGTATCGCTCCTCATACTCTTTGTGTAATGCCGTGTAATACCTTTTTGCTTGATGTTTCTATATAACTCTTTCTGGATTATGGCCTAGTGAATGGCATGTAAAATATTCTGGAGAGTGTGACAATGTGTACTGACTTTACAATAAGTGCGAAAGATGGCGCTTTCATCAATGGGCGAACCATGGAGTTTGCCGAAGATTTGCGGTCAAATATTTTTTTTAGGAAAGCGGGTTATCGATTTTTAAACGACAATAGACCTAGTCGAGCGCAATTTATTTGGACTGGCAAATACAGTTATGTGGGCGTCAATGCGTTAGGTTTAGACTGTGTATCTGACGGTATCAATACCGAGGGGCTGTCTGGGGGGGCCTTGTGGTTGCCTGAAAGCGAGTACCCCAAAAGTACCAACCCTGCCAATACCATTAGTAATCTTGATTTTTTGCAGTGGGTGCTAAGTAGTTTTTCCAACTGCAACGAAGTGGTGTTAGCGATGGGAAAAATAGTGGATGAAGAGAGTCCGCTAAACACTTTTTTTGAATACAGAGACTCCATTTACTTCCAGCCTCAAGTGCAAGTTACTCCGATTAGCTACCAAGAATTGGATAGAAGTGGGCCTTCAGGTATTTACCCTATTCATTTCCCTCTTCACGACAAAACGGGCCATAGTATTGTCATTGAATTCATCGATGGAAAAGTTCGTATATACAATAACCCAGTACATACCTGCACTAACTCACCAGAATTTCCTTTTCATATGAGTAATCTACGCAACTATGTGAATCTTCAACGAGAGAATGTCAAAAGCGCGACGTTGCAGGGCTATGATTTTACATCAACGGGCAATGGGTCTGGCTTAAAAGGGCTTCCAGGTGATCCAACACCACCGAGCCGATTTATTAAGACGGCTTTTACGTCGGGTTTTGTGAACCAAGGGAAAGATTCGAATGAAGCACTGAATATAGGGTTTCATATTATGAATACTGTGGACATTCCTAAAGGCCTAGTGGTTGAGCCTCAAAATGAAGGGGCTGGAGAAGATTATACTCAGTGGGTGGTTAGCAAAGACTTAACCAATGGCGTGTTCTGTATTCGTTTTTATGAATCGCCACAAGTGACCGCGATCGCGTTAAACGACGTGGACTGGGATGAGAAAGATGGTAAATGCTATCGTCCTGAAGCGGTCAGCCCTTACGATATCAAGTTAACTGAGGTAAGCCGATAGAGATTACTCTCAAATGGCGCGAGGAGTAGGACAAAATAATGGTTTTGTTCTACTGCGTGCCATTGGTTCGAAACGTCATCTTGTTTGCTTGTAGCATGTTATCCGTTGCTGTTCGCTCTGCTTGGGGAGGTTTTTCTTACGATCAGTTGCACGGGGATTCTCTCTAGCTGCTGTGCTTTGGTTGCGTCGCGTCCTCTGGCTTCTAAGCACGAGAGTGCTCTTAGTGCGGTCTCCTTGATGTTTTGGGAAATGGTGGTTAATTGATAACTGTATTGAGCCGTAAGGGGCGTATCGTCAAAACCAATTAAGTGGAAGTCATGGGGAGCGTCTAGACCCTGTTCGCGCATGCCATCTAAATAACCACAGGCCAGCTGTGCGTTGGCACAAAAGAGGCCGTCGATGGTTTGCCCTGATTGAAAGATTCTGTGGGCCGCGATTCGTCCACCTTGGTAGCCCTCTTCAGGAGCCTCGATAGAGAGTAAACGAAGCGCTTCGTTTTGCTGTAAACGTCGATCGTCAATGGTCTGACGAAAGGCATTACCTCGACTCACGCCGGACCAAGTAGAGTGTTTATAGTTCAGCCAGCCAATGGTCTGACAACCAGAGCGAATCAGTTGATCGGCCGCTAGCGTGGCTCCCATGGTGTTATCCGAACAAACAAAATCGACTTCAAGGAGATCCATATGACGGTTAATGCCCACCACGGGAATATTATGCTGAACGCATTCTTTGATTAAATTAACAGGGGGTTGGCCGGATGTGACGATGACGCCAGACACCCGAAACTGTGTAAATCGACGAATGGTTTCGGTTAAATCTTGCTGGCTTGTTACCTCAGTGACTAAGGCTTGATAGCCTTGCTGTTGAATTTCCGTTAACAGGCCTTCCAATAGGCTGCTACGGAAGGGATCGCTTAAATGGGCCACGACGACGCCGATTAACTGGCTGCGCTTACGGTTCAGGCCTTGGGCAAGAAAGTTAACTTGGTAGCCTAATTCTTCGGCGGCCTTTTGTACTTTTTCTCGTGTTGCTTGTGACACACTGCCATTGTTCGTTAATGTACGGGAGACTGCTGCTCTAGAAACGCCGGCTTTGTTGGCAACGTCTTGTGCCGTGACGGTTTGATGTTTTTTCTCGGACATGATGATCCTTTCAGGGCTGTATGAGTGAATAAAATCAAGGCATTGCTAGCCAGTAAACGGGATGCGTTACTCTAGGTTAAATCGAATGTTTGCCCATCCTGACTCAGAAATAACCGTGGCTCGTTGGTGATGCTCTGGCGAATCTGGGGTAATGCTTCGTCAAAGCAGTGGTACAGGCCCAACTTTTTTAGATTGGATCGTGCTAATAAGCGTAAACAATCCGGTAAATCCCCATGGGATGCCTCTTTTGGCAATGAATAAAAAGCCGCACATTCTTGAAACGCCAAATCTGTATTGAGCATTAATGCTTCACTCTCAGGGGTAGGTCGACCATCTCCGCTGTAGAAAAAGTGTCGATCATCGATGCTTAAGCGAATGGCTCGATTCGCCATTTCGTGTTGCGTCAGGGCGGTTTTTATCGACCAATGACGCCACTGGAAGTCTTCTTCAATCTCGTGCCAACGGATCTCAAAACAAACATGGCGCTCCGGCCAGACTGCGAGCGCGACTAGGGATTCCAACGGCTCCTGTTGTTCTTTTTGACAATAAATATCGAGTGCTTGTGTACGCTGCATACTTTTCCACTGATTGATTAGGGCCGCCAAACCAGAGCAATGATCAGGGTGGATATGAGTGAAATAAATGGCTTGAATGGCATTTATATCAGTATGGCGTTGCCACAGGGCCCTTGGCACCGTTGGTCCACAGTCGATAAGCCATTGGTTTTTATGCTTATCCTCAATCCGCACGGAAGAGGTATTATGGATTTTGGAAAAGGCACTACCGCAACCGATTACGTCGATTTTCATTTCTGCTCACCATACTGTCTTTTTAACTTAATTAAAATGTCACAAAGTTCCGACAAAGTAGGCATCAATAATGTCGCTTAGAGATTGCATTTTTTTTACAAAGCAGTGAACACGTGTTCATTCTTTTAAAGCGACCACGTATTGGCACACTTTGGAGTGAAGTATGACGCGTTTGCATATCGATAACCTGCAAGTTGGCTACGGTAATAAGCGGATATTAAACAACATCAGCTTGACGGTAGAGCAAGGCGAGATGATGGCGCTACTTGGTCCATCAGGTTGCGGTAAGACGACATTGTTAAACGCATTGTGTGGCTTTTTGCCAATAAAACAGGGCGATATTTTTGTAGGACAACGGACGATCAGTCACTTACCTGCGGAAAAACGCAATATCACCATGGTGTTTCAGAGCTATGCACTTTGGCCGCATATGACCGTGGCACAAAATATCGGGTATGGCTTAAAGGTACAAAAGATCAAACAGAAAGAGATCCAAACACGGGTCAAAGCGTTACTCGATATTGTCAAATTAACGGGCTTAGAAGAAGAGAAAGTGACGGCACTCTCCGGTGGACAACGTCAGCGAGTGGCGCTCGCCCGAGCATTAGCGATTCGTCCTGATGTGCTGGTATTGGACGAGCCTCTATCCAATCTGGATGCCAAAGTCAGGCTGGCGGTTCGCCATGAAATCAAAGCCTTACAAAAACAACTAGGCTTTACTTCGCTGATTGTCACCCATGACCAAGAAGAAGCCTTAGTGATGGCAGATCGAGTCGCCATTTTGAACCAAGGTAATATTGAGCAAGTGGGGACGCCTGAAGCGATTTACCATGCCCCTGCTAGCGCCTTTGTGGCGGATTTTATGGGGGCGGACAATCATCTGACTTGGCCCATTCATCCATCAATGGTGGGGGATTCATTGGCGATTACTCTTACTCACACTGACGTATCCCAACAGAGACAGTGCCAAATCTACTTTCGCAGCGAGGATGTATCGCTGTCCCCTCGTCTCACCGATGATGACAAAATAAGCGGGCTAATGATCCTAGGGGAAGTCATGCACAGTGCGTTTTTAGGTCATGACTACCGAATTAGTGTGCGTTGCGGAGCGCACACTTTTCAGGCGAATTACCAAGATAATTTGCCGGAAGCTACCTCCGTCAGACTACATGTTCCAGCTCATGCGCTGCATATCTTCGATCATCCAAGCGAAGCAAGCAACGCGCCACTCTCTAACGCCGTATCAGTCTAATCCATGAGGGATAATCATGTTTACTAGAACTAGAATTGCCGTGTTGGCCGCCATCGGTCTTACTTCAGTGATCAGTGCCGCCCACGGAGAAACCGTATTGAATGTTGCCTCTGCTGGTAGCCAAAATATGGTGGATTATGTCAAAACTTATCTAGCGCCAAAATTCGAGGCGACGCACCCGGGTGTGACAATCAACGTCATTGGTACAGGCCCTGGTGATGCAGGATCACAGAAAATATATGAAAAACTGTCGGCTCAAAAAGACAGTAACCAGCCAACATGGGACATCGATGTCGCCGTTGTCCATCAAAAAATGGGTGGCGAAATGGTCAAAGATGACCTGCTTGCGAAGTATCGTTCACAGATCGACACTGGCAAATTAGTGTCTCGTGACAGTGCTAAAAATGCCCTAGGAACAAACGTTAATGGCTATGTTATGCCCATGTTTCACAGCCAAACAGCCATTGCCTACAACAGTGATTTTGTGAAGCACCCGCCGACCTCTTACAACCAGTTGGTAACCTGGACGCAACAGCATCCAAAGGAATTTGGTTATAACGGCATTAAAAATGGTATGTCAGGGGTGAGTTTTGTGACAGGTTGGATTTACGCCTACGGTACCAATGCCAAAACCTTATCGAGCGAACCTTACAATAAGGCGAATGAGGCCAATTGGAAGAGTGCGTTTGCAAAGCTTAAAGCGTTCAACAAAAACGTTACCTTCACGCCGGGCAATGCTGGGACGTTAGATATGCTCAATCGCGGAGAGATTTTCATGGGCCCCGTTTGGGTCGATATGTTCTATAGCTGGAAAGCACAAGGCAAAATTCCCCCTTCGATGAAGCTGAGCTTGATTGCCCCCGGTATGCCTGGTCAACCTATGTATTATGTAATTCCCAAAAAAGCGGCTCATCCCGAATTGGCTCGTCAATTTATTGAACTGGCGACCAGCCCAGAAGTGCAAGCACAGGGCATTGTGAAGCGCTTTAATTGGTACCCAGGGATTGATGCGAAATACGTGAAAAGTAAGCTGGATAAGGCGACTTGGGACAAATTGTTTGCCGAAATTACCCCCGAAGATTTATCGAAATATGGCAAAAGTTTCCCTATTGCCCAGTATTTTGATGACATCAAAGAGGGTTATGAGCGCCAAGTGTCAAATTAATACGGTTAGCATGACGAACATAGCAAGCGAGCAAGATGTGACTCGCTTGCTATTGATTTGAACTCCATCGATTGAGAGACACAGGTTATATCTTATGCAACAAAAAGAAGCGCAGAAACTTTGGCTCATTGCCCCCGCTGCTCTCATGGTGAGTCTTTTCTTCTTATACCCTTTGTGCTTTTCGCTTTATTCTGCAGTGACTCTAGATGGAGCGCTAACTTTAAGCCACTTGGATAAGGCGTTCGAGCTGTACTCAAAGGACATGCTGTTTACCGTCATTATTGTGCTGGTGTCCGTGATGTTATTGGCTATTTTATCGATTAGCATTGCGGCATTGATTACCCTGTCGCCCTTTCGTTCGGTGGTGGGCATATTGGGGTTTTTATACCGACTGCCTTTGTTTATTCCTTTTATTGTGGCCGCGCAAATGATGCGTACCTTTTTGGCCAAAAATGGCTTAATGAATAACGCGTTTGTGGCCTCAGGATTGATGACGCCCATGGATACCATCTCTTTTTTGGGCTGGAGTGGCATTATTATCACCTTTGTGTGGAAGCAGTTGGCCTTTTCGACATTATTAATTTCTGGTGCCATGGCAGCGTTAGATGACGCGCAAATTCGAGCGGCACGTAATTTGGGGGCATCACGGTTGCGTATTTTATTTGGCATCATTTTACCGCAAATCGCCCCTTCTCTTGGAGTGGCGCTGGTCTTATCGACAGTTACCATGATGTCTGTTTTGTCAGTGCCCATGATGATTGGTACGGGTACACCAACCATGATCAGCGCGGATATGGCCTTCCGAGTGGACTCTTACGGAGACTATCATGTGGCGAATGCCTTGGGCTTGGTGTCTTACCTGATTTGTGCGGGGCTGGCCTGGTTTTATCTACGTCAAAGTCTAAAAGACAAAGGAGCCGCAGCATGATGGTGGCGCAAAGTGTCTCTAATAACATAGTGTTAAAGCGGTTAAAACGTCTGCCGTTTGCAAGTAGCTTTTGGCTACAAATGCTGTTTATTCTGATTTTTTCTTTGTTATTGTTTGGCCCTATTATCAACTTATTGATTTGGACCGTCACCGAGGTCTGGTACTTCCCTCATGCCCTACCGACTCAATGGGGATTGAAATATTGGCATCAGGTCTTTAACCCTTACAGCGATGTGTCTGGCTCCTTGTTAACCAGTCTGCTGATTGCCGTATTGACCGTTGGGGTGTGTTTATTGGTGTCTGTTCCGGCGGGTTATGCCTTATCGAAGCGCAGCATGCCGTTGCGTGTTTTTTGGATGTTGTTATTTTTGATCCCTCAGGCCTTCCCGAACTTAACCGTGTACATGAACATTGCCCGTCTTTTCTATGGCTTTGGTTTAAATGGCACGTTATTGGGCGTGGTATTGGTTCACAGTGTTCACGGCTTAATGTTTTCCGTTTGGATCAGTGTGGCGGCGTTTTCAGCAACAGATCCCTTGTTGGAGCGGGCCTCACGTAACTTGGGCGCAGGATCGTTTTATACGTTTTTTCATATCGTGCTGCCTCAAGCGGCACCGGGGATTATGGCGAGTTGTATTTTTGTGTTCTTAGAGTCGTTGGACGAGTTTACCGGCACTTTCTTTGTTGGTGCGCCGGACATCACGACGCTGCCACTTCTTCTCTACAGTGCAAGTATGGAAGGTAACTATCAAATTGCCTCGATTACTGCTCTGATTCTGCTGGTACCCTCTATTTTATTCATGGTGGTGATCCACAAATTTATGAAACCTGAGATGCTAGCGAAACTGGGCAAATAAAATTTCAGGTCGCCTAAAGCGAGGCTTTAGAAGGTGCGCACCATAATAGCCTTATCGACCCCTTTGTCCTGTATTGTGTGTAATACTGCAAATTCGTGCTTTAAATATAGGGCCGTATTGTGTTGTTCGCATTGCAGGTAAAGAGAAGGAATCCCCTGCGTTTTCGCATGAGCAAACGCGTGGGCTAAAATAACGGACGAGTAGCCCTTACCTCGTTCCGCTGGTGGAACATATACCCCTCCAAGCCAGTGTTGGTAGTCTGGGTAGCCAGAATGCTCGTGAAACTTTAATTCTGCCACAGCGAGCAGAGTCTCTTTATCATGCAGCACAAACGTAAGAGGAAACGCTTGCCGGCTTTGCGCCATGGTGGTGACTTTGTTCTCAACATCGACAACGGACTTGCCAGGTGGCATCAAATGCCCCCATTCACTGAAATACCACTGAGCAATAGTGGGAATAAAGTGTTTTTGATCGGCTAAAAATGAGACTTTCATCGGTTGTTCTTACTTTTAAATTAGCTCTAATTTGAGCTTTTTACCTAACGCTTTCGCGGCATTATCCAAGGTATGCAGCGTGACGGAAGTATTGTTTGGGTCAAGAAGCCTCTCCAATCCAGAACGGCTTGTTTTCATTAACTTTGCCATCTTTGTTTTGGATAAATGCTCGTGCTCAATTTTTTGCTGAATCTGCCATGCCACGACTCGTTTTATAGCGATTGCATTGGTTTCAGCCAGTATGCCTTCCTCTTCTAAGAAATCATCAAAGGAAGATCCGATGTGTTTGTTAGCCATTTTCAGCCTCACGTTTTCGTTTTTTAGCTAAATCTAGTTCAGATTTGGGTGTCTTTTGGGATTTCTTCATAAAGCCATTCAGTAAAATCAATTCGTTGTTTCTAAAGAAAAATAATACCCTAGCAATACGTCCGCCTTCTAAGTTAGTGCGTACTTCCCACAGCCCATCACCCATGGAGCGGCATATAGGCATATCGACAGGCCAACCATATTCTGCTGTTTTTATATCTTGTCCTATAGCGCTTCTATCTTCTTTTGTAAGAGATAATAGCCATTCCCGATAGGTTCGCTTCCCGACACCGCTTGGAAGAAGCGAACAGACACTTTCTTGTGTTTTATATTATTCATGATTGAGTTGTACCATAAATGGTACGGATTTGTATGGTTGTGTTTTACGTGGTGGCTTAGATGGAAGAAATTCAGCTTGGAGCCTGAACGCGCTAGCGCTATTGTTAGGTCTAGTAACTATATGAAACCCTTTTGTTTTTTTGTTGATGAAGCGAACTTATCGTCTATGACTAGAGAAAAGTACATTCTATTAGATCGTCAATTTTCAATTGTTTCAGAGGATCAAGAAGATCAAGAAGATCAAGAAGATCAAGAAGATCAAGAAGATCAAGAAAATAATGAATTGCTTTTTTCTTTAGGTCATTCAGCGCTAAAAACTTGGGCTGATTTAGAGAGTGAGTATCGCTGTGTCATTTTAGCTGAAGCGGGCGCTGGCAAGACGGAAGAATTACGTAATAGATCTAAAGCGTTATCGGAACAAGGCAGACTATCTTTTTTTATTCGTATTGAGGATATCGAGCAAGATTTTTATGACGCCTTTGAGGTTGGAACAGAAGATGAATTTAACGCTTGGCTAGAATCGATAGAAGAAGCTTGGTTCTTTTTGGATTCGGTCGATGAAGCAAGGTTAGAAACCCCGAGGGCTCTTGAATTAGCGTTAAAGCAATTATCTAAAGGCATCAAAAAAGGTGCTCATAGAGCGCATCTTTATGTTTCCAGCCGTCCTTACTCTTGGCGACCAGAAGCTGATCGAGAGTTGCTGAATAGATATTTATTTTTAGCTGCAAAGAAACAGGAGGATGACTGTACAGAAGATAATCTCACTCAACCTCAAAGTGCTTTGACTGTATACGGAATGAGGCCTTTAGATGAGGAAAGAATTCGCTGTTTCTGTGAAAAAAGGTCAGTGAATGACATCGATGAACTCTTAAGGGAAATTGATAGAGCGAGTATTTGGAGTTTGGCTCAACGGCCTCTTGATTTAGATAGTATTTTATCCAAATGGAGAAAGGATAAAAAACTTGGTAGCCGTCTAGATCTACTAGAACACAGTATAAATGAGCAGTTGAGCGATGAACATAATATAGATAGAGCACAACGTCAGCCGTTAAACTTAGAGCAAGCTCATAAGGGTGCACAGCGTTTGGCTGCCGCTGTCGTCATGAGCGGCCAATCAAATATTAACATTCCAGATGCCTTGCCCGAAAAGTTGGGAATAGATGCAAAAGCTGTACTTTCTGATTGGCATCCGAATGATGTGAATGCCCTTTTGGAGCGAGGTATTTTCAGCGACGTCATATACGGAGCGGTTCGTTTTCGGCATCGTGATATCAGGGAGCTACTCGCAGCCAAATGGTTTGCTTACCTGATGGCTACTGGCAACAGTCGTTTGTCTATAGGGCGTTTATTTATTGGCGAAAAATATGGCGAGACAATCATTAGGCCAAGGCTACGATCTATCTTGCCTTGGTTAATCTTGTGGGATGGCGACATTAGAAATGCCGCTTTACGTATTGCCCCTGAAGTTGCTATTGAAGGCGGTGACCCATCCAAACTTCCTTTACCCGAAAGAAAAACCATTCTTAAAAATATAGTTCAACGTATTTTACAAGATGAAAACAATAGTACAGGAGGCGATAACAGCGCAATTGCAAGAATTGCTGATTCAGCTCTGATGACAGAGACTATGTCTTTGATTAATCAATACAGAGAAAATGATAATGTCATTTTCTTTTTAGCTAGACTAGTCTGGCAAGGAAAAATGACCGATTGCGTTGCACCTTTGTTGGAAATATCTCTTGACCCTATCCGAGGGATTTACGCTCGACTTACCTCTGTCCGAGCTGTCATGACTTGCGGTACTAATGAGCAAATACAATCTTTATGGCAAGGTCTCAACCACAGTGAGGACATGATTCCACGTCGCTTATTGGCAGAACTAATCGAAGAGGCTGAGCCAACCAGTGAGAATATTCAGAACATTCTTCTCTCGCTTGGCAGATTGCAATCGTCTCCGAATGAACGTTTTGAAGCGAGCGGATTGCGAAGAGCCTGCCATCAATTTATTGACCGCATTCCAATTGTTGAGAACGCTCTTATTTTTCAGGAGTTTATTATTGGTTTGCTTGATTATTTAAACACTCCGCCGTATGTCGAGAAAAAAGAGTGTAGAGTCTCACAAGATAATTCATGGCTTCTTGGTATTGCCGTTCATCTTGTAGAGAGATTAATAGAAATTAGGCACCCATTTTCACTTGATGACAAAAGTATATCTGTTCTTATGATGCTACCTCTTTATCATTCTTGGGGTGGCGAGCGCTTTGATGATTATGAAAGTAACTTAACCGAACTGATACCGTGTTGGAGTGAGTTGAATGATCGGCTTTATTGGGCTTGTGTTGAACAGGAAAAAATACGGCTACTGTTCGACCCTAAAAGTGAGCCTTTGACTTCAGATTGGCCTATTTCTTGGCAAGGGCATTTTTGGGCATTTGATACAATTGAGAGTTTCCAAAGACTGCTTTCATTCATACGTTCTCGAGAATTAGAGAATGATCGATCTATTGCGCTAAGTACCGCCTTTCGCTTTTACAGCAGACACGACAAGCCATCGGATATGCTAGCGAAGCTAAAAGCAAGCGTAGAGCATAGTGCCATTTTGACTAATAAGTTAGATATGTTGATTGATCCTCCGATATCAGATCGGGAGAAAAAATACGGAGAGGAGAATGAGAAACGTAGGCTAAAATTCGACGCCAAAAAGGAACAGGAAAAAACGTCTCGTGATGCTTGGATAGCTGATTTGAAAATCAACTTTCATCGATTAATAGTGCCTAATAACACAGGAAAAATCACTAATGAACATTGTTGGCTGATGGATGAAATATCGGGAAGTTCTATGCAGGCAAGTCTAAGTGAAGGCTCTGAATGGAGACTGCTTATTTCTGATTTTGGTGAAAATGTCGCCCATGCTTATCGTGATGCAGTGATGATGCTCTGGAGAAATTATCGGCCAACTCTGCAATCTGAAAATGGCATAAGATCAAATGACACCCTTTATTGCCCAATATCTCTCGCTTTATCTGGCTTAGAGATTGAGGCCGCTGAACATCCAGAATTCCCTCACCACTTAAGTGCAAAAGAAATACAGCATGCATTGCGCTATATCACATGGGAGCTAAATGGTTTTCCTAGTTGGCTTGAGCGCATGTATAAGGCTTTTCCTACGCTGGTTACTAAAGCTGTTAACCAAGAGCTTATTTGGGAGCTAGAAAACGCAGAGCTAGATTTACATTACCGTATATTGAGTTCACTTGTTTTCGGCGCACCTTGGTTACATGAGGATATTGCTACTCCCCTTTTAGAGTGGTTAGAAGTCAACCCAAATAAACTAAATCCGAAGAATCGAAAAGATTGTATCCATCTTCTAGTTTCTGGGAATAGTGATGCGACACGTCTTGTAAATATTGCAAAACAAGAAATAGATCAAAGTAACGATTTAGACAATATTGCTTGCTGGTACGCGCTTTTTATCGATTGTGACCCAGCTAATGGCATTTCTCAGCTTGAACAATGGTTAGAAGGGATTGATCATGAGCTAGTCAGTCGAGCGGCTCAGATTTTTGTTACAGCCCTTGTTGGTGAAAGCTATAGATCATTCAGTGTGCCTAACGTAGGTTACTTCAAGACGCCAGAGTATTTGAAAAAGCTCTATGTCCTCATGCATAAACATATTCCTTCCAAAGAGGATATAAACCGTGCCGACGGCGGAGTATATTCTCCAGAGTTGAGAGATGATGCACAAAGCGCTCGGAGTGCATTGTTTTCCCTTCTATGTAATATGACTGGTTTTGCTAGTTATGCATCTATCAAACAACTGATTGAAGAACACCCCGAGCCTGAGTATCGAAAATGGATGGCTCAACAAGCATATAAAAGAGCAATGGTGGATGGTGATTTAGAGCTCTGGACGGTAGAACAGTTTGGTCAGTTCGGTAAAAATCGGACAATAGCACCTTCAACACATCACCAACTTTTTGATCATACGGTTAACCGACTAAACGATTTAAAAAATTGGTTAGAACGTGGTAATGACAGCCCATGGCGAACTTGGAAAAGAACCGAGGGCGAAACAGAAATGCGAACTCTAATCGCTGGCTGGCTCAACCAAAACAGTCATGGTCAATACACAACGACCCAAGAGTCTGAACTTGCAAATGGCCAGCGCACGGATATTTGGCTTCATAATACAAATATTCAATCTCCTGTTCCTGTTGAGCTAAAGCTATTAGATAAATCTTGGTCTGGACCAGATTTATGTGAGCGCTTACGAAACCAGCTCGCGGGCGATTATCTCCGAGAGGAAGGTGCTGGGTGTGGAGTCTTTCTATTAGTTGCGCAAGATATAGAACCAACAAAGCAATGGCGTATTGACGGTAAATTAGTCAATTTGAGCGAGCTTTCAGGAGCGCTTAAAACCTATTGGATGAGTATCGCTGAAAACTATCCCGGAGTTCAGGAGTTAGAAATAATCGTTATTGATTTGTTGGAACGGGAGCGGTTTAGTGATTCATGAGTGTTTTCCACTTCTGAAATCGCTTTATCTAAGCGCGCTGCATTTTTCGGGGTTGCCATTAAGTGAATTGTTTCTTGATGAGCATGACAGTCCTCAAGGCTAATCAATACAGCAGATTTGCCATTTTTTCGCTCAATGATAACAGGTTCCTGGTTGATCACTTTATCAAGCACCTTTTCAAGATTGGTTGCTAATTCGTCTTCGTTTATTGTCTTCATACTTTGATCGCGTCAATTTTATAGGTGTTGATGTAGCCTATTTATTTCTATGGATAAGCGCAATTCAAAAAGCCAAAAAACCGACTCTCAGTGTTATCTGATGTCGGTTTTGATTGTTAGGGCCGTTATTTTAAGGCTGAGCTACTTCTCTTTGTCGCAGGTTGAAACGCCAAACGGGATATAAGCTGGGCAAATTTTAAAGATGCCTGTGCCAATGAGAACTACACCGATCAAGCCCCACCATGAATGAAAATAGACGCCTAGTGCAAGAACAATGGCGCCTGCTATGATTCTAGCTATTCGATCTGTCTTACCTACGTTACATTTCATCGCTTTCTCCTGTTAGGTTTATTATGAATCGTGCTACGAAAACAAATAAAACAAACACCTGTGCAATCCCTTTGGTTTCACCATACGCCCTATGCTGGCGGTAAGCTAAAGCTTTAGAGGTTAATTGATTATTATTTGATCTATGTTATGGAGATCGACGGATCTAAAGGGGTTAACGATAAAAATGACCTCACGTTTAATATCGGAGGTCTCACTAGAGCTGGTTAGAAGACATGTTAAGTGCGTTGAAAGTGCCCAAGCCATGATTTGGTTCTCTATTCTGCCTGCGAACTCTGCTTAATGGCTTTGACTAGAACCGATGTATCCATACGGCCAAGGCCTTGTTGCTGAAGTTTGGCATAGTGTTGATCTACTTCATGGGTCATTGTTAGATCAAGCGAGTGTTGCTTGGCTTCATCAAGGGCTATCCCTAAGTCTTTACGCATCCAATCAATCGCGAAACCAAAATCAAATTCATCTTTTGCCATGGTTTCTAAGCGGTTGGCCATTTGCCATGAGCCTGCTGCACCATGTTGTAAGGTGTTGACGACTTGAGGGATGTCTAGATTGGAGGCTTCGGCGAGCATGAGCGCTTCGCTTAGACCTTGAAGGACACCTGCAATGCAAATCTGATTGACCATTTTGCAGCGTTGTCCTTGACCTGCAACCCCCATAAGTTGTATTTGTTTTGCATAGGCATTCATCGCGGTGCTGGCTCTGTCAAAGGTTTGCTGATCGCCACCACACATAATGGTTAATTGGCCATTTTCGGCCCCCGCTTGGCCGCCAGATACCGGGGCATCGATAAAGTGGAGGCCATGAGTTTGGCATGCGAGGTTGAGCTCTTCGGCTAATAAGGCCGAGGTGGTGGTGTGATCGATCAAAATCGCATCCTGTTTCATGCCAGCTAAGGCACCGTCTTCTCCGTACACCACGCTACGCACATCGTCATCGTTGCCGACACAAACGCACACAATATCGGCGTTTTTTGCGGCTTGAGCTGGAGTGTCTGCTGCGCTGCCTGAATACTCATTTACCCATTTTTGCGCTTTCGCCGCTGAGCGGTTATAGACAGTGACGGCGTGTCCTGCTTTTGCTAAATGACCTGCCATTGGGTAACCCATAACGCCTAGACCAAGAAAGGTGATGGTTAACTGATCCATGATTGCATCCTTTTTGTTTTTGAGTGAGTGGCTTGATCATATTTTATCTAAATGACATATGTCAATTATAAAGTTTGATTAACATTGACGCATATATCTCGATGGTAATTATAAAGGCCTTGCATTACACTCCTAGAAACGTTCAAAAAAGGGTTGCTAGGTGTCGGAATCGAAATATCGCGAGATTGCTCGTGAGATTGAAAAGTTGATTGAGATAGGTCATTACGAGGAAGGTTCTAAGCTACCTACCCACAGAGCGTTAGCCTCTGAGTATGAGACAACGGCGGTGACGATTGCGAAAGCTTACAAGCTGTTAGCGGAACAAGGTCATATAGAATCCTTTGTTGGGCGGGGAAGCTTTGTTAAAAATACCTCCTATCTAAAACAGGCCATTCATTCGGGTCAGGCAGAAAATGAATGGAATTTTTCGATTCTTCAGCCGTGTTTTAGCCGTCATCTTGATGCGCTTTATCGTCAATTCGGACAATGTGCCAGTGAGCCATTTACTCCTTCTTTATTCGGTTATATTGAAGACACTGGCAGTTTGGCACATAAAGAAAGTGGCATGAAATGGATGCAGCATTATGGTCTACAAGTGAGATCGCCAGAGCAGGTATTGCTGACAAATGGCGCTCAACATGCTCTCTCGACGCTTATCGAACTTTACTCTAAGCCGGGGGATTATGTTGCGGTAGAGGAACTGACCTATCCGGGAATACTGTCGATTATTCAAGCGCTGGGCAGAAAACCGATAGGCGTTGAGATGGATGAATTTGGGATGCTCCCAAACCGTTTGCATGAAATTTGTCTTAGTGATAAACCAAGTCTGGTGATTGTCGTTCCTTCCCATCAAAATCCGACAGCCAGTACGATGCCAATTGAGCGCCGTAAAGACATTGCGAGTGTGATTCAAAAACACTCAGTTTGGTTATTAGAGGACGATTTATATTGTTTTCTAAACGCCGATGTCATGGCTCCTATTAGTAATTTTGTGCCAGAGAAGAGCTTTTATATCACCAGCCTGTCTAAGGCGATCAGTCCAGGTTTACGCTGTGGATTTGTGAAGGCACCGCAGAGCCAGTTAAATCGATTAGCGTCGTATATCCGCACTATGATTTGGCATATTTCCCCGATTAGCTTTGAAGTTGCCAGTCGCTTAATACAGTCCGGTTCCGCATTCGAATTAGCGGAAAGACAAAAAAAGATTGCAGCGCATAGGCAACAATTAGCGAAATCCATCTTGCAGGGTGAGACATTATCTTCCCAAGATGCGAGTTACCATATCTGGCTAATGTTGCCAGATGGTTGGGAGGCTGACGAGTTTACCGCTACTGCAAAAGAACGTGGCATGACGGTTAGTGAAGGCCATTTTTTCCATTATGATGATCAGCCTATTCCGGCGGTGCGTCTTTCTCTTATGGCCATTTCAGAAGATCAGCATCTGATAGTCGGGTTACAGGCATTAAAGTCTCTGTTAGACCAACGGCGATCGTCTTAAAACTTCATAAGAGATGGTGATATCACATAAAAAAAATCGGTCTTGCTTTCACAAGGCCGATTAAAAATGCAACAAAACAGCATCCGGGAGGGGATTGGTGCTGGTTGCGTTTTTACCCCTTTCTAGGATGGCAAGAGGTAAAACTGGCGGACTAAACTAAGTCAACTGAATGAATCGAGTCGCTTAGTCTTCGTCCCATGTTTCATTTCTAAGGTTAATTACGGATTAAGTAATCAAACGCGCCAAGGGCCGCTGTGGCACCAGATCCCATTGAAATGATGATCTGTTTGTATGGCGCAGTGGTTACATCACCCGCTGCAAACACGCCAGGCATAGAGGTTTCACCATGCGCGTTGACAACAATTTCTCCTCGGTTGGTCAGTTCTAACGTGTCTCTTAGGAACTCGCTATTCGGTACCAAGCCGATTTGTACAAAGATGCCTGCAACATCTACCAGATGAGATTCATCAGTACGGCGGTCGGTGTATTTCAAGCCGATAACCCGTTGACCATCGCCAAGTACTTCGGTGGTCATGGCATTTTTGATGATGGTAACGTTTGGCAGGGATTCTGCTTTTTTCACCAAGACATCGTCGGCGCGTAAGGTGTCGCTAAATTCCAAAACGGTAACGTGTTTGGTGATACCCGCTAGGTCAATGGCTGCTTCGATACCAGAGTTACCCCCACCGATAACGGCGGTATTTTTGCCTTTGAACAATGGGCCGTCACAGTGTGGGCAGTAGGCGACGCCTTTATTGCGGTATTCTTGTTCACCTGGTACGTTCATTTCACGCCAGCGAGCACCGGTTGCGAGTACGATGGTTTTACTCTTGAGTACCGCACCGTTTTCGAGTTCTACTTCAATAAAGTCTTTCTTCTCAATGCGAACCGCTTTTTGCGTTTTGATCAAATCCACATCGTAATCAAGAACGTGTTGCTCTAAGTTGGCGACAAGTTTTGGTCCTTCGGTTTCTTTGACCGAAATAAAGTTTTCGATGGCCATGGTGTCACCCACTTGCCCACCAAAGCGTTCTGCCACTACGCCAGTACGAATACCTTTACGAGCAGAGTAAATGGCAGCGGATGCTCCAGCAGGGCCACCACCAACCACTAGCATGTCGTAGGGGGCTTTTTCAGCCAACGCGGCGGCTTGCTTCTCACTGGCACCTGTATCTACTTTATTCAATATTTCGGCTAATGACATACGGCCTTGGCCAAATAATTCACCGTTTAGGTAAACCGATGGTACGGCCATGATTTCGCGTTCGTTGACTTCGTCTTGGAACAGGGCGCCGTCGATCATAGTGGTCGTGATGTTCGGGTTTAACACTGCCATTAAGTTCATGGCTTGCACGACTTCAGGACAGTTTTGACAAGTCAATGAAATATAGATTTCGAAATTCAGTTGACTGGTTAAACCTTTCGCTTGCTCAAGAAGCGTTTTATCCGCTTTAGAAGGATGGCCGCCAGCTTGTAACAATGCTAAGACAAGAGACGTGAACTCGTGCCCCATTGGGATGCCTGCAAAGCGTACCCGTGGTGTTTCGCCTTTAGGGGCAATGGCCATTTGTGGCGCACGACCTTGTGGATTTTCGTCGACGATTAGGTCGATTTTGTCGTTTAACTCGCTGATTTCACGAGCTAAATTTAATAATTCTTCAGCTTTTTTAGAGCCATTGATGGACACAGTAATCTCAATAGGATTAATAATGTTCTGAAGATAAGTGTCCAGTTGTTGCTTAAGATTTGAATCTAACATGATTTAGTAATCCGTCTATTCTGAGTGTTTTACTGTGTAGTACTAGGTAATACTGAAAGTACGCTGTTCGCTTGATGCTCTAAGCGAAGTAAGAGGAGACTGCCCCTCCCAGAGGGGACTCGAAGGAGCAGTCTGAATCCAGTTAGCTTAGATTTTGCCAACTAGATCCAAAGAAGGAGCAAGAGTTTCTTCACCTTCTTTCCATTTCGCTGGACATACTTCACCTGGGTGAGCGGCAACATATTGAGCCGCTTTTACTTTGCGAAGTAGGTCTTGTGCATCACGGCCGATACCTTCAGCAGTGATTTCCATTGCTTGGATCGTACCTTCAGGATCGATCAGGAAGGTTGCACGGTCAGCAAGACCTTGTCCTTCACGCATCACACCAAAGTTGTTTGTGATGTTGCCTGTTTGGTCACCAACCATGTAGTACTGGATTTTGCCGATGGTGTCAGAGCTGTCGTGCCACGCTTTGTGAGTGAAGTGAGTGTCTGTAGAGACAGAGAATACTTCTACGCCACGAGCTTGAAGTTCTGCATAGTTATCAGCAACATCGCCAAGTTCTGTTGGGCAAACAAAAGTAAAGTCAGCTGGGTAGAAGAAGAATACAGCCCATTTGCCTAGTACGTCTTTTTCAGAAATTTCTACGAATTCGCCATTTTTGAAAGCAGTTGCATTGAATGGTTTGATTTGAGTATTGATCATTTTGTATTGCTCCTAGTTAAATCGTTTTTGTGTTACCAACGGGGTTTATAATAGGAGACTTATTCAAATTATTAAAATTGTTATTTTTTAGATCTTTGATTAGGAAAAACTATTGGTGGGTGATGTGTTTTGTCATCCATCTTGTGATGGTGTCTTTTGCATTCTTGTTCGCCTCCTTGTCTTGCTAAAGGAAGGGGCGCTAAGAGGAAGTGCGATTTTTTTGCCGCACAATGGCTTTGATAATGCGTTGCAACTCGTCATCCAGTGCGCTTAACGCAGTGCTGTAATCTCCTGCTTTAATAGCTTTTTCCAACTCGGCGGCGCGATGCATGAGCTCTGTCATACCGATGTTTCCTGCATTACCCTTGAGGGTATGGGCCAGACGAGGGGCTTCTTCTGGATCATCGGAATGGATCGCCTGATGGAATTGATCGACAAAATTCTGCTGTCTGTCCTGGAAGCGAAATAGTAGACGCCATAGGAAGGCCTCATCATTTTGTGTGATGCTAAGCGCGACATTTAGATCAATGCCCTCTAAATCGTGGAGGTCGGGTTTTTCCTCTGTGCTTGGCTGTGTTTGCTTGTTGGCTGGCGCTTCGCTGAGAGTAGTTGATTGCTCTGTGCTGAGTGTGGTTGGCTGCTCTTCGTCGCCATTTTTAGGCATTTTCTGTTTCACTCTTGGTATAATCCATTTCCTGAGTGTATAGAACATGTTATCGACTTGAATGGGTTTCGATATATGGTCGTTCATACCGGATTCTAAGACTTTTTCTTTGTCGCCGGTGAGCGCGTTTGCTGTCATGGAGATAATGGGTAAGTTTTGGTATTCAGGCATTTGTCGAATCAGTCTCGTGGCTGTATAGCCATCCATAACGGGCATTTGGCAGTCCATCAAAATGCCGTCATAGTCGTTGTTTTGGAGTTTGTCTATCGCTTCTTGTCCATTGCTTGCCGTGTCAACGGTTAGGCCATTTTGAGTGAGTAGCTCCATGGCAATCTCACTATTAAAAGCGTTATCTTCGACGAGCAGGATATGCGCGCCGATTAATGAAGAGCGATGTTGACTGGTGTGCATGGATTGAGGCTGGATGGGACGTTGCTCTAGGTCTAACGCTTGCTGTAGGGCTTCAAACAAGGTGGATGGTGTAACGGGTTTAGTTAGGTAGCCACTGATATTGACGTCTTGACTGGCGTTTCTGGCTTCTTCCAGTCCATAGGCGGTAACAATCAGAATTTTTGGCGAGTGAGCGCTGGGGCCCGCGTAGTCTTGTAAGGCACGACACGCTTCAATACCATCCATCTCTGGCATCTTCCAATCCATTAGAATCACGGTAAATGGGGCGTTTTCGGGGGCTTCTTTGATCAAGGTAAGCGCTTCTTTTCCTGATTTTGCCACGCTTGAGCTTAGGCCAAAACTGGTTGCAAGGTTTTGCAATATGTCTCGTGCCGTTTCGTTATCATCGACAATGAGTATTTTATGTTGGTTTGGTAATTGATACTCGGGTGAAAGCGTCATACCCAGGTCAAAAGGGAGTGTGAAATGAAATTGGCTGCCCACATTCGGGGTACTTTCAACCCAAATATCCCCTTTCATAAACTGTACTAGCTGTTTACAAATGGCCAACCCAAGGCCAGTTCCACCAAATCGTCGGGTGGTGGAACTGTCTGCTTGTGAGAAGGATTGAAACAGTCGTTGACACTGCTCTGGCGTCATACCAATTCCGGTATCTTTGACACTGAAATGAAGAATGACTTGGTTTTTATTTTGCTTAAACAGTGCGATATCGATAATGATTTCCCCTTTTTCGGTGAACTTAATCGCATTATTCCCCAAGTTTAATAAAATTTGCCGTAACCGTGTTGGGTCCCCGACTAAGTCTGATGGCAGCTCAGGCGGTATGTTGAAAAGCAGCTCCACAGCTTTTTCTTCTGCTTTCAAAGACAAGATATTAGCCACATCTTTGAAGACATTCTCTAGGTTAAAGGGCGTTTCTTCGATTTCTAATTTACCGGCTTCTATTTTAGAGAAGTCGAGAATGTCATTAATAATCCCCAGCAGCGATTCTGCTGAGGTACTGACTTTTTCGATATAGTTACGCTGTTTGTCGTTTAAATCGGTGAGCAAGGCCAGGTGAGACATACCGATAATGGCATTCATCGGGGTACGTATTTCGTGGCTCATATTGGCTAAAAAATCGCTCTTCGCTAGGCTAGCTTTTTCTGCTATGTTTTTTGCCACTTCTAGTTCTTTGGTACGGTTCTGTACTTCGCTTTCTAATTCTTCTTGGTGAGCTTTAAGCATGTCTTCTGCGGCTTTTCGTTGGCTGATGTCGTGCCAGCTACAAAGCACAGCAGGGGCATTGGAGAGAACGATAGCGGCCATGATGACTTCCGCATCGATGGTATTGCCTTCTTTATCTTGGAAAGTCCACTCGAAGCGATGGAAGCCTTCGTCTTGTACCATATTAATGAGGTGTTCAAGCTTGCCATTTGACGCAGCGCCGTCGTGCTGAAATTGTGGGCTGAGATCTTCTATCGGCATGTTTTTTAGGTCATCTATTGTCGCGTATTTCAGTTGGTGGCAAGCGGCTTGGTTTGATTCAACGACTTTACGTTCACTGAGTATCCATACTGGGTCTGGAGACAGTTCAAACATGGATCGAAAGCGATGTTCGCTTTCGGCGAGCGTGGCGAACTGTTTTGACATGCGTCTGGAAATTAAAATGGAAATAATCAGCAGCAACACAATGCTGAATAGTGCCCCTTTAAACATGGTATCTGCGAGGGCTTTTAAACGTTGTTGCACGGCGTGGTTGACGAGTTTCGATTGCGTCTGAACTTCAGACCCGATTTCATCCAAGTAGTGGGGTAAGGTGTGAAACGCTTGATTATATTGACTTGTTAGCACTTTGCGCTGGGCCTCTAATTGCAAGGCCTGATAGCGTTTGAGGTATAGGCTGGTGCCATTGGAAATAATAATATTACGCTTTTTGATGACTTGGTAACTGTTTCCAAACAGCGTTTTGAAAAGATCCTCCTGCAACTTTGATGTTTGCTGGTAATAAATGGGGTAGTTCTCTTTGAGCCACATATTGAGCTGAGATAGGTGATTCAAAGCGGGAAGTATTTGATTATTTTTGATGTCATCCAACGTATACAGATTCGAATCATGTATTAATTGATTGATGACCAGTCGTAGTTCGGCAATCCTCGCTTGAGCCATATATAAACCGCTGCTCAAGGTTTCCTTATGATGTTCCATATAGTCGATGGCCGCTTGCGTTTTTGCTTCCCCTGTCGCGTGGTTGTATTTGTATATATACGTCGCTTCCGTCAAACGGCTTTGTCCATATATCTGGCGGAATAGCAATCCTAAGTTATGCAGGTCAGTCTCTATGTGCTCCTGTAAGTGAAGCTGTTGATAGTCGTCTACAAAAGCAGTTTCTTTGATTTTCCATGTTTGTATATCAAAGGTGATGCTTTGAATTTTCTGTGTGACTTCATCAATTTTGGTTAATACATTAACGAGTTGGGGGTTGTCTTTTGCAACGTTATTTAAAATATCCAACGCTCGGTTAATGCGATTTAATGTAGTCGCGTTGGGAGCTTGATAGGGTTGATCACTATCCAGCATTTTATTTAAAACGGTTTGTTGCTGCGGGAACAGTTCGCGTAACTCTGTTGTGGCAAAGAGCAGATTCTCTTGTATGGTGGTGATTTTTCGTTGGCTTGCCCGTAATTCTTTAACACTATTCGATAAAACGACAGCGGCTAATAAGGTTGTCACAAGGGCAACACTGGCAAGCAGCCAAACTAAAAAGTTAACACCACTTTTTCTCGAGAGAAAGTCACTTTTCATGATGAGGTCCTGCTGACAAGAGTTGGCCCATGTCCGTGAATTCAATGGGAATATATTGCCCGTTTTTTAGGTAAGTAAGCCAAACGCTGTGGCTAGCTTGGTGATGGGTTGTGTCTAATCGCAGCGGACTGCCTAGTCCTAAATCAAATTCCCCAAGACTTTCTAGTGCGTCGATGAGGTTATATTGATTGATATAAGGTTCTTTTTCCAAGGCCTTAATCAGAATACGAGTGCTGATATAGGACTCGAACATCAGAGCCGAAGGGGTAACGGTGTCTTGTTGGTTTTTGGGCAACGTGGCTAAAAAGGTTTTTTTGTCTGCTAAAAACTCTTGAACAATCGGTAAATCAGTTTGTTCCAACGGCGGGACAACGCGAGTTATGAAGACTCGCGCATCGACATCTTTGAGTGAATTAGCAAAGGTGCTTGTGCCAACAAAAGAGATGCCGATAAACACGGGGTCTAAGCCATAGTGTCGGACTAGGCGGACAAATTTTGCAGCGGGTTTGCCACTGGCAATAAGAAAAATATATTTTGGCGTTGGTGTGACCATCAGTAAGTCAGCAACTGCATTTTCCACCAAGGTGGCATCACGGTCATAACTGACTTTTAGATATTGTGGATTGGCCTCATGAAGGTGTTGTTGTAATAAATGATCAAGCCAATTGGCGCCACCGTATCCAATGGTGTTGTCTTGTGAGAAAAGGACTAAATCGTGTGATGAGAACGGGGCGACAGCCATTAATTCATTGAAAACACGTATGACTTCTTCTTCATAGCTGCTGCGATAATTAATGATATAGCGAAAGCTTGGGTCTTCAGCGGGTGGCCTTAAAAAATCGGAACCACTAATAGGCGCGTATAAAGGGAGTTTCTCTTGTAGGGCAATCTTGGCGCTCACGACGGCAGTGGGGGTGCCAACATTATTGATCATCCCGATGATATGCTCCTTTTCAATCATCTCGCGAATATTTTTGGCTGTTTTTTTGGGTTCATAGGCGTCGTCTTTGTAGCTAATATTGAGAGGGATGTGATACTGATTTTGGTAACGCTGCAGTCCTATGCTGATGCCTGTTTTGACTTCTTGTCCCATGCTGCCATTAAGCCCTGAGAACGGCATGCTGGAGCCCAGTGTCGGGTCCGCGACGGCGGGAGGCATCACACACACAAACGCACTCATAATTAGCCAAAAGGGGGCCTTTTGGAAGAGCAGAACAAAGATGCCCTGTCCTCTAATATTGTTCATTTGTCGGGCCCTTTTTACGGTAATACTCTAACAAACCAATCAACTCTCCTCGTTCGTTATAGAGTGGAACCTTACTGATGATTCGAATGCCTGAATGGCCTTTTGGAAACATAAATGGCTCTTCCATATCGATTTGTTTATAGCCTGTGTTTAGCACGGACGTATTATCAGCGTTATATAGCTTTTGCTGTTCAATTGGAATGAAACTTTCGCCTTTTGTGCCGATGATCGAGGACTCTTCCTCAATCCCCATGTCCGCTAAATAAGCGGAGTTGGCACCGCGTATGATTAAATCTGGATCGCGCCAAGCAATACGATAAGGCAAGGCATTCATTATGCTTTTTAACATTTGGGTATCTTTTTGGTGTTGCGATAATTCGGCCGCTTCTTTATCACTGGTGCTTTGTTTCAGCTGTTGGTAATCCGTGCGTATTTTTTGGATAAGGGTCTGATTGGCCTGATTTTCTTTCATTGCATGATGACCAATCTTCCACACACGATACGCTTGATAAACCAATTCGTCGTATTCGTCTTTGGCTGAGGTACTATTTAATTGGCTTTTAAAGGGGGAATCGTGCGTGATGTTTTCTTCTATGATCTTGTCAAAGGTGCGGGTGAGGTGTTGAATGCGTTTTGTTGTGAGTAGATGGCATACAATGATAAGACAACTGGCGATGGCCACACTGATGCTTAGATAGAACGCCAAATAATGCAAGAGAAGCTTGCTGTCTGTTTGAGATATTGGGCTTAGATCAGTATAGAGCGTTAATACCCCCAATTTAGGCAGATTCTTGACGTCGTTGTAGAATAGCGTTTTCGATACGGATGAGTCTTCCATATCAAGCGGTTTGGTACCGAAACGCAATTCACCACCGTCTTCTGTTGTAAGCACCGCAATAGACACACTATCAAACTGTGACAGGGCTTTCATTTGCTTATTGGCAAGTTGTGTGTCCATGTTCCACAAACTTTCGGTGAGCATGGGAGAGAAGAGTTCGATGGCTTTATGGAGATTGGCAAAGGCGTTTTGTCGAGATTTGGCTTGCTCCAGTTTGCATTCCCCCAGCGCCATGACAACAGAAAACACCAGACAAATAATCGCGCTCCAACCAACCAGTCGAAGGGTAATGAGTTTCCCCCATTTTGCTTTTGTCTGTGTTGCTGATGTTGTTTTCATAGGCCTTCTGTATTATCACGCAAGCAAGAATAAGTGCTCCGCTGGTTGTCTGTTCACATATCGCTTTCTTTCAGTCTAGTAATCTCTGGGAGAAATGCATGAGTATTTTGATGACAATATGACGTCAAGCGCCAATAAAGAAAATGGGCAGGCTACCAACGCTCGTTTCCCCTCGTATTAGGTAGAAAGCGCGTTGTCACCTGCGTGTCGAATGGTCAGTGATGGGGTGAAAAGAGCCGCTTGATATGATCGAGTTGCTGAAGACGATCGGTTGTGGCTTGCTGGATTGACGTGCTTGCAAAGTGCACCAAATCTCCTGGTTTACGTTGTGCTAGTAGGTCGCCTCCGGCGCGAGTAACACAGCCTATTTTGGGATAACCGCCAATGGTTTGTCGGTCATTGAGCAGGACAATAGGTTGACCATCTTGTGGAATTTGAATCGCACCGTAGGCAATGCCTTCTGAGGTAATTCCACGGATGTCTTTGCCAATCGGCGTGCCTTCCATACGATAACCCATGCGATCACAGTGACTTGAGACGCGGTAACGGCTTGAAAAGAAAGTCTCATGATCGGTAGTAGAAAAATCCGCTGATTGATAACTCAAAATAACGGGGATGTCCTGCTGACTATAATCGGGAATATGGTGACGCGGCACGCGCATTTGTCGATGTTCGTTGCTGCTTTCATAAGCAATGGAATCGCCTACTTCTAGCTTCGCACCGTTACCATGGAGGCCGCCAAGGTGCTCTCGCACTACCGTCGAAGTACTGCCTAGGGTGGGTTGACAAAGAAAGCCGCCTTTTACCGACAAATAAGCACGCAGTCCCCAAACGGGTTGATGAAAGCTTAAAACATCCCCTTGTTTGATCGCATAGGTTTGCCAAGGCAAAATGGATTGCCCGTTTAGGGTGGCACCAAGATTCGCTCCAGTTAGGGCGATACTGGTTGGTGCTTGGGCTTCTAGCGAGAATAAGCCAAAGGTTATTTCAATTTGCGAGGCGTTTTCATCATTATTGAGTAACGCATTGCCCCAGCGAAATGCCATTTCGTCCATCGGTCCGCCTGTGGTTAACCCCGCCGCTTGATAGCCAAAACGGCCTAAGTCTTGAATCAATGCCAGCATGACGCTTTTTTTAACATTAAAAGCCATCTAACTCGCCTCCTTGCGCTAGAAACGCTTCTCGTGAAATCGCTTCGAAGCGGACCGAGTCTCCGGTAGCGATGAGGCCTAAATGTTCACTGCTCCAATCCACGAGTTCCATTGGCGTGCGACCGATGATTTGCCAGCCACCAGGGGTCACACTTGGATAAACGGCCGTTTGGTTTTCGGCAATGGCGACACTGCCTTTGGGCACTTGGTGTCTGGGAGTGCGTTTGCGTGGAATATGAAGTTCATCAGGCGTGCTGCCTAAAAAGGAGAAACCGGGTGTAAAACCAATGGTATAGGCTCGATAGAGGGTTGCGCTGTGACGCTGAATCACCTCTTCTGGTGTCATCTGGCAATGCTTGGCGACCTCTTGGAGGTCGGGGCCGACTTCATTTCCGTAATACACAGGGATCACGACGGTCTTGCGTTGATCCAAGGGGAGCGCTGCTTGCTCCGTTGACGCGTTAAGGATATTTTCGATTTCGCCTATCAGTTTGTGTGGTTGTTCTGCCTGTGTTTTGAGGGTTAGCAAAATCGTTGTATAAGATGGGATCAAATCCTGTATATCATGGAGGCGTTTTAACTGTCGTGTTGTCCAGAGGATTTGATCCGCCGTCTGTTCATTGATGTGATTTCCAAAACGCAATAAATAGGCTTCTTCGTTCACCTGTTCAATTGTGGGTTTAGGGGACGTCATGCATGGCTCGCTTAGGCTTTGTTTAGCTTGCTATTGTAGTCGCTTTGGTTAGAGCGGTTAAACTCGTCCACAATGGTACGTAACTTGGTGACGGCTTCCACGGCATGAACGCCATCACCATGAACGCAAATTGTGTCAGCATAAATAGCTAAGGTTTTTCCTGATCCTGAAGTCACCGTACCAGATTCACATAATTGTTTCACTTGCGCTTCGATCAAATCGAAACTGGCGTGCACAGCGTTTGGTTCTTTGCGAGGTGTGAGTCGTCCTTCATCGGTATAGAGTCGATCGGCAAAGGCTTCAAACCAAACGGTGAGACCATACCGTTTTGCCATGGCTTTGATCTGTGGCGCTTCTGGTACTGCACCGACCATTAAGGGCAGAGTGGCATCCAGTTCACTTACAGCTGCCATTACGGTTTCCAATATGGTGTCGTCTGCCATCATTTGGTTGTACATAGCGCCGTGAGGTTTCACATAATCTACCTGAGTGTTTTGGCTCTCACAAATCGCCTTTAAGGCGCCGATTTGATACTGAATAAGTGCTTTTAATTCAGTTGGCAAAATGTCCATATTGCGGCGACCAAAGCCAACCAAGTCGGGGTAGCCTGGGTGGGCACCGATAATAACGTTATGCTGTTTTGCCAAGGCCACGGTTTTTGACATAGTGAGAGGATCGGACGCATGAAAGCCACAGGCGACATTCGCCTGATCAATATGAGGCATTATCTGATCGTCCAAGCCCATTTTCCAAGAGCCAAAGGCTTCACCCATATCGCAATTTAATTTCATGTTAAATACCTCTTATCCTTTCGTCATTGTCGTTGGTAGATAAGTCACAATCCCAGGTAGCCAAGTGATCAGTACAATCGCTAATCCAATCAGTAAAAAGAACGGCAATGCAGCTTTCGCCACATAAAGTATATTTTTGCCCGTCAATGATTGGATGACAAATAAATTAAAGCCAACAGGTGGCGTAATTTGCGACATTTCTACGACCAACACAATAAAAATTCCAAACCAGAGTAGGTCTATCCCTGCCGCTTTGACCATAGGAAGCACTACTGCGACCGTGAGCACCACAACGGAAATACCATCTAAGAAACAGCCTAAAATAACAAAAAAGACGGTTAAATAGAGGATTAATACCATTGGTGATAACTGTAGGGAGGCAATCCATTGTGCCAGCGCAGTGGGAATGCCTAAAAAGCCCATGGCTACGGTAAGAAAATGCGCACCAATTAATATAAAGCCAATCATGCATGCACTTTTCACGGCACCGAGCAGGCTATCCATAAAGCTTTGACGGGAGAGGGACCCTGTTATAGCGGCCAGAGCTAATGCACCGGTGACACCAATGGCTGCGGCTTCGGTTGGCGTGGTGATACCTCCGTAAATGGAGCCTAGAACAAAACCGATTAAGCCTAGCACTGGCAGTAGCTTACGTAAGTTCTTTAAGCGGGCTGACCAGCTCGTATCTTGATCCGATGAACTGGGTAATTCACTTTTATGAATCTGTCCCCAAATCATGGTAAAGCCCATAAACAGACACACCAATAGAAGTCCTGGTAAGGCGCCAGCAATAAATAGTCTAGCGATAGATACCTGCGCAGCCACCCCATAGACGATCAAAATAATTGACGGCGGAATCAACAACCCTAGGGTGCCAGAGCCCGCTAGTGTGCCTATGGCCATGCGGTCACTGTAGCCTTGTTTGCGAAGTTCTGGCAGGGTCATACGGCCTATTGTGGCGGCAGTTGCCGCCGAGGATCCGGATACCGCCGCAAAAATACCACAACTTAAGATATTCACGTGCAGTAATTTACCAGGCACCTTACCTAGCCACGGAGCTAAGCCTTCGAATAAATCTTCGGACAAGCGGGTTCTAAAGAGTATTTCCCCCATCCAGATGAACAGAGGAAGCGCTGTTAGTGACCAAGAGGTCGCTGCGCCCCAACTGCCTGTTGAGAATAACATACCTATTTGATAATTCTCAGAGAGAATGAGGCCAATGCTGGCAATCGCAATTAATGTAAAAGATACCCATACACCAAGAGACAAAAGGAGAACCATAGCAACCGCTAAAATGATGGAAATCCACGTCATATCCATTAGATTTCCTCCAAGGCTAAGGTGTCTTCGTGTTGGCTGTACGTGGGCGTTTTGCCTCGTAATGCCATGATCCATGCATCTAAGACGGCCAAATTCAGGGCCACCATGCCCACTGCTACTGGTGTTTGGGGAATCCATAACGGGACAGGAATATAGCCGTAGGAAACGTCGCCATAACTATAGGACTCGTACACCATAGAAATACAGGAGTAAGAGAAAAAGCACAGCAAAGCGAGAGACAAGGTAAGAATAACCGCTTCTTGTATTTTTCGGGGGAAAGGTGAAAAGCGCTGTATGACTAGGGTAACGCGAATGTGCCCTCCTTCTTTAAAGGTATATGCCAGCCCTAAAAACGTCGATGCGGCGAGAGCATAGCCAGCAAAGTCGCCAGCAGAAGGGACAATGAATCCAAATAGGCGACCAATTATTTGTGCCAGTAACAGTAATGTGATGGCGACAATGCCCAAGCCTGAAAGCAGGCCTGAGCACTGGTAGCATTTCTCTTTTATAGTATTCATAATACTTACTTCACGGTAGCTGTGACGTCCTTGATATCAGAGTGGCCGAACAGGTGGCGTACATGCCTCATGCGCTGTTCGGCGAATCGCTTCTTATTGGGCGAGTTCTTTTTTATAGCGGGCAAGGATTGGGCCAATTTCTTTCGGATCACTCGCTTCCCATTCTTTGGTCATGATCTTTCCGATGGCCTTGAGCTGAGACTCAAGCTTTGCTGATGGCTTGGCAATGTTCATGCCGTGCTTTGCTAATGTGGCGGTGTCTTTTTGGGCGCGTATGGCCACCTGTTTCCATCCTTCTTCCTCGGCGCGCTTAGCGGCCTCTAAGACGATTTTTTGGGTGGCTTTGTCAAGATGACGAAACGCTCGTTTATTGACGATCACAATGTCTTTCGGAATCCAGGCGTTTATCTCTGTGTAATTATGGACATAATCCCATGCCTGGCTGTCCACTCCAGTGGAAGGTGAGGTCACCATCGCTTGAATGATGCCAGTACTAAACGCTTGTGGAATGTCTGGTACTTGAATAGTGGTGGGGACAGTGCCCATTAAATCTGCAAGACGGGAAGTGGATGGGCTGTAGGCTCGCATTTTTTCCCCTTTAATATCGGCAAGAGAAGATACCGGATTTTTGGTATAGAGGTTTTGTGCAGGCCAAGGCACAGCGTACAGTAACTTCATTCCTTGCTTATTAAGAGCTTTTACGACCTCTGGCTTGGCGGCCTTCCAGAGCAGTTTAGCTTGTCTGAAAGTAGTGGCTAAAAATGGAATATTGTCGTGTTTAAAAACAGGATTTTGGTTGCCCAAAATACCCAAAAAGATCTCGCCTATCTGCACTTGTCCGGTTTGGACGGAGCGAGGGATTTCCGTATGCTTCACCAAAGAGCCGCCGGAATGGACAATAATATCCAGTTTACCGTCGGTTTTCGTTTTGATTTCTTTGGCAAATTCGTAGTCAATTTGTGTCGGTAAATAGCCGTCACCGTAAGGTGTTGGCATATGCCATTTTTCAGCCAAGCAAGCGGTAGACATTAAGCCACCTATGAGTAATACACTAGTAAGTTTCAACATTGTTCCGTCCTATGTATTTGCTTTTGTTGTGGTTTATGGTTTTTTTGTGCCCTTTGAAATAAGGGATAATGTACAAAGTGACATCCTTCCTTATTTCAAATACATGCCATCCAGCGTTAAATGATGGCGAGATCCATATCCAATAGATCTGTGATAAGCATTTTGCCTGGTGCGTGTGTTATACAAATGGGGGGCTGTGCGTTTTTTATGGCTACTTGCGGGGTCACACCGCAGGCCCAAAATACGGGCACCTCGCCTTCTTTTATACTCACCGCGTCGCCAAAGTCAGGCTGTGCCAAATTGTCGATACCGATATCGCTTGGCGTACCAAAGTGCAAAGGGGCACCGTGTGCTTTGGGAAATCGTGAGGTGATCTGAATGGCTCGAATGGCATCTTTTGGCGTATAAGGTCGCATCGTGACGACCGTATTACCAAAAAAACGTCCTGCTGGAACCGTTGCTATATTGGTTTCATACATGGACACATTGACCTGCTCTTCTACATTACGTGGAGTTAGCCCTGCTTGAGATAGTGCGCTTTCGAAGGAAAAAGAGCAGCCTAAGATAAAGGTGACAAAGTCGTCTTGCCAGAGGTCGGCAATGTCCGTGCAATTATCTACTTTTTCACCGTGACGATAGATGCAATATTCAGGAATGTCGTAGCGTAAGTCGATATCGCTTCCCAACTCGGGCAAACGAAAATCGCCTACTTCTGATACGCCAATTAATGGACAAGATGTCGGGTTTTTCTGACAATATAGGAGAAACTCATTTGCCCAATCCGCAGGTAAAATGACCACGTTACCTTGCATTGCCCCTGTTGCTAATCCGCTGGTTGGACCTTTGTGCTGCGCACTACGGATGGCTCTTCTTAGCTCATGAGTTTGTTTTAATAAAAGTAGCGTGCTCTGTCTCATTGCGTAGAGTCCTTAACTGTGCCTTGATTGGCGTCCTTGTTAGATTAGAGCGTCTTTCAAGATAAAGTCTAATCTTGTTTTTTTAGGTTATTTGATCAATTTTTTTTATCAAGCGTCGATAACTCGTACTTTTTAGCAGTGTTGACGGCAACATTGGTCACCATCTCGGCAAGAGGATTAAACGGATCATCAGAATACGAGGCCGTAAATCTAAGCTGACTGGGGGCCCACATGGTTCTGAGTTTTCTTAAGTTACCTTCCTCTAAATGTTTGACAATCATCACATCCGGCATGGTAGAAATTCCCACCGCATCGATAGCTAGACTCAGGCAAGCCGCTAGGGAGGTGGAAGAGAATAAGTTCACAGGCGGGCCTTCAAGCTCTCGGAATTTTTGCGTGATTTCGGCGTATGGCTTAGTGGATCGAGCGTAGGTAATAATCGGCCAGGGGAGCAATTCTTCTAAATATAACAGGCGATCGGGTAAATTAAGCTTAGGGCTGGCAACCCAGGACAATGCGTAAGTGCACAGTTCGTGGTTCACAATACTGGGCTCGGAAATGGGGCCCATTAACAAGGCCAAATCGAGTGTTCTATCTTTTATTCCTATCGCCAGAGAACTGGTGATATCAACGGTTAGCTCCACATTGAGTTTGGGCATATCATTATGCAATTGGGCGAGAAAGTCCGGTAACCACGTATTGACGATGGTTTCTGATACCCCTAAACGTAATATACCTGAATAAGTGTCGGATATTTTGGCTTGCTTTCTGAGTTGTTCTGTTTGATAAAGAATTTTTTCAACATAAGGGAGCAACTCTTGGCCTTTTGCAGTCAAAATAATCGGGCTTGATCCCCCTTCTCTTTCAAACAGTTTAATGTTTAATTCTTCTTCGAGTGCTGCGATACGGGCAGATATAGCGGGTTGCGTTGTATGTAGTATTTCTGCCGCTTTGCGAAAATTTCCCAAGGTGGCGACCCAGACAAAGGTTTCTAAACGTTTGTGGTTCAACGTATTACTCCTCGTGAGAAATGAAGGCGCAGCTTAATAAAATAACGCCTTGCTAATAATATAGTGGAAAAGCGTATAAAGACTCATAATGATCCGCAATATTTTTGTCAAAGGCACCACTGAGTCGTTGGTGGCGTTCAAGGCTTAGGGTATGCTGTTTGCTTCTTAGAATAGGTAACAAAATGAATAGAGTGCTTTCTTTCTTACTAAAGGGGCTGGTGGCGGTTTTACCCCTTGGCCTGACGGTTTATCTGATTTACTGGTTATTGGCGACAGGAGAATCCTTAGCCAAGCCCGTTGTCCTTTGGCTGTTGCCTCACAGTATCTACTTTCCGGGTTTGGGGTTAGCGTTCTCGCTTGGCATGCTGATTTTAGTGGGCTTTCTAGTCAATCTTTACGGCATCCGTTATTTGGTTACATTGAGTCAGAATATTTTTGAGCGCATTCCTTTGGTGAAGTCCATTTATGGTGCGTTTAAAGACATGATGATGGTGTTCAATCTGTCTGAAAAGAAAGAGATGAAAAGCGTGGTGTCGTTGGAATGGAATGGCGCGCAAGTCATCGGGTTTATCACGGGGGAAAAAACCGGAGAGCGTTTGTTTGGAGACCAAAATCTAATTGGGGTGTATGTGCCCTTGAGCTATCAAATCGGCGGCATTACGTTATACATTTCAAGAGACCGTTTAACCGAGCTGGATATCGGCGTGGAAGAAGCCATGCGTCTGGCCCTCACGGCGGGCATCCAAGCTGATACTCGTAACAAAGACAGCAAAAGCTGAGCCATACGGCGTTCACACCGCATGTTGTGATTGAGGATCCTTCATCATGTACGCCTTTCAAATGGTTATTCCAGTTTCTTTTTAAAGCGCAAGGACGCCACGATCAGTCCGCCAATCGCAAATAAGCCGAGCCAAAGAGCATCTTTTCCTAACAGGACAATATTGGCATCGCGTAGGACGATGGCGCGAATCATGCGCATAAAATGCGTGACAGGCAGGGCCTCCGCAATCCATTGGGCAGGCACTGGCATGGCATCATAAGGAAACATAAAGCCAGATAACAAAATCGATGGCAGTAAGATAAAGATGGTCAATTGCATGGCTTGTAACTGTGTTTTGACGATCGTGGAAATCACTAAGCCAAGGGTTAAACTGGCAAAAATAAAGAGAATGGCCCCACTTAGTAACGACAATAATCCGCCTTGTATCGGTACAGAAAAGACCCAATGACCCATGGATAAAATAATGGCGACTTGGACCAGCCCAACGAGAATATACGGGGCAATCTTGCCAATCATTAGCTCCATGGGGCTCACTGGCGTGGTAATCAAAAACTCCATGTTGCCCTGTTCGTGCTCGCGAACAATGGCCGCTGAGGTGAAGAGAATCATCGTCATGGTCAGAATCACCGCCACTAACCCCGGCACAATATTCACCACCGTCCGTTGTTCTGGGTTGTAATACTGCACGACCGCAAAGCTGGCGGTTGGTCTGACAGTATTATGATCCGCGATCTCATTGAGTGGCATGTCCCTCAGGGCGCGAATGGTTGAAGCAATAACCGTATCCGATCCGTCGACGATCCATTGCCCAACGGGGCGAGTCAGTGGGGAGTCTGTTTGTTTGGCATCATATCTGGGATGACCAAACAGTCGGCGAGTCATATCCGGGGGCAAATAGAGAAAGGCTTTAATGTCCCCCCTTGTTAGAGCGGTTTCAGCGTCCTTGATGGATCGGTAGCGAGCGACAAAATTGACCGATTGAGTGGCGGTTACTGCCTGCTCAAGGGCGCGACTTTCTGCCGTTTGGCTAAGGTCTACCAAGCCTACGGGAATATGTCTGGCGTCGGTATTGATGGCGTAACCGAACAACATCAGCTGCACCAGTGGGATCATCACGATCATACCGAACGTCATTCTATCTCGTGACAGCTGTTTTAGCTCTTTGATAAATACCGCCAATATTCTAACCCACATGACGACCTCCTGTGCTAGTGACAAACACATCTTCAAGGCTGGGGCGAGTCAGGGCGATCTCTCTGTCAGCGCTAAACTGTTGGATAAAAGCCAGAGGGTCTGTCACGTCTTTTTTGACCAATATTCGTAAATTGGAGCCGATTTGCGCGGCAGAGAGGATTTGTTTCTGCTCTGTAAGGCGCTGTTTTAACTGACGTAATTGATCCCCTCTGATTTCTACAACCGCTGCCGGCATGGTGTCCATGAGCATTTGCGGTGAACCATCTGCGCGTTTGTGGCCTTGCTCCATAATCGCGAGGGCGTGGCAGCGTTCGGCCTCATCCATATAATGGGTGGACACCAAAATAGTGGTACCAGTGGAAGATAAATCGAACAAACGCTCCCAGAATTCGCGACGGTTTTCAGGGTCAACGGCTGACGTGGGCTCATCGAGAAACAATAATTCGGGGGAATGTAAGGTAGCACAAGCTAATGCCAACCGCTGCTTCTGCCCACCACTCATGGAGCCGGCAAACTGTTTGGCTTGTTGTTCAAGGTCGTAAAGGGAAAGGAGCTCTTCAATACGGGCTTTTTTGCGTCGCCCTGAAAAGCCATAGATGGCGCCCACAAAGTTGAGGTTCTCTCGCACGGTGAGATTATCGTACAAGGAAAATTTTTGCGTCATGTAACCAATACGGTTTTTAAGTGACTCTTCATGACCAGCCAACGGTGCCCCTAAGATGCTCACTTCGCCTTCGCTGGGGACAAGTAGGCCAGTTAATAAGCGAATCGTGGTGGATTTACCGCAGCCATTGGGGCCTAAAAAGCCATAGATGCAGCCCTTAGGAATTGCTAAATCCAATTGGTTGACGGCAATGCTGTTTCCAAAGCGTTTGGTAAGCCCTTTGCTTTCTATGGCGTAGGTCATCTCAGGTGGCTGACTGGGTGTCGCGTGGTTCATGGCAAATGCACCTCCACTCCTAGCCCAGTTGGGAGCGCCTTGGCATGCTCAAGATCAATATCAGTAAGGTACATCAAACGGGCTCTGTCCCGTTCGTTCAATGCATAGAAGGGTGTGTAGGCCGGTTGCGAGCGGATATTACGTACGACGCCTTGTATGGGCTTGTCGATGCCATCGGCGAAGACGGCAATTCTATCGCCTACATGAATCTGGGTGCGCACTGTCGCAGGTAAATAGATTCGGGCATAAGGGTGGCCAGTTTTGATCAGGTTCACCAGCTGAGTCCCCGCGATGACATAATCACCTGTGTGCCAAGGTAAGGTGTCGATCACGCCATTGCTTGGGGCTGTGATGGTTAATTTATCCCGTGCTCTTTCTTGCCAGACTAATGCCGCTTGGGCGGCTTTTACCTGATCTTGGGCTTGTGAGATATCTTCTTTTCGCGCGCCATTTTTTAATTCTAGCCATTGATCATAAGCCTTTTTTGTCTCCGCCGTGGTTCGGTCTCTGTTGGCTTTGGCGCTATCCAAGGCGGCTTTGCCGATGACCTTGGTTTTATACAGTTTGGCGTTACGTTGATAGGTCAGTTCTGCTTCTCTACTGGCCGCTTGTGCGGATTGCAATGTGGCAAAAGCGGCGTTTAATTGTTCGGGTCTGGTTCCTGCGATGAGTTTGTTAAGGGCGGCGTTGGCCTGTGCCAGCTCGGCTTGACGTTGACGAACCAATGCATCGGCCTGACGAGTATCTAATTGCAGTAGACGATCGCCTTTATGTACCACTTGGCCTTCGTGGACATCGACCGAGGTGATTTGTTCGGAGGCGGTTGCCGACAAGCGAATTTGGTCTCGCTCAACGGTTCCCATGGCTCGCGGCCCCTCGTCTGATTGGCAGGCGCTAACGCTAACAAGCAGGATCAACGATAGAGCAATGGTGAGTAGCGGTTTCATGGCTCCCTCCGGTCATTGTTGTCATTAGGGGATTGGTTGGAAAAGGTGAAAAGCCCTTCTTCGAGGAGAGTCTGGTTGTGTTCCGCTAGGGCCATTAGCCAGTCTTCGTTGACTTCCACACCCAGTTTGTTCTGGATGTATTTAGGGGCGAGTATGGGGAACACCATCAGGCTAATAAAACTCAGACGAATCCAATCGGGATTAAGATTGGGGTTAATTTGGTTATGTTGGGTAAATGCTTTGATCCAGTTTTCTGAACGCTTAATGATGTTGTCCACTGAGGCGGATAAAATAGCAAAGGCTTCAGGGCTGTCTTGTTGATTAAGAACCTGTTGAATAAGCTTTGGCAACATAGGCGTCGCAGCAATCATTCGATAATAGGCCTGCATTAAACGCAGCGGATTGAGAGGGACTTGAGGATCAATGGTGGTTTGAAACTGGGCGATAACGGGAGCTAGTGTTTCTTGTACCGTGGCCTCAAAAAGACCTGCCTTTGAGCCAAAATAGTAGCGAATCATGGCGGCATCGACTCCGGCGACTTGGGCGATTTTTCGTATCGATACCTTTTCAAAGCCTTCTTGGGCAAAGCTCTGTCTTGCCGCGTCGATCAAGCTTTGACGCGCCGACTCTTGATCCGTCTCAATGCGTTTAGGACGACCTTTTCGCGTTGCCATATAAGGCTCCTTTATTAATTCATCCATTGATGAATATAAGCCATTTCAGCGTCAGACGTTATGCACATAATTCCTCATATCTTGACCTAGTGAGGAATTTAGACAGAAAAAAGCCCACTTATGTGGGCCAAAATGGTAACCAGTGTTCGGTTGGGTATTACTTTTTCTTTGGCAAGCTCCACGGAAACAGCCAAGCTTGAATCCAGTGCACGGATTTAAACAACAGCAGACTGATGGCTGAGAGAAAGACTAACCCCGCGAAGGCTTGAGGGATTTTAAAGAACGAAGTCGAAAACTGAATGAAATACCCTAATCCTTGTTCGGCCGCGACAAATTCGGCCACCACCGCTCCAATGATGGCCAAGGTGATAGAGACTCGCAAACCGCTAAAAATATGCGGAATGGCATAAGGAATGCGAATTTGCCAAGTCTCACGATAACGGGGGGCTCGTAATGATTGGCTGAGTTCGATCAGTTCTTGCGGTGTTTCCAACATGCCAGTTGTGGTGGAAACCACCAGAGGGAAAAAGGTAATCAAACAGGTAATTAGGACGCGAGACGCATCACCTGTCCCCATTAGGACGATAATCAAGGGGGCAACGGCCACTACAGGGGTGGACTGAATGACCACCAGAACAGGGTAAATGGTACGGTTAAGCAACTCTGAGCGGATTAAGGCAATGGATAAAGGAATACTGATCAGAATGGAGACAATAAAGCCCAATAGCGCAACGCGCAGCGTGGCCCATAGGTGGACCATCCAGCGGGAGAAGCTGACATTAAAAAACGCATTTATGATGGATGAAGGCGACGGCAGAATATAAGTGGGGACATGGCCCAATCGGCAGATGGACTCCCAGAGGATCAAAAGGCTGATGAAAAAAAGCCAAGGGGCAAAGCGATAGCCCTGCTTTTTAAACCACTGTTTCACTCCGCTGGCCGTTGTCTTTGAGTTATGGGACTGTTGCGGCGCATGAAGAGCCGCTTTAGGCGCGGGAGTGTGGTTCATAAATATGTCCTCGAATGGTCTCGGTAAGTTCGCAGAAACGCGTAGAGTTCATGTCTTTTGCGGTGCGTGGTCTGGGTAGGTTAACGTCGATCAGGTCCAAGACCGTGCCAGGTCGCTTGCTCATCACCAATATACGGTCAGCGAGTAATACTGCTTCGCTAATAGAATGGGTAATAAACAGCACGGTTTTGGGGTGATCACGCCAAATGTCTAGTAGATCAAAGCCAATCTGTTCCCTTGTTAAGGCATCAAGGGCAGAAAAGGGTTCATCCATTAGTAGAATATCCGGGTTTAGTAATAGGGCGCGTACGATACCAACACGTTGTTGCATACCACCTGAAAGTTCATCAGGCATTTTGTCTGCGAAGCTGGCTAACCCGGTCATGGTGAGTAATTCATCGGCACGCTTTTTATCCTCAAGGCTCACATGACCATATTTGTGTTTCAGTGGGAACAACACGTTTTTTTTGACCGTAAGCCAGGGGAGTAAATTGGGTTTTTGGAACACAATACCCACGTCATCCCTTGGTTCGGTGACGGGTTTATTAAAGACGGAAACCTCACCATGACTGGGAATCAGTAAGCCTGCCACCATGCGCAGTAGCGTCGATTTACCGCAGCCAGATGGGCCAACCACAGCGACAAATTCATGACGATAAATATCGAGGTTGATATGTTGCACAGCCATTGGGCCGTCAGGAGTCGGATCGTAGCAGTGGCCTACGTCTTCCATTCTGACATAGGCGTTTGGTGTCGTCTCTTTTTGAGTCGCTTGGTCGTCGTTATGTGCGACGTTCTCAATAGAAGGGGTTGAAAAAGCATTCATCACGTTCACTGTTATCTTCCTTAAACTCGCCCAAAAAATCGTTTTTGCTGAGAAACGCTATGCTAAGCCGTTTTAATTTGGCGTTGGCATAAACGCTTTATTTACTATTTTTTCAGGATTAAGGGAGTCTGGTGATAAGTCGTTGGCTTTGGCGACGTATTGCCATGTAGTGGTAAGGCGTTTTGCGGTTAACACACCAAATCCATCGCTTTGCGATATCTTGTTGTAGACCAAATCATAAATAGAATGGATTTGCGCGGCAGCAATCTTAGGGTCGACCTCAGGCACGATATCATGTAGATCCTCCCCTGCTTTTTCAGGATGTGCATAGGTATATACAACCGCTTTTTCAAAGGCTTTGATAAAACGCTTAGCTACTTCAGGACGTTCTGACAAAAAGCGATCTGAGGCGATAATAGAGGAACTATAAAGAGACAATCCGCCTTCTGACCAAGGTAGTACGGTAATGGTTTTTCCTGCTTGGGCTGCTTGTGCTTTATACAGAGCGGTATTGGTCACCCAGGCAATAATTGCTTGGGTATTTCCCGTCATTAACATTGGCCCCAATGCACCAGGGTCGGCTTTAATGAGAGTAATATCCTTGTCCGATAGGCCATTTTGTTTGAGTACTAGTGGTAAAAAGGCATTAGAGGAGGTAAAAGGCGAAGTGGCTACTTTCTTACCTGCCAGATCTTTAATGTTGTGGATACCGCTGTTTGATAACACAAAAAAGGCATGAGGAGCTTGGGTGAAGTAGGCGGCTACTGCACTCACCGGCACATCATCTTGTGCTTTGGCAGCCATGAGTGCACCAATGTCGGCCATGCCAATATCAGCCTGCCCTGTGGCTATTTTGGTAATGGCATCGGTTGAGCCTCGTCCTGTGGCGACTTTAACATCTAAATTTTCTGCGCGAAAAAAACCTTCTTGAATACCGACATAGACAGGCGCTTTGTCGCCACCAGGGAGCCAATCTAATTGAAAAGTAACATGGTCTGCCGCCATGGCGGCAGTACAACTTCCTATTGCGATAGCAATAATTGATGAACGAACAAAATTCAACATGCGTTTTTCTCCATTAGATTGTGTTGGCGCTGAGAGTGATCCTATTTATATTTTTAAGACTGAGATAAATGTTTCATATTTGTATCTTTGGTAACAAATGTATTAGCAACAACTGTGCCGAGGCGATATTTTGTGATGAAAAAAATAATGGTTTGAAAAATAAGAGATTTTAAGGATTAAGTAGGTTGCTTAAGACACAAAATAGTGGTCGTGACGCTCCGTAGGGGTCGTGTTCTACTTGTTGGTAGCAAACATGTTCCATTTTTGTGCACTTGATTTGTTGAAATTTACTGGGAAGCATTGGTGCGGGTGCCGTTTTTCTTTATCATGCCCGTTTTTAGTCGGGTCTTGAAAAGGGTGATGCACGTGCAAACACAAAAAACCGTTATGATCATTGGCGCTGGCCCTGCAGGCTTGATGGCGGCGGAGTACATTTGTGCGCAGGGTCATCAGGTTCACGTCTATGATGCCAAACCCAGTGCCTGCCGTAAGTTTTTGCTGGCGGGGGTGGGAGGCATGAACATTACCCATTCCGAGGCTTATCTTGAATTTATCCAGCGTTATTATGATAAAGCGGATTGGATGGACAAATCGCTACGCCATTTTGATAGTGGTGCACTGCGTGATTGGATCCATGGCTTAGGAATCGAGACTTTTATCGGCTCCTCTGGTCGTGTCTTTCCGACGGATATGAAGGCTGCCCCTTTATTGCGCCATTGGTTAAAACGTTTACGAGACAGCGGTGTAACGTTTCATATGCGCCATAAAATGACTCAGGTATCAGCGCACTCGGCGAGCTTTGACTACTCTGGTGAAACGGTGACGGCGCATGCAGATGCCATTGTCTTAGCGTTGGGTGGGGCGAGTTGGCCTAAGCTTGGCTCAGACGGTGCTTGGTGGGGCGTATTAGATCAAGCCAATATTGGGCTTGCCCCCTTACAAAGTGCCAACTGTGGCTTCCATAGCCATTGGAGTGAGCATCTTCAGCGCAAGTGGGCAGGTCAGCCATTAAAGGATGTGTCGTTTCAGGTGACATTGGAGAACGGTGATATCGTCCGTCGTAAGGGCGAGTGTATTGTGACGCACGACGGTATGGAAGGCAGTCTTATTTATGCCTTTTCCAAATACCTACGGGATAGAATCAATCGAGACGGTAAGGCGTTATTAACGATCGACCTACTACCGTTACAAGACGACGCTCAGGTCATCACAAAACTCCAACACACCAAACCGAAGGAATCTTTCAGTAAGTATTTAAAGCGCACTGTCGGCATTAGCGGTGTGAAGGCCGCCTTGCTCTATGAAACTTTCACCAAGACAGAGTTTCAAACGCCAGACACGCTGGCGCGTTGTTTGAAACGCCTTCCTGTATGGTTTGACAGAGTGAAACCGATTGACGAAGCCATTTCCTCTGCTGGTGGGGTGTGTGAGCAGAGCGTGAACGATGACCTGATGTTGCTCAACATGCCTGGTGTGTTTTGTGCGGGCGAAATGTTGGATTGGGAAGCGCCCACGGGCGGTTATCTTTTAACGGGGTGTTTTGCGACTGGACGATTAGCTGGACGAGGCGTGTGTGACTGGTTAGCGGCTCAAAAGTGACTGGCACGCTAGTTAGCTCATTATTCTCTGTTACTGATCATGAAAAAACGCCCAATGTTGCCATTGGGCGTTCTCCCGTCGCGCGTTCTATCTCTCTGCTTACTTGTTAGGTCACATCGCCGTTGCTTGCACATGTCACCCCATCATCTATAAGGGCATTAAGAAAAAACGTGTTCATTCGACAGTGGTGCTTAGTAGCTTGTGTTACTAGAACTGGAAGAGTCACTTGAAGTGACGGGCTTCACTGGTGCACCAAAGGTGTACTGAACACCGACAGAAGTCACGTTATTAAGATGACCTGCGTCTACGTCTTTAACCAGACGGAAGTCCGCACGAACTGCCAAGTCTTTATTGATCGCATATTTTACACCGCCACCTGCGTTGAGATCGACATTGTCATAGTCGGTGTATTTACCGTATTTAGTACTGCCAATACCCGCAGCCACATACGGTGTTAAATTCACGCTTTGCAGTGTCGGTAGGTTGTAGATACCGTCGAGACGGTATTGATCAACTGCTTGGTGAGTCCCACCACCACTGGGTTTTTGGTTTGAGCGTAAGAAAACGGCTTCGACACCAAATGGGTTATCAAATTGGTAACCTAGTCCAAGAGAGTAGGAGGCATTGTCTTTAAGGTGTAAATCAGAATCTGTATGCATATAGCCAACACTTGGTGTGACAGTGAAGCCTTCTTGTGGGTGCGCGTAAGCCATTGTAGATAAAGAAGAGGCAAGAATGATACTGCCAAAAATAGTACGTTTGTTAAGTGCAATAGACATGTTTTTCTCCTTAATGAACAAGATGTTGTTCGGTTCTGTTGACTACAATACTGGATTTTTTCTGGCTGAAAACCCCTGCCTAAATAAGCAAAAAAAGGGAAGTCAACTAAGCTTGTGCAATCATGACGTTAGATTGACTGATTCGATAGAAAATAGTTGATTTCATTAGGAAAAAATGAATTTTTTTTGGGCAATTCGATCAGTAAAGGTGAAAACTATTACATTTTTTTTTCACTTAAAATTTGCCCTAAAATATTGTGATTGGACTAAGGCGATTAAGGATACTCTGTGTGGAAAGTTTGATGTCATTACGCACTTTTAAGCACTTTTCTTCAAATAAAAAAAGCCCAATAGAAAGTCTATTGGGCCCTAAAGGAATGCAATTTAACCGTCACCATCCAGAGGATAGATCGGGTAGAACATGAAAGCTTATTGCGCTGAGTCAACTACGACAGCAATGACTCGACGGTTTTGCTCACGATGTGCTGGCGTATCATTTGGTACCACAGGCTGCGCTTCACCATAACCAACGGTCTCCATACGGTTTTGTGGGATGTTAAAGGTGCTGTTTAATACCTGTGCCACGGCAAGGGCACGGTCTTCAGACAGTTTTACGTTGTAAACAGGGTTACCTGTGTTATCAGTGTAACCTTTAATAAGGACGCTTGTGTTTGGATTAGCTTGCATATAAGTCGCTATTTTCTGTAGTTTTGGGTATACGCTTTGCGGTACTGCTACAGAATTTGTTGGAAACTTAATTTCGACTTGTTCTGGTTTAGCAGCGACTGCCTTGGTCGCAGTATTGGCTTGGTCAGTGGCAGTGGCTGCTGCAGCGGCCGCTGTTGTGGTGTTAGCCGTACTCGTTGTTGAGTCATCTACTGTGCTTTGTTTGACTGGTTGGTCATTCGTTGCCGCTGCAGCAGGTTGGTTATCGGTTGAAGCGGTCGCTGCTGGCTGATCAGAGCTGGCGGTTGCTGCAACATTTGGTTGTGATGGCGCTGGCTGAGTATCCGAAGAGGTTTGTTCCATGGTTGCAGTCGTCGTTGTGGGCTCAGAATACGCGGAATCACTATCCGATGTATTGCTCATTGTGGACGCGTGAGCGGGGCCACCGAAGGTATACTGAACACCTAAAGAGGTGACATTATCCAGTTTATTGTCATTGGTGTCTTCGATGACTCGGAAATCACCACGCAATGCTAGATTTTGTGCTAGGGCATATTTGACACCGCCACCAAAGTTAACTTGAGTATGAGTGGTATCGATTCCCTTATTATACTTTACTGCACCAATACCAGCGGCTAAGTAAGGGGTTAGTTTTGTGGTACTAAATTGTTCAATATTATAGATACCATCCAAACGATATTGGTTTACGTCGACTTTATTACCATTTTTTTTGGTATTGGCATTGAGATAATTGAACTCAACTCCCCAAGGATTATTAAACTGATAACCTAGCCCTAATGAGTAAGCGGTATTATCATCAATGTGTGTATCGTTATTAAAATGATAATGACCAATGCTGGGTGTGACAGTAAAGCCCTGTTGTGGTTGTGCAGCAAAAGCCATGGTAGATAAAGATGATGCTGCAATGATGCCACTGAACAGAGTGCGTTTACTAAATAGTATAGACATAATGTTATCTCCTGATTAACCTTGATTGATTAGAGAGTATTAGAATTCGTTTTCTTTCGAGTTTTTCTTTCAATCTGTTTGTGCAATTTGTTTCTGTTTGTTGTTGATCTGCTATCTACATTAGGCTTGTTTTGAGTGTCTGAAAAGCCCCCCTAAATTGCACAAAAAACCAGCACCACACACGCTGTATCGCAATCATGACAGGGGCTTTACTGAATAGGCACTTCCCTAACACTGATCTTGTAAAACCCGTGGAAGAAAATGGGTGGAAAGTGATAAGTCATGACAAGAGATTTTCAATTGAAAAGTGAAAATAATTAATTGTGACACAATTTAGAACTGTAAAACGCCATTCTTGTCGTCTACTAAATGGTTAAACAGGATTCTTTATTTGAGATTAAGGAAGATTTATTTCTATGATAGTGCTCACTAAGAATTAAATGTGGACGTGAGGTTTTTTTAAAATGGTTCGTGCCCAGCGCTTAATTTCACTTATCGATTTGTTACGGCGTCATCGTTATCCGGTGACAGGTAAACATCTTGCTGAAACATTAGGTGTTAGTCTGCGTACTCTGTATCGAGATATTGCCACCTTACAATCGCAAGGAGCTAATATTGAGGGCGAAGCTGGCATGGGATATGTGCTGCGCGCAGGGTTTTTATTACCTCCTTTGATGTTTACAGAAGAAGAGATTGAAGCGCTGGTGTTAGGCGCTCGCTGGGTTGCTGAAAGAACGGACTCTCAATTAAGCGAGGGGGCGAAAAGTGCGCTCAATAAAATTGCGGCCGTTTTACCGATTGAATTAAAAAATATCCTAGACGATACCTCGCTATTAATCGGTCCGAGTAAAGAGTCACTAATGGACACTGTCAATATGGCGGATATTCGTCGAGCGATCCGAGATGAACGTATTCTGTCTATTGTCTACCGCGACCTAAAAGACAACCAATCCGAGCGGCGTGTTTGGCCCTTTGCACTGGGGTATTTTGATGAAGTTCGTGTGCTGGTGGCTTGGTGTGAACTACGACAAGCGATTCGTCATTTTCGAACAGACCGAATTCTTGCTTGTCAGTTAGAGGAAAACCGCTACAAAACGCCGCGTCATGTGCTGTTGAAAAATTGGCGCGCGACTTTGAACGCTTCCTAATTCATCGATTTAAACATTTCTGCTGACAGTTTCTGACACACGCTCCTTTTATTCTTTAGGACATCGGGCAGTAACCCGATGACGTGACGGGGCGAGGTCGCTCTAGATCGCGCATATCACCATTGATAAAGGGGAGAATTAACATGGAGCTTTCTAATTTTAGTATTTTGTATGTAGACAATGTGTCTCGCAGCGTGGATTTTTATCGCCCACTGTTAGAGCGAGAGCCCGTTGAAATGAGCGATGGCTTTGCGCTTTTTGTCAGTGATGCGGGGAATAAATTTGGCCTATGGGCGACGTCAGAGGTGCAGCCTACGGTAGAGGCGGCACAGGGGGGGGCGATGGAAGTGGCTTTTATGGTACCGGATGTCACTGCATTACAGGCTCAGTACTCCAAGTGGCACGCCCTTGGGGTGAATATCCTTCAAGCACCGACAGAGATGGATTTTGGTCTCACGTTTACCATTACGGATCTTGATGGGCATCGACTACGTGTTTTTTGCTATGAGAAAACCGAATAACGTATTGGTTTATGAGGGAGGTGATGGCCTCGGCGGATGAAGTCCGTCGAGGCGTTGCAAAGCGTTTGAGATAAATGGCTTGAGACAAATAACCAAACGAATGGTTTGAGTGTTCAAATTTTTAGAAGGCAATGCTAAAAATTTGCTTGTTGATTGACACGAGTACGAGACCTAGACTCTTCCTATCTGATAAGCGCCCTCATATGATTAATGTTAAGCGATTAATATCGAGTTGGCGCATCATTACTTAATAGAAAGTTTTATGAGGTGTCACAGTATGTTACCAACTTATTTTATCTCCCATGGCGGCGGCCCTTGGCCTTATATCCCAGACATGCGAGCCATGTTCATCAATCTTGAAACGTCATTGGTAAATATGACAAAGCAGTTGCCCGAAAAGCCAAAAGCGATATTGATGATTTCCGGACATTGGGAGCGACAAACCTTTGGTGTGCAATCCAACCCAGCACCAGGCATGGAATACGACTATTACGGTTTCCCTGCTCATACCTATGAAGTGAAATATCAAGCGCCTGGTGCGCCAGACGTTGCCGTTCGTGTCGCTGAACTCATAAAAGGGGCTGGTTTTCCGGTGGATTTGGATGATAAAAAAGGTTTCGATCATGGTGCGTTTGCTCCCATGGCGGTGATGTATCCTGAAGCGGATATGCCACTCATTCAGCTTTCTCTCAAATCGAACTTAGATCCTGAAGAACATTTGGCTTTGGGTCGTGCATTAGCGCCTCTGCGCGAAGAGGGCATTTTAATTGTCGGCAGTGGCTTGAGTTTTCATAACCTTGGATTAAGAGGCCCGCAAGCTATTAAACCATCCAATGCTTTTGATGCCTGGTTACAGGAAACCTTGTTGAACTCTGAACCAACAGAGCGTAGTGCAAGAGTAGTTGATTGGGACAAAGCACCGTACGCAAGGATTTGTCATCCAAGAGAAGATCATTTGATTCCCTTGATGGTCGCCCTTGGCGCTGCTGAAAAGGGCGAAGCAAGCTGCGTTTATCACGATGAAGGGATCTTTGGGGGCTGGACGGCCTCTAGCTTTCGGTTTGATTAACCGACTTTAGGCGGTCGCGTAGTAAACTTTTAATGATTTCTAATCGCTTTTTAAACGCAGAAAGAGGGACCTATCAGATCCCTCTTTATTACTAAGTTAAATAAAATGGCTTTAATGCTTGTTAATGGAAAGAATGGGAGCCGTGAGCGAAGGCTATCTTACCTGTGCCATCACCGACACCAATCCGCACATTTTGCATCATGCCTTGGTCTTCATGATCAAGAATATGACAATGCAGAACGAAATCGCCAATATATCGCTCGTATTTGGTTCTAAAGACCACTTTATAGCCTTGTTTAACAAAGATGGTGTCTTTCCAAAGTCCTTTTAGTCCTGGGTATTGTTTGTCATTGGCGACCATACAATGGCTGGTGTCTTGCTTTTCTTTTTTATCCTCTTCACAACTCTCTTTTGTCGGAAACCTTGCGCCATTTTTTTCATAGTAAACATCTTCACTATCTAAGGCGCTTACATCTTTGCCTTCAGGTGTGTAGATGGCTGTAATTTGAAAGGGGTTAACATGAATATGGAAAGGATGCCCTGCAAGATTGGATCCTAGTTGCCATTCGTCTTGTGAACCTAAGATCAGGTTCCTGTCCATTCGGTTCGGGTCGTAAGGTTGTGGGTCAAAATCAGATGAGCTGGGCAATTGATTAGCAACTTGAAAGAAGGTTTTTTTATTCGGATAGTTCGTCGATTGTATGTTAAAACCTAGCGCTTGTTTGCCAAAGTCTTTTTCCGGTAGGCCAATGAGGTCTTTGTGAGGAATAAAGGCGTTTAGTTTGAGTCCGTCCTTGATCTCCGCGATGACACTTGCCTGAGCTGGGAGGGCTATATTCTTTTCTGCCGAGTCAATGAGTTGTTGCTCGATGCTTTGGGGAGCCTTGTTAGAAGAGCCTACTTGGATGATACCCAGCAATTGAGGAGTCGGTGCATAGTTGTTGATGGCCCCAGTTGCTGTACTAGAAGAGGTATCCAACATACACCAGTCGCCTTGTTCTGGATACTGCACGAGCAAATCCCAGCGGTAGCCAGGTTGAAAAGTGGCTTGAGAAGTGGAAATGGCTTGTTTCATGGTAAGGCCATCGGAGGCAACCAGTTTGTATTCCAGTCTTTCCCCTTGGCATTGATCGTTTAAGAAGTCTTTTGTACCTAATCTGGCCTCTTTGCCTATTTCACCCGGTTTACCAATGCGTTTACGAAACTCTAGGCTAATGGTGTCGCGGACTCCTGCGTGGATCATTCGCCATCTTTCCACATCACCGACATTTACATTGCTGATCGTCGGTAGTATCTGGCCATTGAGACTGGTATAGCGTCCTGATGTTGGCCATGAGCCTGGGGCGAATTGTTGTTTGTAATCCTTAATAACCCCTGTTTGACCTTCGCTACAGAGCCATTGTCCATCATCATTGGTAATAATTTCTCCGTTTTCATCAAAACAGGCATAAGCGATTTGTTGCATCACCATGGTATGTTCTTTAAAAGGTTTGAGCAGTAGATCAAGGTCACCTGTTTTAACGATTTTATTGTCTTTTACTACGGGTTGACGATCCCCGCGAATAATTAACGCTCCTACCATGCCACTTGAGACCTGTAAGGCGGTAGAGCCATGAAGGTGCGGGTGATACCAGAATGTTCCTGCTGGATGATCTGGTGGTACGTTGTATTCATATTGGAAAGTCAGCCCTGGATTAAGCTTCAATAATACATTGTCACTATTACCGGACGGACTTATCCATAAACCATGAGTGTGAAGGTTTGTGCCATTAAAACAATGGGGAGTGTTGACATCTTTAGGGTGCGTATTGCAGCTTGGGTCATCCTCTAGATCGTTATGCAGGGTGACCCGTGCGGTTTGCCCTGGCACCATGCGTATGCTTGGTGCTACATAAGGAGCGTTGGGATCGGAGTCTTTAGATTTGTAGCCTCGCAGTTCAACGACATCATATGAATCTGTTGAAGGGTTATAGAGCTTATTTTTAATCTCATCGACATAAAGGTCGAAAGTGACTTCATTATTGGATAAGCCCTTTTTAATCTCTAGTTGAGTTGGATCCAAATAACGCCGCTGCTCTAGAGTTAAACGACTTGGATCAGCTTGAACGTTCGACGTTATATTTAAACACGTTATTGCGGAAAGCATTAATATTGTGCGTTTCATATTCATCTACAATGTCCTTATAGTTTGCTTTATTTTTACATTAAACTGAACTTAAGGAGATAGTATAGACGCTGAATAGAATTGGCTATTACACTGGGTTACGCTAAAAATACGTGAATCTAGATTGATTAAGCCAGAGTCACGTAGGGTGCTGGGACGTGAAAGAATTAAACGGGCTTGCCAGCTTCACCCGCTTCGACGATATCGGTTTCGATAACAGAGTCTTCTAGCCATGACTTCATTGCTGGATGCGCTAACATGGTTTGTTGATAGTCGCGAGCAGCAGCATCCGATAGCTCAATACCATAAGTCTTAAAGCGGAAGATAACGGGAGCGAAGAAGGCATCAGCCAAGCTGAATTCGCCAAATAAATAGGGGCCATTTGGGGTATGTTGTCTCAACTCCGTCCAAACACGATCGAGTGTGTCCACCTCTTTTTTGGCTTGATCGCTTAGTTCAACGCGACGTTTTGCCCGGCAGTTCATGGGCATTTCGTTGCGAATACCAAAAAAGCCTGAATGCATGTCTGCGACAATAGAGCGAGCCCGTGCGCGAAGGTGTTTATCGGCGGGCCAGCCTTTTCCATCTAAGTAGGTTTCGTTGATGTACTCACAAATGGCGAGTGAATCCCATATGCTCAAATCACCATCCAACAAAACTGGCACCTTGCCAATCGGTGTATATTGGGCAAGTTCTTTGTAGAAAGCCTCAGTAGATAAAGAAAGTTTGATTTCCTCAAATGGAATATTGAATGCTTTTAGTGCCATCCAGCCTCGCAATGACCAAGACGAATAGTTTTTATTGGCGATGATAAGTTTCATGGGGGGAGCTTCCTTTTTGCTGTGTCTTTTGTCTTATAAAGGCATTGTTACCCATTTTGATGAAAAAAACAGTTTATTATGAAATAGCATATGACTCATGTTTTGATTATTTGGCGTATAAGTGAATAGAGGTCTAGTACTCACTCTTAGACAGTGAGCATCGCTTTAGATTGAAAGAAACGATTTGTGCAAAAGTCCTAGGTTTACCTTCGGAGAATTCTAAAAGATAGGCTAGACTTACTTGTTCTTTGAGTTTCTCAAGCGAAATGCTGCTATTTTTGTTCGATTCTGGCAGCTTACTGAGCAAAAACGTCGCCGACCATTCCTTGATGTATCAAAAAAAACTCTGTCACATTCGACAGCTTCGCATACACCAAACCTGTGATAATGTTGCTCCCCTACCATTCTGGCTAGCCCCTCGGCACAAATGGCGGTCCACATAGCGATTAACCCTGCATCCAGTGGGTGGTGGTGTAAGTGCCAATGACCATTTTCATCACATTCAAGTGAAGGCGTTGCTGGGCATTCACTCATAAGAGCGTTTAGCTTTTGTGCGCTTGTTGAAACCTCCCCTTTCCCAAGAAGTACTATGATTTCTCGTAGAACTTTGGCCAGACTGACGAATTCTTCAACGTGATTTTCTTCAAGCCTTTGAAGACTTCCAGGATCTTCGCTGAGGATATCGGTAAGGGTAGAGAAATCAACTTTCCCTTTAAATTCATTGCCTTGAAGCTTGCCAGGCAGTAGCTGATTTACGAATGATAGGCTGATTCTAATCCCTGTAAACTCATAGCTGTCTATGTCCACATTCATGGCCCTCGCATGTGGTGTAACTGTTAAAATGAGATTTATAGGTTTTAATTTTTTCTGTAACTGTTATATTTATTTTTAACAGTTACTCAAGTGAGAAAACTATGAAACCTGTGAGCAAGCTGAAGGCTTTAGTGATATTGATCCTGAGCGTTGCGATTGTACCGATAGTGGATACGATCGCCAAGCTACTCACAAGTACATTAACTCCAAGCTTCCTAGTATGTTCGAGATATCTAGTGAGTTTTCTTATCGCTCTATTGGTCTTTCAAGCCCCAGCTCGGGCATATATCAGTTTTTGTGGAGCAAAATTTCTTCATGTTAGCCGCTCCGCTATTTTGATGCTGTCGATGATATGCTTTTTTTGGTCTATTTCTCGAATTCCAATTGCTATTGCTCTTGGCGGATATTTTACTGGTCCTATTATTGCGACGTTACTCTCCTGTCTATTTTTAAAAGAACCTTTCAGCCTAAGAAATGTTGTTTCTATCGGTTTTTGTTTTATGGGGATAATGTTGATAATAAATCCAGAAAACCTAGATGTTCACTCTGTTTTTCTGTCCATTATAAGTGGATTTTTATATGGTATTTATATCGTGTTAACTCGATCATCATCTATTTTAGTAAGAGAAGAGGATAATTTATTGATCCAGAATTTTTTTGGATTTTTATTAAGTTTTCCTTTGATTTTTAAAGATTATTTTCCTATTCATCAAATCTCATTAGGTGGGTTGTTTTTCATTTTTTTAATAGGGTTCTTGTCTTTCTTATCTCATGCTTTTTCTTTGATCTCATTTAAGGTCTTAGATGTAAAAAGCGCAGCACCATTTCTCTACTTTGAAATAGTTTTTTCAGCTATTCTTGGGCTGATTGTATTTGATGACTTTCCAAGTCTATATTCATGGATAGGAATATTGCTAATTATATTGGGAGGCATTTATAATCTTAAAACCGAGAAGGAGGTTATAAAATCAAAATGGGTGGATAACTAGAAAACGATGTTGAATATCTGAGAAATCAGAGGAGACGATAGATTAGAGAGAGTACAGCCTGTCAAGTACAGGCTGATTATTCTCTACATGGATGAATATAGCTCAATTAGAAAGGATCGACTAGATATGTATCAAATCTTATTCCAGTCATATTCTCTTGGGAAAAAAGAGATCTAAAGCTATCTGTAGCGAAGAGGGTGTGTGTGCCAAAAAGTTTGGATTTAAAGACCTGTTTATCTTTAAGGTCACTGTTTTCAAAGGCTAATGATTTGAAGCCTATTGGGTAGCCATCCTCATAAGATCGAATGCATTGAGTTTCATCTTCACTTACAAATGTAAGGCAATTGTAGATGTATAGCTGATTACCTTCTGCAAGTAAGGGTAAAAACTCTCCAAATGGTTCGAGAGTATTGGCAAACACGTCATAGGCTTTTTGAGTAAAAATAAGATAGCTTCCCCAATAGGATATAGCTGGTAAAGGCTTATTTTTCCATTCCTCTGCTATATTGCATTTGACACTTTTCCAGCGTGACTTTAGTGACTCATTTGTTCTTGGTTGACTTCGTACTAGAGTTAAATCTTCATCTCCAATAATGTCGGCAAATGCAAACATATCAAGATCAATTACCTCAAAACTGTCTTCAGGGTATTTTATTCTATAAACGGACATAGGTATTACTTCTCTTTTGTCTCTGATTGGGATGAAAAATATTAAGCTTTGGTTAGCAAGTCAATTCGAGGCTATTTAATGGTTCACTTTCTAACGCAAGCTAATCACTTTCCAGCCACGTTCGGTGGCGATTTTTTCTAGGGTCGGATCGGGGTCGACTGCGATGGGAAAATGCGCTTTTTCTAGCAGTGGTAGATCGTTGTGAGAGTCGCTGTAGAAGTAGATGTTGTCCATGGTGTGGCCATTGTCTTTGGCCCATTGTTCGGCACGGATGACTTTTCCTTCGCGAAAAGTTGGGGTACCAACGAGCGCCCCTGTGATACGTCCATCTTGATATTCGAGATCAACACCAAGGCTGTGTTTAACACCAAGGTAAGCGGCAATAGGGGCGACCAAATGGGACCCCGTGGCGGAGATAATGATAAGTTCGTCACCGTTTTGTTGATGTTGGGCTAACAGGTCGAAAGCTTTAGGAAGCGCCATCGTTTTCACGACGTCTTGAATAAACTGATGGATTAATGTGGCCCGTTGTTCCGCGTCTAGAATAAACAAAGGCGATAAGGTGTAACGCATGTAGTCTTCAAGGTTTAGGGTGCCAGCATCGTACTCAGCCATGTAAGCAAGATTAACGGTTAGGAAGTCATCGGGTGTCGGCAGGTCGCTCGCGGTGATGTATTCCGCAAAGGCTTGGGCGGTATCGCCTGCGACTAAGGTATTATCAAGATCGAAAAAGGCCAGTGCCATGGTGGTTCCTTAAATATTTCAAAACGATGAGAATGAAAACGCAGTTAAAAAGAAAGACATGACAATTGAATGTCAGTCCGCAAAATAAGGGCATCTTATCTTTACCCTAAGGCGACGGCAATTAAGCCGATAACGGTGATGGTTACACCGATTACTTTAGGCGCGCGTAGGGATTCCCCAAAGCTGATCACCGCAAATAATACGCCCAGTGGAATGCTCAATTGTCGCAAGGCAACCACGTAGCTGACGTTACTAACAAAAGCCATACTCAAAATGACTAATGAATAAGTGCCTAACATGAGAGCGCCTGTTAGTAAGCCGATACGCCATTGTGTCATACACATTCTGCCAAATGTCTGCCGTTGTTTTGGGGTGAATAGGACAAACCAGATCATCCATATTACCGAAAAGGCAGCTTGTAAGGTGACATACAAAAGTGACACCTGCCAAGGACTGGCTAGCGGTATGCCTGCTGCATCGGTTAAGGCGCGCATTAAAGCCGTGGCACGATCATCCACTAGGGAGTAGCCTGCTGTGGCGAACGCCGCCAGTAACGCAAATACAGTGGTGCGATTTTGATAATTGCGGAGTCTAAAATCGCTGAAGCTGGGTAATGGAATGAATAAACAGCCAACCACGATCATCACAATGCCCACAACTGCTTGGATAGAAAGAGTGTCTTGCTGACCCAGAAAGAGACTTGAGATGGCGACAATGATCAAAGGTGAAGAGCGAGCAAGAGGATAAGCAATGGACATATCCCCTGAACGATAGGCTTCCGCTAGCCCCCATAAATACAGTGAGTGAAAAAAGCCTGTGGCGAACAGCAACAAGAGAATGTCGTGATGAAAGGCGCAAATTAATGGCCACTGCCAAATAATAACAGGGGAAAATACTAGCGCCCCAGCGATCATGGTTAACAGAAAAAAGCCGAGAGTGGGGCTGGTTTTTTTGCCAAAGAAATTCCATCCTGCGTGCATAAAAGCGGACAACAAAACCAACATGATAGCGGTGAGCGTCATTCCTGTTTTCCTTGTTGATGAGGGCAGCCCGAGATATCAAGTCTGTCCATAAACACGTTATCTGTGACTGACAAGATAACGCGTTTTTTGTAATGGTGTCTCTTATATCGCGCCTTAATAACACCGAGAAGACTTATTTTTTTGTTTGCTAGCGTCTTGGGTCTCTAGGGGCTATTTTTACAAAAGAGTGCATTTTTGTCTCGATTTATACAGGTTAGTAGCGGAGATCTAGGGTAGCTTAATAGGGATTTTTGAGGGTGATCAAGGAGAAGTGAAATACATGGAACAGTTACTGCAGTTGCTTAACGACTTGGAAGAGATATCCTTACAAGATATTTCTCAGGTGCCAGATTCACAACAGCATATCTTAGTAGAACGAATTGAAGCGTTACAGGATGAGTTACGTCTTTTAATGGAGACGGAGTAACTTAACTTAGCCTATCTTCACTGTTAAGCATCTGGATACACCGACTCTTGGCACGGGGACATCTTAGTTGTTACTGTGCCTTTGCATCTTCCTTAATGACATTCGTATTAGAAGTGTCATCCAACATGGGTATAATCATAGTTTATTGAAAGGTGATGATTTGATTGGGTCTTTTTTGATCTTTTTTCACCGCTTCGCTTGATTAATGAGTGACGACCTAGGACGTCATCAGTATGATGCACAGCATCTTTCTAATCAGACGTCGCTGGTCGAACGGATAATGCAACGCCGTCATAAAATACTCATTTTCCGTCTTTATACTTTGCAGATAAATGCACTGAATAATACGGCTTGACTGAAATAAGGTATCGATTATACCGAGGTAAACGTATGCTAAGATTTTTTAAAATCAACAACGGCTTGATTCAAGAAATTCCTAAAGAAGATGATAATTTTGCCACGTTACAACAAGAAGCAGACTGGATTGACGCGGCGGAACCGGATGATGATGAACGTTTACAGCTGCAAGCTATCTTAAGTACGGATTTACCCGAATCGGACGATGTTGAAGAGATTGAGGCATCCGCTCGCTGTTTTGTTGATCAGGCGGGAATTCACGTTCACTCTTTGTTTTTAAATCAAACGGAAGGGCGTCATAAAACCTCGACGGTTGCTTGTATTTTACAAAATGATCGCCTGATTACGATTCGCGAAAGCGAAGTCGCCGATTTCCGGTTACTGCGCATGCGGGCTCGTCGTGGGCAGATTGCGGTGGATTCTCCTGCACAATTATTGGTCACGCTCTTCGAAAATAAAGTAGAGAACCATGCCGATACACTGGAAGATCTGCATCGCCAATTAGAAGGGGTCAGCCATCTTGTTTTGGAAGAGAACGAAAGTGAATTGGACAGTATCATTGAAAAGCTGGCTAGATTAGAGGACAGTAACGGGAAAATTCGTTTGTGTTTGATGGATACCCAACGTGATATATCCTTCTTGTTACGTCATCTCCGTAATCGCCATGAATACTCAGAAACCTTGCGTGAGATCATGCGAGACGTGGAGACCTTGATGTCTCATACGACCTTTTTGTTCGATAAAATTAACTTCTTGATGAACTCGACACAAGGCTTCATCAACATTGAACAGAACAAGATCATCAAAATTTTCTCCATCGCATCGGTTGTGTTCTTACCTCCTACCTTGGTCGCGAGTATCTACGGGATGAACTTCCATGTTATGCCTGAATTAAACTGGACCTATGGGTATCCGGCGGCGTTAGGTTTGATGGTGTGTTCAGGCTTTGCGCCTTATTGGTACTTTAAACACCGTGGTTGGTTGTAATGCCTAACACGGACTTAAAAAGCCCCAATGAATGCTCTTCATTGGGGCTTTTTAATGCTGGCGTGTTAAGCCTTGGAATGGGTTGGCGTGATGCCTTTTTGTTTTGCGAAGGAGTAAAAGCCAATCGATACAATAAAGGTCGCGGGGGCGGCAAATGAAGCAATGGCAGAATGCATAATCAGAATACCGACCACAGTGCTGAGTAACCAGGCAATCAAACCGACGAGATTCAAATGGTTGTTTTCAGTCATCATGTCATTGTGACTCTTAAATAAAATATGTGCTAAGGCCACGCCAACCCAAGCGACGACGAACACGCCTTGATAAGCGAGCGCTTGCAAAATGTAAGAAAAGACATTGGATAACATCAAGACGAACACCACCGCACCAACAACAAGAGACCACACCAATTTAGGGGCTTTGATGCGTAAGATGTTATCGAAAAAGGCCTGCATATTCACAGTGGCTAGATAATAGTTCGCGGTGTTAATACGGGTTTGCGTCACCCACACAAACAATAGCCCCCAAATTCCCAAAAGCTTAATGATAGATAGCACCACAGATACCTCGCTTAAGGCGGCATCTTGTGGAATGCTGGCAATCAGGTAGATACCCACGATACCGTTGACTAAAAAGGTGATCAGATAAAAAGGCATGCCGAAGTTATAACGAGCATGGTAAGTGCTGTCTTTTGGCTTACCAAAGCGTGCGTAATCAAAGGTGAATAACATTAATACCCAAACGCCCATGTAATAGGTGAAGCAGTTCCACCAGCCAAATGGTGTTGCGTTTGCTGACCCTAAGTTGATCCAGTTAGCCTGATAGCCATATTCGCTAATGGAGACCACCACCGCAGCGATCAACCCTATGATATAAAAGGGTAAGAGGACGCCATTGAATTTATCTAGCCACTTCTGCACACTGCCGAAAATCAACAAGACGCTGTAAACCACAACGATTAAGGCGGCCCATTTGTAATCTAACCATGGGAACATCTTGTTCATGGCAACGGCGATAACAGAGCCTTCAAATACCGCATAATAGATCGCGGTAGAGAAGAAAATAAGCGTGGCAAGGGAGGCGCCAGCAGAGCCAAATAGTCGCCGTGAGAACAAGGCCACGGATAAACCTTCTTTGATCGCGTAACGACTGATAATACCATTGATGATGCCGTAGCTGATGACAGACAGCACCATACCTATGATGGCGTTTTTCGCACCATAGCTCATGGCTAAGGACGCTCCAACCACAATATAAAATATCGCGCTGCAGACCGCCCACCATGCCATAGTAAGAGAAAATGCCCCCATTCTGGCGCCTTCTGGCACGGGGAGGTTGGAGGCATCTTGAGTCGATTCTTGCTGAACTAAACTGGCCATTTTGTGTTCCTCATTGTGAGTATTATGATTTTTTGTGTTGTTTTCTGTTTTTTTGGCTCAAGCGCTCCCGTGACACTGAGCGATTGTCAGCATCATGGGAGAAAAGCCGGTTTGGGAAGAAGACGCAGAATCACTCTGTTTGATTATTAGAAGGTGAGTGATCCGCGCTGCTTTATTGTTATTGCTCGTTTAAGCCGCTATCTGTTTAAACGGTTTATATTTTTAAGTAATGGCGCACCTTATCGAGTTGTTGCTGTTTTAACTGACGGGCTTCTAACGCCTCAGCCATGTTGACTGGAACAAAGTGCGTTTTGTAATTGGGTTGCATCTGGCCGATTAGATCCATGTCTGCACTGATGACCGTACCTATGGTGGCATAACCACCGCCGGAAACGGCGTCCCGATGTAACACAATGGGCTCTTTGCCTGCTGGTATTTGAATGGAGCCAATGGGGTAACAGGCATCGACAATATTGGAAGGATCGGAACCCGCGCCAAAAGGTTGCTGACGAGGCTTGAACTCCATCGCCCGTCCACCTTTGAAACGATAGCCAATGCGATCGGCTTCGCTGCCAACCGTCCAAGTGTCTTCAAAAAAGCGTTCTACGGCATCATCTGTTAAGCGATGAATATACATGCCTGTTATCATGCGTAAGGGCATTTCCTTCTCAATTGGGGGAATGCATTCTGTGGGAAGATGTTGGCCTTCTTTTGCGGCTTTTTTCGGCTTGCCAATCGGCAACTCATCCCCAGCTTCTAGCCGACGACCTTGATAACCTCCCAAGGCACCAAGGGTGTAAGTTGCGCGACTTCCAAGGGTCATAGGTACATCAATGCCCCCTGCCACGGCTAGGTAAGCTCGTGCGCCAGCGGTTGGATAAGCAAAGCTCAATGTTTGTCCTGCTTTGATCAAAAATGAGGTATTTAATGGCATGACGGCGCCATCGACTTTGGGGGACATACGAGCCCCACACACGGCGACGATGGTATCCTGTTGGAAAAGCAGCTCTGGGCCGAGCAAGGCACATTCCAGTACGGCATCCCCTTCATCGTTATTGACCAATAAATTCGCGAGTGTCATAGAGTATTGATCCATCGCGCCAGAAGGGGGTATGCCTAGATGATAGTAACCTTCGCGACCTTTATCTTGAATGGCGGTGGCCAGGCCAGGTTTGATGACATTAATCGACATAAAGCACCTCCATCATGGTTTTTTTGTACTGTTCAGGATCAGCCTGATAATCTTTTAAATCAAAGGTAAAGGCTTGAGTTTTTGGCGCAAAGGTGCCGTTTTCGACCTCCTCTAGAATCCTGTCGTATTCCGCTCTGTCTATGGGTTTAAACTGAACAATGTCACCCGTACGGAAAAATACCATGGAGTCTTTTAAATAGGATAAGGTTTGCTGTGGGTCGTAAATGGGCGCCGGTGTCACGCCGAACATTTGATAGCCACCGGCTCCGCGAACGGAATAAATACAGCCAAAACAGCCACCGTGGCCAAGGGTTTGTTTTGGCGTATCGGTTCGTGGACTTAAATATTTGGGGACTTCAAGTTGCTTCGCCTGTTCGACCATTTGAAACATAAAGGGGAGTCCTGCGACAAATCCCACCATAGACACAAACCAAGGCGAGCCGCAGTGGGCATCGATAAAGGCTTGTACGTCTTTAAGACCATTGATGCGTGCTGCATACTCTAGATCGGTCGAATTAGGATCTTGATGGCGATCACGGAAGCGCATGAGGGTTTCATGGGTCCAAGGATCGTTATAAAGCACGGGGATTTCCACAATACGGGTGTCTAAGCGTTGTTTGCTTTGATTTTGCGCCATACTTTCTAAGGCTTTTACTTTAGCAAGCAAGATGTCTGGATGAATCACATCCGGATTAAATCGTACTTGGAAGGACGCATTGGCAAGACAGACATCTAAAATGCCGTCAATGCGTTGTGCTTCAATGGCTTGCACCATGCCCAGACTTTTGAAAAAAGCCGCTAACGACATGGATTCAGATATCTCGGCAAACAGTTGTTCATCACCGCCAAAGGTATATCTAATGGGTTGTGAGAGCATCGTCCTTCTCCTTTTCAATCAGTTTATGAAGGTTTTCTGGCAACCACACTTCCAGTGTGCCGGTATCAAAGTCCGCTGCTTTTATGGCGGGATCTTGCAGTAATGCTTTATGCAACGGCATGGTGGTGAGTACGCCTTCTATTTGCGTCTCATTGAGTGCGGTTATCGCCCGTTCAAAGGCTTGTTGACGTGTTTGCCCGTGAATAATGATCTTAGCTAACAACGAATCGTAATACGGTGGGATGAGGTAGCCATCGAACAGATGAGTGTCGATACGAATACCTTCACCAAGCGGCCATTGCAAATACGTTAGGCGACCAGGACTTGGGAAAAAGCCTTTTGCCGGGTTTTCTGCGTTGATTCGCATTTCAATGGCTGAACCGTTGATTGTTATGTCATCCTGTTGAATAGACAAGGGTTCACCGAGGGCGACTTTAATCATCCATTGCACTAAATCGACCCCTGTAATGGCTTCGGTGACAGGATGCTCCACTTGAATGCGCGTGTTCATTTCAATGAAGAAAAACGCTTCGGTTGCATCATCGTAGAGAAACTCTAAGGTGCCCGCCCCCTTATAATGGAGTGCTTGCGCCAGCTTGGCGGCCTTTTGGCACAGTTGCTCACGGATGGTTGCCGATAAAGCGGGTGAAGGTGCCTCTTCAAATACTTTCTGACGTCGACGTTGTAAGGAGCATTCCCGTTCATATAAGTGAATGGCATGCTCACCATCGCCCAGTATTTGCACTTCAATATGGCGTGCTTTTTCAATAAAGCGTTCTAAATAGACGGCACCAGAACCAAAGGCGGCTTTGGCCTCGCTTTGTGCGATGATGAATTCTTTTGCCAGTTCGTTGGCATCACGAGCAATTCGAATACCGCGACCACCGCCACCCGCAGAGGCTTTGATAAGCAGAGGGAAACCGACGGTTTGCGCTGCGGCAATGGCGTCTTCTAATGAGTCTATTTCGCCATCAGAACCGGGAACGACCGGGACGCCAGCCGCTTGGGCCGTGGTGCGTGCGCAGGCTTTATCACCCATTTGGCGAATGGTATTGGCATCAGGGCCAACGAAAATTAAGCCAGCGTCCACCACCGCTTGAGCGAAATCGGCATTTTCAGATAAAAAGCCATACCCTGGGTGAATGGCCGTGGCATTCATTTGTTTGGCCGCTTCAAGAATAAGCTCTGCCCTTAAATAACTCTGGTCAGCTCGGGCAGGACCGATGACCATGACTTCGTCCGCTAACATGGCGGGTAAGGATAATTTATCGGCTTCGCTGCAAACGGCAAGGGTTCGGATACCTAACGCTTGCGCCGCGTGAATAATTCTCACGGCGATTTCGCCACGATTAGCAATCAGCAGTCTGTGATCAGAAAAGTTCATGGGACACATCACTCCTGGATTTCAATAATGGCAACGACTTGACCTGGCTCAACGGGCTCAGAATCGTCCACGCAGAAGCGGATTAAGGTACCTTGGGCGTCGGCAGTGAGATCAGAAAATTGTTTCATTACCTCGATTAGTCCTATCACCGTTGTATTTTCTACCTGATCCCCTTCGTTAACAAAGGCTTCAGACTCCGGTGATGGGCGTCGATAGAAGACGCCAGGGAGGGGGGAGATAATGTCTAGGGTAGCCATGTTTTGTTCCTCTTGAATGATTATATTGTTCTTTTATAAGAATCTTTTCTGCTTTAAAAATGCGTCAAAAGCCTGCTATTTCAAATGCTTAACCTCGCTATGATTGGCTTGGTGAGCGAATGTCTATCTCCGCTTCGTGCAAGGCTTTATAAGTCGCTTCCACCAGCGCTAGGGCACCGGGGGTATCACTGTGAATACAAATTGAGTCGAATTCGATTGGGATGTCTTCGCCTTCTACCGTGCGGACTTTGCCTTCTTGGCAGGCTCGGAGAACTTTTTGGGCTACCTGTTCTGGGTCCAACGCGCCAACGCGACGGGTGAAGACAATGGAACCAGAAAGGTCGTAGTCACGATCTGCATAAAATTCACAGATCACAGGATGACCTACCCGTTTGGCTACCTTATGAACATTCGAACCATGCATCGCATACAACATTAGCTCTGGTGACAACGCGTGCAGTTTTTCTACCAAAAGTTCCGCGATCTCGTCATTGCTAGCCACGTGCATGTAAAGCGCTCCATGGGGTTTGACATGTTGCAAGGTAAGACCGTGCAATTTCGCAATTTCACGCAATGCGCCAACTTGATAGAGGATGTCGTTCACCAACTCGTCTGCTGAGGCGATCATATGACGTCGGCCAAAGCCCACTAGATCCCGAAAGCCAGGATGGGCGCCAATGGATACACCATGCTGTGCTGCCATTTTGACGGTCTGAGCCATCGTGGTTGGGTCACCTGCATGAAATCCGGTGGCGATGTTAGCGGAGCTGATTAATGGCATGATGTGTTCATCAACACCATCGCCAATGGTCCAAGGGCCAAAGCCTTCTCCCATATCCGAATTGAGGTCTACTAATCTCATCAAACTGTCCTTTCTGTTTTTATGTTCAATCACTATATAAATGAAACGTGGTGTTTAAAAAGATCTATTTTTTGATAGGGTAGTATCTAAAAAACAGATATAAGGTGGGTGGACGATGGCGCTAACGATCAGACAGTTAAGATATTTTGTGGCCACTGCTGAAATTGGTCAGGTTTCCCAGGCGGCTATTCATCTTAATATTTCTCAGTCGGCAGTCACGACTGCGATTCGCGATTTGGAAGATTTATTAGGGGTAGAACTCTTTTTACGCAGTACGCAAGGTGTCAGCCTGACGGATCGAGGGCGACATTTTTTAAATCACGCCTATCAAGTCTTACGCAGTGTCGATGAAGCGCTAAATCTACCTCATACCGATGATGATGCCGAAGGGAAAGTGCGCCTTGCCGCCAGTTACACCGTACAAGGGTATTTTTTGCCTTACCATTTGCAGCGTTTGTCCCAGTGGTATCCGAATATCGCCATGGAGTTGTTTGAGTATGAGCGGGTGAATATCGAAGCTCGTCTTGCGGATGATTCTATCGATATGGCGGTGGTGCTAACGGATAACTTGACTCACCCAGACATCAAATCAGAGCGCTTATTTGTTTCTGAAAGGCGGCTTTGGATGCCCAGTAATCACCCATTTAGCCGCAAAACGGATTTGGTCCTGGAAGATATTGTCAAAGAGCCTTTTATCATGCTCACCGTAGACGAAGCCGATCAAAGTGCCATGCGTTACTGGAAACGCAAACAACTTGAGCCCAATATTATTTTGCGCACCTCTTCCGTTGAGTCAGTTAGGAGCATGGTTGCTAATGGGCTAGGTGTGGCGATTTTATCGGATTTGGTGTATCGCCCTTGGTCCTTGGAAGGTCGGCGTATCGAAACGCGTTTGCTGGATGATGCTGTGTTCCCCATGAGTGTGGGTCTTGCTTGGCGTCGGGATAAAGTGTTTACGCCGGCAATGAGTGCCATTCGCGACTACTTCAAACAAGGCTTTTTAATGCCGCAACAAAATCTATCGAAGCGCTCCTAAATCGTCGAAGGTGTCATAAAAGAGCGTCACAACAAGTCGTCAATTTTGTCAGTTTATTGTTCTGCGTGTCTATATAAACAAAAGAAATGCTATAAAAAAGGAAGAGTGTTATTCGCCGTTTTTTTAAAGAGGCTTTTTGTCAGTGAAGCGGATACATTTGCTAAAGCACGGTTGTGCCATATCTGTATACAGTGGTTGTACTGCCACAGAGTACCCGCGACCACTGAGTAAACAAGTGAGTAGAGAGACATATGTTGAGATTCCATCGAGTGACGACGACGTTAGGCTTGGTTTTGATGTTTGCATGGGGAAGCTTGCCGGCAATGGCGAGTGTGAAAACATCAGAATACCAGATTCATGATGTGGTGCATTTGCATAAAGATAAAACCTATTCGGATGTGACGACGTTTGATCGCACGGTACTTAGGGCGACCGACATTGATAATGCCGGACAGTTTTCGACTACCTTTGACCCCCATAATCAGACCTATAAACTGTTGAGTGCTTGGGTTCTTCAACCGGATGGACAGAAAATCGATGTGCCAGCCAGCAGTGTATTAATCCGGCCTAGTGCCGCCGCGCAAGATGCGCCAGGCTTTGTCTCCACCAAGACGGCGACCATATTGTTTCCGCAAGTAAAAATTGGCTCTAAAGTGCACGCAGAGGTGAAGATCACGACCTTTAAAGCCTATAAACTGGGTTATAGTGATGCGTTTTCGGCGGGAATTTTCCACAATGGTGATGTCTATGTGACGTTATATGCCCCTGCTTCTCTGCCCTTGAGTGTTGGCGCCCAGAATGGTTTTCAGTATACCAATAAGATCGAAGGAGACCGTCGGGTAATCACGGGCCAATATCATATGCGTGGTGCTTCTCCTTCATTGTACGAAAATCATATGCCTAACCCATTGGATCTTAGCCCCCTGTTGAGTGTATCGACCATCACCAGTTACCTTGAGTTAGCAAAGGACTATTATCATTTATCGGCTAACAAAGCGGATGTAACCCCCGAAATCCAAGCGTTGGCGAATCACATTACCCAAGGTAAACAGGGCAAAGCGGCGGCACGTGCATTATACGACTGGGTGACGAAAAACATTCGCTATGTGGCGATGTATTTAACCGCCAATTCGAGTTGGATTCCTCATAGTGCCAATCAAGTGCTGGAGAATGGTTATGGCGATTGCAAAGACCATGTGGTGTTATTGCAGGCTTTATTGACCGCAAAAGGCATTAAGTCGGATCCCGCGATCATCAATTGGAGTAACCGTAATGTGGATTGGCCCGCACCTTCTGTGGAAGCCTTTAACCACATGATTATCTATTTGCCAGAATTTCACTTATACGCTAACCCGACTGATCAAAGCGCCTCATTTGGGGTGTTGGATTATGGCTTAAGCAATAAACAAGTCCTGTTAGTGGGTAAGCATCCAAAGCTGACTCGTACGCCGAAAGTAATCCCTAGAGAGGCGCGTTTTGTCACCAACGGCGACATTAAAATTAGTCGTGATGGCACCATTAAGGGCAAAGCGTACGTTAGCATGTCGCCTATATTGGCCTCTTATTTGCGCTATCAGTTGTCGAATAAAGAGAACCGACAAGATGCGCTGAAGCAGGCATTATCCTTGTTGCCCCACTATGGGTTTGGACATATTAAAACAACGGATCCTCATAATTTGGATGTGCCTTTTAGCTTTTCGATGGATTGGATCTCGCGCAAAGCCTTGCATGTGGGAACGCGGGCATTTGTCTTGCCAGATATGCCAAATTTTGCCCCACAAGATCCGCCACAGCAATATTTGCGGGAAGATGCGGTACGTCGTTATCCTGTGATGTTACAGCCTAAAGACTTGCATTGGCACTTTACTCTCACGCCACCTAAGGGTTATCGCTTTGACGATTTGCCACCAAATGTGAATGTACGTAATTCTGTTGGCGATTATGTGGCGAGCTATCATTTGAAAGGCCATAGTATGGTAGTGGATCGTGAACTGATTTTAAAAGTCCGACAGGTACCTGCGAAACACTATGACTCAGTTGAAAGTATTATGAGAGCTATGATTGATGATGAGCAATCGATAGTGAGCCTCAATAAACAGTAATGATTTAGGACTAGTCTAAGTACATTGAAGGGCGTAATTGGGAGATTGCTGTATGAAGCGTGTGCTGGCTTTTTGTGTTGATAAGTATTTCAGACTATGGATTCGTAATGAACCCATATTAGATAAATCGCAACTGTTCCCACAGGGTCAGGCATTTGAAGACAACTGGCAACAGATTAGGCATGAAGTGGGACACTATCTAGAGTCAAAATGGCAGCAGGTACCGGAGTTTAGCCAAGTGGATGCCCATCAATACGACATTGCCAATACCGACTCACACAAGTGGAAAACCGCCATTGTCAAAATGTATGGTGTGTACATGAATGAGTCCATCAGTCCGACCTTGGTGCGTTTGGTGCGCGAGAACGACCTGCTTATTAGTAGTGCGTTGATTTCTTGTATGGAAGCGGGAAAAGATGTGCCTATTCACAAAGGACCGAATAAAGGCGTGATGCGCTATCACTTGCCTTTGTTTGTGGCCCCCGGCGAGTGTTTTCTTACTATTGATGGCCAGCGTGTGGACTTAACCGAAGGTACAGGCTTGCTGTGGGACGATGCTTTCCCTCATGGTGCGTCTAATTTCACCCCATCGACTCGGGTGGTGTTATTACTGGATGTGAAACGTCGTTTGCCTTGGCATTTGAATTGGTTGTACGAGCGGATTTTAGCTGCATTAAGGCAGACTGAAGAGTTTAAAGAGGCGGTTCGAAAAGCGCAGATCCAGTAATGGATAGGCGTTTTTTGATGCGCTCGGTCAGTGCTTTTGCATGTCTCTATTTATAAGTCACTATTTGTTATGAGTCACTATTTGTTATGAGTCACTATTTGCCCGTCGATAGCGGCAAGTACACATTATTGAGAATGAGAAACACCTATAAGAGTAAGAGTGAAAGGAGTACAAATGAAACAATCACATATAGTGGCGTGTTTGCTGCTAAGTTGCATGTCACTCACTGCAGAGGCTGCTTCTAATACTGACTCTATACTGGATGACAATTCGTCTAACTTCCCCATCTCTCGACTGGATTACATTGGGGAATACATTATTCCAAATGATACAAAATTTGATCATGTCTTAGTCGGTGGTTTGTCAGGGATTGATTACAGTGCGGATCGCAAACAATGGTTGATGATCAGCGATGACAGAGCCAGTAAAGGGCCAGCACGTGCGTATTTGGGGAGTATGTCGGTTACCAAAGATAAAGTCGGCCCGATGACCTTAACCAAGATGATTTCCCTTTATCAGCCTGATGACACCCTTTATCCGAGTAAGGAAACCTATGAAAAAGATCATAAGGGAATGGTGCCGGATTTTGAGTCTATTCGTTTTAATCCCTTCACAACGGGTTTTCGTTATACCAGTGAAGGGGATCGTGCTCTAGGGATGAGCCCTTTTATCCGCGATGCGTTTATGGATGGTCATTACTTTGATGATTTACCCATTCCACAAGCCTACCGCTATGACCCGAACAATAACCAAGTGGGCTTTCGCGATAATTTTGCTCTAGAAGGCAGTAGCTTTACTCCCAATGGAAAAATGTACTTTGCCGCAATGGAAGCTCCTTTAAAGCAAGATGGCGCATTGCCTTCTTTGACGAAAGGCGCGTATTCCCGAGTAATTCGTTATGATGAGTTAGGGGATGTTATCGGTGAGTACGTATACCCGATTGATCCACTGCCAGCGAAGCCAGGAGCAGGTAAACACGCCGACAATGGCGTGTCAGAAATTTTGGCGTTGAACAGTCAACAGTTATTAGTTGTGGAGCGTGCAGGCATTCAGGATGCCGCAGGGCACTATCATGATTATATTCGTATCTATCAGGCGGATATTGATAACGCGACTAACGTTATTGGGGTGCAAACCTTGGTACCAGGACAATATCTGCCGATGAAAAAACACTTGTTGCTGAATTTGAATGATGACAAGCGTCTACCGAAACTCGATAACATCGAAGGTATCACATGGGGGCCCAAATTAGCGAATGGTCAACGAACACTGGTTCTTATATCCGATAATAATTTCAATGCATCGGAAGTGACGCAATTATTAGCTTTTAAAGTGGTGTATAAAAAGGATTAAAACAGACGATCTTTTTCCTAGGAAAGTCACTTAGTGATTGAAGGATAATAGTCAAAAAAACATAAGAATCATTTACAAAGTGTATATAAATAGGCCTAGCGTCATGGTTTTTGCGGGTAATAGTAAGTTATCTGTAAGCTGGCGCTAGGTCACATTTATGACATGATACTGTCATTTATCCACTCTAGTCTCACCCCCAAGTAAGCATTTCTACTTACTCTAGTACATATAATCCATCAATGCCTATCAGAGGGTCGTCCAATGAGTTTGCTCAAACCATCGCTGTTAAGTGCGTGTACTGCACTCGCTCTGCCTTTGTGTTTATCTACTGTGGCCCATGCGTCCAGTATGTCTCATCATACAAAAACACCGATTAAACACGTTGTCGTGATTTTCCAAGAAAACGTGTCTTTTGATCACTACTTTGGTACTTACCCCCATGCGACCAACCCAAAAGGGGAGCCCGCTTTCCATGCTAAAGCCAACACGCCTGCGGTGAACACCTTAACGGAACAGTTGCTGACACATAATCCTAACGCGCTTAATCCATTCTTGCTGCCACGCAACCAAGAGCCATTTGACCAAGACCACGGTTATGAAGCGGAACAAGATGCTTACAACGGTGGTTTGATGAACCAGTTTTATGAAAAAACCGGGGACAAATATTCCAAAGTTGGTCAGCGTCAGGTGATGGGATATTACGATGGTAATAGCGTGACAGCGTTGTGGAATTATGCGCAACACTTTGCGATGAGCGATAACTCTTACGGCACCATCTTTGGTCCATCCAGCCCAGGGGCATTAAACCTAGCAGCGGGTCGCACAGGTCCTGTGATCGAGAAGGCGACGCCCGGTGTAGAAGGGGGCAATCTCGTGAGCGATGATAACCCTCGCCTAGACGATTGTGCTTATAAAGATGCCGCCGATGCGAAAAAATTTGAGACGAACTTAAATGCGGTGGATCCTCACAGACGCGTGGTATTGACGGGGAAAAATATTGGTGATTTGTTAAATAAGAAACACGTCACTTGGGGCTGGTTCGAAGGCGGTTTTGATCCAACCAGTTACCAAAATGGCTTTGCTGTGTGTGGCGCGAAAAGTACCAATGAATTCGGTGGTGTGAAAGGGGATTACATTCCTCACCATGAACCGTTCCAATACTTTCAATCCACAGCTAACCCTCACCACTTACCACCTTCAAGCATTGCAATGGTGGGTAAAACGGATCAAGCGAACCACCAGTACAGCTTGAAAACTTTCTGGAAAGCGGCGGATTCAGGTCATCTTCCAGCGGTGGCTTTCTTGAAAGCGAAGGGCATTGAAGACGGTCATGCTGGTTACTCAAACCCATTAGATGAGCAGCGTTTCTTGGTTAAGACGATTAACCGTCTTGAAAAACTGCCTACTTGGAAAGACACCTTAATCGTGATTGCTTATGACGATTCCGATGGTTACTACGACCATGTCATGCCGCCAAAAAACCACTTTGCTAATGTAACAGGCCGCCATGGTTATGGTCCGCGCTTACCTTTATTGGTGATCTCTCCTTACGCCAAACAAAACTTTGTTGATCATAGTGTGACGGATCAAAGTTCGATTATGCGCTTTATCGAAGACAACTGGAGACTGGGCCGAGCAGGTCATTCTATGGACGCTCATTCGGGCACCTTGGATCACATGTTGTACTTTGGTCATGGTCACAGAGCCCACGCTCTGATGCTTAACCCTAAAACAGGTGAAGTAGTTTCTTCTTAAAATAAGCATTGTCTCAAGGAGGAGTTGAACGGACGAAACGAGTCATACACTCGTTTCGTTTTTTTGTTGATAAGACGATTTAACGGTTTTACTGGGTTAAATTGTGAGGGTGACCATGAGGATGACTCAAAAAGCGCGTCTAGGGCGTTGGCTAGACAAAGGCCTAGTTCGGCTTGGCCGTCGCAGTCTTTACTGGCAAGTGTTTATGCTGATTGGGCTAGTTTGTTTGCTTGTCCTCCCCTTGTTTGGAGCCGTTCCCCAATATCACTGGCAAACACCCTGGAATAATGGTCAGCTTTTTAGTGAATGGGTGTTGTGGGCGATATGGTATCCGGGCACGTTATTGTCGGTATTGCTGGTGGGGCGTTTGTGGTGTGGCATCTTGTGTCCACTGGGCGCCATGAGTGAGTGGTTCAGCCATATTGGTGCCCGCTTTCCCATCCCTCGTTTTATCAAGCATCCAATGACGACCGCCATGAGCTTTATTTGGGTAACGATTTGGGCGCAAACCTTAGATGTTCGCGACGATTTACGAGCCGCTCTGTTGCTGTTTGCGCTTATTTTTGCGCTGGCAGTCGGATGCGGCTTGTTATTTGGCAGTGAACACAAACAAGGTCGGCGTGTTTGGTGTCGCCACTTGTGCCCTATTGGTTCCATTCTTGGGGTATTTTCCCGCTTAGGAGTGGTCAATCTGGTTCGTAAACATGCAAAGGATCAGACTTCTCGCATTAGCGAAGGGTATCGTGATAACGGCTTATGCCCAACCAGTATTGATCTGGCGACCAAACAAACCGCCCGTCACTGTATTAAGTGTGCTCGATGTGTGAACCCGGAGTCTAAAGGCGGCTTGACCGTTCAGATACGCCAGCTTGGTACAGAAATCATTGAGATTGATCGTCACGCCCCTTGCTTGTCTGAACTTTGGTTTATTTGGCTTGCGCCAGGGTTGGCGGTGGCCGGATTTGTATGGGCTCAGACCCCGCTGTATGTGTCTTTTCGACAAGCTCTGGGCCAATTTGCCCTATCTCAGCACTGGTATGGCTGGTTGCAAGCTGGGCCTAGCTGGTTAATGAATCAAAATGCGGCCTTGAATCAGCATTACCTGTGGCTCGACTTCTTTTCGATCAGCGGATTCATGTTGGGCTTTGCGCTTTTATTGGCAGTGCCTTTGCTATTGTGCTCTTGGCTGGCCAGTTATGCTTTTCATGCTAACCAGATTCGCCGGAGCCAGCGCATGGCGGCCTTTGGCTATCAGTTTGCGCCGATGGCGATGCTATGCATTTTGCTCGGTCTAGGCAGTACGTTATTCGCCACTCTAAAACAGGCGGTTGGCAATAATGTGATGCTTTTGGAGCTGGGTTTGTTGGTTATGGCGCTGCTGTTCAATGGGGTGAGCGCATGGCGCTGGACAGCGGCGCAGAATGTGAGTTTGGCGCGTCGAATACTATTAAACGGTTTGCTCTTGATCGGGTGTGCATTACTGTCTGTTGCCACCCTTTGGAGTATTTTTCCAACTTTACTGTTTCATTAAATGGATCAGATTATGCGATATAGTGTGTTTTGTGGGTTATTGAGTGTGTGTCTGATAAGTGTCACGGCACAGGCTGAAGAGGTGGTGAATACGACGCTGGCTTCAATGGATAAAGATGGAATGAATCTTTCCAGTGGCGTGCGTTTAGAAGGCAAGAAACTGGTTTTGTGGAGCCGTTCTAAGGCCAATGCATATAATCCCAATGGGTATATTACCAACGATTTTATCCCTTTTTGTAAGGTGACGTTTGAGGTGAAGAAGGTGGGAACCTCTTGGCACCAATCTTTCATTGCGCCGATGCGTCTCACACAAACCGGCCCTGAGTATGGTCAAGCCACTGTACTGGATGGGGCGGGTCAATATCAGTGGACGGTGCATTATCAATCCCCTAGGGCAAATGGCTTTTATCGTCATATCGATAAAGCAACCGGTGTAGCGCCTTGGTGGAAACCATTTGATTTAACTTACTCCTTCTCTCTGGATTCACAGGGTAAGATACATAAAGGAGCAACGTCATGATGCGATATTGTTTGCTGGCTTTGTGCCTTTGTTTAAGTGTGCGAGTGTGGGCATTGGATGTGGTCTTCGGCCCCGATGTCGGTATCAATGGTATGAAAGTGGGAGCCAGCTATATCCAAGGGATTATCATGTCGCCGAAAATGGCGGGTTCTCCCAAGCACGCCGACATACACTTGGAAACCGATGTACATGCTCTACCAGGTAATCCACAGGGTTTTCCGGCAACAGATTGGATTCCTGGGCTAAAGATTCATTTTATTCTGACTAAAGCCAATAGTAACTGGCATTATGAAGCGGATTATTTGCCCATGGTGGCGCAAGGTGGCACCCATTATGGCCGTAATATAAAGCTGGATGGACCTGGGCACTACTTTGTGACAAACGAATACTCCCCACCACCAGCTAATGGGTTGTTCCTCGCTAAGAACGCAGGGCCCGGCGTGTTTCCTTGGTGGAAACCGTTTGTACGTCATTATCAATTCGACTTTTTTGGAACAGGAAAAAACGGTGGCTATTAGACATATTTTCTCCTTATCAATCGGTTTATTGAGTGCCATCGCACACAGTGCACCGATTCAACAGGTGCCAACTACCCCAGTGAAACATGTGGTTGTGGTAATGCTTCAAGATGAAAGTTTTGATCGCTATTTTGGACGCTATCCCATTGCGGAAAACAAACCAGGTGAAGTGGCGTTTCATGCAAAGGCGGATACGCCAAAAGTGGCGGGTTTTACGAAACAAGTTATGACGCAGAACCCTAACTTGACCAACCCTTTTCGCTTAGCACCTGCGGAGCCAACCTGTGATTTAGGATATGGGCCTTTGGCGCAAAAAGCCTCTTACAATCATGGTCAAAACAACATGTTTGTTTGGTTGGACAGCGAAGCGCCAAGTAACAGTATCAATGATGATGGTTGTTTCCCGCAATCTGTTATGGGCTATTACGATGGTAATACGGTTCACGCCTTGTGGGAGTATGCTCAGCACTACGCCTTAGCCGATCATTTTTTTGCCAGTGATTATTCCTCGACGGCTTCGGGTCTGATTAATGAAATCGCCGGAGGAACCAAAGGCGTCTTACCGAAAAGAGTGCCAGGTGTGGACTACCATGATGATCTGATCGGTAATAATTACCCTCTCTATGATGATGGCAGCTCAGGGCGAGGTTTAGTGCATTTGACACGGGCCAACATTGGCGACTTGCTGAATCAACATAAGGTGAGCTGGGGGGCGTTTGTGGGAGGCTTTGCACCAACGTCTCATGTGTCAGGCCGTGCAGTGATGGCTTCTCGTTCTTTGAATCAGCAAGGTTCTATTGAGCCAGACTACATACCAAGCAATGAACCCTTTCAATATTTCAAATCAACGTCCAATCCTCATCATTTGCCGCCGTTATCCGATAAGACTATTGGTTTGAGTGACCAAGCAAATCATCAATATGACTTGTCTTTATTTTGGAAGGCAATTCGCAACCAGCAGTTACCATCAGTGAGTTTTGTCATCCCCAAAACGGGTCAAAATGGTCATGTGGGCAGCTCGTCGCCTTTGGATGAACAAACCTTCCTACAAACCCTCATGAGCCGATTACAGAAGAGCCCTCAATGGGCAAATACGGCGGTGATGTTGGTTTGGAATAATTCAGATGGTTGGTATGATCATATTACGCCACCGAAGGCACCCAAAGGTATGATCGGCTTGGGTTACGGGCCACGCTTACCCTTTTTAATTGTGTCTCCTTTGGCAAAACATAACTATGTGGAGCATAAGATGTTGGATCAAGGGTCGGTGCTGCGCTTTATTGAAGACAACTGGCAACTAGGGCGTCTTGGCAAGCACACGGCCGACTATTATGCTCACTCGCTTGATGATATGTTCGCTTTCCATCAGCAAAAGACAACGTCTTAGGCAGAAGGCAGCAAAACAAAAACTTTTGAAAAGCAGGGCGCAAACCTTTGGTGTGCGCCCTTTTATATGGCATTACTTGATGGGGCTTACTTTGTCACTTTACAGGCTGGATAAGCTTTCTTTGTTTTGAATGTCAGTGATGTCCATAGGTTGGGCAATACAAGGCCAAAGATCACTACAACCATGCCAATCACTTGCAACAATGTGACAGGTTGACCAAATAGGAACGACACCAGGACGGCAAACACGGGGACAAAGTTGAAAAATAATGAAGCCTTCGCTGAGCCTAACTGCTTCACGCCGTTGATCCATAATAGATAGCCCGCTACTGTGGCGAATATGCCAATGTACATGACCCCATAAAAAACACTGCTGGAACTGTGAATGACTTCATGCCATGGGTGGATATTGGGAGAAAAAAGACAAACCAAACCAATGACACTGGCGCCAGAGATCATACCAACCAGAGTATAAGGGATTAACGGCATCCATTTGCTGATCCCTTGCGTGAGAAACGTATATAAACTCCAGGCTAACATACCGCAAAAAATCAATTTATCCCCATAGTTGATCTGTAGGCCAAGCAGGAGCGACAAATGACCATTGGTGATGACTAACAGTACCCCCAATAAGCTGATGGCAAGGCTAATAAATTGGCCCATACTAGGGATGGTTCGATGGAACAAGGAGGCAATAAGCGACGTAAAGAGTGGGCTTAACGCCATGATTAGAGCGCCATCGGTGGAAGAGGTATAGGTTAGCCCCGAAAATAACGCCAAGTTTAACCCTCCAACACCGATGATGCTGACAATGACAACGTAGAGCCATTGTTGAGTGGCCAAATGTTTCGGCCAAGCAATCCGTGCGACCTTGACATAAATGAGAAGACAAAGGGCTGCGATGACAAAACGCCATAGCACCATGGAGTAGGCATGGACTTCTGTCAGAATGTGTTTACCGACAGGAAAACTGCTTCCCCAAAAAAAAGTACAGAGAATAAGCAGTAAAACGGCTCTAGTATATGAAGGTAGTGTCATGATCTTTCTCTAGTAAAATGAGGGAATACTCGTTAGTGTATAGATTCTAAAATTGAAAACCATAAGTAAAATAAAGAACTAATATTCCAAAAATGAAACTTAATTATTCGCTCGACGATCTACGATGTTTTTGTGCGGTTGCCCAATACGGCAGCTTTAAAGCCGCCGCCCTTGCGTTAGACATACCACTTTCTACGTTAAGCCGTCGTATCTCTAAATTAGAGCAGGATCTGTCGATACGTTTGCTGAACCGAGATGCCCATAAAGTGACCTTGACGCAGACAGGGCAGAAGTATTTTGCACGTTCCCATGGTTTATTTGAGTCGTTGGTTGAGGTGGCGAGCGATCTTCACAAGGACAAGCATGAAGCCAGAGGGCGAATCCGTATTGCCGGTCCTATAAATGTGATGGCTGAGCTATTAAGTGACCAGATCAGTGGTTTTATGCAGGATTACCCAGATATCCAGTTGGAGATGAAGCTATCTAATTATTTGATTGATATCGAAGCAGAAGGGATTGATGTTGCCTTTCGTGTTGGCGACGTTAATGAGGATAATTGGATTGCCAAATCGCTGACAGACATCCAATTTATCGTCTGTGCAAGCCCCTCGTTGGATACGTCGAAAATAACCAAACCCGCTCAGCTCGCCGATTATCCGATTGTCTTATGCTACCCAATGAGGCAGTGGGAATTGGTATGTAAAAAGAACCATGCCCATTACAACTTTGCGCCAGGGAGTAATGTACGTTTCGAAACCGATGACTTGCGGGCTTTGTTCCCAGTGGTTCAATCAGGGTTAGGAATTGGTTATATACCTGACTACAGTGCTAAGCCAATGATCAAATCAGGGCTTCTGGTGCAATTATTACCGAATTGGGGCAGTCAACCCAGACGCCTAAGCATGCTCTATCGAGATAGAAAGAACATGCCTTTAAGGGTTCGATTATTTATTAATTACATGGCTGCCGCCTTCAGCGAGTCCGCTTTAGGCTGACAGAATTCCTAAAGCGAGTGTGAGCCAGGCAAAGGTGTTTTAAAAAGAGTAGAGCAAGGTCACAGAGGTTTCCGTATCCGTATGTTCTTTGCCGGTGGGCACGGTAGATGAGTATTCCGCACTGTAAGATAGCTTCATCGCCAAATCGTTACGAATATTGGCTTGCAGTGAAGAGACAGATTTCGATATAGAGGAGCCATCTTTTGTACCAATACTGGAATCCAATGTCTGGATGAACACCGCGCTCGCCGATAGCTGCTTTTGTCCTGTTAAGGCAAAGCGAATAATGGGTGTCTGAGCCGCGCCAATGTCAGTTGTGGTGGCCCCTTCGGCTAATTTATTGTAACGATAACCCACACCCGCGGAGGCTTCTAGATAGGAGCCATCTTGTGTTTGCCAAAAACGATCGCCATAACCGGTTGCAACATTGCTTTGGAAGTCGTACCCAGAAAATAAGTCCTTTTTGTAATCTCCCCGAATGTACCAAAACTCTGAATCATTAAATTTGTAGTTACCCTCGATTGAACCATTATAATTTTCCGCCGTTTTCTGATCATCTGAGCGGGTATACTGAGAGGCTAATGAGTAATTGTTACGCCAATGAAGCAGGTCCTGAGTGGCATTGATTTTTGTATTAAAGTTTGTGCTGTTGGTATTCCCTGAGTCCATCAGAAAACCAAGTTCCACACTGGTTTTCCAAGGCTCTGTTTTAGGGGGAGCGCTTGATGTGTTGTCCGTATCGGCCGCAAAAACCAAGGGAGCGCTGAGCAAAGCGAGAGTTAAAAGTGAGTGTTTTAAAGGCATAGATCTGTCCCTAATAGTCTACTTATGTCTTAAAAAGAGTATAAAAAAGTAATGGATGTTTCCGTGTTGGTATGCGCTTTGTCGACTGGGACTTGCGAATCATAGGTCACACGATAAGACATCTTCATTGCGATATCGCTGATGATATCGGTTTGTAATGAGGTAACGGATTCGATTTCATTGCTGCCATATTCCATATCAATTTGTGTACTCAGATTTTGTTTGAATGTGGTGGTGTCCGAGACATACTTTTCCAGCTTGGCCGAAAAATTAGTCGTCAAACCATTATCAAAGTCGCTGCTGTTTGCTTGCGGCTGTATCAGTTGTTCACGTTGATAGCCGATCCCCGCCGACGCTTCGAAATAAGAGCCGTCTGCGCCTTGCCATAGCCGATTTCCATAGCCCGTCGAGACACTACTTTTATAGCGATAACCAGAAAAACGGTCTTTTTCGGCTTCTCCTTTTACAAATAAGAATTCATTATTAGTAAACTTATAATCGCTTTGTATGGAGCCTCGGTACTGTTCTGCTGTGGTCGAATCGTTGGCCGTTGCGTAGTTAGACTGGAAAATATAAGTGTTTCGCCAATACGTGAGGTTTTGGACAAGGTTAAGCTTGCCATTGAAGCCACTGATATTGCTATTTCCGGTCGTTTTTCTTACCCCAAACTCGACTGAGCCTTGCCATAATCCCGTTTCATTAGACGAATAATCACCGTCATCTTGTGCATTGACGTTGGGCACCGCAAGCAAGACTAGAGTCAACAAACTGCATGTTATTTTTGGATAAAACTTTTTCATTGTCGCCGAGTCCTAACACACGATTTGTTTCACAGCAGTGACTCTGTCTCCTTTAATTAATAATCTAACGGTTAAACTAACGCTAACATATATCCAGCGGTGATTTGGTTATCTAAACGAAAACTTACGTCTTTTACTCAAGTTTTCATATTCGCCTTTTAAACTAGTTTAAAACTTGACGTTGTTGACAAGAGAAAACACTTTTTTGTCTATTTATATAACCTTTTATATAATTAGAATGAGAGGGTTGCATAAATTATAGTCAATAAAATACTAATGTTGAGAAGTGTTGAGTGAGTGATGGGTTTTTTGCTTAAATGGATCTCATCCGGAATTAAAACAACAGCTTAGGTATTTTCAGAGAATGAAAAAACAGGAAAATACTGGCTGAAAAATACCTTGAAAATCATAATTTTTCGGATCGAAATCTCTTTATACTTTCACTATGGAGTTAGAAACATCGATCTGAAAGGCGCTTCGCCAATTAGTAAGGTGCTTTACGATGATAACATTCATGTTATTAATAATTACCTCTTGGAGTTCATACTTTTTTTCACAGAGGCAGGGGAAACAAATTAAAAACCAATGACAACCCCCACCACCTTATGGAAGCCGATTATTACCAATGAGAGTTTGGTCTGGGCCTTTGCCACCGAGATCGTTTTGGGGATCTTTGGTGGCCCGTATCAAACGTTTATTAAGTTAACGGCAGATTAAACTCTGGCGGTGGCTAATTGGAAATCTGGTTTTATCTCGGTAATTTTCTTCACCAAAATATTCAACAAAACTCCATACATAGGCACGAATAGCCCTAAACTAATAATGAGTTTGAAGCCGTAATCCGCTAGCGCTATTTCAGGCCAATGTTGCGCCATAAAGGCATCTGGACTCATGTAAAAAGCGATGCCAAAGAAGGCAAGAGTATCTAAACCATTACCAAAGAGTGTCGATGCCGTTGGTGCAATCCACCATTGTTTCATTTGGCGTAAACGATTAAAGACCTGTACATCGAGTATTTGCCCAAGCAAATAAGCCATTAAACTGGCGATAGCAATGCGGGCAACAAACCAACTTAAAGTGGTGAGGGAGGTCAAGCCTTGAAATTGACCTTGGGCAAACAAAACCGATAGCACATAGGAAATGATCAGGGACGGAATCATTACTAAAAATATTGTTTTGCGTGCTAAAGGTGCCCCTAAAATACGTACCGTTAAGTCTGTCGCCAAGAAAATAAATGGAAAGGTAAACGCCCCCCAGGTGGTATGGATCCCCCAAATAGTGAAGGGGATTTGAACCAAGTAATTACTCGATGCAATGATAAGTATATGAAATGCTACTAAGTAGCGCAGTGCTTTGGTTTGTTGTGCTGCTGTGAAAGTGCTCATATCAGACCTTTTTTTTAAATTCGTTTAGCGTCAGTTTGGGGTGAGGGAACCCAAATCAAATGTGTCCTATTACCTATTACAGGTTAGGTGGACAGTATTATATTTTCTATGTGCCGCGTCACATAGAAGCATGTGACGCGGGGGCGAGATTATACATTAAACATCTGGTTAAAAAAGAGGCAATGAGATTTTTTTGTTAATGTTAACGCCATTTAATAATAACGCAGAGAAAGTGAAACGAATGGCTTTTCACTTGATATCGACAGGTTTATCGTTATCCATACCATTGGAGATAACCTCTAATGGAAGATAAGGAGACAGTCATGACAAGTAAAAAAATATTAATGATTACTGGTGATTTCACAGAAGATTATGAAACCATGGTGCCGTTTCAGACCCTACAGGCTGTAGGTCATACTGTGCATGCTGTATGTCCAGATAAAAAAAGTGGCGAGACGGTAAAGACTGCCATTCACGATTTTGAAGGGGATCAAACCTACACCGAAAAACCGGGGCACCATTTTGCTTTGAATGCTGATTTCGATGCTATTCAAGTGGAAAGCTACGACGCGTTGGTCATTCCTGGCGGTCGAGCACCGGAATATTTACGGCTAAATCCAGCGGTGTTGGACATGGTTCGTCACTTCTTCACTGCCAATAAGCCCGTTGCTGCCGTTTGTCATGGTGCGCAAATTTTGAGTGCTGCGGGAGTATTGAAAGACAAAAAATGTTCAGCTTATCCAGCCTGTCGCCCCGAAGTTGAGCAAGCAGGTGGTGAATACGCCGATATTCCCGTGGATCAAGCGGTCACCAGTGGCAATCTTGTCACGGCACCTGCGTGGCCTGCTCATCCGGCTTGGTTGGCGCAATTTATGGCGTTATTGAACTAGTTTGCTAGAGCGAATGAACTATTGTTATTAAAGATAAATGGGAAGCTGAGATTGGCTTCCCATTTTTGTTTTGACTGCTTGCAAAGAGCTTGAGAAAAATCATTTCGTCATAAATCGGTAGCCTTGGCGGGAGATGACATTATGGTAAATCCAGCCAAAGAGAATAATCAGTAAGCATCCAGACAGCACTGGTGTGAGCAAAAATCCCCAAGGCGCATGGATCGATAAGACTAACAACGGATTGGCTCCGGCTGGTGGATGCAATGTATTGGTTAACATCATCAAAGACACGCCGAGCCCAACACTGACCGCCATACTCATGGGCGTCACGCCCCAAAAATGCAGTGCGATTAAACCAATCAGGGTTGTTATAAGATAACCACCGATAATGTTTTTAGGTTGAGCTAACGGGCTTTTCGGCAGCGCGAATAAAATCACCATAGTCGCTCCAAATGGTGCCATGATACCAAGGTAGTTTGGCATCAACTGAGCGCCTGTGGAAATCGTTAGGATACACAACATAGCGCCTATTCCCGCAAGCCCAATGGTGAATAGACGAGTCTGATAAAAACGTTTCAAAAAAATAGTCGGCATGCTGTCGCTCACTGTTTATCTAGGTTTAAAGGTAGACCGATTTGTCTCTTTTTAGAATAGACAGATTGGTCTACTTGTGTCAATATGGTCATCAATAAAAAGTAATTTCTATAAATGGTCTCTAAAAAGTAGCTTTCTAGAAGCGGAGCATGGCATGTCGAAACCCGATTTATTGATACACACCGCGTTCGAGCTTTTTTATAAACATGGCATTCACGCGGTGGGGATTAATCGCATTCTGTCGGAAACCGGTGTAGCGAAAAAAACCCTCTATCATCATTTTTCAAGTAAAGACGCATTGGTAGAAGCGGTATTGGTCTATCGAGATCAGATTTTCACTGATTGGCTCACATCACGAATGATGCAAGCTGGGGAAGGTAATGCTGCTATTTTGGCCTTGTTTGATGCGTTAGATGATTGGTTTCACGATAAAGTGGCCGAGCTATTGCCTTTTAAGGGCTGTTTTTTTGTCAAAGCTAATGGGGAGTTTTCGGATCATGCCGTCAACACGATTTGCCAAAAGCATAAGCAAAATCTGACGACTTTTATTCAAGCCAATGTGCCTAGACGGTCTGCAGAATTGGCACAAAGTATCAGTTTGTTAAAAGAAGGGGCGATTGCTCAGGCCTATGTAGCAGGTGACCTTGAGGCGGCTAAGAGGGCAAAACTAATGGCTGCTTCCCTCTTAGCCTAATTGGATAATCTGTACCCATTGAGTCGAAGAAGCGACTAGTTATCGTCTTGATCTGACCGGTTCATGCGAGCAAGTCGAGCTTGTTCTTCGGCAAAAGCTTCTTTGATCTCTAACAACACTGAGTCCACATCCGCTTCACTTTCAGGCTCAACAAAGAGTCCTGTTAGCTCAGTATCGGGTGTTAATTTGCCCTCCTCGTAAATGGCCCAAATTTCTTTTGCGTATTGAGTTTCTAGCAGTTCGGGGGCAAACATTGCGTAATAGTTACGCATATTGTTAACATCCCGTTCTAGCATCCATTCGGCATGATTGTTTGCCACAGCGTCAACGGCTTGCGGCAGATCAATAATCACAGGACCATCCTCATCAACCAGAACATTGAATTCAGATAAATCGCCATGGACCAAACCTGCGCATAACATTCTGACAATATCGCGAATGATGACCTGAAAATCTTCTCTGGCCTGCTCTGCCGACATGGTTACGTCATTAAGGCGCGGAGCGACACCTCCGTCTTCGTCGGTAATGAGCTCCATTAGCAACACACCATCAAAGCAACCATAAGGCTGAGGGACTCGCACGCCTGCTTCTGCCAACTTGTAGAGAGCATCTACTTCGGCATTGTGCCAGAGGCTTTCCTGTTCTTCTCGGCCATATTTAGAACCTTTTTCCATGGCGCGAGCACGTCGAGTATTGCGCACCTTTCGCCCTTCACGATATTGCACTGCTTGTTTAAAACTGCGCTTACCTGCGTCTTTATAGACCTTTGCACAGCGAATATCTGAGCCACAGCGAACCACATACACGGTTGCCTCTTTGCCGCTCATTAATTGACTCAGTACTTCGTCAATCAAACCATCTTCAATAAGTGGTTGGATTCTTTTCGGGATTTTCATGCTGCTCCTTATGCAGGGATTAGCGTAGAGAAGAAATAACAGAAACGAAACATCGTTCTAAACACTTCGTTTAGCATATTCCTTTTTAATCAATTCTTCGATGGTATCATTGATTTTAAGGCCTTTTTCTTTCGCAATCACGTCAAGTTGTTGTTTTGTGCTCAACGTCATACTAATACTATAAGGTTTTTTTCCATTAGTTTTTTCGCGAAATTTCTTTTGGCTCCAGGCTTTTTTCATTTTATCGACCAGTAAGGCCTTTCTATCAGGGTTATCGGCTAAGTCAAAGGTGGCAATAATCGCCATATACAATTGCTGATCGTCGATAGGTTCCCATGCTTTTTTTAATGGGCGTTGAGTAATATTTTCAAGGTATTTCCATGCCCATTTCCATTGAAGGAGATTCTCTTCTTCGAGCCAGTCGACAACGCTCTTATCCAGCAAGACGGTTTGCCATTGCTCTCTTAAAAGACCAATTAAGGCTTGTTGTTGTTCGGGCTCCGCCTCGGAGTAGTGAAAAGCCGCCATGATATCAGCGAAGCGTTCGGAGTGCGTGTTGCGTTCGGTTTTAAAAGGGTAGGGAGACAGTAGCGTAAAGTGGGCTTCTTCCTCTTCATTAAGAAAGACAAGAGTGCTGGGGGCTGACTCTGTTTGACGTTTTAAAAAATGCCACATCCATATCATCATGCGGTCATTTCTTTTGTCCACCCATTTGAAGTCACCGGATGACACTTGGGTCGCTTCAAAAGCGGCCTGCATTTGATAGATCACATCTTTAGGAGCACGATTTTTACGGATCAATAATTGAATTTCTTCATTGATCCTTTCCATGCGCTCTTCTTTCGAGCTTGCTCGCAAGTTTCGTAACGAGACACTTTTAGCATGGCTCGTCAAATACTGAATATAAAACTCACACTCTCGGTCCGATGCCGCTTCAAGCGACCCTGTGTTATCTCCAATCAACATCATCTTAAATTTCCCGTTAAAATGCACATTATTGGTGCGAAACTACTGCGTAGTATTTTATGTAAATTTAACGTGTATTTTCGTAGTTTGTCCATAAATTGTTAGTTTATTGTCAGTAATAATTTACATTTTTTTCTAATGTTATTTTTGTTCGAAAATGGCTTTTTCTTAAAAAACCTTACAAAACAAATGAATAAGAATTTTTTGTTGTTTTAGGCATTGATATTCAACTTTTCGGAATAGTTGTGATTGGTTGGTGAGGTAATTGGTAAATAACCACGCAGTTAGATAACGTTGGACAGAGGGAAGGAACAAGTCGTTGGGTAATAGAATTTGCAAATTGCTTATCTCTATATTTGTTTTCTTAAGTTGGGGTGGTTTTTGCATTAGAATCTGCTCACCAAGAAGTACTCTTTGAGAGGCTTCATTTATTTATTTTCTGAAAAGGTCTGTGCTGTGCAACTCACTTCAAAATTACCTTCTGTGGGGACGACGATTTTTACGACAATGTCTGCTCTTGCAGCGGAAAAAGGCGCCATTAATCTCTCGCAAGGCTTTCCCGACTTTAAGCCTGACGCTCGATTACTTGAGGCAGCCTCGAATGCGCTACTTAACGGTAGCAATCAGTATTCACCCATGACAGGTTTACTAGATCTACGCGAGGCGATTGCTCAGTTGATTCATCGTCATTATCAGCGCACGGTGGATCCACTGGACGACATTACTGTTACCAGCGGTGCCTCAGAAGCCATTTTCGATGCCATTGCCGCCCTAGTACAGGTGGGTGATGAGGTGATTTTGTTTGATCCTGCTTATGATTTGTATGAGCCTGCTATCACATTAGCCGGTGGCTTGTGTCGTCGAGCCGTTTTAACCGCACCGGATTTTCACCCCGACTGGCAAGCGGTGGGGGAATTGATAACAGACAAGACTCGTATGGTGTTGATCAATACGCCCCATAATCCAACAGGGAGTTGCTGGCGAGATGAGGATCTAGAGTCGCTTTGGCAAATTATCAAAGACCAGAATATTATGGTTTTATCAGATGAGGTGTACGAGTTTATCCACTTTATCGAAAGTGCTGTGAGTGTTCATAAGCACGAGGGGCTACGCCAACGCAGTCTTGTCGTCTCGTCTTTTGGCAAAAGCTTTCATCTCACTGGCTGGAAAGTAGGATACGTCGTCGCACCAAAAGCGCTCAGTACAGAGCTGCGCAAAGTTCACCAGTATGTGACATTTTGCACGACTACCCCTCTGCAGAAAGCCCTAAGTGATTACCTTATTCAGGCGCCAGAAGCCTGCGACGCATTAGCGGCTTTTTATCGCGATAAGCGTGACCTGTTGAGGAATGGGTTAAAAGACAGCCGCTTTACCTTATTACCTTGTGAAGGCACGTATTTTCAATTATTGGATTACAGCGCCATCAGTGATGAAGACGATGTGGCCTTTTGCAAGCGATTGATCGATGAAGTAGGAGTGGCCGCGATTCCCGTTAGCGTGTTTTACCAAACACCACCGGTTGGTCAACGCTTAATTCGTCTGTGTTTTGCCAAAGAGGACATCACCTTGAAAGATGCGACGGAGCGCTTGAGTCGCATTTGATGTTTTTCTGCTCGGTTATGGGGTTTAATTTATTTTCTGATTTTGAGATAAGGAAAAAGACATGGTTCGATCTACCTGGCAATCCACTCGACGGCATGCAATGGTGATGATGTCCCTATTGGCATTAGCCAATATCGCGGCATGGGGCTGGGCATTTTATGTTTTTCATGGGCATGTGGCATTAATGGGCACTGCTTTGTTGGCTTGGACCTACGGCCTGCGCCATGCGGTGGATGCGGATCATATTGCGGCCATCGATAACGTGACCCGTAAACTGATGCAGCAAGAAAAAAAGCCCATTGCCGTGGGGGCGTTTTTTTCCTTGGGCCACTCGACGATTGTGATATTCGCCTCGTTAGCCATTGCTCTGGCCACCAGCCACTTAATGGAAAAAGGTGAATGGTTTCAGCATGTGGGCGGTTTGATTGGTACCAGTGTCTCGGCCTTATTTTTGCTGGCATTGGCGTTAGTGAATTTGTACATTTTGCGTGATGTCTATCGACGTTTTCATGGGATTAAACAGGGTCATCTTCATGCCACCAAAAGCGACGACTTAATGGTCTCTGGTGGTTTAATGAGTCGCTTGTATCGTCGTTTATTTGGTTTGATTGAGCAAAGCTGGCAGATGTATTTCGTTGGTTTCTTATTTGGTCTTGGGTTTGATACGGCAACCGAAGTCGGCTTATTGGGAATTTCGGCAGCAGGGTCATCCAGTGGCTTGTCAGCCTGGTCGATCATGGTCTTCCCTGCTCTATTTACTGTGGCAATGGCCTTTGTTGACTCTCTGGATAATTTGCTGATGGTGAAAGCCTATGGTTGGGCCTTCGAAAAACCATTACGTAAGCTCTATTACAATATGACGATTACCGCGACCTCGGTGGTGGTGGCCTTGTTTATAGGTGGCTTAGAAGCCCTTGGTTTGATCGGCGATCAGCTGAATTTAAGTGGTGCCTTCTGGAATGGCATCGAGGCCATCAATGATAATTTAGGAGACGCGGGCTTTGCGGTTATCGCGATTATGTTAGTGTGCTGGCTGGTTTCTTTAGTGAATTATCGTCTGCGTGGCTACGATAAAGTGGATTTTGCCGCGAAATCCTAACGACGACGCGGCTTGGCTTTTTTATTTTTCTTCAGATCGATACCTAGGGCTTTGGCTCTTAATTCTTTTTTGGAAGGCTCACGTCGCTTTTGGGTGTGGGCCGGTTTGTTTAAATCCGGCTCAAAGCCTGGGAACCACTGGGGCACAAAATGCTCTCCGACCAGCTTTTCGATGTCGGTGAGTAAATAGTTTTCTTTTTCTGATACCAGAGAAATAGCTAAGCCTGTTAATCCCGCTCGTCCCGTTCTGCCAATACGGTGGATGTAATCTTCGGCATTGTAAGGCAATTCGTGGTTCACTACATATTGAAGCTGTTCAATATCCAAGCCACGAGCCGCCACATCAGTGGCCACCAATGCGCGCACTTTTCCTTCTTTAAATTCTGCCAAGATGCGATCACGTGCCCCTTGGGATTTATCTCCATGAATGGATTGGGTGGCGATGCCATCTTTGCCCATTTCTTTCGCCAGTTCATCCGCTCCTTGTTTTGTGCGGGTGAAGATCAGTACCTGTTGCCAGTTTTTGGAACCAATTAGGTAAGATAAAAGCGCGCTTTTACGATCATTATCCACCGCATAGATGGTTTGTTCCACTTGGGTTGCCGTGGTGTTGCGGCTGTTTACTTCGATCAACTCTGGTGCCTTTAATAAGGTTTTGCTAAGCGCAAAAATTTCGTCATTGAAGGTGGCGGAAAAGAAGAGTGTTTGACGTTCACTGGGAAGCTTTTTCAAAATCCGTTGAATGTCGATGATAAAACCCATGTCCAGCATACGGTCGGCTTCATCTAATACCAGAGTATGCAGTCCGCTTAAGTCGATCAGATTTTTCATGATCAACTCCAGCAAACGCCCTGGTGTGGCCACCAGCACATCACAACCCTGACGTAATGCATCAAGCTGTGGGTTGATACTGGCACCGCCATAAGCGACCACGGCTTTTACGGGTAAACCTTGGCTGTAATTGACAAAACTGGCATGGACTTGCTGCGCTAACTCACGAGTAGGCGTAAGCGTTAACACCCGAATAACCGTTGAATCGGTCGGGTCTGACAATTTTTGCGTCAATAAACGGTGTAGCAATGGTAAGGCAAACGCGGCCGTTTTTCCTGTGCCCGTTTGCGCGCCAGCCATAACATCCCGTTCAGCAAGAATCGCCGGAATGGCCGCAGTTTGGATCGGTGTGGGGGCCTCGTAACCCAGTTCACTAACTCGGTTAACAATATCTTGGTGAAGTCCTAGCGACGCAAAGCTCATGTGGAGGTCTCTTTTCCTACAAGGGGTGTTATTAAGGGAATGGCTATTAAGGGAGTTGCATAGGGTGCAGTGTAGCATTATCGCAAGATATTGGCTTGTATTGAGATAAGTATTGCCGAGTCGGCTATAGCTCATAAACAAGAGCCATAGCCGATGGAGATCTATTTAGCTGCTAAGCCTAAGTGAGTTGAGGTATTGTCTTGTGGTAATGCGTTTTCTTTCATATTGAGTAGGATCTGATCAGTCAATTTATAACCCAATAAAAAGATGACTAGTCCAATCGCTGCGCCAATGGCATTGCCGAGATTGAGCACGTCCCACATGCCTTGGGTAACTTCTGGGGGTTGTTTAACGACGACGCCTGCGGTGGATTGCACAAAGCCCACCATGGCTAAATAGCCCATGGCCATGGCACCACCTAAAGCCGTAGACGCTTTATTGGCAAAGGTTTGTGTTGCAAAGGCGACGGCTTCAAGGCGTTGTCCTGATTGCAAATGGCTGTATTCGATGCAATCGGCAATAAAAATACTGGGCATAATTAGAATCACGCCTAGGGCGATGGCTTTGATCATGGTGAGTGCTACGAAGAACTCAATGTGTTCATAGCCGACGAACCAAGTGATGATTGATAACACCGCCATCGCCACCGCCGCCCATGCAAAGGTAGCGATTTTCCCTATCTTTCGAATGCCAAAGGGGACAAGCGGAGAGGCCAGCATCGCGGGTCCTATCATCGCAAATAGAAATAAGCTGGACAGGGTGGCGTCGTTAAACACATCACGGGCAACGTATGGCATTAAGGTAAACGCAAAATTGGAACCAGAGATAAACACAAAAGCGAGAATAAACAGCAACAAATATCGGTTTTTCGCTACAGCACTGACGATTTGTTTGAGTGTCGGTATTTGTTGCTCGACCACATGGCGCTCTTTCACTGTGCGAATGGTTAGCATCAGCACCATGGCGAGTAGGCACATGATGACGGCGGCCATCGTCCATTTCCCACCCAATTTATCGACTAAGAGTGGCGCGCCGACCATGGCTATCACCATGCCGACAAAGCCACCAAAGCGAACAAAGGAATAGATGACGTTGCGTTCTTCTTTGTTCTTTGTCATCACAGAGCCCAGTGCGTAAGAGGGGGCGTCTGAAATGGTATATAGCATGCCCCAACCCACGTAGGTGACGAAAGCGTAGGTAATTCGCATCCACATTGGCAATTGAGCGATCTCGTCACCGAAGGCAAAAATAAGCACCGTCGCTAATGGCACCGCCCATGCAATGGCATTGATCCAGGGCTTAAACTTTCCTCCTTTAAAACGGCTACGCTCCACCAGCACTGAGAGCATGGGGTCATTGATGGTGTCCCATACCCTGGCAATTAGGAAAATGATGCCAACCACACCTGCGGATAAACCTAAGACAGAGGTGTAGTAAATGCTGATGAAAATGGTTACGAACATAAAAATAATGTTCTGCCCGGTAAAAAACGTGTAGTAGCTGAGCCGTTCTTTACGGCCGGTTTCATACCTATCCTGAGACATGATGCTTTCCTCGTTATTGTTCTTATTCACAAGTCTTTATGACAATGTTGATCAAGGTTCTCTTGGGTTGATCGCTTGCCATCCGTGGTTACAGTTTTTTGTTACTTTTAAGTTACGTTCCGCTCTGATTATTGAGAGAACTGACTAGGTTAAGAATCTCTTGTTCGCTATAGTGGGCCGCATTAAAAATAGGTAGATTGCGCAGTGGCATATCATTAACCATGGCAGCAGCCATCAAACGATCGGCTTCAGCCGCCGAGTCGTTTTTATCTCCGCCCATCATATTGGTAAACGTATCGATCATGGTTTCGAAGTAAGGTTTGCCTAAGGTCGTTTCAGCAATGTCCCCCAAGGTGGAATTCAGGGTATAGGGGATGAGAGGGGTTGCTGTGGGAATGTCATAACCAAGCAATGCACTGAACGCCACATCGTGGAAGTCTCGTTTAGCGGGCTCAAAGTAGGTCGATAACGCCTCATTGGTGGTTTGGCGAGGTATGCCCGTGTCCAAGGTGAGGGTAACTGTTTGGCGAATATCTGCGACGGAGGCACCAATCTGAATCAGATACTCACCACTTTCTGCCACCCAAGTCGCGTTTTCTGTATGCCAATAAGCGAAAGCTCGATAATCCAATACCAGTTCAATCTCTTTGCTTTCTCCGGCTTCGAGAAACACCTTACTAAAAGCTTTGAGCTCTTTTGCTGGACGAGGCTGGGAAGGCGAGGTCTGACCAATGTAACACTGCACAACTTCTGCTCCTGCGCGCTTGCCTGTGTTGGTAATGGTCACCACGAGTGTGAGGGTGTCATTTTCACCTAAAGAAATGGTTTGAGCGTCGACTTTCATCTGCAGGTTGCTGTAGTCGAAGGTGGTGTAGGATAAACCATGACCAAATGGGAACAGTACAGGCGTATTGCTGGTATCAAAGTAACGGTAACCTACCCAAATGGCTTCACGATATTGCACCTGCTTGGAGGTGCCTGGAAAGTAAGGCTGGCTTGGCACATCGTCTAAATGGGCTGGGAAGGTTTCGGCTAATTTGCCACTTGGGTTGACGTTACCCGATAGGACCTTAGCAACAGCGGAGGCACCCGCTTGTCCACCTAAATAGGCCTCTAGAATCGCGGCTGTTTGGTTGGCGAAAGGCAGTAAAACTGGCGCGCCATTTTGTAGGATGACCACGGTTTTCGCTAATTGCTCACCGAGGGCGTGGATGAGATCCAGCTGAACTTGTGGCAGATTGAGATGCTGACGGTCAAAGCCTTCAGATTCGTATTTAGGTGTTAACCCCGCAAATAATAAAACCACATCCGCTTGCTCGGCAAGGGCTACGGCTTTGCTGATTTCATTGGCGTCATGCACATCGTTTAGGTGATAGCCTAGGGTATAGCTGACATTCTCGGCACCAAACTGCTTTTTGATTTCGTCCAGAGGCTGTTCTAATGTGAACGGATTGATCTTAGAGCTGCCAGCGCCTTGGTAACGGGTGTTATTTGCCAACGCCCCAATGACGGCGATTTTTTTCCCCGCTGTGACAGGCAATAAACCGTCATTTTTTAACAGTACACAGGTTTCTTGAGCGATGGTGCTGGCCAGTTGGTGGTGATCTTGTAAATCCACCTGAACTGGGTCACTTTGCAAGGCATCACGAGATTTTATGATTAATTCTAAAACTCGGCCAACGGAGCGATCCAATGCTTCCATGGATAAGTTTCCGCTGTTAACGGCGGCAATGATCTTTTGCGTATTTAACTGACCAGAGCTGGGCATTTCTAGGTGTTGACCATTTTTAATGCCTTCCACTCTATCGTTATTGGCCCCCCAGTCGGTGACAACAATGCCTTCAAAGCCCCACTCATTGACCAATATATCGTCGAGCAATTGCTTGTGTTCAGCGGCGTAGGTGCCATTGACCTTGTTGTAGGAGCACATAATGCTCCAAGGCTGAGTGTTTTTGACGGCTTTTTCGAAGGCTGGTAGATAGATTTCGCGAAGTGTGCGCTGATCGACGACGGCATCGACCGTCATGCGGCAATGCTCGTGATTATTGACCGCAAAATGTTTGAGGCTGGTGCCGACTTCCTGACTCTGTACACCCTTGATCCAAGCGCTGGAAAGTTCGCCTGCGAGGAAAGGGTCTTCTGAGAAGTATTCGAAGTTACGCCCCCCTAGCGGATTGCGTTTTATATTGGTGCCAGGGCCGAGTAGTACCGAGACGTTTTCGGTACGGCACTCTTTACCTAAGGCAACCCCCATTTGCTCAATTAACGGGAGGTTCCAAGACGCCGCTAGCCCTGAAGCCGTTGGAAAACAGGTCGCTTTAACGGCGGCGTTTAAGCCGACATGATCGCCTTTTCCTGCTTGTTTGCGTAGGCCATGTGGGCCATCCGTCACCATAATAGAAGGCAGATTTAACCGCTCAACACCATGTAAATGCCAGAAGTCTTTTCCTGTGCATAAAGTGGCTTTTTCTTCCAAGGTCAATTCGGCTAAGAGTTCTGTTATTTTTATGTCACTCATCGTATCTATCCTTATTTAGCTTGATTTTTAGGGGGTAGGCACTGGCCTCATACCATCCAGTAACAGTTGAATGAGCACAGGGGTTAGCAAGGGGATCGTGTCATTATCGGCTTCCATTAGGGCATCGTGACGTAGCAACATGCGACGGAAGAAAGTGGGTATGGCGTTTAATAGGGTGATGGCTAATTGATTGGCTGGAATATCCACGCGAATAGAGCCTTCTTTTTGGCCCAATAACACGATATTGGTAAGACGGTGGTTGATGGTATTGGGTAAGCGTTGTGCGAGTTTCGCTCGAAACTCTGAAGGGATGCGTGAGCCTGCGTAGTAGCCATCAAATTCGGCGATAAAACGGTCATCGTCCTGGTATTGAATGTCGCAGTAGGCTTTCATCAAGACCTGAAGCCCATCAAGTATACTGGCATAGTGCCTCGCCTCGATTTGATCCATGATTTTGTCGTAAACGACCGCTTTACGTTTCAGCACCACGACCAAAATGGCGAAACCTAAATCGTATTTATCTTGGTAATAGCGATAGAGCGTATTACGGCTCATACCAATGGCACTGGCGATGTCCTTCATTTGTGTATCAGCAAAGCCGTTGGCAATAAAAAGTGCTTCTGCGACATGGATGATTTTGTCCCGAGTTTCCTCGGTTTGATGAACCATTCTAGCGATCATAGAAAATGTTACACGTGTTATATTTATTTTTTCAAATGTAAGGGGCTACTCCAAACGAGTCAAGTGTTAAATAAAATAGAAAAGTGACTCTCCGAAAAAGATCGCTTAATTCAAAGAGTCACAGACTAATGCTCGCAATGCATTAACGGCGCTTTGTGGCGTGGTTAATACGAGAAGGGTGAGTTGTTTGCGGAGACTTGGGGCGGCTTTCGCTAGAGAAAATTGACCTAATACCAGCACGTCGATATCGGGCAGTTGGGAGCAAGCTTCCACCGCTAGGCGGTTGTGGGTGTTTGCATCGCCATTTTTTAGCGCTGCTAGCGCGCCTTCGACGAGTATTGGATAAATGCTGATGACTTTGCCTTGTTCTGCGGCCATGGCTTCCAATTCAGCTTGTAAGGCGGGTAATGACGGCCCAAAGGTCACCATTAAGCCGATACGACTGCCCATGGCAATGGCCTCGGTAAAAGCCGATTCATTGGGACGTAATACGGGAATGGATAACTGACCTTTCACCGCATCGATGGCTGGGCCAAAGGCTGAGCAAGTAAATAAAATGGCATCTGTTGTATCGGCTTTGCCAGTGGTTCGAGCGGCGTAGTCTGCCAGTTCACTAAAACGTTTCATCATGTCGTCATCAAGCGTTCCCGCCTCCGCTAAATCTATGGCAAGGGAAGTATCGAGTAGGTCAAAACAAAAGGCTTCCGGCCACTCTTTAGCAAAGATCTCACGGGCTGGCGCAATGGATTCTTCTAGGGCGTGAATTAAAGCAATACGAGGCTGAGTGGTCACAATGTTCCCTTCAATGTTGCACATGAAACACCAATACCGCATTGGGGTATTGGTGCTGAGGATTATTTTTTATCCATGAGGTCGTCGTTTTCAATGACCCGTAAGGTCATTAAATCACTGTCTTTGGTGATGACTAAGCTGGGGTCGACTCGGATACAGCTGCCCGCATAGTGTCCTGCCACGGAGAAAGTACAGACTTGCGAACGGTAACCTTCGATATCCGGCAGCTTCCATAGGGCCTGAAAGATTTGATCTTGATGGGAGAAACGCCCTTCGGTTTCTTCCATCAAGGTATCGCTTCCATCGTATAAGCTGATGTTAAAACCACAGCGTCCAGCAATCGGTTTGCTCACATAACCATGATTTTTTAACGAATCGCTTAAGTCAAAAGACGCTTCCAATAGATAGGGATGGTTAGGAAATAGCGTCCATAGCACAGGTAAAATGGCTTTATTACTTGGAATCAGTGTCCAAAGTGGCTCGTAGACCATCACATCCTTACGCAATAATACATCCACTAAACGGGGCGCTGCGCTGCGGGGAATATCCGTTTGGTAATCACGCAGGCGTTGTTCATCGTCGTCGCACTCGGTACGAATTTGATCCAGTGCGGTTTCCCATGCCCAGGTTTTCCATACCCAGCGGATTTTGGTGCCATCTTGGTCGACCACATCACCGTCTTCATCCCAGCGTAAACTGCCGACGCCTTTGATGACTTTGCACGTCAGTCCGGCTTTCTCCATGACGTTTTTCATAAAGAGGGCGTGGTAGTTCTCTTCTAAGTCTGTATCTTGCATGATGTGAATCACGCCTTTTACCGAACTGTTTTTCCACGCTTCTAATAATTCATCTACCAGTTCTGTTGCTGAGCTTTCACCGTCTTGGCAACCATAATGTTTGGCCCATTTTTCTTGAATAATGCCTGCTTCCATATAACAAGAAGCAGAGTCACAGTTGTACTCGTAAACTTTGATGCCTTTTTCTGACAAACTAAAATCAAAGCGACCGGTAATCATTTGGTTGCGACGGTTGTCCCAAGACTGGTGTATTTTGGGCCATAATGCCGGTGGAATATTGAAGCTAGACAGTAGCTCGTCGTTTTGTAAAACATAATCCGTGGCGTGCATAAATAAGGCGTGTAGCTCATTCGTCGCGCGTTTCAATTCACGTTCAGCGGCTTCGCTCATCACCATGTATTTGTGATCGTCTTCCTTGCGTGAAGCGAGTTTATGGCCTTTCATCATCGCTACATAGGCTTCTTCGCTTGGGTTGGCAATATTCAACCAGGCACGTTTTTCTTGGCCTGTTTTTTTAACGTGACGTAATTGCAAATTGAACAGTGCAGGATCGATTGGCTGAATGTGCTCGGCGTAGGTGTCGTCGTCGGTTTGCATGACCCAGCCAAGAATCGAAGCATCACCGTAGGAGCAACGTAGCCAATAGCCACCGTCGTCACTAATACGGGCTTCCAGTTCACGGGAATAGTCTTGGCCTTCGGGCCAAACTCGATGTCCCACGTTTTGCTCGACGACGTAAAGGCGATCCGCTAATACCTTGGTGACAATCGCCACGTGCCCCGTGATTTCAAACTCACCCCCTTCATTCCAAATGAGCAAGGCCCCTTCCTCTGGGTGGCGTAAAGAACCATTGCGAAACGATTTCAACGGCAAGCGGCTTTCATCAGCAATTAGGCGCACTGAGTTGAGACGAAAAATATCGTAGGCCATGGCCACATCGTCAAAAATATAGCCCTTATTGAGATACAGCCACCGGCGAGCAAACTCTACACACTGCCACTTGTAGCCCATAAAAATACCATCCACATAACTGCGATAGGCGTGTCGGTTGGGCAGTTCTGTTTCATCGGCGGAGTCGTAATCGGATGAGTAAATGGGCACGTTGCCAGGGGCCATGCCTAACAAGGTACCAAACGGGGCCACGGGTCTACTGGAGTCTGTTGTCATTGCGGTGAAATCCCTCACACGGAAAAGCGCTGAATAGGGGCGAAAAAAGACGACCATAAGGTCGTCACGATGCTCGCAATATAGACCTAGATAAGCATCGCAGCAAGCGACTTTTTGTTGATATTCTATGCAGTAAAGGTGCTGTTTTTTTACACGTTACAAGGGCGATTTTAAGACGCGGGCAAAACGCTCTTTGATTAACTCCAGCATGGCCCGTCCTGCAAAAGACAACACCGCTTCCTTACGCCAAATGATGGAAAGTTGCCAGCGTAAGTCTTTATTATCCAAAGGTTTAATAATCGTTCCTGGGGTGAGATGGCGTTCGGCAATCAGTTCAGGCAATAGCATCACGCCCGTTCCAGCCGCGACCAGAGCAAGGCCGAAATCCGGCTGACTGACGTAGGTTACTTCCGTTGGTTCGAACCCCGCACTAAGACAGGCTTGGTGAATCAATTTATTGAGTATGAAAGAGGCCTCAAAGGTGACTAAAGCACTGCCAGCTAAGTCGCGCAAATCCACGGTGGTTTGTTGTGCTAATGGGTGACCATTGGGTAACACAATCCTTAGTGGATCATCATGGATAGTGAGCCAAGCAAAGGTCTCATCGTCAGGAATCAAGCTGGTGGCCAGTTCAATATCGCCATTTCTTAATGCGGCTTCTTGTTCTGCCCCGCCTCGCTCTAATAGTTCTATTTCGATTTGTGGATGTCGGGCGCGAAATTTGGCGATGATGGGGGCCAGAAGCTCGGCACTGCCCAGTGGCGATAGGCCGATTTTTAGATGGCCTCGCTCCAAACGTTTGAGTGCTTTCAGCTCTTGAATCATTTTTTGGCGGCCCTCAAGCAAGCTCTGGGCGTGTTGATAGACCACCTTCCCTGCTGGTGTGAGGCGGATGGCAGTACCGCGTTTGCCTCGTTCTAATAAGGTCGCGCTGAGTTCTTCTTCTAATTGCTGTATGGCTTTACTCAATGCCGGTTGGGAGATATGTACCTGATCGGCAGCTTTGCCAAAACTTCCGCCATCGACAATGGCAACCAGATAACGCAATACTCTAAGGTCCAATGTGTTATGCCTTTGCTAATGCTCTAAGAAAGTTTATTTATACATTACTTAACTATTAGTTATCAATTAGATATTTAACATTCATTATAACTATGTTTTTAGCAGGCTTATACTCCATGCTTCTTCGATGCTTTATAGGTGCAAACCAGAGATATCATGCGAACGCTACCTAGTTCTTTTTTTCATTCTATGTTTCTGAAAAAACATGTGTTTTTTTATTGTTTAATGCAATTGATGGCATTGTGTGGCTTGTTATGGCTATGCAATCAAGTGGTTGCGTTCTTGCATTGGCACATTCCCGGCAGTGTGCTGGGGTTAGGTATTTTAGTGTTGTTACTGTTAACCCATGTTGTGCCGGAGCGAGCCATACAAGCGGGTTCTTCTTGGCTCTTGGGTGAGCTGCTGCTGTTTTTTATCCCACCTGTGGTGTCGATTTTGAAATATCAGGTGTTTATTCGTGACGATGGCTGGATGATTGCTGGTACCGTTGTATTGGGCACTCTATCGGCTTTGATTGTAACCGCTTGGGTAGTGGATCGGGTGTATACCCTTGAAAAAGGCATAAATGACCGACGTCTCGCTCGAGCCAGTCATCGGGAAAATGGCAAGAATAGCATAGGGGCGCAAAATCATGTCTGATACGCTGTTAGCCTGTCTCAGTTTTGCCGCCACTATTGGTTTTTATTATTTGACGAAATGGGCGTATCGCCGCAAAAAGGTATTTTTCCTTGCGCCAATTTTATTGGCACCGTTGGCGATTATCGGTTTTGTGCTTTTAGTGGGCATTCCATTAGACGATTACTTTTTGTACACCCATTTTCTGGTGATGATGTTAGGGCCTGCGACGATTGCCTTTGCGGTACCGATTTATCAACAAAGGTCGATTATTAAACGCTATCCCTTAACGCTACTCATTGGGGTGATCACCGGATTAATGATGGGCATGTTATCCTCTTGGGCGCTTGTGCATATTTTTCCTATGCCACCTGAGTTGGCAAACAGCATGTTGTCACGTTCTGTGTCGACCCCCTTTGCTATGCAAGCCACGGTGAGTTTTGGTGGTATACCGGACCTTACGGCCATGTTGGTATTAATGACGGGCATTGTGGGGATGGTGATCTGTGAGCCCGTGTTTCGCTATATTGGCATTCGTACCACGTTAGCAAAAGGCATTGCCTTGGGGGCGGCATCCCACGGGGCGGGGACGGCCAAAGCTCGCGAGATTGGCAGTGAGGAAGGCGTGATTGCCAGTTTAACGATGATTTTTGCCGGGATCGCGATGGTGATAGGAGCGCCACTATTTGCTTTAGTTATTTAGTGCTTTTTACGGATGTGGTAGTTCATCATCTACATCCGTGTAGATCATTGATTTATTGATTTATTGATTTATTGATTTATTGATTAAAGATCAAATTGGTTAATACATTGGCCACTTTCTCTGGTGCCTCTATCTGTGGAGTATGTCCACATTCCTCAATAATTAATAAGGACGACTTGGGGGTGATGGATTGAGCGTTTTTGCTATGTTCAATGGATACGACCATGTCATGAGTACCATGCACAAAAAGCACTGGCACGGGACAGGTTTTCAGCATGGAGAGTGTTTTTTGGTACAAAGCGGGGCGCTGACCCGAAAAGTTTGTCATGAATCTTAGAGTGCTTAAAAATGCTTTGTTCGCACCAGGGCGCATCACATTGCGGGTGATGACCGCTTCTATTTTTGGTCGTTGTTTTTCTGGCTCATAAAAAATCGACTGAATTTGTTGATTGACGGCTTGCTTACCCGGTTTATTCATCAACTCTCCCAATAGGGGAAGTGACATCAAACGAAAGGGAAAAGGTGACTCTTTCCCTAGTGACGCGGCATTAAGCAGAGCCATTTTATTAACACGATCTGGATGAAGGTTCATCATATGGATACTGATGGCACCGCCGAGGGAGTTACCTCCTAAAGTGATCGGCTGGTCAATGTTTAGCGCGTCTACAAAATGCCAAGCAGTTTGCGCAAAGTCTTCAACACCATAAGGCTGGTTTCCGAAATCCGATAAGCCGTGTCCAGGAAGATCCCAAGTAATGACACGAAGTTGATTGTCTTTTGCCAATAGGGCATAGGGTTCCTGCCAGGTTTCTAAGGAGGCACCGATACCGTGTGTTAGCAGTAGGATTGGCCCTTCTCCCCCCGTGTCCTGATAACGAATATTGCAGCCATTGACTGAGATGAACTGGTCTTGTGACAAAATATTATCCTCCGATTATTGTTATTATCTGCGATCATTTTCAAAAGTAAAAATGTTGCTTGTTCGAGCAAGCATAAGACGTGCCTGCTTTAGATAATCTCTGATGATAATATAAAAAGTCTATTTAACGTTTTGATTTTAAATGGAAAAATTAAATGTCTTTCCATTTGAAGAGTAGGCTTTGATTAATATAAGTCCCGCTTATTTTAATCATATAATCAAGCTGTCTCGCTTAAACTGGCACCGGATGATGATTTCATTATATGACATTAGATTTTAATGAGTTGGGGGTGCCAGTATTTGCGCTAACAATGGTACCTGACGCTTAGTGTTTTATGGCAACCCAACGGGCCTCTTTATAAGATAACTCTGCCGCATCGCATAATTGATTAACCTGATAAGCGGCACGAAAATCCGGCCAGAGTGGGGCATCCGTTAAGATACCTTCTATTAGGTCGCGGATTTCTACTGCTTTCATATCGTTATAGCCCAAACCGTGACCAGCTGAGACGCAAAAATTCACATAATCAGGATGCCCTGGACCCGTTAGGATACGCCGGAAACCTTGTCGGTTTTTGGCATCGTCAGCGGTGTATAGCTGCAATTCTGATAAACGTTCTTGATCGTAAATCAAGGTGCCTTTGGTCCCAGTGACCTCAAACCACAAACTATTTTTACGGCCCCAAGCAATACGTGAGGACTCCAATGTGCCAATGGCGCCGTTGGCAAAGCGCACCATCATGTGTACTTGATCGTCGTTTTCAACCTTTCCCATCCCGTGAGTCTCTCCCATCAAGGGGCGCTGTGTGTGCACGGTTTGTAAGTCTGCACAGACTTGAGTGATGGGGGCGACCAGATAATGGGCCATATTAATAATGTGCGAGCCCATATCACCTAAGGTGCGAGCCCATATCACCTAAGGTGCCAGAACCGGAAAACTCTCGTTTTAAGCGCCAAGAGAAAGCACTATTGGCGTCGGCAAGATAATCTTCGTTGAAGGTGCCACGGAAATGCACAACATCGCCAATCTCCCCCTGTTGGATAATTTCTTTGGCGAGCTGTACGGTTGGGTTCTTGATATAGTTGAAGCCTACTAGCGTTTTAATACCTGCTGCCTCTGCAGACTGCGTCATAATTAATGCGTCTTCAGCGTTTAGTGCCAAAGGCTTTTCTGAATAAACGTGTTTGCCTGAGGCAATGGCCGCAAGCGCCATGTCTTTATGAAGATGATTGGGAGCGCAAATATCCACGACATCAATATTTGGGTCGTTTACTAGTTCGCGCCAATCGCCAGTTGAACGGGCAAAACCAAACTCTTTGGCTTTTTGTTCAGCTAATGTCGTGTCCACCTCGGCAATCATGTCACAGACTATTTCGCCACTTAATGGAAAAACCGCTGCGGCTGTTTTAAATGCGATGGCGTGGGCTTTTCCCATATAGCCAGTACCAATTAGACCTATTCTAACTTGTCTCATGCCTCACCTTTTTTATTATTTTTAACTTATTTCATGATGGTGTTTTGTAAAAAGGATTTATTTCGCTCGTTATTCTCTTTAATTGACATAATATAGAAGGAAATGACTGGTGCCGTACATGACTGGAATGAAGAAGGATTTGTCTAAAATCACTTTTACTAATTTAAAAGAAGTCTATTTCGGGCTGACAAAATACCCTAAATCGGGCACACATGGGCCGCGTGTTCAGCGTGGTATCCAGCTCTTTCATCTACTGAGTGGTCAGGTTACCATGACGATTGATGAGAAAAGCCTCCTTTTGCATCCTGGTGATTTTGCTTTGCTACTGCCCGGCCGACATGAATTTCACCAATTTAGCGAGCGAGAAGAGAGTACTCATACTTGGTGTCAGTTGGATTTTGTCATGCGACCCGATGAACTGGCAGTGCAACTTGGCGATATGCGGCCCGTAGTGGAAGCCAATTATGATATTCAGTCTTATATGGATTTAGGGCTAGCACTGACCCGTACACCGACACTGGCGACTCAGCCCGCTTTGTTAGATCTTGGCCAATCGTTATTACGTTACTATTTGGCCTATGCTAAGACCTATACGAATGCCAATGAAGACAGGCATCCTATTCCTAAAGCGGTGCGCATCGCTTGCGATTATATGAGTCGTCATTTTGATCAGCCGCTTTATTTAGATAAGATAGCCAAGATAAGCCATGTTTCGACGAACCACCTAATCGTATTGTTTAAAAAACATCTACAAATTACACCAAGTCGTTACTTGTGGAAGTTACGATGTCAGCATGCGTCGGCTTTGCTGCGGGAAACCAACATTCCTATTAGCCTCGTCTCAGAACAAACAGGCTTTGTTTCAGCGTTTCATTTTTCGCGTTTGTTCAAGCAAGAATATGGCGTCTCTCCAACAGGGTATCGCCATGAACTGAGTCATCGGGATAGTTAAATTATGCAAATATCGAAGTATTTCGATATGACGGATTGAATTCCCGTTTTCTTTCCCTATCTTATAAATATATTCGAATTAACTTTGAAACTTTGTATAGGAGTTTATTGTGTCAACGACCGAGAAAAACCTCTTTAGTCCCGTCACATTGGGCGATGTTGCACTGCCAAACCGCTTTATCATGGCTCCGCTGACTCGTACCCGCGCACCGCACCATCTACCGAATGCCTTGATGGCTGAGTATTACTCCCAGCGCGCCAGCGCAGGCTTGTTAATCACCGAATGTACCATGGTGACAGAAGGCAGCTCGGCGTTTGGTGATGACCCCGGTATTTATTCCCAAGAACAAATAGAGGGTTGGAAGCTGACAACGGATGCTGTGCATAAAAAAGGCGGACGTATTTTCATGCAGATCTGGCATGCGGGTCGTGCTGCACACCCATTGCTTAACGGCGGCAAAGAGGCGGTTTCCTCTAGTGCTCTTGCTATTGATGGTGAAACTCATACACCTGAAGGTAAAAAACCTTACACCGTGCCTCATTCGCTTACCGTGACTGAAATCAAAGCGATCGTGAATGACTTCCGTCAAGGGGCAATCAATGCCAAAGCGGCGGGGTTTGATGGTGTGGAAATCCACGGTGCGAATGGCTATTTGATAGACCAATTCCTGCGTGAAAGTGCCAACCAGCGTACCGACGAATACGGCGGTTCTTTGGAAAACCGTGCTCGCTTTTTGATGGAAGTACTTGAAGCGGTCACCGAGGTCATGGGCAGTGGTCGAGTGGGTGTACGCCTATCGCCATTAAACAGTTTCAATAGTATGAAAGAAGAAGATCCTGTCGCTTGGATTCGTTTCTTATGTGAGCAGCTAAACCGTTTTAATTTGGCTTATGTTCACGTGATGCGCGCTGATTTCTTTGGCGCACAATCGGCGGATGTGTTGAGTGTGGCTCGTGAGGCTTATCAAGGCCATTTAATGGTCAACATGGCTTATGATGCAGAAGAAGCCAACCAAGTGATTGCCAGTGGTCAAGCCGATAGCGTGGCGTTTGGTAAAGCCTTTATTGCCAACCCAGATTATGTGGAGCGTGTGAAAGCGGGGGCGGATTTAAACGAACCTAACCCAGATACTTTCTACACCTCTGGTAAAGAAGGTTACACAGACTACCCCTTTATGACAGCGTAGCGATTAGTACTTTGCCATAGACAAAAAAGCCAAGGCAGTTAACGCTGCCTTGGCTTTTTTTGTTCGCTAAAACCTTAGGGTCGTCACCTAGTGCTTACACACCCACTGAGAACATTCCCTCCAAATCGTGTTTGGAATAGGCACGAAATGCCAGCATAGTTTCGGTTTTCAAAATGAAGTCGATCTGTGCAAGATGCTGAGTGACTAATTCGGAGAGTTGGTCATTGTGCTGAACTCGTGCAATGGCAGCAATATCATAAGAACCACTGACTGAATAGACTTCGCTCAGTCCGTCGATCGCCGCCAATTCCTCAGCCACTTGGTTGATGTGCTTTTTGTCGACGGACAGTAAAATAATCGCAGTAACCATAGGTGTTTCCTCTTTAAACTTTTAGAGTACGCATGTGTTCAAGTAACGACATCATAGCAAATAGTGTGTGAATTAAAGCACCTTAAGTTGTGATTTACAAAGGAACAAAGCGGCCACTTCGATGAGGGGAAAGTCAGGTTAGAGTTTTGTCTTAGCAGAAGTGAAAACGGCATGGTGACACCATGCCGTGGAACAACCGTTAGACGCTTACTTAGTTGAAGCGGCTGACAATGTTTGCAACACGCTCGCCGTAAAGACGTGCTGTTTCTAAATCGCCTTCAGGAATGGCATCTGCAGCGGCATCTGATGGAGACTGAATGAGCGCGCCAACAGAACCGCCGAGGTTGTTTGTATCGTTACGTGTTGCAGAAAGTGTATTCGCAGGTGGAAGGCCTAAACTTACCCAAATACCGCCGTGTTGAGAGGCCAGCGTTTGTAGATAAATCAGGGTGACTTGTTTGTCACCGTTTAAACTACCACTGTTAGTGAAAGCACCAAATACTTTGTCCTTCCAAGCTTGAGTAAACCAGGCTTTAGAGGTGGCATCTGCAAATTTTTTGAATTGCCAAGGTACACCGCCCATGTAAGTTGGTGCGCCAAAAATAATGGCATCTGCGGCGTTTAACGTCTCCCAATCGGCTTCGGTGATGTCACCATTGTCATCAATTTGAATGCTCTGTGCATTCGCGCCTTTAGTAACATACTCAGCAATTCGTTTTGTATGTCCGTATCCAGAGAAGAAAACCACGACTGTTTTTTTCATTACTCACTCCAATATTTTTAGATCGATTAATACGAAGAGACCTTTGCACAATGGCCGTGTGAAAGTTTCTCACGGCAAGGTTTCATTTAGATAACGTCTCGTTTTGTGTTTGCAAAATTGATAGTATATATTAGAAACTAACTTAACAAGAAGTAACCAGAGAGTGACTAGGTTACCTGAGGGAAACCACCATGAAACAAAATGCATCGCCTGTCGCCTATAATATTTATTCCAAAGACTGTCCTGCACGGGCTTTTTTTGACCGGTTGGCTGATCATTGGACGCTGTTGATTATTGGATTGCTTAAAAAAGAAGCGTTTCGTTTTAATCAAATTAAACGAGAAGTAGAGGGCATTTCACAGAAGGTGTTATCGCAAAAACTCAAACAATTAGAGCGCGATGGTTTGATTACCCGTACTGCCTTCCCTACGGTTCCGGTGACTGTGGAATACCGTTTAACGGACCTAGGGCACAGCTTCATGCAAACGATTGAGCACCTTGGCTGTTGGGCAGAACAAAATATAGAGCAGGTGAAGCAAGCTCAGAAAAATTACGACAGTATTAATGCATAGAGACCATTAATGTTAATGGATACTGTTTGTGCTTGGTTTGACATTGAGTTCCGCTTCAAAGCCCTGCTTTCGCCCCGTTGCTGGTGACCTGAGATGTAAGGATATTCCTGCTCCTGTTGCAATGGCGTCGACGATAGCGAGCCCTAACCCCGAACCCGCTGCGGTTGTATTAGAGCGTACAAACCGATTACGTAAGCGCGCCATATCTTGAGGGGGGACAAGGTTACCGTCATTCACCACTCGCAACGTCCCATCGTGGGACAAAGAGACCTCTATTGGCTGGTCGGCTTGGCCGTGTTTAAGGGCATTCTCAATAAGGTTTCTGACTAAAATGGCAAACGCATCAGGATCCAAATGTGATGATACCGCTCTGTTGGGTAGGGTCAGATGAAGGCGGTCTGGTGTTTGACGACTGAAGTCACCCGCGATCATTGCCAAAATCGGTATTAGGTCATGGGGTTGCTCAGACAACGCACCGCCCCCTTCTGCTTTAGCCAGTTCGAGCAATTTTTCAGATTGTTTTGATAGACTGTGTAATGAGGCTTCGACATCCGAAATCTGTTGCTTCAGTTGCACATCGTCAATGACGGCTTTAACGCGTTGCACTTTGGCAAGAGCGGTTGCCAAAGGCGTGCGTAATTCATGGGCGCTGTTGGCGGTAAAACTGCGTTCAGCGTCCAAGGTTCTACGCAGCCGTTCAAGCAGCCGATTCACCGCAATGGCGATAGGTGAAAACTCGGCAGGCAGTCGATATGTACCGACAGGAGATAAATCGCCAGCGCCGCGTTTTTCAATGGCATGTTGAAAGTCGGTAACTTTACGAAGCGACAGGCGAATGATGAGTAAGATGCCTAGAAAACTGATTGGCGCAAGAATTAGCAGGGGGAACAGCAGCGCAACGATAGCTTCTTTCAGGTCTTCATCTCGATAAGCGAGTGACTCAGCGACTTCGATGAATACGCGATGATTGAGGGCAGTGGTGGTATAGACTCGATGGGTGGCGGTGTCAGAAAACCCCAATAAAGGATAGCGGTTAAAAAGCTGTGGATCAGCATCTTTTGAGCGTAGAAGGATATGGCCATGACGATCAAGCACTCTGTATCGCAAGTATTTATCGTTGTTTTGCAAGATCGGAATATGGGAGTTGTTTACCCCCAAGGTTCGTTTTTGGATATCCGCTGTGATCAAAGGTAAGATATGCTGAGTAGACCGCTTGAGGGCTTTATCAAAGGCCTCTTTCATTTCTTTTTGTACGACCAGACCCGAGGCTATCGCACTTAATAACCATAGAATGGAGACGCCTAGTGTTAGGCCTATGCCGAGGTTTCTTTTTAAACTGCGTGTATTATTCATTGGTTTCTAGGCGATAGCCCATGTTTCTTACGGTGACAATTGCCTCGCGCCCTAGCTTTTTACGTAGGCGACTAATGTACACCTCAATGGTATTGCTTTCGATTTCTGCACCAAATTGATAGAGACGATCCTCCAGTTGTGAGCGCGATAACAAGGTGCCTGGTCGCTGAAAAAAGCCTTCCAGTACGGCCCATTCCCGTGCTGTTAACTCAACGTTTTGTCCTTTCGACTTTAGGCGATGTTCGTTCAAGTCGACTTCTAAATGGCCTATTTTTACCAATGGATTTGGATTGCCCCGATAACGTCGAGCAACGGCGCTGACTCGAGCGGATAATTCGGACAAATCAAACGGTTTGATCAAATAATCATCGGCCCCGGCATTAAGCCCTTCAATACGATCAGACACCTGATCGCGTGCTGTTAGGATGATAACAGGCGTTGAGCTACCTGCTTTTCTAAGCTTTTTTAAAAAGCTGAAACCATTACCGTCGGGTAACATGAGATCGAGCAAAATCAGATCATAAGTTGTGTTAAGAATACTGGTTTCGGCAAAGCGCAAGGAGGTCACCCAATCAATCGCGTGCCCATCTTCATGAATCTGATCCCGAACAGCTTCCCCAAGTCCGGTTGTATCTTCTACCAAGAGTACTCGCACGTTTTACCTCTTATTCTATTGATCACGGCGTTATCGCCCATTGCTCTGACCGTCATTAATCGACGTTCATGCTAGCCAGTGGGGGGTGAAAAAAAAGTCTTTTTTTCTCTCTGTTTCTTGTTCAGGTCAGTGTCAGGTAAAGGTTATAGAGTTCGTCCAACGGTTTATTAGGACGGATATTATGAGAAAGTACATTTTTTTGGCGTTAAGCCTGATCACTGCGTTCACCCTATCAATGTCAGCACAGGCACGAGAGGTAACCTTTACCACACATCTTGCTAGATACGATGGTAGTGGTGCGTATTTAGCGATTTATCTGGCGGATGCTCATGGCCGATACCGTAAAACAATCTGGGTGGCCGGGCGAAATGCCCGCTACTATTTTGAGCTGCCTGGTTGGGCTCGCGGTAGTCGTTTAAGACCTTCTGAATACGATGGTATGACAGGCGCTAGTGTTACCAGTGGTCGTACGTTGGTTGTGACCAAAAATATCCCTGATAACTTAATTAATAAGGGCTATCGGATCGTCATCGACAGTGCGGTGGAAAATGGTAACAGCAATCGTGCCGATGTCTCCACCCCATTGACAACGGCCGGATCCGGCAAAACGGTGATGGGGAGTGTGTATGTTCTTTCGTTTCGTTATGACCTTAAGTAAAACGATGAGGTAATAATAATGTTACGTAAATTACACGGTTTGCCCAGTTTATTTATGGCCTTGTTTTTAATCACCATAGCAACGACCGGGGCCATGCTTTCCTTAATGCCCGCTATTCATAGAGTCCATGCTGTGGTGCCGGATAAAGGGGAAGTGAGTGTTGCTGCCATGGCGCAACGGATTGTTCAGCATCATCCAAACGTTGAAAAGATTGATCGAAAGTTGTCTGGTGAAGTGGTTGTTTATTATAAAACGGCGAACCACCAGCCTAAGGCGGATTTAGTGAACCCGTTGACAGGGCAGAGTATAGGCCCCTACCAACCTTCTGCTTTTATGGATTGGGTTGAGGACATGCACCGCTCCTTTTTACTGCATGATACTGGGCGAAAGCTGGCCGGCGGGGTAGCACTGGTTATGGTGTTGATATGCCTGTCAGGTGTCTTTTTATTGGTGCGTCGGCTCGGTGGCTGGAAGGCCCTTATCAAACCGATTAAAGGTAACGGTGTGAAGCGTATTCACTCGGAACTGGCTCGGTTCGCTGTGCTGGGGTTATTGCTTTCCTCGTTGACAGGGAGTTATATGTCAGCCATGCGTTTTGGCTTTGTTAAGGATCATACTTTTATTCCCCCTTCCTTTCCGTCCAGTGTGTCAGGTGGCCAACCTGCTCCCGTAGGCTCACTGATTGCGTTAAAAAATATTGATTTAACCTCCTTACATGAACTGGTGTTTCCCTATCCAGGTGATCTCCAAGATTTTTATACATTGACGACAGAACAAGGGTCCGGCTTTGTGGACCAGTCGACGGGCACTCTACTGAACTTTACCCGTTTGCCGCCGATGGGGGTATTTCAACAATGGATCATCCGCTTACATACAGGGCAAGGAATTTGGTGGCTTGGTCTTATTCTCGGGGCGAGTGCATTGACCGTTCCGGTCTTGTCCTATACCGGTGTGTTGGCTTGGTGGAGAAAGCGTCGGGTGAAGAAAGGGGACCTGGTGAATACGCCTAGCAAAGAAGCCGACACCATTCTTTTGGTTGGCACGGAGGGTCAAACGACATGGGGGTTTGCGCAAGATTTGCAGCGCCAATTAATTCGGGCTGGACGGCATGTTCACTGTGCGCAAATGAACCAGTTGGTTGAGGACTATCCTCAGGCCGATACGCTTTTTATTTTGACCTCGACTTATGGCAATGGGGACGCTCCGACGACGGCACAGCAATTTATGAACAAGTTAACAAGCTTTAAAAGCAATGCTTCGCTCCGGTTTGCGGTATTGGGTTTTGGGGATCGACAGTTTCCCAACTTTTGTCAGTTTGCTTTGGATGTCACCACTGCCTTAGAGCAGAAAGGCCTTACGCCTCTGTGTCATACCGAGTTAATTAATCGAAGTTCTGCTGAGCAATTTAGGGAATGGGGCAAAACGGTTGCCAATTTGACGGGGTGGCCTCTGGCGTTGTCTTATCATCCGCAGCCTACCGTCACACAAACGCTGGCATTGGTTGGGCGTGAAGATTATGGGGTCAATGGTCATGCGGCCACTAGTATCTTACGTTTTCGTGCGGCGGGAACTCATTCTTTACCTTTTTTCGAGGCGGGTGATTTACTGGGAGTGATGCCACCACAGGAGGCGACCGCGCGATTTTATTCCTTAGCGTCTTCGACAAAGGATGATGTGTTGGAGATTTGCGTTCGCAAGCAACCTAATGGTGTCTGTTCCAGTTATTTACATGACTTACAGTTAGGTGATTGTATTGAGGGATTCATTCGTCATAACCCAGAGTTTCGCCCTGCTGTTGGCCGTCATCCGGTGATACTGATCGGCGCTGGGGCAGGTATTGGCCCATTAACTGGGTTTATTCGGCAAAATACTCAGCGCCATCCGATGTTTCTTTACTGGGGCGGGCGTAATCAAAAAGTGGATTTTCTTTATCAGCCAGACTTGACTCGATACCTTGATGACCAGCGTTTGACGGGGTTACAGACTGCTTTTTCACAGGGAGAAGATCAAACAACAGAAAAAGCTTATGTACAGGATAAACTTTTACAGGATCAGGCAACCGTCCGACAATTACTAGAGCAAGGTGCGCAAATTCTCGTGTGCGGTGGTCGAGGCATGGCAAATGGCGTGACTCAAGCACTTAACGACATATTAGAGCCACTGCAAACGAACGTTGACGTGCTGAAAGCACAAGGGCGTTATTTGGAGGATGTGTATTAACGAGACTTTGACAAACTACTAGCAATGAAACGTTAAGGGTTCCCTTTAGCCTGAGTCATAGCCAGTATGCTTGGGCTAATAACGAAGAATCACCATTGGCTTAGAGTAGGCCTTCTCTGGCCATAAAAAAATGGACTATAAAAATGGCCAGAGAGCTTGCACTGTCTGGCCATGTGGCTAAAAAGATTAATGAATCTTAAAGAAGCCCATCATTTGTTTAAGCTGCTCAGCTTGGACCGTCATCTGCTCGCTGGTGCTTGCGAGTTGTTCACTACCATCGGTATTTTGACGTGTGATGTTATCCAGCTGCTGCATGGATTGATTAATACGTTCCACTCCTTGGGTTTGTTCCATACTCACGTTCGCGATGGATTGAATTAATTCCGATGTTTGATGAATTTGCGGTACGACTTCTTTTAATAAGTTACCCGCTTGCTCACTGATTCGCACACTATTGTGAGTGATATCACTGATTTCTTGTGCTGCCGATTGACTTTTCGCCGCTAAGGCGCGCACTTCGTCGGCAACGACGGCAAATCCTCGACCTTGTTCCCCTGCGCGAGCCGCCTCAATCGCCGCATTCAGTGCCAGTAAGTTAGTTTGTTCTGCAATGTCTTCGATGATGCTGATCTTATCGGCAATGTTTTTCATCACACTCACGGTCTCATCCACTGCTTCACCGCCTTGCACTGCTTTCTGACTGGCATTTAGCGCGATTTCGTTGGTTGACGTGGCGTTTTGGGAGTTTTGGCTGATGCTGGTGGAGATGCTCTCAATGGCTACCGTTGTATTTTCTAAATTATCCGCCATAGACGACGCACTGCTCGATAGGTTTTGCGCGGTAATGCTTACTTGAGCACTGGCCGCGGCCATCTGATCCGTGGCGTTTTGGGTTTCTACTATGATGTCTTTAATTTGATCGATCATGCCGTTGGTACTGCTTTTGATCGCCGAGAAATTTCCAATGTAGTCCTTGGTAATCCGTATCCGTAGGTCACCTTCTGCCAAGCGAGACATTTTCTCTGTAAGATCCATGACTATCTCTTGAATCGTGTCTGCCATGGTTTTCATGCTGGCTTTTAAGCTGGTGCTATCACTGTCATTCAGCTCAATGATAATGTCTGTGTTGCCTTGGGCAATTTGATTGGCAATTTCTGCTACTTCTTTAGGTTCGCCGCCAAGTGATTTCATGATATTTCGCAATATCTTAATCCCCACAATGAAGACCACCACAATAACAATCACCGCAATAGATGCTTGTACTATCACGGCTTGCCAGATGGTAGTAACCGCTTTTTGTGCGCCGGCGTCGCCTAACTTTTGGTTGTAAGCGATGTGCTTGTTCAGTGCTTGGGTGAGTTTCTCTGCTTCCGGTGCAGTATAGAGCAAGACTTTTGTTGCTGCAGATTGCATGTTTTTGCGTGATAGGTTGATCGCTTTTTCGCGTTTCGCATTGTAGACCTCAAACGCTTTGATTTCATTGTTGAGAAGCGTGGCGTCTTCTTTATCACTAATAAGCGGTTTATAGCTATCAAACGCTTTGTAAACTTCCGCCACTTGGGCTTTTAGCTGATCGTCCACTTTTTTCTTTTGTCTTTCGTCGTTCCGTAATACATGCACATAGGATAAGCGGCGTACTTCGCTGATGGCACGACTGATGTTAAGCATCACTTGAATTGAGGGAACGGTTTTTACATTAACATGGTTAGAAGCTTCGTAAATATTTTTAGTTTGAAATAATCCTAATCCCACTAATACGATTAAGCCAATCACTGCACTGGAGATCAGAACAATTAATTGACGTCGGACACTCATATGCTTGAGTCCCATATATCCCCCTTAATAAAGCTTTTATAGTTTTTATAGTTTTTTTATGATTTTTATTTTTATGGTTTTTTAATTATAGATAGTGATGGAGAAATATCCCTTGTTTTGTGTGATAAGCGCTTTGGTTGCGCCTATTTTTTATTTGAGAATCTGGCACTAAGATATTGATATAAATAGAAAATTTATGTTTTTACGCATTTTTTTTGCTTCTGTTCAGAATGCTTTATTGCTAGAACTGACAATACAAAAGCGTTATTTAGAGGATGTGTATTCGTCGGAAAACTGCTTTCACTGACAAAAAGCGGTTATTTTCCTGTTTATACAAATCCGTTTTCTGCTCCTGATTAAAGAGTAGAAAACGGATTCCTCTTTTTTATTAATGCGATCTAGGTGAATAGGGTTTAGTGTACAAACTATTAGGTTGGCATGCCTTCAAAAGCGGGAACCTTATCCAAACCTTCGTCCCAATTGCCTTTGCTGCCCGTAAAAAGATGCGCTTGAGCCGTGATATCGACATCCGTATCCAAGCAACCTGCAGGCACAACGACTAGGTTGCGAGCTTTGGCATCTGTGGGGACATTAGAACCACAAACAGAACAAAAAGTACGGGCAAAGTGGGTGCCTTCCAAATGATAGTAGCTCAGCTTATCTTCACCGCTTAACCACTTTATGGTCGCATTTGGAGCAAAGAGGTTGGCGCAATGGGCTGAACCTGAGGTTTTACGGCAGCGGCTACAATGGCATAAGAAGAATTTTTTAAATTCACCGTCTACCTCAAATTTCACCGCACCACATAGACAAGATCCTGTGTGAAGATGTCCCATAGTATTGCTCTCCAAAGATGATTTTTTTTATGTTTTTCTGTAAATGCTATCTTGCCATGGTTTTTGGTTGCAAATAAAGCGAATAAGAAAGTTTCCTGTGACGGTTTAGAATTGAGTGGCCACCGTGACGTCTGGTGGATTGATCGTATCCATACTGGTCAGCGCGTAAATCGACTCTTCTAAGCTGATGGTTCTTCCCAGCAGTTTCTCTGGACTGAGTTTTCCTGACTTGATCATCGTCAGCATAGCGTCGTAGTGAAACGCCCTGTTGGCGACGTTTAAAATGCTCAGAGGAAGAGGGCATTAACTGAAAGCCTCAACGCGGTTGCCAGTATAAATTTGGTATAACAAAAAGGCAGGAGTGTGCTATTTAATACTGATGAATGAGAAAGCTGCCGAAAGGAGAGTAAATTGACAAACCATTACGACCACTTGATCCATATTCGCGATCATGCCGACGTTGCTTTATATGAGCTAATTCCCGATGTTGTGTGGATTTTTGACCTAGATAAACATGGTTGGTGGTGGGGCAACTCCGCGGCGCTTAAATTTTGGGGGTTAAATACGCTTGAAGACTTGATAAATAAAGACTTGTCTGGTGATACCCAAGGCGCAAAGGATCGCACTGCACAAACCTTTGAGCTGGCCTCTAAGTCAGGCCTAACAATCGATCCATGGACAACCTATCCAAATGGAAAACCAAAGACCTTGTATATGCGCCATCGTGCTGTTTTGGTCGGGCCAGATAAACATCGAGCCATCATTGCGTTCATCAATGAAGAAGTGAATTTAGGGGATACTCCAGAAAATCTGCTATTGGTTGAAGCCATGCGCTATACCAGTGTGTTAGTGACAAGCTTCAGTTTTGCTGGTGATCCAATCGTTGAAAACCCAGCTGCCACCGAAGCCTATAAGCATCTTTCTAGAGAAAATTTTCCTGAAGGACATTCTTTCTTTACCTCGCGCCTTGTCAGTTTAGAAGAAGGCCAAAGGCTATTAGCCCAGGCGATAGACGAAAAAGGCGGCCAATGGACCTGTGATGTGAACACCTCCATAGGTCCTCGTAAGCACAGTTTAGATATACGCATCACACGCCACCCTTTAACGGGGGAGTTTTTATTATTGATGTCTGAGTATGATGTTTCTGCTTTACATTCTGCGTTAGAAGCCGAGAAAACAGCACAAGATAAGTTACGGCAACTAGCGCATTATGATGCTGTGACAGGGGTTCCTTCATTGCATTATTTACTGGAAAAAGAAGCGGAACTGATCATCAAGGCCGAACAACAAAATCAATTATTGTCCATTCTGTATTTGGATTTAGATGGCTTTAAACAAGTGAATGATAATTATGGTCATGAAGCGGGTAATCAAGTGCTTACCAGCATTGCTGAAAGGCTTCATTCGCAAGTGAAAGAAGTTGGGCAAATCGTCAGAGTCGGCGGAGATGAGTTTATTATTTGGCTTGATCGCCTTGATGATCGTGATGAAGTGCTTAAATTAGCCAATATCATTTTAAATGTCGTATTGGAGCCAGTCCTGATCAGTGATACAAATAAAACAGTACAAGTGAGTACCAGTTTGGGTATTGCTCATTACCCTGAACACGGTAAAGATATGAAATCGCTTATACAAACGGCTGATAGCACTATGTACCGTGTTAAAAAACAGGGAAAATGTGATGTACAAGTGGCCATTTAAAAATGAAAGCCGACCAGAATAGGTCGGCTTTTTAGTGATTCATGTATTTTTAATTCAATTGAAAATACTATATCGACATGACAATACGCCCAGTAATTTCCCCTTTTTCCATATCAGCGAAGATGTCATTAATGTCTTCAAGAGATTTTTCTTTGATAATGGCTTTGACTTTGCCCCGAGCTGCGAACTCTAAACATTCTTCGAGGTCTTTACGAGTACCAACAATTGAACCGACAACGCTTACGCCGTTCAGTACGGTATTAAAAATAGGCAGTGGCATGTCTTCTGGAGGCAGACCAACTAAGACACACTTTCCGCCTCGGCGGACAACGTCATAGCTCTGTCTAAAGCCCGCTTTACTCACTGCCGTACAGACAGTTGCGTGGACACCATTGGTTTTTGCCAAAATATCTTCGACCACGTCATCGGTTTTAAAGTCAAAGAAACATTCGGCGCCGAGGGACATGGCTAATTCACGTTTAGCATCGCCCGTATCCACAGCAACCACTCGAAAGCCCATGGCAACGGCATACTGAACGGCCAAATGTCCTAATCCGCCCACACCAAATAGCGCGACCCAATCGCCTGGTTTTGCCCCTGATACCTTGAGGGCTTTATAAGTTGTTACGCCCGCACAAAATAGTGGTGCGGCTTCCACATAACCTAAGCCATCGGGCATTTTCACGACATATTCCGCATGAGCGGCGCAGTATTCCGCGTAACCGCCGTTGACAGAATAACCTGCGTTTTGTTGTGATAAACAAAGGTTTTCGTTACCCGTTAAACAGTATTCGCAGTGTCCGCAGGCACTGTATAACCAAGGAATACCTACACGGTCTCCTAGGGCAAGATGCGACACGGCACTGCCTACTTCGACGACTTCACCTACGCCTTCGTGACCAGGAATAAGAGGTAAGGTTGGTTTCACTGGCCAATCACCATGGCAAGCGTGTAAATCCGTATGGCACACACCACAAGCGTGTATTTTGACAAGGACCTGGTGTGGTTCAATTTTAGGTTTGACAACGTCTTCGATTTTTAGAATGGCACCAAATTTACTGGCTACAGCTGCTTTCATAACAAACTCCATCTTGTGCTTATTTTTATTAAATAGGGGTTAAGCGCACTTTCGTGGCTCACTTCTACTTTAAAAGCAAACAACAAAAAAGCTTGTCCAGTAGTCCAAAATATTTGCATCACAGTATTCTTTACCTAAAGAGAATGGCTGTTTTTTGATGGTTTCTGACTCGGTGGTTGCTACTTTTTCGTAATGGTTAAGTGTGTAAAAAATGATGAAAAAAATTCTATTTAATTATTTATATAATAAAAAATTAGGTGTAATGCCTTTATAAAGGTATTAACAAAATGTTTTTTTATTACCATTGTTATCTTTTGATTAAATTGATGGATAGATTAGAAGGTATGATGTGTTTTAAATATAGGTAATTTTTTGTTTTGTTTTGTAATATGTTGTTTTTTTTCTTGTGGTGTAAATTATTATTTTTTTCTTTTTGCCTTGTTATTTTTTTTGTAAATTAGTCTTTTTTTATGTTTTTATATTTAAATCAATGATATATGAATTTTTTGCTTTTTTACATTATAATTACATTTTTTTAGAATTAAGGAATAATATTTTCTTGTCTTGATTTTTTGTTGTGCTATTTTAGTCAATAACGGCCGTGTTAACTAAATGGAAAGAAATGGATTTTCAGTTTTAAGTGAAAGATAAAAGGTCAAATTTTAAATGGATTCAAGCGAATAAAAGGTGGTATATGAAAAATCTACTTGGTTATCTTAGAATAACCAATCTTTCCGTTAGATATAAACTGATGCTTGGTTTTGGTCTTGTTATTGTTAGTATTATAGCCTTAACGGCTCTTAATAACTATGGAAATACGGTCGTTCAGCAAAAGGTAACAGCGGCAGATACGGTGAATCGTATTGTTAAACGGTTACAAACGGCCCGTATTCAGGAAAAAAATTATGATGCCAGAGCACAAGATGAATACGTCGATAAGCTCAATAAGGCATTAGATGAGGCAGTTCGTGAGGCCCAATCCCTAAAACCTATATTTAAGGGAACAGAACATTATAAAGTAATGGATCAAATTATCCAGCAAATATCGGTTTATCGGAACAATTTCTCTGACTTTGTTCAGCTTGATAAGCAAAGCCAACAAGCGATGTTGGATATGCGAAAGGAGGCAGGAGATGCGGTCAATCAGATCTCGCAGATGGATCAAGAAAACACATCTAGTGCTAGTCAGGCTACCGATGTGGTGAGAATGCAAGGAGAATTGGCCCTCGAAATACTAAAAACACGTATTAATGAGAAAAACTTTATTATTACAAGTGACCCGTCAAATATTGCTCTCGCTAAAAAGGAACTTGAGAAAATTAAAAGTATTGCTTCTAAATTAAAAGAGATGCTTGATACACCCGAAGGAAAGTCACAATTAGTCAGTGCGATTCAGCAAGTGGGTCAGTATGAGAAAGCGCTGAATACTTATGAAGACATTAATAATAAGAAGTCGGCTGGACGAGAGGATATGATAAATGCAGCACAAGCTGCCATTTCTCTTGCTGAAGACAGCCGTGCGAAGCAAAAACAAGAAATGATTGTTTTGCAGAAAAACATCTCGACTTTATCGCTTATTATTAGTGCCATCGCCATCGTGATTTCAGTACTTGCTGCTTGGCTCATTAGTCATTTAATTGTTCCACCATTGCAAAGAGCGAAAGAAATGGCGGAGAGAGTCGCAAATGGTGATTTAACCGTTACCCTAGAAGGGAAAAACTCTGGTGATGAAGTGGGCCATCTGATGGCTTCTTTAGCGCAAATGATCGCTGGACTTCGTGATATTGTTTCCCAGCTTGGCTCAAGTGCTGATCAAGTGGCTTCTTCGTCGGAAGAGCTTTCTGTTGTGACAGGGCAAACCGCTGCGGGTGTTGAGAGTCAGCGGGAAGAGGTTGATCAAATGGCATCTGCACTGGAAGAAATGTCGTTAACCATAAATGACGTCGCCAAAAATGCAGAGAATGCCTCTAATTCTGCTAAAGAGGTGAGTGAGTTATCTGAAAAAGGCAGTGCGATTGTTATATCCAGTAAAGAAGCGGTTGCTGGATTGGCTCAGGAGATCGCCCAGTCCGCCATTCAAATTGAGGCATTGAGTGATGAGTCGAAAAATGCCGTCACGGTGATCAATGTGATTCAAAGCATTGCCGAGCAAACGAACTTACTGGCGCTTAATGCGGCTATTGAGGCAGCTAGAGCGGGCGAGCAAGGTCGAGGGTTCTCTGTTGTGGCGGATGAGGTTCGCAATTTGTCTCAGCGGACGCAAGATGCTACCGAAGAAATCTCGGTACTAATAGAAGGCTTGCAACAAAAAGCGTCTATTGCCGTTCAGGCAATGCAAAAAAATGAGAAAACCGCAGAAGAAACGGTGGTAAGGAGTGAGCAAGCAAACGACGCATTGCAACAAATTACCAGCTCTATTACCTATTTGTCTGATATGAATACGCAAATAGCCTCTGCAACCACCGAGCAAAACGTGGCAGCTGAGGAAATTAGTAAAAGCGTAGTGACCATTCGTGATATATCAAAACAAACCGCAAGTGGTGCACGAGAGACATCACAAGCTAGTGAAGAGTTATCTCGATTAAGTCAGACGCTGCAAGACTTAACGCTCCGCTTCAAACTATAAACTTGTTTTTATGCAGGGTGAAAAGTAGTTAGTCTCTGACAGATCTTATGCTGACATGGATGTTGGCTATTGGTTCTCCTCAATGGTGCCCACCTCCTCTATTTACTTCCCTAGTTTAAAAGAGCAACTGTCATAACCATCCTTTACCTTTTTGACACTATCCCTGAAAGTCTGTGATTAAGGTATAGATTAAAGGGAGTTTGTTGCTGCGATTTTTGATATATCAGGGCATGCAGTGCTTGACGTTTACAACAGCACAGCACTGTATCACGAATGATCTTTATGGAAGTTGGTATGAATGGAAGTCCAATTATCTTCTGGACATGATTGTGTTCGCAATGCGATATAGCCAGCTTCAATAATTTTTGTCTACCTCTTTGAGATCATAAATATTATAGAATATTAAATGTGACAGTTTTTTTACTATATTATCTTAAGATTAACTTAAATGAGGCTAAAAAATAAAAGCAAGTTTATTTTTTGGTTTTTTTGTAAGAAATTGTTTTCTGTAATTTGTTTTTTGCTTTGTTGGTTTTTTATTATGCTATTTTAGTTTTTAATGGCGTCTTAATTAAATGGAAAGAAATGGATTTTTATTTTCAAACGTAAGATGAAATCAACTTATAAATCGATTCATACAACTGAAATAAAAGGTGCTATATGAAAAATCTACTTGGCTATCTTGGAATAACCAATCTTTCCGTTAGATATAAGCTGATGCTTGGTTTTGGTCTAGTTATTGTTAGTGTTATAACCTTAACACTTCTTAATAACTATGGGTATCGCGTTGTCGATCAGAAAGTAACGGCAGCAGATAAGGCTAACCGTATTATAAAAATGTTACAGGCCGCTCGCATTGAGGAAAAAGATTATGATGTCAGCGGAAAAGATGAATACATCGATCGGTACAATAAAGCCATGAACGAGGCGCTTCTTCCAGCTCAATACCTTCAGAGAACGGAGCGTGATACAATAGCGGATCAAATTATCCAGCAAATATCACGTTATCAGAAAGACTTTTCTCAATTTGTTCAGCTTGATAAGCAAGGTCAGCAAGCCATATTGTCGATGCAAAAAGAGGCAGGAGATGCTGTGAATCGGCTATTAAGTATGGAACAGGAGGGTAATTCGTCTAGTGCCGCCAGTGATATTTTGAAACTTAAAGGACAATTGGCGACCCATATCCTAAATGCCCGTATTGAGGAAAAGAACTTTGTTCTTACTGGCGACCCAACGCACATTGCTCTTGCCAAAAAGCAAATTGAGATGCTTAAGAATCTTTTTACCAAGTTAAAAAACATGGTGGGTACGTCCGAAAGTTCACCCCAACTCCAGTCAGAATTAACGCAGGCGATGAAAGAAGTTAGAGAATATGAGACCGCGATGAATACTTATGTGGATCTGAATAATAGGAAATCAGCTGCGCGAAATAGTATGATTGAAGCGGCGAAATCGGTTCTTCCTCTGGCAGAAGAGAGTCGGGCAAAACAAAAACAAGAAATGATTGCCTTGCAGAAAAACGTCTCGACTTTATCCCTTATTATTAGTGCCATTGCTATTGTGATTTCAGTACTTGCTGCTTGGCTCATTAGTCATTTAATTGTTCCACCATTGCAAAGAGCGAAAGAAATGGCGGAGAGAGTCGCAAATGGTGATTTAACCGTTACCCTAGAAGGGAAAAACTCTGGTGATGAAGTGGGCCATCTGATGGCTTCTTTAGCGCAAATGATCGCTGGACTTCGTGATATTGTTTCCCAGCTTGGCTCAAGTGCTGATCAAGTGGCTTCTTCGTCGGAAGAGCTCTCTGTTGTGACGGGACAAACCGCTGCGGGTGTTGAGAGTCAGCGGGAAGAGGTTGATCAAATGGCATCTGCACTGGAAGAGATGTCGTTAACCATAAATGACGTCGCCAAAAATGCAGAGAATGCCTCTAATTCTGCTAAAGAGGTGAGTGAGTTATCTGAAAAAGGCAGTGCGATTGTTATATCCAGTAAAGAAGCGGTTGCTGGATTGGCTCAGGAGATCGCCCAGTCCGCCATTCAAATTGAGGCATTGAGTGATGAGTCGAAAAATGCCGTCACGGTGATCAATGTGATTCAAAGCATTGCCGAGCAAACGAACTTACTGGCGCTTAATGCGGCTATTGAGGCAGCTAGAGCGGGCGAGCAAGGTCGAGGGTTCTCTGTTGTGGCGGATGAGGTTCGCAATCTGTCTCAGCGGACGCAAGATGCTACCGAAGAAATATCGGTACTAATAGAAGGCTTGCAACAAAAAGCGTCTATTGCCGTTCAGGCAATGCAAAAAAATGAGAAAACCGCAGAAGAAACGGTGGTAAGGAGTGAGCAAGCAAACGACGCATTGCAACAAATTACCAGCTCTATTACCTATTTGTCTGATATGAATACGCAAATAGCCTCTGCAACCACCGAGCAAAACGTGGCAGCTGAGGAAATTAGTAAAAGCGTAGTGACCATTCGTGATATATCAAAACAAACCGCAAGTGGTGCACGAGAGACATCACAAGCTAGTGAAGAGTTATCTCGATTAAGTCAGACGCTGCAAGACTTAACGCTCCGCTTCAAACTCTAGCTATGCTCAAAGCCTGACTGACTCTACTCTATAAAGGCAATGTGCTTCTCACATTGCCTTTTGTTTGAACACCCAATTCTACGTTGTTAGCAATTCCACTGCCTTTACTTATATTGATCAACTAGAAGAACTCGACCATGCTCTAGAGAGAAACCAACCCCAAGACTGTGAGGTCACGTTGCGTCGTATTAAAGTTAAAATGCAAGAGTGCCATGATGAAATGAAAGCTCTGCAAAAAACGTCAGCTCAAGATTAAGGAAAGGTGTTAATAGGTCTAAAGGGCGATGACGAATGATACTAAACCAGTGCTAACTGATTATGTTAGCACTGGTTTTTTTGTATCTTATCGTAACAAGAGGCTCAGTTTGGGGGATCCATAAGGTTATGTACGTTACTATCCATATAAGCCTGTCAGGGCATATGGATAGGAGATCACTTTATGACCAACTCGCAGAAAACGTTATCGGGGGCAGTATTGCTGCCGGTATTTATTCCCACCGTTATTATCACTCTATTACTCATCGTCGGAACACTTAGTAACCCAGAGCTTGCTGGCGAGGCATTCAAAAGTGCGTTGTCATGGATAACAGAAACCTTTGGCTGGTTTTATATGTTGGCCACCGCGATTTTTCTCGTGTTTATGGTTTGTATTGGCTTCAGTAGCTGGGGCAATATTCGCTTAGGGCCAGATCACGCTGATCCGGAATACAGCTTTCCTGCTTGGTTTGCGATGCTTTTTTCCGCTGGCTACGGTATCGCTCTGTTGTTTTTTGGTGTTGCTGAGCCGGTATTACATTTCTCTCAACCACCTAATGCCACCGCTGAAACCATTGGGGCGGCTCGTGAAGCGATGCAAATTGCTTACTTCCACTGGGGGTTACATATTTGGGGCATATACGGTCTGATGGGGCTGGTACTTGCCTATTTTGCGTTTCGTCATGGTTTACCATTGTCCGTCCGCTCGGCACTTTATCCGCTGATTGGTGATCGTATTTATGGCCCTATTGGTCATACTGTTGATGTATTTGCCATTCTCGGTACTTTGTTTGGTTTAGCGACGACGCTTGGGTTATCGGTTACACAGATTAATGCTGGCTTACATTACCTTTGGGAAGGCATTCCTATTAGCACGACAGTACAAGTGATTGCGATTGGTTTGATTACCTTAGCGGCGATTGGTTCTGTGGTTGCTGGTATGGATAAAGGGGTGAAAAACCTATCGATTTTGAATATGGGATTAGCCGTATTCATTATGGTCATTGTCTTTTTTGTCGGTCCTAGCATTCATATTCTCGATGCCTTCGTGCAAAACACAGGGGCGTATTTGAGCAACATTGTAGAGCGTACCTTTAATCTACAGGCGTACACGCAAAGTGATTGGATTGGTAACTGGACACTGTTTATCTTCGCATGGACCATTGCCTGGGCTCCGTTTGTTGGCTTGTTTATTGCCAAAATTAGCCGTGGCCGTACCATCCGCCAGTTTATCTTTGGTGTGCTTGCTGTGCCGACCATATTTACTTTCCTATGGTTTTCTATCTTTGGCGACACCGCCTTGTATTTGATTATGGAGCAGGGCAAAGATGTGTTGATTGGTGAAGTACAGGCAGACCATTCAGTGGCCTTATTTCAGTTCTATGATTTGTTACCTTGGTCTACTTTTTTATCCGTCGTCACCGTTTTCTTGATCATCACTTTCTTTGTTACCTCATCGGATTCTGGATCCTTAGTCGTTGACTCATTGGCGTCTGGCGGTGCACTAGAAACTCCCATTTGGCAGCGTGTCTTCTGGGCTTCTCTTGAAGGTGTCATTGCTGCCACCTTGTTGTTAGCCGGCGGTTTAAGTGCATTACAAACCATGAGTATTCTAGCCGCATTGCCCTTTGCTATGATTATGCTGTTGGCGGCGCTTGGGTTATGGCGAGCACTGGTTATTGAAGGCCATCGTGAAGCCGCCGTAGAAGCGGCTGCGGCTCCTGGACGTGCGTTTAGTAATGAGGGCAACTGGCGCAAACGTCTTAGTACATTGTTTAAGTTTCCTGGACAGGCCAAGGTGAGCCACTTTATTAAAGAAGTGGTCGTGCCAGCGATGGAAGAAGTGCAAAAAGAACTGGCGATCCATGACTGGAAAGCCAACATTACCACGCAAGAGAATGGTGTTACCTTCCAACTTGAACATGACGATAAACTGGACTTTTTCTATCAAGTGTTGGCGACGGAACACCAAATACCTGAAGCCCATAGTGACAAATCAAACTATGACACCCATTGGCAAGCGGATGTGTACATTCGTAATGGGGCATTGGGTTACGAGCTTTATGGCTGTAGCAAAGATGAAGTGATTCGAGATCTTATTGATCAGTTAGAGCAGTACTTCAACTTTGTTGATGCCGCACCGGGACAACTGCCTTGGAATACCGTTTCTTAATAAAAATACTTTGCTAAACAGAGCTGTGAAAATACTGCTCCTTTAAAAAGCCAGCACCGCCTCACGGGGAGGGTGCTGGCTTTTTTGGTTTCCCGATAAAAATTGAAGCAAAGAGATTTTCCATTAAGGGCTCAATCTAGTGTAATAAGCTGTAATAGCCATCTTTTAATTTTCTCTGCATTATCCCTGAAAGCCTGTGAGTAAGGCATAGACTAAAGGGAGTAAAAGTAATGAATGCAAAATTAGATATAGCGGTGATCGGTGGTGGTGTATCAGGGGTATACAGTGCTTGGCGTTTGCAACAGGACTGTGGACACAGTGAAAAAATAGCTCTGTTTGAATACAGTAACCGGATTGGCGGTCGCTTGTATAGCCGAAAACTTCCTGGCTTGCCAAATGTGGTAGCTGAGTTAGGAGGAATGCGCTGGATTCCAGACCAACATGTGATGGTCAATAGTTTAGTAAAAACGCTAGATCTTGCCGAAAAAGATTTCCCCATGGGCTCCTCTCTTCCTCTATATCCTGAGTTAAGTGAAAAAACGGGTGACGACAAACCGTTAGCCGGGGCAGAAAATAATTTGTTTTACTTACGTGGTCAGTATTTCCGTTACCGTGATTTTGCTGAATGCCCTGACAAGATTCCCTATAACTTAGATTGGTCAGAGCGGGGTTACGGCCCGGAAAACCTTCAGGTCAAGGTGATGAACCTGATCTGTCCTGGTTTTGCTGATATGCCGCTTTGTGAACAAATGAAAGTGAAGGTATTCGGCAAAGAAATCTGGAAGTATGGTTTTTGGAATCTGCTAGAACGTGTTCTTAGCAACGAAGCTTATCAATTTATGAAAGACGCAGGTGGCTATGATGCCAATGTAGCGAATGCCAATGCGGTTACCCAACTACCGGCCACAGAATACAAAGACGATACCGTTTTTAAAACCTTGAAAGACGGTTTTCAAGCGTTACCTTTATGCTTATGCGAACAGTTTGTAACGGCTAAGGGAATGTTGCCAGAGGATGAGCGTGTGAAGATGAACATGCGCCTTGCGGAAATTAAAATACATTCTGGAAAAGAGTATCCCTATACCTTGGTCTTTCAGCCAACCACCACTTGCGGTTCAGGTAAAACGGAGGATGATGATACCCAGTCAAAGGTGAGTGTAGAAGCGAAGAAAATCATTTTAGCCATGCCTCGTCGTTCTCTTGAATTGATTAAATCAGACTTCTTTGAAAATGATTGGCTAAAAGACAATATCCCCTCTGTATTAATTCAAAAAGCCCTCAAAATGTTTTTGGCTTATGAGACGCCTTGGTGGAGAAGCCTTGGTTTAGTTGCCGGCCGTTCAGTAACCGACTTGCCTATTCGTCAAACCTATTATATGGGGACAGAATGCGAACAAGAGGGCGGCGAAAAAACCATGAACTCCTTATTGATGGCGTCCTATAACGACGTGGAGACCATTCCTTTTTGGAAAGGAATGGAAAAAGGTGCTCCATATAAGGGCTTTATGCCTAAATTTGGGTTGAAGAATACGGATAAGATTATATTGGATAATGAGTTTCCTATTACCCAAGAAATGGTCGAGTCCGCGCAGCGCCAAATAGAAGCAGTGCACAATCAAAAAGGCTTACCTATGCCGTATTCTGCTGTGTATCAAGAATGGGGTGATGATCCCTATGGCGGTGGTTGGCATGAATGGAAGTCCGGTTATCGTCTGGATGATATTATGTGCAGGATGCGACACCCTGTAGAAAGTGAGTCAATTTACATTGTGGGTGAAGCCTATTCCTATGAGCAAGGTTGGGTAGAAGGTGCCCTAAACACGGCAGAATCTACATTAGAAGAGTTTTTCGGACTAACAACGCCGACTTGGTTACGCGACAAAAATTATAGTTACCTACCTGTTCCTTGCCCTGGCGCTTGCGATCTGGAGCAACCTCAAGAGCCCGTAGAAGATGGTCATAAGACGCTAGATGAAGTGACTGTATTTGCCTATGAAGGAATCAACCATGTCCAACAATAAGGTGTTTACCGTTGCTGATTATTTGCTGACCCGCTTACAACAGCTTGGCCTAGATAAGGTGTTTCAGGTTCCAGGAGATTATGTCAGTCACTTTATGGAGGCCTTAGAGGCTTTTGATGGCATTGACGCTGTCGGTGATGTTAATGAGCTAGGTGCAGGTTATGCTGCAGATGGGTATGCGCGCTATAAAGGCATTGGCGCTGTGTCTGTACAGTATGGCGTTGGTACTTTGAGTGTGATCAACGCCACGGCAGGGTCTTATGTCGAACGGAATCCTGTCGTGGTGATCAGCGCCAGCCCTAGCCAAAGTGATCGAGAAATCATTGCCAATACAGGAGCGCTTTTTCATCACTCAACGGGTGATTTATTAGCAGACCAAAAAGTCTTTACCGCCGTAACGGTTGCGTCTGAAGTGTTAGACAGCGTGATGACGGCACCGGCAAAAATAGATGAGGCATTGCGTTTGGCGATGTTGCATAAACGGCCTATCTATTTAGAAGCTTGGTCTAATGTGTGGGGAGAGCCTTGTGTGGCGCCATTGGATCAATTGGATTTGAGGGGGCCTACTAGTAATCAAGATCAACTAGCGCATTTTGTTGATAATACCTATCTCAAACTACAGCAAGCCAAACAGCCCGTCATGATTCTGGGGATTGAAATCGCTCGTTTAGGTTTACAAGCCGATGTCATGGATTTGCTCAGCGCTTCAGGTTTGCCCTATACCACAACATCACTGGCGAAAAGTGTGTTAGATGAAGAGGCAGGGCTCCCTTTTATTGGTACCTATGCGGATGCGGCGTCATTGGAGGAGACCAATCGTTATGTGTCAGACAGTGATGTTATTTTGTCGTTAGGGGCCATTTTTACAGATGACTATTTGAATTTACTGACCAAACAATATAACCAAATGATATCGGTTGATATGGCATCCTCTCGAATAGGTAATATTGCGTATCATGATGTATTTTTAAAAGACGTTATAAGAGGTTTAACGGCGTGCTTTAAAAAGGCTCAAGGGATGTTAACGCCTCAAGATTTGCCAACTCTGGACAGCTATCCGTGGGACGATAAGGTCTTAAACGAACCATTAAGCTATGAGCACTTTTTTACCATACTCAATAAACACATTCACAATCATGCGTTGCATCCTAAATTAAACCTGATTTTAGGGGAAAGCTCCTCTTTATACATGGCGATTCGGATGAATGGTTTTGTCCAAGACAGCTTTATTTGCGATGCCGCATGGGGATCCTTAGGGCATGAAACGGGTTGTGCGACAGGGGTTAGTATGGTGAATGATCGTCGTGCCATGGTGGTCGCAGGGGATGGCGGTTTTATGATGATGTGTCAGGCACTATCCACAATAGCACGAAATAAGCTTAATTCCGTCGTGTTTGTAATGAGCAATCAGGTCTATGCCATTGAGCAGTCCTTTGTGGATATCTGTGCGTTTGCCCCTAATGGAAAATTTGCGCCGTTTGATGAATTAGCGAGTTGGAATTATGAAGGGTTAGCGACGGCTTATGGTGTGGGCTTTTTCAAAGTGGAGTTGGGAAAAGCGCTAATGGATTGTCTTAATGAGATTCACACTCATCAAGGAAAAGCCTATCTAGTGGAAGTCATTATACCGAAACAGGACCTTGCTCCCGCTGTCAAAAACCTAGCGGATTCGATCAATGAAAAGCCTTATGCAGACTGTCTGTGTCATTAATATTAAGCAAGTTTAAGGATTCAATATGCCCATGGAACCGAAAAAATTTAACCCAATGCATCAGGGAGAAAAAGGGGCTCACTTTTCTTTCTCCGTTTCATTTCTGTTCAATGTCAAATTCGATAGCTTGTTATATCAGTATAAAAAAGACGAGGTTATGACGCTGTCTTTGTTTGCGATTGACGGCGCACGCATTTCGATACGGTTGACATCGATGACAGACGATCAATTTTTCATCTCTCGACAAGGGGGACTAAAGGAAGGGGAAACACTAGCGGCAACCATTACCCATGATGGAGAAAAAATGTCTCTTTATATTAATGGTAAAGAGATTCCGTTGGACGCAAACCTGCCGATACAGGCACCTCAACCAGCCCCTCAGATAATGACTCTTCACCATCGTAAAGACCAGTTTAGTTCGCAAGAAAGTTTTTCGAACAGTGTCTTATCCCAAGAAAATGTTAATGTTCAACATGCTGATATGCTCACCAATATGGTGACCTCCGCCAGCATGTTAGACACTCGCCTGATGATTAATAATGAATCGGCTGTTGACTTGATATTGTGCCCGTCAGGGAACAACTTGCCTAGTTGCTTTCCCAACGTTATCCCAAAGGGCGAGAAGGTGTCTTTTTCTTTTAAATCCTCTACGGGCGAGTCGTCGATAGCGGCCCGTTATGAGGCGAAAGAGAATACTGACATATGGTTAGAGATAAGGCTCACCATTCCACAGGAGCGGAATAATACAACGCTGGACGTGGAGATATCTCCTTACCTTCAAAAAGATATTGATACGTCTCAATCAATCTATAAAAAGGGCGAATTAACGAGTTTTATTGCCAATCTCTATATAGCGGACAATTTGGTTATCAGCAACAGCTTGCTATTTAGGCGCTATATCGTGGAGCTAGGCAACAAAATAGGCAAAGAAAAGCTGCTAAGCCGAGGCTTGGGGTTGGATGCGAATCTGTCTGATCATCAGCAACTGACCCAGCAGGAGCAAGACTACCAGTTTGTCGCCTTTAGTGAGCAAGCACAAATCTTTAATCGCCGGATTCAAAAAGTGCCAGCCGTGATTGTTCTGTGTCAGACGGAAGACGATGTACGAGAGGCGTTTGCATTAGCCAAAGAGAAAAAACTGCCGATTAGTATTCGTTCTGGTGGTCATGATCATGAAGGGGAATGCAGTGGCACGAACACCGTGTTACTGGATTTAATGGGGTTAGACCGTTACGAGTTTGACCCTACCACAAAACGTGTCAAAGTCGGTCCGGGCAATCGTTTTGAAGTATTAACGACAAAGCTGGCTCGCGATGGGGTGATGATACCCCATGGAACTTGCGCCACTGTGGCTATCCCTGGCTTTATTATGGGAGGCGGCTGGGGGCCATGGACACGAGCGCATGGCATGTGCTGTGAAAGCTTGGTCGCAGCGAAAGTGATTTTAGGGGATGGTCAGGTGGAAACCGTTTCCTTACACAATAAGCCAGAATTATTATGGGCCTTAAAAGGCGGCGGGGGCTTAAGTTACGGTATTGTGATTGAATTCGAGATCCAAACCTTTGACTTGCCACCGTCTTTGATTAAATTTGAGTTGGAATGGAACCCTTATCAAACAGAATCCAATGGTACTGGCATTGAGCTTAGCGAACAGCACCCTACCTTGAAAATATTACAGTGCTGGGAGCAAGTGATTACGGGTCAGCATTGCGAACTGATTGGTACTAACCTGAAAATAAACGGTAAATATGGCGACGCTGAATCACCCAATTCCATGAAAACCAAAAACTTTAATGTATCGAACATTAAGCATAACTGCGTTATGTATGGTTATTGGGCAGGTACGAAAGCCGCTTTAGACGCATTCATTAAGGCGTGTTTCATACCACAGCCGGACGCGATTCGTATCGATGGTGTAGCCGGTCTTGGGCATGACTACGGTAAGCAACTAATGAGTGCCTGGGATAGAGAGTCGTTTGATCAAACCAAAGCGTTGCAAAATGGTCATCAGTCGGCCCCCTTGCCACCAGATTTAGATCAGCCAGCGCCCCATAAAATTACCTCTCGTCTAGTGGATCCTGATTGGTTAAGTGACAATAAAGCCCCTCATGCCGGCTATACTGAGCTTCTGCAGAGTTTGACTTCCCCATTGATCGGTACAAAAAACCGAGAAAAAGGCTTGTATTGTTATGTAACCCTTGGCGCGATTACAGGGCCTTATTATCAGGACAGTGACAACCAACAAAAAAGTGCCAATCTATTCTCTGGTAGTGCCTTTCCGTATGAAGACAAGCTCTATACCATCCAGTATCAAACGTGGTGGAATGAGAGTTTGGCTAACAAAGTGAAAGGCCAGGATAACTTCGTCTACACTAGGGTTAATCGTGCCATGGACTGGATTGAGGAAGCTCGTAAGTGTTTTATCCCCCACACTTCAGGTGCCTTTATCAGTTTTAAAGATGCGTCTATTCCGACGTCTGTGTACTTTGATAAAAACTATACTCAACTGGTTAACGTCAAAAAAGAGTATGTGCAAGATCCCTATAATTATTTACGAAAACGTAAAACCATTATTTAAGAGATCGACGGGAAGTAAGGAGACAAAAAAGCGCCAGCTCTGATTGAATTGGCGCTTTTTCATTTCTGTTAGCGGTGTTCTGCTTATTTGAGCCGTCTGATTGTGACTAGGCGGCTGGCATGGTTACAACAGGCTTAATGGTCACGCCTGATTCCGAGTCTTCAACGGCTTGGTTGATGTCTTGAAAATCGTACATCTTGATCAATTTATCAAAGGGAAACTTGCCAGCTTGATAGAGTCGAATCAGTTCAGGAATAAAGACATCAGGATTCGATTCCCCTTCCACGATTCCCATTAAGCGTCGACCGCCGCTCATAAAATGTGTTTCATTGAACGATATTTCCGTGTCTGGTCCAGAGGCACCGAGAATGCCACAGGTGCCTTTTGGTGCAAGGCTTTCTACTGCCCCTTTTATGACGGCAGGAATCCCTGTGGTGTCGAGGGCAAATTTCGCCCCATAACCAGTGATTTTGAGGATTTCTTCGGTACTGTTAACTTTGCCGGGGTTGATGGTGTGGGTGGCTCCTAAACTTTTCGCAAGTGCTAAGCGATCATCGTTCATATCCACCGCGATAATCGTGGTCGCAGAAACGGCATTTGCTGCCATGACAGCGGATAACCCTACTGAACCTGTACCGAATACCACAAAACTATCACCTTGAGAGACTTGCAAAGCATTTAGGACAGATCCCGCGCCAGTTTGAATACCGCAGGCTAGGGGGCCTAATAGCTCAAGTTTAATGTCGGTGGGGACTTTCACTACATTCAGCTCGTTACAAATGGCATAGCTAGCAAAGGATGATTGCCCAAAGAAGTTACTTGTAATGGGGGTGCCATCTTGGCTCAAAGCACTGGAACCGTCGCTGCGTGTTCCTTCAAAATTGCGTGGAAAGAATTCATGGCAATAGCTGATATCGTGATTTTTACAACTTGGGCAAGTACCGCATGAGTTGAATGTCATCACCACATGATCACCAGGTTTGACTTTGCTGATACCAGCTCCCACTTTTTCAACAATCCCCGCACCTTCGTGGCCTAATACTGCGGGCAGTGGTGTGGGCAGCATGCCGTCACGAACCACAAGGTCTGTATGACAAACCCCCGTAGCGACGACTTTAACAAGGATTTCGTCTTGTCTTGGTTCTTCAATATCAATGTGTTCGACACTGAAAGGTTTTCCCGTTTCACGTGCGATAGCGGCCAAAATTTTCATGATCATTTCCACCTTATTGTTGTTATTTGATGAGCAATCCAGACATGACATCTGGGGTTTTTTAATCGGTAAGGCAAACTGTATTGTTTATATATTAAACAATATGATATTAAACTATTTTTTACAACAAGTAGAAAACGAGTATCGTGGAAAAAATAAGATGATGGTTTGTCGATATGGGTCGATGGGTTCTGACCATGACAGAGCATGACATTCTTTAGCGCATATGTCGTTAGTCGTTAATGCTCATAAATGCACCAGTGCTAGGGCTTGTCGGGACAACAATGCCTCCACAAGTGACGTCGAATCTTCCACATACTGCAAGGGGATCTAGGTTCGCGCAGTCGCGTTAACTACTGACAATCAAATTGTTTATCGCGCTAGAAATCAGATCTTTTTTTACCTTAGTATGGGCAACGGGTTGGTCAAACCAAAAACTCATCGGCTGATCAAAGCCAATGCCATGCATATAATTATAGAGCGCTTTGCGCAGTCCATCCCCCAACATCTCATGGTCGGTGCCCGTTGGGTCGGTGAAATCGACGTCGTTTTCGGCAAACAAAATATTGGGTCGTTCGGCAAGGGTAATGCCATACGCATCGGGATTGATGCCAATAGGGCTATGGGCAGTGGCGGCAAAGCGGTGCCAAAAAGCAGACTGAAAACAGCCTTGCCCCATCATTTGTCGCACCATTTCTAGCGCATCAATGGTTTCTTGCTCGGTCTGCGTTGGGAAGCCATACATCAAATAAGCATGCACCAGAATACCAGCATCACTGAATGCTTTGGTCACTCGGGCTACTTGCTCGACACTCACGCCTTTTTTCATCAGTTTAAGCAATCGGTCGGACGCCACTTCCAAGCCGCCGCTCACGGCGATGCAGCCAGAATCCGCCAGTAATTGGCAGCGCTCTGGGGTGAAGGTTTTCTCAAAGCGAATATTACCCCACCAACTGATCACTACGCCCCGTTCGATCAAGCGCTTTGCCAGCGCAAATAAGGCCTTTGGTGGTGCCGCTTCATCGACAAAATGGAAACCTGTTTGCCCCGTTTCTTCTATCAATTCTTCAATACGATCCACCAGAATGTCGGCGCCAGCGGCATCGTAGCGGTCAATGTAATCCAGTGTCACATCACAGAAGCTGCACTTGCGCCAATAACAACCGTGGGCAATGGTCAACTTATTCCAGCGACCATCGCTCCAGATGCGGTGCATGGGGTTGAGCATTTCACACAGAGACAAGTATTCTGTTAACGGTAAGCCATCGTATATCGGCGTGCCGACATCGGTTTGAGGAATATCGTGCAACTCGGCGTTTTCGTTATAGTGCACGTAGGGCTCGCCGTTTTCGTTTTCTGCAAGAAAGTAAGTACGCACCAACTCATCAATTTCGCGTTTGCCATCAAAGAATTCCAGCAAAGTCATAAAAGGCCGCTCGCCATCGTCAACACAGATAAAATCGACAAATTCGAATACCCGTGGGTCTTTCAGTGCGCGAAGCTCTGTGTTCACAAAACCGCCGCCTAGTACCACAGGCAGGTCAGGGTTAATGTCTTTACAGGTTTGCGCAATGCGCAGTGCTCCCAGCATATTACCAGGGAAAGGTACGGTGAGCGCGACAACACTGGGTTGAGCTTCTTCTAGATATTGCTCAACGAGCTGTTCTAGAATCTCAGAACTAAAACTCGGCTCATCCATTAACGTGTTGTATAGATCGTCAAAACTTGGATTGGCTGCCGCCAACCGCTCACCATAACGGCTGACTTCAAAATAGGGATCAACCCCTTGAGTAATTACGGCAGACAAATCGTTGATAAACAAGGTTGCCAGATACTTGGCCTTATCTTGGACACCAAGATCACCAAAAGCGGTTTTGAGTATGTCCCCCGAGACGGCTTCCATCTGTGCGATCACATTGAAGGCTGGGCCTTCTGGTAAAAAGCGACGTGAGATAATGCGTAAAGCAAGGCTGGAATCTTTGCCTTGTAAAAAGCGAATAACCGGCTCGACACAAGTACGATAACGATCAAACTCGGCCAAAAAGGTAAAGATCACATCAGGTAGCTCATCATCCTCAAAAGACTCAAAATTGGCCTCCACATGCTGGCGGATAATATCCAACGCGGGGGCTGTCATCATCTCAAGAAACAATTCGATGGCAGGGTCTCGCTGCACCGCCTCATAGCCCCGAGAGCGCAAAAAACCAGTTAGATAGGCCGTCGCTGGATACGGAGTATTTAACTGGGTCATGGGTGGGGTCATCAGAAGAACGGTCATAGCTTGCCTTTAAAGTAAAACCTAATAGGAATGAAGTGGATTTTAGCAAATGGCCTGAATAAAAGTCTTATTAATTCGCAGGGGGACGAGAAATACACCCATAGTGAACCCCAATCTCTCCACAATTGCGCGTTGCTTTGCTGCTATTGCGTCGATATGGTAGTCAATGGGTCTTTATGTTTGTAAATATGATTGGATATCAGTATGAAAAAACAACTATTAGCCGTTTTATCTTCAACAGCTATCATGGCAACCACGACAATGGCATACGCTAGTGACAGCAGCTCTTTTTCAACAGATCAGCAAGAACAGATTGGCAAAATTGCCGCAGACTACTTAATAAAACACCCTGAAATTCTGGTTCAAGTGAGCCAAGAGCTCCAAAAGAAACAGCAGGAAGCAGAGCAGTCAGCGTTGACAATATCGGCTGTGAAAGCCCATGCCGCCTTAATGAAGCTGGACGGTATTCCGCACATTGGTCCGAAAGATGCCAAAGTGACTGTGACGGAGTTTTTTGATTATCAGTGCTTCTATTGCCATAAAATGGCTCCCGAAGTGGAACAGCTCATGAAAGCCAATCCGAATGTGAAGTTTATTTTCCGTGATTGGCCGATTTTTGCATCACGCTGGGAAACCTCCGCAACGGCCGCGTTTGCAGGCCTAGAAATTTGGCATCAAAAAGGAGCTAAAGCTTATCTTAGCTACCATAATGGCATTTTCGCAACGAATCATGATGAAGGCAAATTGACCAATGCCGATATTCAAAAAGTTGCAAAAGCCGCTCTCAAAGCGCCTTTGAAGAAAGTCTCTGACGAAGAGTATAAGAAAACCATTATGATCAACGATCAACTATCTCGTCAGGTGGGTTTCCAAGGGACACCTGGCTTTATTATTACACCCGCTAGTGGTGCCACAGTGAAAAATACCATCGTGATCGGCGGCGCAGTGGACGAGCAAACGTTGCAGCAGGCGATTGATCAAGCTAGCCAGGACTAAGCAAGCGTAAAATGAAAAAACAAAAAGAGATTTGCTAAACCAAATCTCTTTTTATTGTTTTGAATTATGGCCATTAGCATACGTAAACTGGCTTGATGTTAGTCAGATAATTCGTTACTGGCGACTAACTTAGCCGCTTGTTCCGTGGCGCTTTGTGTGCGCGAAGCAAGGTTTCTCACTTCATCAGCTACGACAGCAAATCCTCGGCCTTGCTCTCCGGCCCGAGCGGCTTCGATGGCGGCATTAAGGGCGAGTAGGTTCGTTTGCTTGGCAATATCGCTAATTATTTCTACAATTTCTCCAATTTTTAAGAAATTCTCCTTCATCTTATTTTGATATTCCATTTCTGTTTCGTGTATGTTGTCCTGATGAATTTGGGCATCAATATCTGTTAAGGCTCCGACAACACGTAGTGGGTTGCCCTGTGCATCTCGTTTTGTCTCCCCTCTTGCGTTGAACCAACGGTATTCCCCTGATTTCATCTTGAGTCGGTAATTAATCTCGTAAGGGGTTTTGCCAGTACGATCCTTGAGGTGTTTGGAAAAAGCATCCACCACGTCTTTGCTTTCATCTGGATGTAAACGAGAAGCCCAGCTATCAAGCACGTTGGGAAAGTCGTTTTCATTTTCAAAACCTAAAAGATGACGGAATTGGTCTGACCACCAGAATGGGTTATCAGGGTTCACAGGGTCGCCAGCGATAACTTCCATGTCCCATAACCCGTCAGAAAGCATTTTATTGGCCAGTTCAAAACGATCAATAAATTTACGTCTTTCTTTTTGTCCTAGCTTCTCTTCATGTACGTCCGTAAGCGCACCGGCCACGCGTAATGGGTTACCTTGACTGTCTCTAAGGGTTGCTCCTCGAGCGCGGAACCAACGATACTCACCGCTTTTTAATTTGAGACGGTATTCAATGTCATAACCTGTGCGACCTGATTTGTCGTTTAGATGTGCTGTAAAAGCATCGAATGTCGCGTTTTTATCGTCAGGATGCAATCTGTCTGACCAGCTCCTAGCAATATTTGGAAAATCATTCTCATCATGGTAACCCAGCATATTGCGGAACGCTTGTGACCACCAAAATGGGTAATTCTCATCAAACTCTCTTCCAGGAATAAACGTAAGATCCCAAAGGCCATCTGCCGTCGCTTCACACATTAAATTAAACCGTTGCTCATAATTGTTGATGGCTTCTTCAGCGGAGATGAGCTGTTGGTTAGCTGATTCGAGTTCTTTTCTTAGGGTTTGCTCGGTGCTATAGGCGGCTTGTAGCTTATCGGTTACGATTTTGGATATATGGGATATGACATCAAAACGGTCTTCCAAGTCTATTTTTGTTTCTGGAAGTACGTTCATAATAGACTGAATGGTATCATCAATTTTTTGTTTATGTTTTTTGCTCAGTAGCATAAGACTTTCCTTCACACAGGATCAGTTGATAACGTAAGGTCCGTGCAAACGTTCTGTATCAAGGAATATAACAAGGAATCATGTATAAATTAATTTCATAAGCGTTATGATTTTTAGTTAAATGTGTGTGTTATGTTGTTTGAATAGATGAGATTTGTTGCATTTATGTACTCGGTTCAGGTTCTATACAGTGGCTGGTGGCTAAGGTAGTGAGAGGATAGAGGGGTAGTCAGAGTGATTAGGGGGCATTCCCTTACCCCTAGTCATTCAGAAATTAACGAACGAGCATAATAGACTTGTCCGTATGGGACGTTAAATAGCTGCCGTGGGGATGGAAAAAGTGGTCTTTAAAACTGGGAACATGGGAGGCCATGACGATCAAATCGATAGGATTGTCATGTAGCCAGTGATTTAACACGTGATCCATATCGGCGGCAGGGTCTGTGCAAGGAACCACCACGCCAACAAACTCAACGCCAAACTCCTGTTTTTTCATTTCAGCAAAAGCATCCAGCCTACTTTTGAACTCCTCAGGATCATGGGAAACTTCATTTGCTGCAGACGTTGACACGGCAAGTAGAAACACCTTGGCTGAATACAGCTTGGCAAGATCTCCAGTGACTTTTAGCGCTTTTTCTAATTTGTCTGCGTGGGCTAAGTCCACGGGTACAGCGATATGGTCATACATAACAAGCCTCCTTTTAGTTTTTGGCTTCCTTTGAGTATAGAGCAATCAGAGTCAAGACTATGGAGTTAAGGTGGAAGGTAATAGGAGACGAGCTAATAAGGAGCTGTTATAGAGATGCTTCTATATAACGGCTCCTTGAGACGGTGAGCGTCTAGCGCCCTAAAATAGATTTAAGATAGCCCGCACCGAGCTGCTGCATTTGTTGCTCTACCCAATTGACCCTGTCGCGAAGATACGGCGTTAAATGGTTAGGATTGCGTTCACGAGGGTCGGGTAATAGCACCGCCAACCGTGCGGCTTCATCTTTGGTTAGCTTACTTGCAGACTTGCCAAAATAGTGCTGGCTAGCCGCTTCAATACCATAAATGCCTTTACCAAATTCCGCTATGTTTAAGTACACCTCTAAGATACGCTTTCTGCCCCAAATGGCCTCAAGACTGACGGCTAATATGGCTCCGAGGCCTTTACGAATAAAACTGCGCGCAGGCCATAAGAAAAGGTTCTTTGCCGTTTGCTGGGTGATGGTACTGGCGCCACGCAGACCGTCACCATCGTCATATTGGCTGATGGCATGACCAATGGCGGTAAAATCAATGCCAAAATGATATGGAAACCGTTGATCTTCTGAGGCAACGAAAGCGAGCGGCACGTAGGGTGGCAGCTTATCGATGTTTATCCACTGTTGAGTCACTGGATAAGGACTTTGTAGCATAAAGGATGTGGTCGGTGGCGGCACAAACCGAAAGACCAATAAAACGAGAAGCAGAACCAGATAAAAACGCCATACAACAAACCATACTTTACCTAAAATACTACGTTTACGCTTTGCCATTCATTGTCTCTTATCAGCTTGGATGAGGCCCATGTTGAGCAAGAGTATAAACAAAAAAGTTATCCATCTCCTGTCATTTTGCTAAGAGGGCGCTCAACGAAAGCGACAAGCGGCAAGCTGGCAGCTTAGATGTTTATGATTCCTTTACATTTTGTCGTCTTTAATTCTGAAGTCTGATTCCTGTAGTATGCGCTCACTAACGATATATCTTCTTTAAACCAATATCCCGCCTTACATCTGCGTAATAAGGAACCATCAAAATGGCTGACTTCAAAACTCATGTGACTGTGGCTGCCATACTCAGTGCGCCACTCGCCGCAAGCGCCTTTATTATGGGATTTGCGACTATGAGTGACGCTATTCTGTATGCCTTAGCTGGAACACTTGGCGGGATGTTGCCTGATATCGATTCCGATGAGTCCATTGCCATTCGGATCGTCTTTCGCTTGCTTGGCGCCTTGGTCGCAGGACTTACCGTTGTTCTATGTGTGAACCAGTTGCCCCATTGGCAAGTGCTGGCTTTAGCGCTAGTCGGCTACCTAGTGGTACGCTTCCCGATACAGTGGGGGTTTGAACAACTCACCATTCACCGAGGAACACTACACAGCTTGCTAGCCAACCTGATGTTTACCGTGATCTCGGTCGTAATCTCGTTTCATGTCTTCGATCTGAGTGCGAAAACCGCATGGGGCGTAGGAGTATTTATCTTCTTAGGGGCGACCATACACCTCATTCTCGACGAACTATACAGCATTGAATTGTCTGGAATGCGCGTTAAGCGCTCCTTTGGTAGCGCTCTGAAACTCACAGACTGGAGCGAACCTTGGACATCGCTTTTGCTCGTTCTCTGTTGTGCTTTGGGGTACTGGCTAAGTCCCAATCCAGATGTATGGCATAAGACGTTTACTTGGTTGCCTACGTTTGCTTAATAACATCACAGGGCTATCTTTAATGTGTTGCTCTTCTTGGCGATAGACTCAATGGCTATCTCAAAATCCAAATTGGTTAGCATATAAATAATTGTGTATTTCATCTATTCTGTGTTCTTATCAAAACATGATTCACAATAATAAAAATAGGAATACATCATGAATGCTAGACAGAACGTGTGGTTTACTGGGTTGATGACTGCTGAAATACTCATTGCCATTGCTTTGACAATGCCGCTCACTCTGACCGATAGTATGCCAACGCTTGCCAGCCTAATATTGGTTTGGCTACTCGCCGCCATTGCTATGTTTTCCACGTTTAACGCCCTAAAAAAAGGGCGCCAACAACATCAGGCTCTGTTGTTGGTTGCTGACAGACTGGCGAAACATATGCCTGATCACCCTCAATTTACCTTGCCTGCGGAGGTCGACGATTTCCTACTTTGGGTCGACCAAGCTATTCAGGAACTGACGCAACCGAAACAGGAAGAACGGCATGTCACAACAGCGAATACAGCACCACAGAGTAAACTTGACGCGCTACTTCAGATTGTTAATAAACAAGAGCAAGATTTGTCTGATATTCTCAAGCACCGCCAGCATAGCGCGCCGCTTATTCAAGGGGTGGCAGCCAATACTGAAATTATCACGCAAAAGGTTGGTGTCTTGGTGAGCGATGCCAATCAAGGACAGCACAATTTGCAATTGGCGGAAGGTGTCTTGAAAGAACTGACTCAGCAAGTGTCCTCTACAGCCGATGTAATCAATCTGCTTTCTAACAACTCGGAACAAATTTCCTCTGTGCTGGACGTCATTCGTAGTATTGCCGACCAAACCAACTTGTTAGCTCTTAATGCAGCCATTGAAGCCGCCCGTGCGGGCGAACAAGGTCGAGGCTTTGCTGTGGTTGCCGATGAAGTGCGTAACCTTGCCAGCAAAACCCAACAATCCACTCACGACATTCAAGTCATGATAGAAAGCCTGCAAAAGGGTGTTTCAGAAGCCGTGAACAACATTGATGGTAGTGTCCACTCCGTGCAGGATACCGTTGAGCTAACCAACAAAGCGGGTGAATCTCTGGCCGAAATCTGCACCGAAGTGAATGAAATTAACCGACTGGTTAATGAAAATTCCACTAAGCAAATCAATATTGGCAAATTGGCGGTGGAAGTGAACGAACGATTACAACACCTCAATGAACGAACCCTAGAAGCAAAAGCCCTCTCAACACAGCTTCAAGAAACCATTGTTTAGTAAAGGCAGAGGCTTAATAAACAAAGAGGCGAACGAATCCGTCTCTTGTTGTATGCCTGTTATCCTGCTATTAAGAAGCCGTCTAATCATTTAGACTGGCGATATTTCTGGAAAGCAAAGGGATGTAAAGGACATGAAGTTCATTTTTGTGATTGCTGTGTTAACTTTGATCGTTGGTTGCAACGACCCCGATGCCTCTGCCGACAGTGGTTTGGAGTTTGAGCAGCACACTATTGAGGTAGATGGAGAAAGCGTTGTTATTAATACAACTAAAGGATCAGAATTAACGGATGAAGATTTAAAAGAAATGTTCTCAAGTGAAGATATGAAGGCATTTCTAAAGGATGAACCAGTAGAGTAAAGCGCGAATTCTACTCCTTTAATGATGGAAAATAAGGAGTCATGGCTTGCTATACTCTTTATTCGTAGCGCACGTTTTTAAAAAATAGTGACGATACAGCTGATAGAAGCGTGAGACATGCAGTGGTTTCTCCCCCTTATATTGATGTAAAAAATAAAAGTGCCAATCCTTGCCGCGACATTCGGGGAGTACCCTTTGTAAACCGCCGTCTTGCAAATGCTTTTGCACTAAAAATTCGGGCAGCAGGGCTATTCCCATGTCCAGTAATGTCGCTTCAAGTCCTGTGGCTAGGCTATTTATTTTGACACAGTGGTCAAGAGAGATCATTTGTTTATTATCGAGGTGGTTATCAAACACCTCGATTTTGGGTCTATGCCATGCCGTCGCTATGAATTTGTGTTGTGCGAGTTCTTCTAAGTTTTTGGGGAAGCCGTATTGGGCCGTGTAGCGCGGTGAGGCACAGAATATCTCTGATACGGTGCTGACCGATAAAGCGCGATAGTCACAGTCTTTAATATCCCCACCAAAAATGGCGGCGTCGAGTTGATGTTCTATCAGATCTTGCCATTTGGCGGTCACCACAATCTCAGGGGTGATCAGCGGAAACTCGAGACACAATTGCCGGATGGCAGGCATCACAACTTCTTTTTCGGAAAAAGGCGGAACGGACACTTTAAAGAGCCCGCTAGGTTGCTCCTTAATTTGGTTTAATTCCGTGAAGGCCATATTAAGCTGCTCATCTAATAACTCACTGCGAGCGAGCAAGGTTTCCCCCGCTGCGGTTAGCAAGACGCCTCGTGTGCTGCGTATTAGAAGTTGCTGACCAATGGCCTCCTCTAAACGTTTGATTTGTTGACTAATGGCCGACTTGCTAATGCCTAGCTTTTTAGCGGCGGCAGTATAGGAACGTTTGGAGGCGACTTCCGCAAAGGTGAGAGCTTTATGTTGTTCATTTATATAAACACTATGTTAATTATATCGATATTGTTAAATAAACAACACAATCTTAAGCTAAGTCAACCTATTCACTTGTCTTAAGGAGACAGAAACATGACTAGCTTTGTGATTGTCGATTCAACAGTAATTGATCAAGATAAATTGGCAGAGTACAGCGCTCAAGCAAAGGCCACTATAGAGCCCTATGGCGGCCGATTTATCGCCAAGGGAGAAGCAGAAATACTGCATGGGGAATCCGAACATAGTAAAAAAGCCATTATTGAATTCCCCGATAAAGAAAGTGCTAGAAACTGGTACAACAGCGACGCCTATCAAGCATTAGCGCCGCTTCGTGAAGCTGGTATTCGCAGTACTTTCCAGCTGTTATAGTCGTCAGTAATGACCGCAAGAGAGATAACTTTCTGAAATAGGGGTAATTGTCACCTGGAGCCAATTACCCCCTAATTTAGCGTCAATGAGATTAAGCCGCTTGCTGGGTTAGCGCACTACGACGCAGCTGCAGGATGATCAATAAAATCAAAAAGCCCACCGCTAAGCAGAATGGAAACAGCACCGTGGTAATGGAGTAGGCTTGCAGCGCCACCACCGAGCAAACATTACGTAAAATCATGATAATGAAAAAAATTCGGCTTTCTTCAAAGGGACGATAGTAGGCCTTGCGAAAGGTAGGTCCAAAGCCGATCATATCGATAGTGGTCAGAATGACCACCGTCCATAATGGATCATTGGTAATGTACCACAGTGGTAGTGAAGCCAAGGCCACGATCAAAAAGCTCCAATCCAATTTGCTGATAGTGGCATCGCCGCGTTTGGTATAGGCCAATATGGCAATCAGAATCGTTACAACCCCTGATAACCCAATAGGCCATGCTCCTATGCCGCCCTCGGCTTCCAGTTGGGCAAAGAAAACAGTGGTAGTGGTAATACCCCAAATCACCCACGAAAACACATGGGGCTTCACTAGGCCTCGTAAGATCAACACAATGTAAGGCACAAATCCAATAATCGCTAATACAATGGCGATGCCACTAAAAATAAGCTTGATATTGAATTCCATGTGTCCTCTCTACACTTACGATCATAGTAAAACTCGATTCTACCGACTTCGTTCTAAAACAGACGGACAAAATACGTCAGATTTGCACCAAAATAGGTCGTTTAAGGTGAATCGCTCAGATATCCATAGTACTCGATAAAATGCTCCCAACAACCCAGTCCGCTGTAGGGTTGAGAATCAAGCCGACAATCGAGATTCTCAACGCTATTGAGATACACTACAATCCGAGCATCCCCATTATTAAACCAACGATAAAAGGCGAATAACCACATGAGCCCATTAGACATGGAAGCGGAGCGTACCCTAGTGGGAAAAGGTGTGTTGTTATGTTTAGCCGCGATGTTGGTATTCGCCTCACAAGATGCCGTGACGAAAATCCTCGTGCAGGAGATGTCGGTGGCGCAAGTGGTACTTGTGCGCTATTGGGTGTTTGCATTGTTTGCGATCATTTGGGTGTCACGTCACAGCACGGTTCGTCATGCATTACGTTCGGTGCGCCCTAAGTTGCAGGTGTTACGTTCCTTATTGTCCATTGCTGAGATTGCGATTTTCAATTTGGCATTGCGTTATCTTGGCTTAGCAGAAGCGCATTCCCTGATGGCGGTGTTTCCATTAATGGCAATTGCCTTGGCGGCACCCATCTTAGGGGAACGGGTAAGTCTGAAATGTTGGTTGGCGGTGTGCGTCGGTTTTATCGGAACACTGATTATTTTACGACCCGGGCTGGAAGTCTTTAAACCTGAGTCGCTGATACCTTTAACTGCTGCTTTGTGTTTTGCTGGTTATCATGTGGTGACCCGTCAGGTGAGTTCCGCTGGGGATGGTTTTAATACCAACATACTCTATATGGCCTTGGTCGGTTGTGTGTGTGCAACGGTTTTTGGTGTGACGGTATGGCGTGAGCCAAGCATGCAGGAATGGATTCTATTGGCCGTGATCTCTATTATGAGTGTTGCTGCACAGCTTTTACTAGTGAAAGCCCTAGAGTATGCCCCCGCCTCGATACTACAACCTTTCAATTACAGCTTATTAGTGTTTGCCACCATTATTGGCTTCTTAGTGTTTAGAGAACTGCCAGACAGATGGACCATTGTGGGAGCAGGCATTGTTATTGCCAGTGGCTTATATGTGATCTACTTACAGCATAAACGCGAGTAGATTTTTAATCTGATACAGAACTACTGATTAATCATTCTCCTGAAACCATTGCACGATCAAATCGAAGACTTTGCGAATGCGAGGGTTGGTGTGCAGCTCACGGTGTGTGACAAGCCATAAAGGCACAGTGATGGGGCAGCCAAAGTGTTCAAAGGCACGGACGAAGCTAGGTTCTTTGTCACCTATGGATTGCGGAAATAATCCCAAGCCTAATCCCTTTTTGACCAGTTCCCATTGTAATCCTTGAAACGGCGTCACGATGGGGAAGTGATGCTCTGTCAGTGGCCAGCCCAACACATTCAAGCGACGGATCAGCTCACCCTCTCTCTCAAAACCAATGATTTCAACCGCTCCAAGGTCGTTTGGTTGTTTGGGGGAGCCATAGTGCGCGATTGTCTCAGGTAAGCCGTAAAACCAAATGGGTTCGTCAATCAAACGACGTGCGGTCAAATCCAGCTCGGTTGGTTGAAAGCTTCGGATGGCGATGTCGGCGTCTCGGCGCTTGAGGTCACTGACTTTGTTGTTTACATGAATAGTGAGTCGAATGGTGGGAGCGTGTTCTCTTAAAAAGGCAGTGATCGATGGCAGTCGAAACAGCGCATCTATTTCGCTGACCGAAATGCTGACTTCCCCCTCTAAATTAGATGATAACCCTGATACGGCCAAACTCACCTGTTGCGCGGCCATGCCCATGGGCGCTGCGAAATCCAGTAAATGTTGTCCTGCTTCGGTGAGCACTAACCCCGTGCTAAGGCGTTCAAATAGGGTGACCTTGAGGGTACTTTCAAGGTTATAAATCTGTCGGCTCAAGGTGGGTTGAGTCACGCCAATGTGCTTGGCGGCTTGAGAAAAAGAGCCTTCTCGCGCAGCGACAAGAAAGGCTTTAAGGGCATTCCAATCTAATTGCTCGTATTGATTTGCCATACAAATACGCATATCCGTTCTTTAATTTTTGGTAATTTTAACAGCATATCGACCTAGCTAGACTTTATCCATACAAAAACGAACAGGTGGATAAAATGACGGTAACCAAACACATTGCCATTATTGGTGGCTCGGGCAAGCTGGGAAGATACATGATCGAAGAAGCACTCTTGCTAGGTTACCAAGTAACCGCAGTGTGTCGCCCACAAAGTGTCAAAAAACTGGAGCCATGGAAAGATACAATTCACATAGTACCCGCGTACACGGATGACCGAGAAGTATTGGGGGTTTTATTGCCCAATGTTGATGCCATATTAACCGTATTGGCACCTTGGGGCATTAAAGGCTACGCAACGAATACCGCCAAGGCTGTGCTGGATTTCGCCCCAGCCAATGCACGTTTGATCTTCTCATGTGGTTGGCACATTAGCCGTGATGGCAAAGATCAGTACTCCTTCAAGCTAAAATGTTTCGTCGCCATCTTTGATAAATTGGCGCGCTGGCTACGCATCGCCGACATTGCCGATCAAGTACGCGCGACTAATGCCATATTTGCCTCAAAGCCCCCTTGGACCGTCGTGCGCGGCTGTGATTTAGAAGAAGGCGATAGCGAAGGAATGCCTATTTGGGCAGAACATGTAGGAGATGAACGCATTGCACATAACCGAGTGCGTCGCGTCGACTTTGCTAAATTTATGGTCACTGCTATCGAGAAAGACGAACTGATACAAACTGCACCAGCGATTGCGAGTTGTATTAGAGGTTATAAAATGAGTCAGATCACTTAAAAATAACGCTAATGTAAATTACAACCTCATTTAGTGTTTAAGGGATCTGACCCTGAGGTATCCCCACAAAATCTCAATATAGATCAAAAAGTTAGTACAAGAAGGGAACGTTCATAGCCCTTGGTGATCAATTATTTCGCCAAAAACAAACTTTCACTGAGAGCTATGAGCGCAACCGCTATATTGAACAAAATCCTCCCCATTGTCAGCCCTAACATGCATAAATCTCGGCTTAAAGCCTTATCCGCTTGTGTGCTTAGCCTTGCCGAAGGGAGTTTTTGCTCTGTCACCAACATTGGCAGAGGAATTCGATCAAAGGCCTTTGAGAAGCATCGAATTAAACGTTCAGACAGGCTGTTATCCAATCATTCATTACGCCAAGAGGCCCTGACAATATATGCCTCAATGTGTCAAATATTTATCCCTCAAAAACAGCCAATCATAAGTGTCGATTGGTCAGATCTTGATGCTCGTGGAGAACATTTTTTAATTCGTGCGACAACCGCTTTTGAAGGTCGTCCTATTACGCTCTATGAAGAAGTACACGACAGGCTCACGAAAGAAAAATCAAAGACACATAAGTATTTTTTGAAAAGGCTGAAAGCCCTAATACCAGACACGGCAAAGCCCGTTATTGTTACCGATGCAGGTTTTAAGACACCTTGGCTGGATGCCGTCGCTGATTTGGGGTGGGACTATGTAGGACGAGTGCGTAAGCCACGAAAATACTATGATCAAAAGAAGCAATCGTGGCGTTGCATCTCGACACTTTATCCTAAAGCAAGCTCTCGCCCAAAAAGAATATCACTGATTCATCGCCAAACGAACCCAATCACTAACAAGTTTGTGCTCTATAAAAGTCAGCCAAAAGGGCGTCATTCAACGAATCAAAAAGGCAAAATTAGAACCTCGAAAACGTCTCTCACAGCAGCGAGAGGTGCTAAAGATCCGTGGTTATTGGTATCTTCTCTTCCTGTGAATCGACATTTTTCTAAGCGTTGTGTCAACGCATACAAAACTCGGATGCAAATAGAAGAAGGTTTTCGGGATATGAAAAGCTGTCGTTTTGGTTTGGGATTTGAGCAGAACAATACTCGCAAAATGGATCGGTTGAAAAACCTTATTTTACTGACCACATTGGCGTCGATGATACTCATTCTTATAGGAAGTGTTGTTGCTTCGATAGGCTATTCCTACCGATTTCAAAGCAACAGCACGCGAAGTCGCCGAGTTCTGTCTTACTTTTATTTAGGAAAGCGAGCGATCCATACAGACTTAAATATCCCCCAAGCAGACTGGAATACGACAGTTTGCAGATCAACTTGGGGTCTTGGAATGCTAATTAAATTTGTGGGGATACCTCAGCATCTGACCCCAATTGCTCGGATAGGCTAAATAAATTATTTATTCGGGTCTCGGTAGATACTTATCCGTTAGCATTTTTAGTCGCTCCTTAATCTGTGGCCATTCATGATCAAGGATAGAAAAATAAACCATATCTCTAGCTCTACCTGAAGTTGCAATCAAATGCTTCCTAAATGTTCCCTCTTCAATTGCTCCTAACCGCAATAGTGCATTACGTGATTTCTCATTTAAAACCTCGGTCTTAAAAACAATTCGCTGTACGCCTAAACTTTCAAATGCATAGGTAAGTAGAAGCGATTTTGTTTCAGTATTAGCGCCCGTTCGCTGATGTGATGGCGACAACCATGTTGCTCCAATCTCGAGTCTGCGATTTTGTGGTGATATGTCCATATATCGTGTAGTGCCAATTATTTTTTCATCTGCAATACTGACGATGACAAAAGGTAACGCTTCACCAGCCTGAAATTGGTTGAGTGCTTTAGCTACGTAAAGATGCATTTCTTCTTGTGAGGATATAGGTGCAGGTTGTAAATGCCACAGTTCAGGAGCTACCCCGACTAAGCTAAGTGCCTCCACATGCTCAAGTTTCATCGGTTCTAAGCGTATAATTTTACCAGTGAGAGTAATTTGCTGAACTTTCAATTTTACACCTATCGATCATGGAAGGAATCTGATCCCCTAAGACTTGACGAGGCTTAATGCGCCTCGTCCCAGTTGTTACCAACCCCAGCCTCAACAAGCAAAGGTACGTCGATTTGGCTGCTGTTCTGCATAATATCGACGATTTTCTCTTTCCTTGCGTCGAGGTCGGTGGTCTGTAGCCAGTAGTGCAAGTTGATCACGATGTATTTGATAATAATTTGGCACTTATATCTAGCCCAATTATTTTGGTATTGCGAAGAGTGAACGACTGATACATAATTAATCCCAACATGGCTCCTTCCAATGAGGCTACTTGAGGCTGATTTGCTTAGGAGTTTTTTATGCTTAAAAAAGCTTTCTAGCAGACTATTTTGGTTATTTTACACCCTCCCTGAATGTTCTTTATCACGGACTGTTTGTTGTCGGTTGCGATGCGTTAGCGTCAGTACTAAAATTGACCATGTAGAAGGGCTTAACATATGACTCATTACTGGATTGTTCATATGTTCTCGCGCTACCAATGATTCGCCAGTGACATCGTTGATGGTTAGACTAAACATTGTTTAGTCACCCTGATCCCAAAGAGCTAAAGGGCTGCCACGAACTATCATTTTTCATTATAAAAAAGAGCATTTGTCGTGCTCTTTTTTTATGTCTGTTCTATATCATTGCGATGACTGTCCCTGGGTGGGATTTTCTATCGTAGGCGCTTACAATGCCGTAAAAGGTTCTGAGAACATGTCTCAATGTGTTTATAACATTGCACAAAGCTAGCGAGTGTTTTAGTATTGCAATTAACACGGCCCCTGCCTCTTGGCTCTTCGGAGTTTACGCGGGGGTTTTTTGTGTCCACCATTCTTGCCAGTTTTCTGGTGCGCCCATGTCTTTAATCGAGCAGGTTTTCTCTGATTTTAGTTCAGGAAAGCCCTCTAGCATCTGCTTTAGTCTGGTATGCCAGTGAGTATTTGGACAAATCACTAAAATAAGGTGTCTTACAATCGCGATAAGTAGAAATGGCTTAGCGATCAAGTCTTGCTTTCCAATAAAGTTGTCGCACCATTTGATCTGACCAAGGTTCGGTAGTTTAGGCTGATCAATGATGTTGCGGTTCCAAAGCCTGCTGTGATGAGCAACAATATTCCTCAAGTAGTTTAGTGACCTTAGCCAACTGGCGAATACAGAGAAATCTTGTACTCCATATTTCTGAGCAATTTGTGTCTGATCTTTAGTTTGCATCATAGAAAAAAGCTGAGACATAGCGCCAAAATCCCAAATTTCGATCGCTATCCATATTGGTAGGTCTTCGCCTGGGTACCGTCTATGGAAGTGTTTTACGAAGTCTTCTTTAGAGCGTTTTAGTAATCCCGAGTACTTCTCTTGCCATGTCTCAAAGGCAGGTTTACCACGAAACTTTTTATTGGCAAATGTGGGGTGAAAGCGCGTTTTGTCTCGATATGCAAAAGCATCTTTAGTGCCAAGTAAGTAGGCCATATCGACCCTAAGCGCGATTTCGATTCTTTCTAGTGCATCGGTGAGGCTCAAACGCAAAGATTTATCAAATAGATATAGATTTACGACATCTAAAAAGTGGGTGTTTGGATGAAATTCATCTTGCGCTTTCAGAATGAGTTTATTGTTCTGTTTATTCGTCTCTAATTGGAAGGTGCGAAATGGGTACCAATATGCACTTAATCGATAATAGCCAATTCGCTCTAGGTATGAGCGAGCCTGATTAGGCTCGCCAATTTTCATTCCACGAACTTTGAGCAATTGCAGTTGCTCTTCAAAGGATTTCCAAGGTTTTTGGTATTTCATAAAGCATCCTTGCTTTTAAATGTTATTTTTAATGCGCCTCGTCCCAGTTATCCCCAACTCCCGCTTCGACAAGTAATGGCACATCAATCTGACTACTATTCTGCATGATGTCGACGATTTTTTCTTTGGCGGCGTCGAGGTCTTTTTCAGCCACTTCGAAGATGAGTTCATCGTGTACTTGCATGATCATTTTCACGTCTAGGTCGGTATCGGCGAGCCAGTCGTGCATCTTGATCATGGCGCGTTTGATGATGTCGGCGGCGGAGCCTTGCATCGGGGCGTTGATCGCGGTGCGTTCGGCGGCTTGGCGCATCATGGCGTTTTTCGCTTTGATGTCTGGCAGGTACAAGCGGCGGCCGTAGATGGTTTCCACGTAGCCTTTTTCTTTCGCGCCTTCGCGGGTGTTTTCCATGTATTGCTGTACGCCTGGGTAACGTTCGAAGTAGCGTTTTATGTATTTGCCTGCTTCTGGGCGACCAATACCCAGTTGTTTCGCTAGACCAAAGGCGGACATGCCGTAGATCAATCCAAAGTTGATGGCTTTGGCGCGGCGGCGTTGTTCAGTGGTGACTTCTTCTAAGCTAACGTCGAAGACTTCCGAGGCGGTAGCTTTGTGCACGTCGGCGTCTTTGGCGAAGGCATCTAATAGCCCTTTATCTTGGGACAAGTGGGCCATGATGCGCAGTTCGATTTGCGAGTAATCGGCGGCGACCAGTTTGTAACCTTTCGGTGCCACAAAGGCTTGGCGAATGCGACGACCTTCGGTAGTACGAATGGGGATGTTCTGCAAGTTCGGATCAGTTGATGACAAACGGCCTGTCGCGGTGACGGCTTGGTGGTAAGAGGTATGAATGCGGCCCGTTTTCTGGAGCATCTCTGGCAATTTGTCGGTATAAGTGGATTTCAACTTAGACAGACTGCGGTGTTCCATGATCAAACGCGGCAATTCGTACTCTTGCGCTAGTTCTTGCAAGATCGGCTCCGCTGTGGATGGCTGGCCTTTGGGGGTTTTCTTGATAACGGGCAAGCCTTGTTTTTCGAACAGGATCACTTGTAGTTGTTTCGGCGAGCTAAGGTTAAAGCTTTCGCCCGCTTCTTCGTGGGCTTTGATCTCGATCTCTTGCAGTTTGCCGGCGATCTCACCACTTTGGATATGCAAAAGCTCTGGGTCGATTAAGGCGCCAGTTTGTTCCATTTTCGCCAAGACGGGAATCAATGGGCATTCGATGTCTTTAAAAATGCTGACCAATTCGGGTGTGGTTTCGATTTTTGGCCAAATGGCTTGATGCAAGCGCAAGGTGATGTCAGCGTCTTCAGCGGCGTAGAAAGCGGCTACTTCTAAATCGATTTGGTTGAAGGTTTTTTGTTTCGCGCCTTTGCCGGCGATGTCTTCAAAGCTGACGTTGGTGTGGCCGAGGAACTTGCTGGCAAGGGTGTCCATGTCATGACGGGAACTCACGGAGTTGTAGACGTAGGATTCCAACATGGTGTCGTAAGCGATGCCGCGTAAGGTGATGCCATAGTTATTGAGGACGTTGGCGTCGTATTTTAGGTGTTGGCCGACTTTGGCTTGGCTGTCGTCTTCGAGCCAAGGTTTGAGTTGTTCTAACACCCAATCGCGATCCAGTTGTTCGGGGGCGCCTTCGTAGTCGTGGGCGACGGGAACGTAAGCGGCTTCGCCCGCTTCTACTGAAAAAGACAAGCCCACCAGTTCGGCGGCCATGTAGTTCAGCGAGGTGGTTTCGGTGTCGAAGGCAACCAGTTCGGCGGTTTGGATTTTCTTTAGCCAAACGGCAAAGGTCTCTTTATCCAATACCGTGGTGTAGTTGGCTTCGAGGTCGGACTTAACGGGTGTGTCCACTTGGCCGTCTTTTTGTTCAGAAGAAATATTACCAACCGTATCGCTGGCGGTTTCGACGCTCGGCGCTTTGTCCAGATCAGATAGCCAGGTTTTGAATTCCAGCTTGGTATACCACTCGCGCAGTTTTTCTTTGTCCGTTTCGCCATTTTTCAGGTCTTGCGGATCAAAGGGCAGTTCCACGTCGCATTTGATGGTCGCCAGAGTGTAAGACAGCTCCGCCATTTCTTTGTTGTCTTCCATCTTTTTCGCCATGGTTTTGGAGCCACGGAAGCCCAAAGCGGCAATCTCGTCTAAGCGGTTGTAGATGTCTTTGATGCTGCCTAACCCTTGTAGCAAGGCTAGGGCGGTTTTTTCTCCAACCCCTGGTACGCCAGGGATATTATCGACTTTGTCGCCCATCAGTGCGAGGTAATCGATGATAAGTTCAGGTGGAATGCCGAATTTGTCTTTGACGCCTTGGATGTCCATGACGGTATTGTTCATAGTGTTCACTAGGGTGACTTTTTCGGTGACCAGCTGGGCCATGTCTTTATCCCCCGTGGAAACAACAACCTCACGGCCTTGCTCGCCCACTTGCTTGGCAATGGTGCCGATGACGTCGTCGGCTTCGACGCCATCAATAATGACGAGTGGCAAGCCCATGGCTTCCACCATACGGTGAATGGGCTCGATTTGCGGGCGAAGGTCATCAGGCATGGGCGGACGGTGTGCTTTGTAGTCGCTGTAGATCTCGTCGCGGAAGGTTTTGCCCTTGGCATCAAAGATGATCACCATGGGGGAATCAGGGTAGGTTTTGATAAGGCTGCGGATCATGCTGATTACACCGCGGGTGGCGTTGGTCGGATGACCATCGCTGGTATGCATCGGTGGAATCGCGTGGAATGCTCGATAAAGGTAGGATGAACCGTCTACCAAAACCATAGGTGGTGTGTTTGTTTTAGAATCCGTAGCCAAAATAGAACCTCTTTGTGAATCGGCAAATATGAGGTCTATTCTAAGCGGTTGAGATGATTTTTACAGTCCAAACTGGAATTAAGTGCTTTAGCTAGGCCGTGTCTTGGGTGAGACACAATCTAAGAGAGCGTGTTATTGTAAATAATGGCCTGATTTCGACCGTTATTTTTGGCGTAGTAGAGGGCTTTATCGGCTTGTTCAAGTAAATCCATAAAGTGTTCACAGGAGTGAATTTCGGATTGACCTACACTAACGGTTAATTTTCCGACCGTTTTATAGGGCAGGTTACTCAGGGCGACCTGGAACATGGAGCCAATATTGGAGGCAGACTGCTTCTTTGGGTTCACCATGATGACGATAAACTCTTCTCCACCCCAACGAGCAATGGCGTGTTTTTCAAAATAGATGGAGCGCATTCTGGACGCGACTTCGATTAGAACTTTGTCGCCAGTCGTATGCCCGTAGCGGTCATTGATGCTTTTAAAATGATCCACATCGATCAGTATCACACAGATTTGATCGTTTTTTGTGAGTTGTTCCAGCCAATGTTGTAATCCGCGACGGTTGAATACGTCGGTTAAAAAATCACGATCGGCTTCTGCTTCCGAGCGTCGTAAATTAAAGGTAATTTCATCCATATGATGACGGATGCCACTTTGATAAGGGTAGATGACATAGAGTATCAAGCAGGCAGGGCCAAACAATGAAACGAGTTCGTAGCCCCGTTCGGTATGCAGTTCAGCCGGATGGTAAATAAGGTAATGAAACGTCGGGATGGCGATCACTGACCATGAGAGCACGACGTATTTTTTTTGTTTTCTTGGTAGCATCATTAATCCTAGAATTAACAAGGATAAGGTAATGCCGGATGTTGGGGGAAGCCTTTCTATTAACAGCCATTTGCCTTGCCATGCCATGACAATAAAATAAAGACTCGGTGGAACAAAGGACATTATCACTAGGGCAATGAAGGCTCTAACCGTATTTTTGAAGTGTGCCCTAGGGTTGACATAAAAATAGATCAATAGCGCTAGGCAGGACAACATAATGAGCCGCGGAGCGATGGTATCGAATAGGTATTTAGAAGGAAAATAAAAAAAGAAAACGTTATAGAATAGACAGCACACAAGGGAGGCTCCAAGAACCCTATATAAAGCGGCGATGGCTAGTTTGCTTTCCTCTGCTTTTAGTCTCAAAGGGTGACTCCGAGTGTTGCTTATTGAATTGGATAAAAAAGACCGTGTTTATATGGACTGATTTGATTAATTGACACTTCTGCTTCCTGTTTTCACCTAATCTATAGTGAGCGTTAACCTTTAGCTTTGCTTCTTTATGGTGTCTTTATTGACGCCGTCCTCTTGATTTTGTTCATAAGGTTGTCTCTTTAGTATAAGAAGGTTCTATTGGAATTGCTATTTTGTTTGGGCTAAGCCGCTCTAGCCCGTTTAGTCGCTAAACCTGAAAAGTAAGTTTAGATGCCAAATCGACAAATTGCTCAGATAAGAAAAATTTTTTAGGCAAACGACAGAATTACATAGAACAAATTGACCTTTTGATGCTTATTGTGGAGCATAGGCGTGTTGAGACCTTTGCTCTGTAACCGTGTTGGTAAAAACGGGGCGAACAATGGATTTGAGCAACGTATTCATCGAGTCGGACATGGCTCTAATAGGATAAAAAGGTCTCTTTATGATGTTCTTCGACTTCTTTTTAACGATTTATAGGTAGAAACTTGGCTGTTTACACTTCCCTCTCGGACTCTGACATGCGCGGCCTTGTGGCTGATTATTATTTAGGTGAACTGGTTTCCTTTAAAGGAATTGCTGGTGGTGTAGAAAACACCAATTACTTTCTTACAACCACCACAGGAAAGTATGTGGTGACTTTGTTTGAAGAGTTCGAATTTGAAGAGGTGCCGTATTTCTTGAATGTGGTGGCGCATTTAAAGCATAAAGGCTTTAACGTACCAGCGGCATTGATCGATATTCATGGGGAACGTTTGCGTGTGGTGAAGGGGCGCCCCACTATTATTGTTGATTGCTTCCCCGGGAGTGAATTAAAAGAAACGGATGTGGATTCGTGCCGCTTGATGGGGGCGGCGTTGGCCAAGCTGCATGTGGCCGGAGAAGATTTTGCCGAGCATCGTGAAAGTCATCGTGGTATCAACTGGTGGCGCGAAACGAGCAAAGCCATTGAACATGAGTTAGAGCCTGAACAAGCCACGCTGTTGATGGCGCAAGTGGCGGAGTTTGACGTGTTTATTGCTCAGCATGACCATTTACCGAAGACGACCATTCACGGCGACCTTTTCTACAACAACACATTATTTGAGAATGGGCAGTTATCCGCGATTATTGATTTTTATAATGCCTGCTATGCTTGGACCATGTACGATTTTGCGATTGTAGTGAATGATTGGTGTTCTGACATGGCTACCGGTGAGCTGGATATGGAAAAGTATCGCTCATTAGTGAACGCTTACATACATGAGCGAGAGCCGAGTGCTGAGGAGATTGCCGCTTGGCCTTATATGCTACGCATTGCCGCATTGCGTTTCTGGTTATCTCGTTTGGAAGCTTGGCATAAGGCAAAGCATGATCCTGAACGCTTGGCTCAGCAACACGATCCGCGCGAATTTCAACGTATTTTAGAGGCGCGAGTGCGCTATGCACCTGCCTTGATGGAGTAGTAACCTTGTCTTCATTGTCGGTGTTGCGCGGTATAGTGCTTGTTTTAGGGACGCTGTTAGGGGCGAGTCAGGCACTGGCTCATCCCCATATCTGGGTGGATTCTCAATATCAAATCACGGTGGATACTCCAACGATCCAAACGTTTAACGCGACCTGGTCAATGGATGCGTTTACCTCTGTTAGTTTGCTGGAAAACTACGATACGAATGGCGATGGTCAGTTAACGGGTGAGGAGCGCCAGGAGTTATTAAAAGGCTTGCAGAACCTTAAGAAAAACGACTATTTTGTCCATCTCAAAGTGAACAAAAAAGACGTGAAGCCAAAAGAAGTAAAGATCACTGATTTTGGTTTTAAGAATAAGCTGCTCTGGGTGAATCTCAAAGTGACGTTAAAGACGCCAGTGAATCTCAATCAGTCCACCTTGAGTATCGCTTTTGGTGATCCAGAATATTACTTTGCCATGGTGCCGTTGGAAGAAGGATTACTGCGTCTTTCTGGCAAATTGGCAGAGAGTTGTACGCCCATTAGTCACGATGGCAAAGAGCGAGGCATTGAGACTTGGGTGGATTTAACCTGTGAACCGTCGCAGTAACATTCTATACGATCATCCTATTGTACGTTGTCTGAAGGGCTTGTCTTGATGTTAGAACATTTCCAATGGTTGCCTTTTCTGGTCGCAATCACACTGCTGACCTTAAGTCCTGGTGTGGATACGATTTTGGTGATGCGTAATGCCGCATCCGGGGGTTGGCGTTTAGGATTTTTGACAAGCTTAGGTATTTGTATGGGATTGTTTGCCCATGCGACGGTATCTGCATTGGGGTTGTCGGTCATTCTACTGGGGTCGGCTGAGCTGTTTACCGTCTTTAAACTGCTTGGCGCAGCTTATCTTGTGTACTTGGGGGTACAAGCCATCCGCAGTGCGTTGGCTCCGAAGGGCATGACGTTTAAGGAAGTAAAATCCCCTAGAGCTCTGACGCGCTGGGGATGTTTTCGCCAAGGCATTCTGTCGAATGTATTGAATCCGAAACCGATTATTTTTTACATGGCATTTTTGCCGCAATTTATTGACCCGGCTCATTCAGCCTTGGTTCAATCGCTTTTTATGGCCTCCCTTCACTTTATCATAGCGATGGTGTGGCAAACGTTTCTCGCGCTTATGGTTCATCGAGCGCGAGTGTGGCTGGCGCGACCAAAAGTGGCGCAAGTCTTGGATAGTCTAACGGGAGTATTGCTGTTGGGCTTTGGTGTGAAACTCGCATTGTTTCAAAGGTGATCCCTTTCTAAGCAATGCCGATCTTGGACAACTCTCTTGATAAGCTTATTAATTACGACTTGGATTAAATTCTTTTTCCTGTTTGCTCCCTTTTTTGTGCTGTCTATGTTTCTCGCGTTAACGCGAGGTGAGTCTGCGGCCTCACGACGACAAGTGGCTAATAAGGCACTGATTGCCTCATTAGTCATTGCTATGGTGCTGCTATTTTTTGGTGGGGCGTTATTTAATGTACTAGGCATTACTTTGGATGCATTCCGCATTGGCTCCGGTGTGTTGCTATTTTTGTCCGCTTTAAGCTTGGTCAAAGATGGCACACGTAACCACGCCGTGGGCATGCCGAGTGAAGAGCGTGACGATGTATCAGTCGTTCCTTTGGCAGTGCCTATTATTATTGGTCCGGCCACCATCGGTACTATTTTGGTATACGGTGCTGAACTCCATGGTTGGCAATTAGTCATGGGGATCATGGGGTTGCTGCTCGCCCTCTTATCTTTGGCGGTGATTTTGTATTCTGGCTCGTTAATCGAAAAGATGCTTGGGCGAACAGGATTAAATGTCTTGTCTAAAATTACGGGCTTGATTCTGGCGGCAATGGCATCGCAAATTTTAATGAGTGGCGTGATGGGCTTTTTGCATCCGGCTTAACCGTCAGTATTATTGTGCCTCCTAGGGCCTGTTTTACAGCGAAAAGTCATTTTTTGAAACGGCGTATTGGTGCGTCGACTTCTTCTTGTCTCCGTCCTGTTATAGTATAACGGGATTGTGGTGACTAAGTGAGAAGTTGATGGCTAAGAACGCCGTTTTTTTGTTGATGTCCTGTGTATGTCTGTCGATGCCGATTGATGCCTATGCTGCTTGGGATTGGAGCGATTTTGGTTATACACGCTTTCTTAACTGGGTGGTCTACGAGCAGGTGGATTTACACCGTCAGTTGGTGATGGCGGTGCAAAAGCTAAGTTGTCACGATAGCCCAGCGCTGCTGTGGTCTTTAGTCTCAGGAAGCTTTATTTATGGCATTTTCCATGCGGCGGGGCCGGGCCATGGTAAAGCCGTCATTTCTTCTTATATGTTAGCCAGTCGCGCGCCACTGCGCCGAGCCATTAGCCTGTCTTTTTTGTGTGCGGCCGTACAAGGCTTGATGGCGGTGGCCTTGATTGTGGTGTTGGGGCAGATATTTTCCCTAGTTGGTAAGGCCATGCGCATCAGCCAATTTTTCGAGATCGCCAGTTTTGCTGCCGTGGGCTTAATTGGTGTCTGGATGTTGGTGCGTTTACTACGAGGTAAGTCCAGCTGTGGGCACGATCATTCCCATGATCACAAGCACATAGAGGCTCATCACACTCATACTCATACTCATACCCATGATCATGGTGGTGAGCATAAAGATTGTGACCACTCGGTTTGCCAACATCATCAGGGTGAAGTCAAGTCTACCGAGCAGGTTGTGTTGGATGACCAAAAAGCGGACCGTCGTAGTATTTGGGCTATGGTGGGAGCCGTGGGGATACGTCCCTGTACTGGCGCCGTGCTGGTTTTGGTGTTTTCCATGAGTGCCGGTATTTTTCATTGGGGACTCGTGGCGACAGCAGCGATGTCTCTGGGGACAGCCATCACGGTGGCAGGGTTGGCGATCATTAGTGTTATGATACGCGACAGCAGTTTTGCAATCACAGGTACACAAGGCGTCTGGCAGAGACGGCTATCCGTTGGCTTTGGGTATTTTGCAGCGATTGCTCTAATTATTATCAGTATTTCCATGATTTGGACGTACGCAAGCTATGCAGGAAGGCCTTTTTAATGAGTGAAAAACACAATCATCCTAAGGATGAAGAGCATCACGATCATGACCATTGTGTTGAATCGGCGCTGCAGACGGCGGAAGCATTGTGTCTGGAACAAGGGCAGCGTTTAACCAAGGTACGTCGTCGGGCATTGGAATTGATCTGGGAAAGCCACCGTCCACTAGGGGCGTATCAGTTATTGGCAAAATTGGCGGAAGAAGGATTTAATTCGGCTCCTCCGACGGTTTATCGTGCACTGGACTTTTTACTCGGTGCTGGCTTAATCCACAAGGTGGAGTCCATGAATGCCTATTTGGGGTGTGCCCATGCGGACAGAGCCCATAAAGGGTATTTTTTGATTTGCGACGAATGCCACAATGTGATGGAGTTCGATTATCAAGACATTCATGCCTCTTTGATCGATAAAGCGAAAAAACAAGGCTTTGAATTGCGTGCGGAAACCATCGAGTTAACGGGGTTGTGCGCCACCTGTAAAAGTGCGGGTGAAGCTGCCAAAAAAGCCGCTAAGGATAAGTCGTGAGCACCCGTTTAGTCACGTTCGAAAACATCGGCATTACGTTCGACCGTCGTATTTTATTGTCCAGTATTGATATGACCATAGACGAGGGGGAGATTGTCACCCTGATCGGTCCAAATGGTAGTGGCAAAAGTACCTTGATTCGTACTTTGTTGGGGCTGCAAGAACCGACCTCCGGTAAAGTAATACGCAATAAAGCATTACGCATTGGTTATATGCCGCAGAAATTGCACATTGATCCCACCTTGCCGCTGACGGTGAAGCATTTTTTGGCGCTGGTTCGTAACGTCAATAAACGTGATATTTTACCGACACTGGAAAAGGTTGGTGTTGAGCATCTGTTGAATTCACAAGTACATGTGCTGTCAGGAGGAGAAACGCAACGGGTATTGTTAGCTCGTGCTTTGTTGAATCGTCCGAATTTATTGGTTCTGGATGAGCCAGTACAAGGTGTGGATGTGAATGGCCAGGTGGCGCTCTATAATCTGATAGAAAATATTCGCAATGAGTTGCATTGCGCGGTGCTGATGGTGTCTCACGATTTGCATTTAGTCATGGCCAAAACCGATACGGTAGTGTGCATTAATCAGCATGTGTGCTGCTCGGGTACCCCCCAGCAGGTGACTGGACACCCTGCTTATCAGGCTTTATTTGGCATTCCTGGCGCAGATGAGTCCATCGCCATTTACGCCCATCAACACGATCATGTTCATGATAAGCATGGCGACGTGCTCGACGCTGATACCCCGCAGGATGGTGATCATCACGATCACACCCATTGCTCCCACCATTAATGTCGTTATATCTATGTGTCGTTTTCTACGTGCCAGTTTGGAGTATTCTGTAATATGATGGATTTTTTAATCAGAGCCTTAATCGGGGGGCTGGGCGTCGCGGCGGTAGCAGGGCCATTAGGCTCCTTTGTTGTATGGCGACGTATGGCGTATTTTGGCGATACGCTTGCCCATTCGGCCTTGCTCGGGGTGGCATTGGGCTTTTTGCTGAATGTTAATTTGAACCTTGCCATTATCGTTTTGTGTGTGGGCTTGGCCGCTGTTTTGGTGACGTTGCAAAAGAAGCATATTATCGCTACGGATACCTTGTTGGGCATTCTCGCCCACTCTTCTCTTTCTCTTGGTTTGGTGGCCGTGAGTTTTCTCGATAATATCCGCATCGATTTAATGGCGTATTTATTTGGCGATTTGCTGGCGATTAGTCAAACCGATTTGTATTGGGTATATGGTGGCGGTTTGCTCGTTATTGCTTTACTGGTGGCTTTTTGGAAGCCATTATTGGCCATGACGGTGAACGAAGAGTTAGCAAAAGTGGAAGGCTATCCAGTGGAATCGATCCGGTTGCTTTTGATGTTGCTAGTGGCGCTGGTTATTGCGGTGGCGATGAAAATCGTTGGGGTGTTGCTGATTACCTCTTTGATGATCATTCCTGCTGCGACCGCTCGCAAGGTGTCTGCTACGCCGATTCAAATGGCGGTAATGGCTAGCTTTATTGGTTGTTTGTCCGTATGCGGTGGCTTGTGGGCATCTTATCATTGGGATACCCCAACCGGACCCAGTGTGGTGGTGTGTGCTGCCATGTTGTTTTTGATTACTTATAGTTTACCGTTTAGGCGGCGTTAGCGAGTGGTATACTTTTTTCATCGATAAAAAAATGGCGTTAAAAAATGAAAGATCTAAAAGACACTGTCTGTGTCGACCCAGTAACACCTCCGCAGATGGGGCGTACAAAAAGATTGGCTTTTCAGATCATCGCCGTCTTGAGCTTGATTATGGCGTTTGTCGGTATTTTGGTGCCTGGGATTCCTGCCACTGAGTTTATTTTGTTGTGTGCTTGGTCTTCTTCTAAAGCATCGCCGCGTATTTATCGATTTTTACATGAAAACCGTTTTACGGGCCCTCTGTTATATAACTGGCATCATGGACGTGTCGTCTCTCGAAAAAGTAAAATCGCTGCCACCATCAGTATGCTGGTCTGCGCGATTTTATTGTTACTAAGTGCCTTGCATACTTTACTGATTGCTCTGTGTATCGGGTGCATGTTGTGCGCCAATATATGGATATGGTCTCGCCCCGAATCCGTAAAAAAGGCGACTGTTTAGCTTGGCGGTTATTTCGTATTGTTTCTACCATTAATGACATTAAATACTGAATGAGACAAAAAATGGCCGTTACCTTGGATGAAAAAGATCAACACTCCCTCGCTAAATTTTTAAAACTGTCTACCCGAGGAGACCACGATGGGGTAGACCAGATGGTGATGTCCTCTAAACCCTTCGCCAGTCAAGAAAATTATGCGAAGTTTCTAACGCTGCAGTATCTTTTTCATCTTAGTGTTGCTCCCTTGTATCACCATGAACCATTGCAAGCTATGCTACCAGGGCTTAGTACATTATCGCGTTTGGCTGCAGTCGAAGCGGATTTGGCGGATCTTGGGTTAACGCCACAGGTTGATGCCAGTATGGTGGCGAGAGTGGATGATGTATACGAGGCCATTGGTTGGTTATATTGCAGCGAAGGGTCGAACATCGGCGCCGCTTTTTTGTATAAAGAAACGCAAAAACTCTACTATGATAAAGATCATGGTGCATGGCATTTAGCGTCGCCCATTGAAGGACGAGCGCTCCATTGGCGTCAATTTGTTGCGCAGTTGGATGCTCTGGAACTGACTGATGAGCAATCCCATCGCGTGTTAAAAGGCGCTGTTGACGCCTTTGAATTTTATAAAACCACATTGCGACGTATTTTCTAATAGGTCGGCTCAAATTGGGCTGGAAAATGTAAAGTATCTCAGTCGGTTTGTTCATCGCCAAACGTAAGAATCGACCTTCATTCCATGTTTACCCTTCCTGTGTCTAAGCATTAACCTTTGTTAATCCAATGATCCAAAGAGAGTTTGCCTGCCCCTTTTACCATCAGCAGTAAGGTAATAGCTAACCAAGTAGCATGGGTTGGGTAAGCATCCGGGTAGACGAAAATCTCAATCACCAGGGTCATAAAGGCTAAGCCAAATGCCGCTAAACGCGTAAATAAGCCAAATAAAATCAAGGTCGATAAAATATGCTCAGCCAAGGCCGCCATCACAGCGGCAACCACAGGGGTGAGGAGTGGCAGCTTGTAATCGTTCTCGAATAAATAAATCGCGGTGTCTGACAGGTGCGGCCAGCCTAGATGCATATGTCTGCTGATAATGTCTAGAGAGAATCCTTCGATTTTAGTCTGACCGGATTTCCAAAATACCGCAGCGATACCAAAGCGGGCTATGAACAAAATCACGGACTCCGGAATCAGATGAAACAGACTCTCACTTCTAGATAGTATGAAACGCACCATAGTGTTTTCCTTATTTTTCTTGTTGGTGAATGGCTGGTGGTTGGTTCGAAATACGGCTAATCAGCTGCCATTTCATCAATTTGGCCAGCATGCTGCCTAGATCAAAATCGGCTTCATCTGGAATGGCGTCTTCCAGTGATTTGTGTTGTAAGAGGTTCTTTAAAAAACAGGCTTCGCTAAAGCGGATAACATGCAGTTGTGCATAAAGAAAAGACTTACATAAAAGTAAATACTCACTTCCATAAATATCCACCTCGTCTAAGCGTAATTTTCCATCACTCTGATGGGCCTGATACAAAGAGCCAATGGCAAAGGGTGAGGCTAATAGTTGCGTATTAGGCGGTAGACTCAGATACAAAGTACTTGGATCTTCAACCTTGGCAAACACCGTAGCAACGTCTTCTCGGGTCAGTGTGTCGTGTTCTCTCTCATGAGTCAGAGTAAGCAAATTACGCTCCAACGCGGCAAGGTCGGCTAAAAAAGGCAGACTGTTAGCGGCTTCAAAACCACGAATAAAGTCTGAAAAGTGTTGTCCGTACTCGCGCAAAATAGGTGAACTTGGTGGATGCTCAACAATGTAAGCCCGAGCCATAGCACGAAAAAAATCATCCCCTACTACAGAATGGGTAACCGGAAAAATGTCACTCAGTGCTTCAATCAAAGAGACAAATACATTATTGCGATAGACGTTTAGACGAGTTTCTTTTTCTGCTAAAGAGCCTGCTTTAATCTCGTTATAGAAGCGTGAGTCTTGGGAGAAAAGGGCGGATTTAAAGTGCGAGTTCATGATGTCTCTCCTGAATCACCGCTTGTCGAATCTCATCTGCAAACTGAGCTTCTTTCAACAATTCGGTAATGGACGGCAAGTTGCCGTCGCGCTCAATCAAGGTTGGAACATCGCCTGCCAGTCTCAGGGTGTGCTGATAAAGCCCCCAAACATTTTGGCTCACCGTGTCATCGTGACTGTCGATTTTCAGCGGAAGTTCTTGATTCGTATCCATGGTGTGGCCCGCTAAGTGAATTTGCCCCACAGCGTCCATCGGAAATGCGTTCAAATACTCGTAAGGATTTCCTCTACGATTAAAACAAGACACTTCCACGTTATTCACATCTAGCAAGAGGCCGCAGCCTGTACGTTTAGCGATGGTGCTCAAAAACTCGACTTCACTCATATTACTGCGAGCGAATTCAAAGTAGGTGGAAGGATTCTCCAACAGCATAGGGCGCTGTAAGCGCTCTTGAACTTGATCTATGTGCCGGCAAACGCGATCCAGTGTAGCTTGATCGTACGGTACAGGAAGTAAGTCATTCAAATACTGCGAATAATGGGACGACCACGCAAGATGTTCGGAGAACACCTCTGGTTGTACCGTCTCAACCAGTGTTGCGACGCGTTCTAAATGGTCTACATCCAAAGGTGATTCTCCACCAATGGATAATCCCACACCATGTACGGTAATCGGGTAATGTTCACGAATTTGCGCTAAAAAGTAGGGCGCAGGGCCGCCTTTACTCAGATAGTTCTCAGCGTGAATTTCAAAGAAACCTATCTCAGGAAAATCGGTCAAGATGGTCTGATAATACACGGGTTTTAGGCTGATACCAGTGCGAGATAAAAAGCCCGAAGATGCGCTAAGCGCACCTTCGGCTTTGTTTGCTAAACAAGACATGAGAAGGCTCCAAATGTCTGCTTAGAAGGCTTTTAACTGGCCGTGGCCAGTGGGAGAGGTAGACGATTTCATGTCCATGCAAGTGCCAGCTGGAACGAGTTTGAAGGCATTGCCTTGATCGTCCACTTTTGATGTTCCTGCGCAGGTTGTGCCTGGGCCTGCTTTACAATCATTTTGGCCTGCCATAGCAACACCAAAGCATTTTTCTTTGCTAGCCGCTTGCGCTGGCATCGCAACAGCAGATAGGGCAACGGCAGTACCAAGGGCTAGTGCTAGAGTCGCTTTTGTGTTTTTCATGGGTGTATCCTCTTTTTTCGTTATTGGATTGTATAAACAAGGTGGGCCAACGGCCTTTCCTTGTAGTGACATTCCTTTGTCGAAGTGAGGAAGGGATTTCTTACACAAAAACAGGAAAAAATTTTAAAAAATTATTCGCTTTTTGATTCTTCAACATAACGCTTTGAAATTGTTCGCAATTCTTCTACTTGATGAGAGAAGCGTCGGCATGACACACAGATGGTGGTATGCACACCTAAGGACACTTTTTCTTTGGCGTTCAGTGGACGATCAAGTTTTTCAGAAAGTAGTTGTGTGGCTTGTTTGCAATTCATGATGTTGGCTCCGCTGCGTACCAGTTGTCTTCTAAGCATTCACGTAAACGCAAACGTGCGCGGTAAAGGGTGACGTTGAGGTTAGTGATGGTGAGTTCTTCGTTATAGCAGATCTCGCTGGTTTCCATTTCCAGAAACTCACGCATCATAAACAATCGACCATATTTTTCTGGCAAAGCGTTTAGGCAGGCATCAAACACGCGCCAGAAATGTTCGTTTTCCACGCCGTGGTCTGGGTCATCCCATTTTCGTGGTCGTTCACTTTTCTGCCAATGGCCATTTTCAGTAAATAGTGCATCGATCAACGCTTCGCCATTGATATTCGGGCCCTCTTCTAATTGGCTGGCGGCAGTATGGCGTTTTTCTTTGCGCAGTAAGTCGATCACCTTGTTTTTCAGGATAGAGAAAACCCAGGTCTTCAGTGCCGCTTGGCGTGCGAAGCGATCAATATTTTGATAGGCGGAGATCATGGCTTCTTGTACAGCGTCTTCAGCAAGTTGCTCGTCGCGCACTTGCAGAAGGGCGAATTTCAACATTTGCTGACGCAGTTCTTGGGTGAATTCGACGTCAAAAAACACGCCCATATTGGGCGACGGCGATGAGCCAGGTGAGGTGCTAGCGTTTGTCATGTAAGCCTCTGCTTGTCGTTTTTTCATAGTTTAGACGTCAATAGCAGAGTTTTTCTTACAAAATTTAGGAATATTTTTTTTAAATGAAAAAGCCCTTATTTATTAAGGGCTTTAAACGCTTCTTCAATTTTTTGTTGGCTGTAAGGTGGTGCAATGCTACCAGCAAATTGACCTTTGGGGTTCACCAATAAGAGCAGTCCTTGGCTCTCGTGATAACCTTCTTTTTCCATAATAAGGGCTATTTGTTTATACAAAGGAGACGAAGGGCGAATTACCACCTGACCACTTTGTTCGAAGGCCATGGACTCACCTTGGCAAATGGCATCACAAATCGTCGGTTGCAGTAGCAAGCCAAACCAGCTGCCAATATTCGCACCAGACTTACCCTCTAAAGAAGGCAAGGCTTGTGGGTTTGAGAGCAAAGTAATATCAAGGGCCGCTTGCTGTGGTTTGGATAAATGTGGCTCTTCTGAATAAAACTGATAATGTGCGCTGATTCCCCAAATAATGAAGATACCGAGACACAGAGAACCTAGCCAGATGAGATTAGACCGTTTCATTCTTGAGGACCTGATGCTAATGGTGAGGTCTCGGCTAAGTACTCATCTTTGAGTTTGACATAGTTCAGGCCAGCGTATTGGAAGTATTCAATTTCTTTTGCTGTTAATGGGCGAGCTTGTTTGACTGGCGAACCCATATACAAAAAGCCAGATACCAAACGTTTGCCAGGGGGTACCAAAGAGCCAGCACCAATGATCACTTCCTCTTCGATCACCGCACCATCCAAAATGGTGGTGCCCATTCCCACTAAAACCTTGTTGCCGATTTCGCAGCCGTGGAGCATCGACATATGACCCACAGTAACATCATCGCCAATGGTTAAAGGATGGCCTTCTGGTTTATAGGAGCTGGCATGGGTAATGTGCAGACAGGAGTTGTCTTGAATGCTGGTTCTGGCACCGATGCGAATACGATGCATGTCACCACGAATAGCCACCAAAGGCCAAACGGAGCTGTCTTCGCCAATTTCCACATCGCCAATGATAACGGCGCTCTCGTCGACCCAAACGCGTTCCCCTAGTTGTGGTGTGTGACCACGGAAAGATTTCATCACCATACAGACTCTCTTCTCATCATTTCGGTATTAGTGTGTAGTAAACAAGAACTATCGCTATGATAGCGATTCCAGCATTGAAAAAACACAAACACCACATATCTTATAGGCATACATGAGCTTTTTCATTAGGCAGTCTTAGTTCTGCTTAATCCACTTACATGAAGTCAGACAAGGTGCCGTAATATGGCAGATTGCCTGTCTATTTTGCGTAGAAGGATAACACGATATGCCACAGTCCGTATGGGATGCGACCCGCTTACCTACCTTTTCCTCGATTGATGTTTCGTCGATTGAGTCGGAATTAGAGCAAAGACTAAAAGACACCACAGCCGCGATTGAAGCTTGCGTCAGTCAAAATGCCCAACCAACTTGGGAAAGCTTAGTTCTGCCATTAGACCAGCTTCACGACGACTTAAATAATTTTTGGTCTCCGATTAGCCACTTAAACTCAGTGAAAAATACGCCCGAGTTACGTCAGGCCTATAATGCCTGTTTGCCTAAGTTGACTCAGTTTTATACGGATTTAGGGCAAAACAAGGGTCTTTACCAAGCCTATAAACGCTTAGCAGAAAGTGATGCGGCAAAAGAGTTAACACAAGCGCAGAGCGAAGCGCTCAAGCAAACCATCCGAGACTTTGAGTTGTCTGGCGTGGCTCTCGAGGGTGAGGCCAAAAAGCGCTATGGCGAGATCAGTCAACGCTTGTCTGAGCTGAGCAGCCAGTTTGGCGAAAACGTTTTAGATGCGACGCAGGCGTGGAGCAAACTGATCACTGATGAAAGTGAGCTAGCGGGGCTACCAGAGTCGGCACTAGCGCAAGCGAAACAAATGGCTGAAGCCAAAGAAAAAGACGGATGGTTATTCACTTTGGATTTCCCATCTTACATGCCTGTGATGAGTTACGCTGATAATGCCGCTTTGCGCGAGGAAATGTATCGCGCTTTTGCGACTCGAGCATCAGATCAAGGAGGCGACATTAAGTTCGATAACGCTCCTTTAATTGACGAGATTTTGGCGTTACGCCATGAGATGGCCCACATTCTTGGGTTTGATAACTACGCTGAATTGTCAGTTGCGACCAAAATGGCTGATAACGGGCAACAGGTTATCGACTTCTTAGAAGATCTAGCCAAAAAATCAAAAAGCTCGGCAGAACAAGATCTTGCGCAATTAAAAGCCTTTGCTAAAGATCAAAATGGCGTGGAAGAGTTGAACGCTTGGGACATGATGTACTATGGGGAAAAATTGCGTCAGCACCAGTACAGTATATCTCAAGAGGCACTGCGTCCTTACTTCCCAATAGATAAGGTATTGTCAGGATTGTTTCACGTGGCACAAACCTTATTTGGCGTCGATATTCGTGAAGAAAAAGAATTTGATAGTTATAACAAAGACTTACAGCTATTTACTATCAGTAAGGATGGTGAAGACATTGCACGCTTTTATTTAGATCCTTATGCTCGCGAAGCAAAACGCGGTGGCGCTTGGATGGATGCTTGTCGTACGCGTCGTCGTTTGAGTGATAATCGTTTGCAGTTACCAGTAGCCTATTTAGTGTGTAACTTTACGCCACCGATTGGCGATAAACCTGCGTTGTTAACTCATGACGAAGTCACGACTTTGTTCCATGAGTTTGGTCACGGCTTGCACCATATGTTGACTCAAGTAGATGTGTCATCCGTTTCTGGTATTAACGGTGTGGTGTGGGATGCTGTCGAGTTACCCAGTCAATTTATGGAAAACTGGTGTTATGAACCCGAAGCGCTCGCGCACATTGCGGGTCATTTTGAAACGGGTGAACCGTTACCGCAGGACTTGTTAGATAAAATGTTGGCCGCGAAAAATTTCCAATCGGGTATGCAGATGGTGCGCCAGCTAGAGTTCTCGTTATTCGACTTCCGCTTGCATAGGGAATATCAAAAAGGCATTTCGGTTCAGTCCGTTATTGACGATGTGCGCAGCAAAGTGGCAGTAACGACGCCGCCGGACTTTAACCGCTTCCAAAATGGTTTTTCGCATATTTTTGCTGGTGGTTACGCTGCAGGTTACTACAGCTATAAATGGGCAGAAGTCTTATCGGCCGATGCCTTTTCGAAATTCGAAGAGGATGGCATCTTTAATCAAGACACTGGTGCACGCTTCCGTGATACCATATTAGCCAATGGTGGTTCGCGTCCAGCGGCAGAGTTATTTGCTGAATTTCGCGGTCGTGAGCCAAGTACCGATGCCTTATTAAGACACAGCGGCATCGCGGCATAAACTTTCGTTCTGCAAGGAAACAGCGCCTTGCTTGACGATGGTCAGCACAAGACGCTGTTTTTTTTATAACGTTGTTTGCAGACGTTACTTTTAAAGGTATTAGGGTTATGACAGTAAAACGCTTTATCGCAGGGGCAGTGTGTCCTCGTTGTAATGAAATGGATAAGATTCGTGCTTGGCGCGATGATGACGCAGAAAAGCAATATCGTGAGTGCATTGCTTGTGGGTACACGGATGAGCAATCCACCTCAATACAGGCACAGCCAACAGAGATTCCTACTCGTGTAAATACGCCCCATAGCAGCGCCCCACAAGCGGATGAAATGGTGATTAACTTTATACCAAACCCTGGCTCGACGAAGCATTAATCAAGAATACAAAAAAGCGGATCGACTATAAAATAACGTCGATACGCTTTTTTGTGGCGATTTTCATCTCAATGTTAATGATGAGACGAAACTAACTAAGCCTTGGTTAACCACAGCAAATCCAATGGTTCAATCAGACTGAAAGACGATAAATCAATCTGTTCATTGTTTAGCAAGTTCATTGCGGTTTGGTTGCCGATAAGTTCACCGAGTGTGGAGGTAATCGGTACGTAATGTTCGCTAATATTGGCGATGACCAACAGAACCTTATCACCGCTTTGTCGTTTGAAGGCGAAGAGATGTTCGCTGCCTAGGGAAATCAGTTCGAATGCCTTCGCGGCAAAAATGTCATTGGCCTTACGAATCTGAATCATTTCGCGAATCAACTGAGCGACTTTTCCTTGTGGTGTGGTGAGGTCTTCAGCTAATACAAAATCGGCTCTGGTGAGTTTTTTACGATGCACCCAGCGGCTATCGTCTGCTTTTGTCGGGTCGTTCAGATAATCGTTGTTATTAAGTACGCCAAGGTCGTCCCCTTGATACAACAAGGGAATGCCTGGCATGGCAAAGTTGATGCCATTGAGCACTCGTATACGCTTGATGGCGTGATCAAGCAGCAGTGGATCGTCAGCCGCAATGGCTTTTTCAACGCCTGCTAAAGACGCCAATGTGCCACACACGCGACAGTCGCCATTGACTGGGTTTTCTTGAAACGGTACTCCAGCAGCAAAAGAGCCGGCAAATTGTCCTGTATAGAATTGATTTAAAAAGTGACGATGACCGATGCCATCAATGCCAAGACGGTCTGAAATGGTGTCATCCCATAACCAGCCAATGTCGTCATGGCAACGAATATAATTGACCCAGCTGGTGTGCTCTGGAATCTGAAAACTGCGCTCAAGGGATTGATATAACAAATTCGTTTGGCGTGTCGCTAAACTTTCCCATAACAAGGCCATCATAAGTGGGTTGTAAGAGAGCGTACACTCGTCGGTCGCAATGTATTTGTTTACTTCATCAGGGTGGACAATGGCTTCCGATTTAAACACAACATGCGGTGCTGCAATGTCTAAGCAGGCTTTAAAGGCTTTGATCAGGTTATGTGCTTTGGGGAGATTTTCACATACGGTGCCTTTTTCTTTCCACACAAAGGCTAAGGCATCAAGCCGTAGCACATCACAGCCGTTTAGAATCAAGTGCAGCATTTCTTCTACGACCGCGACAAAAACGGCAGGATTGGAATAGTTAAGATCCCATTGAAATGAATTAAAGGTTGTCCAAACGTGGCGATCTAATTCTGGTAAATAGGTGAAACTCCCGCGTCGAATTTGTGGGAATATTTCGCGTACGGTTTGGTTGTATTCTATGGCGTCTTGTTCATCCATAAAATAGTAATAGCCTTGGTATTCTTGATCGCCTGCTTTTGCTGCTTGTGCCCAGCGATGCTCATCTGACGTGTGATTAAATACAAAGTCCAGCACCATACGAATGCCTTTTTTATGCAGTGCTGACGCTAGGTCTTTTAAATCTTTGTTCGTGCCAAGCTTAGGGGACACCGTACGGTAATCCGAAATGGCATAACCACCGTCACTGTTTCCTTCTGGTGATAAATAAAGCGGCATGAGATGCAGATAATTTACCCCCAAAGCTTCAAAGTAAGGGATCTTTTCGATCAGAGAACTCAGATCATCCGCCAGTAAATCCACATAGACGGCAATGCCAATATTTTGATTGGACTCGAACCAGAATGCAGATTTATTTTTGATTTGAGCAGGGCACTTTTTTTTATGAAAATCGATAACGGATTGCAGTAATACCTTTAAGTGGTAATGCAGGTCAAAGCGTTGCCCATAGAGTGGAAAAAGCTGGTTGAACAGGGGCTGAAACCCATTTGTTAAACGCTGAATAAGGATGGATTTTTTTTGCGGCGTGAGTTGGCTGAAATCGAGTTCAGCCAATAAACGTTGCAGGGTTTTTTGTGCTTCAAACGTGATGTCCATATTAATGCCTTATAAAGACGTGCTCGTAACAATGGCGAGAATAGATTTGTATGAATTAAATTAAAAGGTTTGGCGAGAGAGGGTTCGCTTCCACGAAAAAACAGCGCTCTACGTTTTCCAAACAGAAAACGTAGCCTAAAGGGATAGGAAGGGTCAATATGGGAGCTTTCTAAATACTGACTTAATTTTTTTAGGGATCTGGTGGCTATTTATTCTGCTTTATCGGCGTAGCCACTACCAATGGCACGAAATGGCATGTCTAGTTCAAGCTCAGGCACCTGTAAACCTATCCAAGCGGGAAATGTATTACTGTTTGGACCAGGGAAGACGACGTATTCATTGGCCCAAGGATAGCGTTTGACGGCAGCGGTTATTTTCGGGATAAGGCGTTGGGCTTTTTCTCCTTGAATAGATAAGATTTTCTCAGGCTTGGCGCCAAACCAATAACGGTCAGGAGTGGTGGTCTGGTACGTCTCTAAGGCAGGTAGCCCTCGCTTTACCCGCCATCCTACGACCTCATAGACGGTATATTCTTGGGCATTTTCTTCTTTTACTGCGATCCAGGTATGAACGGCAAACCAACCTCGCCAACTGAATGCATCAGCGGCGTAAAACTCTATGATCGCTTCTCTGTTTTTCTGGGGATCGGCGGCAAGACCCGCTGGTTCACGGCTGGCAGTGCGCCAATTATCGCTAGAACAGGCACTAATCAATAACGCGAATAATGTAATAGTGAATAACCTCATGCAGGCTCCATGTATTTTTGAGACATCTAGCGACTGAGTATAGATCGTTTATGAAAGATTGCGTTCGAGTTATTTCCTTAATATCACAGGGAAGTAACAAATATAAACATCTCGTTCATATTGTTTGATTTTTTAAAGGGTGATAAGGGAGCATTTTGCTCTGATTTGATTGTTTATCTGGCGATTCTTCTTTTATGCATAATATGTGTTTAATTAAATTAAAGGTGCGCTTTTTTATTCAAAAATGAATAGAAAGAGATACTGTAAGCGATTCTATTTTATTTTTTTAAATGAGTGTTATTATTTAAAACATGACATGAACAGGCGATCTTTTAAATTTATTTGATGTTCTTTTTAAAAACTATCGCCTCTTAAATACGGAATACCTTAGGAGGTAAATATGAATTTGGTAACTAAAAGCGCATTAGCATTGTTTGCAGCGGTCTCTATTTCTTCTGTTGCGATGGCAGCACCTGGAGACGCTTCATACGGCTCTAAAGTAAAAGCACAAGCGGATGTACAACAGCTAGAAAGTGAAATTCAACAGTTAGGTGCAACGCCAAATCTTGGTGTGAATCTGAGCACAGCGAAAACCGTTAATACGCAAGCTAAACTATTGAACACAGCAGCTGAAAACCTACAACTACAACTTAATGAACTGAAAAGCCAAAACTCTTAAGTTGTCGTGAATCCGTGACCGTTGCATCGATTTTTTGAGTAGATGCAACTCTTTTATCAATGGGCTGACTTAATCAGGTTAGTCCAATATAAAGTTCAAGCAGGTCATAAATCTGTTGGAACTCGCTACAAAGGAGATGTTTTATGAATACTTTAACAAAAGTAGCACTGACTCTATTAGCAACGACTTCTTTTGCTTCTGCGGCGTTTGCAGCCCCAGGTGATGGTACATACGGTTCTGTTGTCAGAGCCCAAGAGAAAGTCAACAATCTTGAGCAACAGCTTGAAAGCAGAGGTGTTAACGTTAATACCAGCATTGATATGAGTACTGTTCACACGTTTCAAGATAAAGCAGCGGTATTAAATGCAAAAGCACAAGACCTGCAATTGAAACTGAATGA